>NZ_BAAAQO010000003.1:711892-818775 GCF_039531715.1 Pseudolysinimonas kribbensis | reverse complement strand
TTACACGGACTCCTTCCGAGACGATCATCGCCTCACTCAAGATGTCCGGGAAACCGGGTCAGGCTCCCAGGTCGAACCGTGTTCGCTTTGCGAGTTCGCGCGGGAGGTCGGTTAGCAGATTCAGTCGCACGGTATAAGGCTCCTCCATCAACCAAGTAAAGCTCCACTCGAATGTGGGTAGCGCCGCGACAACCCATCCTCGCCGTGCCAGCACATCACCGACGCGCGAATGCACGGGTTGTGCGTTAGGGACGCCGAGGTGGCGGCGATACGGCGTTGTTGAACACCGCATCAAGTAGCCTCGCGGTCCCGGTTTGGTCCCGGCTCGCGACAACCGCAGAGCCAGAAAGTCTCAAACGGGCGACGAGACCTCGACCCCACCCGGCGTTCGCGAAAAAACGATCTCTGACGAAAAACCGGCTCTCATCAGGTATTTTTGTCGGGATGACAGGATTTGAACCTGCGACCCCCTGACCCCCAGTCAGGTGCGCTACCAAGCTGCGCCACATCCCGTTATTCACTTTTCAGGCTGAACCAGCCGCTAGCCCCTATAACCCCCAGTCAGGTGCGCTACAAGCTGCGCCACAGCCCGTGACTTCGCCGGTCACCCGGCGCGATCTCCCACCTTACCGGACCGCGCCGAGCCGCCGGCTCAGTCCAGGACGTCGCCGTCGACGTACGTCCACCGGCCGTCGACCCGCGCGAAGCGGCTGCGTTCGTGCAGCCGGCCCACGGCGCCCGACGCGTCGCGGAACGACGCGCGGAACTCGACCACACCCTCCGCGTCGTCCGCTCCCCCGCGCACGACGTCGACGAGCTGCAGGGCGCGCCACGTCATCCCGTCATCGAGGTCCAGCTCGGCCGGTCTCGTCTCCGGATGCCAGGTGCGCAGCAGATAGGGCGCCAGCCCCAGCGCGAAGGAGCTGTAGCGGGACCGCATGAGCGCCTCGGCGGTCGGTGCCGCGGCGCCCAGGTGGTACGGCTCGCAGCACGCCTCGTAGGGGCGGCCGGAGCCGCACGGGCACACCGGGGCGCTCACGCGATCCGGCGCACGCGCACCACCGAGTCGTGCAGGGTCGCGGGCTCGCCGTCGGGTCCCGAGCCGGTCCGCTCCCGCACCTCCGCGAGTTCGACCCGCCACGCGGCAGGGTCGAGGTCGAGCGCGGCGAGCTCGGCCTCGGGAGTGATCCCGACGTGGTCCGGATGCGCCGACCACGGCGGCAGCTGCGCGTGCGCGATCGAGACCAGCCGACCACCCGCCGCCACCCGGCGAGCCGCCCGGCGCAGGATGCCATCCCGATCCAGCTCCCGGCTCGACTGCAGGAAGCAAGCCGTCACGAGCTCGACGCCGTCGGGCACCTGCCATGTCTCGAGGTCGGCGGCGATCCACTCGATCGCGTCGGCGAGGCCGAGGTCCTCGGCGGCGGCGCGGCCGCGCCCGATCGCCACGTTCGAGATGTCGACGGCGGTGACGTGCCATCCCTGCTGCGCGAGCCAGACCGCGTCGCCGCCCTCGCCGCACGCCAGGTCGACCGCGCGCGCCGCGGCGCCGCTCGGGCGCGGCGCGACGTCGATGAGGGTCGCGTTGGGGCGACCCGACCAGACGGCGCCGCCGGACGCGTAGCGCTGCTCCCAGTACTCCGCGACGCTCACGCCGTCGTGCACGTCGCCGGGGTGGTGCTCGTGCTCACGCATCGGCGCCGAGCACCTCGACAGCCTCCGCCGTGGTGACGACCTCGGCCTGCCGCGGGAACACCTTCTGCGTGAGCACGCGATGCACCTCGTCGTCGAGATCGGAGCACGCGTCGGCCACGACGATCAGCCGGTAGTCGCGGTCGGCGCCGTCGCGCACGGTCGAGAGCACGACGCCGCTCGTCGAGATGCCGGCGAGCACGAGGGTGTCGATGTCCCGTTCGCGCAGGCGGGCGTCGAGGTCGGTCGTCGAGAACGCGCCCACCCGCGTCTTGCGGAACACCGGCTCCTCCACGTCGATCTCCAGCCGCGGATCGACCTCGCTCATCGCCGGGTCGGCTCCGGCCATGCGCGCCGCCAGCCCGGAGAACATCGGATTCGTCGCCGGCACGGCGGCCGCCTCCTCGGGTGCCAGCGCGACGTGCACGTACCCGACGAGCACGCCGGCATCCCGTGCCGCATCGCGCAGCGCGATCGCGTTCGGCAGCACGACATCCGCGGGATAGCGCGCCAGCACGCTCGGCTGCAGGTCCATGAGCAGCAGGGCGGTGCGGGCCGGATCGATCGGGTTCATGGTGCTCTCCTCACGCCGGGATGGCCGAACGGTACACGTGCGTGACGTACGGCAGCAGGAGCAGACCATCGCTCCCGGCCGACCGCTCCGCGAGTTCCCGCACGCGGTCGAGCAGCTGGGCCCGCGCATCCGGGGCGGCCTGGATGGTGGCGCTGCGCGACGCCACGAGGTCGACGAGACCGTCGACCGTCAGCGGGTACTGCCACGCGAACTCGGCCGTCTCGAGCGCGCCGAACGGCGCCCCGAGCACCGGGCCGCCGCGCTCGACGAACTCCTCCGCGTCGCTCGCGTCGATGATGGTCGCGAGCTCGGCCGCCCAGCCGGAGCGGGTGTCCCGGACGTTCCAGATCAGTCCGAGGGTTCCGCCCGGCCGCAGCACACGCGCGGCCTCGACGGCCGCCGCGGGCGGGTCGACCCAGTGCCACGCCTGCCCGAACGCGACCGCGTCGACGGAGGCGTCGTCCAGCGGAAGCTGCTCCGCGCTGCCGACGAGCGTGCGGATCTCCGGATGCTCGGCCTCGAGCTTGCGCAGCATGCCGGCATCCGGGTCCACGGCCACCACATCGCGTCCGGTGGCCGCGATCACTGCGGAGAGCTTGCCGGTGCCCGCGCCGACGTCGGCGACCCGGCGGGCGGCATCCGGGAGCATCCAGGCGACGGCCTCGGGAAGGTACGACGGGCGGGCCCGCGCGTACGCATCGGCGGCCTGATGGAACGAGGTGGCACGGGATCCCGACATCGATCCCACCCTACGTCCGCGCTAGTGGCCCTTCTCCGCCTCGCGGTACGCGGCGATGAGCGCGGGCGCACCCTGCGTCCACACCGGACCGTGGCCCGGGATGACGAGATCGACGTCGAGCCCCGCGAGGCGATCCAGTGCGGCCGACGATCCGGCCTGGTCGTCGGTGAACGGGGCGGGCTGCGGTCCGGTCACGCCCGTCAGCACGTTGCGCGTCGTGAGCTCGTCGCCCACGAAGACCGCGCGCACGGCGGGCACGTGGACGGCGACGCTGCCCGGGGAGTGGCCCGGCATCCCGATGATCACGGGCGCGCCCGGCAGCGGCAGCACGTCGCCGTCGTTCATGGGCATGACCTCCTTCACCGCGGGCATCTTGAGGCCGCCCTTGCGCAGCGCATAGGCGAAGAACCGGAGCACGGGGCCGAGCCGGCGCCGGTCCTTCGGCGTCGACGGCGGCTTCTCGCCCATCGCGCGGGCCGCGTCGGCGGCGCCGATGTAGACCGGGATGCCGAGCTCCGACCGCAGGCGCTCCGCGAATCCGGTGTGGTCGCTGTCGCCGTGCGTCAGCACGATGCCCCGGATGTCGCCGAGCGGCCGGCCGAGCGCCGCGAGTTCGCGGGTCAGGTCGGCGTACTGGCCGGGAAGGCCCGTGTCGATGAGGGTCATCCCCTCGTCGGTGACGATGAGATGGACGGCGACGATGTCGTTGCCGATGCGGCGCAGGCCGGGCACGAGTTCCATGATGGCTATGCTAATTAGCTATCGAGGGGAGATGCAAATGCCGACGCCGGAGAAGACCAGCCGTGCCGCGATCGTCGCCGCGGGGCGGGAGATCATCGAGCGCGGGGGCCCGGAGGGGCACGGCGGGCTCGACGGCCTCACGATGCAGGCCGTCGCCGAGCGGGCCGGCGTGCGGGCGCCGTCGCTCTACAAACGCGTGCGCGACCGTCGGGAGCTGCTGGCGCTCGTCGTCGCGGCCACCCTCGACGACCTGACCGATCGGCTCGAGGCCACCGCGGCGGAGGCCGACCCCGCACGCCGGCTCGTCGTGCAGGCCGACGCGTTGCGCGGATTCGCGCACGAGCATCCGGTCGGGTTCGGGCTCGTGTTCTCGGCGCACGGAGCGCCGCGACCGGATGCCGCGGCGGTCGTGCGCAGCGTCACCCCGCTGCTGGACGCGGTCGGCGCCCTCACGGGGCCCGAGCACGCGCTCGAGGGGGCCCGGCTCGTGACCGCGTGGGCGAACGGCTTTCTCACGATGGAGCTCGGCGGGATGTTCGGGCTCGGAGGGGATGTGGATCGCGCGTGGCGCTGGGGGCTGGAGCGGATGGTCGCGGCCCTGCGCACACCGGGCGCGGACGCCGAGTTCTCCACAGAATAATCGGCCTACCTCCCGAACAGACTTTCGAACGGGGAGAATGGAGGCATGTCCCCGGCCTCCCTCTCCGACGCGTTGCGCATGGCGCTGAGTGTCGTCGAGTGCGCGCCGATGGAGCCCTTGGCGGCGGTCGGCGATGAGCAGCTGCGCGCCCTGGTCGCGCTCGGCGCGTCGCTGCGGCAGGCGGTCGAGCGCCGCGCGGCGCTGATCGCGGGCGAGGTCGCACGGCGCTCCAGTCCCGAGCTCGGGCTGTCCGGGTTCGCGCAGCGCGCCGGACACCGCACGGTGCAGGAGTTCCTGCGCGCCGAGGCGGGCATGACCGGGCGGGATGCTGCGGCCGTGACTCGTGTCGGCGAAATCACAAACGTCCCGGGTGCGCTCGGCGACGCCTTGCGCGACGGGCGCGTGAGCGTCGCCGCGGCGGATGCGATTCAGGCGGGTCTGGGGTCTGCCGGGTCGGGGTCTGCCGGGCAGGGGTCGGCGGGCGACTCGATTCCTCCCGACGTGATCGCTCAGGCCGTCGAGCGGCTGTGCGAGGAGTCCGCGACGATCGATCCCGACCGGCTGCAGAAGCGGGCGCGCGAGCTCCGCGACGAGCTCGACGCGGCCGGCATCGTCGACCGCGAGCGGGCGCGGCGTGCCGCCCGGTCGTTGCGCCTGGTGCGCCAGCCCGACGGCATGACGCGCATCGTGTGGCTGCTCGATCCCGAGTCGGCCGCCGTCGTGACCCAGATCTACGACCGGGCGACGTCGCCACGACGCGGCGGACCGCGGTTCGTCGAGGCCGGTGCCCGCGAGCGCGCGCGGAGGGTCGTCGACGACGAGCGCAGCACCGAGCAGCTCGCGTCGGACGCGTTCACCGAACTCCTGCGGTCGTCGGCGACGATCGATCGCGCGGTGCTGCTCGGCGGCGACGAGCCGGCGGTGCGGGTGCTCGTGCGCGTGGCCGACCTGGCGTCGGAGAACCCCGCCGGGCACGGCGTGCTCGAATCGGGCGAGGCGGTCGGGATGGCGACGGTCGCGCGGCTCGCATGCGGCGGTTCCGAGGCGGTCCTGTTCGCCGACGACGGCCGGGTGCTGACGCTCGGGCGCACGCAGCGCCTCTTCACCCGGCGTCAGCGACGCGCGCTCGCCGCACGCGACGGCGGATGCATGTGGCCCGGATGCGAACGGCCGCCATCCTGGACGGAGGCGCATCACATCCGGCCGTGGGCTCAGGGCGGCCGCACCGATGTCGACGACGGGATCCTCCTGTGTCGGCACCATCACCTGCGGCTGCACGACGAGGGATGGAGGATCAGGCGGATCGGCGGCCGATATCGACTCGAAGCGCCGCCCGGGTCCGGCCGGCAGAGCATCATGCTCGAGACGAAGTCACGCGCGGTGCGGGAGCTGCTGGCAGGATGACGCGTGATTCAGTGCGCGCGACGACGGTTCGGCCGCCAGTGCGCCGTGGTTCAGCGCCCGCGGCGGGTGAATTCGTGGTGGGTCACGCCGCTCGGGGTGGTCGTCGAGCGGATGTCGAAGCGTTCCTCCAGGCCCTCCTGCCCGGCCCAGAGGGAGGAGCCCCGTCCGAGCACGATCGGCACCACGACGACGTGCATCGTGTCGACCAGGTCGGCATCCAGGAACTCGCGCACCGTCGTCGGACCGCCGCTGACCTGCACGTCGAGACCCGCCGCCGCCTCGCGCGCCTGCCGCGCGACCTCGCCGGCCGGCGCGTCGACGAAGTGGAAGGTCGTCCGGCCGAGCACCAGATCGGGGCGCGGACGGTGCGTCAGCACATAGACCGGTGTGCCGTAGGGGGGCTCCTCGCCCCACCAGCCGCGCCACTCCGGATCGTCCTGCCACCCCGGCAGCCCGAACATCCGAGACCCCATGACGTGCGCGCCGATGCCCTCGAGGTTGCGGCGGGCGAACGCGTCGTCCGCCTCGATCGCGGGTGTCGGCTCCGGCTCCGTCCCGAGGTGGACGCGCTGGAAGGAGGGCGTCGCGAGGAACCACTCCATCAGCCGCATGCCGGCATGGCCGAAGGGCGACTCGAGCGTCGGGTCCTCGCCGGCACCGAAGCCGTCGAGCGACACCGCGAGGTTGTGCACCCGGATCCGGCTCACCGCTTGCGCTTCTCCCGCACCCGCATGTTCACGACGATCGGCGTGCCCTCGAAGCCATAGACCTCGCGCAGTCGCCGGGTGATGAAGCGCCGGTAGCCCGGATCCAGGAACGCGGTCGTGAACAGCACGAACGTCGGGGGCCGGGTCGAGGCCTGCGTGCCGAAGAGGATGCGCGGCTGGCGGCCGCCCCGCACCGGGTGCGGGTGCTCGCCGACGAGTTCCGCGATGAGGGCGTTGAACTTTCCGGTCGGGATGCGGGTGTCCCAGCTCGCGAGGGCGAGCTCGAGCGCCGGCACCAGCTTCTCGAGGTGCCGGCCCGTGCGCGCCGAGATGTTGACGCGCGGCGCCCACGCGATGTGCGCGAGATCCTGCTCGATCTCCCGCTCGAGGTAGCGGCGGCGATCGTCGTCGAGCAGGTCCCACTTGTTGTAGGCCATCACGAGCGCGCGACCCGATTCGAGCACCAGGTCGATGATGCGCAGATCCTGCACCGAGATCGGCTCCGTGACATCGATGACGACGACCGCCACCTCGGCCTTCTCGAGTGCGGCGCTCGTGCGCAGCGACGCGTAGAAGTCGGCGCCCTGCTGCAGGTGCACGCGCTTGCGGATGCCGGCCGTGTCGACGAAGGTCCACACCTTGCCGCCCAGCTCGATCTGCTCATCGACCGGATCCCGGGTCGTGCCGGCGAGCTCGTTGACGACCACGCGCTCCTCGCCGGCCGACTTGTTCAGCAGCGAGCTCTTGCCCACGTTCGGCCGGCCCAGGATCGCGACCCGGCGCGGGCCGCCGATCTCCTGCTTCGCGACCGTCGAGACCTCCGGCAGCACCGACATGACGTGGTCCAGCAGGTCGGCGACGCCGCGGCCGTGCAGCGCCGACACGGGCCACGGCTCGCCGAGACCGAGGCTCCACAGCACGGCGGCCTCGGGATCCCGGATCGCGTCATCGGCCTTGTTGGCGACGAGCATGACCGGCTTGCGCGAGGCGCGCAGCATGCGCACGACGTGCTCGTCGGTCGCGGTCGCACCGACGTTGACGTCGACCACGAACAGCACGGCATCGGCGAGGTCCACGGCGACCTCCGCCTGCGCCGCGACCGAGGCGTTGATGCCGCGGGCATCCGGCTCCCAGCCGCCGGTGTCGACGAGCGTGAACCGGCGCCCCATCCACTCCGCCTTGTAGGCGACGCGATCGCGGGTGACGCCGGGCACGTCCTCGACGACGGCCTCGCGCCGGCCCAGGATGCGGTTGACGAGCGCCGACTTGCCCACGTTCGGGCGTCCCACGATCGCGAGCACCGGCAGCGCCGGCGAGTAGGTGATGCCGTCGGGACCGGCCTGGGCGACCTCCAGGATCTCGCGATCCTCGTCCTCCAGGTCGTACTCCTCGAGCCCGGCGCGCAGCGAGGCGGCGCGCTGCTCGGCGAGGTCGTCGGGGATCGCGTCGAGACGCGCGGCCAGCTCCGGATCGGCGGCGAACCCGGTGTCGTCGATACCGTCGATGCCGTCGTCGGCGGCTTCGCGGCCGGACCGATCGCGGTCCGGTGCGTCATCGTTCGCGTCGCTCATGCGCCGGTCCTCTCGTGGACGAGGGCGACGACGGCGTCGACGGTCTGGTCGAAGTCGAGGTCGGTGGAGTCGAGGGTGGTGACGCCGGGCGCCGCGGTCATGAAGTCGACGACCTGCGCATCCCGGCGGTCGCGCTCCCGCAGCTGGCCGGCGGTCGCCGCCTGCGCGGGCGCGAGATCCTTGCTGCGGCGCGCGATGCGCACCTCCTCGGATGCCGTGAGCAGGATCCGCACGGCGGCGTCCGGCGCGACCACGGTCGTGATGTCCCGCCCCTCCACCACGATCCCGGGCACCTGGGTGGCGTCGATGAGCCGCCGGAACGTCTCGTTGAGCGCGGAGCGCACCGCGGGGATCCGGGCGACGTCGCTCACGACGGCCGAGACCCGGGGCTCGCGGATCGCGGTCGTCACGTCGTGCAGGCCGATGTGCACGATCGTGCCGTCGGCGCCGGGCACGGTGCGGTAGTCGAAGTCGTCGAGCAGCGCGACCACCGCGTCAGCGTCGTCGAGGTCGACGCCGCGCTCGAGCCCGAGCCAGGCGAGCGCGCGATAGGCGGCCCCGGTGTCGAGGAACGCGTAACCGAGCCGCTCGGCGGCGGCGATGCTCACACTGGACTTGCCGCTGCCGGCGGGTCCGTCGACGGCGACCACGATCGGACTCACGCGTCGGACCCCTTCGCCTCGACGAGCGACCAGCCGCGGCCCTCGAGCGCCGCCGCGAGCCGGTGCGCCGCCTCCGGCAGCACCGCGATCTCGGCGAAGCCGACCTGAGCGCCCGGCGAGTGCTCCAACCGGAGGTCCTCCATGTTGACGCCCTCCTCGCCGATCTCGGTGAGCAGGCGGCCGAGCTCGCCCGGCTCGTCGGGCACCGTCACCAGGATCGCGGCGAACCGCCGATCCTGCCCGTGCTTGCCCGGGATGCGGGCGACACCCTCGTTGCCGGCGACGAGCGCCTCGGCGACCGTGCGCGGTGCGCCGATCCGGTGGGGGTGCTCCAGCGCATGCAGCACCTGGTCGAGGTCGTGCCGCAGCGCCGTGAGGATCTCCGCCACCGGCGCCGCGTTCGCGCCGAGGATCTGCACCCAGAGCTCCGGGTTGCTGCCGGCGATGCGGGTCGTGTCGCGCAGCCCCTGACCGGCGAGGCCGACCTCGGCATCCGGTGCCTCCACCAGCCGCGCCGCGAGCAGCGACGCGACGAGCTGCGGCACGTGCGAGACGAGCGCGACGCCATGGTCGTGCTCGTCGGGACGCATGCGGCGGGGGGCGGCGCCGACGTCGAGCGCGAGATCCTCGACGGCACGCAGCCGCTCCGGGTCGACCGCGTCGTGCGGCGCGATCACCCAGGGCCGGCCGAGGAACAGATCGGCGCGCGCGGAGACGGCGCCGCCGCGCTCGCGGCCCGCCATCGGGTGCGAGCCGACGTAGCGCGCGAGGTCGGCACCGGCCTCGGACAGCTCGCGCAGGATGCCGGACTTGACGCTCGCGACGTCGGTGACCAGCGCATCCGGGAACGTGTCGAGCTCTCGGGCGACCACCTCGGCGACCGCCTCCGGCGGCACGGCCACGACGACGAGCGCGGGCGCGTCGTCGTCGGCGGCGGGGCGCCCCGCGCCGTAGTCGACCGCGAGCCGCAGCGCCGACTTCGAGGCGTCGGCGAGCACGACCTCCACGCCGCGCTCGCGCAGGGCCAGGCCGATGCTGGCGCCGAGCAGCCCGGCACCGACGATGCGGACCGGTCCGCGTGTCCGAGCTGTGGTCGTCATGAGGGCTGGCCGTTCCGGGCCAGCGTGAGCAGCCGGCCGACCTCAATCGTATCGAGATCGCGGATGCGGCCCGAGCCGAGCGACCCCAGATGCAGAGGCCCGAACTGCCGGCGGACGAGCTCCTGCACCGGATGCCCCACCGCGTCGAGCATCCGGCGCACGATGCGATTGCGCCCGGAGTGCAGCGTGAGTTCCACGATGGCGTGGCCCCGCGACGGCTCGCCCACCAGGCGTGCGCGGTCGGCCGCGATCGGCCCGTCGTCGAGCTCGATGCCTTCGCGCAGCCTCCGCAGCGTCGCCGCGGTCGGGATGCCCCGCACGGTCGCGATGTACGTCTTCTGCACCCCGAAGCTCGGGTGGGCGAGCACGTGGGCCAGCTCGCCGTCGTTGGTGAGCAGCAGCAGGCCGCTCGTGTCGGCATCCAGCCGCCCGACGTTGTAGACGCGCTCCTCGAGCTCGTCGGTCCAGCGGCGCAGATCCGGTCGGCCGCGATCGTCCGCGAGCGAGCTCACGACCCCCGTCGGCTTGTTGAGCATGAGGTAGCGCTTGCCGGGGTCGAGCTGCACCGCCTGGCCGTCGACCGCGATGTGATCCACGGCCGGATCGACGCGCCGGCCGAGCTCGGTGACGACCTCGCCGTTCACGGTGATCCGGCCCGCGACCATGTACTGCTCGACGACGCGGCGGGATGCCACGCCCGCGGCCGCGAGCACCTTCTGCAGCCGCTCGCCCTCGGTTCCGCTCATCGCAGGTCGTCGAACCCGTCGGCGCCGTCGGGCAGCAGCGGCGAGATCGGCGGGAGTTCGTCGAGCGAATTGATGCCGAGCTGGGTCAGCAGCAAGCCGGTCGTCTCGTAGTGGATGGCGCCCGTCTCGGGGTCGGTGAACGCCTCGGTGATGAGGCCCCGCCCCACGAGCGTGCGGACCACGGAGTCGACGTTCACCGCACGGATCGACGCGATCGAGCCGCGGCTGATCGGCTGCTTGTAGGCGATCACGGCGAGGGTCTCGAGTGCCGCCTGCGACAGCCGGGTGGGGTTCTGGGTGAGCACAAGGTCCGCCACGACCGCATCGTGCTCGGGCCGCACGTAGAGGCGCCACCCGCCGCCGACCTCGCGCAGCTCGAATCCGCGACGCGGGCCGCCGTCCTCGCCGTCGTAGTCGGCGACGAGCCGTTCGATCGACTGCCGCACCGCCGGCACCGGTGCGCCGATGGCGGTCGCGAGGCTGACGAGCGGCAACGGCTCGTCGGCGACCATGAGGATCGCCTCGAGCGCCCGCTCGATGTCTGCCACCACTGGTCGAGTGGCCGGCTCCCCCGGTGCCTCGACCTCCGCCTGCTCGCTCATGACCTCAGGCATCGTAGTCGGCCCCGAGCGTCGCGAGGCTCTCGTCGCTCCACTGCGGGGCCGTCCACGTGAGCGTCAGGTCGCCGAGCGGCTCGACCTGCTCGAACGAGATCGCCGCATGCCGCAGCAGTTCGAGTACGGCGAGGAATCGCGCGATGACGACGCCGCGCTGCTCGATGCCCGCGATCAGCTGGCGGAACGTGAGCGGCTCCCCGCCGCGCAGCAGCGCGACCACCTGGGCCGCCTGCTCCCGGATGCTGACCAGCGGCGCGTGCAGATGGTCGAGCCCGACGGTGGGGATCTCGCGCGGCGCGAACGCGAGCGCGGCGAGGGCGGCGAAGTCCTGTGCCGTGAGGGTCCAGACCAGCTCGGGGGTGCGCTCCCGGAACCGCTCCTCGAGCCGCACCACCCGCGCGTGCCGCGTCGACTCGCGCTCGAGGCCCTCCCCGAACCAGGCGGCCGCCTCCTTGAAGGCCCGGTACTGCAGCAGCCGGGCGAAGAGCAGGTCGCGCGCCTCGAGCAGCGCGACGTCGCCCTCGTCGACGAGCTCGCCCTGCGGCAGCAGGCCGGCCACCTTCAGGTCGAGCAGGGTCGCCGCGACGACGAGGAACTCGCTCGCCCGGTCGAGCTCGCCGCCTGAGTCGAGGCCGTGCAGGTAGGAGATGAACTCGTCGGTCACGGCGCTGAGGGAGACCTCCGTGATGTCGAGTTCGCGCTTGGCGATGAGCGAGAGCAGCAGATCGAACGGCCCGCTGAAGTTGTCCAGCGCGAGTGAGAACCCGGGCGCCTGATCGTCGCCACCGGCTTCGAGAAGGCTCGGGAGCGCGCCGGGGGTGGTCGACGCCATGGTTACGCGACGGCGCCGCGGAAGACGAGTTCGCGCGCGAGCTGCCGGTAGTTCTCGGCCGACGTGTGCTCCGGGGCGAACGTCGTCACGGGCGCGGCGGCGACCGACGCATCCGGGAACTTCACGGTGCGGGCGATGACGGTCTCGAGCACCTGGTCGCCGAACGCCTCCACGACCCGCTGGAGCACCTCGCGCGAGTGGAGGGTGCGCGAGTCGTACATGGTCGCCAGGATGCCGTCGAGCGTGATCGCCGGGTTCAGCCGGTCGCGGATCTTCTCGATCGTCTCGACGAGGAGGGCGACGCCGCGCAGCGCGAAGTACTCGCATTCGAGCGGGATGACGACGCCGTGCGCTGCGGTCAGCGCATTGACCGTCAGCAGTCCGAGCGAGGGCTGGCAGTCGATCAGGATGACGTCGTAGCGATCGGTGACCTGACGCAGCACACGTGCGAGGATCTGCTCGCGCGCGACCTCGTTGACCAGGTGCACCTCGGCGGCGGAGAGGTCGATGTTGGCGGGGATGATGTCGAGGTTCTCGACGCCCGTCGGCAGGATGGCGGCCGTGACGTCGCGCTGTGCGCCGAGCAGCAGGTCGTAGATCGTCGTCACGTCGTGGGTCTGCACTCCGAGGCCGGCGCTCAGCGCACCCTGCGGGTCGAAGTCGATCGCGAGCACCTTGCGGCCGTACTCGGCGAGCGTGGCGCCCAGGTTGATGGAGGTCGTCGTCTTGCCGACGCCGCCCTTCTGGTTGCAGAGGGCGATGATCCGGGCTGGGCCGTGCGATCGCAGCTTCTTCGGCACCGGGAAGTCGCGCAGCGGACGCCCGGTCGGGCCGAGCTTCGGGGCCTCGAGACCCGCCAGCTCGGTCACGTCCTCCCTCTGCGCCGACATGCCCCGAGTCTAAGTCGGGGCCCGGGGGCGGCCCCGGCGGCGCGCGTCAAGCTGAGGTTGAAGGTTGGGCATCCTGCGCCCCCCGTCCAGTGAGCCCAATTGGGGTCGGCGAACACATCGCCGACCCCAATTGGGCTCACTCAGCGGGCGCGGGGGTGCGCCGTCGCGTACATGTCGCGCAGCGCGTCAGCCGTGACCTTCGTGTAGATCTGCGTCGTCGCCACGCTCGCGTGGCCGAGCAGCTCCTGCACCACCCGCACGTCCGCTCCGCCCTGCAGCAGGTGGGTCGCGAACGAGTGCCGCATCGAGTGCGGCGAGAGCTCCACGCCGAGCTGCGCGCGCTCCCCCGCGGCCCGGATGATCAGCCACGCGTTCTGCCGCGACAGCCGCGCCCCGCGCACCCCGAGGAACAGCGCCGGCGTCGCGCGCCCGTGCGCCGACATGAGCGGCCGCGCGCGCACGAGGTAGGCGTCGAGCGCCGCGCGGGCGTACGAGCCCACCGGAACGATCCGCTGCTTGCCGCCCTTGCCGAACAGCCGGATGACGTCGGCCGCCCCGTCCTCGCCGATCAGGTCGTCGACGTTGAGGTCCACGGCCTCCGACACCCGTGCCCCGGTCGCGTAGAGCAGCTCGAGCAGCGCCTTGTCGCGCAGCCGCGCCGGCTCGTCGCCGTCGGTCGCGGACAGCAGCGCCTCCACCTGCTCGATCGTGAGCGCCTTCGGCAGCCGCGCGGGCAGCTTCGGCGCGGGCACCTCGACGGCCGGATCGGTGGTGAGCAGGCCCTCCTCCACGAGGAACCGCGTGAACCCCCGGATCGACGACAGCGCCCGCGCCACCGACGAGGCGGCCTGCGGGTGGTCTCCCTCCCGGAGTCGCCGCGCGTGGTCGGTGACGATCGCCGGGGTCAGGGCGGCGGGTACGGTCGCCCCGGCCGCGGCGGCCGACACGAGGAACGCCGTCAGATCGCGCCGGTACGCGGCGACCGTGTGCGGCGAGCGACCGCGCTCGATGGCGACGTGCCGCAGGTAGCGCTCGAGCTCACGATCGAGCAAACCGACGCCCGAGACGGGTGTCGGCGCTGGCGCCGCGGCGGAGGTCAGAAATGACCTCCGCTTTCAGCGGAGCGCGCGCGGCCAGTGCGAACCGTTGCCGACAGCACCGCGATCATCAGGATCGCGTTGTGCAGCCGACCGTCGAGCACCGCGTCGACGACCTCGTCGAGCGGTGCCCAGCGCAGCACGATCTCGGCCTCCTCGTCGGTGCGGTCGAACTTCAGCGTCGCGCTCAATCCGCGGGCCTCGTAGACGTGCAGCACCTCGTCGCTGCCGCCCGGGGTGGAGTGGAACGTGATCGGATCGCTCCATTGACTCGCCTGCAGGTCCGCCTCCTCCGCGAGCTCCCGTTTCGCGGCCGCGAGCGGCTCCTCACCCTCCACGTCGAGCAGCCCGGCCGGGATCTCCCAGTCGCGCGTGCCGATCGGCTGCCGGTACTGGTTGATGAGCAGCACGCGATCCTGCTCGTCGATCGCGAGGATGGCGACCGCGCCCGTGTGCCGCACGTACTCCCGCACGAGCTCGCCGTCGCCGAATCGCACGCGGTCGCGCACGACATCCCACACCTTGCCCTCGAAGACCGTCTCGCGTTCGAGCAGCTCGGCCGGATCACGCAGATCGGCCAGAGGTCCGCTCTGGAGCGCGTCGCGGTCCATTCAGACCTCCGCGGGCTCGGCGATGACGCCGATCGACTCGGTCGCCGGAGCCATCTCGGCCGGGCGCTCCCCCGGCTCCTGCACCTCGAACAGCCGCGTCGCGTTCTGCCGCTCGAGCGCCGCCTCGACGAGTCCGCGGAACAGCGGGTGCGCGCGGTTGGGGCGCGAACGCAGCTCGGGATGCGCCTGGGTGCCCACGTAGAACGGGTGCACGTCGCGCGGCAGCTCGACGTATTCGACGAGCGAGCGGTCGGGCGAGACGCCGGAGAAGACGAGCCCCGCGTCGGCGATCCGGTCGCGGTAGTGGTTGTTGACCTCGTACCGGTGCCGGTGCCGCTCGGAGACCTCGCGCTCGCCGTAGAGGTCGGCCACGAGCGAGCCGTCCTGCAGGCGCGCCGGGTAGAGCCCGAGCCGCATCGTGCCGCCGAGGTCGCCGTGGTCGATGATGTCCACCTGCTCCGCCATCGTCGCGATCACCGGGAACTCGGTGTCCGGATCGAACTCGGAGCTCGAGGCGCCGGGCAGCCCCGCCACATTGCGCGAGTACTCGATCACCATGCACTGCAGGCCCAGGCACAGGCCGAGCACCGGGATGCCGTTCTCGCGCGCGAACCGTAGCGCGCCGAGCTTGCCCTCGATGCCGCGCACGCCGAACCCGCCGGGCACGCAGATGCCGTCGACGTCGCCGAGCAGCCGCTGCGCGCCCTCGGTCGTCTCGCACTCGTCGGAGGGCACCCACCGGATCGCGACCCTGGTCTCCTGCGCGAACCCGCCGGCCTTGAGCGCCTCGGTCACCGACAGGTAGGCGTCGGGCAGGTCGATGTACTTGCCCACGAGCGCGATCGTCACCTCGTGCTTGGGCTCGTGCACGGCGGTGAGCAGGTCGTGCCAGCCGTCCCACACGACATCGCCCGCCTTCTCGTCGAGGCGCAGCTGCTCGATGATGTAGGCGTCGAGGCCCTGGTCGTTGAGCATGCTCGGGATGTCGTAGATCGACGGCACGTCGACCGCGTTCACGACGGCGCGCTCGTCGACGTCGCACATGAGCGCGATCTTGCGCTTGTTGGCCTCGCTCACCGGCCGGTCGCTGCGCAGCACGAGCGCGTCCGGCTGGATGCCGATGGATCGCAGGGCCGCGACCGAGTGCTGGGTCGGCTTGGTCTTCTGCTCGCCCGACGCACCCATGTAGGGCACGAGCGACACGTGCACGAAGAAGACGTTGTTGCGGCCGAGCTCGTGCCGCACCTGCCGCGCCGACTCGATGAACGGCTGGGACTCGATGTCGCCGACGGTGCCGCCGATCTCGGTGATGATCACGTCGGGCACCGGCCCGCCGTCGGCCGGCGGCTCGGCCTGCAGCCGCATCCGGCGCTTGATCTCGTCGGTGATGTGCGGGATCACCTGCACCGTGTCGCCGAGGTACTCGCCGCGACGTTCGCGCTGGATCACCCGCGAGTAGATCTGCCCCGTGGTCACGTTCGCGGCCTGGTCGAGGTCGATGTCGAGGAAGCGCTCGTAGTGGCCGATGTCGAGGTCCGTCTCGGCCCCGTCGTCGGTGACGAACACCTCGCCGTGCTGGAACGGGTTCATCGTGCCGGGATCGACGTTGAGGTACGGGTCGAGCTTCTGCATCACGACGTGCAGCCCGCGGGCCGTGAGCAGATTGCCCAGACTGGCGGCGGTGAGGCCCTTGCCGAGCGAGGAGACGACGCCCCCGGTGACGAAGATGTGCTTGGTAACGACCTGACCCGTATTGACCACCACGGGGTTTCAGCTTATCCCGACGTCATCGCGGTTCGCTGTGACACTCCGCTCTCTGAGACGCCGCTGGTGGCTCTTGAGCCGATCCGGCGCCCGAGACGGGCACCGGGACTGGCGTCGCGGCGAAGGCCAGAAATGGCCTTCGCTCCTAGCTCCAGCGTCCATGCGCGGCTTCGAGCAGCTCCCGCGCGTGGGCGAGCGCGTGCGCCGAGTCGGGCGACCCCGAGAGCAGCCGCGCCATCTCGAGGGCGCGATCGTCCGCGTGCACGAGCCGCACGCTCGAAGCCGTGACCGACCCGTCGCTGCCCTTCTCGACGACGAGGTGGTTGTTCGAGAACGCGGCGACCTGGGCGAGGTGGGTGACGACGATCACCTGGGACGTCTCGGCGAGCCGGGCCAGCCGTCGCCCGATCTCGGTCGCCGCCGCCCCGCCGACTCCCGCGTCGACCTCGTCGAACACGAAAGTCGGCACCGGGTCGCTGCCCGCCAGCACCACCTCGATCGCGAGCATCACCCGCGAGAGCTCGCCGCCCGACGCCCCGCGCGACACCGGCCGGGGCTCCGCGCCCGCATGGGGCTGCAGCAGGATCGCGACCTGGTCGCGACCGGTCAGCGTGAGCTCGCGCTCCTCGACCTCCACCACGAGGCGGGCATCCGGCATCGCGAGCGAGCCGAGCTCGGCGGTCACGGCGTCGCCGAGCCGGCCGGCGGCCTCCCGTCGGATCGCCGTGAGGGCCGCGGCGAGCTCCTCGACGCGTGCGCCGTCGGCCGCGACCTCCTGCTCGAGCAGCGTGATGCGGTCGGCATCGCCGTCGAGTTCGAGCAGGCGGGTGCTGCCGGATTCGAGATAGTCGATGACCTCGTCGAGGCCGGGCCCGTAGCGGCGGACGAGGGATGCCAGCGTCGCCCTGCGCTCCTGGATCGCCTCCAGCTCCCGGGCGCCATCCGCGTCGAGCCCCCCGAGGTAGTGCGACAGCTGGGCGGAGACCTCGCTGAGCGCGAAGGACGCGGAGGTCAGCGCCTCGAGGATCGGCGCGAGCGCGGTGTCGTGCTCGACGACCCGCTCCACGGCGTGCCGGGCGCCCTCGACGAGCGCCACGGCATCCGGACCCCCGTCGAGCAGCTGCGACGAGATGCGCTCCTGCGCCTCGGCGGCGGCGAGCCGCAGGTCCTCGAGGTTGGTCAGCCGCGCGGCGCGCTCGGCGAGCTCATCGTCTTCGCCGCGCTGCGGCGCCGCCTTCTCGATCTCCTCCATCGCGATGCGGAGCTCCTCCGCCTCGCGGCCGCGCCGGTCGCGCTCGGCGACGAGCACGTCGAGCTCGGACTGCTCGGACTGCCAACGCCGGAAGACGTCCTGGTAGTCGCCGAGCACGGTCGCCAGCTCCTGGCCCGCGAACCGGTCGAGCGCCTCGCGCTGGGCCGCCGCCGACTTGAGCCGCAGCTGCTCGGACTGGCCGTGCACGACGACGAGATGCTCGCCGAGCTCGCCGAGCACCCCGACCGGCGCCGAGCGACCGCCCACGGTCGCGCGGCTGCGCCCCTCGGCCGAGACCTCGCGGGTCAGGATGAGCTCACCGGCACCGGTGCCGTCCTCGTCGAGGTCGCCGCCCGCGTCGCGCACCCGGTCGGCGACCGGCCCCGTCGACGCGACCTGCCAGTGCCCCTCGATGACGGCGTGATCGCTCCCGGCGCGGACGATGCCGGAGTCGGCGCGATCGCCCAGCAGCAGGCCGAGCGCGGTGACGACCATGGTCTTGCCGGCGCCGGTCTCGCCCGTCAGCGCCGTGAAACCCCGCCCGAGGGGAAGCCGGGCGTCCCCGATCACGCCGAGATCGCGGATGACGATCTCCTCGATCATGGAGCCGCCTCGCCCGCGGCATCGTCGTCGAGTGCGGCGGCGACGGCGATCGTGTCGGTCACCGGGTCGTCGCGACCCGGGCCACGCCACCCGCCGACCGGCAGGGAGAACTTGCCGACGAGCCGGTCGGTGAACGGCCGCGGGGTGAGCCGGGCGAGCCGCACCGGGATGGGCGAGCGACGCACCACGACGCGCGCCGCGGTCGGCAGATCGAACGTGCGCCGTCCGTCGGCCCACAGCACGCCGGAGGCCGTCGACCGCGGCAGCAGCTCCACGGCGAGCGAGGACTGCGGGCCCACCACGAGCGGACGCGCGAAGAGCGCGTGCGCCGACAGCGGCACCATGAGCATCGCGTCGACGCTCGGCCAGACGACCGGACCGCCGGCCGAGAACGAGTACGCGGTCGATCCGGTGGGCGTCGACATCACGACGCCATCGCAGCCGAAGCTCGACAGCGGCCGCCCGTCGACCTCGACGACGACCTCGAGCGAGCGTTCGCGGTTGGCCTTCTCGACCGACGCCTCGTTGAGCGCCCAGGTCTCGTACACGACCTCGCCGCGCAGCTTCACCCGCACCGAGAGCGTCATCCGCTCCTCGACCTCGTAGTCGCGGGCGAGCGCGCGCGTCACCGTCTGGGCCAGGTCCTCGCGCTCGGCCTCGGCCAGGAAGCCGACGTGCCCGAGGTTCACGCCGAGCAGCGGCGCATCCGTGCCGCGGGCGAACTCCGCAGCACGCAGGATCGTGCCGTCGCCGCCCAGCACGATGACGAGCTCGATGTCGTGGGAGGCGACATCCGCACCCAGCAGCGCGAGCGGCGCCAGATCCGGCGCGGCGCGCAGCAGGTCGTCGTGCTCGTCGTCGGAGACCACCGGGACGAGACCCGCCGCGATGAGCTGCCGGCACACCTCGATGCCGGCCTGGAGGGAATCGTCGCGACCGGTATGGGCGATCACGAGGAGATGCCGCGCATCGGTCATCCGTGCTCCTTCTCCTGGTGGCGCCGGAACACCGGCCGATCGTGCGGCGTCAGGTCAACGCCGACACCGTGTCCCTCCATTCTGAGGGATCGCCCCCGACGCTCGCGCTGAAGTGCACCAGATACTCGTGGTTCCCCGCTCCGCCGAGGATTGGGGAGGGGGCGAGGCCGGCCGTGCGCAGCCCGAGGTCGTGCGCCGCCCAGAGCACGCCCGTCACGGCATCCTGGCGCAACGACCGATCGCGCACGATGCCCTCGCGCACCCCCTGCCGGCCCACCTCGAACTGCGGTTTGATCAGCAGCGCGAAGTCGGCATCCGGTGCCGTCGCCACGAGGGCGGGCAGCACCACGCCGAGCGGGATGAACGAGAGATCCGCGACCACCAGGCTCGCCGGCTCCGGATCGCCGACCCAGTCCGCCACCGAACCCGCGGTGATCGTCCGGGCGTTGCGACCCTCCACGACGACCACCCGGGGGTCGGAGCGCACCGGCTCGGCGAGCTGCCCATGCCCCACGTCGAGGGCGAGCACCCGGCG
Source organism: Pseudolysinimonas kribbensis (assembly GCF_039531715.1). Lineage (NCBI taxonomy): Bacteria > Bacillati > Actinomycetota > Actinomycetes > Micrococcales > Microbacteriaceae > Pseudolysinimonas > Pseudolysinimonas kribbensis. Next base: position 799,021 of record NZ_BAAAQO010000003.1, on the reverse strand, counting down.
CGCTCCCCGCTCGAGCAGCACCTGCGTGAAGCCCCCGGTGCTCGCCCCGATGTCGAGCGCGAACCGCCCCGCGGGATCGATCCCGAACGCGTCGAGCGCCGCGACGAGCTTGTGGGCCGCTCGGCTGACGTACGCGTCGGCGCCCGTGAGGTCGAGCACGGCATCCGGAGCCACCCGGGTAGCCGCCTTCGCCACGGGCACGCCGTCGACGCTCACCCGGCCCTCGGCCAAGGCGCGGGATGCCTCGGCGCGCGAGCGGGCGAGCCCGCGCCGCACGAGCTCGGCATCGAGTCGCGCTGCGGGCATGTCGCCGTCGCGGGCGGTCAGCGGCGCGGCGCGTCGCCGGCTTCGAGCCGGATGCGCAACTCGTCGTGCAGGTGCCCGAGCGCCTCCGCCCGGGTCTCGAGCGGCTGATCCTCGATCACCCGCAGCCGCGAGAGCAGGCCGTCGCGGGTCTGGTCGGTGTCGTCGCTCACGACCAGGAATATAGCTCGGCGGCGACGTCGAGCGCGTAGATCGGCTTGCCGGTTCCCCAGATCGCGGCAGCGGCGGCCCTCAGGATCTCGATCGGCTCGGAGGCGCGCTCCAGTCGCACCGCATCGTCGGCGACCGTGACGACCGCTCGCCCGGAGCGGATCCGCGTCGTGCCGCGCTTCTGCTCGACGGTCGGCGCCGGGTAGGGCTGGAACAGGTCGCGCAGGTCGGCGAGCAGGTAGTGCGGGCGGGAATCCTTCTCCGCGGCCAGCACCTGCTTCGGTCCGTCGATCCCGGTCATGACGAGCGCCGAGGTCTGCCCCGCCCGGTTGGCGCCGACGATGTCGGTGTCGAGGCGGTCGCCGACGAAGAGCGGATGGTCGCCGCCGAACCGTGCGACCGCGGCATCGAAGATCGCGCGTTCGGGCTTGCCCGCCACGACGGGCAGCCGGCCCACGACCGTGTGCACCGCCGATACCAGTGTGCCGTTGCCGGGCGCGATGCCGCGGGTCTGCGGGATGGTCCAGTCGGTGTTGGTGGCGATCCAGGGCATGGTCGGGTCGGCGCGGAGGGCGTAGCTCGCCTCCGCGAGGTCCGTCCACGCGACCGATGGATGGAAGCCCTGGACCACGGCGGCCGGGCCGTCCTCCGCCGACCGCGTCACCGTGAATCCGGCTTTCTCGAGCTCGGAGGTCAGGCCCTCACCGCCGACGACGAGGACCATCGACCCCTCCGGCACCTGCTCGGCGAGCACGGTCACGGCCGCCTGCGGCGAGGTCACGATCTCGTCGGGGCTCACCCGCAGCCCCAGCTCGGTCAGCTGCGCGGCCACGGTCGCATCCGTGCGCGAGGCGTTGTTCGTCAGGTAGGCGACGCGCACCGCCTGCTGGGCGCGATTGATGCTGTCGACCGCGTGCGGGATCGGCGCCGAGCCCGCGTAGACGACGCCGTCCAGGTCGAGCAGCAGCAGGTCGGCGCCGTCGAGCGGCCGCGCCTGCTCAGTCGACCGCGCCATCCGGCTGCTCCTCCTCGATCACCTCGACGATCTCCTCGCCCTCCGGGATCGCCGCGCGGTCGAGCGCGATCGACGCCCGGTCGGAGCGCTGCCACCACTGCTCCGCCTCATCGTCGCGGCCGAGCTCCTCGAGCACGGTCGCGTACGCATCGAACAGGGCGGGGCTCCAGGCGAACGCGCGCTCCGGATCGAGCTGCGGGATGCGGAGTTCCTCGAGCGCCGCCTCCGGCTGTCCGAGATCCAGACGCGCCCCCGACATCGCGATCGCGAGAGCGACCTGCACGGCCGGGTCGAGCCGATCCCGCGGCACGCTGCGCCCCAGCTCGAGCGCCTTCTCGGGGCGGCCCACTCCGCGTTCGCTGTCGACCATGAGCGGCAGCTGGTCGTCGCGCCCCGAGATCCGGCGGTAGGTGCGGAGCTCGCGCAGCGCGAGCGCGAAGTCCTCCGTGGCATACGCCGTGATGCCGAGGCTCTCCCGCACGACGGCGATCCGGCCGCCGCGGCGCTCGGCGGCCAGTGCGTGCCGATGCGCCAGGGCCGGATCGGAGTCGATCAGGCGACCGGCCATCACCAGGTGCTGCGCGACCGCGTCGGCGTTCTCCTTGGTCAACGTCTTGAGCTCGGCGCGAGCCGCCCTGTCGAGCTGGGCGGGCAGCACGTCCTCGGGGATCGGCGGATCGTCGTGCCGCGGTCGAGACGCAGCATCCGTCGTCGGTGCACCCCCGTCACGACGCGGGGGCCGGGCGCCGCGCTGCTGGGGCGCGCCCGCGCCACTGGACCGACGCGGACCGCCGGCACCGCCGGCACCGCCGCGACTCGGACGCGCGGCTGCGTCGCCGCGATCCGGCCGGCCGGTGCCGGTGCCACGCTCGGGACGACCCGCGCCATCACCGCGCTGCGGACGACCGGCACCACCGTCGCGCTGCGGACGACCCGCACCGTCACGCTGCGGACGCCCAGCACCACCGTCGCGCTGCGGACGACCCGTACCACCGTCACGCTGCGGGCGGCCGACACCACCATCACGCTGCGGACGACCCGTACCACCGGAACGATCCGGACGACCTGCTCGGCCTCCGGATTGCGGCCGGCCCGACGCGCCGCCTCGGTCGGAACGACCATCGCCGCCACGTCGTGGACGTTGCTCCGCCATCGTCAGTCCTCTCGAAAAGCTGCTTAAACACGAGGAGGCCACCCAGCAATGGGTGGCCTCCTCGGAAAGAAGTCCGGCGGTGTCCTACTCTCCCACAGGGTCTCCCCTGCAGTACCATCGGCGCAGAAGGTCTTAGCTTCCGGGTTCGGAATGTAACCGGGCGTTTCCCCTTCGCTATGGCCGCCGAAACACTATTGATGTGTCATCGTCGTCGGCGCTGATCTCTCAGCGACGCTCCCGACCGTACATCGAGAGCTACAAGTGGACGCGAGCATCAGCAAAACTGATGTTATCAAGTTATCGGCTTATTAGTACCGGTCAGCTGCGTGGGTCTTTAGTCCCCACTTCCACATCCGGCCTATCAACCCAGTCGTCTGGCTGGGAGCCTCTCCCCCGAAGGGATGGAAATCTCATCTTGAAGCCGGCTTCCCGCTTAGATGCTTTCAGCGGTTATCCGTTCCGAACGTAGCTAATCAGCGGTGCTCCTGGCGGAACAACTGACACACCAGAGGTTCGTCCGTCCCGGTCCTCTCGTACTAAGGACAGATCTTCTCAAATTTCCTACGCGCGCAGCGGATAGGGACCGAACTGTCTCACGACGTTCTAAACCCAGCTCGCGTACCGCTTTAATGGGCGAACAGCCCAACCCTTGGGACCTACTCCAGCCCCAGGATGCGACGAGCCGACATCGAGGTGCCAAACCATGCCGTCGATATGGACTCTTGGGCAAGATCAGCCTGTTATCCCCGAGGTACCTTTTATCCGTTGAGCGACAGCGCTTCCACAAGCCACTGCCGGATCACTAGTCCCGACTTTCGTCCCTGCTCGAGCCGTCACTCTCACAGTCAAGCTCCCTTGTGCACTTACACTCGACACCTGATTGCCAACCAGGTTGAGGGAACCTTTGGGCGCCTCCGTTACTCTTTGGGAGGCAACCGCCCCAGTTAAACTACCCACCAGGCACTGTCCCAGAACCGGATTACGGTTCGTAGTTAGACATCCAGAGTGACCAGAGTGGTATTTCAACAATGACTCCACGAACACTGGCGTGCCCGCTTCAAAGTCTCCCACCTATCCTACACAAGCCACACCGAACACCAATACCAAGCTGTAGTAAAGGTCACGGGGTCTTTCCGTCCTGCTGCGCGTAACGAGCATCTTTACTCGTAGTGCAATTTCGCCGAGTTCGCGGTTGAGACAGCTGGGAAGTCGTTACGCCATTCGTGCAGGTCGGAACTTACCCGACAAGGAATTTCGCTACCTTAGGATGGTTATAGTTACCACCGCCGTTTACTGGGGCTTAAATTCAGAGCTTCGCCGAAGCTAACCCTTCCTCTTAACCTTCCAGCACCGGGCAGGCGTCAGTCCGTATACATCGTCTTGCGACTTGGCACGGACCTGTGTTTTTAGTAAACAGTCGCTTCCCACTGGTCTCTGCGGCCTTCAAGGCTCCAGGAGCAAGTCCCTTCACCCATTCGGCCCCCCTTCTCCCGAAGTTACGGGGGCATTTTGCCGAGTTCCTTAACCACGATTCTCTCGATCTCCTTGGTATTCTCTACCTGACCACCTGAGTCGGTTTGGGGTACGGGCGGCTAGAACCTCGCGTCGATGCTTTTCTCGGCAGCATAGGATCACTGATTTCTCCCGTGAGGGATACGCGTCGGGTCTCAGGCTATATAGGAGACGGATTTGCCTATCTCCTGCCCTACACCCTTACACCAGGACAACCATCGCCTGGCTCAGCTACCTTCCTGCGTCACACCTGTTAATACGCTAGCCGCACCAGCATGGGGTCGAGCGTTAGGCCGGCCGCTTCACCCCGAAGGGATCCGTCAGCCGGATTAGGACTCTTAGCACTACTGGATTAGCTGGGGCGGTTCTTCGCCGGTACGGGAATATCAACCCGTTGTCCATCGACTACGCCTGTCGGCCTCGCCTTAGGTCCCGACTTACCCAGGGAAGATTAGCTTGACCCTGGAACCCTTGGTCTTCCGGAGGACATGTTTCTCACATGTCTTTCGCTACTCATGCCTGCATTCTCACTCGTGTGGCGTCCACGGCTGGGTCACCCCGCCGCTTCACTCGCCACACGACGCTCTCCTACCAATCCGCACGGCTGGACCACGAAGGCCTACCACATGTGCGAATTCTACGACTTCGGCGGTGTGCTTGAGCCCCGTTACATTGTCGGCGCGGAATCACTTGACCAGTGAGCTATTACGCACTCTTTCAAGGGTGGCTGCTTCTAAGCCAACCTCCTGGTTGTCTGTGCAACTCCACATCCTTTCCCACTTAGCACACGCTTAGGGGCCTTAGTCGGTAGTCTGGGTTGTTTCCCTCTCGACGATGAAGCTTATCCCCCACCGTCTCACTGCTGCGCTCTCACTTACCGGCATTCGGAGTTTGGCTGACGTCAGTAACCTTTTGGGGCCCATCGGCCATCCAGTAGCTCTACCTCCGGCAAGAAACACGCAACGCTGCACCTAAATGCATTTCGGAGAGAACCAGCTATCACGAAGTTTGATTGGCCTTTCACCCCTATCCACAGCTCATCCCCTCGGTTTTCAACCCAAGTGGGTTCGGTCCTCCACGACGTCTTACCGTCGCTTCAACCTGGCCATGGATAGATCACTTCGCTTCGGGTCTAGGGCATGCGACTGGATCGCTCTATTCGAACTCGCTTTCGCTACGGCTACCCCTCACGGGTTAACCTCGCCACATACCGCTAACTCGCAGGCTCATTCTTCAAAAGGCACGCTGTCACAGCTGCTAGGGCTGCTCCAACGGTTTGTAAGCAGACGGTTTCAGGTACTATTTCACTCCCCTCCCGGGGTACTTTTCACCTTTCCCTCACGGTACTTGTCCGCTATCGGTCATCTGGGAGTATTTAGGCTTACCAGGTGGTCCTGGCAGATTCACACGGGATTTCTCGGGCCCCGTGCTACTTGGGATCCCTTCCGCCTCTGCGCGACATTTCGGTTACGGGACTGGCACCCTCTGCGGTCGGCCTTTCAATGCCGTTCACCTATATCGCGCACGTCGACGTGTACTTCGGCAGAAGTACGTGAAGGTCCCACAACCCCGACCATGCAACGCCTGCCGGCTATCACACATGATCGGTTTGGCCTGTTCCGGTTTCGCTCGCCACTACTAACGGAATCGCGGTTGCTTTCTCTTCCTGTGGGTACTGAGATGTTTCACTTCCCCACGTTCCCTCTACCCGCCCTATATATTCAGGCGGGAGTCATCAGGTCGCACAAGTACGCCTGACGGGGTTTCCCCATTCGGAAATCCTCGGATCGAAGTTCGCTTATCAACTCCCCGAGGCTTATCGCAGATTGCTACGTCCTTCTTCGGCTCCAGATGCCAAGGCATCCACCGTCTGCTCTTAGAAACTTGACTACATGAGTTTTGAATCGCGTCTCGCACCAACCGAAGCCGGCGCAAGACATGACCAGTGTGTCCGGTCGAAACCGGACCACTATTTGTAGATCAGAAGTCCGAAGACTTCGAATCTAAGATGCTCGCGTCCACTGTGTAGTTCTCAAAGTACGGGCGGTACCCCGTCCGCGCCTGCCATCACGCCGGCAACGGTCGAGGTCCTGAGTTCTGGCAGCTCCGACATGCGGAGGCGACCGGTCCCTCAGGACCCAACAGCGTGCACGCCCCGAGCACTCGCTTCCGATCCGTTCCTTCACCGAAGTGCGTACTGGGATCTCGAGTCCGAGCTCAAGGCCTATGTCAATGTTCCACCCATGAGCTGACCACCTCGAGACATTCGCTCGAGAAGTGGCTCTGGGATCGCAAGCGATCCAGATGCTCCTTAGAAAGGAGGTGATCCAGCCGCACCTTCCGGTACGGCTACCTTGTTACGACTTAGTCCTAATCACCGATCCCACCTTCGACAGCTCCCTCCTTGCGGTTGGGCCACTGGCTTCGGGTGTTACCGACTTTCATGACTTGACGGGCGGTGTGTACAAGGCCCGGGAACGTATTCACCGTGGCGTTGCTGATCCACGATTACTAGCGACTCCGACTTCATGAGGTCGAGTTGCAGACCTCAATCCGAACTGAGACCGGCTTTTTGGGATTCGCTCCACCTTGCGGTATCGCAGCCCTTTGTACCGGCCATTGTAGCATGCGTGAAGCCCAAGACATAAGGGGCATGATGATTTGACGTCATCCCCACCTTCCTCCGAGTTGACCCCGGCAGTCTCCTATGAGTTCCCACCATTACGTGCTGGCAACATAGAACGAGGGTTGCGCTCGTTGCGGGACTTAACCCAACATCTCACGACACGAGCTGACGACAACCATGCACCACCTGTATACGAGTGTCCAAAGAGTTCTCTATTTCTAGAGCGTTCTCGTATATGTCAAGCCTTGGTAAGGTTCTTCGCGTTGCATCGAATTAATCCGCATGCTCCGCCGCTTGTGCGGGCCCCCGTCAATTCCTTTGAGTTTTAGCCTTGCGGCCGTACTCCCCAGGCGGGGCGCTTAATGCGTTAGCTGCGACACGGAAACCGTGGAATGGTCCCCACATCTAGCGCCCAACGTTTACGGCGTGGACTACCAGGGTATCTAATCCTGTTCGCTCCCCACGCTTTCGCTCCTCAGCGTCAGTTACGGCCCAGAGATCTGCCTTCGCCATCGGTGTTCCTCCTGATATCTGCGCATTCCACCGCTACACCAGGAATTCCAATCTCCCCTACCGCACTCTAGTCTGCCCGTACCCACTGCAGGCCCGAGGTTGAGCCTCGGGTTTTCACAGCAGACGCGACAAACCGCCTACGAGCTCTTTACGCCCAATAATTCCGGACAACGCTTGCACCCTACGTATTACCGCGGCTGCTGGCACGTAGTTAGCCGGTGCTTTTTCTGCAGGTACCGTCACTTTCGCTTCTTCCCTACTAAAAGAGGTTTACAACCCGAAGGCCGTCGTCCCTCACGCGGCGTTGCTGCATCAGGCTTGCGCCCATTGTGCAATATTCCCCACTGCTGCCTCCCGTAGGAGTCTGGGCCGTGTCTCAGTCCCAGTGTGGCCGGTCACCCTCTCAGGCCGGCTACCCGTCGTCGCCTTGGTGGGCCATTACCTCACCAACTAGCTGATAGGCCGCGAGCTCATCCTGGACCGAAGTTCTTTCCAGACGCTGAAGATGCCTTCGCGTCTCGTATCCGGTATTAGACGTCGTTTCCAACGCTTATCCCAGAGTCCAGGGCAGATTGCTCACGTGTTACTCACCCGTTCGCCACTGATCCGCAGGAGCAAGCTCCTGCTTCACCGTTCGACTTGCATGTGTTAAGCACGCCGCCAGCGTTCGTCCTGAGCCAGGATCAAACTCTCCGTAAAGGTGTGGTAGCACGCCGACCGAAGTCGACGGCAAACCGTACGCCGCGACCGGGGAAAACCGATCGACGACGTGAATTTGATCTGACTGAAAGGATCGTCTACTGACAATCCGTCAATCCAAAGGAATCTCTGCTCTGACCGAAGTCAGGGCACGAGGTAATATTTGGCATTTGACATAGTGCACGCTGTTGAGTTCTCAAGGATCGGGCGCACCTGACCTCCGCCTTCTTCAGGCTCGGCGTCAGGGCAACTGTCCTAACTTACCCATCCGGACGCGGCTGGTCTTGCGACACACCGCCGGAACCGAAGTTCCGAGTCAGGATGGGTTTTCGATCGTACCACGCGGGGCGCAGCCGTGTCCGGCTCGTTCCGAGTGGGGATCCGTCCCGCTTGAGGCCGGCGGGCTCTCGGCCCTGCCGCACCTTTGGGGTGACAGGGAGTTACATTACGGGCGGTTCGGCCGCGTGCCAAATCGGGCGCGAATCCCGGGCGTGTCGCGCTAGCCGCAGTACTCCGAGCGCCAGTTCCGGACGCCCGAGGAGGACACCGCGGACTGCACGAGCGACCGGTTGTCGGCGTCGTTGACGGTGCGCTGCGCCGTGACGGTCTTGATCACCTCGGAGCCGGCGGCGGCCACCGTCGCAACCTTCGACCGGATGCCGGCGGGCGACGCCTTCGCCAATGCGTTCCAGCGATCGACGAAGGCCTGCATCGCACTCAGCGAGGCCGGCACGGAGGTCGCCGGCTGGGGCCACCCGCCGTCGTCACGGCCCAGGGTCGGGTCCTTGTTGATCGCGGCACAGAATCCCGCGCTGGCGGCGGCGACGCGGTCGTGCGCCTGCTGCTGCCGGAGGACGTTGTAGCCCGCGTAGGCGCAGCCCGCGGCGACGATGCAGAAGACGACCCCGACGGCCATGCCCGCCTTCAGCAGCCCGATCACCCAGCCCCGACGCGACGAGCTGCGGACCGCCGCGATGATCGATCCGATCAGTCCGACCGGGGGCACGAGGAACGCCAGGGCGAACAGGATGCGCTCGAGCGGCGTCGAACGCGCCAGCTGCTGTTCGTCGACCTCCTCGTAGTCACCGGGCAGCAGCGGACCGGAGAGATCCCGCGGCGAGCCGGCCATCGAGGGCGACGCGGGCGGTGCCGGCAAGGTGGGAGCGGGCGCAGGTGCAGCGCCCGGGGGCGGTGCGGTCACGGGAGCGGCATCCGGCGAGGGTGGCGCTCCCGCCGGCACCGGGAGAGCCGCGGCGAAGATCGACGCGGGTGCCGGTTCGGATGGGGCGGGCTCCGGAGCGGGCGGTTCGAACGTCGGCGGATCGGGAACGGTCGGCGCCACCGCGGCCCGTCGGCCCCGGGCGGGCGCGATCACCGCGCCTCCGAAGGCGGGAGCCGGGACCGGTCCAGCGGGCACGCTCGTCACCGGGGCGGCGCCCGCCGGCGCGGCAGCGGGGCCGGTCGGATCCGCAGTCGCCGGATCGGGACGCGCCGGCTCGCGGGGCGGGGAGACGCCGACCGGCACCAGCGGCGGCGGTGAGAACGGCGGCCGGGACGCCGGATCGGACACCGGAGCTCCGCGCGGCGCCGCGGCGGGAGCGGGATCGGGGAACGGGGAGCCGAACGCGGGCGGGATCTGCGCCGACGGCGGCACGGAACCGGCCGGCGGAACCGGCGCGGCAGCCTGCGCCGGAAGGGGCGCGGTCCGCGGCTCGAACAGGCTCGACAGCGCGTCGAGCCCGTCGCGCGTCTCGTCCTCGGAATCCATCGGCTGCCTCCGGTGGGAGCCTATGACACCGGCGGTTCCCGTCGAGCGCGCCGACGCCGAGTCGCCCCCGAACGGGGGCGCTCAGACGTGCCGCACGCCGGCGAGGGTGCGCTTGCCGCGCCGCAGCACCGCCACTCCCCCGGCCAGCAGCCCATCTCCGAGCACGGCCGCGGTGTCGTCGATCCGGCCGTTGTTGAGGTACACGCCGCCCTGCTCGATCGCGCGGCGCGACTCCCCCAGGCTCGAGGTGAGGCCGGCATCCACGAGCAGCTGGGCGATCGGGGTGTCGCTCGCCCCGGTCGCCGACGGCAGCTCCGAGATCGCGGACTCGAGGGTGGCGGCGTCGAGCGCGGCGAGGTCGCCCTGCCCGAACAGCGCCTCGGACGCCGCCATCACGGCATCCGTCGCCGGCTCACCGTGCACGAGCGACGTCACCTCACGCGCGAGCGTGCGTTGCGCGGCGCGCTTGAAGGGTTCCGCCGCGACGGCCGCCGCGAGCTGCTCGATCTCGGCACGCGTCAGGAAGGTGAAGACCTTGAGCCTCTCGATCACGTCCGCGTCGTCGGTGTTGAGCCAGAACTGGTAGAAGGCGTAGGGGCTGCAGAGCACGGGGTCGAGCCAGATCGCGTTGCCCTCGCTCTTGCCGAACTTGGTGCCGTCGCTGTTGGTGATGAGCGGCGTGCCGATCGCGTGCACCGACGTCCCCTCGGCGCGGTGGATGAGGTCGACCCCGCTCGTGAGGTTGCCCCACTGGTCGCTGCCTCCGGTCTGCAGCCGGCAGCCGTGCTCCCGGTACAGATGCAGGTAGTCCATGCCCTGCAGGATCTGGTAGCTGAACTCCGTGTAGGAGATGCCCTCGGCGCTGTTCAGGCGCGAGGCGACGATCTCCTTCTTGATCATCGTGCCGACCCGGTAGTGCTTGCCGATGTCGCGCAGGTAGTCGATGACCGACATGGGCTCGGTCCAGTCGAGGTTGTTGACCATCCGGGCCGCATTCGCGCCCTCGAACGACAGGAAGCGCTCGACCTGGGCCCGTAGCAGGGCGACCCACTCGGCGACCTGCTCCTTGGAGTTCAGGGTGCGCTCGGTCGTCGAGCGGGGATCGCCGATCAGGCCGGTCGAGCCGCCGACCAGACCCAGCGGACGATGACCGGCGAGCTGGATGCGGCGCATCGTGAGCAGCTGCACCAGGTTGCCCAGGTGCAGGCTCGCGGCGGTGGGATCGAACCCGCAGTAGAACGTGATCGGCTCGCCCGCGAGGAGCCGCTTGAGCTCGCCCTCGTCGGTCGACACCTGCACGAGCCCGCGCCAGACGAGCTCCTCCCAGACGTCGTCGAACGTCGGATCATTGGCCGGGCGATGCACCGGATCAGGCTACCGGCTGCTCGATAGGCTCACCGCGTGCGAGCGATCCCCCGCCATCGGGCCACCCGTCTGCTCCTCGCCGCGGTCGCACTCGGCCTCACGGCCGGCGGCATCGCGCTGGACGCCTCGCCCGCGCACGCGGACGACACGGCCCTCACCTTCGCGTCGTTCCACGCCGACTACACGCTCGGCCTCGACGCGGCGGGCCACTCGACCCTCGCGGTGACCGAGACGATCGTCGCCGACTTCCCGACCGCCGACCTGAATCACGGCATCCTGCGCGCCGTGCCGAGCTACGACGAGACGACCAGGGTCGAGAACGGCTTCACGCTCCGCAGCGTCACCGACGACGGCCGACCGGCTCACGTCGACGTCAGCCGCGACGGCGACTTCACGCAGCTGCGGATCGGCGACGCCGACCGTTACGTGCACGGTCGGCACACCTACGTCATCCGGTACACCCAGCTGCACGCCGCGCATCCGTTCGACAAGGGCGACGACGAGTTCTACTGGGACGTGAACGGCGACGGCTGGGGTCAGGGCTTCGGCGCCGTGAGCACGACCGTGCACCTGCGCGACGGACTCGCGAGCCGGCTCACCGGCCGGACCGCGTGCTACCCGCCCCCGGGCGGCGGGGAGTGCGCCCTGCAGCGCACGTCCGACGGCTTCACGGCGAAGACGGACGCGGTCGGGCCGTACTCGACGCTCACGATCGCGATCGGATTCCGCCCGCACACGTTCACCCCCGGCCCGACCCCCGACGATTCCTGGGTGGTCGCGGTCGCGCCATGGGTGCTCGCCGGCCTCGTCGCGGCCATCGCCGTCGCGATCGTGCTGCTGCGGCTCGTGTTCTGGCGCGACGCGCCGGGAGCGATCATCGTGCCGCGCTACGAGCCGCCCGAGGACATCGGGGTGATGTCGGCCGCGATGCTGCTGCACCGCGACGCCGCCGCACTGCCCGCGGTGCTCGTGCAGTTCGCGGTCACGGGCGCGGCGCGTCTGGTCGAGGATCCCGACGCCGAGCACGACGAGCGCTACCGCCTCGACCTCGTCGACCCGGATCGCCTCACCCAGACGGACGACCGCGCGGCGCTCGAGAAGGTCTTCGGCGGCACGCAGAAGCACAAGCGCCTCGTGCTCGACCGTTCGGACCGCAAGCTCGGGGATCGCCTTCGCACGCTGCAGCAGCAGGCCCACGGGGCGCTGCGCGCGCGTCGGCTCGTCGTCGGCCGCAAGAGCCCGCTCACCACGCTCATGCGCTGGGTCGCGTTCCTGTGCATGGCCGGCGCGGTCGCGATCTTCCTCTGGGCGGACGACCGTGACGTGGTCGGCCCGGAGTGGGTCTGGCTCGTGCTCGCCGTGCTGGTGGGCGCACCGATCACGATCGCCTTCGCCGGGATGCCGGAGCGCCTGAGCGCGAAGGGATCCGCGATCCGCGACCAGCTGCTCGGTCTGCGCGACTATCTGGAGCTGGCCGAGGCCGACCGGCTACGGGTGCTGCAGAGCCCGCAGGGCGCCGAACGGACCCGGATCGACCCCGCCGACGACGCGGCCGTCGTCGATCTCTACGAGCGCCTCCTGCCGTGGGCCATGGTCTGGGGTGTCGAGGGTCGCTGGGCGAAGGTGCTGGGCGAGCACTACGCGACGACGCCGAGCGCCGCACCCTCGAACCTCGATCTCACGGGGCCGGCGCTGCTCGTCGGACTCGCGGCGTTCAGCCACTCGATGCAGCCGAGCGGCTTCGCCGCGACGCCCACGGTGTCGTCGAGCTCGTCATGGTCCGGCTCCGGTTCCAGCAGCTCCTTCGGCGGGTCGTTCGGGGGCGGGTTCTCCGGCGGCGGGGGCGGCGGTGGAGGCGGAGGCGGCTGGTGATCCGGCGTCGCGGGCCTCGCTGAGCCCCTCGCGCGCATCCTGCTCCGCGGCCTCCTCGGGCAGGTCGGGCGGCTGCGGCGGGTAGACCCAGGTGACGAGAGCCACCGAGATCATCATCAGCAGGAACCAGGAGCCCATCTTCGAGATCGGCACCGGATGCCATCCGTGCAGCTGCGAGGGGTACAGCCACGTGCCGCTGGCGGTGCCCACGTTCTCGGCGATCCAGATGACGAACGCGACGCCCACGAAGGCGGCGAGCAGCGGCATCCGGACGCGCACCCGCAGGATGCGGAACTCCATCGAGGTGACCCAGAACAGCGTGACGACCGCGGCGATGAGCAGCCAGCGCAGGTCGATGATCCAGTGGTGGCTGAAGAAGTTGACGTAGATGAGCGCGGCGAGCACCCCGCCGACCCAGCGCGGCGGATAGCGGTCGAAGCGCAGGTCGAACAGCCGGAACACGCGCACGAGGTACGAGCCGACCGCGGCGTACATGAAGCCGGAGAACAGCGGCACGTTGGCGATGTGCAGCACGCCGCCCGGCGGGTAGATCCACGAGCCGACGTCGGTCTTGAACAGCTCCATGACGGTGCCGACGACGTGGAACAGGATGATCACCCGCAGCTCGCGCAGCGTCTCGAGGCGGCCGAGCACCATGCAGACCTGCACGAGCACGGCGAGGATCGTGCGCAGATCGTTGCGATCGAGCGCCGCGTGATCGGGGTACCAGAGCTCGGTGCCGACGAGCACGGCGAGCATGATGCCGCCGAAGAGCGCGGCCCACGCCTGCTTGGCCCCGAAGACGAGGATCTCGACGAGCGCACCCCGGACCCGGCTGAGCGCCGGCCGGCCGGGGCGGTCGAGGATGCGGTGGGCGGCCGCGTCGATGATGCGCTCGACAGAGGTCAGCCCGGCCACGGTTCACCGTAGTCAGGCGGAGGTGAGAGCTCGTCCTCCTGGCCGTCGGAACGTTGACTCGTGTGTAATCAACGTATTATGCTTGATCAGGACTCGATCAAAGGATTTCCATGCTCACGATGACGGCGGACCAGATCGACAGCCGGCACGGCGACGATCTCGCAGACGACGCGCTCGAGATCCTTCTGGGCCTGGGAGCGGACCGGTACGTGCTCCCCCCCGACCGCACGGCCGGCGACGAGGTCCAGGCCCTCGCGCGCGACGGCCGCGCGGTGCTCGACGCCGCGCTCGCCCTGCTCCGCACCGGCGATTGGCGGGTCGGCATCGGGATCGGACGCGTGCGTCTCCCGCTCCCTGACGTCACCCGCGCGGTCGGCGGCAGCGCCTTCGTGAACGCGCGCTCCGGCGTCGAGGAGGCCCGTCGCCATCCCTACGGCTGCGTCGTGATCGCCGACGACGCCCGTCAGACCGCCACGATCCAGCCGCTCATCGACCTGCTGCTCTACTTCCGGGGCCGCCGCACCGATCCCGGATGGGAGATGTGGGACCTCATGGAGGGCGGGCTCAGCCAGAAGGACGCCGCCGCGCGGCTCGGGATCACGCCGCAGGCGGCGTCGCGACGCGCGCTCGCGGCCGGCGTGCGGCTCGACTCGGCGGCGCGCGGCGCGTTGGCCTCGCTGCTCGACACGGCCGATCCGGATGCCGCGCCTGTCGCGGACTCCGACGGGCGCGGCAGCGGGGAGGATTGAGCCCATGATCGTGCCCGTCGTGCTCGAGGTCGTCGTCTGGCTGCTCGCGATCCTAGTGACCGCGGGCGCCTTGGTGCTGTCCGCACTCGCGGCGCGGATGCGCCAGCCCCTGCTGGCGCTCGTCGCCCTGCTGCCCGTCGGTCTCGGTGCGCTCCTGCTGGCCTTCCGGCTCGCAGTGCCCGCCCCGGCCCCCGCGTTCTGGGTGATGCTCGCCCTCGTGGTCGCGGCGCTCGGCGTCGTCGCGGGGAGCCCGCTCACGATGCTCGTGCTGCGCCGGACGGCGCCTGCGCAGACCGAGCGGGAGGGCGTCGCGGGCGGCATCGTCGTCGAGGGCGAGGACGGCCGGAAGCCGCGAGAGGTGCTGCGCGGCGGCGCGATCATCGGCTACCTCGAGCGCGCGGCGATCGTCGTCTCCATCGTCGTGGGGCATCCGGAGGCGGTCGCCGTGATCGTCGCCGTGAAGGGCCTCGGCCGGTTCTCGGAGCTCAGCTCGCCCGAGGTGCGCGAACGATTCATCATCGGCACCCTCGTGAGCATGATCTGGGCAGCGGCCTGCGGCGGGATCGTGTGGCTGGCGGGGTCGGTCTTCTAGCCGGCCGCTTCTCGGCGCGCGGCTCCGCGGCGAGCGCCTCTGGTTGCATCACCCCGGCGCGGATGTCGGTGCCCGCGTGGTGCAGACGTGGGCGCTCGGGCTCAGCGCACGGCGGGAGTGCGGCGCTTCGGGCTGTGCTTCTTGTAGGGCGAGACCGTCGGGTCGCCCGGGATCCAGAACCGCCACGGGTACGCGTCCGTGCCGCCCGCCCCCGAGACGCCCGTGCGCGGACCGGTGGCGACCTCCGGAGCGGGCCGGCCGGCGGGCTCCAGCGTGATCGGGCCCGACGAGAGGTCGTCGCCGTCGTCGGAGAGCGCGATGCCGAGGGCCACCGTGAGGCGCGCCGGCCCGCGGGCGAGGTCGGCATCCGATCGCGTGGTCGTGCGTCGCTCGCGCGCCAGATCGGCGCCGTCGACGATCTCGCCCGCGCGCAGCAGCACGGCGGTCGCGGTGCCCTCCGGCGAGCACACCACGTTGGCGCAGGTGTGCATGCCGTAGGTGAAGTAGACGTAGAGGTGGCCGGGCGGTCCGTACATGACGGCGTTGCGGCGGGTGCGACCGCGGAAGGCGTGCGAGCCGGGGTCGAGCTCGCCGAGGTAGGCCTCCACCTCGGTGATCCGCATGCTCACGCCGCGGCCATGCAGCACCGCACCGAGCAGCAGCGGCGCGACCTCGATCGACGGCCGCTCGAGCAGGTCCAGCGGCGCGCTCACGGCCGAGCCGGCGGCACCTGCGTGAGCGAGGCCGGGGCGAGCCCGCGCACGGCGGCCACCAGCTCCGTCAGCTGCTCCGCGACGCGCTCCGGCGCGGTGCCGCCGCGCTGGTCGCGGGCGGAGAGCGATCCCGCGACGGTGAGCACCGAGCGCACCTCGCCGGTGAGCCGCGGATCGATTCCCGCATAGTCGGCGTCGCTCGCCTCGTGCAGCCCGATCCCCCGCTCCTCGCAGAGCCGGACGAGCGCGCCCGAGATCTCGTGCGCCTCCCGAAACGGCACGCCGCGCCGCACGAGCCAGTCGGCCACATCGGTCGCGAGCGAGAAGCCCTCGGGCGCCAGAGCCGCCATCCTCTCCTCGTCGAACACCAGGGTCGCGACCATGCCGGCGAACGCGGGCAGCAGCGTCTCGAGCGTGCGGACGGCGTCGAAGACCGGCTCCTTGTCCTCCTGGAGGTCGCGGTTGTACGCGAGCGGGAGGCCCTTGAGCGTGGCGAGGAGCCCGGTCAGGTCGCCGATCAGCCGACCCGCCTTGCCCCGGGCCAGCTCCGCGATGTCGGGGTTCTTCTTCTGCGGCATGATGCTCGAGCCCGTCGAATAGCCGTCGTCGAGACGCACGAAGCCGAACTCGCGGGTGTTCCAGACGATGATGTCCTCGGCGAAGCGCGAGAGGTCGATGCCGATCTGCGCCGCGATGTACGCGAACTCGGCCACGACATCGCGCGCCGCCGTCGCGTCGATCGAGTTCGGCAGCGGCTCCCCCAGACCGAGCTCGCGCGCCACGATCGCGGGGTCGATGCCGAGCGCGTTGCCGGCGAGCGCCCCCGCCCCGTAGGGCGATCCGACCGCGCGCGCGCGCCAGTCGCGCAGTCGCTCCAGGTCGCGCACGAGCGGCCAGGCGTGGGCGAGCAGGTGATGCGCGAGCAACACCGGCTGGGCGGACTGCAGGTGGGTGCGGCCCGGCATCGCGGCGCCCGGGTGCGCCTCGGCCTGCCCGGCGATCGCGTCGATGAGCTGCACGAGCTGGTGCCGGATCGCCTCGGCATGGTCGAGCAGGTAGAGCCGGATGAGCGTGGCGATCTGGTCGTTGCGACTGCGGCCGGCCCGCAGCCGCCCTCCGAGCTCGGGGCCGACCTCGACGACGAGGGCCGCCTCGAGCGCGCCGTGCACGTCCTCGTCGGCATCGGTCGCCACGAGCTCGCCGGAGGCCAGCCGCGCCGCGACCGCGTCGAGCCCGGCGTGCATGGCGGCCTCGTCATCCGGCGACAGCAGGCCCGCCGCGGTGAGCGCGCGGGCGTGCGCGTGCGACCCCGCGATGTCGTACGGCCACAGCTCCCAGTCGAACCCGGTGGAGCGGCTCAGCGCGGCGAGCTCCGGCGACGGGCCGCCGGCGAACCGTCCGCCCCAGAGCGCCACGTCAGTCCCCCGAGCTGTGGGACGGCAGGTCGCGGCGCGCCGAGATCTTCGACGGCAGCGACCACAGCTCGATGAAGCCCTTGGCGAGCGACTGGTCGAAGGTGTCGCCCGTGTCGTACGTGGCGAGGGAGAAGTCGTAGAGGCTCTCGACGCTGCGCCGGCCCGTCACGGTCGCCCGCCCGCCCGCCAGCGTCATCCGGATGTCACCGGACACGTGCTGCTGCGTGTGGTCGATGAACGCGTCGAGGCTGCGCTTGAGCCCCGAGAACCAGAGTCCGTCGTAGACCAGGTCGGCCCACTGCACCTCGACGCCGCGCTTGTAGCGGCCGAGGTCGCGCTCCAGCGTCAGGTTCTCGAGCTCTTCGTGCGCCGCGATGAGCGCGAGCGCGGCCGGGGCCTCGTAGACCTCGCGGCTCTTGATGCCGACGAGGCGGTCCTCGACGATGTCGATCCGGCCGATGCCGTGCTTGCCGGCGAGGGCGTTGAGCTGCTGCACCGCCTCGAGCGGCGAGACGACCCTGCCGTCGATCGCGACCGGCACGCCCTCGGCGAAGGTGACGGTCACCTCGTCGGCCGGGCGGTCGACCGACGGGTCCTGCGTGTATTCGTACAGGTCCTCGATGGGAGCGTTCCACGGGTCCTCGAGGAAGCCGGTCTCGACCGCGCGACCCCACACGTTCTTGTCGATCGAGTAGGGGTTCTTCTTGCTCTGCTTGATCGGAAGGCCGTGCTCCTCGGCGTAGGCGATCGCCTTGTCGCGGGTGAGCGCGAGGTCGCGGATCGGCGCGATGCTCGTGAGGTCCGGAGCGAGAGCGGCGACCGCGGCCTCGAAGCGCACCTGATCGTTGCCCTTGCCCGTGCAGCCGTGGGCGACCGAGTCGGCGCCCAGCTCCTTCGCGACGCGCGCGAGGTGCTTCGCGATGAGGGGCCGGCTGAGAGCCGAGACCAGCGGATAGCGCTTCTGGTAGAGCGCGTTCGCCTTCAGCGCCGGCACGATGAACTCGTCGGCGAACTCGTTCTTCGCGTCGACCACGACCGCCTCGACGGCGCCGCAGTCGAGGGCGCGCTGCCGGATGTCGTCCATCGACTCGCCGCCCTGGCCGACGTCGACGGCGAGCGCCACGACCTCCTTGCCGGTGGCGTCGTGCAGCCAGCCGATGCCGACCGAGGTGTCGAGTCCGCCCGAGTAGGCGAGGACGACGCGTTCTGCCATGTGCTGTGTCTCCTTGAGTTCGGAATCAGTCTAAAGATCGGTGAGGTGGCAGCTTTCGTCGTGCCCGGGCCCGGGGAGGCGACGAAAAGTGTCACCTCAGGCGCGCTCGAGGAGCCAGATGAGGAGCGCCTTCTGGGCGTGCAGGCGGTTCTCCGCCTCGTCCCAGATGACCGACCGCGGCCCGTCGATGACCGAGGCGGCGACCTCGTAGCCGCGATCGGCGGGGAGGCAGTGCAGGAAGATCGCGTCCGGCTTCGCCAGCGCCATGAGGTCCGGCGTCACCTGGTAGTCGCCGAGCGCGGCGACGCGGACCGCCTTCTCCTCCTCCTTGCCCATCGACACCCAGGTGTCGGTCACGACGACATCGGCGCCGGCGACGGCCTCCTCGGGGTCGTGCAGCAATGTGATCGAGCCACCGGTCGTGTCGGCGATGCGCTCGGCGTCGGCGACGATCCCGGCATCCGGGGCATACGCCTCGGGGAACCCGACACGCAGATGCATGCCGGCCGTCGCGCACGCGAGGAGATAGGAGTGCACCATGTTGTCGGCGCCGTCCCCGAGGAACGCGACGGTCAGGCCGGCCAATGCGCCCTTGTGCTCGCGGATCGTGAGCAGGTCCGCGAGCAGCTGGCACGGATGGAAGACGTCGCTCAGGGCGTTGACGACGGGCACCCGGGTGCCCCGCGCCATCTCCTCCAGGCCCTCCTGCGCGTAGGTGCGCCAGACGATCGCCGACACCATCCGCTCGAGCACACGGGCCGTGTCGGACGGCGTCTCCTTGCCCCCGAGCTGACTGTTCGCGGTCGAGATGATCAGCGGGCTGCCGCCGAGGTCGGCGATCCCCACCGCGAAGCTCACCCGGGTGCGCGTCGACGACTTGTCGAAGATGACGGCGACGGTCTGCGGTCCGGCGAGCGGCTTCACCCCCCAGCGGTCGGCCTTGATCCTCTCCGCGAGGTCGAGGATGTCGGTCTGCTCGGCCGGGCTGATGTCGTCGTCGCGGAGGAAATGGCGGGTCATGCGGTGGCTCCCGTCGGAGTGGAGGCGGCGACCGCGGCGAGCGCCGCGGCGAACTTCTCGGTGAACTCGGCCACCTCGGCGTCGCCGATGATGAGCGGCGGGGCGAGCCGGACGCGGGATTCCGCGGCGGCGTTGACGATGAGCCCGCGCTCCTGGGCCGCGGCGACGATCTCCTTCGCGACGGGCCGGGTCAGGACGACGCCGATCAGCAGGCCGCGGCCGGAGAGCTCCGCGACGAGCGGGGATGCCATCCCCGCGATCGCCGCGCGCAGCTCGGCCCCGCGCAGCGCCGCGTTCGCGACCAGGCCCGCGTCCTCGATCTCGGCGAGCACCGCGCCGGCCACGGCGGTGGCGAGCGGGTTGCCGCCGTAGGTCGAGCCGTGCTGCCCGGGCTGCAGCAGCTGAGCGGCGGCGCCGAAGCCGACGAGCGCCCCGATCGGGAAGCCGCCGCCGAGCCCCTTGGCCAGCGCCACGGCATCCGGCGCCGCTCCCGGCGGCAGAACGCCCTCGGCCTGGTAGACGAACCAGTCGCCGGTGCGGCCGATGCCCGTCTGGATCTCGTCGAGGATCAGCAGCGCCCCGTGCCGCGAGGTCAGTTCTCGCGCGGCGGCGAGGTAGCCGTCCGGCAGGTCGACGACACCGGCCTCGCCCTGGATCGGCTCGACCACGAGGGCGGCGACGTCGTCGGCCAGCGCCTTCTCGAGCGCCGCGATGGTCGGCGCGATCTGCTCGACCCCCGGCAGCAGCGGCCGGAACGGGTCCTGCAGCACGGGTTTGCCGGTGAGCGACAGCGCCCCCATCGTGCGGCCGTGGAACGAGCCGGTGAGCGACAGGATGCGCGGCCGGCCGGTGCGCCGGGCGAGCTTCACGGCCGCCTCGATCGCCTCCGTGCCGGAGTTGGTGAAGTACACCGCGTCGCCGCCGGTCAGCCGGGTCAGCCGCTCGGCGAGCGCGAGCTCGGGCTCGCTCGCGAAGTAGTTGGAGATGTGCGCGAGCCGCTCCGCCTGCGCCGACACGGCGCGGGTGAAGACCGGATGCGCGTGCCCGAGCGCGTTGACCGCGATGCCCCCGAGGAAGTCGAGGTACTCGGTGCCCTCGACGTCCCAGACCCGGGCGCCCTTGCCGTGCGAGAGCATGGCGAGCGGCGACGGGACGGTGGGCATCATCGCGGCGCGGAACCGGGTGGTGAAGGTGGACGCGTTCACGGGATCACCTCCGTGCCGACGCCGGCGTCCGTGAAGATCTCGAGCAGGATCGAGTGCGGGCGCCGGCCGTCGATGATCGCCGCCTTGGGCACGCCGCCGAGCACGGCATCCAGGCACGCGGTCATCTTCGGGATCATGCCGCTCGAAAGGCTCGGCAGCAGCCGGGTCAGCTCGGCGGCGTCGATCTGGCTGACGAGCGCGTCGCGGTCGGGCCAGTCGCGGTACAGCCCCGCGACGTCGGTGAGCACCACGAGCTTCGCGGCACCGAGGGCGATGGCGAGCGACGCGGCGGCCGAGTCGGCGTTGACGTTGAGCGACTGCCCCGGCTGGTCGAGGTCGGGCGCGATCGAGGAGACGACCGGGATGCGCCCCGCGTCGAGCTGCGCGATCACGGCCGCGGGGTCGACCTCCACGACGTCGCCGACCAGGCCGATGTCGACCGGTTGGCCGTCGACGATCGCCTCGCGCCGGCGTCCGCGGAACAGCCCGGCGTCCTCGCCCGAGATCGCGGCCGCGAGCGGCCCGTGCTCGTTGATGAGGCTCACGAGTTCCCGGCTCACCTGGCCGGTCAGCACCATGCGCACGACGTCCATCGCCTCCGGCGTGGTCACGCGGTAGCCGCCGCGGAACTCGCTCGGGATGCCGAGCCGTTCGAGCATCGACGTGATCTGCGGCCCGCCGCCGTGCACGACGACCGGCCGGATGCCGACGTGCCGCAGATAGACCATGTCCTGCGCGAACGCGCGCTGCAGCTCCTCGTCGACCATCGCGTTGCCGCCGAACTTGACGACGACGATGCGGCCGGCGAAGCGCTGCAGCCACGGCAGCGACTCGATGAGGACCGCGGCCTTGTCCACCGCGTCCAGATCGTCCAGCACCACGTCGCTCATGACGCGTACGCCGAGTTCTCGTGCACGTAGTCGTGCGTGAGGTCGTTGGTGAGGATCGTCGCCGTGGCGTCGCCGGCCTTCAGGTCGATGAGCACGTGCGTCGCGCGCGGCGTGAGGTCGACCTCGTCGCGCGGCCGGTCCGGCGCGCCGCTCGAGCACACCCGCACGGCGTTCATCGCGACGTCGACCGCGTACGGATCGAACGCCGCCCGCGTCGTGCCGATCGCGGCCAGCACCCTGCCCCAGTTGGGGTCGTTGCCGAAGATCGCCGCCTTGAACAGGTTGCTGCGCGCGACGGCTCGGCCGACCTCGACGGCGTCGTCCTCCGAGGCGGCGTGCACGACCTCGATCGCGATGTCGTGGCTGGCGCCCTCGGCATCGCCCTGCAGCTGTCGCGCGAGGTCGAGGCAAGCGGCCGTGACGGCCTCCGTCAGCTCGGCCGCGGACGGCGCGACCCCGGATGCCCCGCTCGCCAGCAGCGAGACCTGGTCGTTGGTCGACATGCAGCCGTCGCTGTCGAGGCGGTCGAAGCTCACCCGGGTCGCGGCCCGCAGGACGGCGTCGAGCGCGGACGCGTCGACGTCGGCGTCCGTCGTGAGCACCACGAGCATCGTCGCGAGTCCCGGCGCGAGCATGCCCGCGCCCTTGGCCATGCCTCCGACCCGCCAGCCGTCGCGCTCGATCACCACGGTCTTGGGCCGGGTGTCGGTCGTCATGATGGCGGCGGCCGCGTCGGCTCCCCCGCCGGCGCCGAGGACGGAGGCGGCCGAGGCGACGCCCGCCACGAGCTTCTCGCGCGGCAGCTGATCGCCGATGAGCCCGGTCGAGCACACCAGCACGTCGCCGGCGCTCACGCCGAGTGACTCGGCCACCGCCTCCGCGGTCGCGTGCGTCGTCTGGAACCCCTCGGCCCCGGTGAAGCAGTTGGCGCCACCCGAGTTGAGCACGATCGCGCTCACCCGCCCGTCGGCCGCGACCTGCTTCGACCAGATGATCGGGTTGGCCTGGGCGCGGTTGCTCGTGAACACGACCGCGGCGTCCTGCCGCGGGCCGCGGTTGACGACGAGGGCGAGGTCGAGGGCGCCGGAGGCCTTGAGACCCGCGGCGACACCGGCCGCCTCGAATCCGGCGGGGGCGGTGACGGCGGTACCGGCCGAACTGTTCACGGCGCGACTCCGTTCAGGGGCAGGGCGGTCGTCTCCTCGAAGCCGAGCGCGAGGTTGGCGGACTGGATCGCCGCACCTGCGGTGCCCTTGACGAGGTTGTCGATGGCGCAGAGCGCGACGAGCCGGTTCGCGGCCTCGTCGACGGCGATCCCGATGAGCGCCGTGTTGGCTCCCGTGGTGTCGCCGGACCGCGGGAACACGCCCTCGGGCAGCAGCTGCACGAACGGCTCCCCCGCGTACGCCGACGCGTACGCCTCGCGCACCTCGGCGGCCGAGACGCCCGGCGCGAGCGCGGCGGTGGCCGTCGCGAGGATGCCGCGCGACATCGGCACGAGCACCGGCGTGAACGAGAGGGTGGGGTCGGTGGCGCCGGCCGCGACGAGGTTCTGCTGGATCTCGGGGATGTGCCGGTGGACGCCGCCCACCTGATACGCGGACGCCGACCCCGCGATCTCGCTGGCCAGCAGGCTCGTCTTGGCGCTCTTGCCCGCCCCGGACGTGCCGACGGCGAGCACCGCGACGAGGTCCTGCGCGCGCGCGACGCCGGCCGCGAGGGCCGGGGCCAGGGCCAGGGTGACCGCACTCGCATTGCAGCCGGGGGCGGCGATCCGGGTCGACCCGGCCAGCGTGTCGCGCTGCCTGCCGGTCCCTCCGTCGATCAGCAGCTCGGGCAGGCCGTAATCCCAGGCGCCGAAGAACTCGCCGCCGTAGAAGCGGTCCCACGCGGCGGGATCGGTGAGCCGGTGGTCGGCGCCGCAGTCGATCACCACGACGTCGTCGGGAAGCCGCGCCGTGAGGGCGCCGGACTGCCCGTGCGGCAGGGCGAGGAAGACGACGTCGGCGCCCGCGAGCACCTCGGGCGTCGTCTCCTGCAGGGTCATCCCGGCGAGGGAGCGCAGGTGCGGCTGGACGTCGCCGAGCGGCTGCCCGGCGTTGCTGTGCGCGGTGACGGTGGTCACCTCGAGGTCGGGGTGCGCGGCGAGCAGCCGGAGCAGCTCGCCCCCCGCGTATCCGCTCGCGCCGGCGACGGCGACGGAGAGGGGCATGGTTCAACCTTAGGGTTCGACGGACGATGGCCTGACTGCGGCGACGTCGCGCGAACGGGGCTGACGGGTCAGCGGCGCGGCGTCGCCGAGAGTCGGCGCGCGCGACGGACACGACGGAGCACGAGGCTCTCGAGGTCGGTCCGGGGCTGGTCCACGGGACGACCCTACTGCCCGGATCGAGGCCGGGTCCAATCCGGGCGACCCGCTCCCCTCCGGCTACTCCCGGACGGCGGCCCCGAACAGCTCGCCCGCGCGGGCGGCGCCCGCGAGCTTCGCCTCGCTCGCCTCCGCCGCGGTCAACGTGCGATCGGGCGCGCGGAACCGCAGGGCGAACGTCAGCGACTTCGTCCCGTCCGGCAGGCCGGGGCCGCGATAGTCGTCGACGAGCGCGGCGTGCTCGAGGAGCTCCCCGGCGCCCTCGACGACGGCGGCCAGCACGTCGCCGGCCGGCGTCGCGGACGGCACGACCAGGGAGAGGTCCTGCGTCGCGGCCGGCATCGTCACGAGGGGCGCTGCCTGCACGTCGACGGCGCCGAGCTCGAGCAGCACGTCGAGGTCGAGCTCCAGCAGCGCGACGACGCGCGGCAGGTCGAGCTCGGCCGCGATCGACGGCAGCAGCTCTCCCGCGACACCCACGACGCGGTCGCCGACCCGCAGCTCGGCGGTGCGGCCGGGATGCAGCGCCGGATGCTCGCCCCGCTCCGGCACGATCCGGGTCGCCGTCGCGAGCCCCACCTGCCGGGCCGCGTCGAGCGCGTCGGCGATCCCCGCCGGCTCGGCCGCGGCACCCGGCCGCTTGGGCAGCGCCTCGCCGAGGAAGAGCGCGGCCACGCGCCACCCCTGCGACGGGATGCTCCGGTCGAGCGCCGCGAGCGTCGCGTCGTCGGGACGCCGGGATCCCGGCGGGATGAAGTCGGTGCCGGCGGGGGCGCCGGCCTCGGGGCGCACCACGCTGCCGAGCTCGAAGAGGGCGAGGTCGGGGAGCCCGCGTCCGAGGTTGCGGCGGGCGACCTCCAGCAGCCCCGGCAGCAGCGAGCGCCGCAGCCGGTCGGCCTGCGGGTCGAGCGGGTTGGCCAGCCGCACGCTCGGGGCGCCGGGTTCGAACCGCTCGATCGCCGCGAGAGACAGGAACGGGTAGGCGAGCACCTCGGTGCCGCCGGCCGCCGCGAGGGTCGTGCCGACCCGGCGGCGCACGAGCTGCGCGCGGGTGAGACCGCGACCCGCCGGCGCCTGGGGCAGCAGGGAGGGGATGCGGTCGTACCCGGTGATGCGCGCGACCTCTTCGACGAGCGAGGCGTCGTCGATCAGGTCGGGGCGCCAGGTCGGCGGCGTCACCGACCAGTCGTCCGACCCGGCGGCGCCCTCATCGACCGTGGCGCCGATCAGGCGCAGCGCATCGCGCACCTCGTCGAGCGTGTAGCCGACCCCGGTCAGCGCCGCGGGGCGTCCCGGCGCCAGCCGGATCGGCTGGGGCGGGCGGGATTCGTCGAGCGTCGAGCCGAGCGGGTCGGCGGTGCCGCCGGCGAGCTGCACGAGCAGATCGACGACGCGCTGCGCCGCGGGAGCTGCCACGGCGGGGTCGACGCCGCGCTCGAACCGGCGCGACGCCTCGCTCGGCAGCTTGTGCCGCCGCGCGGTGCGGGCGATCGAGATCGGATCGAAGTTCGCGGCCTCGATGAGCACGTCGGTCGTGGCCCCGGAGAGCTCGGTGGTCGCGCCGCCCATGACCCCGGCCAGCCCGATCGGGCCCGAGTCGTCGGTGATGAGCAGGTCCTCCGGCGAGAGCGTGCGCACCTGACCGTCGAGGGTCTCGAGCGTCTCACCCGGCGTCGCTCGCCGGACGGCGATGCCGCCCGTCAGCCTCGCGAGGTCGTAGCCGTGGATGGGCTGACCGAGTTCGAGCATGACGTAGTTGGTGATGTCGACCGGGAGCGAGATCGACCGGATGCCGGCCAGACGCAGCCGGGACGCCATCCACGGCGGCGTGGGTCGGCCGGGATCGATGCCGCGCACGGCACGGGTGACGAAGACGCTCGCCCCGACCCGGCCGCGGATCGGCGCCGCGTCGTCGACGCGCACGTCGAAGCCCGAGCCCGTCGCGACCGTCACGGCCTGCGCCGGGTCGCGGAACGCCGCCCCCGTCGAGTGCGAGTATTCCCGCGCCACGCCGCGGATCGACAGCGCGTAGCCGCGATCGGGCGTCACGTTGATCTCGACGGCCGCGTCGTCGAGCCCGAGCAGGTGGATCGCGTCGGCGCCGACCCCGGGGTCGAGCCCGAGGTCGGCGAGGCGCAGGATGCCGTCGTGCTCGTCGCCGAGGCCGAGCTCGCGCGCGGAGGCGATCATCCCGTCGCTCACGTGTCCGTAGGTCGTGCGCGCCGCGATGGGGAACGGCCCCGGGAGCACGGCGCCCGGCAGTGTCACGACGACCTTGTCGCCCGGACCGAAGTTGTGAGCGCCGCAGACGATCCCTCTGGGCTCGGGCTCCCCGACATCCACGCTGCACCAATTGATGGTCTTGCCGTTGGACTGCGGCTCGGGCTCGGCCGACAGCACCTGCCCGACCACGATCGGGCCGGTGAGGGCCGCGCCGTGCACGTCCTCCTCCTCGAACCCGACCCTCACGAGGGCGGCGTGCACGCTCTCGAGCGACACGTCGTCGGGCAGGTCGACCCACTCGCCCAGCCAGCTCAGCGGGACCCGCATCAGACCACCATCCCGAACTGCTGCGAGAACCGGATGTCGCCCTCGACGATGTCGTGCATGTCGCGCACGTCGTCGCGGAACATGAGCGTGCGCTCGATGCCCATGCCGAACGCGAAGCCCTGGTACTCGTCGGGGTCGATGCCCGCGGAGCGCAGCACGTTGGGGTTCACCATGCCGCAGCCGCCCCACTCGATCCAGCGCGGGCCGCCCTTGAGGTTCGTGACCCAGACGTCCATCTCGGCGCTCGGCTCGGTGAAGGGGAAGTAGTTGGGGCGCAGGCGGATCTGCGCCTCGGTGCCGAACAGCGAGCGCGCCATGTGCTCGAGCGTGCCGCGCAGGTGCGCCATCGTGAGACCGCGATCGATCGCGATGCCCTCGATCTGGTGGAACACCGGGGTGTGCGTGACATCGACCTCGTCGGTGCGGAACGTGCGGCCCACGGCGGCGACGTAGACCGGCAGAGGCCGGGTGAGCAGCGACCGGATCTGCACGGGGCTCGTGTGCGTGCGCAGCACGAGGTGGCGCTCGACCGGGTCGACGAAGAAGGTGTCCTGCAGGGCGCGGGCCGGGTGGTCCTCGTCGAAGTTGAGCGCGTCGAAGTTGAACCACTCGTGCTCGAGCTCGGGGCCCTCGCCGATCTCCCAGCCCATCGAGATGAACAGGTCGCTCATCTGCTCCATGAGCATCGTGAGCGGATGGCGCGCCCCCGCCCGCCAGCGCGACGCCACCTCGGTGACGTCGAGGCTCTCGCTCTCCAGCCGCGCCGCCTCCTCGGCGGCGAGCACCGTCTGCTCCTGGGCCGCGAGCGCCTGATTCACACGCGCGCGCCCCCCGCCGACGAGCTTGCCGGCGGCCGCCTTCTGGTCGCCGGGCAGGTCGCGGATCGCGGCGTTGAAGCGCGCGAGCGCGGACGTCTCCCCGGCATGCTCGGCGCGCGCGGCCCTCAGGGCAGCGGCGTCGTGCGCGCCGGCGATCGCGGCGAGCGCGGCCTCGACGGCGGCCTCGACCGCGGGTTCGGTGATGGCCTCGGACACGAGGATTCAGCCTACCGGCGCGCGCCGGGCCCCGACGCGAGGTGCTCCAGCGCCCGCACCGCGGCCCCTGGTCCCGGCTCCCGGGCCCAGGCGTCGCGGAGCCCCCTTGCCCGGGCGCGCAGGCCGTCGTCGGCGAGGACCACCGCGAGCGCGTCCGCGAGGTCCCCCGGCGTCGACCGCACCGCATCGGCCCGCCGGCCGATCCCGAGCGCCTCGACCCGGTCGGCCGTGAACGGCTGGTCGGCACCCATCGGCACAACGAGCTGCGGCAGGGCATGCGCGATCGCGCTCATGACCGTGCCCGAGCCGCCGTGCGAGAGCACCGCCGCGCACCCCGCCAGCAGCGCCGACGTGTCGAGGAACCGCTCGACGCGCACGTTGGCCGGGGCGTCGAACCCCGCCGGGTCGAGGTCGCCGCCGACGGTCAGCACCGCGCGGATCGGCAGCCGTCCGAGGGCCGCGAGGATCCGGGAGAACAGGTCGCCGGATTCGATGTTGAACTCGGTGCCGAGCGTCGCGTACACGAGAGGCCGGTCGCTGTCGTCGGCCACCGGCGCGGGAGCCGACCCGGACATCGACGCCGGGCCGATCGACAGCGCGCCCTCCGGCAGCGGGAACGCCGGATCACGGAACGCGGGCGGGAACGGCGAGAGCCACAGCTCGCCGGTGATGCGGGCGGCATCCGGATCGGCGTCGAGACCGAGCTCGGAGCGCAGCGCCGCGAGGGGTCCCGCCACGATCTCGCACTGCACGATCGCCCCCGACGCGATGACGCCGACGACCGCGCACGGGACACCCGCCCGCTCCGCCGCCAGCCGCGCCCCGAAGTCCACCTCGTCGCACAGCACGACGTCGGCGGGCCGGTCGGCGAGCAGCGCCCCGACCTCCTCGGCCGAGCGGCGCGCCACTCCGCCGGCGAAGTGGCGGCCGATGACCGCGCGCTCGTGCTCGCGGGTCGTCTCGGCGATCGGCGCGATCGTGCCGCCCGCGTCCGCGCGCACGACATTGCGCACCCGCACCTCGTCCGCGAGACCGGGCGGCAGCACCTGCACCGCCGGGGCGCGTCCGCAGACGTCGACGCGGTGTCCGGCATCGCGCGCGGCGGTCAGGATCGGCAGCTGCGGCAGCAGATGCCCGGCGCCCCCGGCGAACGAGCAGAGGATGCGCACGTCAGGCGCGCTGCGCGAACGCGCTCTCGTACAGGCAGACCGAGGCGGCCGTGGCGAGGTTCAACGATTCGGCGCGCCCGTAGATCGGCAGTCGCACGACGCGATCGGCGAGCTCGAGCGCCTCGTCGGAGAGCCCGTGCGCCTCGTTGCCGAACAGCCACGCGGTCGGCTCGGGCAGCAGCTCGCGCACCTCCGGCAGGGGGTCGCCCTTGATATCGGCGGCGACGACCCGGATGCCGGCCTCGCGCACCCCGGCGATCGTGGCCTCCAGCGCGGCGTTCTGCGCGATCGGCACGTGGAAGACCGACCCGGTCGTGGAGCGGACGACCTTCGGGTTGTAGACATCGACGTGCCGGCCGGTGAGCACGACCCCGTCGGCACCGGTGGCGTCCGCCGCGCGGATGATCGTGCCGGCGTTGCCCGGATCGCGGATCTCGTCGAGGATCGCCAGCAGCTTCGGCTGGCGGTCGAGCATCGAGTCGACGGTCTGGTCGAGATGGGCGAAGACCGCGACCACTCCCTGCGGGGTGACGGTGTCGGCCATCGCCTCGAGCACCGCATCCGTGACGAGCTCGACGTCGACGCCCGCCGCCGCGGCGCCGAAGTCGCCGCGATCGAGAGCGCTCCGGGTGATGAAGAGGTCGATCGCCAGCTCGGGACGGCAGGCGAACGCCTCGGCGACGGCCTGCGGCCCCTCCACCAGGAAGTAGCCGGTCTCCTCACGGGCGGTGCGCTTGGCGAGTTTCGCCACGGCACGGACCCGCGGCGAGCGCGGGTTGTCGATCACAGGAAAAGTCTAGGGACACCACGAAGCGGATCGGGCATCGCGGTGACGCCGGCTACTCGACCGGTTCACCGCGCGGTCCGAACGGGCCGGCTCATGCGGCGGGCGGCGCCACCTTGGCCGACAGGCCGTCCAGCACGAAACCCGCAGGCATCGCGCCGTCGCGCATCGAGACGGTCGCCGCGGCATCCTGCGCGCGGATCCGCTCCCCCAGGGCCTGGGCGATGCGCACGTATGCCTTCTGCCCGAGCATCTTCTTGGGGCCGAAGAGGCCGCCGTCCTTGAGGAGCGCGCGGAGGATGTGCGTGCGCACGGCGCGGCGTCCATCACGTTCGTCGGAGATCTGGATGTCGAACGACAGCTCGGGGCTCGTCGCGAAGAGCGTGTCCGACCCCTTGATGTCGTAGGCACGGATAGGCCCCGCGTCGGCCGTCTGGGTCACCTTGCCCTTGCCGCCGACGATCGCTTCGGCCGCGGCCAGCCAGATCGCCTCGGGGGCGAGGGTGGTCACGATGTCCGTGCCCGTCCACATCAGGGGGTGCGGCTTCGCCATCAGTCGTTCTCCTTCGGATCCCCGTCGGCGTCGAGCGCCATCGGGGCGGGGGTGGGTCCGGGCGACGCGGGTGTCGTCCCTGTCCGTGCCTGATCTGCGGCCGCGACGCCGGCTTCGATCAGCCGTTGCAGGTTCTCGGCGTGATGACGACGCGTGTTGACCGACTTCGCGATCACGATCACGATCACGATCACGATCACGATCACGATCACGAGAACCGCGATGCTCAATCCGAGCGCCACGTGACCTCCTCGGCCGATCGGGATGTGGTGACGCCGACCATATCGTGGTTGATCCTCACTCCTCGCGCGTTCCCGCTCCGGCGCGCCGCGAAGCCCGACTCGGACCGGCACGCGCACAACAACGACAGCGCGGACACCGACCTACGGCGTCCGCGCTGTGCGTGGTTCGTGATGCGG
Source organism: Pseudolysinimonas kribbensis (assembly GCF_039531715.1). NCBI lineage: Bacteria > Bacillati > Actinomycetota > Actinomycetes > Micrococcales > Microbacteriaceae > Pseudolysinimonas > Pseudolysinimonas kribbensis. The sequence goes on along the minus strand of NZ_BAAAQO010000003.1, from coordinate 768,432 downwards.
GCCCGGCTACGCAGACGCCTTCGCAGAGTTGACGTCCTTCGGGAGGGCCGCCTTCGCAGCCTCCACGAGCCCGGTGAACGTGGCCGGCTCGTTGACCGCGAGCTCCGCGAGGATGCGGCGGTCGACCTCGATGCCGGCGAGGCCGAGGCCCTGGATCAGCCGGTTGTAGGTCATGCCGTTCGCGCGGGCGGCGGCGTTGATGCGCTGGATCCACAGGCGACGGAACTCACCCTTCTTCGCGCGACGGTCGCGGAAGGCGTAGGTGAGCGAGTGGGTGACCTGCTCCTTGGCCTTGCGGTAGAGGCGCGACCGCTGCCCGCGGTAGCCCTCGGCGCGCTCGAGCGTGGTGCGGCGCTTCTTGGCGGCGTTGACCGCTCTCTTGACACGTGCCATGAGTCTGTTTCCTTGTCCGGTCCGGGCTTACTTGCCCAGGAGCTTCTTGATGACCTTGGCGTCCTGCGTGGGCAGCACGACGTCCTGGTTCTGCCGGCGGGTGACCCGCGACGACTTGTACTCGAGGTGGTGGCGCATGCCCGCGCCCTGCTTCACGACCTTGCCGGAGCCGGTGATCCGGAACCGCTTCTTGGCACCCGAGTGGGTCTTCTGCTTAGGCACTTTCTTCCTCGTTCTTCTCCGCAGCTGCGGGTTCTGCCGCCGGAGCGGGGTTGTTGCGGGCTCGCGCCGCATCGCGCTTCGCGTTCTGCTCGGCCTTCGCGTCGGCCTTGTTCTTCAGCGGGCCGATGACCATGACCATGTTGCGACCGTCCTGCACGGGATTGGACTCGACCGAGCCCCACTCCGCGACGTCCTCCGCGAACCGCTGCAGCAGTCGGTAGCCCTGCTCCGGCCGGGACTGCTCGCGACCGCGGAACAGGATCATCGCCTTGACCTTGTCGCCTGCCTGGAGGAAGCCCTCGGCGCGCTTGCGCTTCGTCTCGTAGTCGTGCTTGTCGATCTTGAGGCGGAACCGAACCTCCTTGAGGATCGTGTTCGCCTGGTTGCGCCGCGCTTCCTTGGTCTTCTGGGCCTGCTCGTACTTGAACTTGCCGTAGTCCATGATCTTCACCACGGGCGGTGCGGAGTTCGGGGCAACCTCGACCAGGTCCATGTCGGCCTCCTGGGCCAGCTTGAGCGCGTCCTCGATGCGGACCACTCCGACCTGCTCGCCGTTGGGTCCGACCAGACGCACCTGCGGCACGCGGATCCGGTCGTTCGTCCTGGGATCGCTGATGCGATGTCCTTTCGTCGATGTTCGTCGCGCGAAAGGAGAGCGAATCCGGCGCGCCTTGGCGCCACCACCCCCTGTCGACCGGTGCCGTCTCTGACACGCGGCGGAGGGTGCTTCGACCCGGCTAGCCTGGTGATGCGGCCGACGGGTGGGATCTCTCCACTTTCGCTGTGATGGCTGCAGCTGGTGCAGCCGTCAGCTCCGGACACGCCGGAGCCCGCACAAGGATAGCAGAGGGATGCCGTGGCCGAAGAGTTGGACGTCGAACCCGAGATCCGCGACATCGCGGAGGTCCCGGCGGTCGAGGTCATCAACACGGTCGCCGTCCACCTGCTGAGCGCCGCGGCCGTCAAGTGCGGGCTCGCCGACGATCCGGATGCGGCGTCCCAGCTCGACCTCGACGAGGCGCGCAAGCTCATCGACGCCCTCGCCGGCCTCGTCACCGCGTCGGCCCCGCACGTCGGCGATCACCACGCCCGGGCGCTGCGCGACGGCCTGCGCTCGGTGCAGCTCGCCTTCCGCGAGGCCTCCCCGGTTCCCGACCCGATCGGCAAGGGTCCCGGCGAGAAGTGGACCGGGCCGGTCAGCTAGCGCCCCTCACCCCGCCTGCACCCGCACGCCGATCGAGTCGACCCGTTCGGCGATGACCGGATGGGCGGACCAGCGCCGCTGCAGCTCGCCCACGAGCACCGCGAGCTCCTCCTCGCCGAGGCCCGGGCGCAGCGTCAGCAGCACGAGGAGCTCCGGCCCCAGCAGGCGGGCGTCGGGGTCGCCCGCGCCGACGGCGACCCCGAGGAGCTCGTCACGACCGGCGGCCGACGCCTGGAACGCGGCGAGCACGTCCGGGTCCTCGAACGACGGCGTCCACGGCTCGCCCGTCGCGAGCGGGCGCAGGGCGGGCCGCCGCACCGCGAACTCGGTCGCGGAGCCGGGATCGATCACGATGAGCGGCGTGCCCTCGGAGGCGGCGGCGAGCGCGACGCGCGGAGCGTCGATCGGGATGGGGCGCGCCGAGGCGTCCCAGGCCTGCATCGCCGCGACCGAGGTGAAGCCGGGCAGCACCGAACGGCCGTCCGGCCCCTCCACGGTGACGATCGACAGCTCCTGGGTCTTGTCGACGAGCCGGCCCCGTGCGCCCACGCCCTCGTCGCCGCGCACCGCGACCAGCGGCACGAGGAGCCGCGCGCTGTGCACGGCCGCGACGACCTCCGGGGCGCCGACCTCACGCATCCGGAACCGCCGGATCGCCTCGAGCACCCGCGGCGGCGCGGTGCCGTCGTCGCCGGCGCCGGCGTTGTCGTGGAAGCGCCGGCCGGTGAACGGGATGCCGGCCGAGTCCTCGTGACGACCCGACGCCCGGGACGGGCCTCGGCGCTGGGGTCGCGGCGAAGGCCAGAAATGGCCTTCGCTCATAGCTCCACCGCGCGGATCAGATTCCGGCGGCATCCAGCGCCTCGGTGAGCGTGAACGCGCCCGCGTAGAGCGCCTTGCCGACGATCGCGCCCTCGACGCCCTCCGGCACGAGCGCGCGCAGCGCCACGATGTCGTCGAGGCTCGAGATGCCCCCGGAGGCGACGACCGGCCGCGTCGTGCGCTGCGTGACCCTGCGCAGCAGCTCGAGGTTGGGGCCCTGCAGCGTGCCGTCCTTGGTCACGTCGGTCACGACGTAGCGCGCGCAGCCGGCATCCTCGAGCCGGGCGAGCACCTCCCAGAGGTCTCCGCCCTCGCGGGTCCAGCCGCGCGCGGCGAGGGTCGTGCCGCGCACGTCCAGGCCGACGGCGATCTGCTCGCCGTGGTTCGCGATGGCCCGCGCGGCCCACTCGGGCTGCTCGAGGGCGGCCGTGCCGAGGTTGATGCGGGCGCAGCCGGTGGCGAGCGCCGCGTGCAGCGAGTCGTCGTCGCGGATGCCGCCCGACAGCTCCACCTGCACGTGCGACGGCAGGCCCGCGATGACCTCGCGGATGATGCTCCGGTTGTCGCCGCGACCGAACGCGGCGTCGAGGTCGACGAGGTGGATCCACTCGGCGCCCTGCTCGGTCCAGGCCGCCGCGGCCTCCCGCGGGTCGCCGTAGCCCGTCTCGCTGCCGGCCTCGCCCTGCGTGAGGCGCACGGCCTGGCCGTCGGCGACATCCACCGCCGGCAACAGGATGAGGCGGTCGGCGGTCGGGTCGGTCACAGGCTGCTCCTCACAGGGATCCGAGCCAGTTGCGCAGCAGCCGGATGCCGGCCTCGCCGGACTTCTCGGGGTGGAACTGGGTCGCCGACAGCGGTCCGTTCTCGGCCGCGGCGACGAAGCGCTCGCCGTGCTCGGCCCAGGTGATCTTCGGCGCCGCGAACCGGCCGTAGGGCTCGAGAGTCCACGCCCGCATCGCATAGGAGTGCACGAAGTAGAAGCGCTCGTCGCCGACGCCCGCGAACAGGACGGAGTCGCCCGGCGCCTCGACCGTGTTCCAGCCCATGTGCGGCAGGACGGGCGCGTCGAGGCGCTCCACGATGCCGGGCCACTCGCCGAGCCCCTCGGTCTCGGTGCCGCCCTCGACGCCGCCGGAGAACAGCACCTGCATGCCCACGCAGATGCCGAGCACCGCGCGTCCACCGGCGAGCCGGCGGTCGACGACCTCGTCGCCGTGCGCGCGCCGCAAGCCCTCGACGACCGCCGCGAAGGCGCCGACGCCCGGCACGACGAGACCGTCGGCCTCCACGGCGCGGGTGCGGTCGGCGGTCAGTTCGACGTCGGCGCCGGCCTCCTCGAGGGCCTTGGCGGCCGAGTGCACGTTGCCGAATCCGTAGTCGAAGACGACCACGGACGGGCGGGCCGTGGTCACAGCGCGCCCTTGGTCGACGGGATGCCGTCCACCCGCGGGTCGATCGCCACGGCCTGCCGGAACGCGCGCGCGAACGCCTTGAACTCCGCCTCCGCGATGTGGTGCGGGTCGCGGCCCGCGAGCACACTGAGGTGCACGGTGAGCCCGGCGTTGATGGTGATCGCCTCGAAGACGTGCCGCACCATCGAGCCGGTGAAGTGGCCGCCGATCAGGTGGAACTCGAACCCGGCCGGCTCGCCGCCGTGCGCGAGATAGGGGCGGCCCGACACGTCGACGACGGCCTGGGCGAGCGCCTCGTCGAGCGGCACCAGCGCGTCGCCGAACCGCGCGATCCCGATCTTGTCGCCGAGCGCCCGGCGGATCGCCGTGCCGAGCACGATGCCGGTGTCCTCCACGGTGTGGTGCACGTCGATCTCGGTGTCGCCCTGGGCGCGCACGGTGAGGTCGACGACGGCGTGCCTGGCGAACGCGGTGAGCAGGTGGTCGAAGAAGGGGACGGTGGTGCGGATGTCGGCGCGCCCGCTGCCGTCGAGGTCCAGGGCGAGGTCGATGCTCGACTCGCTCGTCTCGCGGGTCAGCTGCGCGACGCGCGCCCCGCCCGGGGATTCCAGCCCGCTCATGCGCTCAACGTTAGCGGGCACCGCGCGGGGCCAGCGCGGCGAGGGCCTCCAGGAACAGCGTCGTCTCCTGCTCCGTGCCGGCGGTGACCCGCAGGGCGCCGGGGAGGCCGACGTCGCGGATGATGATGTCCCGCTCCAGCAGCGCCTCGAAGGTCGCGTGCGGATCGTCGAGCCCGTCGAAGAGCACGAAGTTCGCCCAGCTCTCGTAGGCGCGGTAGCCGAGCACGGGCAACTCCGAGACGAGCCGATCGCGCTGGGCGCGGATGTCGTCGACCGTCGCGAGCATCTCGGGCGCATGCCGCAGTGCCGCGATGGCCGCCGCCTGGGTCAGCGCGGACAGGTGATACGGCAGCCGCACGAGGCGCAGCGCATCGACGACCGCCGGGTCGGCGGCGAGGTAGCCGACACGGGCGCCCGCGAAGGCGAAGGCCTTGCTCATGGTGCGCGACACGACCAGGCGGTGCCGGTCGGGCAGCAGCGTGATCGCGCTCGGGGCGTGCGCCGGCATGAACTCGGCGTAGGCCTCATCGACGAACACCATGCCGTCGCTCGCCTCGTAGGCGGCCTCGATCACGTCGAGCGCGACCGGCGTGCCCGTGGGGTTGTTCGGCGCGCAGAGGAAGACGAGATCGGGGCGGTGCGCCTCGATCGCCGCGACCACGGTCTCGGCCGACAGCTCGTATCCGGGGTCGCGTTCCGCCGTCAGCCAGGTCGTGCCGGTGCCGCGGGTGATGATCCCGTGCATCGAGTAGGTGGGCGGGAAGGCGAGCACGCGGCGTCCCGGTCCGCCGAACGCCTGCAGGAGCTGCTGGATGATCTCGTTCGAGCCGTTCGCCGCCCAGACCTGCTCCGTCCCGATGCCGTGACCGAGGTAGGCCGCGAGGCCCTCGCGCAGCACCGTGAACTCGCGGTCGGGGTAGCGGTTCAGGGTGAGGACCGCCGCGGCGAGGCTCTCGACGATGTCGCGAGCGACCGCCTCGGGGATCGGATGGCTGTTCTCGTTGACGTTCAGCTGCACCCGCACGTGCTTCTGCGGAGCGCCGTAGGGCGACTGCCCCCGCAGGTCGTCGCGGATCGGAAGATCGGAGAGCGAGGCCACGGCGCCAGTTTAGGCGGGGCTCCGGACGCCCCGGCCCCCTCCGCCGGCTACCGCGCGGGGGCGTACTGGGCCGGGATCGCGAGCCGCTGTCCGGGCTGGACGACCCCGGACGAGAGGGCGTTCAGATTCGTGATCGCCTCGACGACGTCGCGCGGGTCGGCGTTCGGCGCGATCTGCTGCGCGAGCTGCCAGAGCGACTCCCCCGGTGCCACGGTCACGTAGCTGAAGGTCGCGGAGGCCTGCGTGTCGGTCGCGGTCGCACCGACCGCCCCGATGCCGCCGAAGACCGCGGCGGCGGCGAGCGGAAGGGCGACGGCCGCGGTGAGCACGGCACGGCCGCGGCGGGTGATGTGCAGCCGGCCCCGCGACCCGGCGGGTGCCGCGGGGATGCTGTTCCAGGTGATCGCGCTCATGGTGTGCTCCTCCGGTCTCGAAGTCGTATTCCGAACATACCTTCGATCGAACATGTGTTCAACCCTCCCCAGCGGATTTCCGTCCGAATCCGCCGACACACTCGAACGGATGTTTGTCGAGAGGGCCTGAGGCGGATACAGTTTCGATCGCTGGCACGATCAGATCAGCGACCACCGACATCGGGAGGCCCGGGTGAGCGACACCGAGGAGCGCGCAGGCGGCACACGCCGGCGCACGAGCCTGAGCGAGAAGCAGCTGGCGATCCTGGATGCCATCCAGCGGTCCAAGGTGACCCGCGGCTATCCGCCGAGCATGCGCGAGATCGGCGACGCCGTCGGGCTCTCATCGCTGTCGAGCGTGGCGCACCAGCTGACCCAGCTCGAGCTGAGCGGGTACCTGCGCCGCGACCCCAACCGGCCGCGCGCCCTGGAGGTGCTCATCGACCTCCCGTCGAGCGACGGCAACGAGTCGTCGCCCTCCGTCGCCGACGCCGCGATGGTGCCGCTCGTCGGCCGGATCGCCGCCGGTGTGCCGATCACCGCCGACCAGCAGGTCGAGGAGGTCTTCCCCCTCCCCCGGCAGCTCGTGGGCAAGGGCGAGCTGTTCATGCTGAAGGTCGTGGGCGAGTCGATGATCGACGCCGCGATCTGCGACGGGGACTGGGTCGTGGTGCGCGAACAGGGCGACGCCGAGAACGGCGAGATCGTCGCGGCGATGCTCGAGGGCGAAGCCACGGTCAAGGTGTTCCGTCAGCGCGACGGGCACACCTGGCTGCTGCCGCGCAACAGCGCATTCGAGCCGATCCTGGGCGATGAGGCGCAGGTGCTCGGCAAGGTCGTGGCGGTTCTGCGCTCCGTCTAACCGCGCGCTCCGGCGGGCGCGACGCGGTCGAGCCAGGCCTGCACGAGCGCCATGAAGCGCCGGTGCTCGTCGCGGAACACCGTGTGACCGGTGCCGGCGATCCTGCGCACGGTCATCCCGCGCGTGTGCAGGAGTTCGGCCACGGCGTCCGAGACGAGCCAGCTCTTCTCCGCCAGCACCACGAGGCTCGGCCCGGTCACGAGGGCCGGCGGCGTGAGAGCGCGGGTGTCCGCGAGGCCCAGGATCGTGCGCTTGTCCCAATCGGCGAGCGTCGCCAGTTCGATCTCGACGTCGACCGCGTCCCATTTCGGGTTCATCCGCACGAGCGAGGGGCGCCGCGGTCGCGGCGAGAGCGCGAACAGCAGTTTGAGGAGCACACCGCGGGCTCCTCCCGGGAATCCGAAGGCGGGATCGACGTACACGGCGGCCCGCGGGCGGAGGGTCTCGGCGACCCGGCTCGCGACCAGTCCGCCGAGCGAATGCCCCATGACGAGGTCGGGCGCCCCGTTCAGCAGGGGCGCCACCGTCTCCAGCACGTCGGCCGCCCAGGCGGCGAGCGTGTAACGGCGGGCGCGCGGGCTGCCGCCGTGGCCGGCGAGGTCGACCGCGATGATGTGGAAGCCGCGCCCCTCGAGGTCCGCGCTCACGCGGTGCCAGGCGCGATGATCCGACATCAGCCCGTGGATGAGCAGCGCCGTGCGCGATCCGGCCCCGCTCTCGTGCACCGCCAGCCGCATCGTCGCAGGCTACGCGCGGTGGCTGGGCGACCACTCGGCACCGGGCTCTCCAGCCGCGTCACGGGGCGTCATCCGCTTGGCGCCCCCGGACGGCCTTCGTACAGTGGAGCCGTTCGCAGCGCACATGCGAGGCCTCGCGCTCCGGTTCACCGCCATCCGGCGACGGAGCACCGCCTGCGATTCCACCATCGATGATGGGGAGTCGCCCCCGCGGCTCCCGGAGAGCGAGAACCTCATGACCGTGCAGGGTGCACTGCTCGTCGGCAGCGTCAACCTTCCCGACACCGAGAGCACCTTCCGTGCCGCCGCCGACACCCTCGGCCGCCGCCTGCGGCGGGTGCCCGACGGCGAGACCGGAGACCGATTCCACTGGATCGTCTTCCAGGCCGACCTGATCGGTGGCGCCGACGGCATCGAACGCGTCGGCGACGAGCCCGTGCTGCTGCGCAACCTCGACCTGCGCCCGCTGCGTTTCGCCGACGGGGTGGACCCGGCGCGCGTCGTGCTGCCGAAGCTCGACTACGCGCGCGCGGCTCTCGAGTCCTACGGCACGTTCGCGGCGCTGCGGGAGCAGGGCGTCATCCCGGCCGGCATCCGCTTCCAGGTGTCGCTGCCGACGCCGCTCGCCGTCGTGGTCGCACTCGTGCGGGAGGAGGACCGGGCCGCGTTCGAGCCCCTCTACGAGCGTGCGCTGTACGCCGAGCTCGACGAGATCCTGAGCTCCATCCCGCACGAGGATCTGGCGATCCAGTGGGACACCGCAGTGGAGTTCGGGCTGATCGAGTCGGCCGACTACGGGACCGACTACGGCGCGACCTTCCGCGCGCCCTTCGAGGACCTCTGGGAGGGCCTTGCGGAGCGCGCGCGCCGACAGGCGTCGGCGGTGCCGGAGGACGTGGAGCTCGGCTTCCACCTGTGTTACGGGGACGCCGGCGAGAAGCACTTCGTGGAGCCGAAGGACACCGCGAACCTCGTGCGATACGCGAACCTGCTGCGTGAGGTGTCGCCGCGGCCCATCACGTGGATCCACCTCCCGGTCCCGATCGAGCGCGACGACGAGGCGTACTTCGCGCCGCTCGCGGGGCTGCAGACGGAGCCCGGCACCGAGCTCTATCTCGGGCTCGTGCACCGGGAGGACGGCGCGGAGGGGGCGCAGCGCCGCGCGGCGGCCGCTTCCGCGTTCGTGAGCGACTTCGGCGTGGGCACCGAGTGCGGGATCGGCCGCGCGCCCGACGGATCGGTGCCCGGCATCCTCGAGACCCACCGCGTCGCCCAGGAGTGGTGAGGGAGCGGGGCGGCGGCTACTCGACCCGCTCAGGAAGCGGGGTCTCGAGCGCGCTCTGCAGCTGCTCCGCCGCCCGGCGGGTGGCGAGCAGCTGCAGGCGGGTGCCGCCCTCGTCGTAGCTCGTGTCGAGCACCCGCGTGGTGCGGTGGGCCAGCGCGACGAGGTCGCCGCGGTCGTAGGGCACGACGATGTCGAGGGCGACATCCGGCTGGGGCAGCAGGTCGGCGATCCGGGCGACGAGCTCGTCGACGCCCTCCCCCGTGCGGGCGCTCACGAAGAGCGCGTCGGGCTCGAGCCCGCGCAGCAGCAGCCGGGTGTCGGCGTCGACGAGGTCCGCCTTGTTGAAGACGACGATCTCGGGCAGGTCGCGCGCCCCGACGTCACCGATGACGTCGCGCACCGTCGCCAGCTGCGCCCCCGGATCGGGATGGGCGCCGTCGACGACGTGCACGATCACGTCCGAGTCGCCGACCTCCTCCAGCGTCGACCGGAACGCCTCGACGAGCTGATGCGGGAGGTTGCGCACGAACCCGACCGTGTCGGCGATCGTGAACTCGCGGCCGTCGGGGGTGCGGGCACGACGCACGGTGGGGTCGAGGGTCGCGAACAGCGCGTTCTCGACGAGCACGCCGGCGCGGGTCAGGCGGTTCAGCAGGCTCGACTTGCCGGCGTTGGTGTAGCCCGCGATCGCGACCGAGGGCACCTCGTTGCGGTCGCGGGTGGCGCGCTTGGCCTCGCGCGCGGGCGCGAAGCCCTTGATCTGCCGACGCAGCCTCGCCATCCGGGTGTGGATGCGGCGCCGGTCCAGCTCGATCTTCGTCTCACCGGGGCCGCGGGAGCCCATGCCCTGCCCGCCCGCCGCCTGGCCGCCCGCCTGGCGCGACATCGACTCGCCCCAGCCGCGCAGTCGCGGCAGCAGGTACTCGAGCTGCGCGAGCTCGACCTGGGCCTTGCCCTCGCGGCTCTTGGCGTGCTGGCTGAAGATGTCGAGGATCACGGCCGTGCGGTCGATGACCTTGACCTTCACAGCGTCTTCGAGCGCGCGCCGCTGGCTCGGGGCCAGTTCGGTGTCGGCCACGACGGTGTCCGCCCCGAGCGCCGCGACGATGCCGGCGAGTTCCTCGACCTTGCCGCGGCCGAGGTAGGTCGAGGGGTCCGGGTGCGGTCGGCGCTGCAGCAGGCCGTCGAGCACGACGGCGCCCGCCGTCTCGGCGAGGGCGGCGAGCTCGCGCAGGGAGTTCTCGGCCTCCTCGAGCGACGAGCCGGCATAGACGCCGATGAGCACGACGTTCTCGAGACGGAGCTGCCGGTACTCGACCTCGGTGACGTCCTGGAGCTCCGTCCCGAGACCGCCGACCCGACGCAGCGCGGCGCGCTCCTCCCGGTCGAGCTGCTCGCCGTCGGCGTCGGGCAGCGCGAAGGAGCCGTCCTCCTCCTGGAGGGCGGCGGCGCGGCCCTCGAAGCGGCGCACGGCTGCCCGTGAACCCTCCGTGGCCAGCACGCGGTCGAGGATGCGGTCGTCGTCGGTCATATGGTCGTTCAGCCTAGTTCTCGGTACGTTGTCTGGCATGGTCCCCGCGGAGCACTACTTCTCCGCGACGCCCGCCGGCGCCCCCGGATTCCGTCCGCTCCCGGTCCGACTGGCCGGTCGCGAGGTGATCGTCACGACGGCCAACGGCGTCTTCAGCCCGGAGCGCGTCGACACCGGCACGCAGGTGCTGCTCGGCAGCGTGCCGGCACCGCCGCCCGGCGGCGACCTGCTCGACCTCGGCTGCGGCTGGGGCCCGGTCACCCTGACGCTCGCGATGGAATCGCCGCACTCGCGCGTGTGGGCGGTGGATGTCAACGAGCGCGCGCTGGACCTCGTGCGCCGCAACGCGGCATCCCTCGGTCTGGACAACGTCACGGCCTGCCTGCCCGACGAGGTCCCGGCCGACGTCCGGTTCATGACCATCTGGTCGAATCCCCCCATCCGGGTCGGCAAGAACGAACTGCACGCGATGCTGCTGCACTGGCTCCCGCGGCTCGACGTGGGAGCCGATGCCTGGCTGGTCGTGCAGCGCAACCTCGGATCGGACTCGCTGCAGCGCTGGATGCAGGCGGAGTTCCCGGCCGACTACTCGTTCCTGCGCGCCGCGACCAGCAAGGGCTACCGCGTGCTGCGCTGCCGGCGCCGCACCGGCTTCACCGAGGCGATCACCGTCGTCCCGAAGTGAGACCCGCATGATGCACGACGACCAGCTCCCGGTCGACGCGGAGCTCGTGCGACGGCTGATCGCCGAGCAGTTCCCGCAGTGGGCCGGCCTGCCGATCACGCCGGTCGACAGCGGTGCCACCGTCAACGCGATCTTCCGCCTCGGCGACCGGTTCGCCGCCCGGCTGCGGCTGCGCGCGGGCAACCCCGACGCCGTGCGTGCCGAGCTGGCGCGCGAGGCCGCGGCCCTCGAGGAGCTCGCGGGGATCGTCCCGGTGCCGGTGCCGCGGCCCGTCGCGATCGGGCGACCCGGCGACCGGTTTCCGCTGCCCTGGGCGATCCACGAGTGGCTGCCGGGCTCGACGACGACGCCCACCGCCCTCGCCGGATCGGGGGCCTTCGCCGACGACCTCGCGGCGCTCCTGCTCGCCCTGCGCGCCGCGCCGACGCGCGGACGGACCTTCTCGGGCGGCGGGCGGGGCGGCTCGCTGCCCGATCACGACGAGTGGATGCGACGATGCTTCCGCGAGAGCGAGGGGTTGTTCGACGTGCCCGCGCTGCGCACGCGCTGGAGCGCGCTGCGCGTGCTGCCCGCCGCCGGCGCGGATGTCATGGCGCACGGCGACCTGCACCCGGGCAATCTGCTGGTCGAGAAAGAGCGACTGTCGGGCGTGCTCGACGCGGGCGCGTTCGGCGCCGCCGACCCGGCGCTGGATCTCGTCGTGGTGTGGCACATGCTCGACCGTCCGGCCCGGGGTCGGGTGCGCCGCACCCTGGCCTCCAGCGAGCCGGAGTGGGCGCGCGGGGCAGCCTGGGCGTTCCAGCAGGCGATGGGCCTCGTCTGGTACTACCGCCAGACCAATCCGGTGATGGCCGACCTGGGACGCACGACGCTCGCGCGGATCATGACCGACCCCGACGTCGCCGCCGTGTAGATCTCGACCGTCTAGATCTCGACCGTCTAGATCTCGACCGTCTAGATCTCGTAGGTGCCGCGGTAGGTCAGCGCCGCCGGCCCCGTCAGCAGCACGTGCCCGTCGGCGATCTCGACGCCGAGGTCGCCGCCCGGCACCTCGACCGTCCAGCGATCCGGCGCGTTCTCGCCCGCCCAGTGCCGCACCGCGATGGCCGACGCTGCGACACCGGTACCGCACGACAGCGTCTCGCCGACGCCGCGCTCATGCACGCGCATCCGGATGCGGCCGACCCCGCCGACCACGAGCGGGTCTCCCGGCACGACGAACTCGACGTTCGCGCCGTCCGGCGGTTCCGGCTGCACCTTCGGCGCCTCGGCGAGGTCGATCCCGTCGAGCTCGTCGTCGTCGGCGACGGCGACCACGACGTGCGGGTTGCCGACGCCGACCGGCAGGCCGGGGCGCGGCACGTCGAGGTCGCGCGCCGAGACGGTGGCCTCGGAGTCGAGCACGACGAACGGCCCGAGGTCGACGGTGTACGCCTCCGAGTGCCGCGTCACGGCATGAACGCCGCCTCGCGTGCCGATCTTCACGGTCTCGCCGACCGGCAGCTCGAGCAGCTTCTGGTCGATGAGGAAGGTCACGTAGACCCGGATGCCGTTTCCGCACATCTCCGCGGGGCTGCCGTCGGCGTTGTGGTAATCCATGAACCACTCCGCGTCCGGGTCCTCCCGCAGCGCCTCGGCACCCTCGGGAAGGTTCGCGGACCGGACGGCGCGGATGAGGCCGTCGGCGCCGATCCCGAAGTGCCGGTCCGCCATGTCGGCGATGCGGTCGGCGTCGAGCTCGATGCTGCCGTCGGGATCCGAGAACAGCACGAAGTCGTTGCCGGTCCCGTGGCCCTTGACGAACGGCAGCACGGTCATGGACTCAGGCTAGCGGGCGGCGCGGGCCGGCCGACGCGGACCGCACCGCGGCCAGCGCCGCGTCGACGCGCCCCGGATCGTCGGCGTCGAGCCAGACCGTGCCGGCGTAGCGGCCGAACCAGGAGACCTGGCGCCGGGCGTAGCGGCGGGTCAGGGCGGCGGTCTGCGCCACGGCGTCCCGTTCGGTGAGGGCGCCGTCGAGCTGCTCGAGCGCCTGCGCATAGCCGATTGCCCGGCTCGCCGTGGTGCCGAGGCCCGCGGGCCGCAGGCGAGCGACCTCGTCGAGCAGGCCGTCGCGCCACATGCCCTCCACGCGACGGTCGAGCCGCTCGACGAGCGTCGCCCGTTCCGTGCGCAGCCCGATGGTGACGGTGGGGCGCCAGAGGGCGGCCTCCCCGGGCAGGCCGGAGCCGAAGGGGGCTCCCGTGAGCTCGATCACCTCGAGCGCGCGCACGAGCCGGCGCCCGTTGTGCGGGCCGATCGCGGCGGCGGCGGCCGCGTCGGCATCCCGCAACCGCTCGTGCAGGGCCCCCGGACCGCGCTCGGCGAGCTCCGCCTCGAGCCTCCCGCGCAGCACGGCGTCGGTCCCGGGGAAGCGGAAGTCGTAGACCACGCTCGAGAGGTACAGGCCGCTGCCGCCGACCAGGATCGGCACCGCGCCGCCGGCGACGATCCGCTCGATGGCCGCGCGCGCCCGCGGCTGATAGTCGGCGACGCTCGCCTCCTCGACGGGGTCCAGCACGTCGAGCAGGTGGTGCGGGATGCCGCGTCGCTCGCCCGGCGGAACCTTCGCCGTGCCGATGTCCATGCCGCGGTACAGCTGCATGGCGTCGCCGTTGACGATCTCGGCCGGCGTGCCCTCCACCCTCAGGCGCTCGGCGAGGTCGAGCGACAGCGCCGACTTGCCGGTGCCGGTCGCGCCGACGATGGCGATCAGGTTCACGGCCGAGAGCGGCGTGGGCTCACGGCTGGGGTGCGCCGACCCGCAGGGCGGGCAGCCCGATCGACACGGGGCCGGCCGGTGCGCCGTGACCGTGACCGTGGTCGGACCCGGCGTGCGGATCGAGCGCGAGCGCCTGCGCACGATCCCACGCATCGCCCGCGCATGTGCGGCGAACGGGGAGGCGGTCGCCGGCGGGGCCGGCGATGAGGAAGTGCGGGGCCGCTCGTGTGACGACCGCGCTCACCACATCGCCCGGACGCGGCTGCTCGTTGCCGGCCGGGAGGTCGACGTGGACGAGGCGGTTGTCCTCCGCGCGGCCCGAGATGCGAGCGGTGACGCCGTCGCGTCGACCCTCGTTCGGAGCGACGAGCACCTCGATCGCGGTGCCGACCAGCTGCTGCGCCTCGTCGCCCGAGATGCGCTCCTGCAACGCCGTGAGGCGCTCGTAGCGCTCCTGCACGACCTCCTTCGGCACCTGGTCGTCCATGGTCGCGGCCGGCGTTCCCGGACGGATCGAGTACTGGAAGGTGAAGGCGGAGGCGAAACGGGCCTGCTCGACGACGCGAAGCGTCTCGTCGAAGTCCTCCTCGGTCTCACCGGGGAATCCGACGATGATGTCGGTCGAGATCGCCGCGTGCGGGATGCGCTCACGCACTCCGTCGAGGATGCGCAGGAACCGTTCCGAGCGGTACGAGCGGCGCATCGCACGCAGGATCCGGTCGGAGCCGGACTGCAGCGGCATGTGCAGCTGCGGCATGACGTTGGGCGTCTCGGCCATCGCCTCGATGACGTCGTCGGTGAACGCCGCCGGGTGCGGGCTTGTGAACCGGACGCGCTCGAGCCCTTCGATCTCGCCCGTCGCCCGCAGCAGCTTGCCGAACGCGAGGCGGTCTCCGAACTCGACGCCGTAGGAGTTCACGTTCTGGCCCAGCAGCGTGACCTCGATCGCGCCGTCGTCGACCAGCATCCGGATCTCCGACAGGATGTCGCCCGGCCGACGGTCGCGCTCCTTGCCCCGCAGCGACGGGACGATGCAGAAGGTGCAGGTGTTGTTGCAGCCGACCGAGATCGACACCCAGCCGCTCGCCACGGACTCCCGCCGGGTCGGCAGCGTCGAGGGGAAGACCTCGAGGGCCTCGAGGATCTCGAGCTGCGCCTCCTCGTTGTGCCGTGCGCGCTCCAGCAGGGTCGGAAGGGACCCCATGTTATGCGTGCCGAAGACGACGTCGACCCAGGGCGCCTTCTGGAGGATGACGCCCTTGTCCTTCTGGGCGAGGCAGCCGCCGACGGCGATCTGCATGCCCTCATGCTCGCGCTTGGTCGAGGCGAGGTGGCCCAGCGTGCCGTAGAGCTTGTTGTCGGCGTTCTCACGTACGGCGCAGGTGTTGATCACGACGATGTCGGCGGGTGCACCCACGGCGCGCACGTACCCGGCCGCCTCCAGCGAGCCCGAGAGCCGCTCGGAGTCGTGCACGTTCATCTGGCACCCGAAGGTGCGCACCTCGTAGGTGCGCGGCTGCGCGGTGACGTCGCTCATGGTGCGAGAAGTCTACGTTCTCGCACCTCCCGGTCTCGTGCTACTGGAACCGCACGCGCGACGCGGGGGTGCTCGGCAGCGCCGCGTCGACCGCGGCGCGCAGGGTGCTGCCGCTGTAGCCGCGGCGCATGAGATAGCCGCTCAGCCGGCGGACGGCGGTCTCGCGGTCGTAGCCGCGCAGCTGCCCCGCGCGCTTCACCGCGATCTCCCGGGCCCGGGCCAGCTCGTCGCCCGTCTCGATCAGCTCGAGGGCGTACTCGATCGCCGCCGGGGCGAGCAGCCGACGGGTGAGCTCCGCCGCGACGGCCGACCGGCCATAGCCCTTGCGCTCCTGGAGGATGCCGACGAGGTTCTGCGCGAGCGCCATGTCGTCGATGAGCCCCGACGCCTCGAGCCGCTCGATCTCGGCGGTGATGCTCTCCTCGCTCAGCTCGCGCGAGCGGAGGGTGCGCTCGATCTCGCGCTTCGACATGCCGCGCCTGGCCAGCGCGTGCAGCGACACGTTGTGCGCGCGGGTCGCATCCACGGCCGCCGCGACGTCGGGGGCGGGCTCGTCGTGCAGGGCGAGCCGCGCCGGCACCGGGGCCGGCCGGACCGGCGCGGCGGCTCGGGTGGTGCGCTCCGGCGGCGGCTGCACGCCGGGCAGATATGTGACGGGCGCGATCCCGTCGCCGGAGCGCTCCATGACTACTCGCCGACGGCCTTGCGGGCCGCGAGCTTCTCCTCGAGCGACTCGACGTTCGAGGGGCCCTCCGCGGCCGCGCCCGCCGCGCCGATGCCGAGCTTGACCAGGATCTTCCGCTCGATCTCGGCCGCGACATCCGGGTTCTCGAGGAGGAACGTGCGCGCGTTCTCCTTGCCCTGCCCGAGCTGATCGCCGTCGTAGGTGTACCAGGCGCCCGACTTGCGCACGATCTCGTGCTCGACGCCGTAGTCGATGAGGCTGCCCTCCCGCGAGATGCCGATGCCGTACAGGATGTCGAACTCGGCCTGCTTGAACGGCGGCGCCATCTTGTTCTTGACGACCTTCACGCGCGTGCGGTTCCCGACCGCGTCCGTGCCGTCCTTGAGGGTCTCGATCCGGCGGATGTCGAGGCGCACCGATGCGTAGAACTTGAGCGCCTTGCCGCCCGAGGTCGTCTCGGGGCTGCCGAAGAACACGCCGATCTTCTCGCGCAGCTGGTTGATGAAGATCATCGTGGTCTG
The DNA here is from genome assembly GCF_039531715.1 of Pseudolysinimonas kribbensis. Lineage (NCBI taxonomy): Bacteria > Bacillati > Actinomycetota > Actinomycetes > Micrococcales > Microbacteriaceae > Pseudolysinimonas > Pseudolysinimonas kribbensis. The sequence continues at coordinate 751,643 of NZ_BAAAQO010000003.1, read as the reverse complement.
CGTCTGGTTGAGGCCGCCGGTGAGCTTGCGCAGCGCCTGCGACATGAGACGGGCCTGGAGGCCGACGTGGCTGTCGCCCATCTCGCCCTCGATCTCGGCCTTCGGCACGAGTGCCGCGACCGAGTCGACGACGATGAGGTCGATCGAGCCGGAGCGCACCAGCATGTCGGCGATCTCGAGCGCCTGCTCCCCCGTGTCGGGCTGCGACACGAGAAGCGCGTCGATGTCGACGCCGAGCTTCTTGGCGTACTCCGGGTCGAGCGCGTGCTCCGCGTCGATGAAGGCCGCGATGCCGCCGCCCTTCTGCGCGTTGGCGATGGCGTGCAGCGTGAGCGTCGTCTTGCCCGACGACTCCGGGCCGTAGATCTCCACGATGCGGCCGCGGGGCAGGCCGCCGATGCCGAGGGCGACATCCAGGGCGATGGAGCCGGTGGGGATGATGGCGACCGGCGCCCGCTCGTCGGAGCCCAGGCGCATCACCGTGCCCTTGCCGAACTGACGGTCGATCTGGGCGAGGGCGGTCTCGAGGGCCTTCTCGCGATCCTGGGGTGAGGGCATTGCGGTCTCCTTCTGCGTCGTGTGCTGCGGCCCATCGGCTGCCGTTCCTGACCGGACCGATGAAGCAGGGTCCGAGCTCTCCCGGCAGGGCTTTCGTCGTGGACGCTACGCCCGGGGTCCGACATCGCGTCGAATCGACAGGCGGAACGGCTCACAACTCGCGTTCGAAGAACGCTGTGAAGGAGACTACGCCGAGTCGAACAGATCTTCGAGAGGTCGGCGATCCGGCGTGTCGCCGCCCGTGTCTCAGGCGTCCCGCGGATCCGGTCGCCCGGCCCCGTACCATCGCGCCGGCGGCACGCCCTCGGCGCGGCACAGCGCGAGCCACACGTCGCGTGCCGGCACGCCCGCGGCCAGCGCCTCGTCCGCGGTCCGGTTGCCGAGGGCGACCACGACCGTGTCGCGCAGCAGCACGGGGGCCATCCGGCCGAACTCGTCGTCGACCGCTCGGCGGAACTCGGTGAGCTTCATCGCACCCATCCTCATGCACACACGAGTGCCCCGGCCGCGCGGGCCGGGGCACTCGGATGCTTCGAAAGACCTAGCGGACCGCGAGATCCGCGTCGAACTCGGCCATGAGCTCGTCGGGCAGCACGTCCGGGACGGTGCTGACGCCTTCAACCACGGCGAGACGGTCGCCCACCTCGCGCATGATGACCGAGATCGGGGTGTCGAGCGCATCGGCCACCGATGCGAGGATCTCGGAGCTGGCCTCCTTCTGACCGCGCTCGACCTCGCTCAGATACCCGAGCGCGACGCTCGCCCTGCCGGCCACCTGACGCAAGGTCATGGCCTTCTGCAGTCGGAAATCACGGAGGACGTCGCCGATCTCCTGTCGGACCAGAACCATGGTGTGCCCTCCTTCTGTCGCTTCGACCGGGTTGGCCACCTTACGCCATCCGGTACACGAACTCTAAGTCGTGCGGCCTGCGGAGCCCCTGTGACGACACGATCTGTAACGAGATCGACATCGGCGCTATTCCGCGCGCCCGGACCGCAGGGTATCGAGCAGCCACGACAGCGACGCCGCGACGGTGGCGGTCCGGATGACCGCCCGATCGCCGGTGAGATGCAGCCGCCGGGCGTGCACCTCCGTGCCGAGCGCGAGACCCAGCCAGACCTCGCCGACCGGATGCCCGTCCTGCGGATCCGGTCCGGCGACGCCCGTCGTCGCGAGGCCCACGTCCGCCGCCGCACCGTCGATCGCGAGCCGCTCCCGCACCCCCGCGGCCATCTGGCGGGCGACCCCGGCATCCACCGCCCCGCGCTCGGCGAGCAGCGCGGCGTCGACACCCAGCAGCGCGTGCTTGAGCGGCGTCGCGTAGGCGACGACGCCTCCGCGCACGACCGCCGAGGCGCCCGGCACCGACACCAGCTCGGCCACGAGCAGCCCCCCGGTCAGCGACTCCGCGACGGCGATGCTCTGCCCACGCCCGGCGAGCAGCTCGACGACCTCGCGGGCGACGCTCACCGGCGTCACGTCACCGACGGGCGCGCACGACGCGCGCGTACTGCCACAGGTACTCCGCGCCGCTCACGACGGTCAGCACGAGCGCCGCACCGAGCAGGATCCACACCAGCCACAGGTATCCGACGCCGACGAGGCGATCCAACGGCACGAGCGCGAGCGCGATGGCGATCGACTGCACCCAGGTCTTGATCTTGCCGAGGATGCCGGCCGGGATGACCATGTCGCGGATCACGACGAAGCGGAAGACGGTGATCCCGACCTCCCGCACGAGGATCACGATCGTGACCCACCACCAGACCTCGCCGAGGATCGAGAGGGCGACGAGCGCGCCGCCCACGAGCACCTTGTCGGCGATCGGGTCGAGGATCTTGCCGGCGTCGGTTACGAGGTTGCGGTCGCGGGCCAGGATGCCGTCGACCGAGTCGGTGAGGATCGCCACGATGAACAGCGCGGCCGCCACCCAGCGCAGCCAGCCGTCGTGGGCGGCGTCCGCGAGCAGCAGCCAGATGAAGACGGGGGCGAGCAGGATGCGGATCACCGTGATGATGTTCGCGATGTTGCCCCAGCTCGCGGGGCTCTCGCCGCGCGACGTGACGCGTCCCCGCATGGGGTTCGGCCGGGGGCCGCGCGCCGGGTCGGGGTCGGAGCCGGGGTCCGGTTCCGGCGACAACGCCATGCCCTACTCCCTGCCGGTCAGCCCCCAGGCATCCTCGTCCGAGGGCCCCTCCTCCACAGGATAACCGTCGAACTGGGCCTCCACGGGGTCGCCGGGCGCCGTCGCCGTGGGAACGTCGCCCCGCAGCGCGCCGAGCACCGCGGGCAGCTGCTCCGGTGCCACCAGCACGTCGCGCGCCTTCGAGCCCTCCGACGGGCCGACGATCTCGCGCGACTCGAGCAGGTCCATGAGGCGGCCCGCCTTGGCGAAGCCGACGCGCAGCTTGCGCTGCAGCATCGAGGTCGAGCCGAACTGCGTGTTGACCACGAGCTCGGCGGCCTGCAGCAGCAGCTCGAGGTCGTCGCCGATGTCGGCGTCGATGTCGCGCTTCTCGGCCACGGCCTCGACGTCGTTGCGGTACTCGGGCCGCGCCTGCGCGGTGACGTGCTTGACGACCGCGTGGATCTCGTCCTCGGTGACCCACGCGCCCTGCACGCGGATCGACTTCGAGGCGCCCATCGGCAGGAAGAGCCCGTCGCCCTGCCCGATGAGCTTCTCGGCGCCCGCCTGGTCGAGGATCACGCGGCTGTCGGTCATGCTCGACACGGCGAAGGCCAGCCGCGACGGCACGTTGGCCTTGATGAGGCCGGTCACCACATCCACCGACGGCCGCTGGGTGGCCAGCACCAGGTGGATGCCGGAGGCACGCGCCAGCTGCGTGATGCGCACGATCGAGTCCTCGACGTCGCGCGGGGCGACCATCATGAGGTCGGCGAGCTCGTCGACGACGACCAGCAGATAGGGGTAGGGCGCCAGCCTGCGCTCGGAGCCCTGCGGCAGCACGATCTCGTTCGCGAGCACCGCGCGGTTGAAGTCGTCGATGTGGCGGAAGCCGAACGACGCGAGGTCGTCGTACCGCATGTCCATCTCCTTCACGACCCACTGCAGCGCTTCGGCGGCCTTCTTGGGGTTCGTGATGATGGGCGTGATGAGGTGCGGCACGCCCTGGTAGGCGGCCAGCTCGACGCGCTTGGGGTCGACGAGCACCATGCGCACCTCGGCGGGCTTCGCGCGCATCAGAACGCTCGTGATCATCGAGTTGATGAAGCTCGACTTGCCGGAGCCGGTGGCGCCCGCGACCAGCAGGTGCGGCATCTTCGCCATGTTCGCGACGACGAAGCCGCCTTCGACGTCCTTGCCGAGCCCGATCGTGAGCGGATGCGTGCTGCGCGACGCCGCGGGCGAGCGCAGCACGTCGCCGAGCGACACGATCTCGCGGTCCTTGTTGGGGATCTCGATGCCGATCGCGCTCTTGCCCGGGATCGGCGAGAGGATCTGCACCTCGTTCGACGCGACCGCGTACGCGAGATTCTTGGCGAGGGCCGTGACCCGCTCCACCTTGACGCCGTGCCCGAGCTCGATCTCGTACCGCGTGACCGACGGGCCGCGCGAGAACCCGGTGACCTTCGCATCCACACCGAACTGCGTGAGCACGCTCGTGATCGACGCGATCGCCTCGTCGTTCGCGGGCGTGCGCGCCTTCGGCGGGGTGCCGGCCTCGAGGATCGACGCGGCGGGCAGCCGGTAGGGGCGCTTCGTCGGTGCCGTGGGAGTCGCGGCCTGGGAGACCGGGACCTCGCCCCCGGCGTCGAAGAGCGCCACCGGCCCGTCGTCGCGCAGGCCGGTCGGCGGCACGACCGGCGACTCGCCGGTGAAGCGGCGCACGGCGTCCTCGGCCTTGGTCAGCTCGGCCAGGAGGTCGGCGTCATCGTGCGGGCGGTGCGCGACCACCTCGGTGATCTCGGTGGCGTGCTCGAGCGCGGAGTCGAAGGCGGGCTCGGCGGGCTTCTTGCCGCGACGCCACCACGGCATCGAGGCGGGGTCGTCGAGTTCGAGACCCAGGTCGGTGAGGGAGCCGAACTCCTGCTCGCCGGTCGTGCCGGCATCCGGAGTCGTCGGCGCGCGCTCGGGGAGCTGGGCGCCGAACAGGTACGCGTAGGCCTCCCGCAGCCGGTCGCCGGTGCGGTTCGGCGGGGTCTTGGTGATGATGAAGAGCGAGAGCACGCCGAACGCGCCGACGATGGGCACCGCGAGCCAGGCCGCGCCGAGCGCGACGAAGGGCTGGCCGAACACCCACCCGACGACGCCCCCCGCGTGGGCGAGGGCCGGCATGCCGGCCGACGGCTGCGGGTGGTCGCTGAAGACGTGGCAGAAGGCGCTGACGCACGCGATCAGGATGCCGAGCCCGATCCCGATGCGGGTGTTGTCATGGACGCTCGACGGATGCCGGAACAGCCACACGGCGAAGATCAGCATGATGACCGGCAGTCCGAAGGCGACCCGGCCGAGCAGTCCCCCGAAGGTGTAGGCGTCGAGCGCCTGCGCGATGTCGGAGGCCGGGTTGAACCACTCCACGACGGCGCCGGCGATCGCGAGCACGACGAGGAACATCGGGAAGCCGTCGCGGCGCTCCTCCTTGGCGAGCGTCTCGCGGCCGAAGACCCGCGCCCCTCCCCCGACGATGTGGGCCAGGCCGAGCCAGGCGCCGCTCAGCAGGCCGGGGCGGTCGTCGACGAAGACCGGCTGCTTGCCCTTCGGGTAGCGCTTGGTCGGGGCGGACTTCGTGTTCTGCGCCGTGGTGCTCGCGGACTTGGCGCCGCCGCGGCTCGACGAGGGGCGCGCGCGGGCGCGCGAACTCGACGACCGGGTGCTCGTGGCCATGGTGCGACGGTACCCGCGGCATCCGGCGTCGCCCGGCAGGCGGCGCGGGGTGTCCGGAGACGTGCGCGCATTTTCGCGTCACCATCAGTTGACACGAAAACCTACGACGCCTTACCGTGGCGTTCATGACCCCCCGCACCTACACGCAGGCCGCACGCGCCGGCGCGACCGAGGCGACGCGTCGCGCCATCATCGACGCGATCGTCGCGCTCGCTCACGAGCGCCTGACGCTCGAGATCACCCTCGACGACGTGGCGAGGATCGCCGGCGTCTCCGTCCGGACCGTGCTGCGGCACTTCGGCACCCGCGACAGGCTCCTGGACGAGGCCGTGCGCGTCACGGTGGCCGCCGTCGAATCCGAGCGCCGCGTCGCCGGCGACGGGGATGCGTTCGGCACGATCATCGACCACTACGAGCTGCGCGGCGACTTCATGCGCCGGATGCTCGCCCAGGAGGACCGCGATCCGCGCATCGCGGCGTTCACCGTGCCGGGCCGCCTGCTGCACCGCCGCTGGGTGGAGGACGTCTTCGCCGACGCCCTCGAGGGTTCCGAACCCGAGCGCCGCGACGAGCTGGTCGACCTGCTGGTGGTCGCCACCGATCTGCAGACCTGGGCGCTGCTGCGGCGCGATCGCGGGCTCGAGCGCGATGCCGTCGAGCAGCGCATGCGGACGCTCGCGGACCGCGTGCTCGCCGGGGCGGTGCGCGCATGAGCGAGGTGCTCATCGCGACGCTCGACGCCGGCGGCAACCTTCCGCCCGCCCTGGCTCTCGCGCGGCTGCTCGGGGAGCGCGGCGACCACGTGCGGTTCCTGAGCTCGCCGGCCCAGCACGATGCCATCCACCGGGCCGGTCATCCCGTCCGCACCTACTCCTCGGCCGCCCCCGTCGACTCGCGGCGCACCGGAGGGCTGCCGGCGATCGCGTGGCGCCAGGTCGCCGCCTTCGCGGATCGGGGCGCCGCCGCCGACGTGATCGCGGAGGCCTCGCGCGTGCCGACCGATCTGGTGGTGATCGACTGCCTCATGGTGGCCGCCGTCCGGGATGCCGTCGCCACGGGGCTGCCGGTCGTCTCCCTCGTGCACACCATGTGGAGCTTCTTCGAGGCGACCGTGCGCGGGCCGTTCGGCCTCCTGCTGCGCGCGCGAGGGGTCGATGCCGGTGCGGCGCTGCACGCGCCGGCGGTCAAGCTCGTGACCGCGATGCCCGAATTCGAACGCGGCACGGCGGGTGACGGCGTGCACCGGCTCGGGGCGCTCGAGGCCCGCGATGCGCGTGCCGCCGTCCCCGTGGAGGAGCGCCCCGTCGTGCTGGTGAGCCTCAGCACGACCTACCTGCCCGGGCAGGCGGGCGCCATGCAGCGCATCCTCGACGCACTGGCCCCGCTGCCGGTCGACGTCGTCGCGACGACCGGGCCGGCCATCGATCCGGGTTCCCTGCGCGTGCCGGCCAATGCCCGGGTGGAGCGATCGCTTCCGCACGACGAGGTGCTGCGCCGCGCCTCCCTCGTCGTCGGGCACGGCGGTCACGGCACCACGGCTCGTGCGCTGGCCCACGGCGTGCCCGTGCTGGTGCTGCCGATGAACCCCCTGATCGACCAGCCCTGGATCGCCCAGGCCGTCGAGCGGACGGGGGTCGGCCGGCGACTCCCGGGTCGCGCGAGCGCCGCGCGGATCCGCGCCGCGGCCGAGGCGATCCTCGGCGACGGTCCGGAGCGCGCATCCGCCCGTGCTCTCGGCGAGCGGATGCGCTCCAACGACCCCGGCGCCGCTCTCGACCGCGCGCTCGAGGCGATGGGGGTGCCGGCTACGCCTCGATCACGACCGGAATGATCATCGGCCGACGGCGGTGCTGGGTGTTCACCCACCGGCCGACGGTGCGGCGCACGACCTGGCTGAAGCCGCGCTGATCGCGGGTGCCGTTCTGCGCGGCCTCCGCGATCGCGGCCACGATCTGCGGGCGCACGTCGTCGAAGACCGACTCGTCCTCGGCGAAGCCGCGCGCCTGGATCTCCGGCCCGACGATGACCCGCCCGGTCTGGGTGTCGATCGCGACGAAGATCGAGATGAAGCCCTCCTCGGCGAGGATGCGGCGGTCCTTGAGGTCGGCATCCGTGATCTCGCCGACGGTGGAGCCGTCGACGTAGACGTAGCCGAGGTCGAGCTGGCCGACGATCTTCGCGACGCCGTCGACGAGGTCGACGACCGTGCCGTTCTCGCCGATCAGGGCCTGCTCCGGGGCGACGCCCGTGTCGATCGCGAGCGCGGCGCTCGCGACGAGGTGGCGTGCCTCACCGTGCACCGGGAGCACGTTGCGGGGCTTGACGATGTTGTAGCAGTAGAGCAGCTCGCCCGCGGCCGCGTGGCCCGAGACGTGCACGCGCGCGTTGCCGCGGTGCACCACGGTCGCGCCGAGCTTGGTCAGGCCGTTGATGACCCGGTAGACGGCGTTCTCGTTGCCCGGGATGAGGCTCGAGGCCAGGATGACGGTGTCGCCGTCGCCGACCTCGATCTGGTGATCCTGGCTCGCCATGCGTGCGAGCACCGCCATCGGCTCGCCCTGCGACCCGGTCGACATGTAGACCACCCGGTCGTCGGGCAGGTCGAGCGCGCGCTTGAGATCGACGAGCACGCCCTCCGGCACCCGCAGGTAGCCGAGGTCGGCGGCGATCGTCATGTTGCGCAGCATCGAACGGCCGACGAGCGCGACCCGGCGCCCGTTGGCGGCGGCCGCGTCCAGAACCTGCTGCACCCGGTGCACGTGGCTCGAGAAGCTCGCGACGATGACGCGGCGCTTCGCCTTCGCGATGACGTTCTCCAGCACCGGGCCGATGTCGCGCTCGAGCGCCGTGAAGCCGGGCACGTCGGCGTTCGTCGAGTCGGGAAGGAAGATGTCCACACCCTCCTCGCCCAGCCGCGCGAAGGCGCGCAGGTCGGTGATCCGGCCGTCCAGCGGCAGCTGGTCCATCTTGAAGTCGCCGGTGTGCAGCGCCGTGCCCGCGGGCGTGCGGATCGCGACGGCCAGGGCATCCGGGATCGAGTGGTTGACCGCGATGAACTCGAGGTCGAAGGGGCCGAGCTTCTCGCGCTGGCCCTCCCTGACCGCCATCGAGTACGGCTGGATGCGGTGCTCCTTGAGCTTCGCCTCGACGAACGCGAGCGTGAGCTGCGATCCGATGAGCGGGATGTCGCGCCGCAGCTTGAGCAGGTACGGCACGGAGCCGATGTGGTCCTCGTGCCCGTGCGTGAGCACCACGGCCACGATGTCGTCGAGCCGGCCCCGGATCGGCGCGAAGTCCGGCAGGATCAGGTCGACGCCAGGCTGGTGCTCCTCGGGGAACAGCACGCCCGCATCGACGACCAGCAGCTGGCCGTCGAACTCGTAGACCGTCATGTTGCGGCCGATCTCGCCGAGGCCGCCGAGGGGGAGGATCCGGAGCGTGCCGGGCTTCAGGGCCGGGGGCTCGATGACGGGGTTGGTGCTGTTCATGCGCGGGTCGTCCCTGCGATCTTGGGCAGCGCGCCGCCGGCGGCAGCGTTGCGGTCGGGTCGGAAATTGGAGAAGTCGACGCCGGCATCCGGGCCGACGAGGGCGATCTCGTCCTCGATGAGGGCGGCCTCCGACTCCTCGGGGCCGACGAGCGGCAGCCGCACGCGCGGGCTCGAGATGCGGCCCAGCCCGTGCAGGATGTACTTGGTCGCGACCGTGCCGGGCACGTGCGTCATGGTGGCCCGCACGAGCGGCTCGAGCGCCTGGTGGGCGGCGGTAGCGGTGGCGAGGTCGTTCGCGTTGACCGCGTCGACCATCCGGCGGTACGGCGCGGCCGTGATGTTGTTCGTGACGCCGATGAGCCCGACACCGCCGATCGAGAGGATCGGCAGCGCGTTGGCGTCGTCGCCGGAGAAGTACATGAGGTCGGTCTGGTTCATGACGCGGCTGACCTCGCTGAGGTCGCCCTTCGCGTCCTTGACCGCCCGGATGTTGGGGTGCTTCGATGCCCGCAGCAGGGTCTCGTACTTGATCGGGATGCCGGTGCGCCCCGGGATGTCGTACAGGATCACGGGCAGATCGGTCGCATCGGCGATCATGCGGAAGTGCGTCAGCACGCCCGCCTGCGTGGGCTTGTTGTAGTACGGCGTCACGATCATGACGCCGTCGGCGCCGGCCTTCTCGGAGTGCCGGTAGAGCTCGATCGCGTGCGCGGTCTCGTTGCTGCCGCCGCCCGTGATGACCTTGGCCCGGCCCGCCGCCACGTCCTTCGCGACCTCGACCAGCCGCACCTTCTCCGGGTCGGTCAGGGTCGACGTCTCCCCCGTCGTGCCGGTGACGACGATGCCGTCCGCCCCCTGCCGGATGACGGAGTCGATGTGCTTCTCGACGTCGGCCCAGTCGACCTCGCCGTCGGCCGTGAAGGGGGTCACGAGCGCGACGAGCACCTGTCCGAACGGGTTCTCAGTCGTGGTCACGGTCCCCAGGGTATCGGGGTCGCGGACCGCCGATGTCGTGCGAGCCCGGGCGCGCGTGCGGCGTCGAACGCCCACGTGGGCGCTCGCGCAGACAGCCCGGTTCGTAGGGCGGGCGGGACTTGAACCCGCGACCGAAGGATTATGAGTCCTCTGCTCTAACCGGCTGAGCTACCGCCCCGTGCCGGGCCAGGCTACCGGTCGACGTCGCTCGGCGCGGGGGCGATGGCGGGCGGCGCGGGGATCGGGCGGTCCTCGTAGATCGCCTCGAAGACGTCGAGCGTGTGCGACATCGAGTGCTCGGCGACGATGGCGAGCGATGCGCGCTTCATGGCATCCCGCCGCTCCCGCGACGCGGTCAGCACGTCGTTCAGCCCGGCGACGAAGCCATCGATGTCGCCCGGCTCGTAGAGGTGGCCGTTCTGGCCCTCGCGCACCAGGTGGGGCAGCGCCATCGCGTTCGCGGCGACGATCGGCAGCGCCGAGGCCATCGCCTCCATCGCCGCGATGCACTGCAGCTCGGCGCGCGACGGCATCGCGAAGACGGTCGACCGGGTGAGGGTCTTGCGCAGATCCTCGTCGGAGACCTTGCCGAGGAAGTGGATGCGATCCGAGATCCCGAGCTCCCGGGCCTGCGCCTGCAGCTTCTCCCGGGCCTCGCCGGCACCGATGATGTCGACCTGCGCGTCGAGCGCGGGGTCGAGCCGGGCGGCGGCCTCGACCAGCTCGTCGATGTGCTTCTCGTCGTCGAGCCGCCCCACGAAGACGATGCGATTGCCCTCGCCCGGCCCGAAATCGGGCGTGTAGTAGGAGGTGTCGATCCCGTTCGAGATCGGGAGCACGCCGGTCAGGCCGGTCATCTTCTCGAAGTACTCGGCGGAGCTGCGGGTGGGGCTCGTCACCACGTCCGCCATGCCGAACAGGCGCCGGGCCGACTTCCACTGGCCGGCGACCACCCGGTCGACGAACCACTGCGGGGTGTGCGGCGGCGCGTGCTGCACGATGTTCTCCGGCATCGAGTGACTGGTGCCCGCCAGCCGGATGCCCGCCTTCTTGGCGAGCGGCATCAGGCCGCGGCCGGCGACGATGTGCGACTGCGCATGCACGACGTCCGGCTTCGCCTGGCGGATCACCCGGCGCGCGTGGTGCTTGGCCCGGAAGGGCAGCATGATCCGGAACCACGGGTGGGTCGGCCAGGAGTAGCTCGGGATGCGGTGCACCGTGAGCGTCTGGCCCTCGTGCTCCTCCTGGAACACCCCGGCACCGTGAGCGCGCGACGCGGGCGCCAGGACGTGCACCTCGTGACCGCGCTGGACCATTCCGGCCCCGAGGCGCTTGGCGAAGCTGGCCGCTCCGTTCAGATCGGGGGCGAACGTGTCGCAGCCGAGGAGAATGCGCATCGCAGCGACACTACCTCAGGGCACGCGGCGTGCCGACGCGTCCACCGTCAATGCACGGTCTGGGGGTGATGCCGCGCCAGCTGGAACACCCCGTAGACGGCGAGCGCGGCGCTGCCGAGCCACACGAACAGCACCCAGACGGGCGTCTGCGCCGCCTCCCCCAGCACCGTCAGGCCGATGACCACGGCCACCATCGGGTCGACGACGGTGAGACCGGCGATCACGAGGTCCGGGGCGCCGATCGAGTACGCGTTCTGCACGAAGTACGCGCCCAGCCCGCCCGAGGCCAGGATGCCCGCCAGCGCCAGGAGGGCCAGCCCGTCGACGTTGCCGTCGAGGAAGCGGTTGATGGTGACCTTGGCGATCGTCGCGACGAAGCCGAAGCAGATGCCCGCCGCAATGACGTAGAAGATCGCGCGGAAGTGCGTGCGGAACAGCAGATAGGCGAGCCCGAGCAGGAACACGACGATCACGAGGATCGACAGGACGATGATCATCGCCTCGTCGGAGATCCCCGGGTCCTCGGCGAAGACCGCCGCGAAGCCGACGAAGATGCCGACCCCGACGACGCACAGCACGATCGCGCGGATCGTCGGCGCCGTGAGCTCGATGTGCGACATCCGCGAGTTGACGATCGAGGTGATGACGAGCGCGACGACCCCGATCGGCTGCACCACGGTGATGGGCGCGAAGCCGAGGCTCGTGAGCTGGCACAGGATCGCGATCCCGTACAGCGCGGTGCCGAGCAGCCACCACGGGCTGCCGACGAGGCGGAGCGTTCCCGCGACGATCGCGCCGAGGCCCTTGGTCGTCGCCGGAGCCTCCCCCTCCCCTTCGTGCAGGCGGGCCGCGTGCCGGGCCTCGGCACGCTGGACGCCCCGATGCTGGAACTGCGCGCCGAGGGCGAGGAAGAGCCCGCCGATGATGGCGATCGCGATCCCGGCGAGCGGATTACGACCGGGGAGACTCAACGCGCTGAACGCGTCGAGGACCGGCTGCACCCGAGCAATCTACCCGGTGGGTCCCGGATATCCTGATCCGATGCCCGTGTTGCCGATCAGGATCACCGGCGACCCGGTGCTGCACGCGCCCGCCCGTCCGGTCGAGGTGTTCGACGACGGGCTGCGCCGGCTGATCGACGATCTGAACGAGACGATGGCGGCCGCCCCCGGGGTGGGACTGGCCGCGCCGCAGGTCGGCGTCGGGCTGCGTGTGTTCGTCTACGGCTGGACCGACGACGACGGCACGCGCCACGCCGGCACCGCGATCAACCCGCGGCTCTGGCTCGCGCCGACGCCGCTCGGCGAGCTCGACGACGAGGAGGAGTCGGAGGGGTGCCTCTCGCTCCCCGGCGAGCGCTTCGCCCTGCGTCGCTCCCCCGCCGCCATCCTCGAGGCGCTCGACGTCGACGCGCAGCCGTACGAGGTGCACGCGGAGGGGTGGCTCGCGCGGATCTTCCAGCACGAGTTCGACCACCTCGACGGCGTGCTGTACGCCGACCGGCTGGCTCCCGCCGAGGCGCGGGGTGCCGCCAAGGCGATCCGCAAGCACGGCTGGGGCACACCCGGGCAGACGTGGATGCCCGGGGTCGACCGGCCGGAGGGCTGAGCGCCGCCGGCCGCGCCATCCGCCCCGGCTAGGCCATCCATCCGGCCAGCCGCAGCAGCGCCGCGACCACGGCCGCCGCGACGACCACGACGATGAACGGCGCGCGCAGCGCCAGCAGCACGGCCGAGGCGCCCAGCGCCGGCAGCCGCGCGTCGATCGAGAGCGGGTGCCGGCCGTCGCCCTGGACCGTCTGGGTCACAACGAGCGCTGCCAGCAGCGCCACGGTCAGGAGCGTCGCGACGCGCGACGGCGTCGGCCGCTCGAGCACGCGCGCCGGCACGAGGTAGCCGGCGATCTTGAGCGCGAGCACCAGCACCGCCGCCAGCAGCACGACGTTCCAGGTGGTCACAGGCCGGCATCCCGGTCGAGGGCGGCGGCGCCGGACCGCGCGGCGCCGGCGGGCGTCTTCGGGCCGAGCCAGTTGGTCACGCCGATGACGACGGCGACCACGGCCGCGAGCAGCACCGGCACGCCGGCCGGCAGGAACGGCAGGGTGAGCGCGGCGACGACCGCGGCGCCCGCGGCCACGGCGATCGGCTGCCGCGACCGCAGCCGCGGCCAGAGCAGACCGAGGAACGCCGCGGCGGCGGCCGCGTCCAGCCCGTACGCGCGGACGTCGCCGAGCAGGTCGCCGACGAGCGCGCCGACCAGCGTCGTGAGGTTCCAGCCGACGTAGATGATCGCGCCGGTGGCCCAGAACCCGATCCGCTGCCCGCGCAGGGTCGGCTGGGCCGTTCCCACCGCGGTCGACTCGTCGATCGTCCACTGCGCCGCGAGCAGCCGGCGCCACCACGGCCCGCCGATGATCGGCCCCATGCGCATCGCGTAGAGGGCGTTGCGCGCGCCGAGCAGCGTCGACCCGACGATCGCGGCGGGCGCGGCGGCGAGGCCACCCGAGGCGAGCACCCCGATGACGGCGAACTGCGATCCGCCGGAGAACATGAACAGGCTCAGCACGCAGGTCTGCCAGACGTCGAGTCCGGATGCCGTGGCCAGCGCCCCGAACGAGAGCCCGTACGCGGCGACGGCGAGGCCGACGGCCAGCGCCGCCCGGAGCGCCGCCGAGCGCTCGGGGTCAGAGCTCGTCACGCAGCTCCCCCGCGGGCCGGGCCGCCGCCTGGCGGATGGTCGCGAGCATGGCCTCCGGCTCGGAGTCCTTCCAGAGCACCGCATGGGCGCCGGCCATCGCGGCGGCGGGCACGTGCTGCTCGAGGTCGACCGTCGCGAGCAGCAGGATGCGGGGCGCGCCCGCCGCGCGCACGACATCGTCGCCGAGGATCCGCTCGGTCGCCGTGATGCCGTCGACGCGCGGCATCTGGATGTCCATGAGCACGACGTCGACCGGGGTGCGGCGCAGGATGCCGAGGGCCTGCGCACCGTCGCCGGCCTCGCCCACGACCTCGACATCCGGCTGCGTGCCGAGCACGAGGCGCCAGCCCTCGCGCTGCGCGCGGGAGTCGTCGACGAGCAGGACCCGGATCACCGTGCTCCCGTTCAGAGACGCACGCCGTGCACGCCGTTGTGATAGGCGAGAGCGGGGAAGATCGCAGAGACGGAGAAGCCGACGCCCGGCATGGTGAACGCCCGGAACACGCCGCCGTAGATCTCGGTGCGCTCGCGCATCTCGGTGATGCCACGGCCGACCGGCTCGGCGGTGAGGGCGGCGAGGTCGTCGTCCTGGCCGTAGCCGCGGTCGGGACCCTCGCCGCGGGCGGCGGCCACCCGGGCGCCGTCGTCGTCGACGAGCACCTCGAGGCCGTCCGCGGTCCACCGGAAGGTCACCCGGGCCTCGGTGCCCTGACCTCCGTGGGCGAGCGAGTTGGCGAGCGCCTCCTGCAGGATCCGGTACACGGCGAGCTCGGCGCCCTGCTTGAGCTCGAGCCGCTCCCCCAGCTCCTCGAAGGTCACGCGCAGACCGGCGTCGCGCATGACGGCGAACAGCTCGCGCAGGCTGGCGAGCCCGGGCTGCGGGCCGGCCTCGGCCTCGCCGTCGCGGCCGACGTCGACGATGCGACGCAGGTCGGCGAGGGTCGTTCGCGCCGTCTCGGCGATCGTCGCGGCGGTGCGCGCCGCGACCGCCGGGTCCTGGGCGGCGGCGTAGCGGGCGCCGTCGGCCTGACTGACGATCACCGTGATCGAGTGGATGACGAGCTCGTGCAGCTCGCGGATGATGCGCAGGCGGCTGGTCTGCTCCGCCGCGAGGAGCTCGAAGTCGAGCCGGTCGCGGTCGGCCTCGACCCGCTCGACGAGGGCTCGGCGGCGCCCGTGGCGCGCGACGATCCAGAGGATCATGAACACGACGGAGGCGAGCAGCAGCACCGCGATCGCGACGCAGAGCGTCACGAGCACGAGCGCCGAGTTCTCACGCAGCCACTGGTTCACGCCGGGAACGCCTCTCCTCCGAACCCCGTGAGGGGCCCGGAGGAGAGACTATCCGGCTTGCGATCAGGCCTGCGGCGGCGTCGGTCCGCTCGCCCGGAGCACCTCGAGGCGGGCGCGGTACTCCTTCTCGTCGATGTCGCCGTTGGCGAAGCGCTGCGCCAGCGTCGACTCGGCGCTGCGGGCGCCCCAGCCGCCGCCGTGCCCCCAGGCGCCGGGGCCGCCCGCGCCCCATGGGCCGTACCCGCCGCGCGCCCAGGCGTGCCGGCGACCGCGGGCGACGAAGACGATCACGAGGACGATGACGACGATCCAGAAGATCGGGATCAGGAAGAGGAACGGGAAGAACGCCGCGTGCCACATCCCGGGATGGGCGGCGGCGGCCAGTGCGGATGTCGACAGTGCGGTGAGCACGGTGGTTCCTTTCGTCGGGGGCTCCGTTCGGAACCCGATGACCCGACTCTTCCCGGATGCGGCCGGCGCGGAATCTGCCCCGGGGAGCGATCCGTCTACTCCCCTCGCAGTACCGAAGCGACCCCCTCTACCGCCCGGGGGCGACCAGGCCCGTCTCGTAGGCGATCACCACGAGCTGCACCCGGTCGCGGGCGAGCAGCTTCGACATGATCCGCGAGACGTGCGTCTTCGCCGTCAGCGGGCTGAGGAACAGCCGCGCGCCGATCTCGTCGTTGGTGAGCCCCTGCCCGACGAGGGTCAGCACCTCGCGCTCGCGCTCGGTGAGCGCGGCGATCACCGAGTCGTCGGGCGGGGAGGCGAGCGACCCGGCGACCCGCTCGAGGAGGCGCTTCGTGACCCGCGGGCTCAGCAGGGCGTCGCCGTCCGCGACGACGTGCACCGCGCGGATGAGTTCCACCGGCTCGGTGTCCTTCACGAGGAACCCGCTCGCCCCCGCGCGGATCGCCTGCGCCACGTACTCGTCGAGCTCGAACGTCGTGACGACGATCACGTGCGTGTGCTGCAGCGCCGGGTCGGCGGCGATCCGTTCGGTGGCCCACAGGCCGTCGCCATCGGGCATCCGGATGTCCATGAGCACCACGTCGGGCTTCTCGCGCGCGACGAGGGCGACCGCCTCGCGCCCCGTCGCAGCGTCGCCGACGACCTCGAGGTCCGCCTCGGCCTCGAGCAGGCTGCGGAAGCCCGCCCGGATGAGCTGCTGGTCGTCGGCGAGGGCGATGCGGATGGTCATCAGGCGGCTCCGATCCGGGTGGGCAGCTCGGCGACGACCTCGAAGCCGCCGCGTGCGGCGGGGCCGGCCGTGAGGCTGCCGCCGAGCAGTTCGGCGCGCTCGCTCATGCCGAGCACGCCCCGTCCGCCGCTGCCGACGTCGTCGACCGACGCGGCGCCCGAGCCGTCGTCGCGGACGGTGATGCGGTATCCGGTGTCGTCGCGGTCCAGCAGCACCCGCGCGACCGTGGCGCCGGACGCGTGCCGGCCGACGTTCGTGAGCGACTCCTGCACGATCCGGAAGATCGCCAGCTGCAGCGGCTGCGGCACCTCCTCGTGCCGGAGCCGATCGTCGAGCTCGACCCGCACCCCCGGCACGGTCAGATCGCCGAGGCGGTCGAGACCGGGCTCCGGCACGAGCGGCGCGGAGGGGTCGGCGCCGTTCTCGGCGCGCAGCACACCGAGCACGGAGCGCACCTCCTCGAGCGCGGTCTTCGAGGTGTCCTTGATGGAGGCCAGTGCCTGCCCCGCCTGCTCGGCCGCCGCAGGGCTGTCCGGCTGGCGCTGCAGCAGGTGCAGCCCGACGCCGGCCTGCACGTTGATCTGGCTCAGCGAGTGGGCGAGCACGTCGTGCAGCTCACGTGCGATGCGCACCCGTTCGGCCTGCAGCTCGCTCTGCCGGGCCTCGGTCGCGCGCCGGCGGAACGCGGCATACCGCTCCCGGCGGGTGCGCAGCGCCTCCCCGATCGCCACGGCGAGCAGGATGCCGAGGGTCGTGCCGACCGCCCGAGGGCCCTCGAAGCCCGTCTGCGGGAACACGATCGCGACGGCGACGGTCACGGTCCACGCGACGAGGATGCTGATCCAGGCCCACACCCGGGCGCCCCGGACGATCGCGCCGATGATCCCGAACCCGAAGGCGATGTAGGGCGGCCCGCCACTGTCGTTGACGATGACGTCGGCCGCGGCGGCGACCGCGGTGATCGCGACGACCGGGCCCGGCCAGCGGCGCGCCGCGACGAGCACGAGCGGACCGACGAGGGCGAGGCCGACGAGCATCACCGCCTGCGCGGGGGGCAACTGTGCGACGTGACCCTGCCAGGGTCGCGGGCTGCCCGCGGCGATCCACAGGGTCGCGGGCACCTGCACGAGGAAGGCGATGACGACGGGGCCCCAGAGGAGCAGCCCGCGCGGCATCCGGAACCCGGGCCCCGGGTGCGCTCCCGCCCAGGGCGGCGCACCCCCGTGCCAGCGCGGCCCGTGCGGCGGCTGGGGCCGGGACGCGGGGGGCCCGGATACGTCGGGCCCGGACATGCCCCGATGCTACGCGGGCGCCCTGCCGGCATCGTCGCCCCCCGGGATGCCGCCGCTACTCCCCCGGGAGTAATGAACGGTGGATCGGCCGGACCGACGCGACGGACACTCAACTACCATGAGCCGGGATGGGGGACCTCTCGATCGACGCGGCACACGTCGGCACGCTCACGAGCGGGCTGCGCTCGGCGGCGGCCCACGTCGAGCCCGATGCATCCCTCGGCGCCGTCGACGACGAGGAGTTCGCCTCGCCGGTCGCGGACGAGCTCCGAGCCTCGGCGCACCAGCTCGAACGGCAGGCGAACGCCGTGCACGCCCTCATCGCCGGACTGGCCACGGCGGCCGACCGCGCAGCCGGGGAACTGCGGGCGACCGATGCGGCGCTCGCGACCGGAGCGGGCCCCCGCCGATGACCCGATGGCAGCGCACGACGCCGGATGCGGGCGACCCGGCGGGCATCCGGCGCGTGGCCGCCCGGCGCGAGTCCTGGGCCGACGAGCTCGGCGAGCATTCCCTGACGCGTCTGCGCGACGTGATCGGCGACGCATCCGATTCGCGCTGGACCGGCGCGGCGGCGACGGCCTTCTCGGAACAGGCCGGGCAGCTGCCGGGCCTCGTGAGCGGCCTCATCGAGCGCGCCCGCGACGAGGCGGATGCGCTGCGCCGATACGCTGCGGCGATCGACCGGATCGCCGACGAGGCCGCCGCGCTGCGGACGCAGCTCGCCGGCCTGCGGAGCGCGATCTCGCGGGATGCCTCGAGGCTGCGAACGCTGCGGGCGGCGGACGATCCCGCGGAAGCGGATCGGATCCGCGCCGTCCAGCTCACGAGCGACCTCGCCGGCTCTCGGCACTCGCTCGCCTCGCTCGACGCTCGCTGGGACGAGCTCGCCGACGAACGACGTCGGGCCGACGCGACCTGCGCCGCAGCACTGCGTCCCCCGCCGGCGCCGCCGATCGGGACCCTGAACACGGCGCAGCTCGGATCCCTCACGGACGCGCAGGTGCTCACGGCTCTCGCGGGCCTCACCCCCCTCCAGCTCGCCGAGCTGCTGCGCCGCGACCACGCGCTCGCGAACCGGATCGCGGACCTGCACGACCCGCAGGCGATCGCGAGCTGGTGGCGCTCCCTGGCCTCGAGCGATCCGACCGCGCCGAGCGGGCTGCAGGCGGCGCTCGTCGCGCTCGCGCCGACGGCGATCGGCAACCTGGACGGCGTGGCCTGCTGGGCGCGCGATGCCGCGAACCGCGCGACGCTCTCCGCGGAGCTGCACCGCCTGGAATCGCTGGCGGCGCAAGCCGAGCGCATCCGGGACGAGCCGGGCCGGGCGCAGAGGGAGGCCGACCTCCGGCGCTTCCTCTCGGCGCACGGATTCCGCGGGCTGTCGGATCTCACGACGCGCCTCGGCTCCCTCCAGGCGACACGCGCCGCTCTGCGCCAGCCGGGTGTGACGACGCAGCTCGTCACCCTGACGCTGCCCGCCGATCCCTCGCAGCCGCCACTGGCGGCCGTGTCGGTCGGCGACCTCGACCGAGCCGCCCGCGTCACCGTCGACGTGCCCGGCATGGGCTCGACCGTCGCCGACACGATGCGCAGCTGGACGGCGGACGCCGGCAACCTGTACAGCCAGCAGCGCTACCTCCAGGCGCACGGGCTCGCGCCGACCCAGGACGTCGCCGTCGTGGCCTGGATCGGCTACGACGCACCGGACATGCCGCCGAGCGTCGAGGTGCTGAGTTCCGCGAAGGCGGAGGTGGGAGCGACGCACCTCGCCTCGTTCCTTCAGGGGGTCACCGCCAGCCATGACTGGGCGGCCGGCCGCAACCTCTCCGTCGTCGCCCATTCGTACGGCACGACGACCGCCGCCATCGCGCTCGAGCACACTCCGGTCGAGAATTACACCATGCTCGCGTCGGCCGGACTCGACCCCGGCATCACGAGCGCGAGCGACCTCCGCGTCGACCCCGGGCACGTCTGGGCGACCCAGTCCTCCCTCGACCTGGTCGCGCCGATCGGGCGCGGCGAGTCCGTGCCCGTCGATCTGGGTGGACGGCACCTGTGGCTGCCCGTGACGCCGACGGCCCATCCGGTGAATCCGGCCGATCCGGCGTTCGGGGCCCGGGTCTTCACCTCGGAGGATGTCGTCTGGGACGGCACGCCGTACCCCGGCTCGGACGGCCACGACGTCTCCCCCCAGATCGAACACGCACTCGACCACACGACGGGATACGACTACGGCTACCTCGACCGGGGCACGATCTCGCTGCGGAACACGGCGGAGACCAGCCTGGGCCTGACCGACGTGGCGACCGCGCGGAACACCACCCCTGTTCCGGTCAGCCCGGCGGCCCTGCGCGACCTGTCGGACGGCGCCGCGCCGCCCCTGCTGCCGGCCAATTACGGGCTGCCGTGGGGGCCGCCGACGTGATCCGCCGCGCTGTGATCGTCGTCGCGGTCGTCCTGATCGCCCTCGCGGGGTGCACGCCCCGGCCCGCTCCGACGCGGAAGGAGAGCACCATGAGTGCGACGGCAGCGCACGACGAGCTCGACGGCCTGATCGGCCGCACGCAGCGGATCTTCGACGGCGCCTGGTCCTCGATCGACACGAACGCCGAGCCATGCCCGGACGGACATCCCGGACTGATCTTCGCCTTCGGGCGGATCGGACCGGGCTCGACGACACCGGAGCTCGGCGAGCGCATCCCGCAGGTCCTCGCCCTCTGGAAGGACGCGGGTCACGACGCCTCCGTCACGCATTCGACCCAGAGCGGTGTCGCGCTGACCGAGGTGCGGTTCCCGCCCGGAGGCGGGTATGCCGCGGACGGCCTGTATCTGAGCCTCGTCGCGAGCGCGAAGGGCACGACCATCGACGCGCAGAGCCGCTGCGTTCCCGGTGACCCCGACGCCTACAACGCCCGGCATCCGCACCGCGACACGACGCCCTGAGCCCCCGCGCCTGCTCGGGGCGCCGCGGGCCACAATGCGACCGGCCGGGCGGTGTGCACGGCCTGGCCGCCGCGGTCTGGTTCGATGGGAGCATGCTCGTCCGTGACGCCGAGTACCCGAGACCCGACCACACGCTCATCCACATCAGCGACACCCACCTGCTGGCGGGTGCCGGCCGGCTCTACGACCGGGTGGATGCCGAGGCGCACCTGCGCGACCTGATGGCCCGGCTCGAAGCCACCGGGCGTCGGCCGGACGCCCTGGTGTTCACCGGCGACCTCGCCGACCTCGGCGAACCCGAGGCCTACGCACGGCTGCGGGGCGTGGTGGAACCGGTCGCCGCGCGCCTCGGCTCGCGCATCGTGTGGGCGATGGGCAACCACGACGACCGGGAGGCGTTCCGGGCCGGGCTGCTCGACGGCTCCGGCGACGCGCCGGTGGATCAGGTGATCGACCTCCGCGGGCTGCGGATCATCACGCTCGACACGTCCGTCCCCGGGGCCCACCACGGGGAGCTCGCCCCCGCGCAGCTCGACTGGCTGCGGGAGCAGCTCGCCGCGCCCGCACCGGACGGGACCATCCTCGCGCTGCACCACCCGCCCATCCCGAGCGTGCTCGACCTCGCCGTCTCGGTGGAGCTGCGCGACCAGCCGCGGCTCGCGCGGGTGCTGCGCGGCACCGACGTGCGCGCGATCCTCGGCGGGCACCTGCACTACTCGTCCAGCGCGACGTTCGCGGGCATCCCGGTGTCGGTGGCCTCGGCGAGCTGTTACACCCAGGATCTGCTCGTCGACGAGGGCGGCACGCAGGGGCGGGACGGCGCCCGGTCGTTCAACCTGGTGCAGATCTATCCGGACACGGTGCTGCACGCCGTCGTCCCGCTCCAGCGGACCGAGGCCCTGTCGCACGTCGGCGCCGCCGAGAGCACGCGTCGGCTCGCCGCGCTGGGGCTGCGCATCCCCGGGTCGTCCCGCATACCGGAGCCCTCGACGCAGGATGACGACTCCTGGACCCGCCCGATCGATCTCGTGGGCGCGCCGAGCTAGTTCGTCCGCTCCCAGGGTCCGGGCACGGGGAAGTAGCGCTCGAGGAACGCCGTCACGAGCGCGACCCGCTGGGCGTCGGAGATCTCCGGTGCACTGCCGTCGTTGAGACAGAACATGTCGTACCGCCGGCGCCGCTCGATATCGCGCAGCGAGTCGGCCGTCGTGGCCAGCGTCGTCTCGACGTACCGGACGTGCGCATCGGTCTGCACCACCGCGCGCCCGGTCAGCAGCGCGTAGTAGTGGTACAGCGAGTTGGTCACCGAGATGTCGTCGCCCGAGCGGAACCGGGACGCCGCGGTGCGCGCGAAGTCCTCCGGGAACTCGGCCTCGAGCTCGGCGAGCACGCTGCGCCGCAGCGGGGCGGCGCAGTGCTCGAGATGGCGGGTCATCGTGCGCCCGAAGCGCTGCTGCAGCAGCGCCCGGTTCACCCGCATGGCGTTGTCGTGCCCGGTGCGGTCGGGATGCGCGGCCCCGAGCCCGATCCGCAGGGTCGCCTCGACGAAGCGGGAGACACCGCCCGGCGAGAAGAACAGGCTCGGTGCCACGGGGCGTCCGAAGAACATGTCGTCGTTCGAGTACAGGAAGTGCTCGGAGAGCCCCGGGATCCGGTGCAGTTGCGCCTCGATGGCGTGCGAGTTGAAGGTGGGCAGCACCTCGGTCTTCTCGAAGAAGTCCGCGCTGCGCACGACGCGCACGTCCGGATGGTCGACGTCGAGCCACGCCGGGGGCGTCGAGTCGGTCACGAGGTGGATGCGGCGGATCCACGGCGCGTAGGCCCGGGCGCTGCGCATCGCGTAGCGCAGCTCGTCGATCTGGCGGTACCGGGCGGCACCGCCGTCGGGCGCGCGGGCGCTGCGGTCGTCGAGGTAGCTCTCGCGCAACGCCAGGTATCCGGGCTCGGATCCGTCCACCCAGGAGAAGACGAGGTCGATGTCGAAGTCGATGTCGTCGACCTGCTCGTCGAACATGCCCGCCAGCGTCGGCCAGCGATCGCCGTACCGCTCCACCGAGCTGACGACGGCGTCCTCGCGGCGGATGCGCTGCCGGGTCAGCGCGTTGGGCCGGGGCGCGACGATCTCGGTGTCGTCGAAGCGCCAGAACTCGAGCCGGATGGCGGCGTCGGCGGCGCGCCAGACCCCGCGCACCGCGCGGGTCCGCGGACGGTAGATCAGGAAGAGATCCTCGTCGTCACCGGGGAGCCGTCCGCGCGCGAGGAGGCGCTCCGAGCGCCTGCCCGATCCGAGCACCCTCGCGTACATCGGCTCGCCCGCGAACGCCGTCGCGAACGCCTGCTCGACCCTCGCCCGCCGCGCCCGATCGACGCTGAGCACCGCCGTGTCGCGATCGCCGCGGATCAGCAGGTAGTCGATCCCGGCCGCGTCGAGCGCATCGCGCACGAGGCGCAGATCGGCGATCGTCGCCTCCTCGCGGGTGAGCGGCGGGCCGGTCAGCACCAGCCGGGTGCCGTCGCGCACGACGTCGGGACGCTCCGCGAGGATGTCCGCGGTGGTTCGGCGAGGGGGAGGCACGACGGATCACGGGCCTTTCTGCCCGAGCGGCGGGAGTGAGAACGCGGACCGGGAGGTGGGTGGCTCCCCCACTTGGACTCGAACCAAGAACCTATCGGTTAACAGCCGATTGCTCTGCCAATTGAGCTATGGAGGAATGCTGTGAACAGCCGGGCTAGCTTAGCAAGCGCGGCGGGGGTTGCGAGACCCGACGGGCCGGACGAGCAGCCCGGCGCCGCTCACCCGGCGCTCGCGGCGCGCTGTTCGCGCCGAGCGGCCTGCTCGACGGGATCCGGCACCGGCAGCGAGGCGAGCAGGCGCCTCGTGTAGTCGTCGGACGGCGATCCGAGAACCGACGCCGTCGGCCCCTGCTCGGCGATCTCGCCCTGATGCAGCACGGCGATCCGGTGCGCGAGCAGGTCGACGACCGCGAGATCGTGCGTGATGAACAGCGCGGCGAAGCCGAACCGCTCCTGCAGCTCGCCGAACAGCTCGAGCACCTTCGCCTGCACCGACACGTCGAGCGCGCTCGTGGGCTCGTCGGCGATGAGCAGCTCGGGGTCGAGGGCAAGAGCGCGCGCGAGCGAGGCGCGCTGGCGCTGGCCGCCGGAGAGCTCGTGCGGATAGCGGTCGCCGTAGGAGGCCGGCAGCTGGACCGCCTCGAGCAGTTCGTCGATCCGGTCGCGCGCGGCCTCCGCCGAGCTCGCCCGGCCGTGCACGACGAGCGGCTCGCCGATGCACTGCGCGATCGTGAGCAGCGGATTGAAACTCGTGGCCGGATCCTGGAAGACGAAGCCGAGCCGGCCGCGCTGCGGGCGGAACTGCCGCTCGCGCATCCCGTTCAGCTCGACACCGAGAACGCGCAGCGAGCCTCCGGAGACGCGGGTCAGACCGCCGATGGCCCGGCCGATGGTGGTCTTGCCCGAGCCGGACTCCCCCACCAGGCCCAGCACCTCTCCCGGCTGGATCGAGAAGTCCACGCCGTCGACGGCCCGGAAGCCGCCCCCGCCGAAGCGACCCGGGTACTCGATCACGAGGCCCTTCGCCTCGACGACCGGGCCCTCGGGCGCGGGCGCCACCGCATCCCGCTCGACGATCTCGAGGCGCGGCACCGCGGCCAGCAGCTCGCGCGTGTAGTCCTCCCTCGGGTGCGAGAACAGCTCGCGCACGGGGGCCGTCTCGACCAGCTCGCCCCGGTACATCACCGCGACACGGTCGGCGAGGTCGGCGACGACGCCCATGTTGTGGGTGATGAGCACGATCGCGGTGCCGAACTCGTCGCGCAGCCGCCGCAGCAGATCGAGGATCTCGGCCTGCACGGTGACGTCGAGCGCCGTCGTGGGCTCGTCGGCGATGATCACCGCGGGATCGAGGGCGAGCGCCATGGCGATGACGATGCGCTGCTTCTGGCCACCCGAGAACTGGTGCGGATAGTCGCGCACCCGGCGCTCCGGGTCGGGGATGCCGACGAGCCGCAGCATCTCGACCGCGCGCTCGTGCGCGGCGGCCTTCGTGTACCCGCCGTGCGCTCGCAGGCCCTCGGCGAGCTGCCACCCGATCGTGTACACCGGGTTGAGCACCCCCGAGGGCTCCTGGAAGATCATCGCGGCCGCGGCGCCGCGCAGCTTCTGCAGGCGCCGGCGGTCCAGGCCGATGACGTTCTCGCCGGCCAGCACGACCGCGCCGCGGGCGATCGCGGTCTCCGGCAGCAGGCCGAGGATCGTGCGGGCGGTGACCGTCTTGCCGGACCCCGACTCGCCCACGATCGCGAGCACCTCGCCCGGCCGCACGTCGAGCGAGACGCCGGCGACGGCGTGCACGGTGCCGGCGTCCGTGGCGAAGATGACGTCGAGGTCGGTGATCGTGACCGCGGCGTCGGCCGTCGGGTCCGCGGGCTTGCGGGGCTCCGTGGCCATCAGGCGACCTCTCCCTGCTCCTCGCGCGCCATGGGCTCGCTCGCGGCCACGGCATCGGCCGGCGGCGCGCCCGCCACGGCCCGGCGCCGGGCGCGCAGCCGCGGGTCGGCCAGGTCGTTGAGGCTCTCGCCGATGAGCGTGACGCCCATCACCACCAGCACGATCGCAAGGCCCGGGAAGATCGAGGTCCACCAGATGCCGCTCGTGACGTCGGAGATCGACTTGTTCAGGTCGAACCCCCACTCGGCCGCGGCGGTCGGCTCGATGCCGAACCCGAGGAAGCCGAGGCCGGCGAGGGTCAGGATCGCCTCCGAGCTGTTGAGCGTGAGGATGAGCGGCAGCGTGCGGGTGGAGTTGCGCAGCACGTGCCGGAACATGACGCGGCCGGTGCTCGCGCCGATGACCCGCGCCGCCTCGACGAACGGCTCCGACTTGATCCGCACGACCTCCGCCCGGATGACGCGGAAGTACTGCGGGATGAACACGACCGTGATCGAGATCGCGGCCGCGAACACGCCGCCCACGAGGCTCGACTGCCCGCCGCTGATGACGATCGCCGCGACGATCGCGAGCAGCAGGGTCGGGAACGCGTAGACCGCGTCCGCGATCACGATGAGGATGCGGTCGAGCCAGCCGCCGAGGTAGCCGGAGATCAGGCCGAGCGCCACGCCGGCGAAGACCGAGAGCACGATCGCGACGACGATCACGAACAGCGCCGTCTGCGCCCCCCAGATCACGCGCGCGAGCACGTCGTAGCCGCCCACCGTGGTGCCGAGCCAGTGCGCCGCGCTCGGCGGGTCCTGCGCGCCGAAGTTGCCGTGCGCATCGCGCAGCTGGCTGAATCCGTAGGGCGCGATGAACGGGGCGAGGATCGCCACGAGGATGAAGAAGCCCGTGATCACGAGGCCGGCCACCAGCATCCCGCGCTGCAGACCCACGCTCTGCCGCAGCTGCCGCACGACGGGCAGGCGCGCGTACCAGCGCGGCTTCACCACCGGTCGCTCGTCGGTCAGGGACATCAGTACCTCACCCGGGGGTCGATGATCGCCGCGATGACGTCGACGATGAAGTTGGTGACCGCGACGATCACCGCGAGCAGGGCGACGATGCCCTGCACCGCCACGAAGTCGCGGTTCGCGAGGTACTGGCCGAGCTCGTAGCCCAGCCCCTTCCACTCGAAGGTGGTCTCGGTGAGGATCGCGCCGCCGAGCAGGAGCGCGATCTGCAGGCCGATCACGGTGATGATCGGGATGAGCGCCGGCTTGAACGCGTGCGAGCGCACGAGCCGCAGCTCCCGCACCCCCCGCGAGCGCGCCGCGTCGACGTAGTCGCGCGAGAGGGTCGCGATCGTGTTGGTGCGCACGAGGCGCAGAAAGATGCCGGCGGTGAGGAACCCGAGCGCGAGCGCCGGCAGGATCGCGTGCTGCAGCACGTCGCCGATGTCGTCGAGGTTGCCCAGCCGGATCGCGTCGATGAGGTAGATGCCGGTGGGATGGTCGAGCGCGGAGAGGTCGATCTCGGTTCGGGTGGACGCGCGACCGGCGACCGGGAGCACGTCGAGCCAGACGGCGAAGACGAGCTTGAGCAGCAGTCCGACGAAGAAGACCGGGGTCGCGTACCAGAGGATCGCCGCGATCCGCAGGGCGGCATCCGGCCACCGATCGCGGAAGTAGGCGGCCACCATGCCGAGCGGGATGCCGACCACGAGCGCGACGATGAGGGCGTAGACCGCGAGCTCGAGGGTCGCGCCGCCGAAGGTGAGCAGGATGTCGCTGATCGGCCGCCCGTCGGTGACCGCGGTGCCGAAGTTGCCGGTGAAGACCTGACCCAGGTACTCGACGTACTGGACGATGAGCGGACGGTCGTAGCCGGCGTCGTGGACGCGCTTGGCCAGCTCGTCCGCGGGGAGGCGTCCGCCCTGGGCGGCGGTGATCGGGTCACCGGTCAGCCGCATCAGGAAGAACACCATCGAGACCAGGATGAAGATGGTCGGCAGGATCAGGACGAACCGCACCACCAGGTAGCGCCACAGGGTGCCGCCGGATCGTCGGGCCGAGAGGGTCGGGGGCGCCGGGGCGGGCGCGTGGCTCAGGGTGGTGTTCGTCATGTGGGTCCTCGTGCATCCGGGGCGGGGCGCACGACGCCCCGCCCCGGATGGCCGGTGGTGCTACTTGCTGATGAAGGCGAAACGGAACTTGAAGGACGGGTCGAGCGTGGTGCCCTTCACGTCCGGTCCGACCACCGCGACCTGCGCACCCTGGAGCATCGGCAGCGTCGAGAGGTCGGCGCCCACGAGCGCCTGGATCTTCTCGATGTCGGCCTTGCGGGTCGCCGCGTCGGTGTCGGTCTGCTCCTTGGCGATCAGGTTCTGCACCGTCGGGTTGTCGTAGTGGTTGCCGAGGAAGTTGTCCTTCACGAAGAAGGGCGTCAGGTAGTTGTCGGCGTCGGAGTAGTCCGGGAACCAGCCCAGCTGGTAGGCCGGGTAGGCGTCCAGCACGCGCTGCTTCGTGTAGGTCGCGTACTCCGTGGACTGCAGGTCGACCGTGAACACGCCGCCGTTCTCGAGCTGGCTCTTGAGGAGCGCGTACTCGTCGCCCGACGACGGGCCGTAGTGGCCGTCCGAGACGTACTGCAGCTGCAGCTTGACCGGCGTCGTGACGCCCGCCTTCTGCAGGGTCTGCTTCGCCTTGTCGAGGCTGGGGCCGCCCTGGCCGTCGCCGTACAGGTCCTTCAGCACGGTCGTGGCGCCGGTCAGCCCGTCGGGCACGAAGGAGTACAGCGGGGTGTAGGTGCCCTTGTAGACCTGGGTGGCGATGGCCTGCCGGTCGATGAGATCGGCCACCGCCTGCCGCACCGCGAGCGCCTTCGCGGCATCCGGAGTCGGCGTCTTCAGACCGAACGGCATCGTGTTGAAGTTGAAGACGATGTAGCGCTCCTCGCCGCCGGGACCCGTGATGACCTTGACGTTCTTGTTCTTCTTCAGGTCGGCCACGTCGGTCGCCGAGAGGGCGCGGTACGCGACGTCGATGTTGCCCTTCTGGATGTCGAGCTTCATGTTCGACGGGTTCGTGTAGTACTTCAGCGTCACGTTCGACGTGGCGGCCTTGCCCAGCAGGCCTTGGTAGCCGGCGTACGCCTTGAACTGCACGAGGTTGTTCTTGTCGTACTTCGTGATCGTGTACTGACCGGCGAACGCCTTGTCCTTCACGATCGTCGCGTCGGGCGTGACCTTGTCGGCCGAGAACGAC
Organism: Pseudolysinimonas kribbensis; assembly: GCF_039531715.1. Classification (NCBI taxonomy): domain Bacteria; kingdom Bacillati; phylum Actinomycetota; class Actinomycetes; order Micrococcales; family Microbacteriaceae; genus Pseudolysinimonas; species Pseudolysinimonas kribbensis. Next base: position 723,229 of record NZ_BAAAQO010000003.1, on the reverse strand, counting down.
TGCTCGTCGACGATCGGCCCGACCGGGCTGGAGAGCACCTGCTCGAAGGTCTGGTCGTTCGGGTTCTTGAGGTGGAACACGACCGTGGTCGCATCCGGGGCGTCCACGCTCGCGAGGTTGGAGAGCAGGCTCGCGGGACCGTTCGGGTCGTTGATCTTGAGCTGGCGCTCGAAGGTGAACTTGACATCCGACGAGGTCAGCGCGTGGCCGTTGGCCCACGTGAGGCCGGGCTTGAGCTTGACGGTGAAGTCGTTGGGGCTGGTGAACTCGCCGGACTTGGCGATGTCCGGCTTGACGTCCGGACTGCCCTTGGGCTCGTTGAACAGGAAGGGGTAGATCTGGTTCATCACGGCGAACGAGCCGTTGTCGTAGCTGCCGGCCGGATCGAGGAACGTGACGACGTCCGTCGTGCCGACGATGAGGCTGCCGCTGCCGCCGCCCGATCCCCCGTTGCCTCCGCCGCCCGCGCATGCCGCGAGCACGAGCGACGCCGCCGCCGCCGATGCGACCGCCGCGATGCGGAGTCCCTTGCTGGTTCTGGATGGCATGTCCATCCTCCTCTTTCCCGTGATTGCAGGGGTCTCGTCGCACGCGACGCCGCCCCATCGTGAACGTCTTTCTAACACAGCGGAGTGCGCCGTGCCCCCGCCGCCTGTGAAGCGATCACCCGTTCGAGGCGCGCGCCGGGGCCCGCGTGACCTCGGCGAGCCGGGCGACATAGGGGTGCAGCGGGTGCGCGAGCACGTCGTCGACCTGGCCGTAGCCGACGAACAGCCCCCCGTGCATGATCGCGATCTGCTCGGTCATGGTGCGCAGCTCCCGGATGTCGTGCCCCACGACGAGAGCCGAGAACCGCCGGTCGCGCTGCAGGTCCGCGATCACGGTGAGAATGCGGCCGCGCACGAGCACGTCGACGCCCATGGTCGGATCGTCGGCCACGAGCAGCTCCGGCTCGAGGATCAGCGCCCGCGCGAGGGCGATGCGCTGCCTCTGCCCGCGGCTCAGCTCGTGCGGGAACCTCGACATGACCGACAGCGGCAGGCGTACCGCGTCGACGAGCGAGGCGACCGCGGCGCCGGCGTCGAGCCGGTTGAACCTGCGGTCGCGCTGGTAGATCGGGGCCGCGACGTTCTCGCCGATGGTGAGGTGCGGCACGAGCGTCGAGCCGCCGTCCTGCGGGAGGTAGCCGACGCGGAGCGCGAGCCCGGTCTGGCGCCGCGCGGACGATCGGACGATGTCGTGGCCGAGCACCTCGAGCGTCCCGCCCTGGATGTGCGGGGTCTCGCCCTCGCCGAACGCCGACTGCGCGGCGACCGCGCGGGCGAGCGTGCTCTTGCCCGACCCGGCCTCGCCGACGACGCCCAGGATGCCGCCCACGGCGATCTCGAACGTCGCGCCCGAGACGGCCACGTCGTCCGCCCCGTAGGCGAGCGTGAGGTCGTCGGCGCGCACCGCGATCCCGCGATCGGCCGCACGCCCGGATGCCACGGCTCGACCCTAAGGCATGCGCAGCGAGCCGAATCGCAGCGTGAACGACCCGTCGAACCGCACGCCGGTCACGCCGTCCGCGGTCACGGCGAGCTGCGCGGACTGCACGAGCGGCACCACGGGCATGTCGTCGGCGAGCCGGCGCTGGATCATCCGCACGTCGGCCGACCGCTTCGCAGGGTCGGCCCGGGTGATGGGCGCGGCGAGCAGCTCGAGCGCGGACGGCGTCGCGTAATGCGAGCCCAGCTGCGCGTCACCCAGCTGGTACGGCATCCGATAGGTCGCCGGGTCCGTGCCGTCCGGCGACCAGGAGCCGGGGTAGGCCTGGAAGGCGGCCTTCGGGCGCTTCGCGGCGAAGTCCGCCGCATCCACCTCGTCGATGTCGACCTGGAACAGGCCGCCGAGCTCGAGCTGCGCGGCGAGCGCCCGGTACTCGGCGAGCGTGCCGGGCGGGTTGAGTTCCGGGACGAGGGTGAGCGTGAGCGTGAGCGGCCTGGCGACGTCCGCCTGATCGAGCTCGGCCTCCGCGGCCGTGATGTCGGGTTGGCCGTGACCATCGCCGGTGATGGAGCGCAGCACCGGATCGGCGCCCGGCAGCCCGTCCGGGATGAACCCGTACAGCGGCGCGGTCGCCCCGTGATCGATCGTGAGGGCGAGCGCGCGACGATCGACGAGGTCCGCCACCGCATGACGCACCGCCTGCGCCCGCTGCGGCGCGGCATCCCTCTGCTTCGCGCCGTACGGCATCCCGTCGAGGTCGAACACGAGATAGCGCGCCGCGCCGCCCGCCGTCGCCACGACGTCGGCGCCGTGGTCGTCGAGCTGCTGCAGCTGGGAAGGGCCGATGCCTCCGTACCCGAGGTCGATCGCCCGGTCGGTGACGTCGGCCACGAGCGTCGACGGCGATCCGTAGAGCTTCAAGGTGACGTCGGGCGCGTGCGGGGAGCCGAGCGCGCCGCGGTAGTGCGGTGCGACGTGGAAGGTGATCAGGTCGCCGGGGTTGAAACTCTGCACCGTGTACGGACCGGCGAAGGGCTGCGTGGCCACGATGTCCTGCGCCGCGGCCAGGGCATGCGCCGGGAAGACCTCCTCGTCGACGATCGCCCCGGCCTGGCTGGCCAGGATGTCGGGAAAGCGCTGATCGCCGGGCGTCGCCAGCCGGAACACGACCGTCCGGTCTCCTGTGGCCCGGACGCTCGTGACACCGGCCAGCAGGGGCCACGGGCCGCCGGGCGCCTTGATCGCGCGCTGCCGGGTGAAGCTGCGCACGACGTCCGAGGCCTCCAGCCGGTCGCCGTTGGCGAAGCGCAGGTCCGGCTTGAGGCGCACCGCGTACGCGCCGTCGGCACGGAATCCAGCAGTCGCGGCGATGTCGGGCACGAGCCGGCTCGTGCCCGGCCGGATGGTCAGCAGGTGCGGGTAGATCTGCTCGGCGACGAGACGCCCCCCGGCGCCCGCGTCCGCGGCGGGGTCGAGCGAGGTCACGGGCAGCGCGGTGCCCACCACGATGCCGGCATCGCCGAGGGAGCCTCCGGCGGCGCATCCGGTCAAGAGGAGAGCGGTCGCGGCCGCGGCGGCGAGGGTCGCGCGAACGCGCCCCCGACCCATGAGAACAACTCTCGCATACCCCCGAACGGGTGGTGGACAACCCGGTCTAGTCTTACGGGCTATTCACGGCGCAGCCGCCGGCGCTCCGTCTCGAGCTCGGCCGACTGCCGCGACAGCGCCGCCCAGCGCGCCTGGTCGCCCTCGGCCTGCGCGCGCTGCATGGCGCCCACCAGCTCACCGCGCCGGCGCAGCAGGTCGCGCACCACGAGGTCGGAGACCACGGATTCGCAGTAGGCCGCGAGCCGGTCCGGCTGGGTCGGAATCGGTGCGGCCGCCAGGTCCCGCGCGAGCGGCACGAAACCCTCGGGCACCTGCTCGACCACGCGGTCGACCCAGGTCGCGTCGGCCGGCAGGCTCGCGACCACGGCGTCGCGCACGACCCGCAGGCTCTCGTTGCCGAAGCGCACCTCGGCGGCGCGACGCAGCAGTTCCTCGCCCACGGAGTCGGGATACTGCAGCATCGCCATGAGCGCGTCGCGCTCGCCCCGGGTCGCGGGGTCGGTGGGCAGGTCGACGAGGCCGGTGCGCGGCGCGACGGGCTCGGAGGACGCGCTGCTGCGCGAGGCATCGCCCTGCGGCCGGCGCTCCTCGACGCGCGGGGTCGCCCGCGAGGCGGCCGTCACCGCGCGGCTCACCTCCGCGGGATCCAGGCCCAGCCACATGGCGAGGCTGCGCACGTAGCCGCCGGAGAGGGAGCGATCCCGGATGCCGGCGACGATCGGCGCGGACGCCCGCAGCGCCGCCGTGCGTCCCTCCACGGTCTCGAGGTCGTGGCCGGCGAGGCGGCGCCGGATCATGAACTCGAACATCGGCCGCCTCGTGCGGATGAGCGAGCGCACGGCGTCGTCGCCGCGGTGCAGCCGGAGGTCGCACGGGTCGAGACCGTCGGGCGCGACGGCGACGAACGTCTGGGCGGCGAAGCGCTGCTCCTCGGCGAACGCCCGGCTCGCGGCGCGCTGGCCGGCCTCGTCGGGGTCGAACGTGAAGACGACCTCGCCCCGGTCACCGGTGTCGGCGTCGGCGGAGTCGCCGAGCACCCGGCGGATGACCTTGATGTGGTCGACCGTGAGCGCGGTGCCGCAGGTGGCGATCGCGGTCGTCACGCCCGCGAGGTGGCAGGCCATGACATCCGTGTAGCCCTCGACGATCACGACCTGCTTGCCGGTCGCGATCGCACGGCGAGCGAGGTCGAGGCCGTAGAGGACCGAGCTCTTGCGGTAGATCGGCGTCTCGGGGGTGTTGAGGTACTTCGGGCCCTTGTCCTCGTCGTCGGGCAGGAGCTTGCGCGCGCCGAAGCCCACGGTCTGGCCCGTGACATCGCGGATCGGCCAGATCGCGCGACCGCGGAACCGGTCGTAGGCGTTGCCCCGGTCGTTGGTCGAGAGCAGGCCCGCCTCCTTCAGCTCCTCGAGCGTGAAGCCCTTCGCCTTCAGATGATCGCCGAGCGCGTTGTACGACTTCGGTGCGAAGCCCACGCCGAAGCGATCGGCGGCCGCCTTGTCGAACCCGCGCCCCCCGAGGAAATCGCGGGCGAGCTTCGCCTCGGGCGTCGCGAGCTGGGCGCGGAAGAACTCCTCGGCCGCCGCGTTGGCCGCGAGCAGGCGGGCGCGATTGCCGTGCTCCGCGGCGGCGCCCCCGTCTTCGTAGTGCAGCTCGAGACCGACCCGCGCCGCGAGGCGCTCGACCGCCTCCTGGAACGTGACGTGATCCATCTTGACGAGGAACTCGAACGCGTCGCCGTCCTCGCCGCAGCCGAAGCAGTGGTATCGGCCGTGCCCGGGTCGCACCTGGAAGCTCGGGCTGCGCTCCTCGTGGAACGGGCACAGACCCTTGAGCGCGCCCACGCCGGCGCTCTTGAGCGTGACGTAGTCGCCCACCACGTCGGCGATGTTCACCCGGGCCTTGACCTCGTCGATGTCGCTTCGCGAGATCCGGCCGGGCATGGCTCAGAGTTTAGGGTCGGCGCCGGACGCCCCGCCGGGCCGCTGCCCCAGCGCGAGCGCCTTCGCGAGCAGGCTGCGGCGGCGGGTGGCGTTGCCGGCGAGGTCGGCGGCGCGCAACAGCTCCGCTCGCGCCTCGTCGGTGCGGCCGAGCCGCGCCAGCACCTCGCCGCGCACCGCGGGCAGCAGGTGCGAGTCGCGCAGCATGCCGCCGGCCGCGAGGTCCTCGAGCATCGGCAGGGCAGCCGCCGGACCGGATGCCATCGAGACGGCGACGGCGTGATTCAGCGCGACCACGGGGCCCGGCGCGATCCGCCCGAGGGCCTCGTACAGCAGCACGATGCGCTCCCAGTCGGTCTCCTCGTAGCGGGCGGCCGCCGCGTGCACCGCGGCGATCGCGGCCTGGAGGCCGTAGGCGCCGCGGCCGCGGCCCGTCGCGTCCAGGGTGCGGAGCGCGCCGCGACCGCGCGCGATGGCCGAACGGTCCCAGCGCCGGCGGTCCTGATCCGGCAGCAGGATCGGCTCACCGGCCGCATCCGTGCGTGCCCCGAAGCGTGAGGACTGCAGCTCCATGAGGGCCAGCAGACCGAGCGCCTCCGGCTCCCGCGGCACGAGCTGCACGAGCACGCGGGTCAGCCGGATCGCCTCGCGCGCGAGGTCGTCGCGCACCCACCCCTCGCCGGAGGTCGCGGCGTACCCCTCGGTGAAGACCGAGTAGAGCACCGCGAGCACGCCGCCGAGCCGCTCGGCCCACTCGGACGGGTCCGGCACCTCGAACGGCACCTGCGCGGCCGACAGGGTCTTCTTGGCGCGGGTGATCCGGGCCTGGATCGTCGGCACGCTCACGAGGAACGCGGCCGCGATCTCGTCGCTGCCGAGGCCCCCGACGACGCGGAGGGTGAGGGCCACCTGCGCCTCGGGGGCGAGCACCGGATGGCAGGCCGTGAAGATCAGGCGCAGCACGTCATCCGGGATCGGCTGCCACGGCGCCTGCTCCCACTGGTCGGCGCGCTCGGTCAGGTCGCGGGCGAGCGTCGCGTGGCGCTCCTCGAGGCGCGCCCGACGGCGCCAGCCGTCGATCGCCCGGCGCTTGGCCACCGCGGTCAGCCACGCGCCGGGGTTGTCGGGCACGCCGTCGCGCGGCCACGTCTGCAGCGCCTCGGCGAGCGCATCCTGCGCGAGATCCTCGGCGAGGGCGAAGTCGCCCGTGACGCGGGCGAGCGTCGCGACGATGCGGGCGGACTCGATCCGCCAGACCGCGGCGACGGCACCGCTCGCCGCGACGCTCGCCCGGGCGTCCATCAGAGATTGCCGGTGTGCTCGCGCCAGGCCCGCTCACGCCGGACGTACTCGTTGTCCTGCGGGAACTCGTCGATCGACGGCACGCGCCGCACCTCGAGCTTGACGCCAGGACCGCACGGCGCGCGCTTGGCCCACTCGATCGCGGTCGCCTGGTCGGCCACGTCGACGATCCAGTAGCCGTCGAACAGCTCGTGCGTCTCGCCGTAGGGGCCGTCGGTGACGATCGGCGGCGTCGAGGCGAAGTCGACGACGGCGCCCTCGGTCGCCGGCGCGAGCCCCTCGGCCGCGACGAGCACGCCCGCATCGATCAACGAGTCGTTGTACCGGCCCATGAGATCCAGGACCTCGGAGAAGTCGACGTCGGCGAACGCCTCGTGAGCCGAGTCGTCGGCCCGCATGATGAACATGAACTTCGGCATCTGGTCTGCTCCTTGCTTCGCGGGGCGCCGTGATGCGCCCTCACCGTTGCGTCGAACGACGACCCTGCGGATCGACACCGCCGCAGAACTTGTTCTAGCCGACGAGACGCTCGTGCCAGGCGATCGCCGAGACATCCGTCAGCGACGCCACCTGGTCGACGACGACGCGGCGGCGCGCGGTGTCGTCGGCGGCGTCGGTCCAGTCGCCCTGCAGCGCGGCGTCGAGATGCTGTTCGCCGGTCGCCCAGAGCGTGTCGGCGAGCTCGGTGAGGATGCCGCGCTGGCGCGAGTAGATCGGGCGGCGCGCATTGGTCGACATCACGTTGGCCGCGACGATGCCCTTCAGCACCGCGATCTCGGCGCGCGTCTCCGGCGGCACGACCACGTCGGCGCCGAACCGGGCCAGGGATCCGCCCGGGTGCGCGGCCCGGGTCGCCTCGGTCGCCCGGCCCGCGAACCGCCCGATGAGCTGACTCGTCAGGTTCTTGAGCCGGGCGAGGTCGCGCCTGCCGCCGTCCCAGGTCTCGAGCCATGAGCCGAGCGAATCGAGCCGGTCGAACGCGGCGATGAGGCCGTCCTGCGGAACCTCGTCGCCGATCCACGCGACCATGCTCGCGACGAGCTCCTCGTGGTCGACCCGCGCGCTCAGGGCGCGCACGTCGATGAAGCCGTTGACGATCGCGTCCTCGAAGTCGTGCACCGAGTAGGCGATGTCGTCGGAGAGATCCATGACCTGCGCCTCGATGCAGCGGCGGCCCTCGGGCGCGCCGTCGCGCAGCCACCCGAACGTCCCCGCGTCGTCGGCGTAGAACCCGAACTTGCTGCGGCCCGACGGATCCGGCTGCCCCTGCTCCTGCGGCCACGGGTACTTGCAGCTCGCGTCGAGGCTCGCGCGGGTGAGGTTGAGGCCGTAGCCCCGGCCCTCGGCATCGAACACCTTCGGCTCGAGCCGCGTCAGCAGCCGGAGCGTCTGCGCGTTGCCCTCGAAGCCGCCGATCGGCGCGGCCCACGAGTTGAGGGCGCGCTCGCCGTTGTGACCGAAGGGCGGGTGGCCGAGGTCGTGGGCCAGGCACGCGGTGTCGACGACATCCGGATCCAGCCCCAGGTCGAGCGCGAGCTCCCGGCCGATCTGCGCGACCTCCAGCGAGTGGGTGAGCCGGTTGCGGGCGAAGTCGAGACCCGCGGTCGGGCTCAGCACCTGGGTCTTCTGCGACAGGCGGCGCAGCGCGCTCGAGTGGATGACCCGCCCGCGGTCGCGCACGAAGTCGCCGCGGGCGTTGTGGTGCTGCTCGGGCAGGCGGCGCTCGGCGTCGGGCTCCCCGTAGCCGGCGGTCAGGTCGGCCAACGGGTCAGCCGCCGCTGTGGTGCAGCTCGGCGGCGGCGACGTCGGCCCGGTGCGCGGCGCCGAGCTCGCGGGACTCGAGCCAGCGGTCGGGCAGCGAGGGCGTCTTCGGGGTCCCGGCGCGCCCCCGCTGGCCCTCCGCCGGCTCCCCCGGGTACGGCTGGTCGCCATCGAGGGTCGCGAGCAGCTCGTCGATCTCGCCGAGGCTCGAGCTCATCGCGAGGGCCGCGCGCAGCTCGCCGCCGACGGTGTAGCCCTTGAAGTACCAGGCGACGTGCTTGCGGATGTCGCGGCAGGCGCGCTCCTCGGACTCGAAGAACTCGACCAGCAGCTCCGCGTGCCGGCGGAACGCGGCCGCGACCTCGCCGAGGGTCGGCTCGGCCACAGTGCCATCTGAACTGCGCGCCACCCCGTCGGTGAACGCCGCGGCGAGGTCGCCGAACAGCCACGGCTTGCCGAGGCACCCACGCCCGACGACGACGCCGTCGGCACCCGTCTCGTCCACCATGCGCAGCGCGTCCTCCGCGCTCCAGATGTCGCCGTTGCCGAGCACCGGCACGCTCGTGACGGTCTCCTTGAGCTTCGCGATCGCGGACCAGTCGGCGTGCCCGGAGTAGAACTCGCTCGCCGTGCGCGCGTGCAGCGCGATCGACGCCACGCCGGCGCCCTCGGCGATACGTCCCGCCTCGAGGTAGGTCAGGTGATCGGCGTCGATGCCCTTGCGCATCTTGACGGTCAGCGGCAGCGGGCCCGCGGCATCCACCGCGGCCTCGACGATCTCGCGGAACAGGTCGAGCTTCCACGGCAGCGCCGCTCCCCCGCCCTTGCGGGTGACCTTGGGCACCGGGCAGCCGAAGTTGAGGTCGATGTGGTCGGCGCGGTCCTCGGCGACGAGCATCGTGATCGCCCGCCGGATCGTGGCCGGGTCGACCCCGTAGAGCTGGATGCTGCGCGGCGTCTCCGACTCGTGGTGCCGGATGAGGCGCATCGATTCGGGGGTCCGCTCGACCAGCGCGCGCGAGGTGATCATCTCGCTCACGTACAGGCCCGCGCCGTATTCGCGGCACAGCCGGCGGAACGCCGTGTTCGTGATGCCCGCCATGGGCGCGAGCACGACGGGCACGTCGAGCGTCAGCGGCCCGATGCGCAGGGGGGCGGCGGTGGCGAGGAGAGACATCCCCTCCAGTGTCGCAGACGGGCCTCACGGGGACCGGCCCCGCCGTCGCAGCACTCTGGCTCGGATGAAGGGCCGCCGATAGGCTCCCTCCGTGATTCCCCGACGCATCCTCGCCCCGCTCGTCGTTGCGACCGCGGCCGTGCTCGGGGTGATCGTCCCCGCGTCGATGGCCTCGGCGGCCGTCGCCACGAGCGCCGGTGTGACGACATTGCCGCCGCAGCCCTTCGCGGGCAACCCGGCGACCGCCGACTGGATCGGCGACTACCTGGTCGACGGCGTGCCCAGCTGGATGACCGAGTTCGGATTCACGGCCCCGGATGAGGCCGAGCCGATGCAACCGGGCGGGGCCCTCGTCACGAAGTGGGGCACAGCGATCGATCCGGAGACCCTCTCCGAGATGTCCTATCTGCTCTTCGTGCACGGCAGCACGCCGACCTCCGTCCAGGCGGCAGCCCTCGCGCACATCGTGCACACCTGGACGGCAGCGCCGCAGAACCCCGGCCAGCTCGACCCGGCGAACGACTTCCGCCACATCGCCTACGACACGGCCTTCCACCTCGCCAAGCTGCCGAGCGGCGCGCAGGACGACGTGACGAGTCTGCTGGCGGAGGCGGCCATGCTTCACGGGCCGTGGTCGATCACCCTCACGGCGCCCGCCGCCGCGCGGATCGGCGCTGCGTCGAACTGGACCGTACGGGTGCTCGCCGGGGTGAACGGCGTGCCGAGCCGGACGGTCTCCCTCACGGTGACGAACGGCACGTTCGCGGGTGGCGCGACCACCACGACCGTCACGACGGGCGCCGACGGCTCGGCGGCGCCCGTCGCGGTCACTCCCACGGGAGCTGCTCCGGCGATCATCGCCACCGCGAGCGGACCGGCCGCCGCACCGCTCGTGATGGATCCCGTGGATGCCGACGTCTCCCGTGTGATCCAGGCGGCGAGCGCGCCGATCTCGGCATCGCTCACGGGCGCCGTGGCCACCACCACGATCGCGCCGGAGCTCGCCCGGACCGGCACTGCGGTGCCCATCGTCGTTCCGGCTCTCGGCGGCGCGCTCGTGCTCCTCGGCGTGCTGCTGGCGATCGTCTCCGCCGGTCGCGCCCGGCGCGGGCGCACGTCGCGATGACGGGTCGCGAACGGGTCGCGGCGGACGCGGCAGCGCGCGGCATCCCGATCGAGATCATCGAGCGGCCCGCGGCGGGCTCGCTCGAGGAGGCCGCGGAGCTGCTCGGGATCACCCCGGCCGACATCGTGAAGTCGCTCGTCGTGAAGCGGCACGACGGCACGTTCCTGTTCGCCGAGATCCCCGGCGACCGGCAGATCTCGTGGGCGAAGCTGCGCGCGCTCGTCGGCGTGAACAAGCTGCGGCTGCCCGAGGCGGCGGTCGCCCTCGAGGCCACCGGCTACGAGCGCGGCACGATCACGCCCCTCGGGTCGAGCACGGCGTGGCCGGTGTTCGTCGACGAGCGGGTCGCGGGGCGGCGGGTGTCGATGGGCGCGGGCGAGCACGGGTACTCCGCGTTCGTGGACGCCGACGCGCTGATCCGGGGCCTCGGAGCCACGGTCGCCGATATCAGCGAGGAGATCCCTCCGCGGTAGCGGGAGCCGGGATCTCGCACACGCCGTCGACGCAGACCTCGGCGTCGGGCGTCTCGAGCGGCACGATGCGCTCCAGCTTGATCCGGGTCATGAGGCGACCTCCTCGCGCTTCTCGGCCACCTGGCGCAGGACGTCGGCGAACGTCGCCGGGTCCTGCGCGCCGGAGACGCCGTACTGGCCGTCGAACACGAAGAACGGCACGCCGTTGATGCCGAGCTGCTGCGCCAGCGCCTGATCGGCACGCACGTCGTCGAGATGGCGGTCGTCGCGCAGCGCGGCGAGCGCCTCGTCGCGGTCGAGCCCGATCTCCGCTGCGAGATCGGCGAGATCCTCGTCGCGCCCGACGTGGCGGCCCTCCTCGAAGTAGGCGGCCAGCAGCCGCTCCTTCATGTCGAGCTGCCGGCCCTGCGCCTTCGCCCAGTGGATGAGCTGGTGCGCCTTCACGGTGTTGGTGTGCTTCAG
>NZ_BAAAQO010000003.1:582391-711837 GCF_039531715.1 Pseudolysinimonas kribbensis | reverse complement strand
CATCTGCGGGATCTGCTCCGCCGGGAACCCGCGGCTGGCCAGATAGTCCTGCTCGCTGCCGTCGAAGTCCACCGGGGTGTCGGGCGCGAGCTCGAACGAGTGGTACTCGACCTCGACCGGGATGCCGGCATCCTCGGCCCCCAGCTCGAACTTGCGCTTGCCGATGAAGCACCACGGGCATGCGATGTCCGACCAGACGTCGACCTTGATGGGCGTTGCAGAGCTCACGGAAGGTGCAATCCCGGATGCCGTGCCGCTATTCCGCGATCCGGGTGGCGGGATCCGGCGGCGGCGGCGCACTCGGGGCGGCGGGCAGCGGCTCGAGCACCGTCGCGATGCGCCGGCGGCGGGCCATGACCTCGACGATCAGCAGGTAGGCGCCCATCGTGATCACCGTGACGACGGCCGACCACGGGTCGCCGGTCGTCGGATGGTCGGGGTCGAACCCCTGGGTCGACCCCTCGGCTCCGGTCGCGAGGAGCACGAACGAGAGCGTGTTGTTCACGGCGTGCAGCGCGATCGCGGCCTCGAGTCCGCCGGTGCGGCAGGTGACCCAGGCGGCGACGGCGCCGAACACCGCGACCTCGAGCGTCGCCCAGCCGAAGTACTGGGTGTGCGCGGCCGCGAACGCCACCGTGCTCACGATGATCGCGACCGGCGGCGGCGCGACCCAGCTGCCGACGGCCTGCGAGACGAGCCCGCGGAATCCGAACTCCTCGGCGGCGGCCTGGATCGGCGTCAGGACGACGAACAGGAGGGCGCAGAGCAGGAACGTGCCGAGCGGCGCGGTCGGCACGGCGGGCGGCGGCCCGTCGCCGAGCAGCGGCAGCAGCCACGCATCGACCGCGATCGCCACGACGGTGATCAGCAGCGCCGGCAGCAGGCACAGCGCCAGCCACCGCCAGCGCAGCCGGAAGGCGACCGACCGCAGCACGCGCAGCGGCCGGAGCCCCACCGAGAGGTACGCGAGCAGCACGGCCGGCAGCATCGTCGCCACCCCGCCCACCACGGCGAGGATCGAGAGCGGATCGGACGCGTCGATCGCGAGGAACCGGATGAGCGAGTCCTGCAGCGTCGCCAGGTCGGGGCTGAACGGGATGGCGCCGCCCACGAGCGCGATGACGACGAAGACGACGGTCCAGATCGTCTGGAAGACGACCCAGTAGACCGCCGCGAGGATGAGCGCGACCAGCGGCCGCCACCAGCGATAGCGCGGCAGGGCGCGCAGCAGCCGGTGGTAGCGCAGCGACGGCAGCGGAGCCGCCGCGGGTGCGGTCATGCCCCCTGCAGCCGTTCGGCCAGGTAGCCCGGCAGCCGGTCGAGCCCCACCCGCTCCTGCGACATGGTGTCGCGCTCACGGACGGTGACCGCCTTGTCGTCGAGGGTGTCGAAGTCGACCGTCACGGCGAACGGAGTGCCGATCTCGTCCTGCCGGCGGTAGCGGCGCCCGATCGCGCCGGCGTCGTCGAACTCGATCGACCACCGCGTGCGCAGCTCGTCGGCCAGCTGCTTCGCGACGGGCGAGAGCTGCTCGTTGCGCGACAGCGGCAGCACCGCGACCTTCACCGGGGCGAGCCGGCGATCCAGGCGCAGCACGGTGCGCTTGTCGACGCCGCCCTTCGTGTTGGGCGCCTCGTCCTCGGCGAAGGCGTCGACGAGGAACGCCATCATGGCCCGGGTGAGGCCGAAGGACGGCTCGATGACGTACGGCACGTAGCGCTCGTTCGTCGCCTGGTCGAAGTAGCGCAGGTCGGCGCCCGACTCGCGGATGTGGTTGTTCAGGTCGAAGTCGGTGCGGTTCGCGATGCCCATCAGCTCGCCCCAGCCGTCGCCGCCGGCGAACCCGAAGCGGTACTCGATGTCGGCCGTGGCCGCCGAGTAGTGGGCGCGCTCGCCATCCGGCACGTCCAGGCGGCGCAGGTTCTCCTCCCGGATGCCGAGGTCCGTGAACCAGCCCCAGCAGTCCGCGATCCACCGCTCGTACCACGCCGCCGCCTCCTCGGGCGGCGTGAAGTACTCGATCTCCATCTGCTCGAACTCACGGGTGCGGAAGATGAAGTTGCCCGGCGTGATCTCGTTGCGGAACGCCTTGCCGATCTGGCCGATGCCGAACGGCGGCTTCTTGCGCGTGGTCTGCAGCACGTTGGCGAAGTCGACGAAGATGCCCTGCGCCGTCTCGGGCCGCAGGTAGTTCAGGCCCTCCTCGTTGTCGACGGGGCCGAGGTAGGTCTTCATGAGTCCGGAGAACGCCTGCGGCTCGGTGTACTGCCCGCGCGTGCCGCAGTTGGGGCAGGCGACCTCGGCGAGGCCGCCCTCCGGCGCGCGGCCCTTCTTGGCCTCGAAGTCCTCGACGAGGTGGTCGGCGCGGAAGCGGTGATGGCACACCTGGCACTCCACCAGCGGGTCGGTGAACGTCGCCACGTGACCCGACGCCTCCCACACCCGCTTCGGCAGGATGATCGCCGAGTCGAGGCCGACCATGTCGGCGCGACCGCGCACGAACGTCTGCCACCACTGCCGGCGGATGTTCTCCTTGAGCTCGACGCCGAGCGGACCGTAGTCCCACGCCGAGCGCGAGCCGCCGTAGATCTCGCCGGACTGGAAGACGAAGCCGCGACGCTTCGCGAGCGAGATGATGGAGTCGAGGGACGAGGGCGCTGCCACGGGCGTGAACTCTCCAGGGTGCTGTGGAGGATCCAGCCTACCGACCGGCCGCGCGCAGCAGTGCCGCCACGTCCTCCTCGGTGTTCCAGAGGTGGAAGCTCGCCCGGATGCGGCCGGCACGCCCCGAGATCCGGATGCCGGCCGCGCCGCAGGCCGCGACGCGCGCACCGTCGGGGTCGGGCCACGCGACGATCGCCTGGTGCTGCGGCGGGATGCCGAGTCCCTGGCACAGCGCATCGCCGAGCCCGCTGGCGTGGGCCCACACCTCCGCGATGTCGAGCCCGGCGAACAGCGCGATCGACTGCTCCGCGCCGATCCAGGCCTGCCAGGCGGGCGACACGTCGAAGCGCCGCGCGCTCGTCGCGAGCTGCATCTCGGGGCCGTAGGTGCTGTGCCACACGTCCTCGCCCGCGTACCAGCCGGCCTGCACGGGGCGCAGCGCGTCCTGCATCGGCTCGGAGACGGTCAGGAACGCGACCCCGCGCGGCGCGCACAGCCACTTGTAGCTGTGACAGACCGTGAGGTCGTAGCGGGCGGCGTCGACGGGGTGCACGCCGGTCGCCTGGGTCGTGTCGCAGAAGGTGCGCGCGTCGTGCGCGGTCGCGGCCGCGACGATCGCGTCCTCGTCGGCGACGGTCCCGGTCGCGGACTGCACCAGCGAGAACGCGACGAGCCAGGTCTCGTCGGTGATCGACTCCGCGAGGCCGGACAGCGGCACGACCCGCACCCGGATGCGCGGCTGCTGCTGCAGGAACGGGAACATCATCGAGCTGAAGTCGCCCTGCGCCAGCAGCACCTCGGCGCCGTCGGGCACCGCCGCCGCGACGATCGAGGCGAACGTCGAGGTCTGCGATCCGATCGCGACGCGATCCACCGGCACGCCGACGAGGCCTGCGAACGAGGCCCGGGTGCGGGCGATGACCGCGTCGTACCCCTCCGGGTCGCGGTTCGCGTCCTCCCAGGCGGCGAGGTCGGCCCGGATCGCGGCGAGCGCCGAGTCGGGCGGGAGTCCGATGGAGGCGACCGCCAGGTATCCGCGGGGTTCACGGAACTGCCGGATCGCCGACTGCAGGGCGGCGGTGACCATGCCCTCAGCATCGCCCGGATGACGGCTCGTCGTCCAGGAGCGTGCGTCCGGGCGGCTAGACGGACGGGGCGTCGACCGCTGCGCCGAACCGGCGCGCGCGTCCGGCGTAGATCTCGATGGCGTGCCAGAGATCGGTCCGGCTGAAGTCGGGCCAGAGCGTGTCGAGGAAGACCATCTCGGCGTACGCGGACTGCCAGAGCTGGAAGTTGCTGGTGCGCTGCTCCCCCGAGCTGCGCACGAAGAGGTCGACGTCGGGCAGATCCGGGATGTAGAGGTGGCGCTGGATCGACTTCTCGGTGATGCCGGAGGGCCGCAGTCGGCCGGCTCGCACCTCCTCGGCCATGCCGCGCATCGCGTCGACGAGCTCCTGCCGGCCGCCGTAGTTGACGCACATCGTGAGGGTGAGCGTGTCGTTGTGCGCGGTCAGCCGCTCCGCGAACCGCAGCTCGTCGATCACGCTGCGCCAGAGCCGCGGCGTGCGCCCCGCCCAGCGCACGCGCACGCCCCACTCGTTGAGCTGATCGCGGCGCCGGTGCAGCACGTCGCGGTTGAACCCCATCAGGAACCGGACCTCCTCAGGGCTGCGCGCCCAGTTCTCCGTCGAGAACGCGTAGACGCTGAGGTGCTTGACGCCGATCTGGACGGCGCCGGCGACCACGTCGAGCAGAGCCGCCTCCCCGGCACGGTGCCCTTCGATGCGCGGGAGCCCCTGTCGATTCGCCCAGCGCCCGTTCCCGTCCATCACGAGGGCGACGTGCTCCGGCACGGCGGCGCGCGGCACGTCGGGCGGGTGCAGTCCCGTCCAGTCCAGCGGCACGAAGTCGACGGCATCCCGATGCGTCTTGCCTGCGGGAAGCCGCTGCGCGGTGCCTTCCGACTCGCCCTTCGGGCGACGACCTACCGGGCTCACGCGGTGGTCCGCTCGACGTGCTCGAGGGAGCGCAGGCCGCGCTCGAGGTGGTACTGCGTGTAGGCCGCGACGACGCCGGAGGCCTGGGCCTGGGTGCGGTCGTCGCTGTCCTGCGCCGCCTCCCAGTCGCCCGACAGCAGGGCGCCGAGCAGGCTCAGGGTCGCGGGGTCCAGGCGCACCGCCCCCGGCGGGGCGACCGCGTCGGCGACGACGCCGCCGAGCTGCGGCACGAATGCGGAGTGCGGTCCGGATGCCCCCGTGACGGCGCAGTCGACGAAGCTCGGAGCCCAGCCCGCGATCGACAGGGCGCGCAGCAGGTAGGAGTCGAGCGTCATCCCGGGCGGGTGCTCCGCGCGCGACAGCGAGCGCAGCGCTCCGACCAGCAGGAGGTAATGCTGCACCCCCGCCTCGTGCTCGGTGAGCCGGTCCGCGGCCTCGACCATCGCGTTGGCGGCGGTGAAGCGCGCGTAGTCGCCCACGATGTCGGCGCCGTAGGAGCCGATGGATTCGGCCTGCTGCACGATGTCGAGGCTGCGGCCGATGTAGAACTGCGCGTCGACGACCATGAAGGGCTCGAGCCGGGCGCCGAATCGGGACCCGGTGCGCCGCACGCCCTTGGCGACCGCGCGCACCTTGCCGTGGCGCCGGCTGATCATCGTGACGATGCGGTCGGCCTCCCCCAGCTTGTGGGTGCGGAGGACGACGGCTTCGTCACGATAGACCGGCACGCTGCTAGTCTGGCGCGCCGCCGCTCCTGCGGCACGCTGCCGCTCCGCGGACGAGCGCGGTCGTCCGCTGCGCTGGACATCTGGCGCGCCGCCGCTCCTGCGGCACGCTGCCGCTCCGCGGACGAGCGCGGTCGTCCGCTGCGCTGGACGTCTGGCGCGCCGCCGCTCCTGCGGCACGCTGCCGCGCGCACCCCGCCGGGACGAGCGCGGTCGTCCGCTGCGCTGGAGCGTCGCCCCCTGCGAGGATGGGCGCATGCCGGAACTGGTGTGGCGGGGCGTCGAGGTCGATGGTCTCGAGCGGGCGCGGGTCGACGAACACGGCGGCGTGCGGGTCGCGTCGATCATCGACTCGGCGCGCGGTCGCTACAGCTACGAGCTGACCTGCGACGCCGACTGGACGTTCCGCACCCTGCACCTCGAGGCGCTGGAGGGCGAGCGGGCGTTCGACCTGGAGCGCTCCGCCGACGGCGTCTGGACGCTCGACGGCGAGGAGCGAGACGATCTCGCGGAGGCCATCGACCTCGACCTGGCCGCGTCACCGCTCACCAACACGCTCCCCATCCGCCGGCTCGACCTCGCGGTCGACGACGAGGCCGACATCGTGACCGCGTACGTGAGCTTTCCCGACCTCGAGCTGGTGCCGGACCCCCAGCGCTACACGCGCCTCGACGAGGACGTGTACCGCTACGAGTCGCTCGACTCCGACTTCGAGGCGGACATCACCGTCGACGCACGCGGCTTCGTGCTCGAGTACCCCGGCCTGTTCGAGCGGCTCTGAGCGCGAGAGCCGGATGAGCGCGACCTTCACCATCCCGCTCTGGGTCGACCTGGCATCCGTCGGTGTCGGGAGCCTGCAGGGCGCGCTGTACGCGGCCGGATTCCGGGACCGCCGGCTCGACCTGCTCGGCGTCGCCATCATCGGCATCGCGACCGGATTCGGCGGCGGCATCCTGCGCGACGTGCTGCTCGCGCGCATCCCGCTCGCGCTCGAGAGCGACTTCTACCTGCCGGTGGCCACGGTCGCGGCGCTGCTCGGGATGCTGCTGGAGCGGCTCTTCCGGCGCCTCGGCGGCTTCCTCACCGCGCTCGACGCCCTCACCATCGGCCTGTTCGGCGCGTTCGGCACGACGGCGGCGCTGGCCACCGGGCTGCCGGAGGTGCCGGCGGTCTTCGTGGGGGCCCTGGCGGCCGTGGGCGGCTCGATCCTGCGCGACCTGCTGCTGAACGTTCCGATCGCGCTCATGCACGTCGGCTCGCTCTACGCCGTCGCCGCCATCGCGGGAGCCGTCACGCTCGTCGTGCTGCGTGCCGTCGGCGTGCCGGTGCTCGTGGCCGCCCTCGTCTGCGTCGTCGTGACCTTCGCCGTGCGGGTGCTCGCCGTGCTGTTGCACTGGAGCCTGCCCGAGCAGCAGGCCCTGCGCAGGGTGCGCTGGATCCGGCGCGGCGGCGACCAGCAGGAGCCGGACGAGCGGCGCAGCGTGTGAGCGATGCGGAGCTGATCGCGCGGCTTCGGGCGGCGGGCTGCGTCTTCGCCGAGGAGGAGGCGGCCGAGATCCGGCGGGTGCGCGGCGATGACGCGGCGGCCGTCGAGGCGGTGGTGCTCGCACGCACGGCGGGGGTGCCCCTCGAGCAGGCCCTGGGGGTCGCGTCGTTCGCGGGCGTCGAGGTCGGCGTCGCTCCCGGCGTCTTCGTGCCGCGGGCCCGGGCGGAGGCCATCGTCGACGCGGCCGTGGCGGCGCGGCCGGATGCCCGCATCGTCGTCGACCTGGGCTGCGGTGCCGGCGCCATCGCGGCCGCGCTCGCGACCCGGCTGCCCCGCGCGGAGGTGCACGCCGTCGATGTCGACCCCGCGGCGGTCGCGGTCGCCGCCGAGAACGGGGCGCGGCACCGCTTCTCGGCGCACCGGGGCGACTGGTGGACCGGGCTGCCCGCGCAGCTCCGCGGGCGGATCGAGCTGGCCGCCGCCTACCTGCCGCATGTGCCGACGCGCGAGCTCGCACGCATCCCGCGCGACTTCCGCGAGCACGAGCCCGAGGGCGCCGTGCACGGAGGTGCGGACGGTCTCGACCCGTTCCGTGCCGTCCTCGCGGGGATGGAGGCGTGGACGGCCGCCGGCGGAGCGTTCGTGACGCTGGTCGCCGGAGAGCAGGTCGAGACCGCCCGCGGTCTCGTGGGCGCGCGTCCCCTCGAGGTGCTCGAGGTCGACGACGACGCGGTGCTGATCGTCTCGCGGTGATCAGACGCCGACCAGCTGCTCCTGCTCCGTGTCCTGCTCCGTGCGCACGGCCCGGTTCACGGCCGACACGACGGCCTTGAGCGATGCGGTCGAGATGTCGCCGTCGATGCCGACGCCCCACAGGCGCTTGTCGCCGACCTGCAGCTCGACGTAGGCCGCGGCGAGCGCGTCGCCGCCCTCCGACATCGTGTGCTCGACGTAGTCGTAGAGCCGCACCTCGTGCCCCTGCTCGGCCATGACACCGAGGAACGCCGCGATGGGGCCGTTGCCCACGCCCTGGGCCTCCTCGACGTCGTCGCCGATCCGCATCCGGAGCTCGAGCGTGACCGAGCCGGTCATGTCGCTCGCGGTGCGCGTCGAGAGCAGCTCGTAGCGCCCCCACTTGTCGTCCGGGTGGTTCTGCGGCGCGGGCAGGTACTCGTCGCGGAAGATCGACCAGATCTCCTCGCTCGTGACCTCGCCGCCCTCGGCGTCGGTCTTCTGCTGCACGACGCCGCTGAACTCGATCTGCAGCCGGCGGGGCAGGTCGAGCTTGTGGTCGGCCTTCAGCAGGTAGGCGACGCCGCCCTTGCCCGACTGCGAGTTCACGCGCACGACGGCCTCGTAGCCGCGCCCCAGGTCCTTCGGATCGACCGGCAGGTACGGCACCGCCCACTCCATCTGCTCGAGCGGCGTGCCGGTGGCCTTCGACGCGGCCTCCATGGCCTCGAAGCCCTTCTTGATCGCATCCTGATGCGAGCCCGAGAAGGCCGTGTAGACCAGGTCGCCCGCCCACGGCGAGCGCTCGTGCACGCGCAGCTGATTGCAGTACTCGGCGGTGCGGCGGATCTCGTCGAGGTCGCTGAAGTCGATCTGCGGGTCGATCCCCTGGGTCATCAGGTTGATGCCGAGGGCGACCAGGTCGACGTTGCCCGTGCGCTCGCCGTTGCCGAACAGGCAGCCCTCGATGCGGTCCGCGCCGGCCTGGTAGCCCAGCTCGGCGGCGGCGATCGCCGTGCCGCGGTCGTTGTGCGGGTGCAGCGACAGGATGACGTTCTCGCGATGGTGCAGATGCCGCGACATCCACTCGATCGAGTCGGCGTACACGTTCGGGGTCGCCATCTCGATGGTCGAGGGCAGGTTGATGATGACCTTGCGCTCGGGCGTCGGCACGAACACCGTCATGACCTGGTTGCAGATCTCGGCCGCGAACTCGAGCTCGGTGCCCGTGTAGCTCTCGGGCGAGTACTCGTAGTAGACGGTCGTGCCGGGCACGGTCTGCTCGTACTGCTTGCACCAGCGCGCGCCGTTCAGCGCGATGTCGATGATGCCCTGCTTGTCGGTGCGGAAGACGACGTCGCGCTGCAGGATGCTCGTCGAGTTGTAGAGGTGGACGATCGCCTGCTTCGCGCCGCGGATCGACTCGAAGGTGCGCGCGATGAGCTCCTCGCGAGCCTGGGTGAGCACCTGGATGACCACGTCATCCGGGATCAGGTCCTCCTCGATGAGCTGGCGCACGAAGTCGAAGTCGGTCTGACTCGCCGAGGGGAACCCGACCTCGATCTGCTTGTAGCCCATCCGGACCAGCAGGTCGAACATGATGCGCTTGCGCTCGGGGCTCATCGGGTCGATGAGCGCCTGGTTGCCGTCGCGCAGGTCGACGGCGCACCACATCGGTGCCGCATCGATGACCTTCGACGGCCAGCTGCGGTCGGGCAGATCGGTCGGGAACTGCTCGTGGTACGGGCGATACCGGTGAATCGGCATCCCCGAGGGCTTCTGGGTGTTCTTCATGGGACGGTCTCCTGCTGGTCTTCCTGTCGTATTCAGCCGATGCCGAAGGCCGCGACGAGGAAGGCCGAAGGACTAGGCCCCGTCGCGGCAGCTAAGAAGAAGCAGGCCGAAGCGCACGGCCCTAGGGTACACCTCGTGACCCAGCGCTCCGAGCCCCGGCCGGCGGCCACCGTGCTGCTGCTGCGTGACGACCCGCTGCGCGTGCTGCTCGTGCAGCGTCCGACCTCGGGTGCGTTCCCCTCGGTGCTCGCGTTCCCCGGCGGCTCGATCGATGCCGGCGACGGCGACCCGGACGACGATACCGACGCCCGTGCGCGGGCGGCCGCGGTGCGCGAGACGCGGGAGGAGACCGGGATCGCGCTTCCGGGCCCGGCGGCACTGGTCGCATGGTCGCGGTGGATCACCCCGGCCGCGGAACCACGCCGGTTCGATACGCACTTCTTCGCGGTCCGCGCCCCCGAGGGCGCCGAGCCGGCCGTCGACGGGATCGAGCTCGTCGCGGCCCGGTGGGCGGAACCCGCCGAGGCGCTGCGCCGGCGCGAGGCGGGCGACTGGCCGATCATCGCCCCGACCGCGTTCAACCTCGCGCGCCTCGCCCTCTCGTCCCGAGTGGACGAGGTCCTGGCCGCGGCGCGCGCGCAGTCGCCGGTCATCGTCGAGCCGGATCTGAGCGACGGGATGGTCCGCATCCGGCACGACGCGGGTTATCCCGTCACGGAACTCTCTCTGCGCTGATCGTCACCCGCGCAGCAACCGCAGGGAGGAGCCCCACGTCAGCTGGGGCAGGTAGCAGCGCGCGATGGCGGCGCCGATCGCCGGCAGCTGCATGGGGTCGCGGTACACGAGGTGCAGCGCCTCGGCCGCGTCGCCGAACTTGCTCTTGAACCGCAGCAGCGAGCGGAACCCGTAGACGGGCTCGAGGAGACGTCCGACAAGCGCGAGCACCGCGCCGAGGACGGCCACCCCGGCCTGCTCGGCGGGGCGGGCGAGCGGCGTCGCCGACAGGCTCGTGCGCCTCAGGCCGGCCGAACGATGCGCCTCGATCGACTCGGCGATCGTGAACTCCATCGCGCCGTTGGGCGCGTCGGGGGCGCGGCGCATCATGTCGAGCGTGCGTCCCACGAGCGCGCCCGATTCCCACACCGGCAGCCAGCTCGTGACCGCGACCACGCGCTCCTGCGCGTCGACGGCCACGACGACCTGCACGTCGGGGTCGTCGATCTCATCGAGGCCACCGAGCGTGAATCCCATTTCGGGCAGCCGCTTGTCGGCGGCCCAGTGCTCCGAGATCGCGACGATCTGCCGCCGGAGCGGCCCGGCCAGGGCTGTCCAGCTCGCGTCGACCGTGACCACGTCGGTGCGTCGGGCGCGGTTGACGGCGGTGCGCACGTCCTGCATCGCCCTGCCCGACAGCGTGAAGGCCGCCGGGTCGAGCGTGGTCTCCTCGGCCACGGGAAGCGATCGCCAGCCCCGCGCTGCCAGCACCGCGCGCCAGCCCTCGTGCACGCTGTAGAAGACCGGCGTCCAGGCGCGCGCGTCGCAGAACGCGAGGAACTCGCCGAATGCGGCCTCCGGGTCGCCGGTCGCACCGAAGGGATCGGACACGGTGACCACCACCTCGCCCACCAGCCGATACGCGATGCCGGTCGAGCCGTCGGCGCTGACCCACAGCCGGTTCTCCGGCCAGGTGGCGAGATGACCGAGCGACCCGGAACCGGCCCGCAGCAGGGATCGCAGCCGGGGGTCGTGTTGCGCGGCCGCCCCGACGGGCGCGGCACGCAGCAGGACGATCGCCGCCGTGACGACGAGGCCGATCCAGAACACGACGCCGGGCAGGTCGAGCACGGCGTGCGCGAGCGGCGTGAGCGGCCGCAGCACGAGATGCTGATGCCGGAGGAACGACGCCGGCACGAACCGCTGCGGCGTCTGCGCCAGGAGCAGCAACAACCCCGGCGGCCTCGCGAACTGCCCACGGATCGCGTGAGCGGTCAGGACGAATCCCGTGGCGGGGAGCGCCAGCGATGCCGCGCACGCCAGGACGGCCCGCCGGATGCCCGCCCTCGACATCCGGATCGGAAACGCCCGGCGTCGCAGAGCGAGCACGATCGCGTACGCCACCGGCACGAGGGTGCTCACCACGAGCCAGAGCGAGACCTCCCAGTACCGCTGCGGGGCGAGCGGCACGATCCAGGGGGCCCCCACGGCGGGCAGCACGCCGAAGTACCACGCGGCGAGAGCGCCCTGCGCCACCCCGACGCCGGCGAGGAGGACCACGGCGGCGCGGCGGCCGCGGAGGAGCCCGCGCGCCCCGATCAGCAGGAGCACGAGCGGCAGGACCGACACGACCGTCTGCGTCACCCCGTGCAGCGGCAGCCGGGTGAGCTCGCCCACGCAGTCGGGCGCGATGTGGCCCGCGGCGCAGCCCGGCCCGGCCACCCGCGGCGTGATCCCGGTCAGGGCGATGCCGAGCGGCGAGAGCACACCGTAGCGTCCGACCGAGACGGCCGTGAGGACGGGACCGACCGCGAACAGCACGGTGACGAGGGCGAGCAGGCTGCGCGTCTCGTGCCGGGAGGCCGGCCAGCTCGGCCGTCGATCCCGGCGCAGCAGAGCGCCGGATCCGATCCCCAGACCGACGGCGACGAGCAGGTAGAGGTCGGCCGGCTGGCCGGAGTACAGCAGCAGGGTCGCCGCGACGCCCACGAGGAGGGTGCGGGTGCGCCGACGCTCGAGGGGGGCGGCCCACGCCGACGCCCATGCCAGCGTGCCGAGGATCGGGGTGAGCGGATCGACGGTCAGGAGGCCGCGCACCGACGACGACCAGAATTCGTGCACCGCCGCGCCCAGCAGTTCGAGGCCGAGCCCGAGGGCGCCCGCGACCACGCCGGTCGCCACGAACGCGACGAGCGTGCGCCATGATCCCATCCAGCGTTCGGCCAGACCGACGCCCACGATCGCCGCGACCATGCTGATCGCGAACTGCGCGACACCGCCGGCGACGAGCATCGACGTGAGGATGGTCCACCAGTGATGGTCCTCGAGCGCGTCGGGGTTCAGGCCCGCCGCGGGCGGCGAGAACGGCCCGCGCGGCCCGGTCGGGATCGCGATCACCCAGACGGCGAGCAGGGCGACCACCACGAGCAGCGTCGCCGGGTGCCGGCGGATGCGGTGCAGCACCCTCATGAGCGCGCCAGTCCGAGGTGCGCGGCGATCGGGCCGAACGCGTGCGTCATCATCCACTGCACGGTGTGCCAGTCGTGCGCGGTGCCCGGTGCGATGTCGCGTGTCGTCGCCACACCGGCGGCGCGCGCCGCGGCCGCGACGACGTCGATGCCCGGCCCGTACCTGGTGTCGAACTGGCCCGAGCCGAACACCGCCGTCAGCCCGCGATACGGGGCGTGCGCCGCGAGGATCGCAGCAGGGGCCGCCGCGCGATACCGCGCCGCATCGCCGTCGAAGCCGCGCGCGATCGTCTGCTGCAGGTCGCCGTTCCTGGGGGCGACCTGGCCGGAGACGTCGAAGACCGCGCCGAAGAGCTCGGGATGCGCGGCCCCCAGCTGGATCGAGCAGGTGCCGCCCTGGGAGAAGCCGCCGATCGCCCAGGCGGCGCGGGACGGCTCGACCGCGAGGTGGGTGCGGATCCAGCGCGGCACGTCCACGGTCAGGTACCTCGCCGAGTCCCCGAGCGGGGAGTCGACGCACATCGGGTTGTCCTGCGGCGCTCCGAGCTGATCCGGCACCACGACGACGGGCGCGAGGCCGTGGTGCGCGGCGGCGCGGGCGTTCATGATGGCGGCCAGGCGACCGGCGCGGATGACGTCGTCCGGACCCCCGGGCTGGCCCGAGAGCATGACGAGCACGGGCAGTCGCGGTGGGTGCGGCACGAGCGCCGCCGGCGGGAGGTAGACGTAGCCGGCCCGCGCCGGGAAATGCGACGTGGTGGCCGGGATGTCGACGCGGCCGACGACGCCGTGCCGTGGCATCCCTGCTGCGACGGGGCGCGACCAGAGCGGCACCGGAGCCGCGTCGGAGACGACCGAGCCGGGCGCGTCCGCCCGCTGCGCGGCCGCGATCGAGGCGGGGAGCGGGCGGGCCGCGGCGGCATCCCAGAACGAGTCGATGGTCGTGTACTGGCCGAAGTCGGCGTTGACGCCGATCGCGCCGGCGAGGATCGCGAGCGGCACCGACGCCGCGGCCGCCACCCGCCGCCACACGCCGTGCCGCATCAGCATGCCGATCGCGAGCGCCACCGCGGCGAACGTCGAGGCGACCCACGTGCGCGACACCGGGCTCAGCGAGACCTCGAACACGTCGAGGAGATCGGAGGTGATCCAGCAGACGAGCAGGCCGGCAGCGGCCCCACCGACCGCGCACGCCGCGAGCACCAGTGCCCCCCGTCGGCTCGTGCGCCGCACGACCGCAAGCAGCAGGGCCGCGATCGCGAGAGCGTCGACCGTCACGGGGAGCCAACCGCTCGCGATGTCGACGTCGCCCCAGCCCGGCATGCCACCCCTTCCGTTCGTCGGCCGCCGACCAGTATCCGCGGGCTGCGGAGCCCCGGCGGACCCTCTGTGAACCCCCTCAGGAGGCCGAACGGCCGTCCGGGACCGCTCCCGGCACATCCACAGCGAACCGCCGAGGATCGCGACGGCTGCCGACAGCCACTGACAGCGCCGCGACAGCGGCGTGACAGCGGCGTGACAGCGCCGCGGTCGCACCATGTCGTCATGACTCTGGCGATCGAGGCCCACGGCCTCACCAAACGATTCGGGAAGACGCAGGCCCTGGCCGGCGTCGACCTCGAGGTCGAGCAGGGACGCGTCCTGGGGGTGCTCGGTCCGAATGGGGCCGGCAAGACCACCGCGGTCCGCATCCTCGCGACCCTGCTTCGACCGGACGGCGGCACCGCGCGCGTCGCCGGCCACGACGTGCTGTCCGACCCCAAGGGGGTGCGCCGCGTGATCGGGCTGACCGGTCAGTACGCGAGCGTCGACGAGGAGCTGAGCGGCATCGAGAACCTCGTGCTGATCGGCCGACTGCTGCACCTCGGATCCCGCGCCGCGCGGACGCGCGGCGAGGAGCTGCTGCGGGAGTTCGACCTCACGGACGCGGCGAAGCGTCAGGTGAAGACCTACTCCGGCGGTATGCGCCGACGGCTCGACCTCGCGGCCTCGCTCATCGGGCGCCCCGAGATCGTCTACCTCGACGAGCCGACGACCGGCCTCGACCCGGCCAAGCGGGACGACGTGTGGGAGATGGTGCGCACGCTCACCCGGCTCGGCACCACGGTGCTGCTCACGACGCAGTACCTCGAGGAGGCGGACGCGCTCGCGAACGAGATCACCGTCATCGACCACGGCAGGGTGATCGCGCACGACACGCCCCAGGGTCTGAAGCGCCAGGTCGGCGGTCAGACCCTCGAGGTGCGTCCCGTCGACCCGGCCGACATCGAGCGGGTGCGCCCGCTGCTCGCCCGGCTCGGCACCCGCGAGGTCGAGCAACCGGCTCCGGACCAGCTGGCCGTCCCGGTTGCCGACGACGGCGCCCTCACCGCGATCGTGTCGGCGCTCGCGACCGAGCGGATCGCGGTCTCCGAGCTCGCCCTCCGGCTCCCGAGCCTCGACGAGGCGTTCTACGCGCTCACCGGCCAACGGGCCTCGGACGAGACCGACGCCGGGGACCGCACTGGCACCCGCACCGACGACAAGGAAGAGGAGGCCGCCTGATGTTCGCCGATTCGCTCGTGCTCGCGGGCCGAACCGTGCGTCGCATGACGCGCAATCCGGAGCAGTTCATCGACGTGACGCTGCAGCCGATCATCATGACCGTGCTGTTCGTGTTCATCTTCGGCGGCGCGATCGCCGGGTCGACCACGCAGTACCTCACGTTCGCCCTGCCGGGCATCATCGTGCAGACCGTCATGTTCACCTCGCTGACCATCGGCGTGAACCTCAACAACGACATCAGCAAGGGCGTCTTCGACCGGTTCCGTTCGCTGCCCATCGCGCGCTCGGCCCCGCTGTTCGGTGCCGTGCTGGGCGACATCGTGCGCCACAGCATCGCCGTGTCGGTGACGCTGGTCTTCGGGGTCATCATCGGCTACCGGTTCGGCACCCCCTGGTACGACGTGCTGCTCGCGTTCGTGCTCATGGTCGTCTTCGCCGTCAGCCTGTGCTGGGTCTCGGTGTTCATCGGCACCATGGTGCGCTCAAGCGGGGCGGTGCAGGGGATCTCGTTCCTCATCACGTTCCCCCTCACCTTCGGCTCGTCCACGTTCGTCCCCGCGAACACCCTGCCGACGTGGCTGCAGGGCTGGGTGTCGGTCAATCCCGTCACCCACGTGATCGAGTCGATGCGCGGTCTGCTCAACGGCGACGCGGCGCTCGCCTCGGGCGAGACCCTCGGCCTCGAGCTGCTGTGGGTGCTGATCAGCTGCGTCGTGCTGTGGGCGGTCTTCTTCCCGCTCGCGACGTGGGCCTACCGGCGCAAGATCTGAGCCAACTCCGACGCCGCGGTATCGCGGTCCACGACGGCGCGCTCCCGAGGGGGGCGCGCCGTCGTCGCGTGCGCCGCGATCTGCGCTCGCACCCGCACCTCCAGCGGATTGTGCGGATCGGGTGCGCCGCGCAGCACCGTCGCGAGGTCGAGAGCCAGGTGCGCCTCGTCGAAACGGCCGGTGCGCGCGGCGAGCGATGCCACGCCGACGGCCGTCGCCGCCATGATCGGATAGTCGTTGCTCTCGACGGCCGCCTCGGCGGCGACGCGGAGCTCGCGCTCCGCCGACGCCGTGTCGCCGTCGAGCGAGGCGACCCCGCCGCGAGCCATGCCCGCCATCGCGTGCAGCTGGGGCGGCACGTCGTCCCACTCCGCGAGGCTCTCATCGAGCTCGGCCACCAGGGCGCGGGCGCGCTCGATGTCCTCCAGCTCGATCGCGAGGAAGCAGGCGATGGCGCACGCCAGCGCGACCGATCGTGCGCTGTCGGAATCCCGCGCCACGGCGAGCATCCGGTCGGCCCGCGCCTGCGCCTCGTCGACCCGGCCGAGCCGGATCAGGAGGTTCACGGCGAGCCCCTGCTGCTGCAGCAGGTCCCACGACGAGGTGATCTCGGTCATCGCCGCGGTCGACGCGTCCGACATCGCGAGGGCCTCCTCGAAGCGGCCCTCGAGCGCGAGCCATTCGGCGCGCATCTGCTGCGCGAGGGCCATGCCCCACCGGTCGCCCGTGCTCTCGAAGAGCTCCACCGCACGGCCGCTCGAGGCGCCCAGCTCCGCGAGGTCGCCGCCGTTCTGCGACATCGCCGCGCGGGCGACCGTGAGCACGGCGCGCCCCCACGGCGTGAGCGGCAGCCCCTCCGGGTCCGGGATGCGGATGTTGCGCATCCAGACGTCGCCCTCCGGGGTGTCGGCGAACGCGCGCACCAGCACCGGGATCGCGAGCACGATGTCGTGATCGGTCCGCGCGGCCGCGTCGCTCAGCCGCGCGAGCTCGCCCTGGTCGATCTCGGGGCGCCGTCCGCGGGAGAAGGTGCGCATCATCATGGCGGCCGCGCGGACGAAGACGCCCTGCCAGTCGTCATCGGCCTCATCGGCGTACGGGCCGGCTGCCGCGATCCACTGGATGGCGTCGTCGTTGCGGTCGCGCACGATCCAGTACCAGAGGCAGCCGCCGGTGAGGCGCACGAGGTCGGACGGCGAGGCCTCGGCGCAGAAGCGCAGGGCGGCGGCGAGGTTGTCGTCCTCCGCATCGAACCAGGCGATCGCGTCATGGATGGCGGCGGAGCGCAGCTCGGCGTCGTGCACCGCCGTCGCCTGTGCCAGCCGCCGGGCCTGGGCGATCCGCTCACGCGTGAGCTCGCCCGACCCGGCGAGCTTCTCGATGCCGTATTCGCGGATGGTCTCGAGTGCCCGGTAGCGGCCGCCCGTGCGCTGCAGGAGCGACTTGTCGACGAGCACGTCGAGCTCTGCGCGGGTGCCGCCGTGGGCGGCCGCGACCCCGGCCGCGTCGGCGACGGCGACGCCGGCCGGGTAGATCGCGAGCGCCACGAGCATCCGGCGCTCCCCCGGCCCGAGCAGGCTCCAGCTCCAGTCGACGAGGGCGCGCAGCGTCTGGTGCCGGGGCAGCACGGTCCGCAGGCCGCCGGAGAGCAGCCCGAAGCGGTCGTCGAGGCCGTCGGCGATCTCGCCGATCGTCATGGTGCGCGCCTTCGCCGCGGCGAGCTCGAGGGCGAGCGGCAGACCGTCGAGCCGCTCCCGGATGCGGGTGGCGGCATCCTGCTCGTCCTGGTCGATCGCGCGCCCCCGGGCGGCCAGCACGCGGTCGTCGAAGAGCGTCTGCGCCGCGAGCGGGTCGAGCGGACCGAGCGGCACGAACGCCTCCCCCGGCACACCCAGCGGCTCCCGGCTCGTCGTGAGCACGTGCAGCCGCGGCAGGGCCTGCAGGAGCTCGTGGGCGGCGAGCGCGGCGACCTGGATGAGGTGCTCGCAGTTGTCGAGCACGAGGAGCACGTCGCGGCCGGCGAGCGCGGCGATGACCCGCTCGGCGGGCGTCGACGCCGCGGCGCTCTCGTTCATCGACCGCAGCTCGCGACCGATCGCGCCGAGGATCGCCTGCCACAGCTCGTCTGGTCCGGCCGGGGCGAGCTCCACGACGATCGGATGCCGGTGCGCCCGCGCGGACTCCATCGCGAGCCGGGTCTTGCCCGCGCCGCCGGGCCCGAGGATCGTCACGAGGCGACCGCGCTCGAGCTGGCCGGTGACCCCGGCGAGCTCCTCGTCGCGGCCCACGAACGCGGTGAGGGCGGCGGGGATCGCGGCGGGGCCCGGCTCCCCAGCGTCCGGCTCCGCGGGGCTCGGCGTGCCGCCCAGGCGCAGGGCGGTCGCCCGATCGGTGGCGAGGTCGCGCTGAAACCAGTCGTACCCGTCGCCGGGCGTCCACGGCTCACCGCACCACAGGCCGAGCGCGGCGGATGCCAGCGCCGGCGCCTCCGGTGCGGGGGCGGCCGACGCGGCGGCCACCAGGTCCTGGAACCGGACGGCATCGACGTCGGCGCGGTCGATCGCCAGCCGGTAGCCGCCGGGCCCCGACGCGAGCACGCCCGCGGGCAGCTGCCCGCGCAGCCGCGAGACGAGCGACTGCAGCGCGGCCCGCGCGTTCTCGGGCGGGTCGTCGGGCCAGAGGTCCTCGGCGAGCGCGCGGTAGCCCACCTGGCTGCCCGCGTCGATGGCGAGCCGGAAGAGCAGCCCACGCTGGCGCTCGCCCACGACGTCGAGGGGTTTGCCGTCGTGTTCGACGGCGAACCCTCCGAGCAGCCGGATCCTCACCCCGAGATCGTAGCTTTTGCTCGCGAATGACCAGTTTTTGCGAGGGGCCTCGCCTGCCTCTGGCAAAAACTGGTCATTCGCGAGCGGTTCACTCGACGGCGAGCGCCACGATGGGCGTGACCCGCGTCGCGCGCCGCGTGGGGGTGAACGAGGCGATCGCGGTGAGGGCGGCGCCCGCCACGACGATGACGCCGACGATCAGCCACGGCACCCCCGGCAGGACGAAGCCCTTGGTGATCGCACCGAACAGCGACTGCGCTCCCGCCCAGCCGTAGATGGTGCCGAGGACGAGTCCCAGCACGATCGCCGTGACCGTGAGCTGCGCGCTCTCGGTCAGGATCATGCGCCGCACCTGCCGCACCGAGAAGCCGAGGGCGCGCAGCAGCCCGAGCTCCCGCGTGCGCTGCAGCACGCTGAGCGAGAGGTTGTTGACCAGCCCGACCGCGGCGATGAGCGCGCTGAAGCCGATGAGCACCGAGAACACCCCCGTGACGACCGTCAGCATCTGCTCGGTGCCCTGGTACACCTCCGGCTGCAGGCGCTGCTGCTCGCGGATGATGTCGGCGAAGCTCGCCGTCGCGACGCCGAACATCGTGATGAGCGTCACCCCGATGACGAGCCCGATCGTCGCGCGTGAGCTGCGCTGCGGGTGGCGCAGAGCGTTCTCGGCGGCGAGCCGGGCGGGCGCCGACCGGCCGAACCACCGTCCGACGAGCCGCAGCGCCGGGGGCATGACGACATCCGCACCGAGCACGAGGCCGGTGAACGACAGGATGCCGCCGACGACGCCGATGAGAACGGCGACCGGGCTGAGCAGGCCGAGCAGCATGCCCAGCACCAGCAGGGCCGCGCCGAGGATGACGAGCACGAGCGAGAGCACGTTGCGCCCGCGGCGCTGCACGGCCTCCTCGCGTGAGAGCTCCTGCGCCCCGCCGATCGCCTGGAGCGGGGTCACCGAGAGCACTCGTCGCGAGCCGACCCAGGACGCGAGCCAGGTGGTCAGCACGATCGCGATCAGCGGGAACAGCAGGCTCGGCTGCAGGTAGGAGTACCCGACCTCCTGGAACCAGCCGACCGCCACCGACACCCGCTCGAGTCCGAAGGCGAGCAGGCTGCCGACGAGCGCACCGGCCACCGCCCCGGCGATGCCGGCGACGAGCCCCTCGCGCGAGATCGCGAGCCGCTGGTGCCGCGCGGTGGAGCCGAGCAGCCGCAGCAGGGCGATCTCGCGTGCGCGGCCCGCGACGATGGTCGAGAAGGTGTTGGAGGTGACGACCGCTCCCACGTACACCGCGATGAGGATGAACACCCAGGCCAGGATCGCCAGCATCAGCCCGACGGTGCTGCTCGACCCGGTGACGTCATCGGCCCCGATCTGGGCGGTGAGCAGTCCGGTGACCTGCAGCAGGCCGACCCCGAAGGCGGAGCTGATGCCCGCGACGAGCACGCTCGAGAACCGCAGCCTCACGCGGCCTGCTCCATCGTGAGCATGAACGTCGCGATCTCGGCGGCCTCCATGTGCCCGCGGTCCTCGACGACGAGGCCGTCGGCGAGGAACAGGATGCGATCGGCGAAGCTCGCGGCGACCGGGTCGTGGGTGACCATCGCGATGCTCTGGCCGTACTGCCGGGTCGCGCCCTGCATGAGCGCCAGCACCTCCCGGCCGGTGCGCGAGTCGAGGTTGCCGGTCGGCTCGTCGGCGAAGACGAGCTCGGGCCGGGTGGCGAGCGCGCGGGCGATCGCGACGCGCTGCTGCTGGCCTCCCGACAGCTCGTGGGGCCGGTGGGAGAGGCGGTCCACCAGACCGAGCGACGACTCCAGTTCGGCGATCCAGTCGAGCTCCTGGCTGGAGGGGCGTCGACCGTCGAGCTCGAACGGCAGCTCCACGTTGCCGGCGACGTCGAGGGTGGGCACCAGGTTGAAGGACTGGAAGACGAAGCCGACGCGACGCCGGCGCAGGAGCGTCAGGCGGGTGTCGTCCATCCCGCCGATCTCGGTGTCGCCGAGCCACACCCGGCCCCCGCTCGGGGAGTCGAGCCCCGCCATGATGTGCATGAGCGTCGACTTGCCCGACCCGGAGGGGCCCATGATCGCGGTGAACTCGCCGCGCCGGATGCCGACGGTGATGCCGCGCAGCGCGTCCACCCGGGTGCGCTCCGTGCCGTAGCTCTTGGTGAGGTTCTCGACACGGGCGACGAGGCCCATGTCGGATGTGCTGATGTCCATGCCCCTGACGCTACGGACGCGCGTCGCGCCGGGCGTCGGCCCGGAGTCGAGGGTGCGTCATCCTCCAGGATGACGTTCGACCAGGCCGTGCTCGTACGCGTACACGACGAGCTGCACCCGATCGCGCAGCCCCAGCTTGGCGAGCACCCGGCTGATGTGCGTCTTGACGGTCGCCTCGCTCACGAACTCCCCCGCCGCGATCTCCGCGTTGCTCAGCCCGCGCGCGGCGAGCAGGAACATGCCGTGCTCGCGCGCCGTGAGCTCGCCGAACTCGGGCGGCACGGGCGAACGGGTGCGATCGAGGCGCGCGACGAGTTCGCGGGTCGCGCTCGGCGCGATCACGGCGGTGCCCGCGTGCACCGTACGGATCGCGGCGAGCAGGAACTCCGGGTCGGAGTCCTTCAGCAGGAACCCGCTCGCCCCCGCGCGGATCGCACGCAGCGCCGCCTCGTCGAGGTCGAAGGTCGTGAGCACGATCACGCGGGGCGCGTCGGCTCCGGCCGGCACGGGCAGCGCGACGATCTGCCGGGTCGCCTCGATGCCGTCCATGACCGGCATCCGGATGTCCATGAGCACGACGTCCGGACGGGTCGCCCGCACCACCTCGATCGCCTCGCGCCCGTCCGGCGCCTCGCCGACGACCTCGAGGTCGCCCTGGGACGCCACGAGCATCCGGATGCCGGTACGGAACAGCGCCTGATCGTCGACGAGCACGACGCGGATCACGCGGTCGCCCCCACCTGCACCGGCAGCCAGGCGTGCACCACGAACTGGTCGTCCTGGGTGCGCGCGGTCAACCGACCGCCCACGAGCGCTGCGCGCTCGGTCATGCCCGCGATGCCGTGGCCGCTCCCGGGCGCGGCGGGCTGGGCGGGCAGGGCGCTCGTCACGACGAGGTCGAGGCCATGCGGAGACCAGCCGAGATGCAGCACGACCTGCTGGGCCGTGTCGGCGTGCCGCAGGGCGTTGGTGAGCGACTCCTGCGCGATGCGGTACACGGCGAGCTGCTGCCCCGTGGCCAGCGGCAGCGGCGTGCCGCTCTCCTCGCGCCGGACCTCGAGCCCGGCGGCCCGGAGCTGCTCGACCAGCCGGTCGAGGTCGCCGATCGTGGGCTGCGGTCCGTCGGCCTGCGAGTGCCGCAGCTGGGCGAGCAGCACGCGCACGTCGCCGAGCGCGTCGCGGGCGGTGGAGGCGATCGTCTGCAGGGCCTCGTCGACGGCCTCCGAATCCTTCTGCCGCAGGTAGCGCGCCCCGTCGGCCTGCGCCACGACGACGGCGAGCGAGTGGGCGACGACGTCGTGCATGTCGCGCGCGATGCGGGTGCGCTCCTGCTCCGTCACGACCTCGCGCTCGGCGACGACCGCGAGGGAGCGGTTCGCGCGCGACTGGCGCCAGGTGCGGAACAGGATGCCGGCCGTCCAGGACAGCAGGAACATGGTCGCCGTGAACCCGTACAGGACTCCCACGACGGGCACGATCTGGAAGACCGCCTCGGGGAAGTGGAATCCCCACCCGGTGACCGGGCTCGGCGAGAGCAGTGCGAGCTCCCCCGGGAATCCGACGGCCGCGGTCACGAGCGCGGCGCCGACGAAGGTCGAGGCGAACGCCGTCCACCGGATGCGCCGGGAGCCGTAGGCGGCGCACGCGAACAGCATCGGCAGGATCGCGAGATCGGCCGGGACCGGCACGACGCCGGTCAGCACCTGCAGGATCGCCACGGCCCAGGCGAGCGCCAGGACGAGAGGCGGACTCAATCGGCGCACGGCGATCACCGCGCCCATCCCGAGCGCCACGAGCGCGGCGCCCAGGCCGCCCGGGACCACGACGGTCGGGAGGGCGTTGACGAGGGCCCACCCCGCGCCGACGAGAGCGTCGACGACGACCTGGGTCCGGGTCAGGCGACGGAACATGCGCTCCACGCTACGGGCGTGAGCGGCGCGGCCGCGTCATCCGGCAGACGGACGCGGCGACCAGCACGACGCGCCGGTGCTCAGTCCGCCAGCCGCTCGACGAGCTCGGTCGCGGGCAGCTCGGTGCGCTCACCCGACCGCCGATCCCAGAGCTCGACCACGCCGTCCGCCGCCCCGCGGCCGACGATGACGATCGTCGGCACGCCCAGCAGCTCGGCGTCGCCGAACTTCACGCCGGGTGACACCTTCGGCCGGTCGTCGTAGAGCACCTCGCTGCCGGCGGCCTCGAGCTGCCCGACGAGTCCCGCCGCCAGGTCGTAGGCGACGTCGTCGCGTCCGGTGGCGACGACGTGCACGTCGAACGGCGCGATCTCGCGGGGCCAGACCAGTCCCTTGTCGTCGCTGGTCTCCTCCGCGATGGCGGCGAGGATGCGGGTGACCCCGATCCCGTACGAGCCCATCGTGACCGTGACGAGCTTGCCGTTCTCGTCGAGCACCTGCAGCCCGAGCACGTCGGCGTACTTGCGGCCGAGCTGGAACACGTGGCCGATCTCCATGCCGCGCGCGAGATGCACGGGGCCGGAGCCGTCGGGGGCGGGGTCGCCCTCCTTGACCTCCGCGACCTCGGCGAGCCCGTCGGCCTCGAAGTCGCGGCCGGCGACCAGGCCGAAGACGTGCTCCCCCTCGGAGTTCGCGCCGGTGATCCAGCCGGAGCCGTCGGAGACGCGCGGATCGAGCAGATACCGGATGCCGGTGGCCGATTCCGTGCCGAGCACGGCGCCCTCGCGCGACCAGGGGCCGATGTAGCCCTTGACCAGCAGGGGGTTGGCCTCGAAGTCCGCGTCGGTCGCGGGCTCCACCTCGGCCGGCTGGAACACCACCTCCGCGCGTTTCATGTCGACGTCGCGGTCACCGGGGATGCCGACGACGACGACCTCGCGCCGCCCGTCGAGGTGGGTGAGCCCGAGCACCACGTTCTTGAGCGTGTCGGCCGCGGTCCACGCCCGGCCGTCGGGCCGGGGATGCTTCTCGTTCGCCTCGGCGACGAGCGTCGCGATCGTCGGGGACCCGGGGGTCGGCAGCACCTCGGCGGGGGTGAGCTTCTCGTAGGACCGCGCGGGAGGCGCGGTCGTCGTGTACGCCTCGACGTTCGCGGCATAGCCCCCGTCGGAGTGCACGAAGGTGTCCTCGCCGATCGGCGTCGGGTGCAGGAACTCCTCGGAACGCGATCCGCCCATGGCGCCCGCGTCGGCCTGCACGATGACGTAGTCGAGTCCGAGGCGCTGGAAGATGCGCTCGTAGGCGTCGCGCTGGGCCTGGTAGCTCGCATCCAGTCCCGCGTCGGTCGCGTCGAAGGAGTACGCGTCCTTCATCGAGAACTCGCGACCTCGGAGCAGGCCGGCCCGGGGGCGGGCCTCGTCGCGGTACTTGTCCTGGATCTGGAAGATCGTCAGCGGCAGGTCCTTGTACGAGGAGTACAGGTCCTTCACGAGGAGCGTGAACATCTCCTCGTGGGTCGGGGCGAGCAGGTAGTCGGCGCCCTTGCGGTCCTGGAGGCGGAAGATGCTGTCGCCGTACTCTTCCCAGCGACCGCTCGCCTCATAGGGCTCGCGCGGCAGCAGCGCGGGGAAGAGCACCTCCTGGGCGCCCGCGCGCTCCATCTCCTCCCGGATGACGCGCTCGATCTTCGCGCGCACGCGCAGTCCCAGCGGCAGCCAGGCGAAGATCCCCGGGGCCTGGCGGCGGATGTATCCGGCCCGCACGAGCAGGCGGTGGCTCTGCACCTCGGCGTCGGAGGGATCCTCGCGCAGGGTGCGGACGAACAGCTGGGTCATCCGGGTGGGCACCCGTCAACCCTATTCGCGAGCCGGGGTCACCCCGTGACGGTGTTGCTGCCGGCCGAGGACCGCGCGAGGTCGAGACCGGTCGTGGCGGAACCCCGGATGGTCATCCGCAGCGCCGCGACGTCGTAGCGCCCGGTGCCGAACGGGTTCGCGGTCGGCGCCGGCAGTCCGGCCGCCCAGCCCGGCTCCGGCCCGGCGTTGAGCTCCGCCGGGTCGGGACGGTTCTGCGCGTTGGCCCACAGCTGGATCGCCCCGGTGGCGCCGAAGAGGCCCGTGAGGCCACCGCCGACCGTCGAGACGAGCGTGCCCGTCGCCGTGCCGAGGTTGGCGCCCAGCGTCGAGACGGTCGCCGCCGTCGGCGCCAGCGCCGTCTGCAGGGTGCCGCCGATCGTCTGGCCGACCGACGCGAGCAGCGCGGGGGTCAGATTGCCGAGCACGGTGGTGACGAGAGCGCACAGCGTGGCGCCGACGATCACGACGCTGCACAGCCCCGACGACTTGTCGATGCCGGCGGTGACACCCGGCGATCCGGCGAGCAGCTGAGCGAGCGTGAGGTCGTTGGTGTGCACGAAGAGGGTCCCCACATTGACCGACAGGGCGCTCACCGGCGCTGTCAGATCGAGGTTCACGGCGACCGCCGCGAGCGCGGCGTTGACGGCGGCGATCACCGACGACACCCACGCGGTGAGCGCCGACGTCATCGCGGCCTCGAGCGCGGTGAGCGCGGTGCCGTTGATCAGCAGCCGGCTGTTGGGGGCGAGGCCGTTGATCTTCGGCGACGTGAGGTAGGCGGGGCCCATGAGCGCGTCGAGGTCGAGCGTGATCGTGCCCGCCGACGGGGAGATCGAGAACAGGCCGGACGAGTCGGTGATCGGCGTCGAGAGCAGGGCCGTGACCGCCGAGAAGTCCGGCGTGAGCGACAGGGTGACGGTCGGCGTGCCGGCCCCCAGGGTGCTGAGTGCCGGCTTCAGGGCCAGCAGGATGCTCGACCCGAGACTGTTCAGCAGGGCGCTGTTCCCGGCGATCGCATTCAGCTGCGCACTGAGTGCCGAGAGCCCGGCGTCGGTCGTGGTCACGAGCGAGGAGACCGCCGGGCTCGTGAGAGTGGCGTCCATGCCCGCGAGCGCGTACTGGCGCACGAGGCCGGTGTAGATACCTCGCCACTCGGCCGTGCATCCCGACAGCTGCGCGGAGCTCGCGACAGCGCCCAGGCCGAGCTGCGCGTCGGTGATACCCGTGACGAGCGACGACAGGTTCTGGCCGAGAGCGCTCTGCACGACCTGGCCGAGGCCCACGGTCGCGAAGCGCGGCATCGCCGCGCCCGGTGCCCGCTGGGTGACGGCGATGCCGCCGCTGTTCGAGACCGCGCCCGCGGCTCCGGCGGATGTCGTGTCCGACGCCGCCCGGGCGTATTGGTTGAGCCCGCCCGCATCGGCGGTGAGCGGCAGCTGCAGCGCCGGCCCGATGTCGGCGTCGATCCCCGAGAGGGCCGACACGGACAGCGGGTTGGAGTAGGCACCCGAACCGAGCGAGGTCGCCGTCGAGGGCGTCGGCGTCGTCGTCGTGCCGTCGTTCGTCGCGCTCACGCCGCGCACCGACGCGATCGTGCTCAGATCCGTGCTGCCGAGGGTGCCGCCGAGCAGCGTGCCGGAGCCGGTGCTCGTTCCGCTGCCGGGGTCCGTGCACAGCACCGACTGCACCGTGGCCGCGTCGTACTGCCGATCGGCCCAGCTCGCCTCGCTCGGCACGACGCCGATCGCGCCCAGCACGAGCGCCGCGGCCACGACGGCCCCCGCCGTGACGCGGCCCGCCGGGGGCCGTCGCGCCGGCCCGGCGTGCCGTGCGCCCCCGCTCCGCGCGCTCACGGCACCGCCTTCGCCGCACGTCGGCGACCGCGCGCTGAGGCGAGCACGACGCCGCCGAGCAGCATGCCGGCGCCGAGCAGCAGCGGGCCGGCGAGGACCGCCCCGGTGCTCGGCAGCCGGCCGCGCGAGCCCGTCGACACCGTCTCGGTGTCGCCGTCGGCCGTGAGCGTGAGCCGCACGGTGCCGTTGCGGCCCACGAAGGCCGACGTCGGCAGTCGCACGACCGCGAGCAGGTGCGCCGGCGCGGCCGGTGAGATGGTCGTGACCGGCACCGCGTCGGCACCGAGCAGCCGGGCGACGGGCGCGTCCGGCAGCACGACGCTCTCATCCCCGCTCGGGCACAGCGACGACGTCCACGCGACAGGGCATCGGAGCACCTCGACCCGCAGGCCGGCAGGATCGGTCGACATGCCGCCGGCGCCGTCGACGGCGAGCCAGAGCCGCGCTCGCTCCTCGACGAGCAACGCCGCATCCACCCGCCAGTACGCGGTCTCGCCGGGTGCCAGATCCTGCACGCCGAGCGGGTCGGGCGCCGTGCTGAGCTGCAGCCGCCCGGCCGCCCCGACCTGCGGCGCCGCCTGCGCGCTCGCCGCGACACAGGTCCCGCCCGCAACGGCGAGCGCCGCCGCGAGCACAACCCCGAGGATCTCGAGCGCGCGCATCTCAGCCCCCGGGCGACGCGGACCGCGGATTCATCTCGGGCTCGCCGCCGCGCGGCCACCAGGCCCAGAGCACGAGCAGGCTCGCCGTGACGGTCAGCCCGCCGAGCGCCCAGGGCGAGCGGGCGGCGGTGACGACCTGACCTCCCCACGGGACGCCTCCCACGACGCGAGTCACCCTCGCGACGTCGTACGGTGCCGGATCGGGCGCCGGGTTCGCGTCGCCCTTCAGCACCAGCTCGGTCGCCGTGCCGCGCGCCGCGGTCGAGACGACGCGGTGGGTCACGGGCAGGGAGCCGGGTCGCTGCACCATCACGATGTCGCCGACGCGCGCCTGCGCGGCCGGGATCTGCTCGGCCAGCAGCAGCGAGTCGGGCGGGAACCCGGGCGACATCGAGCCCGTCGCGAGCCGCACGACCTGCCAGCCGGTGAGCGGCAGCACGGCGACGCCGACGACGAGCAGGCCGAAAACGCCCACCACGGTGACGACGGCCGGTTTCAGCCAAGATGCGCGACGTCGGCGACGGCGCGGTCGCAGCCCTGTGGCCGGGGCGGCGACCGGGTCGGCGAGCGCCGATCCCGTGAGCATCCGGCTACGAGGAGATCGCGTCGAAGTACCAGATCGGCGTGAAGCTGAGACCCATCGCCGTGTCGGGCACGTCGGCATCCTGCATGTGGATCTGGAAGCACACCGTCCTGGTCTCGGCGCCGTTGGCCGCGAGGGTGAACGTCTGCGTGCTGTCCGCCGTCACCGGCTGTCCGGCGGCGGTGAGGACGTTGCTCGCCGTACCGGCCGCCGTCGCGAAGCCGTTCGCCGTGCAGGTGCCGGTGTCCGGCACGATCGTCGCGCCGTAGCTGAGGTACTGCGCCAGCCCGGTCGCCGTCGCGGTGCTCGATTTGAGCGCGAGGGTGCCGTCGATCGACGGGTCGTCGGTCTTCAGCTGCACCCAGCCGTACACGGTGGCGCCCGGCGAGAGGGCGGCGGCCACCGATGAGAAGTCGATGACACCGCCCGGAGAGGTCTCCCGGTCGGTGAACGAACTGGAGTCCCCGGCCACGCTCTGCAGCACGTTGAACGTCGAGGTGCCGACGCCGGCGCTGCCGTTGAACCCTCCCTGCACGAACTCCTGGTCCGTCCAGGCCGCCAGCGAGGTGACGCCGATTCCGCCGAGGAGAACGGCTCCCGCCGCTCCCACGGCCATGAACTTGGTGCGCCGCGTGACGCGGCCCACACCGATGCGCTTGCCCATTTCCTGATCCCCCTTCGCCCGCTTCGGGTGCGGGCTTCCGGAAATCGCGACAGGTGCGGTCGCGAGCCGACGACGACGTCGACATCGCGAGCGTATGTCGCGTTCTCGGGGCGCGGATATCCCCAACCCCAGTCGGACCCGGACGGGGGCCACGGCCGGCGCCGCACCTGATGGCGTGCGCGCCGAGCGCAGCTCAGTGCCCGGAGGCGACGACCTCCGGGGTGCCGAGGGCGGCGTCGGGCCCGAGTTCGTCGGCGAGGCGGTTGGCCTCCGCGATGAGGGTCGCGACGATCTCCGACTCGGGCACGGTCTTGATGACCTGGCCCTTGACGAAGATCTGGCCCTTGCCGTTGCCGGAGGCGACGCCGAGGTCCGCCTCGCGCGCCTCACCGGGGCCGTTGACGACGCAGCCCATGACCGCGACCCGCAGCGGCACGGTCATGCCCTGCAGTCCCTCCGTCACGCTGTCGGCGAGCGTGTAGACGTCGACCTGGGCGCGGCCGCACGAGGGGCACGACACGATCTCGAGCTTGCGCTCGCGGAGGTTCAGCGACTGCAGGATCTGCAGCCCGACCTTGACCTCCTCGGCGGGAGGCGCCGAGAGCGAGACGCGGATGGTGTCGCCGATCCCCTCGGAGAGCAGGATGCCGAACGCCGTCGCCGACTTGATCGTGCCCTGGAAGGCGGGGCCGGCCTCCGTGACGCCGAGGTGCAGCGGCCAGTCGCCGCGCTCGGCCAGCATCCGGTACGCCTTGACCATCACGACCGGGTCGTTGTGCTTGACCGAGATCTTGAAGTCGTGGAAGTCGTGCTCCTCGAACAGGCTCGCCTCCCACACCGCGC
Source organism: Pseudolysinimonas kribbensis (assembly GCF_039531715.1). NCBI lineage: Bacteria > Bacillati > Actinomycetota > Actinomycetes > Micrococcales > Microbacteriaceae > Pseudolysinimonas > Pseudolysinimonas kribbensis. The sequence continues at coordinate 682,521 of NZ_BAAAQO010000003.1, read as the reverse complement.
TCTCGACGAGCGCCTCGGGCGTCGCCTTGCCGTACTTCTCGAGCAGGCGCTTGTCGAGCGACCCGGCGTTGACGCCGATGCGCAGCGAGACGCCCGCGTCCTTGGCCGCCTTCGCGATCGCGCCGACCTGGTCGTCGAACTTGCGGATGTTGCCGGGGTTGACCCGGACCGCCCCGCAGCCGGCGTCGATCGCCTGGAACACGTACTTCGGCTGGAAGTGGATGTCGGCGATGACCGGGATCTGGCTCTTCTTGGCGATGATCGGCAGCACGTCGGCGTCGTCCTGGCTCGGCACCGCGACGCGCACGATGTCGCAGCCGGACGCCGTGAGCTCGGCGATCTGCTGCAGGGTCGCGTTGATGTTCGTGGTGGGCGTCGTGGTCATCGACTGCACGCTCACCGGCGCGTCGCCGCCCACGAGCACCTTGCCGACCCGGATCTGGCGGCTCGTCCGGCGCGGAGCGAGGGTCTCGGGCGGAGGCTTCGGCATCCCGATGTTGACCGCAGGCATGTCTCCAGCCTAGGTCCGCGACCTGGGCGCCGCCGGGTGGGAGGGGTCCGTCAGGTCGCTAGGAGATGATGATCGGGTTGACGATGTCGACGACGATGAGCGCGAGACTCATGAGGGCGAGCACGCCCGTCACGAGCAGCGTGAGCGGCACGAGCTTGGCCATGTCGACGGGACCGGGGTCCGGGCGCTTGAACCACGCCGCGAACCGGCGGCGCACGGCCTCCCAGACCGCGCCGACCACGTGGCCGCCGTCCAGCGGCAGCAGCGGCACCATGTTGAAGACGAAGAGCGCGACGTTGAGCTGGGCGAGCACGCTCACCATGGCGACGGTGCGGTTCAGGATCGGCGAGTCGGAGGCCGCCACCTGCCCGGCGATCTCGCCGATGCCGACGAGACTGATCGGGCCGCTGCTGTCGCGCTTCTTGCCCTCGATCGTGGACTGCACGGTCTGCGTGACGCGGGCCGGCAGCGTGACGACGATCTTCACGATGCCCTGGATGTCCGAGCCGAGGTACGCGAAGGCGCTGCCGAGGTCCTGGCGCTGGATCGTGGTGTAGTTGCCGATGCCGAGGAATCCGGCCCGGGTCAGCACGGGCTGGCCGAGCCAGTCGGTGCTCGGGGTGCCCCACCGGTCGGACACCTGCACCCGCCGTGCCTCGGGGGTGACCTGCAGCGTCTCCCGGGACCCGTCGCGATCGACGACGACGCTCATCTGCCGGCCGGCGTGGGCCCGGATGAGGGCGGTCATCTGCGTGTAGCTCGTCACGTCGGTGCCGTCGATCTCGACCACCCGGTCGTCGGCCCGCAGGCCGCCCGCGGCGGCGGGGGTCCCGCTGCCGACGTCCGCGATCGTCGTCGAGGGCACCGGGAGGCCGAGGCCGCAGACGAGGATCGCCGCGAACACGATCGCCAGCACGAGGTTCATCGCGGGCCCGGCGAGCATGATGATGACGCGCTTCCACCACACGAGCCGGTAGAAGACGCGCTCCTCCTCGCCGACGAGGATCGTGTCGGCGGAGGCATCCCGGGCGTCCTGCACGAGCACGTTGAACAGGCCGGTCGTCGAGGGCCGCGCGTGCTCGGGCTGCGCGAAGGTGGCGCCGGGTCGCCCGTCGCGCGGCTCGTCGCCGCGCTTGGCCGGTGGGAACATGCCCGCCATCGAGATGTAGCCGCCGAGCGGGATGGCCTTGACGCCGTACTCGGTCTCGCCCCGGCGGCGCGACCAGAGCGTCGGCCCGAAGCCGATCATGAACTGCCCGACCCGCACCTTGAAGAGCTTCGCGAACGTGAAGTGCCCGAGCTCGTGGAGGCCGATCGACACGACGAGGCCCACGACGATGATCAGCACGCCGAGGACGAAGAGCAGCACGGTCTCCACGACGACGAGAGTACGTGCCGCCGCCTGAGAAATCCGGACCCCAGGCCTGGGGGCACCTGAGCGGCCGCGCCCCGGCGCGCGGCGCGCGTGAGAGTTCTGTCATCGACGGCACGGCGCAGCCGCCTCGGTGGCTCGGGCCGACTGGGAGACGCCTGAGGGCGCGCCGATCCGACGGCTCGGCGCGCGGACCATGAAGCCGACATGGACGAAGCCGACATGGACGCGCACCCCGACACGGTCCTGGCGGGCCGATACCGCCTGCTCGCGACGCTGGGCGCGGGCGGGATGGGCACGGTCTGGCGCGCGAGCGACGAGCTGCTCGATCGCGAGGTCGCCGTCAAGCTGTTCGCCCCGGCCAGCGGCCACTCCGGCGACGAGGCGCGTCGGCGCACCGAGATGCACCTGCTCGCGGGAACGGCGCACCCCGCCGTCGTCGCCCTGTTCGACGCGCAGCTGGAGGGCGATCCGGCCTACCTCGTGATGGAGCTGGTCGACGGGGAGGACCTGGCGACCCGGCTGACGCGCGGGCCGGTTCCTCCGGCCCAGACCCGCGGGATCGGGCTCGCGATGGCTGCGGCGCTCGAGTCGCTCGCGCGCCGCGGAGCGGTGCACCGCGACGTCAAGCCGTCCAACATCCTGTTGCCGGGTGAGGGCTCCGCGCTCCCGGCGAAGCTCGCCGACTTCGGGATCGCGCGTCTGGCCGACGACGCGGGACTCACGACCGCGGGCACGACGATCGGCACCGCGGCCTACCTCAGCCCGGAGCAGGTGGCGGGGCGCGAGCCGACCCCGAAAGCCGACGTCTATTCCCTCGGGCTCGTGCTGCTCGAGTGCCTGACCGGCGAGCGCGCATTCCCCGGGACCGTGTCCGAGACCGCCGCCGCCCGATTGGTGCGCGAGCCGACCGTCCCCCCGGAACTCGGCGCGGACTGGCAGGGGCTGCTGACGGCGATGTGCCGGATGGATCCCGACGAGCGGATCGACGCCCGCGAGGCTCTCGCGCGGCTCGGCCGGATGCGCGCCGCGAGCGCGGCCCCGGCGCCCGCGACGACCCCGGCGACGGTCCCGGTCGCCTCGGCTTCCGACGCCACCGGACCGACAGCGCGGCTGCCGGTCGTGGCGGGCGCGGGGATGGCGGCCGGGGCTGCAGCGGCCGAGCCGACCGCACCGGTGGATGCCGGCGTCGCGGACGCGCCCCCCGCACGCCGCACCCGCCGCGGCATCCTGATCACCGCGGTGGCCGTGGTCGCGGCCGTGATCGTCGCCGCGATCGCGATCGCCCTCAGCCTGCCGCAGCCCCACCGGACCCCCGCTCCCCCGGCCCTCACCGGCTCGTCGTCCGCCTCGCCGTCGATCACGGATGGGGAGGCGACGGGGCGCACGAACGCTCCGGGCCGCATCGGCAGCGCACCGCCGGCCGGCCCGACGGCCGCGCCGATCGCGCCGAGCGTCGCGCCGACCGGCACGCCCGGTCCGGGAGGCGGCACGCCGACACCCGCGCCGTCGGGCACGTCCACGGCGGCCGCGGACCCCGGGACCGGCGGCACGACGCCCTGAATCGGCGCCGCGCCCGGGTCACTCGTTGAGGGCGCCCGCGAGCTGCCGATCCGCCTCGTCGCGGGCCCACCGCTCGGCATCCAGCACCGATTCGAGCGAGAGCTCCCCGCTCGGCCGGTGCGCGTCGACGACCCGCTCGACGGTCGCGAGGATCGCGAGGAACGGGATGCGTCCCGCGTGGAAGGCCGTGACCGCTTGCTCGTTGGCGGCGTTGAAGACGGCCGGGTAGGTGCCCCCGGCCACGCCGACGCGCTTGGCGAGCCGCACCGAGGGGAAGGCATCGTCATCCAGCGGCTCGAAGGTCCACTGCTGCGCTCGGGTCCAGTCCAGCGGCACCCCGACGCCGGGAACGCGATGCGGCCAGTCGAGGCTCATCGAGATCGGCAGGCGCATGTCGGGCGGCGACGCCTGCGCGATCGTCGATCCGTCGACGAACTCCACCATCGAGTGCACGATCGACTGCGGATGCACGGCGACGTCGATCCGCTCGTACGGCACGTCGAAGAGGTGGTGGGCCTCGATCACCTCGAGCCCCTTGTTGACGAGGGTCGCCGAGTTGGTCGTGACCATGGGGCCCATGTCCCAGGTGGGATGCGCGAGCGCCTCGCGCGGCGTCACGTCGCCCAGCTGGTCCCGGGTGCGCCCGCGGAACGGCCCGCCGGATGCGGTGAGCACGAGCCGGCGGACCTCGGCGTGGACGCCGGCCCGCAGGGCCTGGGCGATCGCGGAGTGCTCGGAGTCGACCGGGACGATCCGGCCCGGCCCGGCGGCATCCGTCACCAGCCGCCCACCGACGATGAGGCTCTCCTTGTTGGCGAGCGCGAGCACCGCGTCGGTCTCGAGCACGGCGAGCGTCGGAGCCAGGCCGACCGAGCCCGTGATGCCGTTCAGGACGACGTCGGCGCGAACGCTGCGCACGAGTTGCACGGCCTCGTCGACGCCGAGCGCGAGGTCGGTCACGCCGGTCGCCGCACCCTGACGCTGCAGTCCCTCGCGGTCGCGGCCCGCCGCGAGACCGACGAGCTCGAAGCGGTCCGGGTTGGCGGCGATGACCTCGAGCGCCTGGGTGCCGATGGATCCCGTGGATCCGAGGACGATGACGCGGCGCACGGGGCGACGCTACTGCGCGCCCGCCGCGACGGCGAGGATGTCGATCACGAACACGAGGGTGTCCGTACCCTTGATGCCGACCTCGGGGCTGCCTCCGGAGCCGTAGCCGTCGGCCGGCGGGATCATGACGATCACCTGCGACCCGACCTTCTGCCCGACCAGGGCCTTCGCGAAGCCGGGGATGACGCCCGTCGTCGACAGCTCGACCGGCCCGGACCCCCAGCTCTGCTGGAAGATCTTCTTGGTGCGGAAGTTGATGCCCTGGTACTGAACGTAGAGCGCGTCGCCGGATGCCACCGTCGCCCCCGTGCCCTGCTTCAGCAGGCCGATCATCGTCTGCGCGGGCGCCGCGGCGTCGTCGGCGAACGCGACCTTCGGCCGGCCGTTCGCGGCGTCGGTGACCGTGGGGAAGCCGGCGGGGGCGGGCTGCTTGGCGCCGGTCGCCTTGTCGGGCAGGGCGTCCACGACATCCACGACGAACACCACCGTGTCCTTGGCGCCGATGCCGAACTGCGAGTTGCCGTTGGTGCCGAACGCGTCCTTCGGGGGCAGCACCCCGACGATGCGGGAACCGACCTTGGCGCACGCGATGGTCTTCGCAAGACCCGGCAGCGTCTTGTTCGCGTCGGACGACACCGGCAGCGCGTGGCCCGTGAAGCCCGTCGTCGTGGCGGACTTGCCCGTCCTGCCGTTGTAGACCGCGAACTCCAGGTCCATCACATCGCCGGGCTTGGTCGCCCGGCCGGAGCCCTGGGCGACCACGTGGCGCTGCGTGGCGTCGACCTTCAGCGGCGAGTCGAACGTGACCGTCGGCTCACCCTTCGTGCCGCCGCCGATCTTGATCGAGTCGGCGACCGGTCCGTCGGACGCCGCGGCGCAGGCCTTCGCCTTCGGCGCGTCGGAGGCGGTGCTCCGGGGATCGCCGCTGCCGCTGCAGCCCGCCAGGGCGAGAGCGGCCAGGGCGAACACGGCGACGGGGGCCAGGAGGCGGGTGGGCATGGGTCCATCCTCGCGGATGCCGCCTGCGAGGAACCCTAGGCTGAGTGCATGGACTTCAGCGTGCCGCAGGAGCGCAAGCTCGTCACCGCAATCCCGGGACCGAAGTCGCTCGCGCTGCAGGAGCGCCGTCTGGCGAGCGTGTCGCGGGGCGCAGGGACCCTGGCGAACATCTACATGGACCATGGCGCCGGCGCGATCCTGGTCGACGTCGACGGCAACCGGCTGATCGACCTCGGCTGCGGCATCGGCGTGACGACGATCGGCCACGCGCATCCGGATGTCGCGGCGGCCGCCGCGGCCCAGGCCGCCAAGCTCACGCACACCCTGTTCACCGTCACCCCGTACGAGAACTACGTCCGGGTCGCGGAGAAGCTCGCCGAGGTCACCCCGGGCGACTTCGAGAAGCACTCGATCCTCGTCAACTCGGGCGCCGAGGCGGTCGAGAACGCGGTGAAGATCGCGCGCAGGTTCACGGGCCGCCGCGTCATCCTGAGCCTCGACCACGCCTTCCACGGGCGCACCAACCTCACGATGGCGATGACCTACCGGCCGTGGCCGGAGCGTGCCGGCATGGGGCCCTTCCCGGGCGACGTGTTCTCGGTGCCGACCAGCTACCCGTACCGGGACGGGCTCTCCGGCGAGGAGGCGGCCGCCCGCACGATCGACTACATCGAGACCCACATCGGCGGGTCGGAGGTCGCGGCCTTCTTCGCGGAGCCGATCCAGGGCGACGGAGGCATCGTCATCCCGGCGCCCGGCTACTTCGCCGCGATCCGGAAGTACTGCGACGACAACGGCATCGTGTTCGTCGCCGACGAGATCCAGGCCGGCATGGGCCGCACCGGCACGTGGTACTCGATCGAGCACCACGGCGTCGTGCCGGACCTCGTGACGACCGCCAAGGGCATCGCGGGCGGCTTCCCCCTCGCGGCCGTGACCGGGCGCGCCGACATCATGGATGCCGTGCAGCCCGGCGGCATCGGCGGCACCTTCGGTGGCAATCCCGTGTCGACCGCCGCGGCACTGGCCGTCTTCGAGGTCATCGAGCGCGACGGCCTGCTCGCCGAGGCGCAGCGCGTGGAGCGGGCGCTCGTCGCCCGGATCGGCGACTGGCCCTCGCGCTTCGGCGTGGTCGGCGAGGTGCGCGGCAAGGGCGCGATGTTCGGCGTCGAGCTCGTGAAGCCGGGCACGACGCAGCCGGACCCGGCGGCGCTGACGGCGATCATCCGGCACGCCACGGCGAACGGGGTGATCCCGCTCGACGCCGGCAGCTGGGACTCCGTGCTGCGGTTCCTGCCGAGCGTCGTCATCTCGGAAGCGCTGATCGACGACGCGATGGGCGTCATCGAGGAGACGCTCGCGACGCTGTGACGCGGCTCTATCTCAGCTCGTACCGACTCGGACACCGGGCCGATCGACTTCGATGGACCGGTCCGGGCGCGGGCAGGGCCCTCGTCGTCATGAACGCCCTCGACGTGTACCACTCCGATCGCCTGCTCTCGTGGGATCGAGAAGCTGACGACCTGGCTTCGCTCGGCTATGGCGCGGCAGAGCTCGACCTCCGCGACCCCGGGAATCTCATCGACCGGCTCGCGAGCGCCGACCTCTTGTGGGTCGTCGGCGGCAACGCGTTCGTGCTCGCCCGCGCGATGGCGACAGCGGAGTTCCGTCGTGCGTTCACGAGTATTCCCGATGACGAGCGTCCGACCTACGCGGGGTATTCGGCGGGCGCGTGCGTCGCCGGCCCGGACCTCGCGGGGATCGACCTCATCGACGACCCCGGCCCGTCCTCCAGCGTCGAGACACTCGAGTTCATCACGGAGCGGATCGTGCCGCACTGGCGTTCCGAGCACCCCGAGGCGCCGGCAGCAGAGCTCGTGGTCGCAGAACTGACTCGGCGCGAGCTCGCCCATCTGACATTGCGCGACGGCGACGATCACCTCGTCGGCTGGTGATCTCGACCGAGGCGGCACCTCGACAAACCGGCGCCCCGCAGTCGCGATGAAGCGGGCGGGTCGGGTCGCTAGAACGGCGGCGGATCGACGGTCGTGCGGTGCCCGGTCGGCGAGATCCAGGTCGTCGTGCCGCCGGGACCGGCGCGCACCGTCCAGCCGCCCTCGTGCTTGAGGCGGTGGTGGTGGCGGCACAGGTGTGCGAGATTGTCGACCGACGTGCCGCCCCCGTCGGCCCACGCCTCCCGGTGGTCGAGATCGCACTCCGCCGCCGGGCGACCGCATCCGGGCGCGGTGCAGTGCTCATCGCGCATCCGGAGCCAGCGCAGGAGGTCGGCCGGCGGGCGATAGCTGGTGCGATCGACGTCGAGCACGGTGCCGGTCACCGGATGCGTGAGGATCCGCTGGAACGACGGCGCCCGGGCCGCGAGGCGCCGGGCCGTCTCCGCGTCGATCGGACCGTAGCCCTCGAGCGTGCCGGGCAGCTCGGCCTCGCCGAGCAACGAGAGCACCGGCACGGTCACGGCGACCGTCGGCGTCACGGCGGGCGCTCCGCTCGCCCCGCCGCGCAGCAGCAGGTCGGCGAAGACGTCGGCGCGCAGCTGATCGAGGGTGCGCATCTCATCCGGCCGGCCCGCCAGGCGGTGCGCCGTCGCATCCAGCCGGCGCCGGATCGGGATGCCGTCCGCCGCATCGAGGTAGGCCGACAGCCAGACCATGCCGTCGGGCATCTTCTCGACCTCGACGCGCCGCAGCTCACGCGCGGCGCCGTGACGCTCGGTGAGCGGCGCCGGGTCGAGCTCCTCGCGCAGGCGGCGCGCCCGGTCGCGGAATCGCGCCGGCGTGCACTCGCGCGCGGCTCGGACGAGCGCATCGTCGAACGCGGTGCGGATGGCGCCCGCCGGAAGCGTCATCGCGAGATCCGCTGCTGTCTCCGCATTGCGCGCGGGCACCTCGCCCTCGCACAGGCCGGCCCAGATCGACGGGAGCGACCCGATCAGCACCCGGGCGCGATCGGCCTGCAACCGCACCGTCGACTCCGACATGCGCAGTCGCATCGCGAGATCGGCGGTCGCCGATCGCTCGGCGAAGGCGACCGCGTCGTCGCCCCGGAACGCCTCCCCGACGAACAGCGCCGGGTCGCGCCGCGCCTCCTGCAGCGTGCCGTGGATGCCGAGCAGCAGCTCCGCCGCGGCATGGGCCGCTGCACGCTGCCCGAACTCCGCGTGGGCGATCGCGTACGCGACCCGCACCTCGGCATCGGGCTCGAATGAGCCGATGACCTGGAGTTCTTCCATGTCGTCAGTTCAGCAGCAGCCACCGACATCCGGACGATCCGCTCGGTGCACCAGCGCGCCCTCAGCGCACACGCGACGACAGCGCCACGAGCTTGCCCCGCTGCCCGAGCACCTGCTCCACACCCGCCACCACGACGATCGCGACGAACTCGACAGCGAGCGCGACCACGGCCGGCACGAACGCCAGGGCGGGCACCAGCACGAGCGCGAGCGCGGCACCGGCGAACCGGATGAGCGCCCACTCCCCCGAGGCGCGGCGCCAGAGGAAGGCCGTGCTCGCGAGATAGAGCGCCACACCGCCGCCGAGACCGCACGCGGCGAACCAGCCGATGGCGTGCCATCCGGGTGCTGCGTGCATCGTCGACTCGATGCCGAGGGCCGCGATCACGATGCCGGCGATCACGGCGAGGTGCAGGTAGGTGTAGATATCGGTGGCGAGCCGTGCCCGGTCGACGCCGACCTTGCGGCCCACGAGCCGCTCGATCTTCGTCGAGAGATGGTGGAAGTAGTTCCACCACAGGCCGATGCCGATCCCGATCGCGAGCACCGCCGCCACGATCACGGTCGCGTCGATCGGCAGGTCGGCCGCCCCGACGCCGATGGCGACGACCGACTCGCCGAGCGCGAGGATCACGACGAGGGCGTGCCGCTCCGCGAAGTGCGCGGTGGACTTGACGCGCCAGTTGCCGCCGCTGGACGTCAGGTAGATCATCAGCCACAGCGACACGAACGCCGCGAGCCAGAGCCAGAGCTGGAACGGCGGTCCCGCGACCGCACCGACGATGAGCATCGCCGACGCCGGGATGATCGCGCTCAGCATGGAGACGATGACCTGCCGCCGCAGCCCGGTGTCGTCCCGTGCCGCCATGAGGTACAGGGTCATGTGGACGGCCTGCACGAGCAGGAACGCGACGCCGAACACGATCGCGGGGGCGACATCGCCGTGCTCGGCGGGACGGAAGACGAGCGGGGTGACGAGGGCCGCGACGAACATGATCACGGTCGCCGCGATGATCCCGAGCCGGCCGACTCCGCGATCGGCGTGGGTCTGGTTGGCGAGCCACGCGAAGGAGCTCCACGGCCCCCAGAGCAGGCCGAGCATGAGGAGCCCCTCGAGCACGCTCAGGCCGCTTCCGCCGTGCGCCATGAGCGCCGTGACCTGCGTGAAGGCGAACGCGTAGACGAGGTCGAAGAACAGCTCGAGCGTCGTCGCCCGGTCACCCTCGCGCGAGGGCTCCGCGCTCAGCAGACCGCTCGAGACGGTCGTGCTGCGGAGGCGCCCGAGCAGGCTCATGCCGCCAGCTGCACGCCGCCGTCGCTCGTCGCGAACTCGTCGCGCCGGGCCGTGAGATCGACCACCAGAGCTTCGCCCGCCCGGATCTCCGCGGCGCTCCTGACGAGCAGGTCGACGATCGTCAGCCCGAGGGCGGTGCAGACCCCGGCGAGCACCTCGCTCGAGGGCTCCTTGCGGCCCCGTTCGATCTCGGAGAGATAGGGCATCGACACGCGCGCCGCCGCAGCGACCTCGCGCAGGGTGAGCCCGCGATCCAGCCGGACCCGGCGCAACGCGGCGCCGACGGCGTGCCTCAGCAGCATGTGACGAGACTAGGCAGTGGCGCCCGCCGACGCACCCGCCGCGCGCCGGATTCGCTCTAGGCGGACGGGCCGACCACGTCGACCGTGGGCTCGTGCCGCACCGGGAAGTTGACGCTCGCCGCGATGAAGCACATGCCGTGCGCCTCCTCGTGCAGCCGCTGCGCGAGCTCCGGGTCGCCGGCCGAGATGGTCACGTGCGGGCGCAGCACGACCTCGGTGAACCGGCCGCCGTCGCCCTCCTGGCGCATCGTGCCGGATGCCTCGTCCGTGTACGCCTGCACCACGACCCCCGCACGCATCGCCGCGTGCAGGTAGCTCAGCAGGTGGCACTCGCTGAGCGAGGCGAGCAGCAGGTCCTCGGGATTCCAGCGGTCCGGATCGCCGAAGAAGGAGCGGTCGGCCGACGCGAGGATGTCGGGCTTGCCGCTCGTGCGCAGCACCGTCTGCCGGCCGTAGTCCCGGTAGCCGGACGTGCCGGTGCCCCGGTTGCCCTGCCACTCGACGGCTACCGTGTAGGCATGGTCGACGTTCACCCCTCCACGCTAGCGAGATCCTCGGCTTCGGCGGTGCCCACCGAACGGCGCATCGTGACCGAGATCCCCGGTCCGCGCTCGGTGGAGCTGCACGCCCGCCGCCTCGCGGCCGTCAGCGCCGGAGCGTCGTCGGCCGTGCCCGTCTACCTCGCGCGCGGCCACGGCGCGATCGTGGTCGACGTCGATGACAACGCCTACATCGACCTGGGGTCCGGCATCGGCGTGACGACGATCGGTCACACCGACGACGACGTGGTCGCGGCGGCGCAGGAGCAGCTGGCCGACCTCGTGCACGGGATGTTCACCATCACCCCGTACGAGCCGTACGTGCGCGTCGCCGAGCTGCTCGCGGCGCACACGCCGGGCGACTTCGCGAAGAAGGCGCTGCTCGTGAACTCGGGCGCCGAGGCCGTCGAGAACGGCGTCAAGATCGCCCGCAAGCACACCGGGCGCCAGGGCGTCGCCGTCATCGACCACGCCTACCACGGGCGCACCAACCTCACCATGGCGATGACCTTCAAGAACATGCCGTACCGCGACGGCTTCGGCCCCTTCGCGAGCGAGATCTACCGCGCCCCGAACTCGTACCCGCTGCACGACGGGCTCTCCGGAGCCGAGGCGGCCGCGCGCACGATCGCGTATCTGGACAAGAGCGCGGGCGCCGCGAACCTCGCGTGCCTGGTCGTCGAGCCCATCCAGGGCGAGGGCGGCTTCGTCGTGCCCGCCGACGGCTACCTGCCCGCGCTCCAGGAGTGGTGCACGGCCAACGGGATCGTCTTCATCGCGGACGAGATCCAGTCCGGGATGGCGCGCACCGGCCGCTGGTTCGCCTCGGAGCACTTCGGTCTGGTCCCCGATCTCGTGTTGAGCGCCAAGGGCATCGCGGGCGGCCTGCCGCTGGCCGCGGTGGTCGGGCGCGCGGAGATCATGGACGCCTCCCACCCCGGCGGACTCGGCGGCACCTTCGGCGGCAACCCCGTCGCCTGCGCGGCATCGGTCGCGGTGTTCGAGGCCATCGAGTCGCGCGGGCTGCTCGCGGAGGGGGCGCGCATCGAGGCGACCCTCCGGCCGGCGCTCGAGCGGATGCGCGCGACGCATCCGGTGATCGCGGACGTCCGCGGCATCGGGGCGATGCTCGCGATCGAGCTGAACGACCCGCTGAGCGGCGAGCCGCGCGCCGACGTCGTCGCGGCGATCGCGGCCGGCGCCGCGAATCAGGGAGTGCTGCTGCTGACGGCGGGCACCTATGGCAACGTCATCCGGTTCCTGCCGAGCCTCGCGATCACCGACGAGCAGCTGCTCGACGCCGTCTCGGTCATCGACGCGCTGCTGCCGTAGCGCCGCCACGATTCAGGGCTCGAGGATCACCTTGCCGCCGGCGTGCCCGCCGGCCAGGAACGCGTAGGCGTCGGCGCCCGCGGCGAGCGGGAACCGCCGGGCGATGGGCACCTGCACCGACCCGGCGGCCAGCGCCGCGGCGAGCTCGGGCCGCGCGGCCGCGCGGATCTCACGGCCGGGGTCCGCTCCGGCGCCCCCGCCGATGAGTTTGCCGCCGGCCGCCTGCACCGCGCCCGAGAAGTTCGCGATCGAGACGAAGCGCGCCGGGTCGGGCAGCAGCTCGAGCGACACCGTCGTCGCCTCGTCGGTGCCGACCGTGTCGACCGCCGCGTCGACGCCGTCGGGGGCGAGCGCCCGCACGCGATCGGCGAGCCCCTCGCCGTACACGACCGGGGTCGCCGCGTAGCCGCGGAGCCGCTCGTGGTGCCCCACGGACGCCGTCGCGATCACGCGCGCACCCCGGCCGATCGCGAGCTGCGTCACGATCGAGCCGACACTGCCGGACGCGCCGTGCACGAGCACCGTGTCGCCGGCGCGCACGCCGATCGCCTGCAGTGCGTGTGCGGCCGTCGCGCCCACGAGCAGGAGGCCGGCGGCCTCCGCGGGATCGACGTTCCGGGGCCGGCGGAACAGGCCCGCCGTCTTCTCGGTGACCTCCTGGGCGGCCGCACCGGACAGGGCCCCGTAGAGGGCGTCGCCGACGGCGACCGGGTCCCCGTGCGCGTCGACGGCGCCCTCGCCGACCGCGGTCACCACCCCGGCGCCCTCCGTCGCCATGGCCAGCGGCAGCTTGGCGCCCTCCGGGTCGTGCACGCCCGAGGCCATCGTGAGGTCGTACGGGTTCAGCGATGCCGCCTCGACGCGCAGGGTGGCCTGCCCGGGGCCGGGGGCCGGCGCCGCGCGCTCGATCAGCTCGAAGACCGGGGGGCGGCCGTAGGACGTCGCGACGAGGACCGTGCTCATGCCGCCATCCCATCACGTTCCGGTCGGTGCGTTCCGCTGCTCAGGCGAACAGGCTCTGCACGGCCTCCCGGAAGGCGGCCGTGTGGCGCGCGACGTCGTCGGAGCTGGTCGCGGGCGACATGAGCGCCATGTTGTGGAACGGGGTGAGCAGGATGCCGCGGTTGAGCGCGTGCAGGTGCAGGTACTGCTGCAACGCGAAGTCGTCGGCCTCCGCGGCCTCCCGGCCGTCATGCGGCGGCGTCGGCCGGAACGAGTACTCGGACCGCGCGCCGAGCTGCGTCACCTGCCACGGCGCATCGAACTCGTCGATCGCGGCCTGCACGCCGGCCGTCCACTCGCCGGCCCGCGCGATCATCCCGGGATAAACGTCGGCGGTGAGCACCTCGCCGAGGGTCGCGCGGATGCCGGCGAGCGAGACCGCGTTGCCCGCGAGCGTTCCGCCGATACCGCCGACGTCGATGTCCTCGAGCCCGGGCGTCCCCTCGGCGTCCCAGCCGAGCGAGGTCGCGACCAGATCGGCGACGTCCCGCGTCATGCCCCAGGCCCCGGCCGGCACGCCGCCTGCGATCGTCTTGCCGACCACGACCATGTCGGGTCGCAGCCCGTCGCGGCGGGTCATGCCGCCGGGTCCGGCGCACAGCGTGTGGGTCTCGTCGATGATGAGGAGCGTCCCGGCGCCGTCGCAGGCCTCCCGGACGGCGACGTGCCAGCCGTCGTCGGGCAGCACGATGCCGACGTTGGTGAGCGCCGGTTCGATGAGGACGGCCGCGACCTCGCCGCCGGCGAGCGCGGCTTCCAGGGCCGGGATGTCGTTGAACGGCACGACGACGGTCGTCTCGTCCAGCGGCACGGGGGCTCCGATGCTGCCCCGGCGCGCCACGACCCGGCCCTCGTCGTCGAGCGTCGCGTACGCCTCGTCGACGGTGCCGTGATAGCAGTGATCGATGACCAGCACCTTCCGGCGACCGGTCGCCTGGCGCGCGTAGCGCAGCGCATGCCGGTTCGCGTCGGTCGCCGACAGCGTGAACTGCCACTGGTCGAGACCGAACCGATCGGCGAGCATGCCGCCGCCTCGGCGGCGTCGAGCGTGGGCAGCATCGAGGTCGCGCCGCGCTGCAGTTGAGCCGTGATCGCCGCGACGGCGGCGGCGGGTGCGTGACCGACCATCGCGCCCGTGTCGCCGAGGCACAGGTCGACGTGGTCGATGCCGTCGAGGTCCGTGAAATGCGCGCCCGCCGCCGTGTCGACGAAGACGGGCCAGGGGCCGGGCCACTTGCGCATCCAGAGCATCGGCACGCCGCCCGGCAGATGCTGCCGCGCCCGCTTCCATGCCTTCCGCGACGCCGGGCGTTCCGCTCGGAAGCGGCGCACCTCGTCGTCGGTGAGCGCCGCGAGTCGCGCCCGGTCCGCGTACACGCTCAGCCCTCGCGGGCGAGCTTGCGGCGCCGCGCGCCCGCCGCCAGCTGCTGCCCGAGCACGAGCACGATCGCCAGCAGGAAGATGATCGACGCGAACACATTGGCCTGCGCCGGGATCGCCCGCGCGGCCGCGGTGTAGATGTACTTCGGGAAGGTCTCCGCATTGCCGGAGACGAACGCCGTGATGATGAAGTCGTCGAAGCTCAGGGCGAACGACAGCAGGCATGCCGCGACGATGCCCGGCAGCAGCAGCGGGAACGTGATCCGCCACCACACCTGCGCGGGGCTCGCGTACAGGTCGCGGCCAGCCTCCTCGATCGCCGGGTCGAGGCTCGCGACGCGCGCGCGCACCGTGATGACCACGAAGCTGATGCAGAACATGATGTGCGCGACGATGATCGTGCCGACGCCCTTGTCGATGCCGAGGTTGAGCAGCTGAGACCCGAGCCCCGAGCCGAGCACGACCTCCGGTGTCGCCATCGGCAGGAACAGCAGGAGGGTCAGTCCGGTGCGGAACCGGAACCGGTAGCGCACGAGGGCGATCGCGATCGCCGTGCCGATCGCCGCGGCGACGAGGGTCGCGACCACGCCCACCACGATGCTCGTCACGAAGGCGGCGACGACGCGGTCGTCGTCGAGGATGCCGGTCCAGTTGTCGAACG
This sequence comes from Pseudolysinimonas kribbensis, assembly GCF_039531715.1. Lineage (NCBI taxonomy): Bacteria > Bacillati > Actinomycetota > Actinomycetes > Micrococcales > Microbacteriaceae > Pseudolysinimonas > Pseudolysinimonas kribbensis. The sequence goes on along the minus strand of NZ_BAAAQO010000003.1, from coordinate 667,206 downwards.
AGAACCCGCGCCAGGTGGCGTTGGTGCGCCCCGGCTGGTTGAACGAGAACACGATGGTGTAGGCGATCGGTACGAGCAGCAGCGCGAGCACGACCACGGCGTAGATGCCCAGCACCCAGTTGCGGCGAGCGCGGCCGCCGCGGATCCGGGGCGGCGTCGCGACCGCCTCGCCGAGCACATCGGCCGCCTGCACGCTCACAGCAGGTCGTCCGTCTTCGTCAGCGCGAGGTAGATCGCGACGGGGATCAGGATGAGCACCATGAGCAGGATCGACAACGCCGCGCTCGACGGATAGTCCTGCAGATTGAAGTAGGTGTCGGAGATGACGTTGCCGACCATCGTCGTCTGAGTCGATCCCAGGAACTGCGGACTGGCGTTGATGTAGTCGCCGCTCGCCGGGATGAACGTCAGCAGCGTGCCGGAGACCACGCCCGGCAGCGACAGCGGCAGGGTCACCCGCAGGAAGGTCGTGACCGGGTTGGCGTAGAGATCGGCTCCTGCCTCCACGAAGCGCAGGTCGAGCCGCTCGAGCGAGGTGAAGATCGGCAACGCCATGAACGGGATGTAGTTGTAGGTCAGGCCGAAGATCACCATGCCCGGCGTGCCGTTCAGATGCGCGTTCGCGCCGAGCACGCCCATGTGCTCCAGGCCGGTCACGATCCAGCCCTCGTCGGCGAAGATCGCCTTCCACGCGAGCGTGCGCAGCAGGAACGACATGAAGAACGGCGCGATGATCAGGATGAGGGCGAGCGCCTGCCAGAGCGGGAAGCGCCGCAACGAGACGCCCACGAAGTACGCCAGCGGGTAGCTGATGAGCAGGGCCAGCACGGTCGCGATCGCCGAGTAGCCGAACGACCGGCCGACGATCGGCAGATACTCGGTGAAGACGTGCGCGTAATTGCCGACGTCGAAGGCGTACACGTAGCGGCCGATGTCGAAGTTCGCGAGGTCGGGAGCCTTGAGGCTCGTGACCACCAGCGACACCAGCGGCGCCAGGTAGGTCGCCGCGAGGTAGACCACCCCCGGCAGCAGCAGCCAGACCGCGACCAGGCTGCGACGGCGCGGCGCCTGCTCGACGGCGGGCGCCTGCTCGCCCGCGAACGCGCCGAACGCCATCAGGCGACCTCGGCGGCATCCGGATCGGCGGGCGCGCCGGTGTCACCGGGGTCGTCGTCGAGCCCGAAGCCGTGCTCCACGCGCCAGCTGACCCAGACCTCCGAGCCCACGCTCACGGTCGGACCGGATGCCATGTTCTGCGCGAACACGGTGAGGGTGCCGATGCTCGGCACCTCGACCAGGTACTGGGTGCTCACGCCGCTGAACGAGACGTCGGTCACCCGGCCCGGGCCGAGCACGTTGACGCCGTCGGCCGGCTCGGGCTGCGCGGTCAGCAGGTGCAGCTTCTCCGGCCGCACGCCGAGCGTCACCCGTCCGGTGCGCCGGCGCGCGCGGTCGGCGGCCACGCCGAGTCGGTGACCCGCGACCTCGACCACGAGCCGGTCTCCCCCGCTCAGGACGGTTCCGACGAGCAGATTGGACTGTCCGAGAAAATTGGCGACGAAGGCCGTCCTCGGCAGCTCGTACAGATCCTCGGGCGCGCCCATCTGCTCGATGCGGCCGCCGTTCATGACCGCGACCGTGTCGGCCATGGTCATGGCCTCCTCCTGGTCGTGGGTCACGTGCACGAACGTGAGGCCGACCTCGTTCTGGATGCCCTTCAGCTCCAGCTGCATCTGCCGGCGCAGCTTGAGATCGAGCGCCCCGAGCGGCTCGTCGAGCAGCAGCACCGCCGGCCGGTTGACGATCGCGCGGGCGAGGGCGACGCGCTGCTGCTGACCACCGCTGAGCTGACTGGGCCGACGGCCGGCGAGGTGGTCGAGCTCGACCAGCTGCAGCGCCTCGTGCGCGCGACGCTGCGCGTCCGATACGCCGCGCCGGCCGGGCCCGAACATGACATTGCGCAGCACCGTCATGTGCGGGAACAGCGCGTAGGACTGGAACACGGTGTTCACCGGGCGCTGGTGGGGCTTACGGTCGGTGACGTCGTTTCCGCCGATCAGGATCCGGCCCTCGGTGGGTGTCTCGAGCCCGGCGACCATCCGCAGCGTGGTCGTCTTGCCGCACCCCGAGGGCCCGAGCAGCGCGAAGAACGACCCGGCGGGGATCGTCAGATCGAGCGCCTCGACCGCCGTGAAGCCCGGGAAGCGTTTGGTGACACCCGCGAGCTCCAGGTCGGCGCCCGAGTCCTTCGCCATGCTGCCCCGCGTCGTGCTGGCCACCCGATGTCCCGTCAGGCGCCCAGCAGGACCTGCTGGAAGGCCGAGCTGTACGACTGATCCTGGGCCGGCGTCAGCGTGTGGAACACGTGGGCCTTCGCGAGCGTCGCGTCGTCGGGGAAGATCAGCTGGTTGTCCGCGAGGTCCGGATCGATCTTGACCGCCTCCTCCTTGGCTCCGACCACCGGCGTGATGTAGTTCACGTAGGCGGCGACCTCGGCGGCGATCTTCGGGTCGTAGTACCAGTTCATGAGCTTCTCGGCGTTGGCCTTGTGCCGCGCACCGATCGGGATCAGGTAGTTGTCGCTCCACAGCGTGCCGCCGGCGTCCGGGATCGCGAACTCCCACTTGTCGCCGTTCTCGCCGTTGATAAGGGTGATGTCACCCGACCAGCAGATCGCCGCGAGGGTGTCGCCGTTGGTCAGGTCGTCGAGGTAGGAGTTGCCCTTGACGTTGCGGATGACGCCGTCGGAGATGTTCTTCTTCAGCACGTCGAGCGCCTTCTCGAACTCGCTGTCGCTGAAGTTCTTGGAGATGTCGACGCCCTGCTCCAGCAGGATCAGTCCGACGGTGTCGCGCATCTCGCTCAGGACGCCGACGCGGCCCTTGAGCTTGGGCTCCTTGAGGATCTCGTCGACGCTCGTGAATCCGTTGGGGAACTGCTCCTTGTTCCAGCAGATGCCCGCGAAACCGCTCTGCCACGGCAGGGACTGCTTGCGCCCCTTGTCGAAGTCGACGTTCTGCAGCGATGGGCTGAGGTTCTTGGCGTTGGGGATGCGGGAGTGGTCGAGCTCCTGCGTGTAGCCGAAGCGGATCCAGCGGCTCACCATCCAGTCGGTCAGGCAGACGGTGTCGCAGCCGATGTCCTTGCCGAGGGCGAGCTGGTCCTTGACCTTCGCGTAGTACGAGTTGTTGTCGTCGACGTCCTCCCGGTAGTCGACCTTGATGCCGGTCGAGGAGGTGAAGGCGTCGAGGGTCGGATGCTTGCTGTCGTCCTTGTCGTCGACGTCGAGGTACGCCGGCCAGTTGGCCCAGATCATCGACTTGTCGGTCGACGAGATGTCCTTGGCCGGGGTGAGCTTGGTGCTCCCGCCGGCGGAGCATGCCGCGAGCGCCAGGGCGGCCGCACCGCCGCCGAATGCGCCGAGCAGGGCACGACGGCTGAGCTGGGCGCGGCGGGCCTGCTGCACGAGCGAGCGGACCAGCGGGTCCTCGGGAAGTGATCGGTTCATGGAGTTGCTCCTTCCGAAGGGACCACCGGGGGTGCGAGTGACCACGGCGTGGCACGATCCTGGCACACGGCCCCGTTCACGGGAACGTCGCAAGGGCGATCGAGTGCATTCCGCAACATAGATTTCACGGAATCGGTGGCCCAAGGCCCGGAATGCTGCGGATTCATGTGCGCGTCGGAAGAAGCCCGCGGCGCACGACGCCTCCGTCGACCACCCAGCACTCCCCCGGACGCGAGCCGAGCGGCGGCGGCACGTCCCGCGCGCGCGTGAGGGCCCGCAGCTCGGCGGCCGAGCAGTCCACGACCGCGATGGGCAACTCGCGTCGCGCCCGGCCGAGCAGGCTCCAGTCGGCCTGCCAGGCATCCGGGTCGCCGAGCAGCACGTCGGGGGCCGCGCCGATCGCGTCCTCGTCGGGATCCGCGGCGCCGAGCAGCGCGACCCGCAGGCCCGCGGCCCTCAGCGCCGGCAGGAGGAGCGCCGGCCGGGACGCCACGATGGCCAGCTGCCGGCCCGCGGCCGGAGCCACGACGGGCAGTTCCGGTACCGCGGCCTCCGGCAGAGGCATCTCGCCCGGCCAGGCGACCTGGATCGCGGCACCGCGCCAGCGCCCCGCCCCGGGCGGCAGCGCGGGATCGAACTCCGCCCCGATCCCGCCGGCGAGCACGTGCTCCTCGCGCGAGGGCATCCGCAGCAGGAGCCGCGCACCGAACGACCCGACGAGCGGCTGCACGGTGCCGGCCGCCCGTTGCACCGAGGCGGCGACTCCGAGGCCGTGCGCCGAGCCCTCGCGCAGCACCCGGGCGATCAGGTCCGACAGCTCGTGCCGCTCGTCCGGACCGGCGCGCCCGAGGAGCAGATCGAGGTCGTCGATGACGAGCAGCCGCCGCTCCGAGCCCGGGCCGCGGCGCGGCACACGCAGCGCGCGATCGAGCACCCACCAGGCGTCCGCGACATCGCGGGGGACCACGATGGCGCCCGGCGCCGCCGCCAGCACCGCCAGGGCGGTCGTGCGTCCCGTGCCGGTCGCGCCCAGCACCAGGAGGTGACCGTGTGCGTCCGGCCGGTGGACGGCCACCGGCTGGCGCTGCTCGGCCGGAAGGTCGACGACGCCGAACGGGATCGCCTGGGAGGTGGCCGCACCGATCGAGTTGCGTGGCACGACGGCCGGGAGGGGATCGAGCCAGGGACGCGCGATCGCCGGCCGGTCCCGGAGCGGGACCGCCCGGCACGCCTGCTCCAGCTCGGCCGTCCCCGCGATCGCCACCTGGAACGGCCGGCTCACGCCGTCGTCGCCGAGCACCGCGCGCCCGCGCGACCCCGCGGGCAGGCGGGCCGCCCCGTCGTCGCCGAGGAGCGCGATGCTGTCGGCCCGGTCGGTCATCCGCAGGCCGACCCTGAGGGTGACGTTGGCCAGGACCCCGTCGCGGATGACCCCGGCCGGCCGCTGCGTGCACAGGATCAGGTGCAGTCCGAGCGATCGGCCGCGCGCCGCGAGATCGCCGAAGACCTCGTGCAGCTCCGGCTGGCCGGCGACCACGGCCGCGAACTCGTCGACCACGACCACCAGCCGCGCGAGCACGCCCGGCGCCACCTCCGCGATCGAGCGTGCGCCGACATCGGCGAGCAGGCGCTCGCGCCGCAGCAGCTCCGCCCGCAGACTCTCGATCGCCCGGCGGGTGAGCCGGGCATCGAGATCGCTCAGGATGCCGACCACGTGCGGCATCGCCGCGAGCGGCGCGAACGCGGCGCCGCCCTTGAAGTCGACGAGCAGGAATGTCACCTCCGCCGGGGTGCGACCGTGCGCCAGCGCGAGGACCCAGCTCACGAGCAGCTCGCTCTTGCCCGAACCCGTGGTGCCGCCCACGAGGGCATGCGGACCGTCGGCCACCAGATCGACGACGACGGCACCGCCCGCGTCGCGGCCGATCGAAGCGGTCAGCGAGCCCGGCGCCGGTGCACCGGCTCCCGCGAGCAGTTCCGCGAGTTCGACCCGATCGGGCAGGGCACGGGTCGCCGCGCCCAGGTGGTGTCGCGCGGCGGCCTCGGCGAGCACGGCCGCGGCGCCCGCGGCGGCCGGGCGGCTGACCGCCGACACCCGGCGCGCCGCGTCGAGCCGCACCACCGCACCGCACCCGGGCGGCAGGCCGGCCTCCTCCGACGCCCACGCGACGAGCACCTCTCGGCGCGCATCCCGCAGTTCGAACCTGCCCGGCTCCGAATCCACCCTCTCCTGCGGGAGCTCCCCGGTCCACGCCTCGCCGGCCGGGGCGGCCACGACGCCGTCGGGAGCGATGATCGACGCGACCTGCAGGACCAGCGCCCGGGCGGCGGCGGCGGCGAGCGGCCCGGGGCCGACGATGCCCACGCCGTCGACGGCATCGACGAGCACCGGCGCATCCGGCAGTTCGGCGGCGGCGCTCCGGAGCGCCGAGCGGACCGCGACGAGGTCCGGGGGAAGACGGTCGCGGGGGTCGGCGGCCGGGCCGGCATCGGCATCCCCGGTGGGATCGTCGCCCTCCAGGCGCACACCGGAGGCGACCGCCCCGCGTCCCACCCGTACGGGAACCGGCGCCCCCGGCTCCGCGGGCCGCACCCAGTGCTCCACCGCCCACCGCGCGATGGCCGGTCCCTCGGGCGGCACGAGCCCGGCGCGCCTCGCGCGCTCCGCGACGTGGCTCTCCTCGATCCGCTCCCCGGTCCGGGCGAGCGCCGCGGCGATCCGGGCGTGCTCGCGCCGTCGCCACCGCCGATGCCGACGACGCGCATCGACGAGCCCCCCGATCGCCACGATCGGTCCGAGCCCCGCGAACAGCAGGGAGAGCACGGAGTGCGTGAACGCCCAGATCGCCAGCGACATCGCCACCGGCGCGAGAGTCGCCACCAGGGGCACCCCGCCGCGCTCCGGCGGCGGTGCGGCGGAGGGGAGCGCGAGACGGACCGGGTCGACGGGTGGGAGCACGCGACCATCCCAGCCGCCCCCGCGCGCGCATCCGGCGCCGAATTCGCGGAGGTCGGATCGATCGCGCCGCGGACACGCGGTGGAGGAGGCGCACCGGGCGGCACGTCACCGTCGGCGGCCGACGGGAGAATGGCCATCATGAGCGCCGTCCCCTACGTATGGGTCGCGACCTCGCTGCGGCTGGCCAGCGCGGGCACGGCGGCGGCGTTCCCCGTGCTCGCCGTGCAGGAGCTGCACAGCCTCGCGCTCGGCGGCGCACTCGTGGCGGCATCGCTCGCGCCGAGCATCCTCGCCGCGCCGCTGGCAGGCGCCCTGCTCGACCGCAGCCGGCACCCCACCCGCCTCGTGCTGCTCTCCGGGGCCGTGACAGCGGCGGCTCTGGGCATCACCGCGCTGCTCGGCATGGTCCCGACCGTGCTCATCGTCGTCGGCCTCGTCGCGGCTGGCGTCACGACGCCGTTCTTCATGGGCGGCCTGTCGAGCTTCGTGTCGGATGCCGTCCCCGGCACCCCCGAGCGCGCGTTCGGCGTCGACGCGCTGACCTACAACATCGGCAGCGTGGCGGGCCCGGCGCTCGCGGCGGGCGTCATCGCGCTCGGTTCGGCCCGGGTCGCCACCGTCGTGCTGGCGGTCGTCGCGGCCGTGGGTGTCGCGGGGTGCGCGATCCTCCGGCTGCCGCCGCACCCCGAGCACCCGGGGCGCGCGGGGATGCTGCGCGAGATCGTGCGGGGATCGCGCTATCTCGCGACCCACCGCCCGATCGCCGCCGTGACGCTCTCGGGCGCGCTCAGCCAACTGGGCCAGGGCGCACTTCCGATCGCCGCCGTCGGCATCGCGCTCGTGGCGACCCGGGATGCGGGCGGGGCCGCCTGGGTCATCACGGGCTTCGCCGTCGGCGCCCTGGTCGGCTCGCTGGCCGTGACGGCCTGGCCCATCCGCCGCGTCCCCGCGGTCGTGGTGATGGCGGGCGCCTGGGGCATCACCGGCGTGCTCACGCTCGCCGCCGCGGTGCCGCTCGGCCTCCCCGTGGCGATCGCGCTCGTCTCCCTCTCCGGCGTCGCGACCGGTCCCGGGGTCACGGCGATGCTCCTACTCCGCACCCGGCACAGCCCCCGCGCCCTGCGCTCGCAGGTCTTCACCGTCGCGGCCGGCGTCCGCGCGACCGGCGCCGCTCTCGGCGCCGGTCTCGCCGGGCTGCTGCCCTCCGCTCAGGCGCCGCTGCTGCTCGTGCTGATCGGCCTGTGCTGGCTCGTCTCGGCGGGCGTGCTCGCCGGCTACCCCCGCCGCGCGAGCGTCGCGGAGGCCGCCGGTACCGCGGTCTGAGCGCGTCAGCTCACGACGAAGAACTGCTCGCCGATGTCGACGCGCGTGCCGCGCGCGATGAAGTAGCGCTTGCCGGGGTCGCAGCGCTGCGGGTCGGCATCCGGCTGGCGGACCACGGAGCCGTTCGTCGAGAAGCGGTCGCTCACCCAGAACCGGCCGCTCTCCTGGCCGAACTCGAGGTGCGTCTTCGAGACCGACTTCGTCGGGTCGAACACCGCCACGAACTGGTCGACCACCTCGCCCGGCTCTGCGTTCGGATTGCGCCCGATCAGGCCCTGGCCCCGCACCGTCACGTTCTCCCCGGTGCTGAACTGGAGCACGAACCGCTCACCCGCGAACGGATCGGCCACCAGCCGGGTCGCCTCGATGTCCTCGATCGGCGTGGTCGCGCGGCCCCACGGGAAGGGATCCGGCCGCGGCGCGCGCTCGATGCTGAGCTCGAGGTCGGGCTCGAGGGCGGGGATCACGTCGGTCGCGCCCGTGTCGAGGGCGCCCGCCCCGGGAACGGCCGCGGCCGGCTCCGGCTCCGGCTTCGGCTGCGCCTCGAACTCGGGCTCGATCGGCACATCGTCGATAGGCGGCGGCCCGGCCGGCGGCGCGGGCGCGACGCGGCGCAGCACGAAGCCGCACTCGCCGCAGAAGACCTCGTCGTCCTCGACGGACGCTCCGCACTGCGGACAGCTCGCGCCCACGTGCGCGGGGCCGACGTGATCGGCGGGATCGTCGGAGGCGTCGTCGGCGGAGCTGAACGCGAGCGGCATGGGACCGATCCCGCCGGGCGTGGATGCCCCGACCGCGCGACCGCACTCCCCGCAGAACAGGGCGTCGCGCGGGAGCTCGGTGGCGCAGAACCGGCAGTTCACCGCGCCTCCTCGCGTCGGGCTCCGCCCGGCCGGAGGAGATCCCGAACATGATAACGAGCGAACGAACGCACCGAGACGAGCGCCCACAGCCGGCGCCGGCGGGTGAGCCCGTCGTCGAGCGAGGCGCGCAGCTCGGCCACGGCATCCCACACCCTGTCCGCCTCGCGCTCGTCGCTCTCGTCGGGCGCGAACACGGCGCGATCGGCGACGGCCGCGAGCACACCCGCCGGCAGCACGCCCACGACGCCCGCGACCTCCGATCGCGTGGAGGCCGGGGGCGGGTCGTAGCCGTGATCGACCACGGCGTCCGCGAACTCGTCCCAGCCGCCGCGGATGCGCTCCAGCGGTGTCCGGGCGGTGCGCCGCGCCCGTCGGCGGCGCACCTTCGCGACCACGACGAGCGCGAACGGTGCGAGCAGCACCGCGACGATCGCGAGCGCCCACCCGCCGATCCGGAGCACCTGGAGCAGGAGCAGGAGCGCGGCGCTCGGCCCGTCGGGCGTGTCGGTGCTCGTATCCGGCGTCGTCTGACCCTGCTCCTGGTCGACCTTGTCCGGCGGCGGCGGCACGATCGACTCGGGTCGCGCGACCTTGTCGGGGTCCTGCGGCTTCTGCTGCGGGATGGGGCGCACCGGCGGCACCGGGTCGAGGGCGACCCAGCCGTACTGCGCCGTGTCGATCTCGATCCAGGCCGTGACATCGGCGCCCGTCAGCGTGACCGTGCCGCCGTCCTGGTTCTGCGGGGCGAAGCCGAAGACGACGCGGGCCGGGAACCCGAGCTGACGGGCCATGAGCGCGCCGGCCACGGCGTACTGCTCGGCGTCGCCGATCATCTGCGGATCCGTGAACAGCTCCGAGATGCGGTCCGCGGCATGGCCGGAGCGGCTCGGCGGCTCGTCGCCGGCGAGGCCGTGGCTGATGTACCCCTCGCGGCGCAGGCCGTCGATCGCGGCGAGCAGGCGCGACCCCGCCGTGGTCTTGCCCTGCACGTACTGGTCGAGGTGCACGACGAGCTCGTCGGGCATGAGCCCGATCCGCGGCACCTGCGCCGACCCCGGGGTGGCCCTGCCCAGCTGCGAGGTCGTCGGCTGCTCGGGGAGCACGCCGGTGAGGTCATAGCTGTCGCCCGCGCGCAGGTCGTGCAGGTCGGCGGCGGTGCCGGTCGTCGCGTTGAAGAAGAAGTCGTCGTCGAGGGCGGCCGCGCGGGCTCCCGTGAAGTCGATCGCCGCCATGTCGCCCACGGTCGGCACCCACACACCCGTGTAGTCGCCCACCGTGACCCGCACATCGACCGTGCGCCCCCTCTCGTGCGAGCGGTCGACGGACTGCGGCACCCGCACGAACGTGCCGGAGGCCGCGTCGACCGCGTCGCTGCCGACGGCGTAGACGATCCCGTCGTAGCTGTCGAGCGTGGCGACCCGCACGCGGGCGTCGCGCGGCAGCCCCTGCACCTTCAGCTGGGTGGCATCCACCTGTCCCTGGCGCAGATAGTGCCGCATGCCCGACAGGGGACTCGGGTAGTTCCGCGGGTCGAACGGCTGCTGCAGGCTCGATCGGAGCACCTGACGGTCTCCGGATGGCGGCAGGGCGACCGCCGCGCCCACCGAACCGGCACCCGCGAGCGCCAGGATCACGGCTCCGGCGAGGGCGGCTCGCGCCGTGAATCCGCGATCCCCCGCCGTCTCGAGGGGGCGGCCCTCGGCATCCGGCGCGGCCTGCGCGAGCGACCGGATCGCGCCCCGGCGGCGCACGCGTCGGCGCCACACCAGCCACAGCAGCAGCGCGACCAGCAGCGTGAGCGTGAGCGGGACCGGCCACGGCACGCGCTCCGGGCCGAGCGCGATGCCCGCGACGAACAGCAGGACCGGCGGGACGGCGCCGAGCTCCCCGAATCGCGTGCGCAGCGCGATCGTCACCGACGTCACGGTCGCGGCGAGCACGAGCACGAGAGCGGGCACCAGGAGCGCCTGGTAGGCGCCGACGGGCGTGTCGATGGTGAGCAGCTGCTTCCAGCCGAGGGCGAGCGCGACGAGCAGCTGACGCAGCCCCTCGGCACTCGGCAGCACCGTCGCGATCGCCGCGCCCGGGATCGCGAGGGGCACGCCGCTCAGCAGCAGCACCACGAGGCTCGCGAGCACGACGACGTACGACGGCCAGCGCAGCCGCGCCCCGAGCACCGCCACGGCCGAGCCGAGCAGGAGCGTCACGAGCACGAGGATCACGTACCGGCTGCTCGCGTAGACCGGCCAGAGCGCCGCGGAGGCCAGTCCGATCGCGAGCCATGCGAAGAACAGGTTCGCCGCGACGAACGAGCCGGTCAGCCGGTGCGTCATGCCACCGCCGCCGTGCGCTGCAGGGCGACCCGCAGATCGTCGAGGTACCCGATCGTGAGCACGCTGAGCCCGGCGACGCGGCGAAGACCGGGGGTGGCATCCGGATCGCACACGATCGCGACCACCCCGACGCCGGCGGGGAACGAGTGCGACGCCGCCCGCAGCGACTGCGGGCTCGGCGTCGAGCCGCAGACCAGGAACGCGACCGAGATGCCCTCGACCTCCTCGGCCGCGGCGCGGGCGAGGTCGCGGATGCCGATGGCGTTCTGCGCGGGATCGACGAGCGCGAGGTCGTCGAGCAGGCGCGCCGGCACGTGGGTCTGCAGCGACCGGACGGCGAGCGTCTTGTGCTTGGCGTACTCGGGCGTGAGGGCGCTCACGACGACCGACACGGTGCGTCCGTCGCGGATCGCGCGCACGCCCAGGCTGCCGGCCACGCTCACCGCGAGCTCGAACTCCTCGCCGGTGGCGAAGTCGGCGGCAGCGAGGCTCAGCGCCACGACCAGGTGACTGCGGCGGGTCTGCTCGAACTGCCGCACCATCCAGGTGCCGGCCTTGGCGGTGGACTTCCAGTGGATGAAGCGCCGCTCGTCGCCGGTCTGGAACTCCCGGAGCGAATGGAACGACACGTCGCTGGACGTGAGATCGGCGGTCGGGGTGCCCTCGAGGTCGCGGATCAGCCCGGTCGACGTCGACGGCACCGAGATCGTGTGCGGGTGCACGACCAGCTCGGCGCGGTCGGTCCAGACCACCTCGCGCCGCACCAGTCCGATCGGGTCGGCGCGCACGGTGCGCACCGGGCCGATCGGCACGAGGCCGCGGCGCTGGGTCGGGATGGCGAACTCGTGCGCGAACCGCCCGCCCGCCTTCAGCGCCGGCATCGCGATCTCGGCCAGGCCCGCCCCGACCGGCACCTCGACCTTCACCCCGGCGATCCGGCGAGAGGCGGGATTCGTGAGGTGCACGACGCCGGTCGCCGGATCGCCGACGACGACGCGCTTGTGCACGAGTGCGAGCTCGACACGGAACGGCGACCGGCCGATGAGGTAGAGCCCGGCCACGGCGGCGAGCACCACACCCGCCCACGCGACCGCGACGAGCTCGAGCCAGCCGAGCCCGTACCCGAAGCCGAACGCGAGCGGGATGACGGCCAGCATGACCCACCCGAGCGGGGTGACGACCGCGGCCACTCGCGCGAACACCACCGCGATCACCCGGCGCAACGTCGAGGCCACCTGCGCGGCCGACACCACGGCGTCGGCGAGCACCCCCTGCCGCGCGCCCACCAGGCGCGTGCGCGTGTTGGTGAGGCCGGCGGTCCCGGTGCGCGTCAGCGTGTCGGAGCGCGGCCGGGACGTGCCCTCCCGCCCCGGGCGGCCGTCCTGCGCGGGCGCGGGAGCGCTCACACGGCTTGCCGATCGCTCGGCGGGGCCGTCTCGAGCAGCAGCTGCGACACGATGCTCGAGGCGGTGACGCCGTCGAACTCGGCCTCCGGGTCGAGCACCAGCCGGTGCGCGAGCACGGGCTCGGCGAGCGCCTTCACGTCGTCGGGCACCACGTAGTGCCGGCCGCTCGCGGCGGCGAGCGTCTTGGCGGCGCGCAGCAGCGCGAGCGCGCCGCGCACACTGACGCCGAGGCGCACCTCGGTCACCGAGCGGGTGGCGTCCACCAGTCGGGAGACGTAGTCGTTGACGCTCGGATCGACGTGCACGGTGCGCGCCTGCCGCGCCATGTCGAGCACCGTCGCCGCCGTGATGACGGCCGCGACCTCGGTCTCGTGCGCCTTGACCCCGGCGCCCTCCAGGATGCGCAGCGTCGAGGCGTGGTCGGGGTAGCCGATCGACGCCTTCAGCAGGAAGCGGTCGAGCTGCGCCTCGGGCAGGCGGTAGGTGCCCGCCTGCTCGATCGGGTTCTGCGTCGCGATCACGAGGAACGGCGGGTCGACGGGGTGCGTGATGCCGTCGACCGTGACGCGGCCCTCCTCCATGACCTCGAGGAGCGCCGCCTGGGTCTTGGGCGAGGCGCGGTTGATCTCGTCCGCGAGCAGGATGTTCGAGAAGACCGGACCGCGGTGGAAGTCGAACTGCCCCGAACGCTGGTCGTACACGCTGACACCGGTGATGTCGCCCGGCAGCAGGTCGGGGGTGAACTGGATGCGGTTGCTGGTGCCCGCCACGGACTGCGCGATCGCGCGCGCGAGCGAGGTCTTGCCCGTGCCGGGGAAGTCCTCGAGCAGGAGGTGGCCCTCGCTCAGCAGGGCGACGAACCCGAGGCGGACCACGAACGTCTTGCCGAGCAGCACCTGCTCGACGTTCGCCACGAGGCGCGCGAACGTCTCCTGGAAGGCCGAGGCCTGCTCCGCCGTCATCGTGGCCTGAGGGGTCATGGTCATCGGGAGGTGTTCCTCATCCTGGGTAGTCGGCCGGGTCGTACTCGCGCACGTAAGTCTGCCCGCCGTTGGCGGTGATCCGGACCTTGAGCGGGCTCATGCGGAGAATCCCGCTGGCGTCGCAGCTGGCGTTGGCGACGAGCGGCGTCCAGGTCGCTCCGTTGTCGCAGGTGACGTCCATCGCCGGGTAGCTGCCGGTCGGGATCGAGCCCCAGCTCCAGGTGCCGCCGAGCCCGCCGCTCCTCGCGGCGACGAGGCTGCCGAGCTGGCCGTTGTCGATCGGCTCGGGCAGCGCGAAGGTCCGCGACCAGTCGCTGCAGAGGCCGGGGAACGGGATCTCCTGCCAGATGTCGCAGGCCTTCAGCTGGAAGCCGACGTCGGGATGCCCGTAGGCGGAGGGGTCGCTCAGCACGTCGCCGAGGCCCGCCGACCTCACCTCTCCCGGCACGCCGTTCACGACGATCCGGTACTGGAAGTCCGCGTTGCCGCTCGGCGCGGCGGATGCCAGCGTCGCATCCCAGTGCCCGGCCCCGTTCGGCACCGGCGCGCCGGCGCTCGCGCTCGTCACGACCGGCGGGATCGCCCGCGGCACCACCTGATTCGAGGCGATCCCCGTGCAGCCCTGGTGGTTCCACGCGAAGATCCACACCGTGTAGGTGGTGTTCGGGGCGAGTCCCCCGAACGTCGCCGACGATGTGTCGGGCCCGTACCGGGTGAACCCGGCCGGGGGCACGACGCTCCCCGAGCCGGCGTCGACGCCGGTGACCGAGCACACCGGCTGCGCACCGCTCGTGATGAGCCCGAAGTAGTCGGTGATGGCGGCCCCGTTGGCGGCGAACGCCGACGACCAGCTCGCGGTGGCCGTCGTGCCCGTGGTCACGGAGGCCGACGCCGACACCGAGCCCACGGCCAGCGGAGGACCGGCCGGGATGCCGGTGCCGTCCGCCTCGTTCCAGGTCGCGAGGCTGTTCGGTGCGCTGTTGCGGGCGCTGATCGAGAACGCCGTGACCGCGCCGTTCGTGATCGACGCGCCCTGGACATTGCGCGCGTAGGCCGTGCCGGCGGGGTCCGAGGCGGCGACGCCCACGGTCACCACGACGCCGCCCACCGTCACGACGTACTGCGTGATGGGACTGCCGCCGCTCGTGACGGGCTTGGTCCAGGTCACCCGCAGGCCGCCGTCGAGGGGCTTCGCCCCCGGGTTGTCCGGTGGCGGCGGGATGATGTCCGACCAGATCGATCCGGCCATCGTCTTCGCGGTGGAGGGCCCGATCGCGTTCACCGCGACGACCGAGATCGTGACGGCGTTGGCGGGCCCGTTGCCCGGCGTCGTCACCGCGCACCCCACCGTGGTCGTGCAGTTCGTCGTGGAGTCCACGGCGCCGGTGGACGGGTCGCTCAGCGTGACCACGTACCCGGTGATCGGGGAGTTGTTGAAGACCCCGGGCGTCCAGCCGATCTTGAGCAGTCGATCGCCGAACTCCGTCACCCGCACGTCCGAGACCGGGTCGGGAACGTCCTGCACCGAGATCGTCACCGTGCCCCAGACCTCGCGCGACGGGTCGCCGGTCGCATCGGCGACCTCGTACTGCAGGGTCGCGTCGCCCGGCTCGGCGCTGGCGTCGACGTTCACCGCCAACCGGGATCGTGTGCTGTTCGGGGTGATCGTGACGCCCGCCGGCAGCGACGCCCCGTCGAGGCCCCGGATGTCGACCACCCGCAGCGGTGTCTCGGGGAACGGGTTGTTGGCCTCGTCGTTCGCGAGCACGTCGACCGTCGTCGTGCTGCCGCGCCGGGCGACCGCGCGATCCGGCACGGGCTGGGCGAGCGGTCGCGTGGAGGGCACCACCTGCAGCGTGATGAGCCCGGACTGACCGTCGTTCACCGCGTCGCGCACGCCGATGCTCACCGTCTCGGACTTGCCGGTCGGCACGTCGTCGTCCGCCTTGACGGTCAGCCGCTGGCCGTTCAGGGTGACGCGGAAGTCGGCAGGCTTCGGATCGAGCACGGTGTACGCGAGCTCGTTCACGTCGGGATACGGGTAGTTCGTGAGCTTGACGAGGTCGAGCTCCTTGGCCTGCCCGGGCTCGAAGTCCACGACATTGCCGACGAAGTCCGGCGGCTGGTTGTCGCGGGGATTGACCTTGATGGGAAGGGTGAGGATCGCCGTGCGGCCGGCCCCCCCGTTGACCGAGCTGCCGTCGGTGACCTCGAACGTGATCGACGCCGGACCGAAGTAACGCGCCGCCGAGGTGTAGTGCAGCGTGTGCGCGTCGGCGACCAGGTCGTCGCCGTTGTCGTGGGTCGCCTTCACCGTGGCATCGTCGGTGATCCGCACGCCCCGGTCGGCCAGCGTGACGACGTAGTCGTCCAGGTCGATCGTGAGCGTCTGCTCGCTCTTGACGACGAGCGGCGGCGCCTTCGTGTTCAGCTGCGGCAGCGCGTCGTCGGTGCCGGGCACCCGGATGAACCCGTACGACCGGATGCTCGAGTCGTCGGGGTGGGTCACGGAGAACGGGATGATCTGGCTCTTCGCCCCCACCTTCACCCGGATGTCGCCCCCGGGTTGCACCTCGGCGCCGCCGGCGTAGCCGGGCAGCAACCCGACCGTGAGCGACGACACCGGACCGTCGGCGAAGAACACGTTGTCGAGCACCGCGACGTCGAGGCTCGTGCGGTCGATGACGTCGCTCACCGTGAGCACCGTGTCCTGGACCACGGGGTACGCGAGCGGCGCCTTGGGGTCGACGGTCACGGTCACGAAGTTGGAGCTCGTGCCGCCGTACTCGTTCTGGATCGTGTAGACCGCCGCGTAGGTGCCGGGCGTCTTCGGCGGGGTGAGCTGCACGATCCGCCCCCCGACGACCCGGGCCTTGGTGCCCGGCGTGTTCGCCTTCACCCCGGTCACGGTCAGCGGGCTGCCATCGGGATCGGAGTCGTTCGCGAGCACCTGCACCGAGATCGTGCGGCCCGGCCGCGCCTGGACGCGATCGGGGTTGGCCACCGGATTGCGCGCGCCGGCGAGCGGGGCGCTGATGCCGATCCGGATGGTGCCGGTCGCGCGTGCACCGAGCGCGTCGACGACGGTGTACTGGAAGGTGTCGGTTCCCGAGGAGTACGGGCCGGCCTGGTATTCGATGTCGGCGGCGCCGACGGCGAGCACGGAGCCCTTCTGCGGATTGCTCGCGACCCCGATCAGCGACACCGAGTCGCCGTCCGGGTCGATGCCGCTCAGCGGGATCGGCACCTTGATCGAGTCGCCTCCCGCGAGCGCGCGCGCCACGACGCGCCGGGGTACCGGCGGGTTGTTGGTGGAGGCGTTCACCTCGCGCACCGAGATCGAGACGGTCGCCTCGGCGGTCTGCCCGTCGGGTCCGGCGATCGAGTAGATCGCCGAGTAGTTGCCCGCGGTCCGCGGCGCGAGGTAGCGCAGCACCGCGCCCGACGCGAACAGCAGACCGCCTCCGGCCGAGAGCGGCTGCGCGAGCTTCGGCACCAGCGTGATGGGCTTGCCGTCGGGCTGGGAGTCGTTGTCGAGCACCGGGATGTCGATGGTGTCGCCCACGCGCACGGTCACCTGGTCGTCGACGGCCACCGGCGGCTGCAGCTCGGTCGGCTCCGGGATCTCGACGACCGAGATCGTGCCGAGCGAGTCGGCCAGCCCGTTGCTGATGCGGTAGTTGAAGCCCACCGTCGTGCTGTCGAGCGGCCGGGTGAGCGTGACCCGGACCTCGTGCTGATCGAGCACCTCGGCCTCGACCGATCCGTTGACCGGCACGTTCTCCAAGCCGGTCACGACGAGCACCCCGCCCGCCGGGTCGATGTCGGTCGACGTGGGATCGATCGTCTGGCTGGACAGTGCGGGCACGAAGATCGTCTTGGGCACCGTGATCGGCTTGCTGTCGGCATCCGGTGAGGCGACGACGATGCGCACGAGTCCGGAGGCGACGTGCGTGCCGTCGGTGACCGTGAAGTCGACGTAGTGCGTGCCGACCTGGTCGCTCGAGAAGCTGAACGTGCCGTCGGCGAAGTTCGGGGTGATCGTCGCACCCGACTTCGCCGGCACCGCATTGAGCCGGATCGTGCCGTCGCCGCCGCGCACGTGATCGAGCGGGTTGAGCGTGAGGGGCACGCCGGCCGTCGCGGGTGCCGCCCAGTCCTCCACCGTGATCGGCACCTGGCCCGGCGGCTTGACGGTGACCGAGAGGCTGCCGCCGCCCTGGGCCCGTCCGTCCGACATCGTGAGGGTGACCGACTTGGCGTTCGAGCCGGCGTCGCCGTCCGAGAAGGTGACGACGCCCTCGGGCGTGTGGGTCACGAGATCGCCGCTGGTCGAGACCGCGTCGACGAGGTAGAAGGGGTCGCCGTCGGGATCGACCCAGTCGGCCATCACCTGGGTCGAGATTCGGCCGCCCTGCTCCACCGTCGTCTTGGTGGTGCGCACCTGCTGCGGCGGCGAGTTCTCGCTCGGCGTGCGGACGGCGACCTGCACCGTCGCCGCCGCCGTGCCGCCGCGACCGTCGGAGATCGTGTACCCGAAGTCGATCGTGCCGGACGCCGTGGGCGGCAGGGTGATCTGCAGCTCCTGGTCGCTGTTGATGAGGTCGATGCGGCCCCGAGCGGGATCGAGCTGGTCGAAGGAGTCGATGACCAGCACGTCGCCGTTCGGGTCGTAGTCGTTCAGCAGCACGGGCAGCACGCTCGAACGACCCGGTCGGGCCCCGAACGAGTCGTCGACGGCGACCGGCGGCTTCTGCTGGGGGTCGACGTCGGGCGGCACGTCCTGGTCGTTCTGCTTCTGCTGCTGCTGATCGTCCTTCGTGATCAGGTCGCTCCAGTTGTCGATCAGCTGCCCGCCGTGCTGCACCGCCCAGGACGCACCGCCGCGGGCGTCGTTGAGCACGACCCGTTCCGTGTTCACCAGGAACGACAGCGCCGCCGAGCCGACCATGCCGGGCAGGCGCAGCTCGGACGCGGCGGCGGTGCCGCAGCGCCGCCATCCCGCGCCGGAGCTCCACGCGGCGTAGACGCACTGCCCGAGCACGAGCGGGGCGGCCGGCGTTCCCGAGCGGTTGGAGACCAGCCGGATCGGCGCCCCGCCGTCCAGCGGCACGGAGACGAGCCCCTGATCGCTCGCGATCAGCACGCGGTCGGCCGCCGGTCCCGGCTGCTGCAGGACGGGGTCGGAGGCGCTCGGCAGCAGCCCTGAGAGGTCGACCGTGCGGCCCTGCAGCTGGAGCACGCGCGCCCCGGCATCGAGCACGGCCCACTGCCGGCCCACCGAGGTCGTCTGGTAGGTCGACCCCTTGGCCAGGGTCGCGCGCCACTGGTCGTCGACGACATCCGAGGTCGCGGCGTCGACGCGGAAGACCTTGCCGGTCGAGGGCGCGTACGCGATGAGGGTGCCGTCCGGCCCGGTCGAGATGACCGAGTGCGCACCGAGGTCGAGGGTCGCGGGCCCGGTCGCGTCGAACGACGGCAGCTGATCCTCGTCGACCAGCCAGAGCTGGCCGGTGCCGCCCTCGTAGATCGCGACCCGGTCGCCGACGACCGCGACCTGCGGCTGCTGCGGCGGCAGCGCGATCGGCTGCCCGGCGGTCGAGGTGGCCGGATCGACGATCGAGACGGTCGCGTCGGCCCGGTCCACCAGCAGCACCTCGTCACCGGCCTGGGCCACGCTGAGCTGCGCGCCCTTGCTGTGGACGACCGAGTTCAGCTCGAGCACGGCCGGATTCGCACGGCCGATGACCTGGTCGTGCCCATTCGCGACCCACACCGACCCGTCGCCGAGGTCGAGCTTCTGCGCCGTGTAGCCCGTCGAGACGATCGCGAGGGTCGCGACGACCGCCGCGACCGCCGTGCCGATCGCCGCGGTGGCGACGACCGACTTGTGGGCGGCGATCCAGCGGCCGATCATCCGGCATCCACGTCCAGGCACTTCTGGGCACTCGGATCACCGGTCTTGCCGTCGCGGTTGACCGTCACCGTGATGCACACCGTCTCACCCGGCGATGCGGTCACGACGAAGCGTGCCGAGGGCTGCGTGGCCGGGGCGTCGGTGCCGGTCGCGACCTGGTAGACGTCACCGTCCTGCAGTCCGGGGTCGGGCCAGGTGAACACGACCGAGTTGCCCTGCTGCCGCGCCTCGATGTTCGACACGACGGGGATCTCGTGCGACGCGGCCCCCACGCGCAGCAGCACGGCGAGCGTGATGGCGCCGAGCACGACGACGAGCGCGGCGGCGCCGACGAGCACCCACGTGGTCCGCTGCATGAGGCGCCAGGGCGAGGCGCCCGTGAGGCGCTTCGGCGAGCTCGCGTCATGGACCGTGCGCACCGCGGCCGGCGCCGCCGGGCTCGCGGGAGCCGCCGCCCGCCGCCGACGTCGCGCGGGCGCGGCATCCCGGCCGTTCGCGAGCGACCGCAGCCGGGTGCGGTCCTCCAGGTCCGAGACGGTGCCGAGCGCCCAGTCGTCGGTCGCGACCTCGATCGGCGTCTGCGCCAGCCCGAGCTCGGTCTCGATCTGCTGCAGCTCGCGCACGAACTCGAGCGCGCTCGCCGGCCGCTGCTCCGGACGGCGCGACATCGTGCGACGCAGCAGCTCCTCGAGGCTCGCGGGCACATCCGCACGTCCGATGGGCTGCGGCTTGGCCCGCGCGATCCGCGACATGAGGTCGCTCGAGGAGTTCGAGCCGCCCGGCACCTCGAACGGCGAGCGCCCGGCGAGCAGGGAGTACACGGTGGCGCCGAGGGCCCACACCTCGCTCGCGACGCTGCCGCCGGTCTCGTCGAGCAGCACCTCGGGCGCCGACCACGGGATCGAGAGCCCGACGGAGTCCTCCTCGCGCACCGCGGCGATCGTGGACGCGATCCCGAAGTCGGAGAGCACCGGATGCCCGTACGCCGTGAGCAGGATGTTGGAGGGCTTGATGTCGCGGTGCAGCACGCTCGCCCGATGGGCGGTCTCGACGGCGCTGCCGATCCGGACGGCGATGCGCAGCACCTCGGCGACCGGGATCCGTTCGCGCCGGTAGCGCTCGCTGAGCGAGGCCGAGCACAGCTCCATGACGAGATACGGACGGCCGTCGCCGGAGACGCCCGCCTGGTACACCGTGAGGATCGAGGGGTGCGCGCTGAGCTGGGCCATGAGGTTGGCCTCGGCCTGGAACATCTGCCGCACCTGGTCGTTGACCAGCTCGCTCAGCATGACCTTGACCGCGACCTGGCGCCGGGGCATGTTCTGCTCGTAGAGGAAGACGTCGGCGAAGCCGCCCGAGCCGAGCACGTGCACGAAGGAGAAGCCGGGCAGGACAGGGGGCTGCGAGGGCAGACGACGGGCCACCATTCCCCTCTCCCAAGCGCCGAAACGCCCCATTCTAGGCAGAGGCCCCTGGGTTCCCCGGTCGCGTCCCCCTAACGGGGGGAAGGCGTGTCGAGGGTGTCGCGGACGGCCAGCACGTCGACGATGACGACCGTCACGTTGTCGCGTCCGCCGGCCGCGAGCGCGGCGTCGACCAGTGCCGCGGCCGTCTCCCCCGGCGGCATCCCGGCGGCGAGGTGCAGCCGGATGCGGTCGTCGCCGATCTCCTTCGTCAGACCGTCCGAGCACAGCAGCAGCCGCAGCCCGGCGTGCGCGGGCACCGCCCACACGTCGGGGTCCGGATCGTCGTGGAACCCGATCGCGCGCGTGATGACGTTGGCCTCGGGATGGTGCTCCGCGTCGCGTCGCTCGATCATGCCGGCGTCGACGAGCTCCTGCACGACCGAGTGGTCGACGGTGAGCTGGGCGAGCTCGTTGTTCTCGAAGCGGTAGACCCGGCTGTCGCCGATGTTGAACACCGCGAAGACGGGCTCGCCGTCGTCGACCACGAGGGCCGCACCGGTGAGGGTCGTGCCGACGCCCGCCGGCATCCCGTCGCCCAGGGTGTCGATGTCGTGCGCGGCCTCGACGATCGCGGCCTCGAGGCGGGCCAGGTCGAGGAACGCCGCCCCGCGCTCGCGCCCGAGCCGTTCGACGACGATCGCGCTGGCCCGATCGCCCGCCGAATGCCCGCCCATGCCGTCGGCGATCGCGAAGATCGGGAAGCCGATGACGGCGCTGTCCTCGTTCGCCTGTCGCTTGTGCCCGGTGTCGGTGCGGGCCGCCCAGGCCAGCACGAGCTCGCCGCGGTCGGGCAACGGGATGTGGCGTTCGCGCCGGTCGCGCCCGACGATCGTCATCCCAGCACCTCGATCACGTTGCCGTCGCCGAGGTCGAGGTGGGTGCCGGCGGTGATCACCGACGACTCCCCGCGCAGCAGGGTGCGCGCCGGCACGCCGGGCGCCTTCACGACGGTGCCGTTGGTCGAGAGCATGTCGCGCACGACGACGGTGCCGCCGACGGCGCTGAGGGCCAGATGCGTGGACGACACCTCCCGGCGCGGGGACGGCACGGCGACGAGCTGCGGGATGCCGGATGCCGGCACGCGCGGCAGCGTCGGGCTCCTCCCGACGTACACGGTGCCGCCCTCGATCTCCACGACGCCGCCGTCCGGCATGCGCACGCGGGGAGCCCCGCGCGGGGCGGGCGCCTCGGCCGGGGCGAGCACTGCGGGGGGCGGGCTCGGGACGGGCACGGGCGCGGCGGGCGCGGGACGCCCCGCCGTCAGGATCGTGTCGTCCAGATCGGGGCCCGCCGAGGGCGCGACGATCACCGGCGCGCGCAGGACGGTCTCGTCATCCAGCGCCGTCGGATCCTCGACGTGGTCGGGTGCCACGGGCCGAGGCTACTCCGCGCCGCGTCATTCCCCGATGAAGCTCATGACGTGCTTGATGCGCGTGTAGTCCTCGAAGCCGTACATCGAGAGGTCCTTGCCGTACCCGGAGTGCTTGAACCCGCCGTGCGGCATCTCCGCGACGAGGGGGATGTGGGTGTTGATCCAGACGCAGCCGAAGTCCAGTCGCTTGGCGAAGCGCATCGCGCGGCCGTGGTCCCTGGTCCACACGCTCGACGAGAGGCCGTATTTCACGCCGTTGGCCCAGGCCAGCGCCGTCGCCTCGTCGGCGAACGGCTGCACCGTGATGACGGGGCCGAAGATCTCGTTCTGGATCGCGTCGTCGGTCTGGGCGAGGCCGGTCACGACGGTCGGCTCGATGAAGTACCCGGCGGACCCCTGGCGCTCGCCACCGGTCTCCACGTGGGCGTTCGAGGGCAGCGCGTCGATCACGCCGAGCACGCGCTCGAACTGGCTCGCATTGTTGACGGGTCCGTAGAACGTGCCGGCATCGCGCGGGTCGCCCGTCGTGACGTTCTCCCCGACCCACCGCACGAGCTCGGCGACGAACGCGTCGTGCACCCGCTCGTGCACGAGCACCCGGGTCGCGGCCGTGCAGTCCTGGCCGGCGTTGAAGTAGCCGGCGGTGGCGATCCCCTCGACGGCTTTCGGGATGTCCGCGTCGTCGAACACGATCACGGGCGCCTTCCCGCCGAGCTCCAGGTGCACGCGCTTGACGTCGAGCGCGGCCGTCCCGGCGACCTCCATGCCGGCGCGCAGCGAGCCGGTGATCGAGACCATCTGCGGGATCGGGTGCTCGATCATCCGCTGTCCGGTGGTGCGGTCGCCCGTGATGACGTTGAGCACGCCCTTCGGCAGGAACTCCGCGGCGATCTCGGCGAGCAGCAGCGTCGACTGCGGCGTCGTGTCGGAGGGCTTCAGCACCGTCGTGTTGCCGGCCGCGATGGCGGGCGCGACCTTCCACACCGCCATGTTGAGCGGATAGTTCCAGGGGGTGACCTGGCCGATGACGCCGACCGGCTCACGGCGGATGAAGCTCGTGTGGTCGGCCATGTACTCGCCGGCGCTGCGACCCTCGAGCACGCGGGCCGCCCCCGCGAAGAACCGGATCTGGTCGACCGACAGCAGGATCTCGTCCTCCACGAGGGTCGTCCGCGGCTTGCCCGTGTCCTGGGACTCGAGGTCGGCGAACTCGTCGGCGCGCTTCTCCATCTCGTCGGCGATGCGGAACAGAGCGAGCTGACGCTCGGCCGGCGTCGTCTCGCCCCACGTCTCGAACGCGGCCGCCGCCGCGCGGTAGGCCGTGTCGACGTCCGCGGCGCTCGACACGGGCGAGGTGGCGTACGTCTTCTCGGTCGCCGGGTCGATCACGTCGAACCCGGCGTCGCCCGTCGCGGCCACGTAGGCGCCGTCGATGAAGTTCCTGAGGGTGGGGTCGGCCATGCACCGAGCGTAACGAGCGCTTCCCACTGGGTGAAGGGGCACGGGCTGCGGATCCGCTTGTCGCGCCCGGAGTCGGCTGACAGAATCGGTGGACTGTGCAGAATTGGAAGATGGCGACCCGCAAGCCCGTGACCCTCGACGACGTCTCCAAGGGGATCATCGAGCAGCTGCAGCAGGACGGCCGCCGCTCGTACGCGGAGATCGGCAAGAAGGTCGGGCTGAGCGAGGCCGCCGTGCGCCAGCGGGTGCAGCGCCTGCAGGAGTCCGGGGTGCTGCAGATCGTCGGGGTCACCGACCCCATGCAGCTGGGCTTCTACCGGCAGGCGATGATCGGCATCCGGGTCGCGGGCGACACGACGCGGGTCGCCGAGGAACTGGGACGGCTCGCGGCCGTCGACTACGTCGTGCTCACCGCGGGCAGCTTCGACATCCTCGTCGAGGTCGTGTGCGAGAACGACGACGACCTCATCGAACTGCTCAACTCGCGCATCCGCGGCATCGAGGGGGTGCAGTCCACGGAGACGTTCGTCTACCTGCGGCTGCACAAGCAGTACTACAACTGGGGCACCCGCTGACGGGAATACCCGACAGCTCTATGCGCTTGCATGGAGCATGAGTGACACGTCAACGACCACGGCCGCCCTGCATCCCGACTACCGCGTCGGCACCTGGAAGCTCGATCCGGTGCATTCCGAGCTCTCCTTCACGGTGCGCCACCTCAAGGTGACCAAGGTGCGCGGCACCTTCGACTCCTTCGACGTGACGATCGTGACCGCCGCCGATCCCGCGGAGTCCACCATCGAGGCCGTCGTCGACGTGGCATCGGTCAACACCAAGCAGGAGTACCGCGACAACCACCTCCGCTCGAGCGACTTCTTCCTGGTCGAGCAGCACCCGCACATGACCTTCCGCTCGACCGGCTTCGACATCGACGGCGACGACTTCACCGTCACGGGCGAGCTGACGCTGCGCGGCGTCACCCAGCCGGTCACCCTGACCGGCGAGTTCGGCGGCGTCGTCGTGACCGACGACGGCACGGTCAAGGCCGGCGCCAGCGCGACCGCGAAGATCAACCGCCACGACTTCGGCGTCAGCTGGAACGCGGCCCTCGAGGCCGGCGGCATGACCCTCGGCGACGACGTGTCCATCTCGATGGAACTGCAGGTCGTCCTGCAGAAGTGACCCGTTTCTGACAGCCGGCTGGCGGCCTCCCGACCGAGGTCGCCGGCCGGCGTAGCGTCGTGGGATGTCGACGGATGCGGCATCCCGGCCCTCCCGCTCCCCCACGCTGGCGCGGTCGATCGTCGCCCTCGTCGCGTTCCTGGTGATCGCCTCTGCGGTCGCGGCCCTCGGCGCCACCACCACGATCCGTGAGGTCGACGGCTGGTACGCCGGCGCCGCGAGAGCGTCCTGGAGCCCGCCGAACGCCGTCTTCGGCCCCGTCTGGACCGTGCTGTACGCCCTCATGTCGATCGCCGCGTGGCTGATCTGGCGCAGCACGCCGGCCGATCCGCGCCGCCGGCGCACGGCGCTGGGGCTCTACGTGGGCCAGCTCGTGCTGAACGCGCTCTGGACCCCCGTCTTCTTCGGCCTGTATCCCGCCGTCGGCGCCGCCGGCTGGTGGATCGCGCTCGCCATCATCGTGGCGCTGGACGTGCTCGTGCTCATCACGACGATCCGGTTCTGGGCGGTGCGCCGGATCGCTGCCGTGCTGCTGATCCCGTACGGGGCCTGGGTGCTCTACGCCACCACCCTCAACGCGGCCGTGATCGTGCTCAACCGCTGATCGCGGGTCAGGTCGGGGGGAAGAGGCCGGAGATCGTCGCGATCTCCTCGGGAGACGGCACCCAGGCGGTCGCGGCCGCCGCGTTCGCACGCACCTGGTCGGGCCTCGTCGCACCGGCGATGACGCTCGAGAGCGCCGGCTGGGCGAGCAGCCAGCCGAACGTCGCCTCGAGCATCGTGATGCCCCGCTCGGCGCAGAACGCCTCGTAGGCCTCGATCGCGTCCCACGGCGCGTTCTCGTGCACGTGCGGACGCTGCCGGGCGATCCGGCTGTCGGCGGGGCGTTCCGTGCGCGAGAACTTGCCCGTGAACAGCCCGTTGGCGAGCGGGAAGAACGGCAGGAAGCCGAGTCCGGCCTCCCGGGCGGCCGGGAGGACATCGCGCTCGACCGAACGGCTCAGCAGGTTGTACTCGTTCTGCGCGCTCACGAAGCGGGCGATTCCGAGCCGGCCGGCTGCCGTCTCGGCCGCAGCGATCTGGTCGGCATCGAAGTTCGAGTTGCCGATCGCGATCACCTTGCCCTCCACGACGAGCTCGTCGAGCGCGCCGAGAGTCTCCTCGATCGGCACCGACGGGTCGGGGGTGTGCTGCTGGTAGAGGTCGATGCGGTCGGTGCCGAGCCGCCGGAGCGATCCCTCGACGGCGGCACGGATGTAGGCGAGTGATCCCTTGGCGCCCTCGATCGGGCTCGGTGCGCCCGTATGCCCGAACTTCGTGGCGATGACCATGTCGTCGCGGCGGCCCCGGATCGCCGCGCCGAGGCGGGTCTCGCTGAGACCGTAGTCGGCGCCGTAGATGTCCGCCGTGTCGAAGAACGTGATGCCCGCCTCGAGGGCGGCGGCGACCACGGCGTCGGTGCCCTCCTGCCCGAACGTGGCCGTATCGGGACGGCCGAAGTTGTTGCATCCGAGGCCCGCGACCGAGACGGCGAAGGGGGCGGAACCGAGGGGACGAGCATCCACCCGTCCAGCCTAGGGCGGGCGTTACTCCACCCCACGCGTCCGGCGGATCGGCTCTCCACGCGATGTCCGATTCCCGCGAGGAGATGTCGGGGGGCGCGGCTACTGTCGTGCACATGACGAACGACGGATCCCTGCACCTGCGTCGGATCGACTCCCCCATCGGCCGCATTGAGGTCGTCAGCGACGGGCGCGCGATCACCTCTCTCGCGATCGAGCACGCCGGCTCGCTGCCGCACGACGAGGAGGCCGAGCACGGCGACGCGGTCCTCGATCGCGCCGCCGACCAGCTGGCCGAGTACTTCGCGGGCGACCGGCACGACTTCGATGTCCCCGTGGAACTGGCCGGCACCGCCTTCCAGCTCGCGGTGTGGGAACAGCTCGTGCAGTTGCAGTGGGGAGAGGTGATCTCCTACGGCGAGCTCGGCCACGCCACCGGCAGGCCCACGGCCGGCCGGGCCGTGGGCGGCGCCGTCGGGGCCAATCCCGTGCCGATCATCGTGCCGTGTCACCGCGTGCTCGGCGTCTCGGGCCGCATCACGGGCTACAGCGGCGGCGAGGGCATCCCGACCAAGTCGTGGCTGCTCGAGCACGAGGGCATCGCGCACACGGTGCCGGCCGACACCACGGCCGTCCAGCTCGATCTCCCGGCCGCGTGAGCGTCATCGTCGGCGCGGACGGCCGGGCGCGCTGCGGGTGGGCCGGATCGGCCCCCGAGTACCTCCGCTACCACGACGACGAGTGGGGCACCGTCTTGCACGGCGACCGCGAGCTGTTCGAGCGGATGAGCCTGGAGGGGTTCCAGGCCGGGCTGTCGTGGATCACCATCCTGCGCCGCCGCGACACGTTCCGGGCCGCGTTCGCGGGCTTCGACATCGACGCGGTGGCGGCGTTCGACGATGCCGACGTCGCGCGGCTGATGGCGGATCCCGGCATCATCCGCAACGCCGCCAAGGTCGACGCGACGATCTCCAACGCGCGCGTCGCCGCGGAGCTCGTGCGTGAGGCGCCCGGGGCGCTCGACGCATTGCTGTGGAGCTTCGCGCCGCCGGCTCGCACGGTCGCGCCCCGCGCCGGCGAGATCCCGGCGACCACGCCCGAGTCGGTCGCGCTCAGCAAGGAGCTCAAGAAGCGCGGGTTCCGGTTCGTCGGACCGACGACGATCTACGCGCTCATGCAGGCGACGGGCATGGTCGACGACCACGCGCAGGGGTGCTGGCGGGCGGCCGGCGCCTGACCCACCCGGTCGCCCGCGTCACACCACGAGATCCAGCTCGCCCGGCGCTCCGTGTTCGAGGCGGATGCCGGTCGCGGCCGCCCACGTCCGGAGCGACGCCAGGTCGGGGTGGTCGATCCCGGCATCCAGCATCCGGCGGACGAGTTCGCCCTTGCCGTGCTTGTTGAAGTGGTTGAGGGCGCGGCGACGGTCCGCACCGTCGTCCGCGACGACACGCACGAACCAGGACCCCTCGGGAGCGGGGCCGAGCGCCGCATAGGCCTCCGAGCGCAGGTCGAGCACGAGCTCCTGGCCCGCGCGTGCCGCGAGGGTGGCGCGCACCGGCTCGGACCAGTGCCGCCCGAGCGGCATGCCGGGCAGCCGGGAGTCGGGCGACATCCGATAGGCCGGCACGAGATCCAGCGCACCGACCATCCCGAACAGCGCGGAGGCGATGAGCACGTGCTCGCCCGCGAAGCTGCGGGCCTGATCGCTCAGCGAGGAGGAATCCAGGGCGTCGTAGAGCACGCCGTCGAAGCGGTCGATCGCGGGCAGCAGCGGCGAGGTGAGCAGCGCCCGATTGCGCTCGATCTCGCCGGCGAGCCTCGGGCCGAGCTTGAGCGCCGCCATGGCGGCGCCCTTCGTGCGGCACAGCCGGCGCAACGCCGCGACCGCGGCCACGCGCTGGGGCGTCAGGGCAGGCAGCGAGAGCGCGGAGAGGTCGAGCGCGGTGCCCGGCGAACCGCTGTCGCGCTTGGTCTCCGACGGCGGGAGCAGCAGAAGCACGGGGGACGCCGCTCAGGCGACGTGCGCGTCGCCGCCGAGGATGAACGCGAGCGCGTGCTCGACATTGCTGCCGAGCGGCTGCACCGAGTCCAGGGTGATGCGCGGCACGGCCGCACTGGAACCCGACCAGCTCTCCCACTCGTCGGTGCGCTGCTCGACGGCGTGCCAGTCGGGCTCGGCGAGATGCGGCAGCTCGCGATCGCGCTTCTCGAGCCGCGCGCGATGCAGCAACGGGTCGGAGCACACCACCTCGAGGAACTTGACCGGCACATTCTGT
This sequence comes from Pseudolysinimonas kribbensis, assembly GCF_039531715.1. Taxonomy (NCBI): domain Bacteria; kingdom Bacillati; phylum Actinomycetota; class Actinomycetes; order Micrococcales; family Microbacteriaceae; genus Pseudolysinimonas; species Pseudolysinimonas kribbensis. Next base: position 638,592 of record NZ_BAAAQO010000003.1, on the reverse strand, counting down.
CGGCCGGCCAGGCGCACCCACTGCTCGCGAGCGGGCTCGACCGCGTTCACCGCATCCACGATGACGCCGGCACCGCCGACGAGCACCGCCTCCGCGATGGTCTCGGCGACGAGATAGGCGGCGAGACCGGTCGGCTGGTCGGGGGCGATGCCGGCGCTCAGAATCGCCGACTCGAGCGGGTCGACGGAGACGATCGGCAGGCCCAGGCGGTTGCCGACGACCTCCGCGATGGTGCTCTTGCCCGTGGCCGGCAGCCCGGCCGTCACGATGAGCTGCGGAACCGCCGACCGGACCCCGGGTTCGGTGATCGCGCCGAGTTCGGTCATGTGAGGACTCCGAGTGCCGGGGTGCTGGCCCGGATGCTCAGACCAGCTCTGCGGTGCCCGCGACGATCGTCACGACGTCGTTCTGCATCGACAGGAAGCCGTCCTCCGCCTTCGCGGTGACGATCGAGCCGTCGGTGGTGGTGATGCGCACCTCGCCCTCGGCGAGGATCCCCAGCACCGGCTGGTGGCCGGCGAGCAGGCCGATCTGGCCCACCTGGGTGCGGGCGACCACCTGCTTGGCGCTCCCCGTCCAGACCTCGGCGTCCGCCGAGACCACGCTCACCGTCAGGTCGGCCATCTCAGCCGTTCTCCTTCTGGATCTGCGCCCACTTCTCCTCGACGTCGCTGATCGAGCCGACGTTGAAGAACGCCTGCTCGGCCACGTTGTCGAACTCGCCCTTGGCGATCGCGTCGAACGACTCGACCGTGTCCTTGAGCGGCACCGTCGAACCCTCGACACCGGTGAACTTGGTGGCCATGTAGGTGTTCTGGGAGAGGAACTGCTGGATCCGGCGCGCACGCGACACCGTGATCTTGTCCTCCTCGGAGAGCTCGTCGACACCCAGGATCGCGATGATCTCCTGCAGCTCCTTGTTCTTCTGGAGGATCTGCTTGACGGTCGTCGCGACGCGGTAGTGGTCCTCGCCCAGATACCGGGGGTCGAGGATGCGGCTGGTCGAGGTGAGCGGGTCGACGGCCGGGTACAGACCGCGCGACGCGATCTCGCGCGAGAGCTCCGTCGTCGCGTCGAGATGCGCGAACGTCGTCGCCGGAGCCGGGTCGGTGTAGTCGTCGGCAGGCACGTAGATCGCCTGCAGCGAGGTGATCGAGTGACCGCGGGTCGAGGTGATGCGCTCCTGGAGCACGCCCATCTCGTCCGCCAGGTTCGGCTGGTAGCCCACCGCGGACGGCATGCGGCCGAGCAGCGTCGAGACCTCGGAGCCGGCCTGGGTGAACCGGAAGATGTTGTCGATGAACAGCAGCACGTCCTGGCCCTGCACGTCGCGGAAGTACTCCGCCATCGTGAGAGCCGACAGCGCCACGCGCAGACGCGTTCCCGGCGGCTCGTCCATCTGACCGAAGACGAGGGCCGTCTTGTCGAAGACGCCCGCCTCCTCCATCTCGCCGATCAGGTCGTTGCCCTCACGGGTGCGCTCGCCCACACCGGCGAACACCGAGACACCACCGTGGTTGGCGGCGACGCGGTAGATCATCTCCTGGATGAGCACCGTCTTGCCGACGCCCGCACCGCCGAACAGGCCGATCTTGCCGCCCTGCACGTAGGGGGTCAGCAGGTCGATGACCTTGATACCGGTCTCGAACAGCTCCGTCTTGGCCTCGAGCTGGTCGAAGGCCGGCGGCTTGCGGTGGATCGGCCAGCGCTCGGTGATCTCGATCTTCTCGCCCGGCTCGGCGTTGAGGATCTCGCCGATCACGTTGAAGACCTTGCCCTTGGTGACGTCGCCGACGGGCACGGAGATCGGGGCGCCGGTGTCGCGCACCTCCTGGCCGCGGACCAGGCCGTCCGTGGGCTTCAGGGCGATCGCGCGCACGACGTCGTCGCCGAGGTGCTGCGCGACCTCGAGCGTGATCTCGGTCGCCGACTCCTCGTCGCCCGTGAGGGTGATCGTGGTCTTCAACGCGTTGTAGATCTCGGGGATCGCGTCGTGCGGGAACTCGATGTCGACGACGGGGCCGGTGACGCGCGCGATGCGGCCGACGCCCGCGGGGGACTCGGCCTTCGCGGCGGGGGCCTTCTTGGTCGCAGTAGCCATGGTTATTCCTTACGTCTATTTCGCCGAGCTCAGGGCGTCGGCGCCGCCCACGATCTCGGAGATCTGCTGGGTGATCTCGGCCTGACGGGCGTTGTTCGCCAGGCGGGTGTAGTCGCGGATGAGCGAGTCGGCGTTGTCGGAGGCCGACTTCATCGCCTTCTGCGTCGCCGCGTGCTTGGAGGCGGCCGACTGCAGGAGCGCGTTGTAGATGCGCGACTCGATGTAGACGGGCAGCAGGGCGTCGAGCACGTCCTCGGCATCCGGCTCGAACTCGTACAGCGGGAACGCCGCGTCGCGATCCTCGGGCGCCTCGACGCCCTCGACGACCTCGAGCGGCAGGAGACGCACGACCTCCGGCTCCTGAGTGAGCATCGAGACGAAGCGGTTGTAGACGATGTGGATCTCGTCGACCCCGCCCTCGCTCGTCGGCTGCACGAAGCGCCGCACGAGCTCCTGCCCGATCTCCTGCGCCGTACCGAACTGCGGGGTGTCGGTGTCGCCCGCCCAGACCTGCTCGAACGCGCGCTTGCGGAAGGAGAAGTACCCCACCGCGCGGCGGCCGATCAGGTAGTAGACGACATCCTTGCCCTGGCTCTGCAGCAGGGTGGCGAGCTCCTCGCCGGCGCGCAGCACGTTGGCGTTGAACGCCCCCGCGAGCCCGCGGTCCGAGGCGAAGACGACGATCGCGGCGCGCTCGATCTTCTCCGGCTCGGTCGTGAGTACGTGCTCGACGTTGGAGTAGGTGGCGACGGCCGACACGGCGCGGGTCACCGCACGCGCGTACGGCGCGGACGCCTTGACGCGGGCGAGCGCACGCTGGATGCGACTGGCCGCGATGAGCTCCATCGCACGCGTGATCTTCTTCGTGGTCTGCGCGCTGCGGATGCGGGCGCGGTACTCGCGGAGCTGTGCTCCCATGGGATCGCCTCCTCTCTATCGCTCGGGTCGGGGGTTCGTCAGCGCTTCGACTTGACGATCTTCTCCTGGTTGACGTCCTCGACGTCGGTGGCCTCGAACTCCTCGACGCCCGGCCTGCCGAGCGGGTCGCCGGCCCCGGTCACGAACTCCTTCGAGAACGCGTCGACCGCCTTCTCGAGCTCGGACTTGGTGTCGTCGCTCAACACGTTGGTGTCGCGGATCGTGGCGAGGATCTCGGTGTTGCGCTCGAGGTAGTCGTGCAGCTCGGCCTCGAAGCGCAGCACGTCCTCCACCGGCACCTCGTCGAGCTTGCCGTTGGTGCCGGCCCAGATCGACACGACCTGCTTCTCGACCGGGAACGGCGAGTACTGCGGCTGGCGAAGCAGCTCGGTCAGCCGGGCGCCGCGGTCGAGCTGGCGACGGCTCGCGGCATCCAGGTCGGACGCGAACAGCGCGAACGCCTCGAGCGCCCGGTACTGCGCGAGCTCGAGCTTGAGCGTGCCGGAGACCGACTTGATCGACTTGACCTGGGCGTCGCCGCCGACGCGCGACACCGAGATGCCGACGTCGACCGCCGGGCGCTGGTTCGCGTTGAACAGGTCGGACTGCAGGAAGATCTGGCCGTCGGTGATCGAGATCACGTTGGTCGGGATGTAGGCCGACACGTCGTTCGCCTTGGTCTCGATGATCGGCAGCCCGGTCATCGATCCCGCGCCCAGCTCGTCCGAGAGCTTCGCGCAGCGCTCGAGCAGACGGGAGTGCAGGTAGAACACGTCGCCCGGGTACGCCTCGCGGCCCGGCGGGCGACGCAGCAGCAGCGACACGGCCCGGTAGGCCTCGGCCTGCTTCGACAGGTCGTCGAAGATGATCAGCACGTGCTTGCCGCCGTACATCCAGTGCTGGCCGATCGCCGAGCCGGTGTAGGGGGCCAGGTACTTGAAGCCCGCGGCGTCGGAGGCCGGAGCTGCGACGATCGTCGTGTACTCCATCGCCCCGGCGTCCTCGAGGGCGCCCTTCACGGCCGCGATCGTGGAGCCCTTCTGGCCGATCGCGACGTAGATGCAGCGGACCTGCTTCTCGGGGTCGCCCGAGGCCCAGTTGTCCTTCTGGTTGATGATCGTGTCGATCGCGATCGCGGTCTTGCCGGTCTGGCGGTCGCCGATGATGAGCTGGCGCTGGCCGCGGCCGATCGGGATCATCGCATCGATGGCCTTGATGCCGGTCTGCATCGGCTGGTGCACGCTCTTGCGCTGCATCACACCGGGCGCCTGGAGCTCGAGGGCGCGGCGGCCCTCGGTCGCGATCTCGCCGAGGCCGTCGATGGGGGCGCCGAGCGGGTCGACGACCCGGCCGAGGTAGCCGTCGCCGACGGCGACCGACAGGACCTCGCCCGTGCGGGTGACCTCCATGCCCTCCTCGATGCCGCCGAAGTCGCCGAGCACGATGACGCCGATCTCGTCCTCGTCGAGGTTGAGCGCGAGGCCCAGCGTGCCGTCGGCGAAGCGCAGCAGCTCGTTCGCCATCGCCCCGGGGAGGCCCTCCACGTGGGCGATGCCGTCGGCCGTGTCGACGACGGTGCCGACCTCGGTCGCGTTCGCCTTCTGCGGCTGGTACGACGAGACGAAGCTCTGCAGCGCGTCGCGGATCTCGTCCGGGCTGATGGTGATGTCTGCCATGGGGATTCCCTCTACTGGGTGGAACTGGTGCCGGGTCAGCCGGCGAGCTGGAGTCGGAGGTCGGCGAGCCGCGCCGCGACGGTGCCGTCGATGACGTCGTCGCCGATCTGGATGCGGACCCCGCCGATCACGGCCGGGTCGACGACCGCGTTGAGCTGGATGTCGCTGTCGTACGTCTTCTTCAGCGCGGCCGCCAGGCGGTCCTGCTGCTTCGCGCTCAGCGGAGCCGCCGAGGTGACGGTGGCGATGCGGCGTCCTCCGGATGCGGCGACCACGTCGGCCGCCTGCGCGAACATCTCCCCCACGCGACGGCCGCGAGGGCTGCGCACGAGGTGGTCGACGATCGCCAGGGTGCCGGGATGCGCCTTCTTCCCGAGCAGTGCATCGACGAGGGCGGCCTTCGACTCGCCCTCGGCGAGCTTGTTGCCGAGCGCCAGCTCGAGCTCCGGATCGCTCGCCACGATGCGCGCGAACGCGAACAGCTCCGCCTCGATCGCCTTGGTGTGGCCGTCGCCCTGCGCGATCGCGCGCACGCCGACCTCCTCGATGCCGGCCACGAGCTCGTCGCCGTTCGACCACCGGGACTGCACGATGCCGGTCAGCAGGCTCGCCGCGGTCTTCTCGAGACCCGGGAAGATCTTCGCCACGATCGCCGACTTCTCGTCGGGCGCGATCGCCGGGTCGCCGAGCAGTGTGCGCAGCTGCCCCGACTCCTCGACGGCACGGCCGGCCGTCATCAGCTGCTCACCGGTCGCGACGGAGACGCCCTTCGCGGCGGTGAGGACGTCGATGGCGGTGCGGAGCGCCTGGCGGGATGCGGAACCCATTACCTGCTCGACCGTGCCCTCTCAGCCGGCGACCTTCCCGCCTGGGCCGCCGCGGCGTCCGCGGTCTCCAGGTCGGCGAGGAACCGGTCGACGATGCCCGCCGAACGCTTGTCGTCGCTCAGGCTCTCGCCTACGACCGTCGACGCCAGGCCGAGGGCGAGCGAGCCGACCTCGATACGCAGCGAGGACAGCGCGGCGGCGCGCTCGGCCTCGATCGTCGCCTGGGCGTTCGTCTTCACGCGCTCGGCGTCGGCCTGCGCCTGCTCGAGCAGATCGGCCCGGATGCGCTTGGCATCCTCGCGCGCCTGCTCGCGGATGCGGGCCGCCTCGGATCGCGCCTCGGCGAGCTGCGCGTTGTACTTCTCGAGCGCCTCGGCCGCACCGGCCTGCGCCTCCTCGGCCTTCTTGAGGCCGCCCTCGATCGCCTCGCGCCGCGCGTCGAGCGCGGCGTTCATGCGGGGTACGACCTTCCAGATGACGAACGCCAGGATCACCACGAACGCGAGCGTGCCCCAGAACAGATCGGGGATGCTCGGGATCAGCAGGCTGGGGTTGTCGTCTCCCGCCGCTCGGACGAATGCGTCGCGCATCCGGACTCCTTACGAATCGGTGGGCTGGATTACGGCTTGGGGAACGGGATGAAGGCGACGGCGATCGCGATGAAGCAGAGCGCCTCGACGAGCGCGATGCCGAGGAACATCAGGCCCTGCAGGCGACCCTGCAGTTCGGGCTGACGGGCGACCGACTCGATCGTCTTGCCGATCACGTAGCCGACCCCGATACCGGAGCCGATGACGGCGAGACCGAAGGCGAGCGGAGCGAGCTGTCCGGCGACGTCCATGGGGTTTTCCTTTCGAGGGTGGTTTTTCTGGTCGTGATGACCGATGAATCAGTGCTCTTCGGCCAGCGCCATCTGCAGGTAGATGGCGGTCAGGATGGCGAAGACGTAGGCCTGCAGGGCGGCGACGAAGAGTTCGAGCCCGACGAACGCCATGCCGAAGGCGAAGCTGCCGATGCCGAGCAGCCCGAGGAAGTTGCCGGAGAAGAGCAGGGTGACGATGAAGAACTGGGTCGCCGAGAAGCACAGCACGAGCAGCATGTGGCCGGCGACCATGTTCATCAGGAGTCGCAGGATGAGCGTGACCGGCCGGACGATGAAGGTCGACAGGAACTCGAGGATCGCCAGGAACGGGATCAGCACCACCGGGACGCCCGGCAGGATCAGTGCGTTCTTGAAGTACTTGAGGCCATAGCGCTTGATGCCCGCGTAGATGAACGCCACGTAGGCGACGACCGCGAGGACGAGCGGGAGTCCGACGTTCGCCGACGCGGCGATCTGGAGCCCGGGGATCGTCGACGTCAGGTTCATGCCGAGCACGGTGAAGAAGATGCCCATGAGCAGCCCCATGAACCGCTTGCCGTCCTTCTCGCCGAGCGTGTCGATGACGATGCTCTTGCGGACGAAGTTGAGCGCGAACTCGAAGACGAGCTGCCCGCGCGACGGCACGATCTTCATACGGCGTGAGCCCAGCCACAGCAGGAGCACGACGACCACGACCACCAGGATCCGGATCAGCATGATCCGGTTCAGCGCGAAGGGCGTGCCCGCGAAGAGGACGGCCTTCGGGAAGAACTCGTCGATCGACGGCGGATGGAAGTCCGCGGGCCCCGCGGTGAGCGCGAAGATCCCGGCGGCGACCAGGATGGCGGCCAGGACGGCGAGCGCAGCGTTGCGGATGAGCCGGGCAGAGGAGAGCGGTTGAGCCTTCAGGACTTTCTCCGATATCGGGGCGCTCGACGCGCGGCGATCGAGGGGAGGATTGACTCCGAGCCTATCAGGCCGGAGCGCCCTCAGGATGCCCCGTCGTCATGACGCTCGCCGGGCAGCTTCACATCGCTCACGTACGGCACCCGGGCGCGCACGAACGCGATCAGATCGGCGATGAGCGAGCCGAGCACCGCGACGATCGCCGCGATCGCGAAGACCGTCGGGTTCATCCAGGTCGCGCTGCGCAGCAGCAGCGCCGCGACGACGAAGACGACGAGCTTGACGAAGAGCGCCCCGACCACCACGGCATAGAAGGCGGGGTTGGTGCCGTCGTTCTTCGTGACGCGGCCGCCGACGAGCATGCTGACCGCGGTCAGGCCGAGGAAGACGAAGGCGATGGCCGCCCCCATGAGCCCGCCCGCCAGGCCCGCGATGCCGGCCACGACGAATCCGATGACGCTCGCGCCGATCGCGACGGCCACGGCGACGAACGCGCCGTAGCGCAGCGCGCGCGTGAGGATCGGGGTGACGCTCATGCGGACTCCTTGTCGGAATGCAGGGGGTCGGGATGCAGGTGCTCGAGCATCCGATCGGTCTCGGCCCGGGTCGGCGACACCTCGCCCGCCTCATCGAGGGGGTCGAAGCGCGCGACCCCGATGGGTCCCGTGGGCGGCGAGCTCTGGGCGACGGCCTCGATCGCCTTGCGCCGGCTGAGCGGCGAGAGCGTGACGGTGCCGCACACGACGAGACCCGCGAGCGTGACCGCCAACGCGATCCACCAGGGAACGAACAGCAGCAGCACGCACCCGAGGGCGATGGCCGCCGTCCAGGCGTAGAAGATCAGCACGGCGTGCAGGTGGGAGTGGCCCATGTCGAGCAGGCGGTGGTGCAGGTGCTTGCGGTCGGCGCTGAAGGGCGACTTGCCGGCGCGCAGCCGGCGCAGGATCGCGAGGCCGAAGTCGAGCAGCGGCACGATGAGCACGGCGAAGGGCAGGATCACGGGCGCGAACGCCGAGGCGTACCGCGAGGCGTCGATCGCTCCGGTGCCTCCGGGCAGGTCGACCGAGCTCGTGAGCGAGATGGTCGACGCGGCCATGAGCATGCCGACCAGGAGCGCCCCGCCGTCGCCCATGAAGAGCTTGGCGGGCCGCTTCTCGCCCCAGCGGAAGTTCAGCGGAAGCATCCCGACGCAGGCCCCGACGAGGATCGCGGCGATCAGCTCCGGCAGGTTGAAGTAGCTGGACTGCTCGGTCGGGCCGTAGGTGATGACGTAGACGCAGACGAAGAAGGCGCCGTTGGCGATGATCGCGACGCCGGCCACGAGCCCGTCGAGCCCGTCGATGAAGTTGATCGCGTTCATCACCAGCACGACGAGGAAGACCGTGATCGCCAGCGACATGTACGGCGAGAGCGGGACGACGGTGCCGGGGAGCGGGATCCAGGTGATCGACACGCCCTGCCAGGCGAGCAGGCCGGCCGCGATGATCTGGCCCGCGAGCTTGGTGAGCCAGTCGAGGTCCCAGATGTCGTCGGCGATGCCGATCGCGACGATCATCGCGGCGGCGCCGAGCACGGCGATGACGCGCACCGGCTCCGAGAACGCGACGGCGAGCGGCGGGAAGCGGCTCGCCACGAGGAACGCCGCCACCACGCCCAGGAACAGTGCCGCCCCGCCCAGCCGCGGCGTCGGACGGGTGTGCACGTCGCGCTCGCGGATCTTCGGGTACAGCCGGAACCGCGTGCTCAGCTTGTAGGTCAGCAGCGAGAACAGGAATGTCACGACGGCGGCGCTGCCGCCCGCCGCGATGTAGAAGACTATCCGCACCGTTCGGCCCCCACGACCCGGATGATCTCCTCGTCGGGGATGACGCCGTGCCGCACGATGGTGAGCTTGCCGTCCGGGTGCTCGAGCGCGGTCGCGTCGACGATCGTCGAACCGGATCGCTGATGCTCGGGGGCGTACCACTCGGCGCTCGGACCGGCCTCGAGGTAGACCTCGATCGCGTCGCCGAGCTGCGCCTCGGCCTCGGCCGCGGTGGTCGCGGCGGGCTGGCCCGTCTTGTTCGCGGAGGAGACGGCGAGCGGGCCGGTCTCGGCCAGGAGCTCGAGCGCGATCGGGTGGCGCGGCATCCGGAGCGCGACCGTGCCGCGGGTCTCGCCGAGATCCCAGTCGAGGGTGGAGCGCGCGCGCAGGATCACCGTCAGCCCGCCGGGCCAGAACTCGCCGACGAGCGCCCGCACCTCATCCGGCACGACCTCGGCGAGCGCGTCGAGGGTCGGCAGCCCGGGCACGAGCACCGGCGGCGGGGCCGTGCGGTCGCGCCCCTTGGCGTCGAGCAGCCTCTGCACGGCCGGCGCCGCGAACGCCTCGGCGGCGATGCCGTAGACGGTGTCGGTGGGGATGACGACGAGCTCGCCGCGCTTCAGCGCCGCCCGCGCGAGGCGCATGCCCTGAAGCAGCTGGGCGGCATCCGTGGTGTCGAAGGCGGGCACACCTGCGATCCTAGACTTGGGCCACATGCCCCTCCTGTTCGTCTTCGACATGGACGATGTGCTGTACCGGTACGACTGGCGCGTGCGCATGGGGCTCCTGGAGGAGCTGACCGGGCACGACCTCGTCGAGCTGCGGCGACGCTGGTGGCACGACGACGGCGAGTGGCGCGCCGAGGCCGGCGGCTACGCGACCGCGGGCGAGTACCACGCGGCGTTCGAGACGGCGATGGGGATGCCGGTGCCGGTCGACGACTGGCTGCGCATCCGGCGCGCGGCCATGACCCCGTGGCCGGAGTCGTTCGCGGCCGTGCGGCGGGCCGCGGAGCTCGGCGAGGTCGCCCTGCTGACCAACAACGGGCCTCTCGTCGAGGCGCATCTGGCGACGCTGGCGCCCGAGATCGCGGAGCTGTTCGGCTCGGAGCTGCACACCTCGAGCTTCTACGGGGCGCGCAAGCCCGACCCGGGGGTGTTCCTCGCCCTGCTGGAGGCGTACGGGCGCGAGCCGTCGGAGGTGTTCTTCACCGACGACCTGCCGGAGAACGTGGCCGGCGCCGAATCGGTGGGCATCACCGCACACCGGTTCACCGACGCGGCGTCGCTGGTCGCGGCGATCGAGGCCTTCACGGCGTTCCGGGCGGAACCCCTCGCCGACCCCCGCTAACGCAGGGCGGTCGTCGCCCGGTCGCGCCCGAGGAGGTCGCGTGTGGTCGCGGCGGCGCGCCAGCCGTCGGCGGTGAGCAGCGCGCGCACCGCGGCGCCCTGCAGCTCGCCGTGTTCGAGCACGAGCATCGCGCCGGGGCGCAGCAGCGCGGCCGCGCGGGCCGAGATCGCGCGGATCGGGTCGAGCCCGTCCGCTCCCCCGTAGAGCGCGGCCCGCGGGTCGAACAGCCGCACCTCGGGGTCGCGCGGGATGGCGTCGTCGGGGATGTACGGCGGGTTGGACACGACGACGTCGACGGTGCCGTCGAGCTCGAGGAGCGCATCGGGATCGGCGAGGTCGCCGAGCTCGAGCCGGATGTTGGCGGCGCCGGTCGCGGCGATGTTGCGCGCCGCCCAGGCATGCGCCTCGGGCGAGCGCTCGAGGGCGACGACGTGGGCGTGCGGCACCTCGGTCGCGAGGGCGAGAGCGATCGCGCCGGACCCGGTGCCGAGGTCGACGGCGACGGGTTCGGGCGTGGGCACCGCCTGCAGCGCGTCGATCGCGAGCTGCGCGACCGTCTCGGTCTCGGGCCGCGGCACGAAGACGCCGGGGCCTACGGCGAGCTCGAGGGAGCGGAAGGGAGCTGTGCCCGTGATGTGCTGGAGCGGCTCGCGGCGGGCGCGTCGCGCGACCGCGTCGTCGAAGGCGCTGCGCCGCGCGGGAGTGATCCCGGGATCCGGGTCGATGCCAGTGCCCGTGCCCGTGCCCGTGCCGACGACGATCATCGCCTGCAGACGGCCGCGACCGATGCCCAGCACATGAGCGAGGAGCAGTTCGGCGTCGGCCTCGGGCGTCGGCACGCCGGCGTCCCGCAGGGCCTCGAGGCCGCGCTGGCGCAGCTCGGCGAGGGAGGAGGTCGTCGTGTTCATGGGCGAGAACCAGCCTACGGAGCCGCGGGCGAACCGACGGCACGCTCCTGCAGTCGTCGGTAAGCGGCGCTGCGGGTCCGGAGCGCGATCGGCTGCTGTGCGGCGTCGATCGAGGTGGGCGGGATCAGTTCGTATCGGATGCCGTTCTCATCCATCGCGCGCTGGAACTCCCACCCCTGGTCGTGCACGAGCCGGTGATGGTGCCGGCACAGGAGGATGCCGTCGTCGATGTCCGATCCCCCGCGATCCCGTACCCAGTGCCGGATGTGGTGCGCTTCCGTCCAGGACGGTGGTCGTTCACAGCCGGGGAACATGCACCCACCGTCGCGGGCGTGAAGGGCCCGGCGCTGTCGGCGGGTGAAGAGCCGTGAGGCGCGGCCGACGTCGAGCGGCCGCCCGTCGGGATCGAAGACGATCACCTGCTGACCGGAACTGCAGACGAGCCGCTCGGCGGTCGCGGTCGAGACGGGCGCGGTCTGACCTTCGATCTGGGCGAATCCCCGGCCCGACGCGAGGTCGGCACCGGTGACGAGCACCCGGACGGCGGGAGGCTCGTCACCGCCGAGCAGCTGCGGGTCGGCCGTGTGGCCCAGGCGCAACAGTTCCACGAGCACGTCGGAGGCGTACTGCTCCGCCGTGCGCGGATCGCGCTCGATGCGCTCGGCCCGCGCCCGTTCGTCGGCGCGCACGAAACGGGGTCCGCCGAGCTTGGGGGAGGTGGCGCGGTCGACGACATCGGTGACGAGCGCTGCGGTCTCGGGATCCATGAGCCACACGGCCCGCGTCATCCCGTCGCTCTGGCGATGCAGCCGGAACGAGCGCTGCTCGCGGCGCCGCGCCTCGCGTTCGGCGACGCCGGCGGCATCGAGCTCGTCGCGCACCTCGCGTGCCCGCGTGTGCAGCCGATCGGCATCGAGTGCTTCGGCCTCACCGAGCAGCATGCTCGCGGCCATGGCGAGCGCTGCGGCATCGATGCCGACACCGGGCAGACCGAGCCCGCGCCGGATCGCCGTCGCCTTCTCCGGGGAGAGCCGCCCCGCGACGACACGCTCCGCCACGCACGACATCCAGGGCGCGGACGGCACCGGCACCTCCCCCGTCGCGGGGTGCGGGAGCTGCTTTGTCTCGACGAGCAGCTCCCCCACCTCCACCGCCTGCCGCGCATCGCGCAGCGTGCTTCCCGCGGCGGTGCGGACAAGCTCGGCGGGCGTGCGGTGCCCTCGGGACTGGGCGAGCCCCCGCAGACCCAGCTCGGCGCGCGAACGCTGGGCGATCTCCCCCGCGATGAGCGCCTGCTGCGCCTGCACGACGCCCGCCTGGTCGGCCACGACGCTCGCGAGCTGCAGCAGCTCGTCATCGCTCGCGCCCCGCAGCCGCGCCGCGTCGGCGAACGGTCGGGAGAACCACGCGAGACCCGAGAGCGCCTCTTGGAGAAGGTCGCCCAACGGTGGCGCGTCGTCAGGCTCGGCGCCGCCGAACGACTCCTCGAGTGACGCAGCAGCATCCGTCCCCGCCGCCTCCATGGAAGCCGCGATCATCGCGTCGGCATCGGCAAACCGAACGAACGTGGTGAGCGAGGGGCGGGACATACCCCTATTCTAGCGAGATTCGAACGTTTGTTCGAGTGAGGTGGAGAACCCGATTCAATCGTCGCTTGAAGGTTCGGCTGCCTCCAGCGCCGCCGCCACGGCCTCGAATTCCGCGAGCGCCGCCGTGAGGTCGTCGACGATCTCGCGCGCGATCACCTCGGGCGCCGGCAGCTCGTCGAGGTTCTCCAGGGACTCGTCGCGGAGCCATGTGAGGTCGAGGTTCGCCTTGTCGCGTGCGACCAGTTCGTCGTAGCCAAATGCGCGGAACCGCTCCGACTCGACCCGCTCATCCCGCGGCCGGCCCGGCGCGAACGCGTCGACGAAGTCGTCGAGGTGGGCGCGCGTGAGCGGGTTCTGGCGCAGAGTGAAGTGGACGTTGGTGCGGAAGTCGTAGACCCACAGCTTCTCGGTCCATGCGCCGCCGTCCGCACGGGCGGGCTTCTTGTCGAAGAACAGCACGTTGGCCTTGACCCCATTCGCGTAAAACAGGCCGGTCGGCAGCCGCAGCATCGTGTGCAGGTCGAAGTCGCGCAGCATCCGGCGCCGCAACGTCTCGCCGGCGCCGCCCTCGAACAGCACGTTGTCGGGCAGCACGACCGCGGCGCGTCCCGGCGTGTCGAGGATCGTGGCGATGTGCTGCAGGAAGTTGAGCTGCTTGTTCGAGGTGGTGACCACGAAATCCGGGCGCTCGATGGCGATGTCGTCGCGGCTCTCGCGTCCGTCAGCTCCGATCACGGTGATCGACGACTTGCGCCCGAACGGCGGGTTCGACAGCACGACCGACCACCGGATGCCGGGGTCGGCGATGAGCGAGTCCTTCACCTCGATGAGGCTGTCGCCGCGCGGATCGCCCGCACCATGCAGCAGCAGGTTCATGGCGGCGAGGCGCGCCGTGCCATCCACCAGCTCCACGCCGTGGACCAGCGAGCTGCGCAGCTTCTCGCGCTGCGGCGGGGTGAAGGATGCCGGATCATCCTCCTCGACCTTCGCATGTGCCGCGAGCAGGAACCCCGCGGTGCCGGCCGCCGGGTCGACGATCGTGTCGTCGATGGTGGGGCGGATGCAGTCGACGATCGCGTCGATGAGAGCGCGCGGCGTGAAGTACTGGCCGGCCCCCGACTTGACGTCTTCGGCACCCTTCGCCAGCAGCGACTCGTAGGCGTCGCCCTTGATGTCGACGCCGGTGGCGAGCCAGCTCTCCTTGTCGATGAGATCGTGCACGAGCCGGCTGAGCTTGGCCGGGTCCTGGATGCGATTCTGCGCCTTGCGGAAGATCACCCCGAGTGTGCCGGGCTGCTTGCCGAGTTCCGTCAGGATGCGGTTGTACTCCAGCTCGAGCGCTTCGCCCTTGGCGTCGAGCAGCCTCTGCCAGGAGAACTCGTCGGGCACGATCGGCGCCTCGTCCGCGAACGGCAGGATCGCCCGCTCGTGCGCCATCTTGAGGAAGAGGAGATAGGTGAGCTGCTCGGTGTAGTCGATCGTGCCGACGCCGTCGTCGCGCAGCACGTTCGCGTACGCCCACAGCTTGTCGACGAGCCGCTTCGCCTCAGCGGGTGTCGTGGGAGGCATCGGCCAGTTCCTCAATTCGGTCGGTGTCGGATGCGCGTCCCGTGAGCCGGCCAGAGAACGCGGCGGTGAGGAGGGCGCGGCGGAGGGATGCGGAGCGGGTGCGCGATACCGTGATGGCGCTTCGTAACCGCAAGCTGGATTCGCGCAGCGAACGCCATCGGTCGACGACCTCGCGTTGGGCAGGAATAGGCGGGAGCGGAACACTCACCCTCGCCAGCGTCGGCTGGTCGATCTTGGGCATGGACCCCGCCAGCCCCTTCGCGTGCGAGGTCAAGAATTGCCGCGTTACCGAGCTCTGCAAGACAAGCTCAAGGTATTCGGGGACGACGATGGCACCGTCAACCCTTACCCGGATCATCAGGTCGGGGAAGATGGCCCACTCTGGAGAGCCCCGATACATCGCCGACGTGCCCACGAGTTCAGGCGTGTTCGACCGCTCGACGAGAACATCACCCTTCTCGAGCCACAATCCAACCGCCCTGGCCGGATCTGCACTCGTCAACTTGGTGTTCGCTTCCGTGAACTCGCCTTTGGTCACGGCTGTGAGCGTCAGTGTTCGCACACCACTACTGGCCTTGGTCGCAGGAGCCGAGATGCCGTTTCGCATCGGCTCCCGAAGGAGCTTGCCGAGCGGGCGGATCGGGTCGCGGACGGAGGTGAGTAACACGTCGCCATAGCGCCGCGCGATGATGCCCGCCCCGGCGACGGCGTGCTCAAACAACTCTTCCGCCCTATCGAGGCGGCTCAGGTGGCCCTCAAGGATATCGACGATCCGCCGCTGCTCAGCCAGGGGCGGGACCGGAATCGTCCGCGACGAAAACGTGCCCGAGTCGAGCGAGGCAACGGTGGTACCCGACTTACGGTCCCCTGCCAGGATCTGCCGCTCCTGCGAACGAAGCGCCCACGCGATCCATCGAACGTCTACATCGGACGACGGAACGATCGCCTTCATGTCCTGGTTGAGGGTCGTCTCGAACGGGACGATGGCGATCGGCACCGTGCGTTCGAGAATTCCCGACCGGACGACCACGGCCACCGATCCCGCGGGAACCACCTTCGCGCGACCGTCATCGACCGCGGCCGCCGTGACGTGATCGCGTGTTTGAACCAGGACCTCGTCACCCATGTCTTTCGGCGAAAGCCACGGCATCGTCCCGCCCGTCCAGTAGGCGGAATTGTCCTTCGACGGGGTAGAGCCTCCGTACCACTACTTCCCGAGGTCAGCCAGTCTCTTCCGTGGCCACGTCACCCTGCCAGCACCTCGCCCAGCTCCCGCACGTACGCCGCCGCACCCGCTCCGAGCGCCTGCACCGCGCCCGCTTGCCCGCCGCGCTCGCTGAACGGCGCGAGCTCGAGGTCGGCGGGTGTCAGCTCCGCCGACGAGGCGACCACCTCCGCCATCCGGTCGAGCCACCAGCGCTGCGCGTCGGTGAACACGACGCCTTCCTGCTCCTGCTGGGCGAGCCACGCCGCGTACCGCGCGTGGACGGCGTCCGCGAACGGCACCAGCTCCGCGTCGGCCCCGAGCGCGAACCGCAGCAGCGAGACCAGGTCGGTGAGCTGCCGGTTCCCCGACCCGCGCACACGGCTCCTCTCGACCGCCTCGTACGCCGTCCACAGCACCTCCGGCGTCCAGTTGTGCGGCGGGCGTTTGATCCGCTCGGCGAGCTCCTGGATGGCGGCGAAGCTCACGTGACCCGCCCCGCTCCGGCGCGCCTCGTCGACGAGCTGGATGGCGGCGATCTCGTCGCGGTTCTCGTCCAGGTAGTCGCGCCACGATTCGACGATCGTGCGGGCGCGGTCCGTGTCGACCACTCCCCCGGCGCCGAGGAGCTCGTCAACGCTCACCTCGTCGATCACCTGGTCGTGGCTGCGGCGCAGCTCCAGGATGCGCGAGCGCAGCTCCGGATTGGCGACCAACGGTTCGACGCTCGCCTCGATGAGCCGGTCGACCACCGCGATCCGGGCCGGCTCGCTCGCGGCCTCGAGGTCGAGCCCGGCCGCGGCGAGCGCCTCGGCCTGCGCATCCACCGACACCGCGTGCACGAGCCCCTGCACGATGCCGCGCAGCGACCCGCCTGCCACCTCGTCGAGTTCGGCGCGCTCGGCGGGGGTGAGCTGCAGCTCCAGCGCCGACAGGCGGGAGGCGAGCGTGGCCGTCTCGTCCTCGGTGATCGTCAGGTTCGCCACCCGCTGCAACAGCTTCTCGAGCGAGACGCCCTTCTCGCGGTTCAGCGGCGGCTCGACGAAGTCGTGCTCGGTCACCCCCACGGCATCCACGATCACGAAGCGGGTCTTCTCGACCGCATCCGGCGTGACGGCGCGGAAGTCGGCCTGCGCGATGGTGCGGGCGCCGCGCCCCTTCATCTGCTCGAAGTACTGGGCGCTGCGCACATCCCGCATGAAGAACACGCACTCGAGCGGCTTGACGTCGGTGCCGGTCGCGATCATGTCGACCGTGACCGCGATGCGCAGCGTCGGTGAGGTGCGGAACGCCTGCAGCGCGCCCTTCGGGTCCTTCGCGTTGTAGGTGATCTTGGCGGCGAAGTCGTTGCCCCGGCCGAACACCTGGCGGACCGTCGTCACGACCTCCTCGGCGTGGTTGTCGTCCTTGCAGAAGATGAGCGTCTTCGGAACCGTGGAGCGGCCGGGGAAGATCTCGGTGAAGAGCCGATCGCGGAAGGTCTTGAGCACGAGCCGGAGCTGCGACGTCGAGGTGACGGCGCGGTCGAGCTGACCCGAGGTGTAGACGAGGTCGTCGTCGAGCGCCTCGATCCGCTTCTCGCGGGTACGGCGATCGACCTTCGGCACGAAAGTCCCCGCCTCGATCCTGTCGCCCTCGCCGGTGATGCGGGTCCGGATGCGGTAGATGTCGAAGTCGACGTTGACGTTGTCGGCCACGGATTCGGGATAGGTGTACTCGCTCACCAGGTTCGACTGGAAGAAGCCGAACGTCTGCTTCGTGGGAGTCGCGGTGAGGCCCACCACGTGCGCGTCGAAGTACTCGAGGACGCTGCGCCAGACGCCGTAGATCGAGCGGTGCGCCTCGTCGACGATGACCAGATCGAAAGCCTCGGGCGGCAGCTCCGGGTTGTAGGCGACGGTGACCGGGGCATCCGGCACGAAGTCGTCGACGCCCGGATCGTCGACGTCCACCACCTCACGCCCTTGCAGCACCCGGTGCACCCGCTGGATGGTCGAGATCACGACGTTCGACGAGGCCAGCATTCCGGCGCCCGTGAGCTTCTGCACCGCGTAGAGCTCGGTGAAGCGGCGCCCGTCTCCGGGCGTTCGGTAGTTCTGGAACTCGCCGAGGGTCTGGTCGCCGAGGTTGTTGCGGTCGACGAGGAAGAGCACCCGCCGGAAGCCGCCCCAGGTCAGCAGGCGATACGCCTCGGTGACGGCGGTGAACGTCTTGCCGGCCCCGGTGGCCATCTGCACGAGCGAGCGGTCGAAGCGCTGCTCGGCGAGCGACCGCTCGATGCCGTCGACGGCCGTGATCTGCGCGGGTCGCAGCGACTCGGTCGTGAGCGGGGGCAGTCGCCGTACTTTCCCGCGCCACGTCGCCGGGCCATCCCCGGCCGCTCGGCCGTCGCGCACGAGCGCGGCGAGCGTCTCGGGTCGCGGGAACTGGAACAGCCTCCGGGCGCGGGGGTCGGGGTCCATTCCGTTGGTGAAGTGGCTCTCGGACCCGGATGCCTCGAACACGAACGGCAGGCGCCCGTCGTGCTGGATGGAGCGTTTGCGGTGCGCCTCGGGCAGGCCGTTCGCGTACATCGCGGACTGCCACTCGACGCCCGACAGAGTCGTGCCTTCCGGCTTGGCCTCGATGACGCCCACGACCTCCCTGTCGACATAGAGCAGGTAGTCGACGCGACCGTGCCCCGGTGCCATGACGACCTCGCGCACCGCGACGCCGGGACCGGCGAACAGGTTGAGTTGCTTGGCATCCTGGACGTCCCAGCCTGACTCCCGCAGCTGCGCGTCGATGCGCACCCGTGCCCGCTGCTCGGCCGCGAGGGCGAGCTCGGCGGCGGTGTGCATAACCCGATTCTTGCTTACCTGGGCAGGAGGCGGTGTGCCGCGTCGGGGGGTTCTCGATACGCGGCTGCGCCGCTACTCGACCCGCTCAGGGTGCCGCTCGACCCGCTCAGGCGCCCTGATCCCCGATCGACGCGAGGCGCTCCTCCTCGTCCATGGCGATGAGCGACTGCACGACGGGCTCGAGCGCCCCGTTCATCACCTGGTCGAGGTTGTAGGCCTTGTAGCCGGAGCGGTGGTCGGCGATCCGGTTCTCGGGGAAGTTGTAGGTGCGGATCCGCTCCGAGCGGTCCATGCCGCGGATCTGGGAGTGCCGGGCATCCGCCTCGGCGGCCGCGAGCTCCTCCTGCTGCTTCGCGAGCAGCCGGGCGCGCAGCACGCGCATGCCCGCCTCGCGGTTCTGGATCTGCGACTTCTCGTTCTGCATCGACACGACGATCCCGGTCGGGATGTGCGTGATCCGCACCGCCGAGTCGGTCGTGTTCACGCTCTGCCCACCCGGCCCCGACGAGCGGAACACGTCGATCCGCAGGTCGTTCTGGTCGATCGCGACCTCCTCGGGCTCGTCCACCTCCGGGAAAACGAGCACGCCCGCCGTCGAGGTCTGGATGCGCCCCTGCGACTCGGTGACCGGCACCCGCTGCACGCGGTGCACCCCGCCCTCGTACTTGAGGTGTGCCCACACGCCCTCGGCCGGGTCGGTCGCGTTCGACTTCACCGCGAGCTGCACGTTCGTGTAGCCGCCGAGGTCGGTCTGGTCCTGCTCGAGCAGCTCGGTCTTCCAGCCCTTCGAGTCGGCGTAGTGGATGTACATCCGCAGGAGGTCGGCCGCGAACAGCGCCGCCTCCTCGCCGCCCGTGCCGCCCTTGATCTCCATGATCACGTCGCGGCCGTCGTCCGGGTCGCGCGGGATCAGCAGGTGGCGCAGCTTCTCGGTGGATGCCGCCAGCCGCTCCTCGAGCGCCGGCACCTCCTCGGCGAAGGCGGCGTCCTCCTTCGCGAGCTCGCGCGCGGCCGCGAGGTCGTCCCCCGCCTCCCGCCAGCCGCTGTAGGCGGCGGCGATCCGGCTCAGCTCTGCGTACCGGCGGTTGACCCGCTTGGCCCGCCCGGCATCCGCATGAATGGCCGGGTCGGAGAGCTGCTCCTGCAGCTGTTCGAGCTCGGCCAGCAGCGACTGGACCGATTCGAACACCGGCTACTCCTTGTGGCCGGGGGCGCCGTGCGCGTGTCCGTTGCCGTTGGCCGGCAGCGAGTTCTGGATCTGCACGAGGAACTCCGTGTTGGAGCTCGTCTCCTTGAGCTTGCCGAGCACGACCTCGAGCTGCTGCTGCAGCTCCAGACCGGCCAGCGCACGGCGCAGGCGCCAGGTGATCTTGACCTCATCGGCCGAGAGCAGCTCCTCCTCGCGACGGGTGCTCGACGCGTAGATGTCGACCGCCGGGAAGATGCGCTTGTCGGCGAGCTGGCGCGAGAGGCGCAGCTCGGAGTTGCCAGTGCCCTTGAACTCCTCGAAGATCACCTCGTCCATCTTCGATCCGGTCTCCACGAGCGCGGTCGCGAGGATGGTCAGCGAGCCGCCGCCCTCGATGTTGCGCGCGGCGCCGAAGAAGCGCTTCGGCGGGTACAGCGCCGACGCGTCGACGCCGCCCGAGAGGATGCGACCGGATGCCGGGGACGCCAGGTTGTAGGCCCGGCCGAGCCGGGTGATCGAGTCGAGCAGCACGACGACGTCGTTGCCGAGCTCGACGAGGCGCTTGGCGCGCTCGATCGCGAGCTCCGCGACGGTCGTGTGGTCCTCGGCGGGGCGGTCGAAGGTGGAGGCGATGACCTCGCCCTTCACCGACCGCTGCATGTCGGTGACCTCCTCGGGACGCTCGTCCACGAGCACGACCATGATGTGGACCTCGGGGTTGTTCACCGCGATGGCCTTGGCGATGGCCTGGAGGATGAGGGTCTTGCCCGCCTTCGGGGGCGCGACGATGAGGCCGCGCTGGCCCTTGCCGATCGGCGCGATGAGGTCGATGATCCGCGTCGAGAGCTTCTCGGGCGTGGTCTCGAGCCGCAGGCGCTCGTTCGGGTAGATGGGCGTCAGCTTGCCGAACTCGACGCGCTCGCCGGCCTGCTCGACCGGGAGTCCGTTGACCGAGTCGATCTTGACGATCGCGTTGTACTTCTGACGGCTCGAGGGCTGCTCGCCCTCGCGCGGCTGACGGATCGCGCCGACGACGGCATCGCCCTTGCGCAGGTTGTACTTCTTGACCTGGCCGAGCGAGACGTAGACGTCGCTCGGTCCGGCCAGGTAGCCGGTCGTGCGCACGAACGCGTAGTTGTCGAGCACGTCGAGGATGCCCGCCACGGGGATCAGGACGTCGTCGTCGCTGATCTCGGGGTCGATCTCGTCGTTCTGGGCGCCGCGGCCGCGCTTGCGATCGCGGTAGCGGCCCGAGCGGCGGCCCTCGCCGTCCTGCTCGAGGTTCTTGTCCTGGTCGCCGCCCTGGTTCTGGCCGGCCTGGTTCTGGCCGCGCTGGTTCTGGCCGCCCTGGTTCTGCCCGCCCTGGTTCTGGGAGTTCTGGTTCTGGCCGTTCTGGTTCTGGCCGTTCTGGTTCTGGCCGTTCTGGTTCTGGGCGTTCTGGTTCTGGCCGTTCTGGCCACCGCGGTTGCGGTTGCGGCGACGACCGCCACGCCCCTCCTCGCCGTCGTCGGCGCCGGAGGTCACCCCGGGCAGCAGGCTGTCGAGGTCGATCGGCACCTCGGGGGCATCGGCGGCGGCGACCGTCGAGCCCTCGGCCTCGTCCGCGCCCTCCGCGCCGTCGACCGCTCCGGCGATCGCCTCGGCGTTCTCGACGGCGGCCGCGCGGGCGGCGTCCGCCTGCGCGGCGAGCGTCGCCGCGTCCTCGGTCGTCGCGGTGGCGCGACGCGAGCGGCGACGGGCCGGCACGGTGTCCTCGGACGCCGGCGCCTCCGCGACCGGAGCGTCCGCGAGCGGCGCCTCGACGGTTGCGGCCTCCACCGGAGCATCGGGCAGGGTCAGCTCGACCGCGGCATCCTGGTTCTCGGGATCGGGCGTCCCGTTCTCGACGAGGGTGTCCACGAGCTCTCCTTTTCGCAGCTGCGACGCGCCGACGAGGCCGCGCTCGGCCGCCAGCGCCTGCAGTTCGGATAGGCGCATACGGGTCAGTTCCGCACGGGTGTCGGTCACGACGGGGTGGTCCTTTCAACCCGGGTGCAGAATCAGCCCGGGGATCAGGCACACGCCCCACGGGCGCGTGAACGCGCGACGCAGATGGCGGGTGCCGGTGGGAAGAGCACCCGCCGCCGGGTCAGGCCACGGCGTCGATCGAGTGCGGCACCACTGTAGCACCACGGAAGTCGACGGCGAGCAGGAGGCACTCCCACACCGACGCCGCCTCGGCCGCGATGAGCCGCTGCGCCTCGAGCCGCTGCGCGGGATCGCTGCCCAGCACGAGGATCGCGGGGCCGGCCCCGGAGACGACGGCGGCCAGGCCGTGCCCGCGCAGCATCCGGATGAGCCGGTCGGTCTCCGGCATGGCGCTCGCCCGGTAGCTCTGGTGCAGCTTGTCCTCGGTCGCGGCGAGCAGCAGCTCCGGGCTCTGGATGAGCGCCGCGATCAGCAGCGCGGAGCGCGACACGTTGAAGATCGCGTCCTCGTGCGGCACCGAGGTCGGCTGCAGACTGCGGGCCAGCGCGGTCGACATCGTCGCCGTGGGCACGGCCACCAGGGGCGACACGCCGCGGTGCACCATGAGGCGCTTGTGCTGCGGGCCCTCCGGCGCCATCCACGCGATCGTGAGACTGCCGAACAGGGCGGGCGCGACGTTGTCCGGATGCCCCTCCAGCTCCGTCGCGAGCGCGAGCGCCCGGCCCGCCTCGATCTCCACGATCCCCTCGAGCAGGCCCTTGGCCGCCATGACGCCCGCGACGATCGCCGCGCCGGACGATCCCATCCCCCGGCCGTGCGGGATGGCATCCCGGGCCGCGATGCGCAGCCCCGGCACCCCGACACCGGCCCACGCGAAGGTGTGTGCGAGCGAGCGCCAGATGAGGTTCGACTCGTCGCGCGGCACATCGTCGGCGCCGACGCCCTCGACCGAGATCTCGAGCCCCGGCCCGTTCAGCACCTCGACGTCGAGCTCGTTGTACAGCGAGAGCGCGAGGCCCAGCGTGTCGAAGCCCGGCCCGAGGTTGGCGGTCGACGCGGGCACCTTCACGTGCACCGCGCGTCCGGCGGGCACCGATCCGGAGCCGGCTGCGGTCACACCGGCACCGCGAGGCCCAGCACCCCGGCGACGGCCGAGGTCTCGGCATCGACGACCGTGGGCTGCACGTCGGCGCCGTCGAGGGTCTTCAGCGCCCACTGCGGGTCCTTCAGCCCGTGGCCGGTGACCGTCAGCACGCAGGTGGATCCCGCAGGGATCACCCCCGCCTCCGCGCGCTCCAGCAGCCCGGCCACGCTGATGGCCGACGCCGGCTCGACGAAGACGCCGACCTCCGAGGAGAGGATGCGGTGCGCCTCGAGGATCTTCGCGTCGCTGATCGCGCCGAAGTACCCGTCGGTCTCGTCGCGCGCCTCGATCGCGAGGTGCCACGAGGCGGGGTTGCCGATGCGGATCGCGCTCGCGATCGTGTCGGGGTCCTTCACGACGGAGCCCGTGACGATCGGCGCGGAACCCTCGGCCTGGAAGCCGAACATGCGCGGCATCCGGGTCGAGGCGCCGGCGGCCAAGTCCTCGCGGTAACCGCGGGTGTACGCGGTGTAGTTGCCCGCGTTGCCGACCGGGATGAAGTGGAAGTCGGGCGCGTCGCCCAGCACCTCGACGACCTCGAACGCGGCGGTCTTCTGCCCTTCGATCCGGTCGTTGTTGACGGAGTTCACCAGGTGCACCGGATAGCCCTCGGCGAGCTCGCGCGCGATCTCGAGCGCATCGTCGAAGTTGCCGCGGATCTGGATGAGCTCGGCGCCGTGCGCGATCGCCTGCGCGAGCTTGCCCAGGGCGATCCTGCCCTCGGGCACGAGCACGGCGGCGGTGATGCCGCCGTGGATCGCGTAGGCGGCGGCGGATGCCGAGGTGTTGCCGGTCGAGGCGCAGATGACGGCCTTCGCGCCGTGCTCGATCGCCTTCGAGACGGCCATCGTCATGCCGCGGTCCTTGAACGAGCCCGTCGGGTTCATGCCCTCGAACTTCACCCACACCTTCGCGCCGGTGCGGCGCTCGAGCGCGGGGGCGGGGATGAGCGGCGTGCCGCCTTCACCGAGCGTCACGATCGGCGTCGCGTCGGTCACGTCGAGCCGGTCCGCGTACTCGCGCAGGACCCCGCGCCACTGCGTCATCGGAGGACCACCTGTGCCACTAGAACCGCACCGCCATCTCTACAGACCCTCTACTCGCAGCACGCTGGTCACCTCGGTGACGACGTCGCCGGCCCGCAGAGCCATGACGGTCGCCGCGAGCGCCGCCTCGGTCGCCCGGTGCGTGCCGATCACCAGGGTAGCGGTGGCATCCGGCTCCCCCTCCGCCGCCTGCTCCGGCACCGACTGCTGCACGGCCTCGACGGAGACCCCGTGGTCGCTGAACATCGTCGCGATCGTCGCGAGCACGCCCGGACGGTCGGCGACCTGGAGCGTGATCTGGTAGCGCGTGACCACGCTCGTGATGGGCAGCACCGGCAGCTCGCCGTGCGTCGACTCGGTGATGCCCGGACCGCCGATGACGTGCCGCCGGGCCGCGGAGACGAGGTCGCCGAGCACGGCCGACGCGGTCTCGACGCCGCCGGCACCGGCGCCGTAGAACATCAGGCTGCCCGCGGCCTCCGCCTCGAGGAACACCGCGTTGTTGACTCCGCGCACCGCGGCGAGCGGGTGGCCGATCGGCACGAGCGCCGGATGCACGCGCGCGCTCACGCCCTCGGCCCCGGTCTCCGGGTCGGTGAGCCGCTCGCACACGGCGAGCAGCTTCACGACGTACCCGGCGTGCTTGGCGCCCTCGACCTGCGCGTGGGTGACGTGCTCGATGCCCTCGCGGTGCACGGCATCCAGCGGCACGGTCGTGTGGAAGGCGAGGCTCGCGAGGATGGCCGCCTTGTGCGCCGCGTCGAAACCGCCGATGTCGGCGGTCGGGTCGGCCTCGGCGTAGCCCAGCCGCGTGGCGGCGTCGAGCGCCTCCTCGAGCGAGTCGCCCTCGGTGTCCATGCGGTCGAGGATGTAGTTGGTGGTGCCGTTGACGATGCCGAGGATCCGGCGCACCCGGTCGCCCGCGAGGCTGTCGCGCAGCGGCCGGATGATCGGGATGGCGCCCCCGACCGCCGCCTCGTAGTACAGCTGCGCCCCGACCTGCTCCGCGATCTCGAAGAGCTCCGGGCCGTGCGTCGCGAGCAGTGCCTTGTTGGCGGTGATCACGTCGGCACCCGAGTTGAGCGCGAGGGCGAGGTACTCGCGGGCCGGCTCGATGCCGCCCATGAGCTCGATCACGATGTCGGCGCCGAGGATGAGCGAGCGCGCGTCGGTGGTCAGCAGCTCGCGCGGGATCTCGGCCGTGCGTGGAGCGTCGAGGTCGCGCACGGCGACGCCCACGAGCTGCAGGCCGGCGCCGACGCGGTCGGAGAGCTCCTGACGGTGCTCGAGCAGGAGGCGCGCCACCTGGGCGCCGACCGAGCCGGCGCCGAGGATCGCGATGCGCAGATCGCGGTACTCGATCATGCGCGGGACCGCGGCTCGGAACGAGGGGCGAGATCTCTCGACAACAGGTCGTCCTCCGTCTCACGCCGCACGATCGCTCGCGCGGCGCCGTCCTTCACGGCCACGACCGCCGGGCGGCCGAGGTAGTTGTAGTTGCTCGCGAGCGACCAGCAGTAGGCGCCGGTCGCCGGAACCGCGAGCAGGTCGCCGGGGCGCACGTCACCCGGGAGGTAGTCGGCGCGCACGACGATGTCGCCCGACTCGCAGTGCTTGCCGGCCACCCGCACCAGCGCGGGGTCGGCGTCGGAGGCGCGGCCGGCGATCCGGACCGTGTAGTCGGCGGCGTACAGGGCAGGGCGCACGTTGTCGCTCATGCCGCCGTCCACGCTCACGTACCGCCGCACCGCCGAACCGGACTCGGTCTGCACCAGCACGTCCTTGATCGTGCCGACCTCGTACAGGGTCAGCCCGGCGGGGCCGATGACGGCGCGGCCCGGCTCGATGGCGATCCGGGGCACGGGGATGCCGAGCCGCTCGCACTCCCCCGTCACGACCCGCGCGAGCTCGCCCGCGATCGTCGCGATCGGCACCACGTCGTCGGCGCTCGTGTAGGCGATCCCGAAGCCGCCTCCGAGGTTCAGCTCGGGCACCTCGCCGCCGGCCCGCAGGGCGGCGTGCAGCTCGAGCAGCCGGCGGGCGGCCTCGCCGAAGCCGGCGGACTCGAAGATCTGCGATCCGATGTGCGAGTGCAGCCCGAGGAAGCGCAGCTCGGGCCGCTCCCGGATGCCCGCCACCACCTCGACCGCGTCGGCGATCGGGATGCCGAACTTCTGGTCCTCGCGTGCTGTCGCCAGGTACTCGTGGGTGCTCGCATGCACGCCGGAGTTGATGCGCAGCCGCACGTTCTGCACGACCCCGTGGCGGCGGGCCGCCTCGGCGACACGTTCGACCTCGACGACGCTGTCCAGGACGATCGCGCCCACCCCGACCTCGACCGCTCGGTCGATCTCGGGGAGGCTCTTGTTGTTGCCGTGCAGGCCCAGGCGCGCGGGGTCGACCCCGGCCGCGAGGGCGACGGCCAGCTCGCCGCCGGACGCGACGTCGATGTTGAGGCCGGCGCCCGTCATCCAGCGCGCCACCTCGATGCTGAGGAACGCCTTGCCTGCGTAGTAGACGGTCGCTCCGGCCGGGAACGCGGCGCCGAACGCGTCACGCAACTCCGCGGCACGGGCGAGCGCGTCATCCTGGTCGAGAACGTAGAGCGGGGTGCCGAACTCGGCGGCGAGGGCGCCCGCGGTGACGCCCGCGACGGTCAGCTCGCCCGCATCGTCGCGGTGCGCGCCACGCGGCCAGACACGGGCGTCGAGCGCGTTCGCGTCGTCGGGATGGGCGAGCCACCCCGGCGCGAGCGGGTTCGCGGACACGGAACCTCACACGGGTAGTCGTACGGGAGTGAGGCGAGCGGGCCCGGATTGGCCCCTGAGACCGTCGATCAGCTTACCGAGCCGGCCGGTGCACGAAATCCGCGGGTCAGCGCTCGAGGCGGGAGCGGTGCGGGTCGAACTCCGCGAGGCGCGCCACGGCCTCCGCGACATCGTCGGTGACGAGGATGCGACGCGTCGCCTCCCGCACCACCATCGGCTCCGCGGTCGCGAACACCGTGTCGATGAGCTGTGCAACGGGCAGCGTGCGCGTCCAGTAGTCGCGGCCGAGGAAGATCATCGGCGCGAAGTCGTCGGGGGTCGCGGCGTAGAAGTTCTGCTCCGCGTCCTCGAACACCTCCTGCACGGTGCCGGCGCTGCCCGCGGTGAAGACGATGCCCTGCCGGGCGATCGTGAGCAGGCCGTCCTCGCGGATCGAGTTCTGGAAGAGCTTCGCGATCCGCGGCGCGAACGGGGTCGTCGGCTCGTGACCGTAGTGCCAGGTCGGGATCGAGAGCGAGGGCCCCGGGTCGGCGATCGCGCGGCTCATCGCCCAGGCGGGCGCCATCCACGCGTGCGCCTCGCGCACCAGCCGGTCGTGCACGCGGCCGTCCTCGGCCACGATCGCCTGGATCCGCGGCATCACCGGCATCGCCTCGAGCGTCGAGATCGCGGATGCCAGCTCCGCGTCCGCCCGGCGCGACAGCGCGGCCCCGAGGTGGGCGGCCTCCATCGCGCCCGGTCCGCCGCCGGTGAGCACGAGCATCCCGCGCCGCGCCAGGGTGCGGCCGAGCTCGGCGACCCGGTGGTAGTCGTCGGAGGTGCGCGGCAGCTGGTGCCCGCCCATGATGCCGACGACCCGCTCGCCCGCGATGAGCCGGCCGACGTCGAGCGTGAGCGACGAGTCGTGCAGCGCGCGCATCATCGCGGGGTACGGCTCGGTCGGGGTCGAGCGGCCGGTCGCGACGAACCAGCGGAACGCCCGGAAGTCCATCGTCTCGGCGTAGCTCTCCGGGCGGTCGGGGTCGAAGCCGGCGAACAGCTCCTCGGGCGCATAGACCGTGTTCCGGATCGGCGTGAACGGCAGCTGCGACCAGTCGCCCTCCGGGGCCCCGGACCTCCCCATCAGCAGGTGCCCTTGACGCCGAGTTGCGCGAGCACGACCCCGTCGCCGGTCGCCGTCGCGACCAGCGTGGAGCCCACGACCTTCACCGAGCGCACCGTCACCGCCTTCGGGAGGTGGTCGGCGATGCACACGGTCTGCTGCGCGCCGAGCGTGTCGGCGAACCCGCGCAGCTGCGGACTCTGCCGCAGCTGATCGATGGTCAGCGTCTGGCCGGCGACCTGGACGGCGGTCGGCGTGAAACCGAGCCGGCCGTCGACCGCGCCGGGCGTCAGAGAGACGCCGAGCGGCACCGGGACGCCGAGCACCGGCACGCTGCCGGTCGCCGTGACGTCGGGCGCCTTCAGCGCGATCGAGCGCACGTAGCCGCCCCCGAACGCCTTGGCGAGCTGGTCGAGGTGGCCCTGGTCGATGGTGACCACGACCGACAGGGCATCGACGGCCGTCGACTGGTCGAGCGGGACGCCGTCGGCATGCACGGTGGTGTCGGCCGTGATCGGGCCGAGGGCGACGTCCTTCGCGGTCGCGTCCACCGTGTCGACGCGACCGTCGAGCAGCTGGAGCGGCAGCGGCGCCGGCGCGAACTCGACCCGCACGTCGCCCGGCGCGACCCCGAGCGCGGAGGCCATCTTCTGCGCGACGAGCTCCTGCGCGATCGGGCGGCCGATGGCATCCCCCGCGTAGATCACGCCGAGCACCAGCGGCACCAGCAGGATCGGCAGCACCCACGGCCATGTGCGGTGCCGCTTCCTCGGGGCGGTCGCCGTGTCGCTCACGCGACGACGTTACATGCGCGATCTCCGCCTGCCACGCACGCTACCCCGCCCACCTTTCCGAAATGCAGGATCTGGGATGCCGCCCGGCGCGGCGGGGGCCGCAACTGCGGGATCCAGCGCCGCCCGGTCCTGCACTTCGGAAGAGGGGCGTGGCCGCCGGCGGGCGTGGCCGCCGGGGCCTGGGGCCGCCGGGGGCGCAGGAGTGCTACATGCGCTCCGGTGAGCTCACCCCGAGAAGGCCGAGGCCGTTGCGCAGCACCTGACTGGTCGCCTCGTTCAGCCGCAGCCGCGCCCGGTGCACCGGCTCGACCGGCGCCTCCCCGAGCGGGATCACGCGGCACGAGTCGTACCAGCGGTGGTAGTGGCCGGCGAGCTCCTCGAGGAAGCGGGCCACGCGGTGCGGCTCGCGCAGCTCCGCGGCCTGGCGCACGACGCGCGGGTAGTCGGCGAGCGCTCCGAGCAGCACCGACTCGGTGGGGTGGGTGAGGGTGGACGCATCGAAGTCGGAGTCGTCGACCCCCGACTCGGCCGCGTTGCGCGCGACGGCGCGGGTGCGCGCGTGGGCGTACTGCACGTAGAAGACCGGATTGTCGTTGGTGCGCTGGGTCAGCAGGTCGAGGTCGATGTCGACCTGCGAGTCGATCGAGCTGCGCACGAGCGCGTACCGGGCGGCGTCGACGCCGACCGCCTCCACCAGGTCCTCGAGGGTGATGACCGTGCCGGCGCGCTTCGACATCCGCACCGCCTGGCCGTCGCGCACGAGGTTCACGAGCTGGCCGATGAGGATCTCGAGATTGACGTAGGGCACGTCGCCGAACGCGGCGGTCATCGCCATCAGGCGCTGCACATAGCCGTGGTGGTCGGCGCCGAGCATGATGAGGTTGCGCTCGAAACCGCGCTCGCGCTTGTTGAGGTAATAGGCCAGGTCGCCCGAGATGTAGGCGCCCTCGCCGTCGGACTTGATGACGACGCGGTCCTTGTCGTCGCCGAACTCCGTGGTGCGCAGCCACGTCGCGCCGTCGGCCTCGTAGATGTGACCGAGCTCGCGCAGGCGCTGCACGGCGTGCTCGACCGCGCCCGAGGCGTGCAGCGAGTCCTCGTGGAAATACACGTCGAAGTCGACGCCGAAGTCGTGCAGCGAGGCCTTGATCTCGCCGAACATGCGCTCGACGCCGAGCTCGCGGAAGGCCTCCTGCTGCTCGGCGCGCGGGAGCGCATCGAGGTCCCCCGGATAGTCGGCCTCGACCGCCGCGGCGATCTCCAGGATGTAGGCGCCCCCGTAGCCGTCGTCCGGCGCCGGCTCGCCCCGGTGCGCGGCGACCAGGCTGCGCGCGAAGCGATCGATCTGCGAGCCGTGGTCGTTGAAGTAGTACTCCCGGGTGACGATGCCGCCCTGCGCCTGGAAGATGCGCGCGAGGCTGTCGCCGACGGCGGCCCAGCGCGTGCCGCCGAGGTGCACCGGTCCGGTCGGGTTCGCGGAGACGAACTCGAGGTTCATGGTGACGCCCTCGTAGAGGTCGCCTTCGCCGTAGTGCTCGCCCTGCTCGACGATGCGGCGCGCGAGCTCACCGGCGGCGGCGGCGTCGAGCCGGATGTTGAGGAAGCCCGGTCCGGCGACGTCGGCCTCGGCGATCCCGTCCTCCTGCACGAGGAGCGCGGCGACGTCCGTGGCGAGCTCCCGCGGCACGCGCCCGAGGCCCTTGGCGAGCTTGAGCGCGAAGCTCGAGGCCCAGTCGCCGTGGTCGCGGTCGCGGGGCCGTTCGAGCGTCACGGAGGTGTCGGCGACCTCGGCATCCGGGCCGGCGACCTGGCGGACGACGCGCAGCAGCAGCGCCTGGAGTTCGGCCGGATTCACGACGATCGAGCCTAGCCGTCGCGTGTCCCGGCGACCGACCGGGGAGCGTCGGTCACAATCGGAGGCATGCCCTCCGCCCGCACCCGCCTGCTCCCGCTCGTCGCCGCGACGGCCCTGCTCGTGCTCGCGGGGTGCACCCCGGCGCCCGCGCCGACCCACTCGCCGACCCGCACCGCACCCGCGCCGACGGCACACGAGCCCAGCACGAGCCCCGTGCCGACGCCGACCACGAGCGTCGTGGCCACGCCGGTCGGCAAGAGCTGCGCGCAGCTGATCTCGGCCGACACGATCTACGCCTTCAACCCGAACTTCGTGCCGCTCTCCTCGTGGAAGCCGTCGGCCGGGACCGCGGCGGCACAGGCGACCGCGTACAAGGGCGTCGCGTGCCGCTGGCAGAACGAGACGAGCAACGACGTGATCGACCTCTCGGTGGCGGACCTCGACGCGGCGACGATCGAGTCGCTCAAGAACCAGGCGGTCGACAAGAGCACGCTCGTGCCGACCTACGACGGTGCCGACGAGGGCTACTTCTCGGAAGGCGACGGCACCGGCACCGCGATCGTGTTCGTGAAGAGCTCCTGGATCGTGCTGACCTCGCAGCAGTTCGCCGAGCCCGGCGATCCCGCCGATCTCGTGGCATCGGTGCTCGCTGCGCTCCGGTGAGGGCGCGGCGCGGTAGGCTGGCCCTCTCGCGTCTGTAGCTCAGTGGATAGAGCACTGCCCTCCGGAGGCAGGTGTCGGAGGTTCGAATCCTCTCAGACGCACCGGAATGAAGGAGTCGTACGTGGGGCGCATCGTCATCGCGCCCGACTCCTTCAAGGGCTCGCTCGACGCGGCGCCGGTCGCCGACGCGATCGCGGCCGGATGGCGCTCGGTGCGTCCCGACGACGAGCTCGTGCTGCTGCCCCAGGCCGACGGCGGCGAGGGCACGCTCGACGCGGTCGCCTCCGCGGTGCCGCTGGCGAGGGTGCGGGATGCCGGGCCGGTCACCGGCCCCGACGGCCGCCCCGTGGAGGGGCATTGGCTTCTCCTTCCCGACGGCACCGCGGTGATCGAGCTCGCGCAGCCGTCCGGACTGCCGCTCATGGCCGCCCTCGACCCGCTCGGCGCGACGACCCGCGGCCTCGGCGAGGTCATCGGCCGCGCCCTCGACGAGGCGCCCGCCCGGCTCGTCATCGGGCTCGGCGGGTCGGCGTCGACCGACGGCGGCGCGGGCGCCCTCGCCGCGCTGGGGCTGGGCCTGCTCGACGAGGCGGGGGTCGCGATCCCGGACGGCGGCGGCGCCCTCGCGCAGCTGGCCCGCATCGACCGGAGCGGCCTGCGCCCGGCGCCCCCCGGCGGCGTGCGCCTGCTCAGCGACGTGACCGCCCCGCTTTTCGGTCCCCGCGGCGCCGCCGCGGTGTTCGGCCCGCAGAAGGGAGCGGGCCCCGACGACGTGGCGGCGCTGGACGCCGCGCTCGCGCGCTTCGCGGGGCTGCTCGGGGGCGACCCGGAACGGGCCGGCGCCGGTGCCGCGGGCGGCACGGGCTACGGGTTCGCCGCTGCCTGGGGCGCCGTGCTCGAACCCGGCTCGTCGGCGATCGCCGAGCTCACGGGGCTGACGGCCGCGGCCGCCGGGGCCGATGTGCTGCTCACCGGCGAGGGGCGCTTCGACGCGACCTCTCGCACCGGCAAGGCCGTCGGCAACGCGCTCGAGCTCGTGGCCGGCACCACCGCCCGGGCCGGCGTGATCTCCGGGCGGGTGGATGCCGATCCCGGCTGCTGGAGCGTCGCCCTGGTCGACCTGGCCGGCTCGCCCGACGAGGCGCTGCGCGACCCCGCGCGCTGGCTCGCGGAGGCGGGCGCCGCAGCGGCGCGCGCCCTCGGCTGAGCGACCCGCTCAGCTCGCCGAATGCGACTCGAGGAACTCGTAGAGCTCGCGGTCGTCGACCCCCGGGAACGTTCCGGACGGCAGCGGCGAGAAGATGTGCGCGTGCACCTTGGCGCTCGTCCACGCCTTGCCCGACCAGTGCTCGGCCAGCTCCTGCGGCGGCCGACGGCAGCAGGAGGCGTCCGGGCAGCGTGACTGCTCGCGCGTCGTCGTCTCGCGCCCGCGGAACCACTTCGACTCCGCGAACGGCACCCCCAGCGTGATCGAGAACTCCTCGGTCGCGCTCGTGCCGATCTGGGTGGACTCGAAGAAGCTCCCCTCGGGCGTGTCGGAGTACTGGTAGTACTCGGTCGTGCGGTTCGTGCGGTCGAACGCCCGGCGGGCCGCCCACCGCCGGCACACGAGCTCGCCCTCCGTCGACCCGGTGACGTCGACCGGCAGCCGCAGCCCGTCGTTCTCGTACGCCTTGGAGACCGCGCCGTCGCCGCCGACCCGGAGGAAGTGCCAGGTCATGCCGAGGTGCGGCGTCGCGATGTTCGTGAACCGAAGCGCCGCCGACTCGTGCGTCGTGCCGAAGGCGTCACGGAAGTCCTCGATCGCGATGTTGCGGTCGGCCTTGGCCTGCCGCAGGAAGTCGACGGACTGCTGCAGCGGCATCAGGCAGGCGGCGGCGAAGTAGTTGATCTCGAGCCGCTGCCGCAGGAACTGCGCGTAACTGGTGGGCGCCTGGTGTTCGAGCAGGCGGTGCGCGATCGCCTGCAACGCCATCGACCGGAGCCCGTGCCCGCCCGGCACGGATGCCGGCGGCAGGTAGATGCGCCCGTTCTCGATGTCGGTGACCGATCGGGCCGAGTGCGGCAGGTCGCCCACGTGCACGAGCTCGAATCCGAGACGTTCCGCCATCTCGCGCACCTCCCGGTGCTGCAGGGCGCCGGTGGTATGGCCGACGGCGGAAAGCTGCTCCTCGGCGATCGCCTCGATCTCGGGCAGATGGTTGTCGCGCGTCCTCATCCACGCCCGCAGGTCGGTGTTGGCCCTCCGCGCCTCCTCGGGGGTCGCGATCGCCTCGCGCGAGCGGCGGGCGAGCTCGCGATGCAGGCCGACGATCGCGCGCAGGGTGTCGTCGCTCATGCTCCGCCCGGCGCGCAGCGTCGGCAGCCCCAGCCCGGCGTACACGGGGCTGGCCTGGGCGCTCTCGAGCTCGATCTCGAGCGCGGCGCGCTCGGTGGGCGGGGCGGGATCGAGCAGGGCGGCGACCGGCACGTCCAGCGCCTCGGCGATCGAACCGAGCAGCGAGAGCCGCGGCTCCCGGCGGCCGTTCTCCACGAGCGAGAGCTGACTCGCGGCGACGCCCACCCGGCCGCCGAGCTGATCGAGGGTCAGGCCGGAGGCACCGCGGAAGTGCCGGATGCGCTGGCCGAGGGTCGCAAGATCGCTCATAGGCGCATCATACGGAAAGATCGTGGATTCTTTCATCCACGAGAGCGGCACATCGGCGGTTCTGCTGCGCGATCGTGGAATGCATCACCGATCTTGCAGGGCGATCCGCCACCGTCGCCGGAAGGAGTCAGCACATGACCCTCGTGGACGACGAGCGCGGGATCACCGCATCCCCGCTCTCCGGGCCGATCCCCGTCATCCCGCCCGTGCCCGCACCGGCCGGCGCCGACCCCGGCGTGGTCGCCTGGGTCTCCCGCATCGCCGCCCTCACCACCCCCGACGACGTCGTCTGGGTCGACGGCTCCCGTGCGGAGCAGGACGCGCTCATCCGGGGCATGGTGGAGCGCGGCACGCTCATCCAGGTCAACCCCGAGCACCGCCCGTACAGCTTCGTCGCCCGCAGCCACCCCGATGACGTCGCGCGGGTCGAGTCCCGCACCTTCATCTGCTCCGCCGACGAGGCGGACGCCGGTCCCACCAACAACTGGATGGCGCCCGACGAGATGCGGGCGACGCTCGAGCCGCTGTTCGCGGGCTGCATGCGCGGCCGCACCATGTACGTCATGGCGTACTCACTGGGCCCGCTGGGAAGCCCGCTCGCCCGGATCGGCGTGCAGGTCACCGACTCCCCCTACGTCGTCGTCTCGACCGGGATCATGACCCGGATGGGCTCCGCCGCCCTCGCGCAGATCGGCCGCGGCACCGAGTGGGTGCCCGCGGTGCACTCGGTCGGATCCCCGCTCGAGCCGGGGCAGGACGACGTGGCGTGGCCGTGCAACGACGTGAAGTACATCTCGCACTTCCCCGAGACACGCGAGATCTGGTCGTACGGATCGGCGTACGGCGGCAACGCCCTGCTGGCCAAGAAGGCGTTCGCCCTGCGGATCGCGAGCGTCATGGCGCGGGACGAGGGCTGGCTCGCCGAGCACATGCTGATCATCAAGGCGACGGACCCCCGGGGCCGGATCTTCCACGTCGCGGCCGCGTTCCCGAGCGCCTGCGGCAAGACGAACTTCGCGATGCTGCAGCCGACGATCCCGGGCTGGAGCATCGAGACGATCGGCGACGACATCGCCTGGCTCGCCATCGGCGACGACGGGCGGCTGCGCGCGATCAACCCGGAGGCCGGCTTCTTCGGCGTCGCTCCCGGCACGGGCGTGAGCACCAACAAGACCGCGATCGAGACCCTCTGGGGCAACACGATCTTCACCAACGTCGCGGTGCGCGACGACGGCGACGTCTGGTGGGAGGGGCTGACCGATTACACGCCCGAGCACCTGACCGACTGGAGGGGCGAGGACTGGACACCGGCATCCGGTCGCCCCGCCGCGCACCCCAACTCCCGCTTCACCGTGAGCGCCGCCCAGTCACCGAGCATCTCGGACGACTGGGACGACCCGCGGGGCGTCGTCATCGACGCGATCATCTTCGGCGGTCGCCGCGCGACCAACGTGCCTCTGGTGGCGGAGGCACGGGACTGGGAGCACGGCGTCTTCATGGGCGCCACGGTCTCGTCCGAGCGCACGGCGGCCGCCGAGGGCACCGTCGGGCAGCTGCGTCGCGACCCGTTCGCGATGCTGCCCTTCTGCGGCTACAACATGGCCGACTACTGGAGTCACTGGCTCGAGATGGGCCGCCGGCTCCGCTCCTCCGGCGGGGTGCCGCGCGTCTTCCAGGTCAACTGGTTCCGGCGCGACGCCGACGGCCGCTTCCTCTGGCCGGGGTTCGGCGACAACGCCCGCGTGCTGGCGTGGATCCTCGAGCGCGTCGACGGCACGGCGGAGGCGACCGCGAGCCCGCTCGGCTGGATCCCGGCGCCCGGCGCGCTCGACCTCGAGGGCTCCGGTGTCGACGACGCCGACCTCGCGCGGCTGTTCGCGATCGAGCCCGAGGCCTGGCTGCGCGAGGCGGACGACGCGGAGGAGTTCCTGACGAGCTTCGGCGACCGGGTTCCGGATGCCGTGCTCGCCCAGCTCGAGGAGCTGCGCGCCCGCCTGCGCGCGGCCTAGCCACCGGTCGGCGCGGCGGCGGCGACCGCGCGACCCGCTCGGCCCGCGCGGATTTCTGCTGTGATGGTTGGATGCTGAGCTTCGTGGTCGTGCCGCAGTGGCAGGGATCGCCCTCCTCGCGGGCGATGCGCCTCGCCGAGGGGGCCGCCGCGATCCGCGGCGACCTGCCACCGCAGGCGACGCGGGAGATCGCCGTGCCGCTGGAGGCGGGCGACGAGCAGAACACCGGGATCGCGCGGTTCAGCTCGCTGCAGCTCGTGCGCGAACGGCTCGCCGACGCGCTCGAGGAGCTGCCGGGGCCGTCCGTCGTGATCGGCGGCGACTGCGCCGTCTCGGACGCGGCGGTGCGGCATGCGGCCGGGCGGCATCCGGAGGTCGCCGTCGTCTGGTTCGACGCCCACCCGGACCTTAACACCGGCGCGAGCTCCCCGTCGGGCGCGTATGCGGGCATGGTGCTGCGCTCGGTCGTCGATCACGGGATCGTGGCGCCGACGCGGGTCGTGCTGGCGGGAGCGCGTTCCTGGGATCCCGAGGAGGAGAGCTTCGCGCGGGCATCCTCGATCGCGACGATCGCGGCCGACGCCGTGGACGCCGAGCCGCTCGTCGCGGCGGTCGAGGCGACCGGCGCGGATGCGGTGTACCTGCACATCGACCTCGACGTGCTCGACCCGGGCGAGCTGCGCGGCCTGCTGGATCCCGAGCCGTTCGGGGTGCCGGCGACGCGGCTGGTCGCGGCGATCCGGGCGCTCGTGCAGCGTTTCCCGCTCGCGGGCGCGACGATCGCCGCCTACGCGCCGGCCGGGCCGGACGACCTCGCGGACGACGGCCCCACCATCCTGCGGATCATCGGCGCCCTCGGCTCGCGCGCCGCGAGCTGACGTCTTCCTCCTCGGGGCTGCACGCACCCCGCCGGACCGGGCAGGCTGTGCGTATGGCTGAAGCGGAGTACGACGTCATCGTCATCGGCGGCGGCGCGGTGGGCGAGAACGTCGCCGACCGTGCCGTGCAGGGCGGCCTGTCGGCCGTCATCGTGGAGTCCGAGCTCGTC
Source organism: Pseudolysinimonas kribbensis (assembly GCF_039531715.1). NCBI lineage: Bacteria > Bacillati > Actinomycetota > Actinomycetes > Micrococcales > Microbacteriaceae > Pseudolysinimonas > Pseudolysinimonas kribbensis. The sequence goes on along the minus strand of NZ_BAAAQO010000003.1, from coordinate 601,805 downwards.
GGGGGCGAGTGCTCCTACTGGGCGTGCATGCCGTCGAAGGCGCTGCTGCGCGCGGGCGCCGCGCTGCGGGCGGCGCGCGACGTGCGCGGAGCCGCGCAGTCGGTGACCGGCGGCGTCGACCCCTCGGAGGCGTTCGCCCGGCGCTCCGAGATCATCCACGACTGGGACGACAGCTCCCAGGTCGAGTGGGTCGAGGGTGCGCACATCGGGCTCGTGCGCGGTCACGCCCGGTTCACCGGCCCGAAGGCGCTGCGGGTGGAGGCCGCCGACGGCACGGTCACCGAGCTGACGGCGCGCCACGCCGTCGTCGTCAGCACCGGCAGCGATCCGCTGCTGCCGGACGTGCCCGGCCTCGCCGATGTGCGGCCGTGGACCAGCCGTGACGCGACGAGCGCGACGCGGGCGCCGGCGACGCTCGCGATCCTCGGCGGCGGCGTCGTCGCCTGCGAGATGGCGACCGCGTACGCATCGTTCGGCACGGCGGTCACCCTCGTCGTCCGCGGGCAGGCGCTGCTGACCGGCCAGGAGCCGTTCGCCGGCGAGCTCGTGCGCGCGTCGCTCGAGAAGGCGGGCGTGAGCATCCGGATGGGCGCGGAGGCGGCATCCGCCCGCCGCGATGACGACGGGGTCACCCTCTCGCTGACGGACGGCGGCTCGCTGACCGCCGAGGAGGTGCTCGTGGCGATCGGCCGCACGCCGCGCACGACCGACCTGGGCCTCGAGGCGATCGGACTCACTCCCGGCGACTGGATGCAGGTCGACGACACCCTGCGCGTGGTGTCGGCCGGCGCGGACGGGTTCGACTGGCTGTACTCCACGGGCGACGCGAACCACCGCGCGCTGCTCACCCACCAGGGCAAGTACCAGGCCCGGGCGTGCGGCGACGTCATCGTCGCGCGTGCGAAGGGCGAGCCGGTCGACGACGCCCCGTGGGGGCGGCACGTGGCGACGGCCGACCACGAGGCCGTGCCGCAGGTCACCTTCACCGACCCCGAGGTGGCGTCGGTGGGGCTGACCGCTGCGGCGGCCGAGAAGGCCGGATACCGCACGCGCGTCGTCGACTACGACCTGTCGTGGCTCGCGGGGGCCTCCGTGCACGCCGACCATTACGAGGGGAAGGCGCGGGCGATCGTCGACGAGGACCGCAAGGTGCTGCTCGGTGTGACCTTCGCCGGCCCGGACGTCTCGGAGATGCTGCAGGCCGCGACGATCGCGGTGGTCGGCCAGGTGCCGCTCGATCGGCTCTGGCACGCCGTTCCGGCGTACCCGACGCTCAACGAGGTGTGGCTGCGGTTCCTGGAGACCTACGGGCGCTGAGGCCGACGGACGCCGAGGCCGACGGAGGCCGGGCGGGTTCAGCTGACGAGCGTGCGCGCGTTCGCGTCGCCGGAGGTCCACGCGTAGACGCGGTGCTCGCGGTCGGCCTCGATCGGCAGCATCTCCTCGAGCCAGACCTCGACGGCGCGCGTCAGCGACTGGCCGCGCTCGCGCAGCAGCCAGGTGACGCAGACCCGCCCGGGCGCGCGGACGGGGCGGATGTCGTCGGCGCTCTGCGCCTCGACGAACACCTGCCCGCGGGCCTTGGCGGGGAGGGTCGCGAGCACGGTCTCCGCGATCGGGAGGTCGTCGGTCGTCACGCCGAGCAGCACGAGGTCGCCGACGACGGGGTTCCACGAGATGGAAGCCGGGAGCACGTCGGTGAGGAGCATCGTGCTGCCAGTATAGGCAAGCCTTACCTATGCCTTGCTGGGAACCGCGTCCCACTGCGGTGGATGCCGACGGTCCCAGTGCAGGCGCCGCTCCAGCTGCGCGCCGATCGCGAGCAGCACGTGCTCGCCCCCCGGCCGGCCGATGAGCTGCACGCCGAGCGGGATGCCGTCCTCGGTCTGCGAGACCGGCAGCACGATCGCCGGCAGCCCGGTGGCGTTCACGAACGAGGTGTACGGGGTGAACCGGCACTGCTGCGCGAAGTTCTCCTCGGCGTCCTCGACGTCGTACCAGCCGAGCGGCCGCGGGGTCATCGCGAGCGCGGGCGTGAGCACGGCGTCGTACGCCGAGAGCTGTGTGATGAGCCGCCGCTCGTACTGCGCGACCCAGCGCAGCGCGCCCGCGAGCTCGGCGCCCGTCACAGCGCGTCCGCGGCGGATGAGCCAGGCGGTCAACGGTTCGACCGCGTCGAGCGCCTCGTCGGGCACCGGGATCGCGCCGGCGCCGCCCTGCCAGAGGGTCGTGAAGGCGGGCGCGTAGCCCTCCTCCGGCGCGAGGCGCAGCTCCTCGACGCCGTGGCCGAGGGCATCCAGCTCGCGCAGCGCCAGGTCCAGCGCGGAGCGCGGGGCGTCGTCGAGCGCGATGTCGTAGGCGAGCGACCACGGCGAGTCGATCGTCACCGCGAGCTGGTAGCGGCCCTCGCCGCGGACCGCCGCGTTGAGGTAGGCGCCGCCGTCCCACGCGGGCGCCTCGGTCGCCCAGGCGTACGGGCCGCCGTCGACCATGGCGTCCAGCAGCAGGGCCGCGTCGGAGACCGTGCGCGCGATCGGGCCGGGCACGACGAATCCGCCGAGGCTGTCGAAGCCGGCGCCGGCAGGGATCCGGCCGCGCGAGGGCTTGAGTCCGACGAGTCCGTTCGAGGCGGCCGGGATGCGGATGGATCCGCCGCCGTCGGACCCGGGCGCGACCGGAAGGAGGCCCGCCGCCACCGCCACGGCCGCTCCCCCGCTCGAGCCGCCGGCGCCGAGCGTGGTGTCGTACGGGACGCGGGCCGGACGGTTCGCGAGCGGCTCGGTGTAGCTCGGGAGTCCGAACTCGGGGGTGTTGGTCTTGCCGAGGCTCACCGCGCCCGCGTCGTCGAGCACCCGGACCAGCTCGTCCGACTCGTCGGGCACGTTGTCGCGCAGGAGGCGCGATCCGAACCGGGCGGGCACGCCGGCGCGGCGCCAGAGGTCCTTGTCGCCGAGCGGGAGGCCCCACAGCGGCAGCGCCGTCGGGAGGCCGGCGACCTCGCGCGCACGATCGCGGGCGCGGTCGGCCGTGACCGTCACGAACGCGCCGAGGTCGGCATCCAGCCGCTCGATCCGCTCGAGATAGTGCTCGGTCAGCTCGAGCGGTGTCAGTTCGCCGCGCCGGAGCCGGTCCAGCTGCTCGAGGGCGGTGAGGTGATGCAGCTCGGATGCCACGGGTTCAGCCTACGAACCCCGCCCGCGCCGCCGCCGGGTTGACATCCCCGACGTGCCATGGTTCATTAGTCAAGTAATGAACCCCATAACCGAGGCGCGCGCCATCTTCCTGCAGATCGCAGAGCAGATCGAGAACGACATCCTCTCGGGCGCGCACCCGGAAGAGACCCAGGTCCCCTCGACGAACGAGTTCGCCGCCTTCCACCGCATCAACCCGGCGACCGCCGCGAAGGGCGTGAACCTGCTCGTCGACCGCGGGATCCTCTACAAGAAGAGAGGGATCGGCATGTTCGTCGCCGAGGGCGCCCGCGCCCGCATCATGGCCACGCGCCGCGAGGACTTCCGGGAGCAGTACGTGCTCCCCCTGCTGGCGGAAGCCGACAAGCTCGGCATCAGCCCGACCCAGATCGCCGACATGATCCGAGGAGACAAGTGACCGACGACACCATCGTCCAGGCAGCCGGGCTGACCCGCCGATTCGGCGACGTGCTCGCCGTGGACGACGCGAGCTTCGAACTGCAGGCCGACCGCATCTACGGCCTGCTCGGACGCAACGGGGCGGGCAAGACCACGCTCATGCACCTGCTGACGGGGCAGGACTTCCCGAGCGCCGGCGCGCTCGAGGTCTTCGGTCACGCGCCGGCCGAGAACGCGCACGTGCTGCAGCAGCTGTGCTTCATCAAGGAGAGCCAGCGCTACCCCGACGACTTCCGCGTCAAGCACGTGCTGCGAAGCGCCCCGTGGTTCTTCGAGAACTGGGATGCCGACTTCGCCGAGCAGCTCGTCGACGACTTCCAGCTGCCGCTGAACCGGCGCATCAAGAAGGTCTCGCGCGGGCAACTGAGCGCCGTCGGCGTGATCGTCGGCCTCGCGAGCCGTGCCCCGCTGACCTTCTTCGACGAGCCGTACCTCGGTCTCGATGCCGTCGCTCGGCAGACCTTCTACGACCGGCTGCTCGCCGACTACGCCGAGCATCCCCGCACGGTCGTGCTCTCGACGCACCTGATCGACGAGGTCGCCGACCTGCTCGAGCACGTCCTCGTGATCGACCGGGGGCGCATCATCCTCGACGAGGGCGCGGACGAGCTCCGCGAGAGCGCGACCACCCTCGTCGGAGCGCGCGCGACGGTCGACGCCTTCGTCGGGGCGCGCGACGTGCTGCACCGCGACGGGATCGGCGGCCTCACCTCGGTGACCGTGACCGGCCTGACGGCCCCGGAGCGCCGAGAGGCGACCGCGTCCGGCATCGAGCTCGCGCCGGTCTCGCTGCAGCAGCTCGTCGTCCACCTCACCCGCTCGTCCGAGAAGGAGTTCGCATGACCGCCGTCGCCCTCGCCCCCGTCCGCCGCCGCGGAGCGAGCCGCATCCGGAGCGTCGCCCGCCTGTACTTCACCAACCCGATGACGATCGCCGTGACGCCGTTCATCGTGCTGGCGACAATCTTCCTGCTCAACATCGCGGTCTGGGGGATCATCGTGGTCGCGGCGCCCGGCGATCCGGATGCCGCCGACGGATTCAGCTACTCCGGCGCCAGCGCGTGGATCTTCTTCTACATGGCCGTCGTCGCGATCCAGGCGATGAACAACACGTTCCGGCTCGCGCTCGGCTTCGGCGCCACCCGCCGCGACTTCTATCTCGGCTCGACCCTGGTCTTCCTGCTGATGTCGGTGATCTTCACGGCGGCCATCACGATCCTCGGCCTGCTCGAGAACGCCACGAACGGATGGGGGCTCGGCGGGCACATTTTCACCCCCGTCTACTTCGGCTCCGGCTGGGCGGTGCGGATCCCCGTGATCCTCTGCCTGTTCCTCTTCTTCACCTTCACGGGGTCGGCATTCGGGGCCGTGTTCGTGCGGTGGGGACGCAACGGGCTGCTGATCTTCGGCGGCATCCTGCTGACGATCGTCGTGCTCATCGGACTCGTCATCGCGCTCCTGGACGCCGGTGCGCAATTCGGCGCCTGGCTCGGGGCCAACGCGCCGTTCGGGCTCGCGCTGTGGAGCCTCGTGCCGAGTGCCGTGTTCTGGATCGCGGGGTTCCTGATCCTGCGCGGCGCCACACCGAAGAACTAGGCCGCCGCGCCGTCCGGACCCGAGCCGGCACCGGGTTCGGTGCCGGCTCCCGCGCGTTCGTGGTGACGACCCACGGTGTCGTCCAGCTCCTGGAAGACGGTCACCTGCATCCCGTCGGGCGCCTCGGCCCGCGCGTTGAGGGAGTTCCACGGGGTGCGGGTGGGCGGGGCGACCGGCGTCGCACCCGCGGCCTCGAGGTCGATCGCCGCGGCCACGGCATCCGTCACCTCGAAGGCGATCCGCACTCTGCCCGGGAACGGATGGGCCACCGGCCGGCCGACCTCGACCCGGTCGATGAACTCGATCTGGGCAGGGTTGGCGAGCTCGAGAGTCGCCGTCTCGATCGGCAGGATCGCGACGCGCGCCCCGCCCTCGGCCTCGTAGGCGTCCGCTTCGGGCAGGCCCAGCGCCTGCCGGTAGAAGGCGACGGCGGCATCGACGTCGTCGACCTCCAGCACGAGCCGCAGCTGTCGGGTGGTCATGGCGCTCTCCTCGCGTCTATCGCTTGAGGCTCTTCTGCAGCATGTAGGTGCCGAGCCAGCGGTCGAACTTGAAGCCGACCCTGCCCATGTGGCCGACCTCCGTGAATCCGAAGCGCTTGTGCATCGCGATCGACGCCTCGGCGCCGCGGTCGGCGATGACCGCGATGACCTCCTTCATGCCGGCCGTCTTCGAGCGCGTCAGCAGCTCGGCGAACAGCGCCGTGCCGAGACCCTTGCCGGTGGCGGCGGCGCGCAGGTAGATCGAGTCCTCCACCGTGTAGCGGTAGGCCGCCTTCGCCTTCCACGGCGAGACGTACGCGTACCCGAGCACCTGACCGCTCGGCGACACCGCGACGATCCACGGATACCCGCCCTGCTGGCCGTGCCGGAACTTGTCGCGGAACTCCTTCAGGGTCAGGGCGTCCTCGTCGAACGTGACCGTCGAGTTGGCGACGTAGTGGTTGTAGATCTCGCGCATGTCGGGCACGTCGGCGGCGGTCGCCTCGCGGATCTCGAACGAGAACTCCGGCTCCGGCTCCGGGGCCGGGCGGAGGTGGCGCGGCAGCTCGCGGCGCGGGTTGTACTCCTCCTCCAGCATGGGTTCGAGCCTACGGGCCCAGCCCCCAGTCCACAGGTGCGGCACCCCCCTGCACGAACAGCGCGTTGGCGCGACTGAACGGCCTCGAGCCGAAGAAGCCGTTCGACGCGGAGAGCGGGCTCGGGTGCGCGGAGGCGATCACCGGGGTGTCGCCGAGCAGCGGGCGCAGGGTGCCGGCATCCCGGCCCCACAGGATCGCCACGAGCGGGGTGCCGCGCGCGACGAGGGCGCGGATGGCGTGCTCGGTCACGGCCTCCCAGCCCTTGCCGCGATGCGAGCCGCTCGCCCCCGCCTGCACGGTGAGCGAGCGGTTCAGCAGCAGCACTCCCTGCCGCGACCACGCGCTCAGGTCGCCGTGCTCGGGGGTCGGGATGCCGAGATCGTCACGCAGCTCGCGGTAGATGTTCTGCAGGCTCCGCGGCACCGGTCGCACGTGCGGCTCGACCGCGAAGCTGAGCCCGATCGGGTGCCCGACCGTCGGATACGGATCCTGCCCGACGATGAGCACGCGCACGTCGTCGAACGGCTGCTCGAACGCACGCAGCACCCGCGACCCCTCCGGCAGGTACCGGCGGCCCGCCGCGGTCTCCGCCCGCAGGAAGTCGCCCATGCGCGCGATGTCGCCCGCGACCGGCTCGAGGGCGCGCGCCCATCCGGGGTCGACGAGCTCGGCGAGCGGTCGTGCCACGCTCAGGCCTCCAGGGTGCCGACGACGATCCCCGGCGCGTCGTCCAGCACGCGCCAGACGTTGCCCGACCCCGCGATCCGCAGGCCGTCGTCGTTGACCACCAGCACGGTGCCCTCGTCGATCGCGACGCCGCCCTCGACGAGCCCCGCCTCCGTGGCCGCGACCAGCCGGGAGAGCGTGCCCCACTGCGCGGCGTGCACGTCGACCGCGAGGTCCACGAGCCCGATGCCCTCGGCGACGGTGACCTCGTCGAGGTCCTCCGCGGTCTCGGCCGGGCAGACCGGCACGCCGTCGAGGCGCCAGCCGCCCACGATGGCCCGGTCGGCCGCGATCATGGCGCCGGCCGAGTAGCCGAGGTAGGGCAGCCCGTCCGCCACCAGCAGCCGGATCTCGTCGATGAGCGGCTGCACCGCCGCGAGGTACGCAGGGGTCAGTCCGCCGCCCACCACCAGCCCGTCGATGTCGGAGAGCACCGAGCTGGCGAACGTCTCGCCCTCCGTCACGATCGACACGATCGGCTGCGCGGAGGCGACCCGCTCGAACACGGCGGCGAACCCGACCGCGGCGTCCTCCTCCTCCGGGTCGAGCTCGGCGGGGTTCACGATCAGCAGCCCGAGCCGCGGGACCATCCGGCCCGACCCGGCGGCGCGCGCCGCCGCCTCCGCCACGAACTCGGCGAGCACGTCGCCGAACGTCTCCGCGCGCCAACCGCCGCCGACCAGGTGGATGCTCACCCGGTCATCCTCTCGCGAGCAGGAGGTCGAGGGCCGACGCGAGCCCGGCGAGCGCGGCGATGTGACCGGCGTCGTCGATCCAGCGCACCTCGGCGTGCGGCAGGCGGCGTGCCAGCAGCTCCGCGTGCGCGGGCGGGATGACGCGGTCGCGCCGGCCCTGGACGAGCACGACGGGCGCGACGACCGCCTCGAGCTCGATGCCCCACGGCCGCACGAACGCGACGTCGTCGTCGACCTGGCCGACCGGTCCGAACGCCGGCGCCCGCTCGCCCAAGTCCTCGCCGAGCCCCGCCCACTCCCCCGCGAGGGCGGCCCAGTCGGTGTCGACGAAGCTGCCGGGATCGAACTGCTCGGTCTCGGCGTGCGCGAGGCGGGCCGCGCGGCCGCGGACCGCGGCGCGCAGGCCTGAATCGTCGGCCATGCCGTCCCACCAGGCGGGCGTGTCCTCGAAGGGGGCGACGCACGCGACCACCGCCACCCCCGCGACCCGCTCGGGCGCGAGCGCGGCGACGGCGAGCGCGTGCGGACCGCCGCCCGAGCCGCCGAGCTGCAGCATCCGGTCGATGCCGAGCGCGTCGGCCACCGCGATCGCGTCGCGCGCGGCGTCGACGACCCGGCGGCCGGGCAGCGGATCGGCGCCGCCGTATCCGGGGCGGGTGAGGGCGATCATCCGGAGCCCGCGGTCGCGCGCGATCGTCAGGAGCGGCTCGTAGAGCGCGCCGGTGTGCGGCGACTCGTGGTGCCAGACCAGAACCGGGTCGCCGCCCCCCGAGCCGGTCGCGACCGGCCCGGTGTCGTCGACCAGCACCGTGCGTGCGTCAGGGACGGCGACGCGCCGCAGCGGCCGGGCGGAGTCGACCTCGTCGTCGGGAGCCATGGGTCTAGTCTCCCCTCATGTCCGGCACCCCCGCGCAGCGCAGCACGGTCGGCGCGATCACCTTCCGGCTCGTCGGGTTCCTCTTCCTCGTCGAGCTGACCAGTGGCATCCTGCAGGGCTACTACGTGCCGCTCGTGACGCAGATCGCCGGCTCGCTGCACGTGACGACCGCCGACTACAACTGGACCGAGGCGGCGCAGCTGCTGGTCTCCGCCCTCGTCGTGCCCGTGCTCGCCAAGCTCGGCGACATGGTCGGCCACAAGAAGATCCTGCTGGTCTCGACGGCGGTCACGGCGCTCGCCAGCTGGGCGCTCGTGGCGAACGGAGGCTCGTTCGCGATCTTCCTCATCGCGTTCGCGGTGCAGGGCTTCTACGTCGTCTGGCTGCCGCTCGAGGTCGCCCTCATCTTCGACCGCGGGCGGCGCACCGGCACGGGCCCGTCGCAGACCCGTCGCGCGGCGGGCTTCCTCGTCGTCGCACTCGAGGCCGGGGCGATCATCGGCGCGCTCGCCTCGAGCAAGGTGTTCGCGGCGACCGGGCACTCCGTGCCGCTGACGCTCATCGTGCCGGCGGCGTGCGTGACGCTCGTCTTCGTCGCGATCCTGTTCGGCGTTCCCGAGTCGGAGCCCGTGCCGGGCCGCACGCTCGACGTGGGCGGGTTCGTCATCCTGACCCTCGCGCTGCTGTTCATCACGGGCGGGCTCACGTTCCTGCGGCTCAACGGGCCGGCGAGCTGGACGGTGTGGGTGCCGATCGCCGTCGGGCTGGCGCTGTTCCTGCCGTTCGGGCGGTGGGAGCTGCGGCACCGGGACCCCGCGATCGACCTGCGCGTGCTCAAGCAGCCGAATATGTGGCCGGTGCAGCTGACCGCGGGGCTGTTCGGGATCAGCGTGCTGGGCGCGCAGATCCCGCTGTCGGCGTTCGCCGCGGCTTCGCCCGCGAAGGTCGGCTACGGCCTCGGCCACGATCCGGATGTCGTGTCGTACCTCATCGGCGTCTATCTCGTCTCGCTCATCGTCGGCGCCGTGCTCTTCCCCGTGTTCTCCCGGATCGTGAGCCCGCGCGCCGCGCTCATCGTCGCGGCGTTCCTGGTCGCGATCGGGTACCTGCTGTTCCTGCCGATGCACGACGAGCTGTGGCAGGTGATCACGAACATGGTGGTCGCCGGCATCGGGTCGGGGGCGCTCGTCGCCTCGCTGCCGGCCGCCGCCGCGGCCGCCGCCCCGCGTGGGCAGTCCGGCATCGCCACCGGCCTCACCAACACGACGAAGACGGTCGGCGGCGCGTTCGCCTCCGCGGTGTTCGGGGTCATCCTGCACGCCGGGTTGTCGGGCGACGTGTCGAGCGGAACGGGGCTCGGCAGCTACATGGCGGTGTGGACGATCTGCGGGGTCGGCGCGCTGGTCGCCGCGGCGCTGCTGTTCGTGGTGCCGCGCCTCGCGTTCGCGGACCCCGAGGGCGTCTCGGCCCCGGAGGTCGCCGCCGAGGCGGTGGCGGCCCCGCGCGACTGACCCGGCCCGCGCGACGCACTCGGCCGCGCGCGACCGACCCGGCCCGCCAGGCCGCGAGCGCCCACGTCCGCATCATGCGGGCGCCGAACACCGTGCCGGCGTGATGCGAACGTCGGCGCTCGATGCGCGTCGCTCACCAGGTGCGGTGCACGCTCGCCTTCGGGCCGGCGACGAGCGAACGCGGCGGCACGTCGGAGGCGACGACCGCGCCGGCCGCGACCACGGCATCCCGGCCGATGCGCACGCCGGGAAGGATCGTGGCGCCCGCGCCGATCCAGACGTTCTCCTCGACCTCGATCGGGGCGCCGGTCAGCCAGTCCCGCCGATCCCCCGGGTCGACCGGGTGGCTGACCGTGATGAACGTCGCCTTCGGCCCGACCATCGTGCCCGCACCGAGCCGGATGCCGGCGTAGTCCAGGAACGTGCAGCCCTGGTTGACGAACACGCGCTCCGCGAGTTCGAGCCGCAGGCCGTGATCGGTGAAGAACGGCGGATAGATCGTGACCCGCGGCGGCAACGGGCGCCCGAGGATCTGCTCGAGCAGCTCGCCCTTGCCGGCCTCGTCGTCGAACGGCAGCACGTTCAGCCGCGACGTCAGGGCCGTGACCTCGAGCACCCGCCGGCTCATCGCGAGGAACTCGTCGCTCAGCGGCCGTGGATCGTCGGGCCCCGACTCGTCGTGGATGCGGAGGATCCGCCCCAGCGCCATCTCAGCCCTTCGGCACGAGCGGCGCCTTGATGACCTTGTACGGCGCCGCCTGCGCCACCGGCTTCACGATGATCTCGTCGAGGTTGACGTGGGCCGGCAGCTCGAGCGCGTGCACGATCACCTCCGCGATGTCGGCGGCGACGAGCGGGTTATCGACCCCGTCGTACACGCCGTCGGCACGGCGGCGGTCGCCCTTGAACCGCACGAGCGAGAAGTCGGTCTTGACCATGCCGGGCGCCACCTCGACGACCCGGATCGGCTCCCCCGCCAGCTCGAGCCGCAGCACCCGCATGAGCGCGTGCTGCGCGAACTTCGCCGCGTTGTAGCCGGCGCCGCCCTCGTACCCGATCGTGCCCGCGATCGAGGTGACGGCCAGGATGTCGGCGTGGCCGGGACGCCCGTCCTCGCCCGGTTCGCGCGCGGCCGCGCGGAGCGCCGGCAGCAGCGCCGCGATCATCCGCTGGGTTCCGAGCACGTTGGACTCGTACATCGCCCGCCAGTCGTCGACGTCCGCGTTCTCGACCGAGTCGAGGCCGAGCGCGCCCCCGGCGTTGTTGACGAGCGCGTCGAGCCGTCCGCCGACGGCGGCGCGCACGGCATCCACCCCCGCCGGATCGGTCACGTCGGCGACCACCGGACGCAGGCCGATCTCGTCGGCCAGAGCGGCGAGCCGGTCGGCGCGACGCGCGACGCCGATCACCTCCCACCCGTGGGCGGCGAGAAGTCTGGACGTAGCCTCCCCGATTCCCGAGCTGGCTCCCGTGACGACGACCGATCGAGGCATGGCCTCTACGTTAGGGGGATGACCGACGCGGCCCCGGCCATCGAGCGTCCGGCTGCCCGCAGCACGCCCCGCGCCAAGGTGCGCGTGCCGTTCTGGGACAACGCGCGCTTCGTCACGGTCGCGCTCGTCGTCATGGGGCACGCCATCCAGCGCCAGACCTCCGACTCCGATGCGGCACTCGCGCTGTACCTGTTCGTGTACGCGTTCCACATGCCGGCGTTCGCGATCATCAGCGGCTACTTCTCGAAGGCATCGCCGCCCTCCTCACGCCAGATCCTCAAGATCCTGAGCGACATCGTCGTGCCCTACGTGATCTTCCAGTCGATCTGGAGCGCCGTGCAGTGGATCGTCGAGGGCAACACGAACGTCGATCTCGCGCAGCCGCACTGGACGCTGTGGTTCCTGCTCTCGCTCGCGGTGTTCCGGATCCTGATGCCCTATCTCGTGCTGCTGCGCTTCCCGCTCGCGTGGGCGGTGATCCTCTCGGTCGCGGTGGGCTACTCCCCCGGCGTCGACTCGACGTTCTCGCTCGCGCGGACGGTCGGCATCCTGCCCTTCTTCGTGCTCGGCTGGCAGCTGCGGCAGTGGAAGGTCGCGGACTGGTGGATGCGGCTGCGGGTGGGCGTCTGGCCGATCCGGCTCGCCGCGCTGGCCGTCTTCGCGACCTGGGCGGCGGCCGTGATCGTCAACCTCGTGCCGTTCCGCAACCTCAGCGTGCACTGGTTCTTCTACGACGACTCCTACCAGGGGCTCGACGCGCAGCAGTGGTGGGCCGGCTTCGTGCGGCTCGGGCTGCTCGCGCTCACCACGATCCTGTGCGCCGCGTTCTTCGCTCTGATCCCGCGGCGCCAGACGTTCTGGACCTCGTTCGGCCAGGCGACGATGTACGTCTACCTGCTGCACTCGTTCGTGCTCTACCCGATCCGCGAGTCGGGAGTGCTCAAGGACGACCACGCGTCGGCGACCTGGTTGCTCACGATGGTCTTCGCCTCGATCGCCCTCGCGATCGCGTTGTCGAGCCCCCTGATCCGCCGGGTCTTCCGCCCGCTCGTCGAGCCCAAGCCGCACTGGCTGTTCATCAAGCTCGACGAGCCGGCGGGACCCTCCCGGGTCGATCCGATGGGGTCCCGCCGCCCCCGCTAGCCGCCTACTCGTACCCGCGCGAGACCCGCCTGGGCAGCACGAACACCAGGGCGAAGGCCACGACCGCGAACACGGCGCTCGTGAACAGGGCCCACGCCGCGCCCGTGCCGAACGCGTGGGCGACGTTGTGCTCGGCGATCGCCTTGAGCGCGGCCTTGAACGCGTCGGTGCCGGGGCCGTACTTGTGCACCGCGGCCTGCACCTGGTCGGCGGTCGGGCCGAGCGCCTTCTTGCCCGGGATGTTGCCGAACAGCACCGATCCGATGATCGCGATGCCGATCGCGGCCCCGATCCGCTGGGCGGTGCCGATGACCCCGGATGCCGCCCCGGCCTCCGGGCGATCCACGGTCGCGACGATGAACTGCGCGTTCGGGGCGATGAACAGGCCGGAGCCGAAGCCCGCGACCAGCAACGGTGCGAGCAGGTCCCAGTTGGTGATGTCCGCTGCGGGCACCCGCCACACGACGAGCCAGGTCGCGATGAGGCCGAGACTGACGAGCGCCGTCCCGATGATCAGCACGGTGCGGCCGAGCCGGGCGGCCAGACGGTTCGACTGCGCGGCGCCGACGATGCTGCCGATCGCGAACGGGATCGAGACGAACCCCGACTCGAGCGCGGTGTGGCCGAGACCCGCCTGCCAGAACAGCGAGATCGTGAAGAAGATGCTCGTGAACGCGGCGAAGTAGACCAGGGCGAGGAGGACGCCCCCCGAGAACGCCGGATGCGAGAACAGGTGCGGCGGCACGAGCGGTGTCGTGCGCTTGCGACGCGCGACGCCGACCTCCCAGAGCGCGAACAGCACGAGGAGCACGACGCCGCCGGCGAGCGAGAGCCACGTCCAGAGCGGCCAGCCCTGATCCTGCCCCTGGATGAGCGGCACGAGGAGTGCCGTGAGCGCGCCGGCCACGAGCACGAAGCCGACGAGGTCGATGCCGCGGGCCTCCCGGCCCTCGGCGCCGGATGGCAGCAGGAAGAGCGCCGCGACCAGCGCGATGACGCCGAAGGGCAGGTTGACGAAGAAGATCGAGCGCCATCCGGTCTCGTCGCCGAGCCACTGGATCAGCAGGCCTCCGACGATCGGGCCGAGCGCACTGGACACCCCGATGACGGCTCCCATGATGGCGAAGGCACGCCCGCGGACGCGGCCGGGGAACATGAGCTGGATGAGCGCCGTGACCGGCGGGAAGAAGATGCCGCCGGCCAGGCCCTGCACCACGCGGGCCGTGATGAGCTCGCCGGAGGTCTGCGAGACGCCGGCGCCGAAGCTGGCGATCGTGAACAGGGCGATGCCGACGATGAACACGCCCTTGTGCCCGAAGCGGTCGCCGATGCGGCCGGCCGGGATGAGGGCGAGGCCGTAGGCGAGCGCGTAGCCCGACACGATCCACGAGAGGGTGGCCTCGTCGGCGTGGATGCTGGTGCGGATGACCGGCAGCGCGACATTGACGATGGTGGTGTCGAGCAGGGCCATCGAGGTGCCGAGCAGCACCACGGCGAAGGCGAGCCAGGTGCGCCGGCTGACGGCGGGTGCCTGGGGAGGGGCGGTCTGGGTCACGGGTGTTCCTCTCGGGACGAGCGGTCCTGGATGATCTCGGGCAGGTGGTCGATGGTGTCGCGCAGCCACTCGATGTCGGCGACGATGCGGGCCCGGCGGTGCCGCATCGCGTACTGCTCCGCGAGGTTGAGGTACTGCGAGATCGTGTCGAGGTGGGCCCGCTCGTCGGCCTCGAGAGCGACGAGCTTGGCGAGGCGGGCGTCGAGCAGCGAGCGCAGGTTGCCGAGCTTGTCGCCGGTCACGCGCGTGAAGGCCAGGTCGAACGGATCCGGGCGGAAGACGATCTCGCGCAGCGTGCCGATCAGCTGCGCGCCGAGCGAGATGCGCCCCTGCTCGGTGATCCGCCAGACCTGCCGCTCCGGGTATGCGCCCTCCCGCTCCGTCCGCACCGCCTCGATGAGCCCCTCCGCGGCGAGCCGCTTCAGCGCGCCGTAGAGACCGCCGACGGAGATGTCGGTCCACATGTCGATGTGCTCCTCCTCGGCGAGGAGACGCAGCTGGTGTCCATGCATCTCGCCGCGCTCGGAGAGCGCGCCGAGGATGAAGAGGCGGATGGATGACACGCGACTACTCTCGCGAAAGTAGTCGCGTGCTGTCAAGCGCGGAGACCGGGTCTGTGACGTCGTGTGTCGGGCTCGATTGCCCGTCCCGACCGGGCTGTTTACATTGGCACCCGAGACCCGAGGAGAGGACATCATGGCCGACGACTGGAAGTTCGAGACCAAGCAGATTCACTCCGGTGCTGCACCGGACCCCGTGACCAACGCGCGCGCGACGCCCATCTACAAGACCACCGCGTACGTCTTCAACAGCGCCGAGCACGCCAAGAACCTGTTCGCGCTCGCCGAGTTCGGCAACATCTACTCGCGCATCATGAACCCGACCAACGACGTCGCCGAGCAGCGCATCGCCGCGCTCGAGGGCGGCACCGCGGCGCTCACCACGGCATCCGGCTCGTCGGCGATCACCTACGCGGTGCTCAACATCGCCCAGTCCGGCGACCACATCGTCTCGTCGAGCTCGATCTACGGCGGCACGTACAACCTGTTCAAGTACACGCTGCACAAGCTCGGCATCGAGGTCACCTTCGTCGAGGACCAGGACGACGCAGAGGAGTGGCGGGCCGCGATCCGGCCCAACACCAAGCTGCTGTTCGCCGAGACCATCGGCAACCCGAAGATCAACATCCTCGACATCGAGAAGGTCGCGGAGGTCGCCCACGCGGCCGACCTGCCCCTCATCGTCGACAACACCATCGCGACGCCGTACCTGATCCGCCCGTTCGAGTTCGGCGCCGACATCGTGGTGCACTCGGCGACCAAGTTCCTGAGCGGTCACGGCACGGTCATCGCCGGCGCGATCGTCGACGGCGGCAAGTTCCCGTGGTCGGAGCATGTCGACAAGTTCCCCGGTCTCACCGAGCCCGACCCGTCGTACCACGGCGCGTCGTACACGACGGTGCTCGGCAATGGCATCGCCTACGTGATCAAGGCCCGCGTGCAGCTGCTGCGCGACACCGGTGCGGCGCTCTCGGCCGACAGCGCGTTCTCGCTCATCCAGGGCATCGAGACGCTGTCGCTGCGCATCGAGCGCCACGTGCAGAACACCCAGGCGATCGCGGAGTGGCTCGAGAACCACCCCGACGTGGCCTCGGTCAACTACTCGGGGCTGCCGTCGAGCCCGTGGTACGCGAGCGCCAACAAGTACGCCCCGAAGGGCGTCGGCGCGGTGCTCTCCTTCGAGCTCAAGGGCGGGGTGGATGCCGGCCGCGCCCTCGTCGAGAACGTCACGCTGTTCAGCCACCTGGCCAACATCGGCGACGTGCGCTCGCTGATCATCCACCCGGCGTCGACGACGCACTCGCAGCTCACCCCCGAGCAGCAGCTCACGACCGGCGTCACCCCCGGCCTCGTGCGCCTCTCGGTCGGGCTCGAGAACATCGACGACCTGAAGGCGGACCTCGAGGCGGGATTCGCTGCCGCACGCAGCGCGTCGGCCGCGAACGCCACGGCGTAACGCGTTCCCGCGAGCGGGTCGAGGAGCCGTAGGCGCTGCTCGGCCCGCTTCGTGCGTAATACCCGCGCCGCAGCCGGGAGAATGAGCACGTGGACTGGCAGACCCCGGAGGACGCGGTCCCGTCGGCGTTCGTCACCAACGCCGACCGGCGCGCGCTGTCCGCGCTGCCGCCGGCGACCGGCGCGTGGCGGATCGGCGACCCGGTGGGCGACCGGAGATTCGCCGACCTCGGCGAGGTCGCACTGGAACGCGGCGGCGCGGTCCCGTACGTGCAGCTCGCCTACGAGACCTGGGGGCAGTTGAACGCCGCCCGCGACAACGCGGTGCTCGTGCTGCACGCCCTCACCGGCGACAGCCACGTCGTGGGGCCGGCCGGCCCCGGCCACCCCACCGCCGGCTGGTGGTCGGGACTCGTGGGCGAGGGTCGCCCGCTCGACCCGGCCGACTGGTTCGTCGTCGCCCCCAACATGCTCGGCGGCTGCCAGGGGTCGACCGGTCCGGCCTCGATCGCTCCCGACGGCGAGGAGTGGGGCGCGCGGTTCCCGTACCTGACGATCCGGGATCAGGTTCAGGCGCAGCGGATGTTCGCCGACGTCCTCGGCATCGAGCGCTGGGCGCTCGTGATCGGCGGCTCGATGGGCGGGATGCAGGCCCTCGAGTGGGCGGTCGGGCATCCGGAGCGGGTCCAGCGGGTCGCGGTGCTCGCCGCTCCTCCCATCTCGAGCGCCGACCAGATCGCGCTCAACTCGGTGCAGAGCGAGGCGATCCGCATGGATCCGGGCTTCGACGGCGGCGCCTACTACGACGCCCCGGACGGCGCGGGACCGCACCGCGGACTGGGCCTCGCCCGCCGGATGGCGCTGTTGAACTACCGCTCCCCCACCGAGCTCAACGACCGGTTCGAGCGGTCGTGGCAGTCGGGGCTCAGCCCGCTCGGCGGCGGCGGCGTCTTCGCGGTGGAGAGCTACCTCGGATTCCACGGCAACAAGTTCACCCGGCGCTTCGACGCCAACAGCTACCTCTCGCTCGTCGACGCGATGAACTCCCACGACGTCGGCCGCGACCGCGGCGGCGTCGCCGCCGCCCTCTCGCGCGCCACGGCCCGGGCCCTCGTGCTCGGCATCGACAGCGATCGGCTGTTCCCCGTGCCGGGTCAGCAGGTCATCGCGCGGCACCTTCCGGGCAACATCGACGGTGATGCACCGGTCGTCATCTCGTCGCCGTACGGGCACGACGCCTTCCTCATCGAGGACGAACTCGTCGGCGCCGAACTGCGACGTCTGCTCGACGAGAGCTGAACACGCGCGGGCAGCCGCCCCCGTTCGGGTGCCCGGGTACGCCAGAATCGGTCTGTCATGGACCTCATCGGCAAAGAGCGGGATCGTCTCCTGCAGCGCGCCGCCCGGGTCTGGGCGCTCAGCTTCACCTTCGTCTCGTTCGTGTGCATCGTGCTGCCGGGAGCGATCGACCGCGACACCCTGTTCGTCTGCCTGCCGCTGTACCTCGCGCTCGGGGTGTTCCAGATGCTCATGGGGTGGATGCGGCCGGTGCCGTGGGCGCTCCTGTCCGCTGCCGCCGGCATCGGCATCCTGGTCGTCGCCGCCCTCCTGCCGAGCGCGCCGCCGTCGGTCGCCGGCGAGTCGGCCCTGCTCGAACTGGGCGCCGCCGCCCTTCCGGCGATCGCGCTCGTGCTGCTGACCTCGTGGTGGCGGATCCTGCTGCTGATCGTCGCGTTCCTCGGCGTCGTCGTCGCGGTCGAGCTCGGCGTGCCCGAGCTCGGCACCGGCCTGCGCTCGGGGGCCCTCGTGGTCGTCGGCTGGGTGCTGGCCTCTCTCGTCGGCGCGTGGATCCTCGCCGCCGTCCCGCAGGCCGGCAAGCGCATCGCGAGCATCGGCCGCGCCCACCGCGCGGAGCGCCAGGCGAGCGAGCTCGAGGCGCAGCGCCGGCAGGGCGCCCGGCTGCTGCACGACACCGTGCTCGCGACCCTGACCCTGCTCGCCCACTCCGGCGTCGGGGTCTCGCCCGACGCCCTGCGTCAGCAGGCGAGCGAGGACGCCCAGCTGCTCCGGCAGCTGCGGCTCGGCGCCAACTCGAACGTGCCCGAGCGGGTCAGCACGACGACCTCCCCCGTGCCCGTCGCCGACGAGCCGGTGCTCGGCACCACCCTCGAGTCGGTGAAGCAGCGCTTCGGGCGCATGGGACTGCAGGTCAGCTGGCACGGTACCGGGCAGGTCCTACTGCCGAGCCACACGCTCGACGCGTTCCTCCTCGCGCTGGCCGAGTGCCTCGAGAACGTGCGCCGGCACTCGGGCGTGACCGAGGCCCACGTGACGATCACCGACGACGACACGATCGTGCGCGCCCTCGTCACCGACGCCGGCGTCGGATTCGACATCGCCGACATCGATGAGGCCAAGCTCGGCTTCACCGAATCGGTGGTCGGCCGCCTGCGGGAGGTGGGCGGCAATGCGCGCCTGTTCTCCGCTCCGGGATCGGGCACGACCGTCGTGCTCGAGGTGCCGCGCACGGAGGTGAGCGCCTCGTGACCTTCTCGCAGCCCGAGGAGAACACCCTCGGCGCCATCGTCGGCAATGCGCGCCGCCGGGTGACGAACACGGCGCGCCGGATCGGCCGGGCGAGCGCCCACCGCGGAACGCTCGGCACGGCCTTCCTGGGGCTCGGGGCCGCCATCATCGTCGGACTGCGCGCCGTCTACGGGATCGGGTGGTTCGCGGCGCTCTGGGGCAGCTATCCGTTGCCCGCCTTCGCGGTCGCGGCCTGGCTCGTGCTGATCGCCGTCATCGTGCTCGCGGTCGTGGCGCTGCGGGCGATCGGCGATCAACTGCCCGACTGGATGTTCGCGGTCTTCCTGTTCGGCGTCGCCGCGGCGACCGCCCTCGACATCACGGCGGTCTGGGATCTCCACGACATCGGCCGCAACGCCCAGGCGGGGCTGGCCGCCGGCATGGCGCTGCTGCTGCTCGTGGCGCAGCGCGGCCGGGCCGAGCTCGTGGTGTCGACGAGCGTGCTCGGCGTCGGCATCGCGATCGCCATGTTCCTCGACGCGCCGAC
>NZ_BAAAQO010000003.1:229980-582323 GCF_039531715.1 Pseudolysinimonas kribbensis | reverse complement strand
CCCACGATCATCGGCGTGGTGGTGGTGGAGACCTTCCGGCGGCTCGTGCAGCTCGAACTCGACCGGGTGCTCGTGCAGAGCACCGTGCAGGCGCCGCGCTTCGCGGTCGGCATGCTCGCATCCGAGGAGCTGGCCCGTCTCGATCTCGCCGCCGAGGAGCTGCTGGTCTCGGTCGCCGACCGCAAGGTCGTGCTGCCGCTGATCCCCAAGAATGCGTCGATCGCGGCTCAGCTGGCGACCGAGCTGCGCCTGCACCTCATCGAGGGCCGGCGCGAGACCTGGCTCTACCACGCCGTCAGCGAGTCGGAGATGCTCGGCAAGTCGGTCACCCTCATCGACAAGTCCGCGCTGGCCGGGCTGCTCGACCCCTCCCAGCGCGATGGCCTGCTCTCGACCGCCTGGCTGCTCGTGAGCGAGAACCTCAAGCCGAGCCAGGGCCGATCGCTCACGATCCAGCTCGGGCCGGTGGCTCCGGGAGGCGAGGTGCCCGACCACAAGATCCTCGTGCCGATCACGATCACCTCCACGGGGATCGCTCGGAATCGTGTCGACTCGGGCGTCTGGGACGCCCTGAGCCGGGTCGGGCGTTACTCTGACTCCACCCAGGACGCGAGCCTGCGCGTCGACATCCAGTGTCTGGTCGACAATCCCGCCGACCAGGAGATCCGCAGTGAGGAGCGATCGTGACACCCATCCGCGTCGCCATCGTCGATGACCACAAGATGCTTCTGGGTGCGCTCACGGAGTGGATCCGCAGCGCCGCGAGCGACATCTCCATGGTGGCCGCGGTCACCACCTGGCCGGAGCTGCTCACGCATCCGGAGTTCCCGGTCGACGTCGTGCTCCTCGACCTCGACCTCAAGGACAACATCCCGGTCGCGCTCAAGATCTCGACGCTGAAGACCACGGGCGTGCGCACGGTGCTCATGAGCACCTACTCGGAGCCGAACGTCGTTCGCGAGGCCCTCGCGGCCGGGGCGCTCGGCTACCTGGTCAAGAGCGAGGACGCGGTCATGATCGTCGAGGCGATCCGGGCGGCGTCGCAGGGCGAGAGCTTCATCTCCGCCGAACTCGACCTCGCGCTGAACGCGGGCGACATCGGCGGCGCGCCGAAGCTGAGCGCCCAGGAGCGCCGCGTGATGGCGTTGTACGGCGGCGGCGAGCCGGTCAAGTCGGTCGCCTACCAGCTCGGCATCTCCGAGGAGACCGCCAAGAGCTATCTCAAGCGGATCCGCGAGAAGTACCGCGTCGCGGGCATCGATGTCGGCACCAAGGTCGCGTTGCGCAAGCGCGCGATCCAGGACGGCATCCTGATCCAGGACGCGCCCACCGGGGCGTTCTAGGACTCCAGCGCGCGCTCGAGGCGCTCGACCTTGCCGGTGAGCTCGCCCGTGCGCCCCGGCCGGATGTCGGCCTTCAGCACGAGCGACACGCGCGTGCCGTAGGCGCCCACGGCCTCGGTGGCGCGGCGGACGACGTCGAAGACCTCGTCCCACTCCCCCTCGACCGTCGTGAACATCGCGTCGGTGCGGTTCGGCAGGCCCGACTCGCGGACGACCCGCACGGCTGCGGCCACCGCGTCGTGCACGGAGCCGTCCTCCTCGGCGGCGGGGCCGCCGGAGGGGGCGACGGAGAAGGCGACGAGCATCAGGACTCCCTTTCGCGAGATGGGCCGAACGGCCAGACGTCCGGCAGCCACTGCCCATCCTCGTCCTGGGTGAGGGGTCGGCGCAGCAGCCGCACGAGCAACGCCAGCGCCCAGGCGAACAGCACGAGCAGCAGCAGGTTGCGGGCCGTGAGCACCGCGAGGATCAGCGGCTGCAGGCGCAGGACGTCGTCGTAGAAGAACGGGTAGACGAGCTGGGTGAGCGCCGCCGTCACCAGGGTGAGCAGCGCGGGGCCGGTGAACGGCATCCCGCGCCCGGTCGCCCGCACCGCGAGCCCGAGCACGATCGGCACCGCGAGCCAGCCGATGTACTGCGGCGACCCGACCTTGTTGGCGACGATGAGCGCCGTCGTGAAGCCGAGCGTCAGGGCGGGCAGCAGGTCGGCTGCGGACGTCCCGCGACGGGCGATCAGGATGCCGAGCACGAGCACGGCCCCCACGGCCACCACCAGCAGGGGCGTCGCGAGCGCGGCGGTGGCCGGGACGCCCGCGCCCTGCACCTGGTAGGTCAGGATCGTCGTGTCGTAGTAGACCGACACCGGCCCGCCCGGATGGGCGGCCGCGATCCACAGCCAGGGCGTCGCGAGGCCCGCCTCGATCTGCAGCCCCCGGCCGGACTGGGCCGTCACGAACGAGAACACGTGCGCCCCGCCGCCGAGCAGCAGTGCTCCCGCCACGACCACCGCGGAGAGCACGAGCGCGCCGAGTGCGACGTCGACCCGGCGCCGGAGCGCGACGACGGCCGCCGCGACGAGCGCGGCGGGCCACACCTTGATCCAGGCCCCGACGGCGAGCAGCACCCCGGCCGCGCGCGGCGCCCGCACCAGCAGCAGAACGCCGACGAGAGCCGCCGCCGTCGCGAACGAGTCGATGCGGGTCAGCGCGATCGGCCCGAGCAGCAGCAGGAGCGCCAGCCACCACCAAGCGGCGAGCGCGCCGCGTCGGTCGCGGCCGAAGCCGGTGACGAACGCGAACGCGACGGCATCCACGACGAAGACGAGGCTGAGCCAGGTGGGGGCGATCCGGTCCGGCCCGAACAGGTTCGACGCGATCATCGGCGGCAGGGCGAGGATCGGGTACACCCACGACGTCTGGATGCCCACCCAGACGTGCCGCGACAGCCCCTGTTCGATCCATGCCGGGTAGATCGCGCGCACGTCGCCGATGCCGGTGCCGTTCGGGAAGCCGAGCGCGACCGCCCCGACGACGAGGTGCACGACGACGAACGCGATCCAGAGCGGCACCGGATGCGTCAGCAGGCGATGCGCCCGCCGGCCGGCGCCGCGCCTCATGCGGCGAGCAGACCGGCGATGACGCGGGGCAGCTCGGCGGCGAGGTCGAGCACCGTGAGCGGTCCGCCGGCGCTCGCGCGCTCCGCCGCGAGGCCGTGCAGCACGGCGCCCGTCGCGGCGAGCGGGGCGATGGTCTCCGGCTCGTCGGCGATGCGCTTCGCGTGGGTCGCGAGCAGCGCACCCAGGATGCCGGCGAGCGCGTCCCCGGCGCCCGCCGTCGCGAGCCAGCTCGGGGCGTTCCGCACCCGCAGCATGCCGCCGTCGGGCGTGGCGACGTGCGTCGTGTGCCCCTTGAGCAGCACGGTCGCGCCGAGCGACGCGGCGGCCGCCCGTGCGGCGCCCTCCGGGTCGGCGCGAACCTGCTCGACGGGACGACCCACCGCCTTGGCGAGCTCGCCGGCGTGCGGCGTGAGCAGCGCAGGGCCTGCGGCACGGTCGTGCAGGTCGAGTGCGCCGGCGTCGATGACGACCGGCACCTCTTGCGCGAGCGCGGCCTTCAGCCATCCGGCGGTGCGCTCGTCGCGCTGCGCGGCGTCCTGCCCCGAGCCGAGCACCCACGCCTGCACGCGGCCGTCGACGGTGACCGCCTCGGGCCGGCGCGCGAGCACCAGCCGGGTCGGCCGCCCGGTGCCGAGATAGCGGATCATGCCGACGCCCGTGCGGGCCGCCGCCTCGACGCCGAGCACGGCCGCGCCCGGGTACTGCGCCGATCCGGTGACGAAGCCGACGACGCCGCGGGTGTACTTGTCGTCGTCGGGACCGGGGACGGCGATCCAGCGGGCGGCCTGCTCGGGGCCGAACAGGTCGTCCATGCAGCCACGATAGTTTGGCGGGGTGGCCATCAGCATCCCCGGCAAGGTCGTCGTCTTCGACTACGGGGAGGTGATCTCGCGCACCCCGGCCCCCGGCGCCCAGGCCGAGCTCGCCGCGCTCGCGGGCACCGACCTCGCGACGCTGCAGGAGGCCTGGCTGCGCCACCGGCACGAGCTCGACCACGGCACGCTCGGCGTCGTCGAGTACTGGCAGACGATGGCGCGCGAGCTCGGGACGGAATGGGGCATCCGGCGCATCCACGAGCTCTGGGCGCGCGACTTCGCGAGCTGGTTCACGCTC
This sequence comes from Pseudolysinimonas kribbensis, assembly GCF_039531715.1. Lineage (NCBI taxonomy): Bacteria > Bacillati > Actinomycetota > Actinomycetes > Micrococcales > Microbacteriaceae > Pseudolysinimonas > Pseudolysinimonas kribbensis. The sequence continues at coordinate 578,252 of NZ_BAAAQO010000003.1, read as the reverse complement.
GAGCCGGAGACGGGCGATCTCATCGGCGAGCTCCACGACGGCGGCACCCGGATCGCGCTGCTCTCCAACGCCGGCTTCGACTACGGCGACCCGTTCCGGTTCTGGCCGCTCGGTTCGCTCATGGAGCGGGTGTTCGTGAGCGCCGAGCTGGGGCTGCTGAAGCCCGACCCGGAGATCTACCGCCGCGTGATGGACGAGCTGGGCGTCGGGCCGTCGGGCACGGTCTTCGTCGACAATAAGGCGGAGAACGTCGACGCGGCCGCCGCGCTCGGCATCACCGCGCACCATTTCACCGGCGCCCCCGGCCTCCGGACCTTCCTCGAGGGCCTCGCGGAGGCGGCGGCGTGACCGTGCTGTTCGACCCGTTCCCCGTGCGCGACGTGACGGCGCGCAACCGCATCTGGGTCGCCCCGATGTGCCAGTACCAGTGCCATGCGCTCGACGGGGTGCCGACGGACTGGCACCTCATGCACCTCGGCCAGTTCGCGCTCGGCGGCGTCGGGCTCGTGCTCACCGAGGCCACCGCGGTCGAGGCGATCGGCCGCATCAGCCCGCGCGACACGGGCATCTGGAACGACGAGCAGGTCGCCGCGTGGCGCCGCGTCGTCGACTTCGTGCACGCGCAGGGGGTGCCCATCGGCATCCAGCTCGCGCATGCCGGGCGCAAGGCCTCGACCTGGGCGCCGTGGGGCGAGGACGGTCGGCGCGGCCACGTGCCCGAGGCGGATGGCGGCTGGCCCGCGGTCGCGCCCTCGCCGCTGCCGTTCGGCACGCTGCCGGCGCCGCGCCAACTCACGCCCGACGAGGTGGCCGCGCTGCCCGTGACGTTCGCCGACGCGGCCGAGCGGGCGATCGCCGCCGGGTTCGACCTCGTCGAGGTGCACGCCGCGCACGGCTACCTCCTGCACCAGTTCCTCTCGCCGCTCAGCAACCGGCGCGACGACGCCTACGGCGGCTCGGCCGAGAACCGCGCGCGCCTGCTCGTCGAGGTGGTCCGCGCCATCCGGGAGCGCGTGGGCGACCGGATGCCGGTGCTCGTGCGCTTCTCGGCGAGCGACTGGGCGCCCGGCGGTCTCGATCCCGAGGAGGTCGGCCGCATCGCGGGATGGGCGCGGGGGGCCGGCGCCGACCTGGCCGACGTGTCCTCCGGCGGACTCGTCGCCGACCAGCGGATCGAGTCGGCCCCCGGCTACCAGGTGCCGTTCGCGACGACCGTGCGGCGGATCGGCGGGCTGCCGGTCGGCGCCGTCGGACTGCTCACCGATGCGCACCAGGTGGCCGGGATCGTCGACTCGGGCGCCGCCGATGTCGTGCTGCTCGCCCGGGAGCTGTTGCGCGACCCGCATTTCGCGCTGCGCGCTGCGCGCGAGCTCGGCGTCGACCTCGCGTGGCCGGGGGTGTATGAGCGGGCGAAGCTCTCGCCGCGCTAGCGTCGCGTCGCGTCGTTGATCTGACCGACGAGCTCCTCGATGATGTCCTCGAGGAAGAGCACGCCGAGGGTCGTCCCGTGCTCGTCGAACGAGCGCGCCAGGTGCGCTCCCGAGCGCCGCATCATCGCGAGCGCGTCCTCGAGGTCCATGTCGCGGAACACCGAGATCAGCTGCCGGATCCGCTTCGGCGGCACCGGCTCGTCGAATTCGCCGTTGTCGAGGTCGATGACGTCCTTGAGGTGCAGGTAGCCGGTCGGCTCGCCGGCCTCGTCGACGAGCGGGTAGCGGCTGAACCCGTGCTGGGCGACGGCCCGCTCGACGTCGACGGGGGTCGCGTCCTCGGGGAGGGTGACGAGCTGTTCGAGCGGGAGGGCGACATCCCGCACCGACTTGGTCGTGAACTCGAACGCGTTGCCGAGCGCTCCGGTCGCATCGGTCAGCACGCCCTCCCGGGTGGAGGTCGCGACGATCGTCGCGACCTCGTCGACCGTGTAGGCGCTGGTCGCCTCGCTCTTGGGCTGGACGCCGAACAGACGCACGACGCCGTTCGCGATCGCGTTCAGCGCCCACACGATCGGCCGGAAGACCGTCGCCCACGCGACCAGCGGCACGGCGAGCACGAGCGCGGCCCGGTCGGGGATCGAGAACGAGATGTTCTTGGGGATGGTCTCGCCGAACACGACGTGCAGGAACGAGACGAGCAGCAGGGTCACGATGAAGGCGATGGTCCCGTTGACCTCATCGGCCCAGCCGGTCAGCTGCAGCGGCACCTCGAGCAGCCCGTGGATCGCCGGCTCCGAAACGTTGAGGATAAGCAGCGACGCGATCGTGATGCCGAGCTGCGTCGAGGCGAGCATGAGCGTCGCGTGCTCCATCGCCCAGAGCGCCGTCTTGGCGAACCGCGAGCCGGCGTCCGCCCTCGGCTCGATCTGCGAGCGACGCGCGGCGATGATCGCGAACTCCGCCGCGACGAAGAAGGCGTTGACGACGAGCAGCACGACGAGCCAGACGAGGCCCCACCAGTTGGCCGGGTTCACCGCCGCTCCCCCTGCTCCTGCGCGGCGGTGCCGCCGTCGGCCTCCGGATCGGGCGTGAACCGGATGCGGTCGATCCGCCGTCCGTCCATGCGCTCGACGCGGAACACCCCCGCCGGCACCGTCACGGCGTCGCCCACCCGGGCGACGCGGCCCAGTTCGCTCATGAGCCAGCCGGCGACGGTCTCGTAGGGACCGTCCTCCGGCACGCTCACGCCCGCGCGCTCCTGCAGCTCGTCGGGGCGGAGGGCACCGGGGAAGGTGATCCAGTCGCGACTGCGCACGACATCCGGGCGACTGCGGTCGTGCTCGTCGGACACCTCGCCGACGAGTTCCTCGACGAGGTCCTCGAGGGTCGCGACGCCCGCCGTGCCGCCGTACTCGTCGACGACGATGGCCATCTGGTAGCCGCGGCCGCGCAGCTCGCCGAGCAGGGTGTCGAGACGCATGGTCTCCGGCACCCGGAGGGCGTCGTTCGCCAGCGCCGACACCGGCACCTCGGCACGACGCTCGCGCGGCACCGCGACGGCCTGTTTGATGTGCACGAGGCCCGTGACGTCGTCGATGTCGTCGTCGATGACCGGGAAGCGCGAGAACCCGGTGCGGCGCGCGAGCTCGACGACGGCCTGCGCGCTCGCGGAGCGGTCGATGCTGGCGACCCGCGGTCGGGGCGTCATGACGTCGGAGGCGTCGTGGTCGGAGAACGCGAGCGTGCGCGCGAGGAGGGTCGCGGTGTCGCGGTCGAGCGCGCCCTCGCTCGCCGATCGGCGCACGAGTGTGCGCAGCTCCTCAGCCGTCCGTGCGGAGCTCAGCTCCTCCTTGGGCTCGATGCCCACAGCCCGCAGCACGCCGTTCGCCGACCGGTTCAGCACCCACACGAACGGCTTGAACACGGTCGAGAACCCCAGCTGGAACGGGATGACGATCTTCGCCACCTGCCGCGTCACGGAAAGGGCGAGGTTCTTCGGAACCAGCTCGCCGATGATCATCGACAGCAGCGTCGCGATCGCGACGGCGACGATCGACGCGACCGGCAGCACCGCCCCGGACGGCAGACCCAGGCCCCGGATGGCGGGCGTCAGGAACGACCCGAACGCCGGCTCCAGCGTGAACCCGGTCAGCAGCGTGGTGAGCGTGATGCCGAGCTGCGCGCTCGAGAGATGCGTCGAGGTGTGCCGCAGACCCCGGATGACGGGCCCGAGCATCGTCTCCCCGCGCGCTTGGCGCGCCTCGAGATCCGCACGCTCGAGATTCACCAGGGTGAACTCGCTCGCCACGAAGAACCCCGTGCCGACCGTCAGCACCAGCCCGATCACGAGCAGCACGACGTCCCAGCTCATCGGAGGCCGCGTCGAGACGGAGGGTCGTCCATGATCCGGGCAGTCTACCGAGACTGCTCCTCCACGCCCGTGACGAGAATCCGAGAAATGCCATGTCGACCGTGCGGAGATAGACCATGATCCACGCCGTCTAACGATCGCCTGGAGCAGTGCTCGGGTGGTCGTCGGTGCCGGGGGTTCGTCGGGGCACTCTCGAAACGCCATGTGAATAGCGCCTCATAGTGAGGCGGGGTTCACATCGCGTTTGTAGAGGTACCTGTCCCTACAGGCCCGATTCCAATTCCCACCCCGCGCCCACACGCCGATCCAGGGCGCTCCGGCGGGTGGAGCTCAGTCGAGCCGGAACGGATCGTCGCGGGGACGGCCTCCCTCGGCGACCCAGCGATGGTCGCCGTCGCCCTCATCCTCAACCGTGTCGTCGAGCCAGGGCTCCTCTGCGTTGCGTTCCGGCCATGGCCACGAGGGTCGGGGCCCGCGGCTGCGGCGCGCAGCGGAGTCGATGCGGTGCGGCCGCCGTGCGGGCGGCGCGTCGACGAGGTACGGCCAGCCGTAGTGGTGCTCCCAGCGCTCGCGCAGCGCATCGATCTCGCGCTCGAGGCGGTCCATGGCGCCGGGATGGAGCCGGTACATCCGGGATCCCCCCTCCTGGCGGGTGATGACGAGATGCTCGTCCCGGAGGGTGCGCAGGTGGTGCGACACGGCCGTGCGGCCGATGCCGAAGTCGTGCATCGCCATGTCGGTGAGCTCGGCCACGGCGTGCTCGCCGGTGGCGAGCGTCTCGAACAGCAGCCGGCGAACGGGATCGGCCAGCATCGCGAACATGTGCATCCGCGCCACGCTAGGCGCAGCGGCGCAACGCTCGTCGCCCGCCCGCCGGAGTGGTGGACGATCGCGCGTCAGGCGCCCGCGGGGTACAGGCGCTCGTGAACGCCCTCCTCGCGCATCGTCCACAGCATGTCCGCGAGGAGCACAGGATCGGCATCCGGGAAGGGAGCCACCGGGCGGCCGGCCGCTCTCGCCTCGGCACGGGAGGCGTGGAAGGGCGTCCCCTCGATCGCCGCTCCGATGTAGAGCCGCCCCACGAAGACGCCGCGCGGGCCGACCTCGGCCTCCAGCGACTGGAGGTAGTTGCGCTGCGCGGCGAGCACGGGGCCCGGCCCGCTCATCCCCGGCAGACCCCGGACGGCGGCCATCCCCTGTGCCACCAACACTGCTCCCGCGCCGCGCTCCAGCATGGCGGGCAGGAACGCATGCACCATCGCGACCGGGGTGTACAGCGCCAGCGCCAGGTAGCTCGGGAAGGCATCCGGTGTCAGATCGGCGGCGGGGGTGAAGCCGGCGTTGGTGCCGCCCGGCTGGGACGCGAAGTACAGCACATCCGGATCGCCGACCTCGTCGCGGATGCGGCCGATCAGGTCGGGCAGGGCACCGGTGTCGCCGAGATCCGCGGTCAATGTCACCGCGCGACCGGGCAGGTCGGCGGCGATCCGGGCGAGGTTCTCCGCGCGACGGCCGACCAGCACCGCCGCGTACCCCTCACGGGTGAAGCGGGCCGCGACGGAGCGGCCGAGACCGGGTCCGGCACCCAGGATGACGATGGATGAAGCCATTGCTGCTCCTTCGAGACGTTAACTTGACCCTAGGATCAATTTGACGGTGTCGTCAAGTTGGTATCGTGCCGGTGTGTCCTCGTCACCGGCGCCCGCCTCCCCGCCCCGCCGCGCCGACGCGCTGCGCAACGAGGAGCTGATCCGGCGGGCCGCGATCGAGGCGTTCCACGGCCGCGGTCTCGACACGCCGCTCGAGCAGATCGCGGCGGCCGCCGGGGTCGCGAAGGGCACCATCTACCACCGGTTCGGAGGTCGCCAGGGGCTCGTCGACGCCGTGATCGGCGAACTCGTCGGCGCCGAGATGGACCGGATCGCCGAGGTCGCCGAGCGCACCGCCGACCCGTGGGAGGCGCTGGCCGGATACATCCGCGACCGCCGCGACCTGCACTACCGCGAGCCGGCCGCCGTCGACGCCCTCCTGGCCAGCCGGCTCGACTCAGCCGCGCTCCGCGGCCTCGCCGAGCGGGCGAGTCGTACGAGCGACGGTCTCATCCGCCGAGCACGGGATGCCGGTGTGCTCCGCGCCGACTTCACGACGCCGGACCTGTACCATGCCGACGTCGGCAACGGCCTCGCCCTGCGTCGCCTGCCGCTGCCTACGCCCGCGGACTACGAGCGCCGGACGCGCATCTTCCTCGACGGTCTGCGGCCTCCGGGTCACCACCCGACGGGGAGCGGCTTGCCCTCCTCGTAGCCCGCCGCGCTCTGGAGACCCACGGTCGCGCGCTCGTGGAACGTCTCGAGGTCGGTCGCCCCCGCGTAGGTGAACGAACTGCGCACCCCCGAGGTGATCATGTCGAGCAGGTCCTCGAGCGAGGGGCGCAGCGGGTCGAGGTAGATCTTGGAGCTCGAGATGCCCTCCGCGAAGAGCTCCTTGCGAGCCAGCTCGTAGGGATCGAGACGTCCGAAGCGATCGTGGACGGCCTTCGTGGATGCCATCCCCCAGCTCTGCTTGTACAGGCGCCCATCCGGCGCGGTCTCGAGCCGGCCCGGCGCCTCGATGGTGCCCGCGAACCAGGACCCGATCATGACCGAGGCGGCGCCGGCGGCGAGCGCGAGCGCGACGTCGCGCGGGTAGCGCACACCGCCGTCCGCCCAGACGTGCGCGCCGAGCTCGCGGGCGGCCTGCGCGGTCTCCAGCACCGCGGAGAACTGCGGACGTCCCACGGCGGTCATCATGCGCGTCGTGCACATGGCGCCCGGACCGACCCCGACCTTCAGGATCGTCGCACCCGCCCCGACGAGGTCGCGCACGCCGTCGGCGGTGACCACGTTGCCGGCCACGATCGGGATGCCGAGGCCGAGGCCGCTCACCGCGTCGAGCGCGCGCAGCATGCCCTCCTGATGCCCGTGCGCGGTGTCGACGACGAGCACGTCGACACCCGCGTCGGCGAGCGCCTTGGCCTTGCTCGCGACATCGCCGTTGATGCCGACGGCCGCCGCGACCCGCAGCCGGCTGCGGGCGTCGAGAGCAGGGTGGTAGAGCGTGCCGCGCAGTGCGCTGCGGGGGCTCGTCGTGCCGACGATGCGGCCGTGCCGCTCGACGAGCGCGAAATCGATGCCTGCGGCCGACATCCGGTCGAAGGCGGATCGGGGGTCCACGTCCTCGTCGTCGAGTTCCGGGATCGCGCCGTGCACCAGGTCGCCGAGCCGGGCATCCGGCAGCGCCGTCGCCAGCCGGGTGGCGGGGACCGCGCCGTACTCCACCTCGTCCTCGCGCAGCACGATGCCGTGTCCCTCGGCGGCGGGCAGCAGGGCCAGGGCGTCGGCGACGGTCGCCGACGGCGGGAGGGTGAGCGGGGTGTCCCAGTGGACCGGCTGCTCCTTGACCCAGCGGATCGCGGCATCCAGCTCCTGCAGCGGCAGATCCTGCGGCAGCACGCCCAGACCGCCGCGGCGGGCGAGGGTCGCGGCGAGCCGCGGCCCGGTGACCGAGTTCATGTTGGCGGCCACGATCGGGATGGTGGCACCGGTGCCGTCGCCGGTCGACAGGTCGACGTCGAGGCGGCTCGAGACGCCCGATCGGGTGGGCACGAGGAAGACGTCGGAGTAGGTGAGGTCGTGCGGCGGTCGCTCACCCAGGAATCGCATGCCTCCACGGTATCCGGAAGAACTCAGGAACTTCCGGGGCGTGCCCCACTCGGGCGACGGCGGGATCCCGCCGGGATGGTTAAACTCGTACACGTTTGTCGACGCAGAAAGTAGGCGGTCAGCCGTGTCCACGCCCGTGACGGGAGTCGAGTCCGAGGACGGCAATTCCGGGGACTTCGGAGCCAATGAGTGGCTCGTCGATGAGCTCTACGAGCGCTACCTGAAGGACCGGAACTCCGTCGACAAGAGCTGGTGGCCCGTGCTCGAGTCGTACCACCCGGTCGACCCGACGCCCACGCAGTCGATCACCCTCCCGCCGGCGGCAGGGCCGGAGGCTCCCGCACCGGAGGCGGAGCCCGCACCGGAGGCGGCGGCACCCGCAGCACCGGCACCGACGGAGGCGCCCGCATCCGCGGCGACCCCGGCGTCGCCCGTCGCCCGCACCACCTCGGCGCCGGCGCGCCCGCAGCCGATCCCGGCCGACGCGCCGCAGACCGGCGCGACCCCGGTCATCACCGACGAGACGACGGCCGATCAGGACACGGTGACCCCGCTGCGCGGCGTGGCCAAGTCCATCGCCGCCAACATGGACATCAGCCTCACCGTGCCGACCGCGACGAGCGTGCGCACGATCCCGGCCAAGCTGATGATCGACAACCGGATCGTCATCAACAACCACCTGCGGCGCGCCCGCGGCGGCAAGGTGTCGTTCACGCACCTCATCGCGTGGGCGATGGTGAAGACGCTGCGCGAGTTCCCGAGCCAGAACGTCTACTACGACGAGGTCGATGGCAAGCCCAGCGTCGTCGTGCCGGCGCACATCAACCTCGGCATCGCGATCGACCTCCCGAAGCCCGACGGCAGCCGCTCGCTGCTCGTGCCGGGCATCAAGCGCACCGACACGATGGCGTTCAACGAGTTCCTCACCGCCTACGAGGACGTCGTGGCGCGCGCCCGGCAGAACAAGCTGACGGCGGCCGACTTCCAGGGCGTCACGATCTCGCTCACCAACCCGGGCGGCATCGGCACGGAGCACTCGGTGCCGCGCCTCATGAAGGGCCAGGGCTGCATCATCGGCGCCGGCGCCCTCGAGTATCCGGCCGCCTTCCAGGGCTCCTCGCCCAAGACGCTCGTCGAGCTCGGCATCGGCAAGACGATCACGCTCACGAGCACGTACGACCACCGCGTCATCCAGGGCGCCGGGTCGGGCGAGTTCCTCAAGAAGGTGCACGAGCTGCTCATCGGCGAGCGCGGCTTCTACGAGGACATCTTCTCGGCGCTGCGGATCCCCTACGACCCGATCCACTGGGCCGAGGACATCAACGTCGACCTCTCGGAGCGGGTCGACAAGACCGCGCGGGTGCAGGAGCTCATCGGCGCGTTCCGCGAGCGCGGCCACCTCATGGCCGACATCGATCCGCTGGAGTACCGGCAGCGCACGCATCCGGACCTCGAGATCACCAGCCACGGACTGACGTTCTGGGACCTCGACCGCGAGTTCGTCGTCGGGGGCTTCGCGGGCAAGCGCTCGATGCTGCTGCGCGACATCCTCGGCGTGCTGCGCGACGCGTACTGCCGCACCGTGGGCGTCGAGTACATGCACATCGAGGATCCGGAGCAGCGCCGCTGGTTCCAGGAGCGCCTCGAGCAGAAGTACGAGAAGCCGACCAAGGAGGAGCAGCTGCGCATCCTCGGCAAGCTCAACGAGGCCGAGGCGTTCGAGACCTTCCTGCAGACCAAGTACGTCGGACAGAAGCGGTTCAGCCTCGAAGGCGGCGAGTCGTTCATCGCGGCGCTCGACGCCACGCTGCAGGCGGCGGCGCATGCGGGCCTCATCGAGTCGGTGATCGGGATGGCGCACCGCGGTCGCCTGAACACGCTGACGAACATCGCCGGCAAGACCTACGGCCAGGTGTTCCGCGAGTTCGAGGGCACGCAGGACCCGAAGACGGTCCAGGGCTCCGGCGACGTGAAGTACCACCTCGGCACCGAGGGCACCTTCACGGCGCTCGACGGGGCCCAGATCCCGGTGTACATCGCGGCCAACCCGTCGCACCTCGAGACCGTCGACCCGGTCATGGAGGGCATCGTCCGCGCCAAGCAGGACCGGCATCCCATCGGGTCCTTCAACGTGCTGCCGATCATGGTGCACGGCGACGCGGCGATGGCCGGCCAGGGCATCGTCTACGAGGTGTTCCAGATGTCGCAGCTGCGGGCGTACCGCACGGGCGGCACGGTGCACCTGAACATCAACAACCAGGTGGGCTTCACGACGCAGCCCGGCGACGGACGCACCTCGGTGTACTCGACCGATGTCGCCAAGGTCATCCAGGCTCCCGTCTTCCACGTGAACGGCGACGACCCGGAGGCCGTCGTGCGCGTGTGCGAGCTGGCCATCGAGTACCGCGAGCGCTTCCACCGCGACGTCGTCGTCGACCTCATCTGCTACCGCCGTCGCGGGCACAACGAGGGCGACGACCCGTCGATGACGCAGCCGCTCATGTACAACCTCATCGAGGCCAAGCGCTCCACCCGCACCCTCTACATGGAGGCGCTCGTCGGTCGCGGCGACATCACGCAGGAGGAGGCGGACCAGGCGCACCAGGACTTCCAGGAGCGGCTGGAGCGCGCCTTCGCCGAGACGCACGCGGCGCAGACCGGCGCGATCCCGGTCGTCTCCGCCGACGGCGGCTCGACGACCGACATCGAGCGCCCGGCCTCGCAGCAGGACGACTCCGCGGGCGAGCCGGCGACGACCGGGGTGGCCGACCAGGTCATCCGGATGATCGGCGACGCGTTCGCGAACGTGCCGGAGGGCTTCAGCGTCCACCCGAAGCTCAAGCAGCTGCTGCAGAAGCGGGTCGACATGAGCCGCGGCGGCTCGATCGACTGGGCCTTCGGCGAGCTGCTCGCGCTCGGCTCCGTGCTGCTCGAGGGCACGCCGGTGCGTTTCGCCGGTCAGGACACCCGGCGCGGCACATTCGTGCAGCGCCACGCGGTGCTGCACGACCGCATCAACGGTCAGGAGTGGCTGCCGCTGGCGAACCTGTCCGACCACCAGGCCCGCCTGTGGATCTACGACTCGCTGCTGAGCGAGTACGGCGCGATGGGCTTCGAGTACGGCTACTCGGTCGAGCGGGCCGACGCGCTCGTGCTGTGGGAGGCCCAGTACGGCGACTTCGCCGACGGTGCGCAGACCATCATCGACACCTTCGTCTCGAGCGCGGAGCAGAAGTGGGGCCAGCGCTCGTCGGTCGTGCTGCTGCTGCCGCACGGCAACGAGGGCCAGGGCCCCGACCACTCGTCGGCACGCATCGAGCGCTACCTGCAGCTCGCCGCCGAGGACAACATGACGATCGCCCGGCCGTCGACGCCGGCGTCGTACTTCCACCTGCTGCGCCGTCAGGCGTACGCCCGGCCGCGCCGCCCGCTCGTCGTCTTCACGCCGAAGTCGATGCTGCGTCTGCGCGGTGCGACGAGCGATGTCGCGGCGTTCACGAGCGGACGCTTCGAGCCCGTGCTCGACGACGCGCGCGTCGCCGACAGGAGCGGGATCAAGCGCGTCGTGCTGCACTCCGGGAAGCTGCACTACGACCTGCTGGCCGAGCTCGAGAAGTCGAGCGAGCAGCGGGTGGCGCTCGTGCGCCTCGAGCAGCTCGCGCCCGCGCCCGTCGATCAGCTGGCCGCGGTGCTCGCCGGGTACCCGGATGCCGAGGTGCTCTGGGTGCAGGAGGAGCCGGAGAACCAGGGCGCCTGGCCGTTCATCGCGCAGCAGCTCGTGCCGCACCTGGACCGTCCGCTCCGGGTCGTCGCCCGGGCGGCGTCGGCGGCGACGGCGGCCGGGTCGAGCAAGCGCAGCGCCGCGGAGCTCGGCGAGCTGCTCGCGACGGCGACGAGCCTCTGAGCCGCTAGCGGGTGCTGATCGCCGCGAGCACCGCGGCCTTGAGCTCCTCGGGGGCCGTCTCCTGGCAGGCGGAGCGCATCTTGAGGGTCAGCGTGAGCCCGACGAGGTGCTCGGCCGAGCAGTCCTCGCAGTTCTCGAGGTGGTCGGTCACGTCCTGGAAGTCCTGCTCGCTCAGCTCCGAGTGCAGGTACTCCTCCAGTTCTGCCTTGGCCTTCTCACAGCCGCAGTCGGTCATCTCTTGCTCCTGGTGGCGGGTTCGGGCACCGTGAACCCACGGTCCCGTGCATAGTCGGCGAGGCGCTCCCGCAGGAGCCGGCGGCCACGATGCAGCCGACTCATCACGGTACCGACGGGGGTCTTCATGATGTCGGCGATCTCCTGGTAGGCGAAGCCCTCGACATCCGCGAGGTACACCGCCAGCCGGAAGTCCTCCGGGATGGACTGCAGCGCGTCCTTCACGTCGCTGTCCGGCAGGTGATCGATCGCCTCGGCCTCGGCGGAGCGGGTCGACCGACCCTGCGTGATCGACTCCGCGGACCCGAGCTGCCAGTCCTCGAGGTCGTCGATCGCGTTCTGGTACGGGTTGCGCTGATTCTTGCGATACCCGTTGATGAACGTGTTGGTCAGGATGCGGTACATCCAGGCCTTGAGGTTCGTGCCCTGCTCGAACTGCCCGAAGGCCGCGTACGCCTTGACGTAGGTCTCCTGCACGAGGTCGCCGGCATCCGTGGGGTTGCGGGTCATGCGCATCGCAGCCGCGTACAGCTGATCCATGAAAGGGATCGCCTGCTCCTCGAAGAGCGCTCGCAGCTGCTCGGGCGGCAGATCCGACCGACGACGTCCGCGGCGGCGATCGAGGTCGTCGACGGCGTCGAGCTCGGATTCGACCACGGTGAGGTCGTTCTCGGACGTGTCCTTCGGCTCGTCGCTCATCGCCTGGAAGTCTATGCCGGAGGCGGTGGAGGGACGTTCGAGCACGCTCGTGGGCACGGGGCGCCGCTCCTCTCGTCTCCACCGGGCGATCCCCGGACGTTACTGTGGACAACCGATGGGCCTGATGAGGTATTCCGACCGCGAGGAGCTTCCTCTCGACGGCGTGCGCGCGCGGGAGACCGAGAAGACCGGGCCGGGCACGTGGAGCGCGCCGACGGCCGTTGGTCCGCTGGCCGCGCGGCTGAGCCTGCCGGGCTCCAAGAGCCTCACCAACCGGGAGCTCGTGCTCGCGGCGCTGGCGGACGCGCCGTCGGTGCTGCGCCGCCCCCTGCACTCCCGCGACACCGCGCTCATGGTCGAGGCGCTGCGCTCGCTCGGGGCCGGCATCCACGAGCAGCAGGGCGACGGCGCATTCGGAGCCGACCTGCGCATCGCGCCCGGCGAGCTCGGCGGCGGGATCTCGATCGACGCGGGTCTGGCCGGCACGGTCATGCGGTTCATCCCGCCGGTCGCGGCGCTCGCGCTCGGCCCGGTCGCGCTGGACGGCGACCCCGCGGCCCGTCGACGCCCGATGCGCGCGACGATCCAGGCGCTGCGCGACCTCGGCGTCGACGTCGCCGACGACGGCCGGGGCTCGCTCCCCTTCACCGTGCACGGCACGGGCGAGGTCGAGGGCGGCGAGGTCGCGATCGACGCCTCGGCCTCGAGTCAGTTCGTGTCGGGGCTGCTGCTGGCCGCCCCGCGGTTCGTGCGCGGCCTCACCCTGCGGCACACCGGCGAGCGGCTGCCGAGCATGCCGCACATCCAGATGACGATCGCGACCCTCGCGGCGCGCGGCGTCGTCGTCGAGTCGCCGGAGCCCGGCGTCTGGGTGGTGCCGCCGGCCCCGATCCGCGCGCTCGACGTGACGATCGAGCCGGACCTCTCGAACGCCGCCCCCTTCCTCGCCGCCGCGATCGTCGCGGGCGGCAGCGTGACGGTGACCGGATGGCCGGCCTCGACCACGCAGGTCGGCGATGCGCTGCTCGAGCTGCTCCCCCGCTACGGCGCGACCGTGACCCGCCACGGCGACGCGGTCACCGTCACGGGCGGCCCCGCGATCCCAGGCGTCGACCTCGACCTGTCGGAGGGCGGCGAGCTCGCCCCCACCTTCGCGGGCCTCGCGGCGCTCGCGACGGGGCCGGGCCGGATCACCGGGATCGCGCACCTGCGCGGGCATGAGACCGACCGGCTCGCGGCGCTCGCCTCCGAGCTCGGCGCGCTGGGCGCGTCCGTCACGGAGCTCGACGACGGCCTCGCGATCGAGCCCGCCCCGCTCCACGGCGGCGCGTGGCGCAGCCACGAGGACCACCGCATGGCGACCACGGGCGCGCTCGTCGGCCTCGCCGTGCCGGGCGTCGAGATCGACGACATCGGCGCGACCGCGAAGACGCTGCCCGAGTTCCCGGAGCTCTGGCGCCGGATGCTGCGACCGGCATCCGGCATCGACCCGCTGATCTGGCCCGGCGTGTGAGCCCCGGACGATGAGACGCCCATGAGCTGGCTCAGCGACGACGACGAGGACGACGACGAGTTCGGCTACGACGAGTCGGACGTGCGCATCCGGCCGAACCCGAAGGGCAGCCGCCCGCGCACCAAGACACGCCCCGAGCACGAGGACGCGGTCGACGGCCGCGTGCTCTCCGTGGACCGCGGCCGCTACACCGTGATGGTCGGCGAGGACACCCCGGCCGAGCACGTGCTCACGACGACCCGCGCGCGCGAGCTGCGCAACGACGCGATCGTCACGGGCGACCGCGTCGATGTCGTCGGCGACACCTCGGGTGACGAGGGGACGCTGGCGCGGATCGTCCGCATCCAGCCCCGCACGACGTTGCTGCGCCGCAGCGCCGACGACACCGACACGGTGGAGCGGGTGATCGTCGCCAACGCCGATCAGCTCATGATCGTCATCGCGGCGGCCGACCCGGAGCCGCGCGCCCGGCTCGTCGACCGCTACCTCGTCGCCGCATACGACGCGGGCATCGCCCCCCTCATCGTCGTCACGAAGACGGACCTCGCAGACCCCGGCCCCTTCCTGGCCAACTTCGCGGCGCTCGACGTGCCGGTGCTCCGCAGCGCGCCGGGCGCGTGGCCGATCGACGCGCTCGCGCCCGTGCTCGCCGGGCACACGACGGTCGCCGTCGGCCACTCCGGCGTCGGCAAGTCGACCCTCGTCAACGCGCTCGTGCCCGGCACGGATCGCGCGGTCGGCGTCGTCAACGCGGTCACCGGGCGGGGGCGGCACACCTCGTCGTCGACGGTGTCGCTGCGGGTGCCGACGGGCGGCTGGATCATCGACACGCCCGGCGTGCGCTCCTTCGGCCTCGGGCACGTCGACATCGCCAACGTGCTGCGCGCCTTCACCGACCTCGCGGCGGTCACGGCGGAGTGCCCGCGCGGCTGCACGCACCGGGAGGATGCCCCGGACTGCGCCCTCGACGAGGCGGTCGCCGACGGGCGGCTGCGCGCGGACCGCGTCGACGACTTCCGGCGGCTGCTGGCCTCCGTCACCGCCTGAGCAGCACCATCGTCTCGGCGTGCGCCGTCTGCGGGAACATGTCGAACACCCGCCCGGCGACCGGTCGGTACGACGGCAGCGCCGCGAGGTCGCGCGCGAGCGTGACGGCGTTGCAGCTGGAGTAGACGATCGCCGGCGCACCCGACGCCTCGAGCCAGGCGTCGAGCCGCTCCCCCAGGCCGCGGCGGGGCGGGTTCACGACGACGAGATCCGGCCGATCGCCTTGCCGCTGGGCCCAGTCCGTCGCATCGGCGACGACGAACCCGGTGTCCGGCACGCCCGCCGCACGCGCGCCGGCGATCGCGGGCTCGGAGACCTCGACGCCCGTCACCCGGCGCCCCGGGGCGGCGAGGTGCAGTGCGAAGCCGCCGACGCCGCAGTAGAGGTCCCAGACCGACGACGGCGCGATCCCGTCCGCCCAGGCGCGTGCCTGGTCGTACAGCGCCTGCGCGATCGCCGTGTTGGTCTGGAAGAAGCCGCCGGGCGGCAGCAGCAGCGTGCCGGCATCCATCCGCATCGCCAGGGCTCCGACCTCGGTGAGCACGATCTCCTCGGAGCCCTCGGCGAGCGCCGCATGCTGCGGCAACAGGTTCACCGAGATCACGTCCGCCTGCGGGAGCGCCTCCCGCAGCCACGGCAGGTGCTTGCGGATGCGGGCGAGCGCCTCGGTGGATCGCAGGACGAAGCGCACCATGAGCCGCCCGTCGGGCGAGACGGTCACCTGCACGTGCTTGAGCTCGCCGCGCCGGGTCGGCACGTCGTACGGCGGGATGCCGGCCAGCCCGATGAAGTCGGCCAGCACCGGGAACGCCGCGTGCAGCTCCGGGGCGCAGATGCCGCACGCACGCAGGTCGACGCCGTGGCGGTGCTCGTCGAGGATCCCGAGGGTCGGCGCGGTCGTCGTGCCGCCGACGACCATCTTGGCCTTGTTGCGGAACCCCGACTCGGCGCCGGCGTGCGGCGCCGCCCAGGCGATCGACGGCCACGCGGCGAGCAGCTCGCGCACCCCCGCGTCCTTCGCGGCGAGCTGCTGCGGGTACGGCACGCCCATGAGGGTGCAGGAGCGGCACACCCCCGCGTCGAAGTAGTCGCACTGCACGAAAGACGACGATAACGGCGGCCCGCTAGCGTGGCCGGGTGACCGATTCCGCCGCCGGACCGAATCTGGCCGACGACCTGGCGCTCGCGCTCGCGATCGCCGCCGACGCCGACCTCATCGCGATCGACCGGTATCGCGCCCAGGACCTCGACGTCCGGTTCAAACCCGACCGCACCCAGGTGACCGACGCCGACCGCCGGATCGAGCGGCTCGTGCGTGAACGACTCGCGGCCGCGCGGCCCGACGACGCGATCCTCGGAGAGGAGCTCGGCGGCGACAGCGCGCCCGGCGCTCCCCGCCGGCAGTGGATCGTCGACCCGATCGACGGCACCTCCAACTTCGTGCGCGGCGTGCCCGACTGGGGCCTGCTGCTGGCGCTCGTGGTCGACGGCGTGCCGATGCTCGGCGTCGCGAGCGCCCCCGCCCTCGAGCGGCGCTGGTGGGCGGCGAGCGGCCACGGCGCGTGGGTGCGGGAGGCGAAGGGCGAGCCGCGGCGCATCCGGGTGAGCGGGATCGACGCCCTGGCGGAGGCATCCCTGTCGTACAACAGCCTCAAGGGGTGGGACGAGGCGGGCCGGCTCGACCAGCTCGTCGCGCTCGGCCGGGCCGTCGGCCGCACCCGCGCCTACGGCGACCTGTGGTCGTATCTGCTGGTGGCCGAGGGGGCGGTGGATGTCGCGGGCGAGTTCGACCTGAAGCCCTGGGACACGGCGGCACTCGTGCCGATCCTGCGCGAGGCGGGCGGCACGGCGACGACAGCGTCGGGAGGCGACGACGTGCTCACGGACGGCAGTCTCCTGGTGAGCAATGGTCTGCTGCACGCCGCAGTGCTGCGCCTCATCGCGCCGTGAGGAACCCCCAGTATGCTCGGCGCATGATGCGGCGACCGCCCCTGCGCGCGGGACGGCGCGCCGCCCTGCTGGCGGCGTCTCTCGCGGTCGCGGCGCTCGGGATCGCCCTCGCCGGCTGCACGGCGACCGCCGGTCCGACCCACACCCCCACCGCCACCTCGACGCCGAGCGGCGGCAAGGCGAGCGCCTTCGCCATCAAGGTGGGCGACTGCCTCGACGACGCCGACATCCAGGGCACGACGACGACCGCCCCGATCGTGCCGTGCGACGGTCCGCACGACTCCGAGGCGTATGCGCGGTTCCTGCTCACCGACGCCGGGTACCCCGGCGAGGACAAGGTGAAGAGCGAGGCCGACGCCGGCTGCTCCGGTACGGCGTTCGCGAATTTCGTGGGCATCGCGAGCGCCGATTCGACGCTGCCGTACTCCTACTACTTCCCGACCGCCGACAGCTGGTCGACCGGCGACCGCGAGGTCATGTGCACGATCTACCAGGTCGACGGCGCCGGCAAGCCGATCACGACGACCGGCACGCTCAAGAACGCCGCGCGCTGACGCCGGCGGAGCCGAGCAGGAGCAGCAGCAGGAAGCGCATCGGCTCGAACGCCTCCACGCCGTGGCGCAGTCCGCTCTCGACGTGCAGGAGCCCGCCGGCGGGCAGCTCCACCCGCGTGCCGCGGACCTGCACCGCCCCGCGGCCCTCGATCACGTGGATGAGGAGGGGCGCCTGCGCCGAGTGGTCGCGCATGACGGCGCCGGTGTCCATCGCGACGCCGACGATCGCGACGTCGTCGCTCTTGAACAGCCGCCGGGAGCGCACGCCGCCGGCGTCGATCGGCAGGGCGCGTCGCAGCGTCGCCTGATCCGCGACGATCAGCTCGTGGATGGGGAACGCGGCCAGCGAGATCACGAATAAAACCTAGCACCGTGCTTTTTATCGGTACGCTGACGGTGTGCGCGACCTCGCGGATCGATCGGACGTCGAGGAGCTGGTCTCCGGCTTCTACCGGACCGCGTTCGCCGACGCGCTCATCGGCCCGATCTTCACCGAGATCGCCCGGATGGACCTCGAGCGCCACCTCCCGATCATGTGCGACTTCTGGGAGACGGTGCTGTTCGGCACGGGCGCGTACCGTCGCAACGCGCTCCAGGCGCACGTCGACCTCAACGCCCTGTCCCCCCTGACGGCGACGCACTTCGGCCGCTGGCTCGCGCTGTGGTCGGCGGCGGTCGATGCGCGCTTCCGCGGGCCCGTCGCCGACCGGGCGCTCCTGCAGGCGGAGCGCATCGCCGGCTCGATGCAGCGTCGGCTCGCGGGCCGTTCCGGCAGCGCGTATGAGGCGCTCTCCCGCCGTGACGCCCGGACCGAACCGGTGCCGAGCAGAGCAGAGCCGGCGGGCGGATCCGCGGTGTTAGGTTCGACCGGATGACCGGCCGGAGCGACAGCTACCACGCCGCAATGGCGTCGCCCTCGCGGCGCTCCGTGCTCGACGTGCTGCTCGCCTCGGCCGATCCCCTGGATGCCGCGGCTGTCTCCGAGCGGGTGGGGCTGCATCTGACGACGACGCGGTTCCATCTCGACCAGCTCGTGGATGCCGGCCTCGCCCGGCGCCGGTCGAGCGTCGAGGGCCGCCGGGGCCGCCCCCGGATGCTGTATGCGCCCGCCGGCGCGCCGCGCGATCGGGATGCCCGCGAGCAGCTCATCCGGGTGCTCTCGGGGGCGCTCGGCGACCAGGCCGACGAGGAGTCGCTGCGCGCCGGGCGGCGCTGGGCGACCGCGTTCGACCCGCCGCGCCCCGACGACCCGGTGCCGGGCCTGGTGGAGGTGCTCGACCGTCTCGGCTTCGATCCCGAACCGGATGCCGCCGTCGACCCCGTCATCCGGCTGCCGTCGTGTCCGTTCCGGGAGGCCGCTCGCGATCATCCCGACGTGGTCTGCGCGGTGCACCGCGGCCTCATCGACCGGCTCATGGAGGGCACGACGCGCGACGCGCGGCTGCTGCCCTTCGTCGAGCCGCAGCTCTGCCTGATCACGGTCGGGCCGGCCGCGGCCGGTTAGGCGGGCGTGGCCGGCGCCCCCAACGCGATCACGCCGAGCGCGAGCAGCACGATCACCTTGGCGCCTTCGAGTGCGATGTACCCGAGGTGAAGACGATGCCGGGGCCGGCCGTCGGAGATCCGTCCGCCCAGCACCCTGGCATCCATGCGCCGCCGCAGCACGCCGGCCTGGACGACCAGGATGACCGCCGCGGCGACGGCCAGCACGAGCCGAGGCCACGCCGCCGGCGGCCAGGGCACGACGCTCGTCACGAGCACCGCGAGCGCGAGCACCGCCTCCACGAGGTTGAGCACACGGAAGACCAGGCGGCCGATCCCGACCCCCAGCTCGGTCGTGATGCCGGGCGCCCGGAACTTCAGCGGCGCCTCCAGGAATGAGATCGCGAGCACCATCCCGAGCCAGCCGAAGACCACCGCGACCTGGATCGCCCCGGCCACACCCATACGTCACGTCCTCTGGATAAAAACGGCTACAGTCATTTTTATCACCGAAAGGCGGGCGGCATGACCTACGTGATCGCGGAACCCTGCGTCGATGTCATGGATCGCGCCTGCGTCGACGAATGCCCGGTCGACTGCATCTACGAGGGCGGCCGGTCGCTCTACATCCATCCCGACGAGTGCATCGACTGCGGCGCCTGCGAGCCCGTCTGCCCGGTCGAGGCGATCTTCTACGAGGACGACCTCCCGGATCGCTGGGCCGACTACCGGGTCGACAACGCCGTCTTCTTCACGGATGTCCTGCCGGGACAGGAGACCGCGCTCGGCTCCCCGGGCGGGGCGTCGAAGGTCGGCCCCCTCGGCGTCGACGCGCCGCTGGTCGCGGGGCGCCCGATCACCCCAGCGGCGCCGGAGTCCTCGCCGGCTCCTCCTCCGGTGCCAGGGCAGGATCCTCCTCGCTGAAATCCATCGTCGGCGGCCGGCGGGTGAAGAACCGCGTGAGGCCGAGCAGATAGATCAGGCCGACGACGACCCACGGGATGCCGATCCAGAAGGCGAGCGGCGCCAGGCTGGTCCACAGCCACGCGGTCATCGCGAATCCGATGATCGGCAGCACCAGGAACAGCCAGATCGCCCGGCCTCCCCGCTGCCGACGGTCGATCAGGAAGTGCTTGATCACGCTCAGGTTCACGAACGAGAACGCCATGAGGGCACCGAAGTTGATCATCTGGAACACCCAGTCCAGCGGCACGACGAGCGCGAGCAGTCCGAGGGCCGCGAGGATCAGGATCGTGATCCACGGCGTGCGGAAACGCGCCGAGACGCGGGCGAACACCGTGCGCGGCAGCATCCGGTCGCGTCCCATCGCGTAGAGGATGCGCGCGACGCTCGCCTGCGACGCCATGGCCGATGCGAAGCTGCCGGCCACGAACGCGGCCGTGAACAGACCGGAGAGCACGGCGCCGCCGACCCGCACCATGAGGTCGATCGAGGCGGTGTCATCGCTCAGGTGCTTGTAGTCGGGGAAGACCAGGCCGGCCACCCAGGCGGCGAGCGTGAAGATCAGACCGCCGATGAGCGTCGTCAGGATGATCGCGCGCGGGATCGAGCGCTTGGGCTCCTTGGCCTCCTCGCTCAGGGTCGACACCGCGTCGAATCCGAGGAAGGCCAGTGCGAGGATCGCGGCGCCGGCCGCGAGGTGCGGCACGTCCGCCGTCGCCGACCAGAACGGGTCGAGCAGCCCCGCGCCCCGCTGGTCTCCCGCGTACGACGCGAGCCCGGCGATGACGAACACGGCGACGAACAGGATCTGCGCGCCGACGAGGGCGAGGTTCACGCTCGTGACGATGGTGATGCCGATCAGGTTGAGCACCGTGACCACCACGATCGATCCGACGATCCATGCCCACTGGGGCACGGCCGGCACCACGGCGGAGAGGTACTGCCCGATCAGGATGTAGCTCAGCATCGGCAGCAGCAGATAGTCGAGCAGCAGCGCCCATCCGACGAGGAACCCGAGGTGCGAGCCGAACGCACCGCGCGTGTAGGTGTAGGCGGATCCGGCGACCGGATAGGCGCGCACGAGCTGGGCGTAGCTCGACGCCGTCGCGAGCATCGCGATCGTCGTCACGATGTACGAGCCGGCGAGATGGCCGTTGGTCGCGGCGGTCGCATAGCCGAAGCTCGTGAACACGGCCAGGGGCAGCATGTAGGCCAGGCCGAACACGAGGATGCGGCCCGTATTGAGCTTGCGGCTGAGGCGGATCGGGGCGTCGGCGGTGACGGTCACGGTGCGGCCTTTCGAGAGAACCAATGTGGTGCCGTCAAGGTACAGCATTGGTACACCGTTGGTATATAGCGGCTTTCCCGGCGGCGGGGTAGCGTCCGATCCGTGGATGCGATGACCGAATCCGAGATCGAGGCCCGTCGGTCCGCCCTGGATGCCCGCAACGCCCCGTGGACCCCGCGGACGCTCGCCGGGCAGCTCGACCACGTGGCCGATCGCCACCCCGACCGGCCGTACATCGTCGTGGGCGACCGCTCCCTCACCTACCGCGAGGTCGCCGAGCGCTCCCGCATCGTGGCCGCCGGCCTGCTGTCGCTCGGGCTGCGGCGCGGCGACCGGGTCGCGCTGCTCGTCGACAACCGCATCGAGTACCCGGAGATCAAGTTCGGCATCGCCCGGGCGGGCGCCGTCGCGGTACCCCTCAACTACTCGTACAAGGCCGACGAGATCGGCGAGCGGCTCCGCCAGAGCGGTGCGTCGATCGTGATCGCCGTGGACGCCTCCGCCGCGACCGACTTCCTCGACGCCTTCGACCGGCTCGCACCCGGATGGGAGTCCGGGGTCGCCTCGACCACGATCCCCGACGTCCGGCACGTCGTCCTGGTGCGGGCCCACCCGGGCCGAGACGCTCTCGACCTCGGCCGGCTCGGCGACGGCGGCATCGCGCGCGACGAGGTGGATCGCCGGCTCGCCGAGATCGATCCGGATGACGTGTGCGACATCGTCTTCACGTCCGGCACGACGGGCCACGCCCTCGGCGCCGAGCTCACGCACGACATGGTGCTGCGCAGCGCCTACGGCTCCGCCTACCACCGCGCGTTCGCCGACGGCTGGCGGATCAGCTTCGCGCTGCCGCTCTACCACGTGTTCGGATACGTCGAGGGCATGCTCTCGGTGCTGTTCGTCGCCGGGGCGATCGCTCCGCTGCGCGTGTTCAACCCCAAGACCGTGCTCGAGGTCATCGAGCGCGAGCGCATCAACGAGGTGCTGTTCGTGCCCACGATGACGGTCGCCGTCGTGGACCACGCCGTGAAGGATCCGCACGACCTCAGCAGCCTCGAGTCGGTGTTCTCGGCGGCGGCCCCCGCGCCGGTCTGGCTGTGGGAGCGCGTGCTGTCCGATCTCGCCCCGCGCATGGTCTTCACGGGGTACGGGCAGACCGAGGTCTCGGCGGCGACCGCCCTGACGCTCCCGGGCGACGACATCGCGACCGTCTCGGCAGCGGTCGGCACCACGAAGCTCGGCGGCATCGCGACGGAGGGATCGGACCTGCCCGACGGTCGTCTGGCCGAGTACCGCACGGTCGATCCGTTCAGCGGCGAGGTGCTGCCGGCCGGCGAGACCGGGGAGCTCTCCGTGCGCGGCCCGCAGGTCACGCGCGGCTACTACGGCGATCCGGAGCGCACCGCGTACTCCGTCGACGCGGACGGCTGGCTGCGCACCGGCGACCTCGGTCACATCGACGAGCGCGGCTACCTGCGACTCGACGGCCGCAGCAGCGAGCTGTTCAAGGTCGGCGGCGAGCTCGTGGCTCCGCTCGAGGTGGAGCAGGCCCTCACCGGCATGGCCGGGGTCAGCCAGGCGTTCGTGGCGGGCATCCCGGATGAACGCTTCGGCGAGGTCGGCTGGGCCTGGGTGGTGCCGACCGAGGACGCCGAGCTCGACGAGCACGAGCTGCTGCGCGAGCTCCGCGGGCACCTCGCGCGGTTCAAGGTGCCGCGCGGCATCACCGTCACGGATGCCGCCTCACTGCCGGTGACGACGACCGGGAAGGTGCAGAAGTACCTGCTGGTGCGATCCCTGTCGCCGACCGGGTAGCGACGACGACTGACGGCGATCAGGAGCGCTGGTCGTGCTCCAGCCGGCGGATGCGGGCGTCGAGATAGTCGCGCTCCGGCGTCGAGCGCGTCCCGCGCGCGGCGGCGCGGTACTCGGCGATCGCCTCGCCGTCGTGGCCGTTCCGCTCGAGCAGATGAGCCCGCACCGCCGCCGCGCGCTGCGCATCCACGGGGCGGCCGCTCGCGAGGAGGCGGTCGACGCTCGCGAGGCCGGCATCCGGTCCGTGCACCATCGCCTCGGCCACGGCAGCGTTGAGGGTGACGACGGGATTGTTCGTCCGCCGCTCCAGCAGCCGGTACAGGACGAGGATCTGCTCCCAGTCGGTGGCCTCGGTGCTCGGCGCCTCGTCGTGGAGCGCGGCGATCGCCGCCTGCAGCGCGTACGGTCCCGCTCCACCGCCCGGGAGCGTCTCCTCGAGCAGCGCGACGCCCTCGTCGATGAGCCGCCGATCCCAGAGGGACCGGTTCTGCTCGTCCAGAGGGACCAGACGTCCGGCCGACGTGGTCCGCGCCGGCCGGCGCGCGTCGGTGAGCAGCAGGAGGGCGAGCATCCCGGAGACCTCGCCGTTCTCTGGGACCGCCGCGTGAAGCATGCGCGCGAGGTGGATGGCTTCGTCGGTGAGGTCGACGTCATGAATGCTGTCGCCGGCCGTGACCGTGTGGCCCTCCGTGAACATCACGTAGACCACGGCGAGCACGGCCTCGAGCCGGTCATTCGCTCCGAAAGGCGCCGGGAACGCCGCGCCGAGCTCACGGATGCGGGCCTTCGCGCGGCTGATCCGCTGCGCGACCGTGGCCTCCGGCAGGAGGTAGGCGTGGGCGATCTGCGCCGTTGTGAGGCCGGCCACCGCGCGCAAGGTCAGCGTGATCTGTGCGGACACGGTGAGCGCCGGGTGGCAGCACAGCTGCAGCACCTGCACGCTGTCGTCGGCATGCGAGACCGGTGCGTCGGCGAGCGGGTGGAGCAGGCCCGCCTCGCTGCGCTCCCGCTCCCGGCGGCTGCTCTCGCTGCGGATCTGATCGATCAGACGGCGCCGGGCGGCCGTGACGAGCCACGCCCGCGGATCGGACGGCCGCCCGGACGCCGGCCACTGCTGCACCGCCGCGATGAGGGACTCCTGCACCGCGTCCTCGCAGATGTCGAACTGACTCGCGCCGTAGCGGCGGAGCAGAGCGGCGAGGACCTGCGGCGCAAGCGAGCGCAGCAGGTCCTCGAGCGGCTCGGGTGTCACATGTCCGCCCCGGCGGAGAACATGACGGGACGGATCTCCAGGGCGAGCCCGGCGATGCCCGCGTCGGGGATCTGCAGTGCGAGCTCGACGGCGCGCTCCTTCGACTCGACGTCGACGAGGTAGTAGCCGCCCATGAACTCCTTCGACTCGGCGAACGGGCCGTCGACCACCTCCGGCGCGCCGCCCGTGCCCCGGA
This sequence comes from Pseudolysinimonas kribbensis, assembly GCF_039531715.1. NCBI lineage: Bacteria > Bacillati > Actinomycetota > Actinomycetes > Micrococcales > Microbacteriaceae > Pseudolysinimonas > Pseudolysinimonas kribbensis. Next base: position 553,850 of record NZ_BAAAQO010000003.1, on the reverse strand, counting down.
CGACCGTCGACTGGCTCGGGTCGCCGAGCGCGTTGGTGCTCAGGAACTCGCCCGACTCGGTGATCGCGGCCATGAACCGCTGGTGGCCCTCGCCGATCGCGGCCGACTGCTCCTCGCTCAGCGCGGCGAGCACATCCGGATCGACCTGCATGAGGATGACGTACTTCATGATGGTTCCCTTCGTCAGTTCCGCCCCGCGATCGCGGCGGTCGCCGACAGGTCGGAGCCGAGCGCCGATTCTCGACACCCGGCGGAAAGCACGAAGCCGCCCAGGGGGCGGCTTCGGCTTCACACGACGCGCGACACGACCGAGGGTGGAGATGGGGGGAATTGAACCCCCGTCCATCGCTGTGATTCTGCGCCTTCTCCGGGCGCAGTCCGTGGAGACGTTCTGCTCGGCTCCGACCTTTGTCACGAACACCTAGGTCGACGAGCCCAGTCTCAGTTCACGTCCCGCGAATCCCTGAGACGCAGATTCGCAGCAAGTCCTCTAGATGACGCCAGGATCCGGGTCGAGGACGAGCCCGGGCTGACGGACGTTATATGCCGGGCTGCTTACGCAGCGAGGGCAACGTCGGTGCGCTTGAGATTGGCACCTGTTGTTTGCAGAGATCGTTAACGAGATAACCCTGCATCCTCGGCCCGCTTCTCGCAGTTTCGCAGGCGATGTCGAAACCGATCATCCCCATGAGGCAGGCCGTGTCGCGCGCTGTGGAGTTGTGAACACGCGGTCGCCCGCGCAGCCTCCCAGTCTACGCCCCCAGCGCCTGCACCGCCCAGTCGAGCACGGTGCCGATGCCGAGCAGGCCCCGGCTGGCACACAGGTCGGCGCGGGGCGGGCGAAGCGCCGACGAGAATGGGGGAATGAGCTCTCGACGTCATTCGATCGCGGTCATCGCCGGCGACGGCATCGGGCAGGAGGTGGTGCCCGCCGCCTTGCAGACCCTTCGGCTGGTCGCCGAGCGCCACGACTTCGCTCTCGACGAGCGCGAATACGACTGGGGGTCGGATCACTACCGCGCTCACGGCCGGATGATGCCGGTCGACGGGATCGAGCAGCTCGCCCGGCACGACGCGATCTTCTTCGGGGCGGTCGGCGCGCCCGACATCCCGGACGTCGAGACGCTCTGGGGGCTGCTGATCCCGATGCGGCGCGAATTCGACCAGTACATCAACCTGCGTCCGGTGCGGACCCTGCCGGGCATCCCGGCGAGGGTGGTCGGCGGCGATGACATCGACCTCGTCATCGTGCGCGAGAACGTCGAGGGCGAGTACTCGTCGGTCGGCGGCCGCCTCTACCCGGGCACGCCGTACGCCGCGGCCGTGCAGGAGGCGTTCTTCAGCCACCGCGGCGTCACGCGGGCCGCCGAGTACGCCGCCACCCTCGCCGAGAGCCGCCGCCGCCGCGTGACCTCGGCGACCAAGTCGAACGGCATCATCCACACCATGCCGTTCTGGGACGAGGTCGTCGCGGAAGTCATGCAGCGGCATCCGGATGTCACGCTCGAGAAGGTGCTCATCGACGCGCTCGCGGCCAAGCTCGTGCTCGCGCCGGCCTCGTTCGACGTGATCGTGGCGTCGAACCTGTTCGGCGACATCCTCTCGGATCTCGCGGGCGCGCTGGCCGGATCGATCGGCGTCGCGCCCAGCGCCAACCTCAACCCCGAGCGCCGCCATCCGTCGATGTTCGAGCCGGTGCACGGCTCGGCGCCCGACATCGCCGGCCAGGGACTCGCCGACCCCATCGGCCAGCTCTGGGCGGGCGCGATGATGCTCGAGCACCTCGGCGAGCAGGCGGCGGCCGACGAGGTCGTCGCGGCGTTCGAGGGATGCCTGCGTGATGGGATCGCGACGCCGGACATCGGGGGGACGGCCTCCACGACGGAGTTCGCGGACGCGGTGGCGGCGCGGTTCGGGGAGCTGGGCTGAGCGCTCTCCCCTCCCTCCCCACCTGGCCGGGCCGCATCTTCTCCACAGAATGAGCGTTCCAGCTTTCGAAGGTGTGTTCGATTTGGACAATGGATGCATGTCGGCCCCGGATCTCTTGACCGCGATGCGCAGCGCGCTCGGGCTGGTCGAGGGCGCGCCGACCTCGGCGTGGCCACAGACGTCAGATGCCGACCTCAGAGAGCTGATTGCGGCCACCGCTCGGCTCCAGTCGGCAGTGCAGCGTCACGCCGCGCTCGGCGCCGGCGAAGTCGCCCGCCGCTCACGACCTGAGCTCGGGCTCACCGGCTTCGCCCAGCGCGCCGGCCACCGCACGGTGGAGGAGTTCCTGAAGGCGGAGACCGGGGTCACCGGCCGCGATGCGGCGACGAATGTGCGGGTCGGGCTGCTCGACGGCGTCCTCGGGGATGCATTGCGCAGCGGTCGGGTGGCCGTCCCCGCCGCCGACGCGATCCGGGCCGGTCTGGGATTTCCGGGCGACCTCCCGGCAGACGTGCTGGACCAGGCGGCCGCTCGGCTCTGCGACGAGGCCACCTCGCTGGACCCTGACCGGCTGCAACGTCGTGCGCGGGAGCTCCGCGATGAGCTCGACGAGGCCGGGATCGGCGACCGCGAGAAGGCGCGACGCGGCGCACGATCGCTGCGGCTCGTGAAGCAGCCCGACGGCATGACCCGGATCGCGTGGCTGCTCGATCCGGAGTCCGCGGCGATCGTGACGAGCGTCTACGATCGCGCGACCTCACCGCGCCGCGGCGGTCCCCGCTTCGTCGATCCGGCGGCGCGCGAGCGGGCGACGCGACTCGCCGACGACGACCGCAGCACCGAGCAGCTCGCCTCCGACGCCTTCACCGAGCTGTTGCGCCAAGCCGGATCGATCGACCAGCAGGTCCTGCTCGGGGGCGAGGAGCCCGCGGTGCGCGTCCTGGTCTCGGGCGACGCTCTGACCACGGGGCATGGGCACGGCGTCCTGGAGGGCGGAGAGACCGTGGCGCTGCCCACCGTGCGGCGCCTGGCGTGCGCGGGTGGCGTCGTCCCGATCATCCTCGACGGCGCCGGCCGGGTGCTCGACCTCGGTCGCAAGAACCGGCTGTTCAGCCGTGCCCAGCGCCGCGCCCTCTCAGTGCGCGACGGCGGGTGCATGTGGCCCGGCTGCGATCGGCCGCCTTCCTGGACGGAGGCCCATCACATCCGGCGATGGGCCGACGGCGGGCGCACCGACCTCGCCGACGGCATCAGCCTGTGTCGCCACCATCATCTGCGATTGCACGACGAGGGATGGAGCATCACCCGCAGAGCGGGACGGTACTGGCTGAACCCGCCGCCGGGCTCTGGCAGGACCGGCGCGATGCTCGAGACGAAGTCGCGCGCCGTTCGGGAGTTTCTCGCCGCCGGGTGAGGCGAGCGCTACTCCCCCAGATGCGCGCGCGACGACATCGCGCGCTCCGCCTCGCGGCGGTCCTGGCGCTCTCGCAGCGCCTGGCGCTTGTCGTACTCGCGCTTGCCCTTCGCGACCGCGATCTCGACCTTCGCCCGGCCGTCGCTGAAGTAGATCTGCAGCGGCACGAGCGTGTAGCCGCCCTGGGCGGTCTTCTGGCTGATCTTGATGATCTGCTGCTTGTGCAGCAGCAGCTTGCGCTTGCGGCGGGGGGTGTGGTTGGTCCAGGTGCCCTCGGTGTACTCCGGGATGTGCACCGAATCCAGCCACGCCTCGCCACCGTCGATGAACGCGTAGCCGTCCACGAGCGACGCGCGGCCCTGCCGCAGCGACTTCACCTCGGTGCCGGTGAGCACGATGCCGGCCTCGTAGGTGTCCTCGATGAGGTAGTCGTGGCGCGCGCGACGATTCGTCGCGACCACGCCGTTGCCGCGATCCTTCTTCGCCATGACTGCACCTCCTCGACGATGGGCGAGCCCACCATCCTAGCCCGAGGCGCGGCTAGACCTTGAGGTAGCGACGGATCGCGACGGAGGCCGAGAATGCCGCGAGCAGCGCCCCGACCACGATCAGGATCGGCGCGACCAGCAGCGCGTCGCCGAGTCCGACGCTGATGGTGAAGCCCGGGATGGCCGGCGCGAGGTACCCCTGCACGAAGAACTGCACGATCGCGATCACGGCCCCCGCGGCGAGCACCGCGCCGATGAGCGCCGCGAGCACCCCCTCCAGGATGAACGGCGTCTGGATGAAGCGGTTCGACGCCCCGACCAGGCGCATGATGCCCAGCTCCCGCCGGCGCGAGAACGCGCTCAACCGGATCGTCGTCGAGATGAGCAGGACGGCGGCGACGAGCATGAGGGCGGCGATCCCGATCGCGGTCAGACTGCCCGCGTTCATGATCGCGAAGATCGGTTCGAGCAGAGATCGCTGGTCCGCGACGGACTCCACCCCCGGCATCCCCTTGATCTGGTCGATCACCACCTCGGACTGATCCGGGTCCTTCAGATTGATGCGATAGGTCTCGGGCAGCAGGTCCGGTGTCGCGAGTTGGGCGGCCGGCATCCCCTTGAACTGCTGCTGGAAGTTGTCGTACTCCTGCTTGTGCGTCTGGAAGTACGCGTGCTTGATGTACGGCTTGAGCGTCGGGCCGGTCAGCTGCGCGCCGACCGCGTCGATCTGGTCCTTGCTGGCCTCGGTGAGAGCGCACTTGGCCGCCTGGTCGACGTCGGTGCAGAAGTACACGGTCACCTGCGCGCGGTCGTACCAGTACCCCTTGGTCTGGGCGATCTGGAACTGCAGCAGGATCGCGGCGCCGAAGAAGGTCAGCGAGATGAACGTGACGAGGATGACGGAGACCACCATCGAGAGGTTGCGGCGGAATCCGCTGCCGACCTCACCCAGGACGAGCCCGAGCCTCATGCGCTGCGCTCCCGCTCGGCCGCGAGCGGATCCACGAGGGGCGGCGGGGCGGCATCCGGCTCGGGCTGCTGCGGCCGGCGGACCGGCATCGCCGCCTGCTGAACGGCAGGAGCAGGTCGAGTCGCCGGGGGTGCCGGCGTCTGCGGGGCGGGGTCAGGCTCTGCGGGTCGAGGAGCGACCGGCGCAGCCGGACGCGTCTCGGAACCCTCAGAGGACCGATCCGGAGACGCGACGCGCTCCGCCACCGGCTCGGGTGCGAGCGCCGCCGGCGCGGCGGCCGCCACCCCGCTGTCGACCTCGGCATCCACCGCGACGGTCGGCATGAGACCGGTCGCCGCCGACGGTCCGCGCGGACCGAGGCTCTCCGCGAGCGCGAACTCCTGCACCGGCACGGCCTGGGTCTGGTATCCGCCGGCGCGCTCGTCGCGCACGATGTGCCCGCTCACGAGCTCGATGACGCGGCGCTTCATCTGATCGACGATCGACGAGTCGTGCGTGGCCATCAGCACGGTGGTGCCGTTCGCGTTGATCGTCGCGAGCAGCGTCATGATGCCCATGCTCGTCGCGGGGTCGAGGTTGCCCGTCGGCTCATCCGCGAGCAGGATCGCCGGCTTGTTGACGATCGCACGGGCGATCGCGACGCGCTGCTGCTCACCGCCGGAGAGCTCGTGCGGGAAGCGGGTCTGCTTGCCGGCGAGGCCCACCATCTTGAGCACGTCGGGCACGGCCTCCTGGATGAAGCCCCGGCTCTTGCCGATCACCTGCAGCGTGAAGGCCACGTTGTCGAACACCGTCTTGGTGGGCAGCAGGCGGAAATCCTGGAACACGACGCCGAGATTGCGCCGGAAGTAGGGCACCTTGCGGTTCGGCAGCGTGTTCAGCTGCTGTCCGAGCACGTGGATCTGTCCGCGCGTGGGCCGTTCCTCCTTCAGCACGAGGCGGAGGAAGCTGGACTTCCCGGATCCCGACGCGCCGACCAGGAAGACGAATTCCCCCTTCAACACCTCGAGGGTCACCCCGTCGAGGGCCGGCCGCGACGTCCCGGCGTAGGTCTTGGTGACCTGATCGAAACGAATCATGGCGCCGCCAGGCTAGGCACCCGAGCGCGGCGCACAGGGTTGCGACACTCGGCGGGTCGGTTCTTGCAGGATTAGCGTGAGCGCATGCCTTCTGCCGCCGCTGGAACCTGGTCCCCCGCCGAGCTGACCGAGATCGACACCGAGGACGAGCTGCGCATCGCCTCGCGCCGCGTCGACGGATCCCTGCGACGCGAGGTGATCATCTGGATGGTGCGGGTCGGCGACGACATGTTCGTGCGCGCCGCGCACGGCCCCGAGACGGGCTGGAACCGGCGCGCGCACGAAGCCGGCGCCGGCCACGTCCGGATCGGCACGGCGGTGGATCGCGATGTGCTGTTCGAGCCGGCCGACCCGGCGCTCGCGGGTGCGGTCTCGGATGCGTTCGAGGCCAAGTACGACGGCCGGCATCCGCGGGAGGACGTCGACCCGGTCGTCTCGGCCGAGTCGCTGCCGACGACGCTGCGCATCGTGCCGGCGTGACCGGACCGTCGCATCCCGCGATCGATCTGCTGCGGGTCGCCCGCGACGTCGAGCTCGCGGTCGCCCGCGTGCTCGAGCCGCACGGCCTGACGCTGCGCAAGTACGGCATCCTGCGCGACCTCGGCGAGGTGCCCGGGCTGTCCACGAGCGAACTGGCGCGCCGGCAGCGGACCACCGTCGACGACCTGCGCGTGCTGCTGCGTTCGCTGACGGACGCCGGCCTCGTCAAGCAGGCGGCCTCCGGCTCCGGGCACGAACCCCTCATCGCGCTCTCCGCGGCCGGATCGAGGGCGCTGACGAGCGTGGACACCGGCCTCTCGACCCTCGACGCGGAGCTGTTCGCCGGTCCCGAGCGGTCCGAACTCGCCGCCGCGGTCATCGCGGTGGTCAGCGAGCCGGTGCGCGCACCGCAGGACTGACGCCGCGCGTCGGGCGCGTCGCCTACGGTGGGCGCATGACGACCTGGAGCCAGTCGCAGCTGACGACGCTGCACGACGTGCAGGAGATCCGGATCACGCCCGCCGACGAGAGCTCGCCGGGCCGCCTCATCTGGGTGCTCGAGACGGGCGGACGGGTGTTCGTGCGCTCGTGGAAGGGCCCGGACAAGGCCTGGTACCGCGACACGCTCGCCTGCGGCGGGGCTCACGTCTCCGGACAGGACATCGAGATCGAGGCGGACGTCACCGCCGTGCGCTCGACCGACGCCGACGACGCGGTCGACGCGGAGTTCCTGCGCAAGTACGGCGACCCGTACGCGATCGAGATGACGCAGTCACCGGCCCGCGAGACGACGCTGGAGCTGCTGCCGCTCGATTCCCGGCTCTAGTCGACCTCGCGCTTGCGCCACCGGATGCCGGCGGAGATGAACCCGTCGAGCTCGCCGTCGAAGACGACCGCCGGGTTGCCGACCTCGTAGCCGGTGCGGAGGTCCTTGACGAGCTGCTGCCCGTACAGGAAGTAGGACCGCATCTGGTCGCCCCAGCTCGCGGTGATCGTGCCCGCGAGCTCCTTCTTCTTGGCCGCCTCCTCCTCGCGCTGCAGCAGCATGAGGCGGGTCTGGAGCACGCGCATCGCGACCGCGCGGTTCTGGATCTGCGACTTCTCGTTCTGCATCGACACGACGATCCCGGTCGGGATGTGCGTGATGCGCACCGCCGAGTCGGTCGTGTTCACGCTCTGCCCCCCAGGGCCGGACGAGCGGAAGACGTCGACGCGGATATCGCCCTCCGGCACCTCGACCTCCTGCGCCTCCTCCATCACCGGGATCACCTCGACCGCGGCGAAGCTCGTCTGGCGCTTGTCGGCGGAGCCGAAGGGACTGATGCGCGCGAGGCGGTGCGTCCCGGCCTCGACGCTCAGGGTGCCGAAGGCGTAGGGCGCGTCGATCTCGAACGTCGCCGACTTGATGCCCGCGCCCTCGGCGTACGAGGTGTCGAGCACCTTGACCGGGTACTTGTGCTTCTCCGCCCAGCGCAGGTACATGCGCATGAGCATCTCGGCGAAGTCGGTGGCGTCGTCGCCGCCGGCGCCGGAGCGGATCGTGACGACGGCGCCGCGCTCGTCGTACTCGCCGTCGAGAAGGGTCTGGATCTCGAGGTCGCCGATCGTCTGCTCCAGGGACGCGAGCTCCTGCTTGGCCTCGGTCGCGCTGTCCTCGTCCTCGGCCTCGTTCGCGAGCTGCACGAGCACCTCGAGGTCGTCGAGCCGACGCTCGACCGACATGATGCGGGCGAGCTCGGACTGCCGATGGCTCAGCGCGCTCGTGACCTTCTGCGCGTTCTCCGGGTCGTCCCAGAGATCCGGGGCGCCGGCCTGCTCGTTGAGCTCCGCGATCTGCCGTTCGAGCCTGTCGACGCCGACGACCGCGCGGATGTCGGAGAAGGTCTGGCGCAGGGCGCCGATCCGGTCGCTGAGGTCGAGCTCGATCATGGCGGGGTCAACCCTACCGGCGCCCCGGTCACAGGCCCTGGCCGGAGGACCCCCGGGTCGCGCGTAGGGTGACGAGAGCGATGAGCAGCTCCCCCGAGTCCCGGTTCCGGTGGAGCGCGGTGATCCTGGTCGCGGTTCTGCCGAGCACGCTGTTCTCGACCGGTGAGGGCGCGATCCTGCCGATCATCCCGGTCGTCTCCCACAGCCTCGGCGCCTCGCTCGCGATCGCCGGCCTCATCTCGACGATGCTGCTCGTCGGCCAGCTCGTCGGCGATATCCCGAGCGGGCAGGTGATCGCGCACATCGGCGAACGCAACGCGATGATCGGCGCGTCGGTGCTGGCGGTGCTGGGCCTGATCACCTGCTACTTCGCCCCCAACCCCTGGGTGCTCGGCGCGGGGATCTTCGTCATCGGACTCGCCACCGCGGTGTTCCTGCTCGCGCGCCACGCCTTCATGACGACGTTCGTGCCGCCGAAGTACCGGGCACGGGCGCTCTCGACGATCGGCGGCAGCCAGCGGCTCGGCTACCTGGTCGGTCCGTTCCTCACGGCCGGGCTGCTGCAGCTGACCCACGACCCGGCCGCGTCGTTCTGGATCCAGGTGGTCGGCTGCCTGGCGGCGGCGGTGTGCCTGATCGTCCTGCGCGATCCCGAGGCCCAGATGCGCGCGGGCGGGCGGGAGACCCGCGGCGAGCGCGAGGTGGAGCGCGAGGCCCGAGGGCTGTTCCGGATGCTGCGCAGCCGCCGCCGCACGCTGCTCACCCTCGGCGTCGCCGTGTCGACCATCACGGGCCTGCGCACCGGCCGGCAGGTGGTGATCCCGCTCTGGGCGGTCAGCATCGGACTCGACGAGACGACGACCGCCGTCGTCATCGGCACCGCCAACGTCGTCGACTTCCTCCTGTTCTACCTCGGCGGATCGATCATGGATCGGTTCGGCCGCCTCTGGGTCGCCCTGCCGGTCTCGTTCGGGCTCGGCGCGGGTTTCGTGCTGCTGTCGCTCACGCACGACCTGCCGGGGAGCGAGCTGTGGTACATCGGCGTCGCGCTGCTGCTGTCCGTCGCGAACGGACTCGGGGCGGGGATCATGATGACGCTCGGCGCGGACCTCGCCGACCCGAGGGATCCGGCCCCGTTCCTCGGCGCATGGCGGTTCACCAGCGACACCGGCGGCGCGGCGACGCCGCTGGCCATCTCGGCGGTGACGGCGGTCTTCGGGCTCCCGATCGCGGTCGCGCTGCTCGGGGTGGTCGGGCTCGTCGGGGGCGTGATGATGCGGGTGTTTCTGCCCCGCGTGCATCCGCAGGCCTCGACGCGGGGGACCCCGCGCGGGCCCGCACCGGGGCCGCCGCGGGGATCGGCGCCGGCCGAGGAGGCGTGAGCCTGCCGCGTCGCGTTGTGCGCGGGGCCCGTGCACGGGATACTCTCGATTAGATTGTGGAAAGTAAATTCCGCATAGTGGAATCGAGGGAACGCGATGGCGGTCGGGTCGGCAGATCTCCCGAAGCTGCGCGAAGCGCTTCCGCTCGATGCCGTGCTCACCGAGGCCCCGCAGCTCGAGCCGTACCGCCGCGACCGCGCGCTCGATCCGGACGCCGGCACGCCGCTGGCCGTCGTGCTCCCGCGCACCACCGCCGAGGTGCAGGCCGCCGTGCGCTGGGCCGCCGAGCATCGCGTGCCGATCGTGCCGCGCGGCGCCGGCACCGGCCTGTCCGGCGGCTCGACCGCGCTCGACGGATGCCTCGTGATCGGCACCGAGCGCATGCGCGCGATCGAGATCGACGAGCGCACCCGCACCGTGGTCGTGCAGCCGGGTCTGCTCAACGCGGAGCTGAAGGCCGCCGTCGCCGAGCGCGGGCTCTGGTACCCGCCGGATCCGGCATCCTTCGAGATCTGCTCCATCGGCGGCAACATCGCGACGAACGCCGGAGGCCTGTGCTGCGTCAAGTACGGCGTCACCGCCGACTACGTGCTCGGACTCGAGGTCGTGCTCGCCGACGGGCGCGCGGTGCGACTCGGCCGCGGCCTCGTCAAGGACGTCGCCGGCCTGTCGCTGCTGCAGCTGTTCGTGGGCAGCGAGGGCACGCTCGGCATCGTGACCGAGGTCACGCTGCGCCTGCTGCCGACGCCGCCGACGCATCGCACCGTCGCCGCGTGGTTCCGCAGCACCGAGGATGCGGCGGAGGCGATCGCCGAGATCGCCGCCGCCGTGCGCCCGAGCATGCTCGAGTACATGGACCGCGCGGCGGTGAACGCCGTCGAGGACCAGCTCGCGCTCGGCCTGAACCGCGAGGCGGCGGGCTTCGTGCTCGCCGGCACCGACGACGCCGGTCCGGATGCCCGCGAGCTGACCACGATCCTCGCCATCCTGCGCGCGCACGACCCGATCTCGGTCGAGGAGACCACCCCGGAGCGCGGCGAGCGGCTCGCGAGCGCGCGCCGTGCGGCGATCCCGGCGGTGGAGGCGAAGGGCCGGCTGCTGCTCGAGGACGTCGGCGTCGCCATCCCGCGACTGCCCGAACTCATCCACGGCGTCGAGGCGATCGCCCGCGCCAACGACGTGACGATCGCGTTCATCGCGCACGCGGGCGACGGCAACACCCACCCGCTCGTGGTGTTCGACCCCGACGACCCCGCGGAGGGGGCGCGGGCGAACCGCGCCTACGGCGAGATCATGACGCTCGCGATCTCGCTCGGCGGCACGATCACGGGCGAGCACGGCGTCGGCAAGCTCAAGCGCCCCTGGCTCGTCGACCAGATCGGACCCGACGCACTCGACCTGGGGCAACGCATCAAACGGGCGCTCGACCCCGACGGCATCCTGAACCCCGGCAGCATCTACGAGGAGCACCACGCATGACCGACACCGCCACCGGCACCGACCGCGTCAGCGTGGGAGGCCTGCGCATCGCGCGCGAGCTGCACGACTTCGTGCGGGAGGAGGCGCTGGCCGGCGCGAGCCTCGACGAGGCGACCTTCTGGGCGGGAGTGGAGTCGATCGTCACCGAGCTCATGCCGCGCAATCGCGCCCTGCTCGCCGAGCGCGACCGGCTGCAGGCCGACCTCGACGGCTGGTACCGCGCGCACACCGGAACGCCCTGGGATGCCGAGGCCTACCGTGCGCACCTGACGGAGATCGGCTACCTCGTGCCCGAGCCCGCCGAGGTCACCGTCACGACCGACGGCGTCGACCCGGAGATCGCCGAGCTCGCCGGGCCGCAGCTCGTGGTGCCCGTGACCAACGCGCGCTACGCGCTCAACGCCGCGAACGCGCGCTGGGGTTCGCTGTACGACGCGCTGTACGGCACCGACGCGCTGCCGGGTCGTGCCGCGCTCGGCGGCTACGACCGCGAACGCGGGGCGCAGGTGATCGTCGAGGTGCGGCGCCTGCTCGACGAGCTCTTCCCGCTCGTGAGCGGGTCGCACGGGGACGCGACCGGGTACACGGTGGTCGACGGAAGGCTCGTGGTCGCGCTTCCGGCCGGGCCGGGCGCGCTCGCCGCGGCCGATGGGTTCGCCGGGTGGCGGGGAGACCCGGCGCGGCCGGATGCCGTGCTGCTGCGGCGTCACGGCATCCACTGGGAGCTGCAGTTCGACCCGGCCTCGCCGATCGGCGCGGAGGACGCCGCCGGGTTGAGCGACGTGCTCGCCGAGGCGGCGCTCACCACGATCATCGACTTCGAGGACTCGGTCGCCGTCGTCGACGCCGCCGACAAGGTGCTCGCGTACCGCAACTGGCTGGGGCTGAATCGCGGCGACCTCGAGGACACGTTCGACAAGGGCGGCCGCACGATCACCCGGCGTCTCGCCGAGGATCGCGCCTACACCGCGCCGGACGGCTCGCCGTTCACCCTGCCCGGGCGCTCCCTCCTCTTCGTGCGCGACAGCGGGCATCTCATGACGAGCGACGCGGTCCGGTGGGGACCGGATGACGCCGAGATCGGCGAGGGCATCCTCGACGCGATCCTGACGGCGCTCTGCGCGCTGCCCGGCATCGACGCCGCGAACCCGAAGCGCAACGGCACCGCGGGTTCCGTCTACATCGTCAAGCCGAAACAGCACGGCCCCGCCGAGGTCGCCTTCACGGTCGATCTCTTCGCCCGCGTCGAGCGGCTGCTCGGACTGCCCGCCCGCACGCTCAAGCTCGGCCTGATGGACGAGGAGCGGCGCACCTCGGTCAACCTGAAGGCCTGCATCGCCGAGGCGACCGACCGGCTGGTCTTCATCAACACGGGGTTCCTCGACCGCTCGGGCGATGAGATCCACACCTCGATGGAGGCCGGGGCGATCGTGCGCAAGGCCGAGCTCAAGGCCCAGCCGTGGATTCTCGCCTACGAGGATCAGAACGTCGACATCGGCCTCGAGACGGGGTTGCCGGGTCATGCGCAGATCGGCAAGGGGATGTGGGCGATGCCCGATCTGATGGCCGACATGCTCGAGCAGAAGATCGGCCACCCGCGCGCCGGCGCGTCCACGGCCTGGGTGCCCTCGCCCACCGCCGCGACGCTGCACGCGCTGCATTATCTGCGCGTCGATGTGCGCGCCCGCCAGCAGGAGCTCGCCGGCCACCGGCGCGGCACCCTCGATCAGCTGCTGACGATCCCGCTCGGCGACCCGTCGTCGTGGGACGCGGCGGCGCGGCAGGAGGAGGTCGACAACAACGTGCAGTCGCTCCTCGGCTACGTCGTGCGCTGGATCGATCAGGGGATCGGCTGCTCGAAGGTGCCGGACATCCACGACGTCGCCCTCATGGAGGACCGTGCGACGCTGCGCATCTCGAGCCAGCTGCTCGCGAACTGGCTGCGACACGACATCGTCTCGGAACAGCAGGTGCGGGAGTCGCTCGCGCGCATGGCCGCGGTCGTCGACGAGCAGAACGCCGGCGATCCGGACTACCGCCCGATGGCGCCGGCGTTCGACGGGATCGCGTTCCAGGCCGCCTGCGACCTCATCTTCGAGGGCGCCCGGCAGCCCAACGGCTACACCGAGCCGATCCTGCACCGCCGACGCCGCGAGGCGAAGGCACGCGGCTGATCCCGATCGCACCGGGACGAGAGGAAGACATGCAGCAGTACATCCAGACCAGCGCCGTGAGCCACGAGCTCGCGCTGCACATCGTCGCGCTCGCGATCGAGGAGGGCGCCCGGGCCGGGCTGCCGGTCGCGGTCGCCGTCGCCGACCCGGCGATGGCGCTCGTCGCCTACGCGCGCGCCGACGGCACGACGCCGCACAGCGCGGAGACCGGCCGCCGCAAGGCGCAGACCTCGGCGTCGACGCGACGTGCGAGCGGCTGGATGCCGGACCCGCTCGCCGCGATCCTCCCGGCCGGATCGGGCAACCTGCTCACGAACATCAAGGGCGGACTGCCACTGCGCTTCGACGGCCGGTTCGTCGGGGGGTTCGGGGTGGCCGGCGGCACTCCCGATCAGGATGCCGAGATCGCTCGCGCCGTGCTCGCCGCGATCGGTGCCGACCCCGTCGACTGACGTACTCAGCGGCGGGCGCTCGCGGCTCACCGCAGCACCGCGCGTGCCGTCGCGGTCGTCCGGATCCGGATGCCGTCCGGCACGAACGGGATCGGCACCGGCGGCTGCCACGTCGCCGACAGGGTGACCACAGCGCTCCTCCCGTCGGGCGTCGTCGCCCGCTCGAGGCGCAGGTCGCGGAACTCGTCGGACGGCTCGGCCGCGAGATAGGCGGCGACCGACGCCCGCACCTGGTCCGGGGTCAGGTCGGGGCGGAATCCGCCGGCGATCCGGTGCACCTCGTCGAGCCGGAACGACTCGGCGCCGACGAGAGCCGCGCCGTCGGCGAGGGTGTAGAGCCGCTTGCGGTCGAGGTAGAGGCCGGTCGCCGCCGCCACGACCAGCACGAAGACGAGGGCGACCAGCCCGAAGACGAGGATCAACGGCAGGGTCGACCCGTCGTCGTGATGGGCGCGGCGCGTGGCGAGTGCGTGCCGCCTCATCCGGCGCCCCAGAATCGCGACACCTGCTCGGTCGCAGTCGCCGCGACCGGGATCTGCAGTGGCAGCACCGTCCCGAGCGCGGGCGGAATGAGCGGCAGCGCGACGGACGCGTCGATCCGTACGGTGACGAAGCCGCGACGCGTGAGGCAGCGGCCGGGATGCGGCGTGCAGGTGATCCGGACGCGGGCGTCGTCGGCATCCAGCCCGTAGTCGCCGAGCGTGACGGCGATCGCCGTACCGGCCGCCGCCTCGGCGGAAGCCTCGTCCGGCGACTGGACGAAGACGCGCGAGGCCTGGCGCGCCGCCCCCTCCACCCCGAGCGCCGCGCCCTGCACCGCGGCGAGCGCGATCACGAGATACACCAGCGGCACGAGCAGCAGCAGCCCGACCGTGAGGAATTCGATCGACGCCGACCCGGCGTCGCCGTGCGGGCGCTCAGCCCAGCGTCTCGCGCGCCGCATGCCCCGCGACCTCCAGCCCCTCGCCGATGCCGAGCAGGCCGAGCACCGGCAGCGTCGTGCGCACGGTGACCGTGACCGCCGGATGCCCGCGCCACTCCCCGGTCGTCACGCGCACGTCGCGCGCGTACTCGCCTCCGATCGCCATGGAGATGAGCTCGCGGGTGCGCACGGCCCCGTCCGCCGGCCGGTTGTCGGCGAGCGCCCCGAACCTCGCGCCCTCCGCGGCCGCGTCGAGCGCCGTGTTGCGCACCAGCAACGCGACGCCGAGCTGCAGCACCCCGAGGGTGAGCACGGTGAGCAGAGCCGCGACCATCACGAATTCCGCGGGCGCCGATCCCGCATCCCGCGCGGTCCGCATCAGAATCCGGTGACACGCGCGAGCGCCGCCTGGAACACCTGCCCCAGCGCGGGCCCGGCGATCCCCCAGATCAGGATCACGAGGCCGGTATGACGTAAAATAGGGTCATGCCGATGACAGCCGCGATCTACGCCAGGCAATCGCTCGACAAGACGGGTGAAGGGCAAGCTGTCGAGCGCCAACTCAGCGAATGCCGACGCCTCGCCACCTCGCGAAAGATCCGCGTCGTGCACGAGTTCATCGACAACGACGTCTCCGCTTCCAAGGGGATTCGACCGGAGTACACGCGGATGCTGTCGCTGATCAGTGCCGGCGAGATCGACACGATCATCACGTGGCACACGGACCGCCTCTATCGCAGGGTTCGCGACCTGGTCGACCTGGTCGAGGTCGCCGAGAAGCACGCGCTACAGATCCTCACGGTGAAGGCTGGAGAGATCGACCTCACCACTCCCGCCGGACGAATGGCAGCAGGGATGCTGGGCCACGTTGCCCGTTACGAGGTGGAGCAGAAGGGCGCTCGTCAAGCCGCTTCAAACGTTCAGCGTGCACGTAACGGCGTTTGGCAATTCAGCAACCGGCCCTACGGCTATGAGCGCACCATGGACGGTGTGCAGGTCGTCGCCGAGGAGGCAGGGATCATTCGCGAGGCTTACGACCGGTTCCTGGCCGGAGAATCGCTATACGGCATCGTCGACAACTTCAACGAGCGCAACATCGCAACCACGACCGATCGACCATGGAGCATCAGCACCCTAAGTGCCCGGCTTTCGAACCCGGCCTATGCGGGGCTGAGGTTCTATCGCGGCGAGGAAGTCGCTGTCGGCGATTGGGAACCGATCGTCCCACGCGAGACGTGGGAAGCGTTCAAGGCCAGCAAGCGCCAACGCCGCAAGCCTGATAGCTGGTCGAACCGCACCAAGTACCTCCTCTCGGGCCTCGCTCTCTGTGGCGTTTGCGGGGGTCGATTGATGGCACGGCCCGACTACGTTCGCGGTCCCAGTCGCGCCCGGAGGGTCGTCTACGCATGCTCAAGCAAATGGTGCGTGCAGCGAGATCAGACTCGGGTGGATGAGCTCGTCGAGGAAGTCCTCGTCGCGCGGCTGAGCCAGCCCGACGCATCCCGTCTGCTGAAGCCCAAGGTCGAGGTGGCCCCCCTGCATGAACGCGCCGATGACCTCAGGCGCCGGCGGGACGATCTGGCGGCGGCACTCTCGGAGGGTCTTCTGTCCCTTGCAGCGGTGAGAACGGAGTCTCGGAAACTGACGGACCAGCTCAATGCGGTGGAGAAGAGCATCGCCGAGGCGGACGACTCGAGCGGTCTGGATGAACTCCTCGCAGCCAGTGACGTTCGGGCCGTGTGGGGCGGCCTTTCGTTGTCGAAGCGTCGAGCCACGATCGACACGTTGATGACCGTGGCAGTGGCTAGACAGAAGAACACCCGGGTCTTCGATCCGGCAGATGTTCAGATCGAATGGAGACGCGAGCGTGAGTCGTGATTGAAGAACTGAGCCGCGTTCCGTTCGCCCGTTGAGGGACATCTGAGAGGAGTCGAACCGATGATTGCGGTGGAAGAGAAGCGTGAAGTGCGCGCGGGAGAGCCCGGGGCGCCATTCGCTCTATGGGAAATCTGGAGCCGATCCGACGATCAACGACCGGTTGAAGAATCATTCCCCGAAGATGGCGCCGCCGACGAGGCTCTGGCGGAACGAACGGTCGGCGGTATCTACCTCGAACCAGCGACGTTGCGGATTGTCGTACGACCCCGACGAGAGCTGCCAAAGGCCGACCTTAGAAAGATGATCGACTGGGCTCGCCTTCACCGCGACGGGACCGACCTTGACCTCGGCATGAGCACGGCTGAGGTGATGACCAGCGACGATCCGATCGAGGTCGCCGTACTCACCTCGAAGCGCCGAGTCGTGCGTTGCAGAGTCGAGGGATGCGACACATTCCTTGGCTGGCACAACGAAGACCGTCGCAATCTCGACAAGTGCGAGGCACATGTCGCATGCGACCGAAGCACGCCAGCTTTCCGATGCAGATTGATTAGACGCGACGGCCAGTGGGTGCCCGACTACGGCCTCCGAGCAGGCATGCGCGACAACCCGATAGAGAACGTCGAGGAGCTCGCTTTCGCTCTGCTCGACATTGCAAGTCGTGCACGCGAACTGAACAACGAAGAGCTGGTGCTCTAGCCTCGTGAGTCGCAAGAAGAACTGGAAGAACGTCTCGCCGTCGCCAGCTACGGCACGGAGCGACGACTACGTCTCCGTCTATTGCAAGGGCGGCCATGCCGACCCTCACAAGAAGTGGCGCATCGCCACGTTCTTGCCGGAGATCCGCAACGAGGAACTGCACTGGTTCATCTCAACTAGCGCCTACCACGACCCCGCCGAGGAGACCACGGTGCCGATCTCCGGCGTGACGACCCAATACCTCAAGGGTGCTGAATGGGTATCTCACTCCGATGCAGAGGGCGACCCAATGACGTTCTATTCAGAGGACTTTCGCATTCGCTGGGTGCTTGCATGCCCGGAGTGCGGTCGCCGCTCAATCGTCGCGCAGACGGACAAATACACCAACCGGTTTGCGGCTCTGGTCGGGCTCGGCATTCGCGAAGTCGAACTGACACATTTCGTCGGCGGCGGCTAGCGATCTATCGAACATAGGTGCTAAAGTCGGAAGCACTCGGCGTTGGACCATCAAGGTTGGCTCCCCGGTGCTCATCACAAGCCTCCTAGCAGAGGGCAATTTGCTCATTGCTACGGAGGCTTTTCCGTGTCCTGGACCGTCGAGCGTGCCAAGGTCGCCGCTCTCTCCCGAGATCGTCAACCCGACGACCCCGATCTCATCAACGCCCGCCGAAACCTGAAGGCGGCACGCCTCGAGGACTACGTCACCAAAGTCGTAGCCGACGCTCCCCCGCTCACTCCCGAACAGCGCGACCGCATCGCGACACTCCTTCGCGGCGCCGCATGACCGACACAAGAGCGACCGGGATCCACGACACGGTCGAAGAGCTCATCCGATACGCCTCGCTCCGATTCGCCGCTGCCGACATCGAGTTCAGGCCGTCGAAGATGTCCAAGCTGATTCGTCGCGCCTACCGCGCCGGGATCGCGCGTGACGCCGTCGACCAATATCTCGAGGCGTTCGTGGGGCGACGAATCGATACCACCGCGGGCGCTGCTTGGCGCGGTTTCGAGCTCTTCGTTCAAGGTCACGCCGATCCCACCGCCGCTCACGCCCTACAGAGCATTGCCCCCGGCGTCCGCTGGTCCGATGACCCGTACTGGGCCGACGGCCGCTTCAACAACGACGACAACTGAACAGAGGGACACAACCCATGTCCGCAATCAAGGCAGAAGGCCGCCCGACTTCCGATCGAACGGCCTTCAACACAACCCGATCCATTCTCCCATGCCCCGTCGGTTCGACCGTCGAAACCCAACTCGACGACGCTCTCTGGAAGCTCGTCGGTGGCGAGCTTGACCTCCACGATCTGACCCCTGCGCTCGCCGGCTTCTATGTCGTCGGCCACAGCGACGGCTACAGGTCCGGCGCAACTTACATTGACGACGGCCTCCGCTTCGAACGCGACGCCTGGTACTGGGTAGCCAACAACCCCGGGAAGCGATTCGGCGATTTCTACGCACACATCTCCGACCGCCTCTGGACGGAGGCATCCGCGTGAACACGCCCACCACCTTCAACGCCCAGTGGCTCATGAATCAGGAGTTCGACCCGCTGAAGTACGTCGTACCCGGCCTGATCCCAGAGGGATTGAGCATCCTCGCGTCGACCCCGAAGATCGGCAAGTCGTGGATGGTGCTCGGCCTCGCGCTCGGAATCTCCACGGGAGCTGAGGCGTTCGGCACGATCCCGCTCGGTCCGCGCCGTCCGGTCCGATACTTCGCGCTCGAAGACGGCGCTCGCCGCCTGCAGTCCCGCTTGCGCAGCCTCGGAGCGTCCGACCTCAGCCACATGCTCGAGTTCACGACACAGATCCCGCAAGGCGAAGTGATCAAGTCGATCCGCGACTACGTGACCAACTACGCGGGCCTGGATCCAGTCGTCATCCTGGACACCCTCGGCCGCGTCATGCCGCCCGCCGGCAACAGCAACGCCTACTCGCACGACTACGCGACCCTGAGCGCTCTCAAGAGCATCGTCGATGAAGTTCCCGGGTCGTCTCTGCTCATCGTCCACCACACGCGCAAGAGCGGCGGGGAAGACTTCCTCGACGCTGTCTCCGGCACCCAAGGGATCGCTGGAGCCGCCGACACCGTGCTTGTCCTCAAGCGCAATCGCCACGACCAGACGGCGACGCTGCAGGTCACCAGCCGAGACGCGGCCGAGGGCGAGTATGCCCTGAGCCTGGATGAACGGGGCCGATGGACGCTTGATGGGGCCTCGCTCGAGGAGTCGGCCGACGCAGCGCGCCTACAACGCGTTACAGCAGGGGTCAGCGATCGGATGGCAGATGTCATTTCGGCGATCGAGCGCTTCCCTGAGGGGATCCGCCCTCGCGAATTGGCGACGATCACCGGCATGGGCAACGACGAGCTCGGCAAGTACCTGCGGCGCGCAGATGACTCCGGCCGCGTCACCAAGCTCTCACGGGGTCTCTACGCCCCTGTCCGAAGTGTCCGAGTGTCCGAAACAGACATCCCATTCGGACATTCGGACGATTCGGACACGCGCCTTGAGGTGGTCGCGTGAGCAAAGCAGACGACACCTACGCGCGACTCCTCAAGGCAATGGACGATCTCCAACCGCTCTGCATCAACGACCAACGCTTCATCGACGACGACACCCGCCCCGACACTGTCCGAGGCCTCTGCGCTCAATGCCCGCTCAACAGCTCATGCGCCGAATACGCCCGCACAGCACGACCGCGAGGTGGCATCTGGGCAGGCAGGAGGTGGGGACGCTCATGATCCGCGACAACGGAATCCGCTGCGACCGGCACGTCGGCCACCTCCTCCTCCCACGCTGCTACGCCTGCATGGGGATGCAAGCCGAACGGAGCGCACTCCACGCATGGCGTGACACACCTGGGGTGACCCGATGAGGCCGGCGGAGACCTACGTCTTCGGCGACTACGTGATCCTCCACGGCCGAACCGCCGCAGTGCTCCTCAAGTACGCAGGCCTCGAACGGTGGAGCCTCGACAACCGCGGCGTAGACCCGTTCATCGACATGCAACTCACGGCGCTAACCAAGGCCGCCATCGCCTGGCGGTCCTCTCTCGGAACTTCGACCCCGGACCCACCGGAACCGACGCCAGACTTGAAGCAAGCTGCAACACCATGGCTGTCAACGACCCAAGCGGGCAACCTGCTCGGAGTCAGCGACCGGGCAATCCGGAAAGCCATCGACAAGGGACGTCTCCGCGCAACGCGAACCCCCGCCAACACCTTGCTGATCGCCCGCGAGGACTTCGAGCACTACCGCGCCATGCGCGCGAACAACTGAACAGGAGCACCATGTCTAACCTCGCAACGGCCGGCCTCAACATCGAGGCTTACGACGCCCGCTACCGTGCTGAAGCCAGGGTTGGGGACGCCAAGTCCGCCCTAAGGGAATACACGAATGCAGTACTCCACGGTGACACGATCTACGCCGACGCTGTGCGCAAGCGCGCCTTGAAGCAGGGCTGGGCGTTCGGCCCTCTCGACGGCGTAGCGCAGAGGATCGACAACGACTTCCATGCCGTGATCGTTCAGTTCAACGTCACCCTCGCGCAGGTTCGAGACCAACTAGCCGCGAACCAGATCACAGCGCAGTACGCCACCCAGCAGATCCAAGCCAAAGCCGCGGAGCTCGATACCGACGTAGACGGGATCGTGCAGCAGGCTGACACCTTCACGAACGCCGCCCAGCAGATGTTCGATGCTGCGGTCGGCCGGCTCACTGCCAACACTGGAGACACAAACCAGCAGCTCCTCAACGAGATGCGCATCGGTCGTGCGTGGGAGCGCCTCAAGGCAGAGTTCAATGCTGACCCCAGCCTCACGGCATTCACGATCACCCAGCGGATCTCTCGAGGCGACATCAACGAGGTGGCCGCGGTCCTGACCGAACTACCCAGCTACCTCGCCGCAAGTGGTCGAGGCCGGGACGTCGATACTTGGATGGACGCTATCTACGGCAACCTCCGCGACGCCGACCCCGTCATTGCTGCTGCTGCCCGCGACCTCAAGCAGGCGCAGCGACTCCAGCTCATCGTCGCTCAGGACGCACGAACCGTCCGTTCGCTGCTCGCCGACAGCGGCCTCGCTGCACGCAGCCTCGACTCTCGGCCAGGCGCCGCATCCGGCTACGTGAACCCGACCAGCGTCGACTACGCGCGATGATCGCGCCCACGCTGCATACAAGAACAAGCGCCATTCCATTCGTCGCTACGAGATCTTCGAGCGCGATGGATGGCAATGCTGGCTATGCGAGTTGACGATCGACCCATCGCTCAAGGTTCCAAACAAGCTCGCCGCGACGGTAGATCATCTGCTTCCGCGGTCGATGGGTGGAACCGATGACCCAAGCAACCTCGCTACCGCGCACCTGTCCTGCAACTCGTCTCGAGGAGCAAGCCTCACCTGGTGAACACATGTTCGACCAAGGGTGGGGAGGGAGCCTTCGCGCGATTCAGCTCGGGTACCGCCGGGGAGGGCTCTAACGGGTGCGGCGATGCGGAGACCCTGGTTTTACATGCGACTGGAAGGAGCATTCGAATGTCAGATGACATCCCTGAGGTGTTGAAGGCTCGTGGTCGCGGTCTCTGGAGCTCGATCATGAGCGACTTGGAGGGCGACGTTCACGATCGTGAGTTGGTGCTCGAGACGTGTCGGACGCTGGATGTGATCGATGGTCTGGCCGCTGCTGTGGCTCGCGATGGGGAGACGGTGACGGGTTCGCGGGGCCAGACGGTGGTGCATCCTGCGGTGCCTGAGTTGCGGCAGCAGCAGACGTCTTTTGCGCGTCTGCTTGCTCAGCTCAACCTTGACGCCGAGGAGGTAGGTGCGGTGCTCTCTGCCCGTCAGGCGTCGGCGAAGCGGGCTGCTCAGGCGTCATGGCGGTCGAGGAAGGCTGTTCAGGGTGCTGCGTAAGCGTGTGCCAGAGGAGAACGGAACGGTGCCGTTTGAGCTGCTAGATCGCTCAGACCTTGTGTGGGACTCGTTGAGGGCGACGAGCGAGTGGCTGCGTCTTCATGGCCTATCTACGCCGAAGGACTTGTCGATGGGGCCGGCGACTCGGTTTGAGGCCGCGTGTGATGCGTTCGCGATTTCACAAGGCTGGTTCAAGACGTACGGCACGCCCTACAAGAGTCCGGATTGGAACAAGCTGCGCGAGGCGGGCGTCCCGAGATTCGGTCGCCCAAATAGCCACGATGAGAAATGGAGTTGGATGAGATGACGGATTGGTTGACTGATTTGTCGGGTAATGATCTGACGGAGTTCATCAAGGGCGCTATGGAGACACAGGCGCGTGCGTTGCGTTTTTGGTTGGCGGTCTTGACTGAGGATGCGGCGATGTCGAAGCAGACGTTTTCGGACGTATTGGCGGATCCCATGGGGCCGATTCCGTCGATGTCGTTGCTGATTGTGAAGTTGATGGATCGGGTGTCATTGGAGTTTTCGGATGAGCAGCGCGCCGTATTGGTGGAGCAGTTGCGTGTAGAGCTTTTGGACTTGTCGGTGTAGTCGAGTAGTAGGAGTTTGCCGTCCTTCGGGGCGGCTTTTTTGTTGCCCGGCTTCGTCCGGCTATAACTGAATACACAACTGAACAGAGGCCCGCAAAATGGCGGAAAGAGTCGAGACGATACGTCTCACCGCAACAGTTTCCAACTACCTCGCCGGCATGGAGCAGGCGCGAAAGGCGACGTCGGCGACGGCAACGGCCTCGCAGAAGCTCGCACAGCAGGGGCAGGCGATGACGTCGCTCGGTCATTCGTTGCTGCTGTTTGGGACGGCTGTCGCTGCTGGTGTTGCGGTGGCGATCAAGTCGTTCGCCGATTTCGACGCGCAGATGTCTCAGGTGAAGACCCTGTCCCACGCGACCAGCGACGACATGGCGAAGCTGTCCGAAGCGGCGTTGACGTTGGGTCAGAGCATCGGTATTAGCGCGTCGCAGGCGGCGGATGCGGAGATCGAGCTCGTCAAGGCTGGCGTGTCCGTGAAGGACATCATGGGCGGCGCGCTGCAGGGCGCGTTGCAGCTTGCGGCGGCGGGTCAGATCGATGTGGCGGATGCGACGGAGATCGCGACTATCGCGTTGACGCAGTTCAAGTTGAAGGGCTCCGACGTTCCGCACGTCGCTGACCTGTTGACGGCCGGCGCGGATAAGGCCCTCGGTGGAGTTCAGGATCTGGGTGAGGCGCTGAAGTCCGGCGGTCTGGTCGCGTCGCAGTTCGGTGTGTCGCTGGATGAGACGATCGGGACGCTTTCGGCGTTCGCTAATGCGGGTCTGATTGGCGAGACCGCTGGTACGGATCTGCGGCAGGCGCTTCTGAAGTTGGCGAACCCGTCTGCCGAGGCATCGGATTTGATGAAGCAGTACGGCATCAACGTGTACAACGCGTCGGGCAAGTTCGTTGGTCTGGCGGGGCTGGCCGGTCAGTTGCAGGACAAGCTGGGCGGTTTGACGGATGCGCAGCGGAACAGTGCTGAGGCGACGATCTTCGGCAGCCGCGCGATCAACGGCGCGAATGTGCTGTATGCGGAGGGGCAGAAGGGTATCCAGAAGTGGACTGACGAGGTCAACGATTCGGGGTTCGCTGCGCAGCAGGCCAAGGGCAAGATGGACAACCTCAATGGGGATCTGTCGAAGCTGGGGGCTGCGTTCCAGACGAACCTGATCCGTACGGGTGCGACCGCGAACGACGTGCTGCGCGACTCGGTGCAGATCCTCACGGGTCTGGTGCGCGCGTACGGTGCGTTGCCGGCAGGCGTGCAGGGTACGGTCCTCGCGGTTGGTGCCGTTGTCGCGGCGCTCGCGCTCATGGCTGGCGCGGTGTTCACAATCATTCCGAAGCTCGCCGACTTCAAAGACGCCCTCGAATTCCTCCACGTATCGATGAAAACGGTCGGGCTGATGAGCGCAGCAACTGGCATCGCAATCACTGGCCTGGTGGCCATCGTCGGTCTCTGGGCGCAGGTGCAGGCCAAGAATCAGGCGCAAATCGACGACATTACGTTGAGCCTGAATGAGCAGACGTCGGCGATCACGAAGAACACGCGCGCGATTGTTGCGAAGAATTTGCAGGATTCGGGCGCGTTCACCGCAGCGAAGAAGCTCGGTATCGGGATCGATACCCTCACGTCGGCTGCGCTGGGGAACGCGTCCGCGCTGACGAAGGTCAATAAGGAACTCGACTATTACCGAGCGACGTCTGATGGCACGCCGTACAACAGATACGGCCGCGACATCGACACTGTTTCGGATGCGTTGGGGCAGCAGTCGGGCAACGTCAAGCAGGCTGTAACGAACAGCAAGGAACTGAAGAAGGCTACTGAGGAAAACGCGGACGGTACTAAGGATGCCGCGTCTGCGTATCTGGACGCCGCGAATCAGGTCGCGTCGCTTGACGATCAGATCACGCAACTCACCGACACCATCAACAAGGCGAACGGTGTCGGTCAGGATGCGGTGTCGGCGAACGCCGACTACCAGAAGGCCCTCGCCGACTCCACGAAGGCCGTGAACGACTACGTTGCGGCGCACGGCCGGGGTGCTGCAGCGTTGGATGAGTCGACTGCTGCCGGGTCTGCGAACGCAGAAGTCTTGGCCGACCTGGCGAAGAAGGGTCAGGACGCGGCCGACGCTCAGCTCAAACTTGATGGCAACACGGACGACTACGTGAAGCGTCTGAAGCAGACTCGCGCTGACGTCATCCAGCGGGCCTTGGACTTCGGAGCTACGGCGGCGCAGGCGCAGGAGATTGCAGACAAGGTCGCGGCGATCCCGTCAGACAAGGAAATCAAGGTCATCGCGGACACGTCGCAGCCGTCTGCTGCGCTGCGGCAGTTGATTCAGCTGGCGTTGAACACGAAAGATGTCATCGCCAAGGTAGGCATGCCGGGTAAGACTGTCGCGCGCGCTACGGGCGGAATTCTGCCCGGTCCGCCGTCGACGCGGGACAACATGCTCATCCATGCGGCTTCTGGTGAGTTCGTTACGAACGCTCGGGCGACGGCTAAGCCGGCGAACCGTGCGGCGCTCGAGTACATGAACGCGGGCGGCACGATCTCGGGCTATTCGTCGGGAGGGTACGTCTCAGCGCCCCGCTACTCGGCACCTCTCGCTCATACGCCCGAGGTTTCGGGGCCGGTCGTTCCGGTGAATATCAGCGTCAACGGTCCGACTGACCTGGCTCAAGCCGCGGCGATGGCCGGCAACTCGGTCGCCGTGCGTGTGCGCGGCGCGATGAAGGGATTCTGAAATGGGCAACGGATATCCGAGGATTCAGCCAGACGCGATGAGCCAGTTCGCGGCTGACCTGAAAGCGCTCTTCGCTAGGGTGAAGATCCTCGAGCAACCCACCGGCGGACAGACATACAACACCGTCCAGAAGCTCAAACAACTCGTCGACAACCTCGCAGCCCAGGTCGCCGGCCTTGCGAGCTCGGGGGTCGTCTGGGCGGGGCCGGTCGACGACCCAACCGGCATCGGTCTATCGACTTCCGGCCGTGTGACGGCGGCGGCCGGCATTACCTCAGCCGGGGTGCAGGCAAACGACCTCTCGTCGGCAGGCGGCGGGTCTCGTGCTGTCTACGTCAATAACACGTCGAAGCAGCTCGGGTTCCTCACGTCATCGCGCCGCTTCAAGCAGGACATCACGCGCGCGTCCACCACCCTTGAGGTACTTCGAGCGATCCACGTCTACTACTTCCGCTACCGGGAGGCCGTTGAGCAGCACCCCGACGACGCCTATCTCTGGATCGGTGCGATGGCCGAAGATCTCGACGCGGCCGGCTTCACCCAGCTCGTCGACTATGAGGATGGCGAACCGTTTGGGTTGCAGCAGCAGCTCATGTGGGTCATACCGTTCATGTACGCCGAGCTGCTGGATGAAGCCATGCAGGATCACGAGGCACGACTCAAGGCATTGGAGAACAGATGACTGCACAGGACGAGCTCGTGAGGTTGCACGCAGCGCTGGCCGGCTTCGCCGAAGTACAAGCAGAGCTCACGGAGCGGCTGGTCGCATTCGAGAAGCTGCATGGCTTCGCCGACGACCCGCAGACGATCTACGAGATGGAAGCACACGCCGCGGCCCAATCGACAGCCCAGCTAGTCGGGGCACTCTCCGCGGTCGGCAACGCGGTCCTGTTCCTCCTGAATGCGGAGCGGGAGCGCCTGTCATGACCAAGGCGCACATGAAGCAGCAATCGCGCTGATCTCCACCGTCGCGGCGGTAGAGCCTGATCTTCCGCAGCTCTACAACATGGCCAAGATGATGATCCCGGCTGTCACGGCAGATGAGCTAGTGGATGGCGCTTGCCTTGCGATCTCGTTCGCATCGGCAGAACTGGCCGTCGCGACGGGCAGGACGTTGGAGGAGGTCTCGACAAGCTGGGCAACTAGTTCGCCGGCCTGCGGAGCGGGCATCCGATTGACGACAACACGTCCGGTCGGGTGACGCTGATCGGTTCCCACCCCACGGCTGCGAGGCGGGCGAGGTCTTCGTTGGCCACCCTCTCACGGTCGGCGGTATGCACGGGTCGGATGTTCGAGCCGATCGTCTCGTAGCGGTACTCGTAGTCAGGCATGCGAGAGTCACAGGCCGCGAAGCAAAGAAGGCAAGAACCCGACGAGGGCATCAGAACGTGCTCGGCCAGCAGGCAGGGTCAGCTCTTGATCGTCAAGGGTGACCTTGATCACAACCCTGCCGGGCCACGAAGTGCTGCCCAACTCGTGAACGTACGGCCCGTGTCCCCCAGAGATGGAGACTCTTGAAATGGCAGACCTCCCTTGAGCCCACACCTCAGCGTTGACGTCGTCGGAGGTGGTGCCTTTGCCTCGAGCCGTAACGACCTTGGTCTCAGTGAAGACCAGAAGTTCAAATTCGAAGCTGCTCTCTCCGTAGTCGACACGGCTCGTTAGGTACTTGATCTCGTTGTCATCGATCAGGAGCAACAGCTGTGTCAAGAGCCTCAAGTACCATGCCGGTGCCTCGACTCCGTCATAGATTCCGCGCCAGCTGTCGTTCTCGTTGACGATGGCTCGATTCAGGTCATCTGCTAGCGCCCTTTGGCGAGGAGCTTCTGCCATGCCGCGACAATAGCGCCGCTGAGTCACTGTCGCGGGGTAATGTCCCCAACATGGCGGATATTCAACAAGAGATGCTCAAGGAACTGAAAGAGATCTCCTTCCTTCTTGGGGACCTCAACGCGATCAGGAACGGCGAGTTCGACCCGCCGAGGGGCTCGGGTTCCACCGGGCGCGAGATCGGATCGCAGCCGACGATCAAGGACGTTCTCTCTCGTCTCGACGACATCGCAGGCCTCTTGGAGTATCAGAACGGCCTTCTTGGCGACTTGCTAGACCGGGCCACCTAACTGGCCAGGTCGAATGAATTCTTGACAGCAGGCGCACCGCCACGACCAGGCGCCGTCGTCGAGCTCCATTGGCTCGAGGCATGAGGGGCAGTTCGGCGCTACGCCGTCGCTGAGATCATCCACGGGATGCCTCTACTTGGCCTGCAGGATGACGTCGAGACCCTGGTCGGGGTGGTAGCTCCACGACGCCCGCACCTGACCCCATGAGTCGCTCTGCCGGCCATCGAGAGCGCGAGTGGCTTCCATCTCGTCAAGAGTGGCGTCGGGAACCTTGAGGGCCTTGAGGACGCAGAGCTCGTCGTCGATGCTCAGACCGTCGATGTCGTCGTTGCCTTGATTGTCGAGAGCAAGCGACTTACCGCCGTCACCGACCGAGATCCCAGTGCTATGAGCCCCCAAGCCGCATTTGCTGAGAGCTTGAACGAAGAGCGAACGCTTCTCGGGCTGGACGCCGGATGTCTCGGCACCATGGTTGGCTGCGCTGGCAATTCCTTGCACTGCGAGCGTCCCGCCGATCCCGACGCAAAGCGCGACCACTATCGCGACTATCGCGAATGGGTTGGTGAGCGCCGCGACGAGTGAAGAAGTAACCGGCGTCTCATCTGCAGGCATCCGGTCCTGATCTACTTCATTCATGAGGGTTCCTTCCTGACTGCGCAGATTCTGGCATCGACCGACTGCCGTTCCTATCCCCAGGGGTAGGGGCCTCGAGCGACGGAATCTCGTTGCCGCCTGTGTCCGCCTTGCCGGGGATGATCTGGGTCAACTGCTGGCCACGTGCCCATGCGTTCCAGGCGCGGTAGACGATGTAGATCGCTTCGGCTACGTCGGGCTTCCGACGTTGGCCTGTCGCTGCTCGGTGGAAGATGTCGAGTAATACCCGTCGCGGATCGCCTCGGCCGTCCAGACGCATGTCCGCGATCGATTGCGCGAACTCGGACGCGGCACCCTCGTCGACCTTGCCCATCTCGTAGAGGCAGTAAGTCCACACGGACGGCTGAATGTTGATCTCGCGATAGGTGCGTCGCGCGATTGAGAGTGCGCTACTCACCCTCGGGTTCTTCTCGACCCACGCGATAACGTCGGCGTTTGAGAGCGACGGCACATTGGCTGCCATGGCGGTCCGCAGGTAGCCGTTCTCTCGCGCATCTGCGAGACGCGCGACGGCTGCCAGAAGCGTTGGGTCCTGCGCATAGCCGGCGAAGCGGAGCGCATCCCCACCCGATCGCTTAGCGCCCGTGTCGATGACTCCCCGCGCCTGTGGGTTGAGACCCTTCACGACAAGGACGGTGATCGTGACGCCGGATTCGATGACGGCCTCGCAACGGTGCTGTCCGTCGATGAGTCGCCCATCCCAGTCGAATTGGATCGCCTGGCCGGACGTCTGCCAGTTGCCCTCGCGCATGTCGCGGGCGTACTGGAGCACCTTGTGGCGTCGGAGGTTTCGGTTTCCAAGGTTCCGCCCGAGCCACCTTTCGGCGAGCTCTGGGGTGAGCTGGACGAGTTCGTGCGTGATTCTGTTCTGGCGATTCGTCTTTTCGGTGGTCATGCAATCGAGACTGGCTTCTGGTATCCGAATCGCCATTGCCCTGTTTCATTCCAAGTTGACAGTCCTGCCGTCATCATCGTGATGAGCACCCACCCGGGGACGTCGCCCCTCTCGTCCCGCAGGAAACGGATCAGTCGCGCGCGCATCGGGCCATCGTGCTCGCTGAAACGCTGCCGTGAACGGCATTGTCCACAGGGCCGACGGTTCGGCGGCGGAACCAATCGGAGAGATAGTTGACATGTGAGCAATCTGATCGAGTCCCCGCACGACCACACGGATATCGCGATCGAGCCGATGGAATCACCGGCCGCCGAGACCGAGCGCATCATCCGCACCGGGACGATCTGGTTGGCCGCGGCGCTCCTCGTGCCGGCGGTGGGACTGGGCCCCCTGCTGGCCTCCGGATGGCGCCCGACCGACCTCCCGGTGTGGGGGGCGACGATGTTCTGGGCCGGAATCGTCGCCGCCGCGGTCGGCACGGCATCCCTGATCTGGGCCGGATGCCCGACGCTCGGCTTCCCGCTCGTGCAGGCCCACAAGCAGAAGCAGTACTGCATCCGCGCCGGCATCGTGCTGTTCGCCAGCGGTGCCACGCTCGTCGGCTTCGCGCTCCTGGTGTCGCCGGCCTAGCGGCCCGCTGCGCCTAGCGCTGGAGCTCCTCGAGCACCTCGACGCTTCCGCCGAACGCGAGATTCGGGCTCCCCTTGGCCGCCTCGACCGCGGCCTCGAGGGAGTCGAACCGCACCATCGAGGCACCGCGCACCACGCCATCCGAATCGCCGACGCCGCCCGCCGTCACGAGCCGGCCCCCCGCGGTCCGGATGCCGTAGTCCTCGCCGAGGGCCTCGTTCCAGGCGCGCCACGCAGCCCGGTTCTCCGCGACGCGGTCGGCGGGCACCGGATCGGGGCCCGCGCGGTAGATGAAGATGAACGACGCCATGGGCGAGACCCTATGGCAGCCAAGCGTCGGGTCTGGTCACAGATCGTCACGCCGAGTGACGTCGGACGACGTCGGCGTCTCAGAACCCCATCCGCAGCACGAGCACGCCCGGCCAGATCGCGATCAGCACCGTGACGGGCAGGATGCCGAACACGAGCGGCACCATCATCGCCACCTCGTTGCGCCCCGCCGCCTCGAGCAGCCCGCGCTTCGCCTCGTCGCGGGCGTCCTGCGCCTCGGCGCGCAGCACGTCGACGAGGGGGCTGCCGCGATCGAGCGCCGCCACGAGCTGATCGACCGTGCGGGTGAAGGGCGGCAGGCCGATGGCCGCCGCGCGCCGGGTCAGGGCCTCGGCGAGCGGAACCCCCGCGTTGACCTCGGTCACGACCACCGTGAGCTCGCGGGCGAGCTCGCCAGAGCCGACCCGCGCGACCCGTCGCAGCGCCTCGAGCACCCCCTCCCCCGCGGCCAGCGACAGGGTCAGCAACTCGACGATCGTCGGGTACTCGTGGGTCATCCGTCGCAGCCGCGCTCGGGCCGCCCGCGCGAGCAGCTGCTCCGGCGCGAGCAGGCCAACCGCCGCCGCCGCGATGCCGACCGCGACCGCCGCGACGAGCGGGATCGCCGTTGCTCGCACCAGCCCCGCGACCAGCGCCGCGCCCACGGCCGACCCGATCGCGAGCCCGACCAGCTGCCGGGACCGGAACCGCGCGACCGGCGTCGTCCATCCGGCCTGGCGCAGCCGGCGCTCGATCGCCTCATCACCGCCCAGCACGCCGGAGAGCCCGCCGAGCAGACCGGCCGCTCCAGGCCGGAGCAGCTCGCCGATCACCGACACCGGCACCGCGGGCCGGCACGTCGCCAGGTCGCGGGCTTCCGGCGAGACGGCGGCGACGTAGGGCGCGATCCGGGTCGAGAGCCGCGGGGCGCCGACGCGCGGGACGAGCGCGACGAGGGTCCAGAGTCCGACGCCGAGCACGATCCCGACGGGCACGGCCAGGGCGATCCAGGGGGTCACGCGAACCACCTCTGCTCCTCGGGCAGGCGGCCCAGCACGAGCATCAACCGGTAGGCAACGATCGTCACGATCAGGCCGGCGGCGAGCAGCAGCATCCCACCCGCCGAGTTGTAGGCACTCGCGGCCTCCGGGCGCGAGGCGATGAGCAGGAGGACGACCCACGGCGCGGCAACGCCGAGTCGCGCGGCGATGATCACCCACCACTGCCGGGCCTCGGCCTCCGAGCGCACCGCCGCGTCCGCGCGCAACGACGCGGCGAGCGAGCGCAGCACGGATGGCAGCTCCGTTCCCCCGACCTCGCGCGCGAGCCGGATCGTCTCGACGACGCGATCGCCGACCGGGTCGGCCAGCGCGTGCTTCAGGTCGTCGAGGGCGGGGCCCATGACCCCGGTCGCCTGCACCCGCAGCTCGAACTCGCCGAAGGCGGCGCGGGTCTCGGGCGTTCCCGCCCCGGCGAGCGCGCCGACCGCGGCGGCCAACGGCGTGCCCGCGCGGAGGCTGGCGACGAGGTGATCGACGAGGTCGGGCCAGGCGGCACGCACCGCGCGACGCCGGTGCCGGGCGCGGCGGGAGACGGCGGCCGTGGGCAGCACGCCCGCGAGCAGTCCGACCGCACCGCCGAGCCCCCAGACCCCGCTCATCGCGATGACGAGTGCCGCGACCGCGACACCCAGCAGGACGCTCAGCGCGACCAGCACCGCCACGGGCACGCGCGGCATCCCGGCCTGCACCAGCAGCACCGCGAGACCGCGCTCCGGATGCCGCGACCGCCGTGGCGACCGCGCCCGGTCCCGCGGCCACAGCCAGGGCGAAGCCACCAGGAGCGCGCCCGCGCCGAGCAGCAGCCCCGCGCCGGCGGCGAGCGGACTCACGCGCCGCCTCCCGGGCCGCTGCCCGCGTCGCCGCCCGCGCGCCCGCAGAGGATGACGGCCGGGTCGACGCCGCCCCGGGCGAACTTGGCCGTGCGCGGCGGCAGCTTCCCCGTGGCGCCCAACTCCCCGCCGTCGATCTCGAACAGCGGCACGATCTCGGGCCCGTCGGCGCCGACGTCACCGGTGACCGCGGCGATCTCGCGCACCCGGCGACGGCCGCCGCGCTCGAGCTCGGCGTGCACGACGACGTCGATCGACCCCGCGACGGTCGGCACGACGAACGCCGCGTCGATGTTGCGGCCCGCGAGCAGCGGCAGAGTGCCGAGCTTGCGCAGCGCCTCGGCCGCGCTGTTGGCGTGCAGCGAGCACATGCCCGGGAGCCCTGTGTCACTATTACGGCTATGCAGCAGACAAGCCCTCGCCGACTGGACCGGCCCGCGTTTCCTAAGCGCGACATCGGAGGTTCGAATCCTCCCGAGGGCACGCTATGAGCGCCGCGATCTACGCGCGCATTTCCGAGGATCGTGCCGCCAACGCCGCGGGCGTGGATCGACAACTCGCGGAGTGCAGGCAGCTAGCTGAGCGTCGTGGCCTCGGGTCACCCGTCGAGTTCGTGGACAACGACATCAGCGCCATGAGCGGCAAGCGCCGCCCCGCGTTCGAGGCGCTCTTGGCCGCGATCGAATCGGGCGAGGTTGACTCCGTGATCGCCTGGCACACCGACCGGCTCTACCGCCTCCCTCGCGACCTCGAGCCGTTGATCAAGCTCGCCGACTCCCGCCCGGTGTCCTTCGTGACTGTGAACGCGGGCGACATCGACCTGAACACCGCCACGGGGCGCATGGTCGCGCGCATCCTCGCCTCCGTCTCGGCTCAGGAGATTGAGCACCGCACCGAGCGTCAGGTGGCGAAGAACGCGCAGCAGCTACGGGAAGGCGTGCCCCTCAGGGGCAACCGCCCGTTCGGTTTCGAGGTCGACCGACTCGCCATCCGCGAATCAGAGGCCGCGCTCATCCGCGAGGCCTACGCCACGATCGCGGAGGGCGGCACGCTGTACTCGATCCAGCGCGCGCTCAATCAGTCGGGGATCCGCACGCCGCGCGGCAACACATGGTCCTACGCGACGATCCGGCAACTCCTTCTGCGCGAGCGCAACGCGGGCAGGCTCATCGCCGGTAAGGGTGTCGCTCACCGCGTCATCCGCGACGACCTCTCGCAGATCGTCAGCCCGGAGCAGTTCGAGGCCGTGCGCCTCATCCTCAGCGACCCGAAACGGGAGACAGCGCCGGGCCCGAAGGTCACAAAGCACTTCCTCTCGGGAGTCGCCATTTGCGGCGTATGCGGCGCCGGCATGCGATCGGCCGTCTCATCGAGCCGGGGACGTCGGCAGGAGAGCTATAAGTGCGGGACCAAGGCGAGCGGTCGCGGGCACGGTCAGCGGCACGCGTCAATCGCTCGGCACGTCGTGGAGGCCGCGATCCCTGGGGCCGTCTGGGGCGCACTCGTGGAGCTGGTGCAGGGCGGCGGCGACGTCGCCGAGAAGGAGGCCGCGGAGCTGGGTCCGCTCCGCGCGAGGCGCGCGAGCCTTGAGGCCGACCGCGCCGAGCTGCAGAAGATCGAGAACATCCGCGGCGTCGACCTCTCCGCGTTCGCAGCGCAGATGCAAGCCGTCGCTGACGAGATAGACGGCATCACCGAGCGCGTAACCGCGATCCTTCGCGCGAACACCACTGAGCACGCCCTGGCCCCCGTGCGCGAATTCGTCGCGGCGATCGAGCGGGCCGCGGAGGATCGGCGCACGCTGACTCTTGACGAGCACGTTGTGCTCCTAGGCGTCCGGCGCGAGTTTGAAGAGGCCTGGCACGGGCTCTCGGTCGAGCAGAAACGCGACCTGACGCGGGCGACCGTTGATGTCGTCGTGAGCCCCGTGGACGTCTCTATCCGGCGCTCGTTCTCCGTCGCTCCCTCCGCTGACGACCCCACGGCTTCCGTGCTCGTGGAGCGCGTCGACAATCCCGAGCGTCCCGAGCGCCTATCGATCACCCCGAAGAGAAGAGAGAAAGCATGAGCACCACGCCCGTACTTACTGACGAGTTCACCGTCGAAATCCGCAAGACACGCCCCGAGTTCAGGCCGTTCCTCGGCGGCTACGCGGACCTCTTCGAGGCACGGCAGATCGCAGCCTCCCTGATCGCCTCGCAGGGCGTCGAGGCGCGTGTGACCGATGGCGACGGGCGGGTGTGGGCATGAGCGCCGCCGACGAGCGGAGCGAGCGCGAGCTACGCGCGAAGGCCGTTGAGATTCACAAGCTCGAAACCGCGTTCGGCGATGAGGACGCGGCACGCGCGGCCTATGAGGCCGAGATGGAGCGCCGGCACGGACCTCGCACCGGCGCCGAGTAACGCACCACGAGAAGCGCCCCCGGCTCGCGCTGGGGGCGTTTCCGCGCTCACTCGTCCGGGTCGTCGTCGGTGGGCTCGCCGAGCAGGAGCGCGCCGGCTACCTCGTGCATCCGGCCAGCCTCTATCTCGCGCTTTACGGCCATGCGCGCGGCGTCCGTCGTGGGCTTGAGCCCCTCGGCTACGAGTCGACGCTGGAACTCGGTGCGCATCACAGCCCCTCCGGTCGCGAGCAGGTTGCGCAGCGCCATCACGAGTGTGTCGTCGCCCGCACCCTCGACCGGCACGAGCACGGCGGACGGCGCGACCTGCTTGAAGGCGGCGTGGATTGGCTTGGTGGGCGCCCCGCTCTTGTCCTTCTGAGTGAGCAGCTTGCGCCGGTCCTGCCCCTTCGAGTCGAGCCGCCAGCAGAGCACTCGATCTACGCCGGCGAAGAGGGCGGTTGACCCGCGCATGACCTCGGGCTCGCCCTTCCGCGAGTGGTGCAGCACGAGCACCGAACAGCCGTCGGCCGCCTCCTTGATCCGCCCGAGGGCCGCGACGTACGCGCCCATCTCGGCCGACGAGTTCTCGTCCGCGCCGTTGATAGATCGGCTAAGCGTGTCGATGACGACCAGATCGAAGCCCTCGACGGCGACGTACTCGGCGAGCGCGAGCGCGCTGGCCTCGTGCAGCAGATTGACCACCCGCGGATATGCGACGAAGCCGGCCGGCGTGGTCGGAAGGCCTCGATGGCTCGCCCATGCGACCTCCCGCTTGTGCAGGGTCGCCGCGCCCTCCATGGCCACGTAGAGCACCCGGCCGGGCGGGACCTCGCGGCCGAGCCAGGGAGCCCCGTGGGCGATCGAGAGCCCCCAGTCGAGCGCGAGGAACGACTTGCCGGTGTACGAGTCGCCGAAGAGGATCGCCAGCTCGCCGCGCCCGAGCACTCCGGCCACCAGCTCGCTCGTCTCGGTGCCTGCGACGAGGGCTTCGAGCGTGCCCACCGCGGAAGGGTCGAAGAGCCCGAAGCCTCCCTGGGCCTCAAGGAGGGCGCGGGCTCCGTCCATGCGTGCGCGCTGCCGACCGGCCTCGATCGTCGCTTGTGCGCTCTGGTATTCGGCGTCGCCGAACGCGTCGGCCAGTTCGACGGCGCGGGCGATGATGTCGGCCCGGCTGCCGCGCTCCGCGTCCGCAACCTCGGCGCGCGTCATCAGTTCTGCGTACGCCGCCGCCGCCTCGTGGGCTGCCTTGAGTTCGGCGTCGGCCTGGTCGTGGGCGGCCTCGGCGGCCGGCCGCGCCGACGGGTTGGCGTCCCAGAGAGCCAGGCGTGCGGCCAGCTCGTCGTGCTCCGCCTTCGCTACTCGCCGGTCGATCGAGCCGACCGCGAGGCGCGCGTCGATGCCCTCGTGAGCGCGCTGCCGGGCGGCGGCCCGAATCTCCCCAGCGCGGCCAAGGAGGCGGGCTGCAGCCTGATCGTCAGAGGCCATGTGTCCGCGCGCCTCCATCCGCGTGGCGACCGCTTCGGCCCGCTCGATGTCGGTGCGCGGTCCGAGCGCCGCGAGACGGCGGAGGATAGACGCCTCTTCGGCGGACGTCGGGCCTTCCGAGTCGCACTCCCACTCGGAGCCGGCAGGCAGCATGTCGGCCATGAGGTCGGCGATAGCGGACGCCACGAGCGCCTCGGCCTCAGCCTGATCCGCCATGCTCCGACTGTCGGCGCGAGGGCCGTCGAGCACGATGTCTTCCGGGTCGAGGTCAGATTCGGTGGTCGGGTTCACGGCGGGGGTCCTAACGGGAAGAGACCAGCACCCGGCGCGAGTGCTCCACTACTCGCAGGGGTGCTGGTCCCGGCTTCTGGACGGCCCTCGAAGGTGGAGCTTCGGACCGTGATTCCACGCTGACAGGTCGGCGGTCTATTCGCAAGAAATCGCCTTCTGACCGGGCATTCTCTGCATGTTGCTATATGCAGATAATACGAAACTGGCGGTTTCTGGCGTTCCGAGGCCAAAACCGAACAGACCGAACATGGGCTGTTGTTCGCCCTGTTCGCCGCTCGTCGGGCCGTTCGGTCAAAACCCCCGTGATCACGGGCATTTTCAGGGGTGAACACGGCTCCGCCGCACCGAACAACAGACCCCCTCTCTTAAAGAGGGGGGCATGTTCGTTTCGGCTGTTCGGGGCAGATCCATAATTTGAGGCATGGTTGACGGCCGCAGAGAGGTGCTTCTCGACACCGACGGTGCCTACCGCACCCTCTGGAACATCCCGGGGAAGAACGACCACGGCTGGGACACTCAGCGCATCGGCGATTGCGTCATCCTGCTCAAGCCCGACCTGCGCAACGGCTACTACCGACGTGCGGTTCAGGGCTGGGTCAACGGCTACTGCGTCGGATTCCTCGGCAACACTGAGGCCGCCTACTACCAACCCGAGATTCTTCGCCTCGCGTACGCCGGTATCGACCTCGTGTGCAAGGGCAGGTTGCTCAGTCATAGCGGCGATCGGCGAGCCCTCTATGAGCACCTCACCAAAGCCCAGCTTGAGCGCTGGGTAGACCGGCAGCTCCATCGAGTCGCCGACAAATAGGGCCACCGGGGCCTTCTTGAAGCTGGACGTTTCCTGGGTGTAACCTGAGAGCAACCTCAATCGAGGCCAGCGCTCCTCTCCTGGCGCGGCGGCCCCGGCGCAGTTGCTGACACTCTCGCGCCGGGGGCCGTCTCTCTCGCTCGAAAGGCGCCCCTCGTGCTCTCCGAAGCTCTCGCCCGCGTGGTCGAGCTGCAGGCCGCGCTCGCGCGTATCGACGCCGCGCTCGACGACGCCGGCATGGTCTGGCTGGCCACCTCCGTCCCCGGGGACTCCCTCGACGTCGCCTACACCTCGGGCCGCGAGCGGCTCGAAGCCATGCGGGCCGCGCTGCAGGGCGAGCTTGCGCTCGTGCGCATGGGGGCGCCTCTGTGAAGGCTCGAAAGTGCGCGAGCTGTGGCGCCTCAATCGCGCACCGGGTCGCTAGCGCTCAATACTGCGAGGCGTGCGCCGAGAGGCGGAATCATGCGAGCCAGGCGGCGACCGAGAGACGCAAGGGGCTCGGCGTGTTCCGTGCTGGCCCCGTGGTATTCGACTGGGACGGCCTCGTGTCCGTTGCTCGATGCGAGTCGTGCTTTGACTGGGTTCGCTTCAAGATCGGCGGCCCGAACGGCGCGGCGGCAGTGGCGCATGCGCGTATTGCGCACGGCTTCACCGGCCACGCGATGCCGCTGGCAGAGCGCAGCGCGCACAACGCGTGCACAGCGTGCGGCCTGCGCCCGCGCCGCGGCCGACGAGACGGGCTGTGCTCCGTCTGCCACCTCGTTCAGGTTCGAGAGCGTGCGGCGCGCGTGCGGGCCGAGAGGGCTGCAGCATGAGCGGCGACCGCCCGCGCCTCTGGATCGAAGAGGCTAGCCCGGCCTTCGGCTGGGCGCTCGTCGTCTGCGAACACTGCGACCGTAGATGGTTCCCGGTGATGGAGCCGCGCGCGTTCGCCGAGCGACACGCGTGGGAGCACACCAACGCCGCGGGGCTGCCCGTGCGCGTCTGGGACGAGGCGGAGCTGGTCTGTGCCGAGCCGGGCTGCCGGCGTCGAGCCGTGTATGCGGACGCGCTCTGTCGGGCGTGTCACGTCCGCGTGAGGCGGGCAGCGGCATGAGCAAGGGGTCGAGTCGAGGGAGCGGATGGGAGCGGCTACGGCTCGCGTGTCTCGAGCGCGACGGCTGGGTGTGCACCTACTGCGGCAAGGCGCTCGAAGGAGACGACGCCACCGCTGATCACGTCACCCCGAGGGAGGCGGGTGGCAGGGACGAGATGACGAACCTCGTAGCGGCATGCCGCACTTGCAACGGCCGTAAGAGCGACCGCGAACTGATGCGCGTCGACTGGTTCAACACGCGATGGCTGGCAGCGAGAGCATGACGTTCCTTCACGCTCTCCGAGCTCACCCCCGCCCCCAACTCTCTTTTGCACGCAAAGCCCTCAACACTTCAACAGAACGGATCGAAACCGTGACGAACTCCCCCGACGCCACCATGGTCGACGCCACCGAGGCCATGATCGAGGCTGCCGACTCATGGCTCACCCCACTGGACGCTCCGGCCGTCGCTCAGCTCCGCATCCTCGCCCGCCAGCTCGACACCGAGGCCACGGCGGCGCTCGCTACGAGCTACGGCACGGCCTACCGGGCCCTGATCCGCCGCGCTCCCTTGCCTGCCGGAGGCGACGAGTTGGAAGCCCTCCTGCGGGAGGCGACGGATTGAATCCCTTATCCGCGATCGATCGTGGACGCCGTTGCCTCGCCTCTCAAGTACTTGAAGATGTGATCGGCTACGTCGTTGGCTACGGCGAGTTTGGACGAGGCGTCGTTCCCCTCTCGCAAGCGCTGCACGGAGAAGCGTACGTACTCGGCGACAAGAGCCTCCCCGGACCGAAGCTTCGATATCAGGCGGCTGGCGGCCCGGTTCAAGTCCACCGTCTCGCGCCAACGGTCTGCCGACGAGTAGTTCGCCAGCGTATCGACGAACGCAATCGCAGCGTCATAGCGCTCGGCTTCAACCTGCCGCAGGCGCTTCTTTTCGCGCTCGTGCCGCTGCGCACGCGACTGCAGCAGGTTCGGGAGTGCCCCAACGAATGCGCCGACCACCGCCGAGCCGGCGCTGACTACCGCAATCCAGAACGGGTTCATGCTCGAACCG
The DNA here is from genome assembly GCF_039531715.1 of Pseudolysinimonas kribbensis. Taxonomy (NCBI): domain Bacteria; kingdom Bacillati; phylum Actinomycetota; class Actinomycetes; order Micrococcales; family Microbacteriaceae; genus Pseudolysinimonas; species Pseudolysinimonas kribbensis. The sequence goes on along the minus strand of NZ_BAAAQO010000003.1, from coordinate 514,729 downwards.
TAGTGGGGCGGATCGGTCGATGACAGGCCCCGTCGCCGCGTGGCCTCCCTCACGATTTACTCGCTCCCTCGCCGCCTCCTTCCCCTCGCTCTACGACCGCTACGCGCGCGTCGTCGCGGTGGTCTGGCGGGTGGCGTTCGGGTACGAGCCCGAGGGGTGGCAGACCGCGCTACTCCGCGCCCTCCTTGAGCAGTTCCCCGCGGGCCATCCGCGCGCCGGCCAACTCCGCTACCGACAGGTGCTCGTCAGCCTCGGCCGCCAGAACGGCAAGACCGAGGTCGCGGCCATCCTCGGCCTCATCGGCCTGCTCCGCTCGGTAGATGCCGTAGTGGTCGGGATCGCGTCGACCGTCGAGCAGGCCAACCTCATCTATAAGCGCACCCTCGAGGCGATCACCCGCAACGGCTCCCTTGCCACGCGGTTCCGAGTGTCCGGCACGCGCGGCATCCGATCGAACGCGGGCAGCGGCGAGTACCGCCTCAAGCCGAGCAAGTCGGCAGCGCTGCAAGGCATCCCGCTCGACCTGGGGCTCGTGGATGAGCTGCATCTGCTCCGCGCCGAGGTCTGGGCCGACCTTGTGAACGGAACCGGCGCGCGCCCTAACGCGCTCGTCGTCGGCGTGACGACTGCGGGCGACGCTAGCTCCACGATGCTCCTTCGCCTCTACAAGCTCGCCGCCGAGGCCATCGCGGCCGACCCGAACGGCAACCGCTTCGGTGCGTTCGTCTGGGAGGCGCCGAACGACGCGATCCCCGAGGGCGACGCCGAGTTCCTGACCTGGCTCAAGCACGCCAATCCATCGCTCGCGTCCGGGCGACGTGACGCCGAGGTTGCCATCGCCGACGCCCGCTCCCTGCCGCCCGCCGACGTCCTCCGCTACCTCGGCAACAGGTTCCTGTCGGGCGTCGCGTCACCCTTCATCGAGCCGACCAAATGGGCCGCGCAGACCCGCCCAGCGGGAGCCGATTGGCCGCAGGGTGTACGACCCGTGTTCACCTTCGAGCGCACCCCAGACTGGGCGTTCGGTTCCATCGTCGCAACCGGCAAGGACGACGCGGGCCGCATCCACTCCGAGCTGGTCGCCTCCCTCGTCGCGCCGACGCTTGAACGGTTTGTCGCGGCGGCGGTTGCGCTGAACCGTCACACCCCGCAGGCGTTCGCCATGGACCGCTATGCGCTCGGCGACCTTGCAACCGAGCTCAAGCGGCGCGGCATGCCGGTGCGCATCGGGACTCATGCCGACGCCATCAACGCCGCGAGCATGCTCTACGCGAAGATCGCGCGCCGCGAGTTCGAGCACGCGGGCGACGCGCTCCTTACTCAGCAGATCCCGCACGCGATCCGCAAGAACATCGGCGACAGCTATCGGATCGCCCGCGCGGGCAGCGCCGTCGCAATCGATGCCGTGCTCGCCACCGCGCTCGGTGTGCTGGTCGCCGAGACGACCGCCGACGCCGGATTGCAGGTCTTCTAAGGCGAGCATCTGTGTGAACTCTGGATGTTCACTCAACGTGCGTTGAATGGTTCCTATGGGACTTCGGAGCTGGCTCGGGCTGGCCGCTCCGCAGTCCCGTACCGGGTCAGACACTGGCGGCGGCGTGCTCCCTCCGAGCCGCGCCGCCGCTAGTGCGACCGTCACCTCGGGCCAGGCGCTCGGGCTGTCCACCGTCTACCGGGCCGTCTCCATCCGCACCACCGCGGCCCGCCAGCTCTCCATTGACGTGCATCGCGGCGGCACGATCATCGACTCCCCCGCGATCATCCGTCGGCCCGACGTCGACTCGTCGTTGCCGGTCTTCATCGAGCGGACCGTCGTCAGCCTGAACTTGACCGGCAATGCGTTCTGGCGCATTCGTCGGAACTCGATCGGCCAGGTCGTGACCCTCGAGGCGCTGAATCCGCACGACGTGCAGATTGACGTGACCGCCTCCGGCCGCGTCACGGGCTACGGGTATCAGGGCCAGGCGCTCGGCGTCGAGGACGTCAAGCACCTCGCCCGCCTCCGCGTGCCCGGCACGCCCTACGGCCTCGGGCCGATCCAGGCCGCGCAGGCCGAGCTACGCGGCGCGATCGACCTCCGCGACTACGCGGCCAACTGGATCGCCAGCGGCGACGTACCGAGCGGCATCCTCCGGTCCGATCAGCAGCTCACGCCCGAGCAAGCCACCGACGTCCGCACCCGCTGGGAGACGACTCGCGGCGGCAAGCGCGGCGTCGCAGTGCTCGGCAGCGGGATGAGCTACACCCCGATCTTCCTCAGCCCCGCCGACGCCCAGTTCATCGAGTCTCAGAACTTCACGACGACGCAGATCGCCCGCCTCTTCGGCGTGCCCGCCTCCCTCATGCTCGCCAGCACGGAGGGCGCGCCGACCACCTACCAGAACGTCGCGCAGGACTGGCTCGGCTTCGTCCGCTTCGGCCTCATGGAGGACCTCAGCGAGATTGAGGACGCGCTCACCGACCTCCTGCCGCGCGGCCAGTTCGCCCGCTTCAACCTCGAGGTGCTGCTCCGCTCCGACACCACCACCCGCTACGCCACCTACAAGGTCGCGCTCGAGGCGGGCTTCATGACGGTCGCCGAGGTCCGCGCCATCGAGAACCTGCCGCCCCTCGCGGGCGCTCCCACCGCCGATCCTCAAGGAGCCGCCGCCGCATGACCGCGCCCGACCTCACCAAACCGCAGCAGCGCTCCTTCGAGGCGCGCGCCGCACTCAGCGACGCCACTGACGGCGAGCGGATAGTCGCCGGCATCGCGGTGCCTTTCGGCGACCCGATCCTCGTGCAGTCGTGGGGCGACGCATGGCGCGAGCAGTTCACCAAGGCAACCGTCTTCGACGGCGCCGAGCGGGCATTGCTCGCATGGCGTCACGGCGATGTGATCGGCAAGCTCACGACCGCCGAGAGCGAGGACGACGGCCTCCGCATCGAGGCGCGCATCTCCCAGACCGCGCTCGGCGACGAGGCGTACACGCTCGCCCGTGACGGCGTGATCGACCGCTTCTCGATCGGCTTCGTTCCCGTCGAGTACAGCACCGAGGCGCAAGCCGACGGGACTGACCTCGTGACGTACACGCGGGTCCAGCTCCTCGAGGTGAGCCTCGTCCCCTGGCCCGCCTACGACGCCGCCGAGGTGTCCGAGGTCCGCAGCAGCAACCCCACCGCAACTCCCCCGCTCGAAAGGAGCACCCCCGCAGTGACTGACGCCATCGTCACCCCCGCCGACCTCGCCGAGGTCCGCACGTCGATCGAGGACCTGACTCGTTCCGTCGCCACCCTCTCCGTCCGCGATCGTGAGCCCGCGGCTCCCGACACCCGCTCGGCGGGCGAGGTGCTCCGCGCGATCGTCTCGGGCGACGAGGCGACCGTGCGCGCCTACAACGCGCTCTATGAGCGTCGGGACTACGCGGGCGGCACGACCGCGGACGCCGTGGTCAAGCCGGGATGGGTCGGCGACCTGACGCGCATCTTCGACGCCAGCTCGGGCGTCCTCGCGGCCTCCTTCTCGACCGGCACGCTCCCCGCGACCGGCAACTCGATCGAGTTCGCCGAGCTGTCCACGAACACGCTCTCGGTCGCCGAGCAGGCCGCCGAGGGCGACGACATCGCCGCGGGCAAGGTCACGATCGATACGCGCACCGCGCCGGTGAAGACCTACGCCGGATCGACCACGCTGACCCGTCAGGAGGTCGAGCGCTCGACGGTCGGCGTGCTCGACACGTCGCTCAACGGCCTCGCCATCGCGGCCGGCGCGCGCCGCAAGGCGTACCTGCGTGCAGCGTTCGCGGCGCTGGTGACCGCCAATGCGGCCATCGCTGACAACGGCGGCGTGGTCGTGCTGGGCGCGACCCTGGCGGCCGCGACCGCGGACAACTGGGAGAGCGCTCTCATCGACGCTGCGATCAAGTTCGAGGCGCTCAACCTCCCGGTCGAGCGGATGATCGTCTCGGGCTCGGTGTTCAAGAAGCTCCGCGGCCTCACCGTCGCGGGCGAGCGCGTGTTCCAGACCGCCAAGGACAACGCGAGCGGCACCCTCGACCTCCCGGGCCTCTCGGGAGACTTCGCGGGGCTGCCGGTGCTGCTGGACTCGGGCCAGTCGGGCGATAGCGCCGTGTTCACCAACTCGCTCGCCATCCGGCAGTACAACTCGCCGCTCGTGTCGCTCTCGGACGAGGCGATTTCGAACCTCTCCAAGAGCTTCGCGGTCTACGCGTACGGCGCTACCGCGGCCGAGATTCCCGCGGCCGTCGTGCCGGTCAAGCTCGCCGCGAACTGACGATGACCGCCGAAGACCTCTCGCAGTACGTGGGCGCGAACGCGGACGACGCCGCGTTCGTCGCCTCGTGCTGGGCGCGAGCTGACGCGCTGGTGACGGCGTACGTCGGCTCCGCCGAGGTCCCCTCGGCGATCCTCGACGGCGCGACGCTCGACGTGGGCGCTGAGCTGTACCACCGGCGAAACGCGCCGAGCGGCATCACTCAGTTCGCCACGGCCGGCGATGCATCGCCGATCAGGCTGGCGCGGGATCCGATGACCTCGGCCTACCCCGTGCTGGCCCGCTGGGTCGGGGTGGGGGTGGCGTGATGGGTGCTATCGCCACCTCCCGCGCCGAGCTGGTCGCCGCGCTCGCCCCGGTCGGAGTGACCGTAACCGACCACGTACCCGAGCAGCTCAACCCGCCCGCCCTCATGGTCGTGCACGGGTCCCCACTGATCGAGGTCGGCGACACCTTCGGCCTCCACCTCCTTCGGCTTGAGGTCTGGATCGTCTCCAAGCTCGGCGCGAACGCGCGCATGACCGACGACCTCGACGCCCTCATCGAGGCGACCATCGCAGCGACCGTCGTCGACGGCTGGTCCGTCGAGAACGTCGCACAGCCGTTCTCATACACAGTCGGCGCTCGCACCTTCCTGGCCTCGACGGTCACCCTCACCACCGACATCTCACTCACCTAAGGAGCAACACAGACATGGGCAGTACACGCATCAAGGGCACCAAGCTCAAGCTGACCATCGGGACCCCCGGCGTCGACTACTGGGGCGACCTGTCGAGCTGGAAGATCAGCAACGATGACGCCGACAAGGACGTCACCACCTTTGAGGACGCCGCCGCCGGCGGGTCCAAGCAGTTCAAGCTGACCGGCACGGCGATCCAGTCGACCGCCTCCGGCTCCTTCTGGCGCTACGTCTGGGAGAACACCGGCGTCGACGCGGCGTTCACCATTGCCCCGCACGGCAACGAGACCGCGACCGCGGATCAGCCGCACGTCATCGGCACGCTCACCATCGGCGCGAAGCCCGACCTCGGTGGCGACGCCGGCAATGGCGCGTACACCTTCGACTTCGAGTTCCTGGTCGTCGGCACGCCGACGCTCGACTCGGGATCCGAAGAGTGAGCGCGGCCTCGGCTCTCGGGCCGAGGTCTCACCCCGTCCTCACCTTGACCGTGGACGGAGGCGAGGCCTCGAGCTGGATGGGCGAACTCACCTCCGCCGTGGTCGAGCCCGACAAGGGTGGCACGCTCATCACGAGCGCCTACGACGGCGACGACGCTGAGCCGTGGTTCCTCAAGGGCTCGGCCGTGCAGTCGTCGGCCTCGGACTCGCTGTGGCGGTTCACCTGGAACCACACCGGCGAGGTCGTCGGCTTCACGCTCGCGCCGAACGGCAACGCCGACGCGACTGCGGACGAGCCGATCCTCCGCGGCTCCCTCACGGTCGGCCCGCGCCCCGCGCTCGGTGGCGCGGCCAGCGACAAGACGTTCGTCTTTGATTTCGACTGGCAGCTAACCGGCCCACCGCTCCTTGACGACGGGAGCGACTCGTGACGGACTCCGTGACCTACGTCTCGGGCGGCGTTCGCGTCCGCGTCGAGGGGCTGCGCACGACCGTCTCCCGCCTCAACAAGGCCGGCGCGGATGCAGACGACATGAAAGACCTCATGCACGGCATCGGCGAGCTCGTCGTGCACGCCGCGCACGTCCCCGACCGCAGCGGCGCCCTCGCTGGCACCGTCCGCGCCGGACGAGGCAAGACCAAAGCTGTCGTCCGGGCGGGCGGCGCGAAAGCTCCCTACGCCGGCGTCATCCACTACGGCTGGCCGGCCCGCAACATCGCGCCGCACCCGTTCCTGACCGATGCGCTCTCCCGCGAACACGAGCAGATCTTCGACGCGCTGGAACGCGGTATCGACGCGCTGCTCGCCAAGAACTCCCTCAGCTGACCGCACCCCCCCTCAACAAAGGAGCACCCCCCGCATGACCGCACTCAACATCAACTCCCTCACCCTCGGCGAGGTCGCAAAGGTCGAAGAGCTCTCCGGCCAGGCCTTCGGCGCGATCGCCCAGGAGGACAAGCCCAAGGGCCTCGCCCTCGCCGCGCTCGCCTTCGTCGCCAAGCGCCGCTCGGACCCCAAGTACTCGTGGAATGACGCGCAGGGCCTCACCTTCGCTGAGTTCGGCGAGCTGATCACGCTGGGCGACGACGAGAACGAAGAGGGCGACCTGCTCGCCGCTGTGACCGGGGAGCCGGCCCCAAAAGCCCGGCGCGCCAGCGCGCAGAAGATCTAGCCGGGTTCGTCGTTCATCTCGGGATGGCGCCCAGTGACTACTGGCGCCTGACCGTGATGGAACGCGACGCGATCCTCGAAGCCCACAACCGCAAGAACAGGAGCTAGCTCGTGGCCAAGAACACCGTCATTGTCTCGGTGCTCGCCGACGCCAAGAACTTCTCCAAGGGCTTCGATGACGCGGCCAAGTCCGCGGGCGGCCTCGGCGGCATCGTCAAGGGCGTCGGCGTGGCGGCCGGCGCCGCCCTCGTCGCGGCGGCCGCGGGCGCAACGGCCGTCATCGCCTCCGCGATCAAGGCCGCGGGCGAGTCCGAGAAGGTCGCCGCTCAGACGGCCGCCGTCGTCAAGTCGACGGGCGCGGCAGCGGGGCAGTCGGTCGAGCAGATCGGCGCCCTCGCCACCAAGCTCTCCCGGCTCTCTGGCGTGGACGACGAGGTGGTGCAGTCCGGAGAGAACATCCTCTTGACGTTCACCAACATCAAGGGCACGACCTTCGACGCGGCCACCAAGAGCGCGCTCGACATGTCGGTTGCCATGGGCACCGACCTCAACTCGGCGGCCCTGCAAGTTGGCAAGGCGCTCAACGATCCGGTCGCGGGCATGTCGAAGCTGTCCAAGGTCGGCGTGACCTTCACTCAGGCGCAGAAGGATGCGGCGGCCTCGATGGTCGCCACAGGCGACGTGGCGGGCGCCCAGGCGATCATCCTCGGCGAGCTGACCAAGGAGTTCGGAGGCTCGGCCGAGGCCTTCGGCAACACCTTCGAGGGCTCGCTCGGCAAGGCCAGGACCTCCCTCGGGAACCTCCAAGAGGCCCTAGGCGCGGCGTTCCTCCCCATCGCCACGACGGTGCTGAGCAAGGTGGCCGGGCTTCTGGATCGCGTGGGGGATTCGCCCGCCTTCGCGGCGGCGCTCACAGCGGTCACCGGCTTCATCTCGGGTCTGCTCTCCGGCGACTCGGCGATCGGCGGATTCATCGCCAAGGCCGTCGACCTGGCGTCCAACCTCTCGCCCGTCGGCCTCGTGCTCAAGGCGCTCGCCCCGATCCTGCCCGGCCTTGCCGGCGCGTTCGGTCAGCTGGCCAGCACTCTCGGCGGGGCGCTCGCACAGGTGCTGCCAACGATCACCAACCTGTCCCAGACCCTCGTCTCCGTGCTCTCCGGGGTCTTCGCTTCGGTGCTGCCGGTCATCGTCGGCTTGATCGGCCAGCTCGCGGGAGTGTTCACCGCACTCATGCCCGCGATCCTGCCCATCGTGCAGACGCTCGGCGGGATACTCACGGCGGTCATCAAGGCACTCGGCCCGATCATCACCACCATCGCCACGACGCTCGGCGGCGTGCTCGGCTCGGTGCTCAAGGCCATCACGCCCGTGCTCGTTCTCGTGGCGCAGGTGTTCGGTCAGATCCTCAAGGCGCTCGCCCCGGTCATCCCGCCGATCCTCTCGCTCATCCAGGCCGTGCTCGCTCTCGTCGCGCCGATCTTGACGCTGATCGGCTCGGCGCTCGGGCCGGTCATCGAACTACTCGTCACGTTGCTCAAGCCGATCCTCAGCCTGATCGCGCCCCTCGTGAAGCTCCTTGCGCCCGCGATTCAGTTCGTCGCCGACGCGCTCTCGGTCGTCATCGACTGGATCGCCAAGGGAATCACGTGGTTCGTGGCGCTCGTCACGGGCTCCAAGACCGCTTCGGCGCAGTTCACGGCCGCATTCAACGGCGTCGGCAAGTTCTTCGGCGACCTGTGGAACGGCGTCATCAGCTTCTTCGCCAACGGGATCGCCAACATCGTCGGCTTCTTCACGGGACTGCCCGGCAAGATCGGCAGTGCCATCAGCGGGCTCGCGGGGATGCTCGGCAGCGTCGGCCGCAACATGATCCAGGGCTTGATCAATGGCGCGAGTTCGATGCTCGGCTCCCTCAGCTCCTTCGTCTCGGGCCTCGTCTCGAAGTACATCGTCAATCCCGTCAAGAGCCTGCTCGGTATCCACTCCCCCTCGACCGTGTTCCGCGACATCGGCGGCTACACGCTGCAGGGGCTGCAGATCGGCCTGAGCGACACGGAGGGCGTCCGCGGCGCCATCGACTCCCTCGGGCGCGAACTCGCCGACACTACGCTTCCCGCTCCGCGCGTCAGCTCGGCGACGGTCCGCCCCTCGCAGCAGGCCGCCTCGGATGCGTCGAGTGCCGCAATCGTCTCGCAGATGACGGCCGCCGACCGTGCGTTCTTCCGCGAGCTGTTCGCGGAGTTTGCGGGCTCGCTCGCGGTCACTGATGGCGTAATCGCGTCGGCCGCCAGCGCGGCGCAGGCACGACTCGTGAAAGCGGGCGCGCGCTAGATCCGGCACACGTGAAATGATCATCTCGTGTCGCTGCCCAACGACGCTCTACGGGCTGTCACCCGGAAGAGAACTGAAAACCCGAAGACTGTGCTCGCGTTCTACGCAACAGTGCTCGGGATTCTGCTCGCGGCCGGAGTAGCGGCGGCGAGCGTCATGCTGGCGACGGGCGAAGGCGTAGTTTATGTGCCCTGGATCCTCGGGTTCTGCGGCGTGGTGTTTCTTCTGATCGTCGGTGGGGTCTTCTGGGTCGGTAAAACGGACCCTTCCAAGCTAATGCTGGGTCAGGTGACGGGTGAGGAGTACGCGGAAATCCAGAGGGTGCAGCTGGGCGACAGTTCAACTGGGGAACGGATAGCTCCATTGTTGGTTGCAGATCCCATAACCATCGAAGTCCTATCGGAGGATGCGGTCGGCGGCGAAGCGGGTGAACATTGAGCGACCCTCAGGTTTACATGATCGTTGTCGAGGGCATCGATAACACACAGCGGGCCTTGATGCACAACTGGATCAAGGCGAATGCCGAGGCTTGGTGGCACCAGCTCGCAGATGTTTGGGTAGTGATCGGGCACGATGCGGGCTATTGGAGAGATGGGCTGACGAGCTTTGCATTGCCGGTGAAGACCAAGTTGCTCGTGATAGCCGTCAAGGAAACTCCCGGGGGTCGATGGGCCTCTAAGTGGGTGGAAGGGACAGAATGGTTCGGAGCGAACCTCCCCCGCGCAAAGAGGGCGCTCGACAAGAGCTGATCCGCTGCTACTCGCCGGGACGCCGGATTTCGCCGCAGCCCTCGCAGCGCCACGACCAAGCCCCATCGTCCAGCTCCATCTGCTCTAAAACGGTCCTGCACGTGGGCATTCACCATCGTGGCCGCCCGCTGCACTGCCGGCCCGAAGTGGCCGTCATCCCAAAGAGCGGAAGCCGCCGACCAGACGATCGGATGCAACAGATCAGCCGAGATTGATGGCGCTGAGGTACCGAGTCGGCTCCGGGTTTCCGCGTCCGTCTGCAGGCGTCCTAGGGCGTACTTCGCTTGCTTGATGCCCGGATCAAGGAGGTAGTACGTCCCATGCAGGCCGACCAGCTGCGGGAGAGTCTTCATCCCCATGACCCTTGCCACCACCCGGCTTGCTTGGTCTTCTGCGGCAAGGACCTTGTCCATAGCGGGAATGGCACTGGTGAGCTGAGTATCGTGTGAGCCCAGTCTTCGCGCGTCCTCCGCGAGCTTGATCCATGCTGCAAGCGTCTGCATCGCCCATTCGGTGTCCACTGCACAAAATTAGCCGTCGGGAGCCGGCGCGAAGCGCCGTGATCTATTGCGAATTCAGGCAGCCCGGAGTTCAACGCGATCAGCAGATCGAGCGCCTCCGCCTCGCGCACCTCGCCGACGATGAGCCGGTCGGGCCGCATCCGGAGCGCCTCCTTGATGAGCCGTCGCAGGCTCACCTCTCCCGTGCCCTCGAGCGAGGCCTGCCGGCATTGCAGCGCGACCCAGTCGGGCGCCGCGAGGGAGAGCTCGAACGTCTCCTCCACCGTGACGATGCGCTCCTCCGGTCGCGCCGAGGCGAGCAGCGCACCGATCAGGGTCGTCTTGCCGCTCTGGGTGGCGCCCGAGACGAGGATGTTCTGCCCGGTCCGCACGCACAGGTGGAGGAACTCCGCGGCCCGCGGAGTGAGCGAGCCGAGCCGGACCAGCTCGCGCAGGTCGCGCATCCCGCGCCGGAAGCGCCGGATGTTGACCGCCCAGTGCCGCCGCGTGATGTCGGGGATCGCGACGTGCAGGCGCGACCCGTCGGGCAGCGACGCGTCGACGAACGGCGTGCTCAGATCGACCCGCCGGCCGGTGGATTGCAGCATCCGCTCGACGAGGTCGCGCACCTGCACCTCGGTGAGGGTGAGCGGCACCCGCTCGGAGACGCCGTCGCGAGCGACGAAGATGCGGTCGGGTGTGTTGATCCACAGCTCCTCGACCTCGGGATCGTCGAGATACGGTGCGAGCTCGCCGAACCCGACCAGCCGCGCGAGCACCGCCCCCGTGACCCGGCTCTCGTCGTCGAGCATCGGCGCGGACCCGCCGAGCGCCTGCTCGCTGTAGCGACGCACCTCGTCGCGCACCACGTCATCCGCCCGCGCCCCCGCCGCCCCGAGGTCGAGCCCGTCACGGCGGACGCGCTCGCGCACCCGCCGCGTGATGAGGCCGACCGCGTCCGTCACCGCGCCAGTCTGCGCAGCCCGATGCCGTCGTGTCGCCGATTGTCCACAGCGCCCTCGGCCTGCGAGGATCGGAGGGAGCTGAAGGAGGACCCATGCTGGTCGTCGTAGGAGTCATCATCATCGCCACGGCGATCGTCGGCGGGGTGCTCCTGGTGGGAGCCTTCGTCGCCATGGTCCGCGGGCGCTGATCGGGCGCCGATCTGATCTAGTCGCGCGCGGGAGCCCGCGGGTCGAAGGAACAGGCCGCGGTCGCCGTCGCCACATCGTCGGCTGCGCCGCGGAAGCCGTCCTGGAACGGCAGGAGTCCCGCCGCGTCGGCGCGGCGGAGATAGCGCGCCGGCGAGGGCACCGGCCCCGGATCGACGCCGTGCGCCCGCAGACACGGCCAATAGGTCGTCACCTGGTACTCGAACAGCCGCAGCAGCGCGCTTCTCCCTGCCGCCGAATCGGCGTCGACGAACGCCGCCGGCAGCAGGCACATGTCGAAGGCGCCGAGCACGCGGTCGCGATCGAGCGGGGTGGCATCCGGCCGTCCGGGAGCCCGTGTGTCGACACGCGCGCCGCTCGCCGCCGGCACGATCTCGACATCGCCCAGCAGCTCACCGTGATAGTCCTGCGCCCCGGCGCGCAGGTTGCCGAACGCGAACGCGCCGCTGGCCTGAAGGCAGCGGTAGAGCACCGCCGGCTCGGTCGGCAGGGGCGGCGACGCCGACGACGGCGCCGGTGCCGGATGCGACGCGAGGACGATCGCCGCGCCCGACGCGACGATCGATGCGACCACGAGGCCCCAGACGCGGCGCGCACGCATCACGGCCTCGACGCGTCCGGGTCCACGGCCTCCAGCGGGCACTGCGCCGCGACGCGGAGGATCTCGGGCAGCGGCCGATCGCCCTCCATCGCGGCGGCCGCGAGCGCGTCGACGGGTACGGTTCCCCCGGCCGCGGCGGGCGGGGGGACCTCGCCCGGGTCGATGCGATGCGCGCGCAGGCACGGCCACAGCACAGCGACGTCGTACTGATACTGCCGCATGACGTCGGCCGGGAAGCGGATCGCCGCCGAATCCGTCGCGAACCGATAGGGCCCCAGGCACCGGTCCAGGCGTTCGAGGACCGCCGCGCGCTCGACCGGGGTCGCCTCCGCATGGCCCGCCAGGGGTGCCGCATCCGGCTGCTGCATGCCGACGGTCGGCCGGATGCGGTGGTCGCGCACGCGGACCGAGACCAGCAGGTTGCCATAGGCGGCACCGCCGCTCATGACGAAGCAGTACGAGAAGGCGACACCCTCGAGGTCGGCGGGCAGCGGGGCATCGGCGCGCGCCGGTGCGGCGCGCGGAAGCGCCACGACGACGACCCCGGCGCAGACGATCGCGGCGACGAGCGCGAGCCAGCCGAGTCGGAGCGCCCTTCCCGGTCGTCGCGTCACCCTCTCATCCTGCGCCGTGCGCCGTCGATCGCCCAGAGTGCACCCGCAGCTAGGGTCGGCACATGGACGACGCGCCCATGGAAGACCCTGCTGGGCACGAGCCGGCGCAGGACGAGGGCACCTCGCGTCGCGGGTTCCTGCGTGCCGCCGGCATCGGCGCAGCCGGACTCGGGGTCGGCGCAGCGGCCGGTGCGGCGGGGATGGCCGCGACCCGGAATCCCGCGAACGCACGGTTGCGCGCACCCGTGCCCGCCATCCCGAACCGCGCGGACGGCCCCAGATTCGACCACCTCGTGGTCGTCATGTTCGAGAACCGCTCGTTCGACAACCTGCTCGGCTACCTCTACTCCGACGACACCGTGCCGGTGCCGGCCGGTCAGCGCTTCGAGGGGGTCGCGGGCAAGGCGCTGTCGAACCGCACGGCGGACGGCCTCGAGATCCCGGTGCACGGCTACCTCGGACCCACCGACCAGGTGATGCGCAGCCCCGACCCCGACCCGGGCGAGGAGTACCCGTTCGTCAACACGCAGCTGTTCGGCACGGTCGATCCCCCGGCGAACGCGCACCACCGCATCCCGGAGCTCGAGCCGCCGTTCAACGCCCCGCTCGATCACCGGCCCGCCACGATGAGCGGCTTCTTGCAGGACTACGTCGACAAGTGGCGCGCCGACCATGGCGGGCGTGAGCCCGAGCCCGACCAGGTGCGCCAGGTCATGGGCTCGTTCGCCCCCGAGATGCTGCCGGTGTTCTCCACGCTCGCGCGCGAATTCGCGGTCTACGACCACTGGCACTGCGCCGTGCCGTCGCAGACCTTCCCCAACCGCTCCTTCTTCCACGCGTCGACCTCGCACGGCTTCGTCACGAACGGCTTCAACCCCGGAGCCGGCAAGTGGGTCGACGCGGAGCTCAACCACGGCGACACCGTCTTCAACCGGCTCGAGCAGGCCGGCATCCCGTGGCGGGTGTACTTCGACGAGCGCCAGCTCATCTCGCTGACAGGTCTGCTGCACGCACCGCAGCTGGAGAGGTTCTGGAAGACCAACTTCCGCACGATGGATCGCTTCTACGAGGACGTGCGGGCCGGCACCCTCCCCGCCTACAGCTTCATCGAGCCGCGCCTGCTCTACGACCACAACGACATGCACCCGCCGGTCGGGCCCGAGACACGGGTGGATGTCGACGGCACCCTCATCGAGGGCGGCGGCATCTCCGACGTGCGGGCCGGCGACGCGCTGCTGCACCAGATCTACACGGCGATCCGCGAGAGCTCGTCGGCGACCGGGTCGAACGCGCTGAACACGACGCTGTTCATCACGTTCGACGAGCACGGCGGCACCTACGACCACGTGCCGCCCCCCGCCGCGACACCGCCCGGGGCCCTGCCCGAGAACACCGAGATGGGATTCCGCTTCGACCGGCTCGGCGTGCGGGTGCCGGCGATCGTCGTCTCGGCCTACACGGCGCGTGGGCGCGTCATCAACGAGACCATGCACCACGGGTCGCTGGTGCGCACGCTGTGCGAGCGGTTCCGGATGACGGGGCTCACCGCCCGCGATCGGCACGCGCCGCCGATGACCAACGCGTTCACGCTCGACGCGCCCCGCGATCCGTCGACCTGGCCGACGACGTTTCCGCTGTACACGCCGCCGAACCCGGAGTCGATCGACCCGACCGCGGATGGCGACGACGACCGGCCGCTCGCGCCGCCCGGCATCGGGCTGCTCGCCCTGCTGCTGGCGAAGTACGCGCCGAACGAGCCGATCCCCCGCACCTACCGCGAGGCGTACGCGGCCGTGCACCGGCACGGCGAGGGGCTGTTCGGGCCATAACGGCGCCCTAGGCTGTCGTCACCGCGGGAGTGGTGAAACCGGTAGACACGCAGGATTTAGGTTCCTGTGCCTTCGGGCGTGTGGGTTCGAGTCCCACCTTCCGCACGCAGCGCCCCACCACTGCACCCGAGAGGAGCCCGCATGAGCAGCCCCACCACTCCCGCCGCCGCCGGTTGGTATCCCGACGGCATGGGCGGTCAGCGCTACTGGGACGGCGCGCGGTGGACCGAGCACCACGCTCCCGCGCCGGCGCCGGTCGTCGTCGTGCGGCAGCCCTCCAACGGGTTCGCCGTGGCGGCGCTCGTGCTCGGCATCGTGGGATTCGTGCTGATGGGGATCCCGTTGTTCATCGGGTGGTTCCTCGGCGGGATCCCCGACATCCTCGCGGTCATCCTCGGCATCGTCGGGATCGTCAAGGCGCGTGAGCTGGGCAACCGCGGCCTCGCGCTCGCGATCGTCGGACTGTGCCTCGGCGGCGTGAGTCTGCTCTCGGTGTTCCTCGGTGCCGGGTCGGTCTGGTGACTCGGCGCTCCGCGACTCAGCGCTCCGGCGCGGTGGAGCGCCGCGCCTGCGCCGTGTAGTCGTAGGTGCGCAGCAGGTGCCACGGCCCGCCGTCGACGCCCTCCCGCACATCGAAGACGAGCGCGCGCCGCTGGTCGTCGACCGCTTGGAAGCGCCAGCCGCGCCACGCCGGCAACGGATGCGTGATCGCCGGATGCCAGGTGAGCTCGAAGATGTCGTCCGCGTCGAGCGGCGTCGGGGTGTCGTTCACCCGATAGCGCCGGCCCTCCCAGACGAGGCGCACCGGCATCCCGTTCACGGTCCAGACCGTCAGCTCCATGGCCCGCTCCTCTCGCGTATTCGAACACATGTTCGAGTGTTAACGAGGATGCAAGCCCGGCCGGCACAGTTCAAGCCCGGGCGGCGTGTCGCGCGCCCCATAGTGTGAGACCGTCATGACGCAGCAGCTCGAAGATCTGCTCGGCCAGGCCGGACCGATCCTGTTCTATGCGGCGGTCTGGGGCCTGGTGTTCGCCGGCACGGCACTCTTCGTCGGGATCGTGCTGCCGTTCCTCACCGGCGACTCGCTGCTCTTCGCGGCCGGGATCGTCGCCGGACTGCTGCCGGATCGCATCTCGATCTGGATCCTCGCCGTCGGGGTCGGTATCGCCGCGGTGCTGGGCGACCAGGTGGGATTCGTGCTCGGGCGCCACCTCGGCCGTCCGTACCTGACGCGGCGGAAGGGGCGCTGGACGCGCGTCGCCGTCGCGAAGACCGAACGGTTCTACCAGCTGTTCGGCTGGTGGTCCGTCGTGATCGGCCGGTACATCCCCTGGGGTCGGGTCTTCGTGCCGCCGGTGGCGGGCATCGGCGGGATGGCGTACTGGCGCTTCCTGACCGCCAACGCCGTCGGAGCCGTGAGCTGGGGTGTGCTCATCACGGTGATCGGGTACTTCGCGGCGTCGACCCCCGCGGTCCGGCCGATCTCGTACGCGGTCGCCGGCGTCGTGATCCTCGCGTCGATCGTGGCCGGCATCCGGGCCTGGGTGCTCGAGCGGCGCCGCCGGGACTCCGCTGAGAGCACGCCGGAATCGCCCGAGGAGTCGGCGATCTGAGCACCGCTCTGGGACGATGGGGACGTGCCGTCTGCAATCGAGGATTACGCGCTCATCGGCGACTGTCACACCGCCGCACTCGTCGGGCGTGACGGCTCCATCGACTGGCTCTGTCTTCCGCGGTTCGACTCGTCGTCGACCTTCGGAGCCCTGCTCGGCACGTCCGACCACGGCTGCTGGAGCCTGCGTCCCGTCGGCGCCGAGACCTGCACGAGCCGCGGTTATCGCGCGGGCACGTTCATCCTCGAGAGCCGGTGGGAGACGCCGACCGGCACCGTCGAGGTGATCGACCTCATGCCGATGGGGGATCGCCGACCCGACGTGATCCGGCGGGTGCGCGGCGTCTCCGGAACGGTCCGGATGCGGCAGGAGCTGCGCATCCGGTTCGGCTACGCCGACGCGCTGCCCTGGGTGCGCAAGGTCGACGAGCAGGATGAGGAGGGTCACGCGAGCCGCGCTCTCGTCGCGGTCGCCGGTCCGGACTCGGTCGTCGTGCGCGGGCCGCGCCTCGAACCCGAGGACCACATGCACTCGGGCGAGTTCGACGTCGCCGAGGGCGAGACCGTCGACATCGTGATGACCTGGTTCCCCTCGCACCGGGAGCCGCCGCGGCCGGTCTCCGTCGACGGTCAGATCGCCGACACCGAGACCTGGTGGCGCGAGTGGCGCACCGATCCCGAGATCGACGACCGCGACATCCCGGAGTATCACGACGCCGTCGAGCGATCGCTGCTCGTGTTGCGCGCGCTGACCGACGAGGACACCGGCGGCATCGTGGCCGCCGCGACGACGAGCCTGCCCGAGAACGTCGGCGGCGAGCGCAATTGGGACTACCGCTACGTCTGGCTGCGCGACGCATCGCTCACGCTCGACGCCCTCATGCGGCACGGCGGCTTCCGTGCGGAGGTGCATCACTGGCGCGACTGGCTGCTGCGTGCGATCGCGGGAGACCCGGGCGATCTGCAGATCGTCTACGGCATCGCGGGCGAGCGCCGCCTGGCGGAGTGGGAGGTCGGCACCCTCCCCGGCTACCGCGGCTCCACGCCCGTGCGGGTCGGCAACGCCGCCTACCTGCAATTCCAGGGCGACATCTTCGGCGAGGTCATGCTCGCACTGGATCTCGCCCGCCGGGTCGGCATCGAGGACGACCGCTTCTCCTGGGCGCTGCAGGTGGCGATCCTCGAGTACCTCGAGTCGGCTCTCGATCGGCCCGACCACGGCATCTGGGAGATGCGCGGGCCCGAGCGGATGTTCACGCAGTCGCGCGCCATGATGTGGGCCGCATTCGATCGCGGCGTCGCGGGGGTCCGCGAGCACGGGCTGGAGGGTCCGGCCGAGAAGTGGGCCGGGCTGCGGGACCACCTGCGCAACGAGATCGAGGAGCAGGGCTTCGACAAGGACCGCAACGCGTACGTGCAGTACTACGGCAGCACCGAGGTCGACGCCTCGCTACTCACCCTCTCGGCCATCGGCTACGTCGCCGCCGACCATCCGCGCATGCTGGGCACGGTCGCCGCGATCGAGCACGACCTCATGCGCGACGGGCTGCTGCGCCGGTACCGCACCGAGGCCGACACCGACGGCGTCTCCGGAGACGAGCACCCCTTCCTCGCCTGCTCGTTCTGGCTCGTACAGCAGTACGCGGCATCCGGGCGGCTCGACGAGGCGACCGCGCTCATGGACCGGCTGGTCGCGCTGCGCAACGACGTCGGCCTGCTCTCGGAGCAGTACGACGTGACGAGCGGCGCGCAGACCGGCAACACTCCCCAGGCCCTGTCGCACCTCGCGCTGCTCCGGTCGGCCGACGCGATCGCGACGGCGCGCACGGGGCGCCCGTCCGTGCCGGGTCTTTAGCGAGCTCCCAGGGACTACTGTGGGCGGAATGCTCTCGACCGTCGCGCACCTGCCCTCGGCCCTGATCCCGTGGCTCGATCCGAGCCATCTGCTCACGACGGTCGGCCCGTGGGCGCTGGTCATCGTCTGCGGGTTCGTGTTCGCCGAGACCGGCCTGCTGGTCGGGTTCATCCTCCCGGGCGACACCCTGCTCGTGATCTCGGGCGTGCTGAGCTTTCCGGGCGCCCACAAGGTCATGCCGTTCAACATCGCGATCGTGGCGCTGCTCATCGTCGTCGCGGCGTTCCTCGGCGGCGAACTCGGCTATCTCATCGGGCGCAAGGCGGGCCCGCCCATCTTCGAGCGCAAGGAGAGCGGTCTCTTCAGCCGCAAGAACGTCGAACGCACCAACGCGTTCTTCGAGCGCTTCGGCGGGGTCGCGGTGATCGTCGCCCGGTTCGTGCCGATCGTGCGCACCTTCGCGCCGGTCGCCGCGGGCGTCGGCCACATGCCGTGGCGGCGCTACTCGCTCTACAACGCGATCGGGGCGGTGCTCTGGGGCGCAGGGCTGACGGTGCTCGGGTATCTGCTGAACTACATCCCGCCGCTGCGCGACTTCGTCACCAACTACATCGACGTGATCCTGGTCTGCGCCGCGCTGATCGCGATCGTGCCGACGACGTACCACGCCATCCGGTCGGGGATCGCCGCCCGCCGCGCCCGCCGCGCCGGCGTCAAGCCCCTCGACGAGACGCAGGCGAGGCTCGACGCGTCGGTGTGGGAGCGGCGTCGTCGCGACGAGGCCGGCCCCCGCTAACCGGCGATCGTCAGCGCGAGCAGCGCGACGTTCAGCCCCACGAGCAGCACGGCGGCCACGCCCGCGAGCGCGGTCGTCCACCAGCGGTTGGCGTTCTCGCCGAGCAGCCCGCGCTGCGCCGTGAGCCAGACCAGCGGCACGAGTGCGAACGGGATGCCGAACGACAACGCGACCTGACTCAGCACGAGCGCGAGGGTGGGGTCGACGCCGAGCACCAGCAGAAGGAGCGCCGGCAGGAGCGTGATCCCCCGGCGCAGCAGCAACGGGATCCGGCGCCGCAACAGGCCCGCCATGATCTCGGCGCCCGCGTAGGCGCCGACCGACGTCGACGCGAGCCCGGATGCCAGCAGCCCCACCGCGAACAGGGTCGCCACGACCGGTCCGAGCGCGTCGCCGATCGCCTGCCAGGCGCCGGGGATGGTGCTGGTGCCCTCGACGCCCCGCAGCGTCGACGCCGACAGCAGCAGGATGACGACGTTCACGGTTCCGGCGACGGCGAGCGCGATGCTGACATCGATGCGCGTGGCGACGAGCACCCGTCGACGCTGCGCGGGCGGCACCAGGCCGAACCGGTCGCGCGTCAGTGCGGAGTGCGCGTAGATCGCGTGCGGCATGACCGTGGCACCGACGATCGACGCGGCGAGCAGCACCGAACCCGTGCCCTCGAAGTGCGGGAGCAGCCCCGCGGTCGCCTGCGCACCGTCGATCGGCGCCGCGACGATGCCGGCGCAGAAGCCGACCGCGATGACGACGACCATCCCGGTGACGACCCGCTCGAACGTCGTCGACCCGCGGCGATCGTGCAGCGCGAGCAGCACCATCGACACCACGCCCGTGATCACCCCACCGAGCACGAGCGGCAGGCCGAACAGCAGCTGGAGGGCGATCGCTCCGCCGAGCACCTCGGCGATGTCGGTCGCCATGGCGACGAGCTCCGCCTGCACCCAGAAGGCGACCCGGGCGACCGGATGCCGCATCCGCTCCCCCAGCAGCCCCGGCAGGCTCCGCCCCGTCGACAGCCCGAGCTTGGCCGACAGGTACTGCACGAGCCACGCCGTCGCGTTCGCGACCACGACCACCCACACGAGCAGGTAGCCGAAGCGGGCGCCGGCCGTCACGTTGCTCGCGACATTGCCCGGATCGAGGTACGCGACCCCGGCGACCATCGCCGGCCCCAGCAGGGTGACGAGCCGGGCCGGTCGCACAGCGCCGGACGCGGTCACCCGTACCGGCGGCGCAGGAACTCGACGAGCTGCCCGAACGCGCGCGCCCGGTGGCTCACGGCGTTCTTCTCGGCCATCGTCATCTGGGCGGAGCTGCGCTGCTCGCCCTCGCCGGCGAAGACCGGGTCGTAGCCGTGCCCGTTCTCACCCACGGGCGCGGTCAGCACCCGGCCCGGCCACTCGCCGCGTTCGAGGTGCTCGAACCCGCCGTCCGCGAGCGCGGCGACGCAGACGAAGCGTGCGGTGCGGTCGCTGACGCCCTCGAGGCTCGCGAGCAGGTGCGCGTTGTTAGCGGCGTCGCTCTTCTCGCCGCCGGCGAGCTGCGAGTAGCGGGCGGAGAAGATGCCCGGGGCGCCGCCCAGCGCGTCGACGGCGATCCCCGAATCGTCGGCCAGCGCCGGCAGCCCGGTGAACGCCGCGGCGGCGCGGGCCTTGATGAGCGCGTTCGCCTCGAACGTGTCGCCGTCCTCGACCGGCGCCGGCCCGTCGTACCCGACCAGCTCGTGCGGCCCGAGCCGGTCGCCCAGGATGCGCCGGAGCTCGGCGAGCTTGCCCGCGTTGTGCGTGGCGAGCACGAAGGTGGTCACGGAAGGCCCAGGGCGGTCCGCTGGATGCGCGCGAGCTCGGCCGTTCCCGACACCGCCAGGTCGAGCAGCGCGTTCAGCTCGGTGCGGTCGAACGGCGCGTGCTCGGCGGTGCCCTGCACCTCGATGAAGGCGCCCGAGCCGGTGACGACGACGTTCATGTCGGTCTCGGCGCGCACGTCCTCCTCGTAGGGGAGGTCGAGCCGCGGCTCGCCGTCGATGATGCCGACGCTCACGGCGCTCACGGAATCCCGGAGGGCGAGCGCCTTCTTGCCGATGAACCCGCGCTCCCGGCCCCACTCGACGGCGTCGTGGAGCGCCACGTACGCGCCGGTGATCGCGGCGGTGCGGGTGCCGCCATCCGCCTGCAGCACGTCGCAGTCGATCACGAGGGTGTTCTCGCCGAGCGCCTTGGTGTCGATGATGCCGCGCAGGCTGCGCCCGATGAGGCGGGAGATCTCGTGGGTGCGGCCGCCGACCCGGCCCTTGACCGACTCGCGGTCCATGCGGTCGTTCGTCGAACGGGGCAGCATCGCGTACTCCGCGGTGACCCAGCCGGTGCCCTTGCCCATGAGCCAGCGCGGCACGCCGTTCGTGAAGCTCGCAGTGCACAGCACGCGCGTGCGGCCGAACGAGATGAGGGCGCTGCCCTCGGCCTGCTCGCTCCAGCCCCGCTCGATGGTCACGGGGCGAAGCTGGTCGGCGGTGCGGCCGTCGGCTCGGGTCATGGGGGGGCTCCTCGGGGTCGGGTTCAGGGCTGCGGGATGACGATGGCGCCGGTCTCGAACGTCTCGACGTGGCGCACCTCGGGGCCGAGGAAGCGCGCGGCGAGACGCTTGAACCCGGCCTCATCGGAGCCCGTGGACTCGAAGCGGTGCTGCGCCTCGCCGGCCGAGCGCGCGATCCCGTGGGTCACCAGCTCGCGGTAGACGTCGGCCGCGGTCTCGTCGGCGCTCGACACGAGGCGCACATCGGCACCCATCACATACTGGATGGCCGCCGACATGAGCGGGTAGTGGGTGCAGCCGAGCACCAGGGTGTCGACGCCGGCGTCGCGCAGCGGCGCGAGGTACTCCTCGGCGACGGCGAACAGCTCGGGACCGCTCGTCACGCCCGCCTCCACGAATTCGACGAAGCGCGGGCACGCCTGCTCGAACAGCTCGAGGCCGGGGGCCGCGGCGAACGCGTCCTCGTAGGCGCGGCTCTGGATCGTGCCGTCGGTGCCGATCACGCCGACCCGGCCGTTGCGGGTGGCGCGGACCGCGGCCCGCACGGCCGGCCGAATGACCTCGACGACCGGGATGCCGGCGGCGGCCTCGTAGCGCTCGCGGGCGTCGTGCAGCATGGCCGCGCTCGCGGTGTTGCAGGCGATGACGAGCGCCTTCACCCCGCGATCGACGAGGTCGTCGAGCACGGCGAGTGCGTACGCGCGCACCTCGGCGATGGACTTGGGGCCGTAGGGCGAGTGCGCGGTGTCGCCGACGTAGAGGATCGACTCGTGCGGCAGCTGATCGATGACCGCGCGCGCGACGGTCAGCCCGCCGACCCCGGAGTCGAACACCCCGATCGGTGCGTCGATGCCGGCCACGTCATCAGCCTACTGAGCGGGTCGGGCAGCGGCCGACGGCCGCATATCCAGAGCGTCACTAGGCTCGATCGCGTGACCAGCTCCCTGCTGACGGACCGGTACGAGCTGACGATGATCGACGCGGCACTGCGCGACGGGCGGGGTCACGAGCGCAGCGTCTTCGAACTCTTCGCGCGCCGGCTTCCGACCGGCCGGCGCTATGGCGTCGTCGCCGGCACGGGCCGGTTCCTCGAGCTGCTGCAGGAGTTCCGGTTCTCAGGCGACGACCTCGCGTTCCTGAAGCGCGAACGGGTCGTGCACGACGACACGCTCGACTGGCTCGAGGGCTACCGCTTCTCGGGCGACGTGCGCGGCTACGCGGAGGGCGAGCTCTACTTCCCCGGATCGCCGATCCTCGTCGTCGAGGGCGGTTTCGCCGAGGCGGTCGTACTCGAGACGCTCGCGCTGTCGGTGTTCAACTACGACTCGGCCGTCGCCTCCGCGGCGGCGCGCATGGTGCAGGCGGCCGAGGGGCGGCCGCTGTCCGAGATGGGATCGCGGCGCACCGGCGAGCGGTCAGCGATCGCCGCCGCGCGCGCCGCGTACATCGCCGGGTTCGCGGCCACCTCCAACCTCGAGGCCGGACGCGAGTGGGGCATCCCGACGATGGGGACCGCAGCGCACGCGTTCACGCTCCTGTACGAGAACGAGCGGGACGCCTTCCGGGCGCAGGTCGCCGCCATGGGAGCGGGCACGACGCTCCTCGTCGACACCTATGACATCCCGACCGGCGTCGAGAACGCGGTCGCCGCCGCCGGCACGCAGCTCGGTGCGGTGCGCATCGACTCCGGCGACCTCGGCATCATCGTCGACCAGGTGCGCGCCCAGCTCGACCGCCTCGGTGCGACGAACACCCGGATCGTGGTCACCAACGACCTCGACGAGCACGCGATCGCGGGGCTGCGCTCGGCCGCCGTGGACAGCTACGGCGTGGGCACGTCGCTCGTGACCGGCTCGGGGGCGCCCGCCGCGGGGATGGTCTACAAGCTCGTCGCGCACCTCGGCGACGACGGCGGGTGGCTGCAGGTGGGCAAGACCTCCGAGGGCAAGGCGACCGTCGGCGGTCGCAAGCAGCCGGTGCGCGCGCTGCACGACGGCGCCGCGACCGGGGAGGACATCTACGTCGAGGACCCGCCGATCGACGCCGCAGCGGGACGCCCGCTGCTCGTCGACCTCGTGCGCGGGGGCGAGGCGGATGCGACCCGCCTCGGCCACGACGGCGTGCTCCGCGCGCGCGCCCACCACGCGGCCGCGATCGCGGAGCTTCCCGTCGAGGCGCTCTCCCTCGCCCGCGGCGAGCCCGCGCTCCCCACCCGCTACCTCTGACCCGCGCTTCGCGCCCGTCGCGCCCGTCGCGCGCGCGTCGCTCCCCTCATCGACCCCAATTGGTCTGCGTGAGCGCCGTCACGCCCCCGATCGCGCACAATGAACGGCTCAACGCCGCAACACCGGGATGCGTTCGAGCCGGACCATCGAGCGATCCAGCCATCCCCTCCCGCGCAGCCGCTGGCCGATGCGCGCGACGGTCTCCCGCGTGCGGTCGAAGAGGTCGTCCGCGGTGACGTGGGCCAGCACCACGCCGTGGTCGGCGATCCGCTCGTGGCGATGCACATCGGCCCGATGCTGCGTCCGTTCGCGGTGATGATCGCCATCGTACTCGGCACCCACGCCGAACTCCGGCCAGAAGAGGTCGATGAGCACGCCGCGGAGCTCGGCGTTGAGCTCGGGTTCCGGGAGCCCGGCGCAGCCCGCGACTACGCGGAGCAACGACTCCGGGCGCGACCACGCGCCGGCGCGTGCGAGGCTCAGGGCACGCCGCAGGTCGGTCACCCCGGGCACATGCCGACGCCGATCCACCGCCGCGATGAGATCGGGCCGGGTGGCCAGCGGCCGCACGTCCCTGTTGGGCAGCCCGGTGATCAGGAAGTCGGCTGCGGCCACGAGGTCCGGCGTCGACAGCACCCCCGCGAGCGAACACCAGGTGTCGGCGGGAGAAAGCACTCGCAAGCCGGCGCACTGCGTGATGGATACGAGGTCGGGGTCGTGGCGATGTCCGACGACTCCGCGACCGCGCGCCTGAGGGCGCTCGAGCGGCGACGATATGTGCAGGCGCTGGTCGCCGATCCACGGCAGCGGGATGCCCCACAACCGTGCCGCCGTGGTCGACGAGAATGCGGCGCGAGTGGCCATCTTCGTTGCGTACGCGCGGCACAGCGCATCGTGGCCGTCGACGCGGCCGACGACGCGGACGCCGTGAAACGGTGAGGTCAGCTGCTCCGATCGCAGGAGCTCACGGCCGAGCCCGAGCTCGAGTGCGTCGCGGACCCGGAAGGTCTCGGCCGGCCATCGCGTCATCCGGCGATGATGACGTCGTCTCGGCCGCCTCTGACGCCCGCTCAGGGTTGAGTGTGCGCAATCGGGAGTGTGCTCAGCCTGAGGAGGACCAATTAGGGGGAGACGCCGCGCGGGCGGCGCGAGACGCGGGGCGGGCGAGACGCTGGGCGCGGGAGGCGGCGCGGGTTACTTCATGCGCTCGTAGATCGCCTTGCAGTCGGGGCAGACCGGGAACTTCTCGGGATCGCGGCCCGGCACCCACACCTTGCCGCAGAGGGCGCGCACCGGCTTGCCGGTGACCGCCGACTCCACGATCTTCTCCTTCTGCACGTAGTGGGCGAAGCGGTCGTGGTCGCCGTCCTCGGTGAGCTCGTCGTTCAGGAGCTCCTCGAGCTCGCGGTCGAGCACATCGGTGCCGCCGCCGGCGGTGTCCGGGGACTGCGGGTCGCTCATGCGCCCTAGTTTCGCATGGTGAAGGCGAGGAGTTCCGGCCCGCGTCGGTCGAAACCGCGCCCCCCGCCCCGGATGCCGAGCGCCAGCGTCGCCCCCCCGAACACGACGCCCGCGAGCAGCGACACCCAGTTCCACGCGCCGGGCACGCCCGCGAGCCACAGCCCCGCGGCCGCGAACGCGGGCAGCGCCGTCACCAGGACGAGCAGCAGCGACAGCGCCTGCGCCGCCCCGCCCGCGCCATCCGCCGTCTGGGGATGACGGAACGCCCCGTCACCGGGCCGCGGCGCCGCGTACGGCAGCTGCGCCGACACCCCGCTGCCGACGCCGACACTGCCGAGCAGCAGCGCGAGATTCACCCCGACCACGGCGGGCAGGATCGTCCAGTCTCCGTGCCCCCAGGCGGTGAGCGGCGCGCCGACGAGCACGAGCAGGGCCCCGAGGACGAGCGGGGGCCACATCCGGCCGATCCGGTCGTGCACGCCGCGCGTGCTGGCGGCGAGGTGCTGCCAGAGCGCCGTGTGGTCGTACGCGACGTCGTTGTGCGACGTCGACCAGGCCAGCACGATGACCATCACGGGCAGCGGCACGAGCACGCCCGCCGGGAAGGGCACACCGCCGACCCACATCGCGAGGAGCATGAGGATCGGGATGGCGGGCAGCGTCGCGACGACCGTGCGGTAGCGCGGGTCGCGGGCCCAGTACGTGAAGCTGCGCGCCGTGATCGCGCCGGCGGGGGTCGACGGCGTGCGGCCGAACCACCCGGGCGCATGGCGGGCCACCGCGACCCGCCGCTGCGGCCAGGTCGCGCGCTGCTGGAGCACGACGACGAGCGACCACACCGCGGCCAGCACGACGATCGTGCCGACCCCGATCAGGATCGCACTGCCGACCCGGTCGCCCTGCCCGAGCAGGCGGTACGAGGGCGCCGCCCAGAGCGCCCCGAAGGGTGAGCCGGCCATCGCGTCGATCGCGGGCGACGAGTCGATGGGACGGATGACGCTCAGCGCGATCCGCACCCCGGGCGCGATCCGGTCCGGCACCAGCAGGAACGCGCGCGTCAGGATCACCGCGACGGCGGGCACGATCGCCGCCACCATGAGCACGACGGCCACGGCGCGCACCCAGCGGCCCAGCCGCCGGCGCGAGCGCAGTGCGGCGCCGATCGCCGCGCCGATCCGCAGGCTGAGAAGCGTCTGCACCACCAGCAGCACGGCGCAGCCGAGGGTGAGCGCGGCATCCGCACCCCGCCAGACGCCGAGCGGGGCGAGCACGACCGCGATCACGAGCACGGCGGGACCGATGAGCGTGAACGCCGCGAGCACGGGGATGAGCACGGCGCGCGGCATCCGATACCCGATGAAGCCGCGCGCGGGCATGAGCTCTCGGCGCGCCAGGATGATCGGCACGAGCAGCGCCGCCAGCGAGCCGACCGCGCCGAGCCCGATGATGGAGCGGGCCATGAACTGCGGGCCGCTGCCCTGCAGCATCCGGATGCCGGCGAACGCGAGCGCCACCACCAGGATCGCGACGAGCAGGCCCACGACCCGCACCGCCACGTCGCGGCGAGCGCCCCGGAACAGGTTCGCGACGAGCCGCAGTCTCAGTCGGAGAAGCTCTGCAACCACTCCATGCCCTCCACCGCGGTCGCCCCGCCGGCGAGTTCGACGAACCGGTCCTCGAGTGTGGTGCCGTCGAGCACCTCGGACATCGGGCCGGCGGCGAGCAGTCGCCCCTCGGCGATGATCGCGACGTTGTCGCAGACGCGCTCGATGAGATCCATGCTGTGGCTGGAGAGCAGGACCGTGCCGCCGACCTGGGCGAACTTCTTGAGCACGTCGATCACGAGCTGCGCCGACACCGGGTCGACGGACTCGAACGGCTCGTCGAGCACCAGCAAGCGGGGGCTGTGGATCATCGCCGCCGCGATCGCGATCTTCTTGACCATGCCGGCGGAGAAGTCGGAGACGAAGCGCCGGGATGCCGACTCCAGTCCGAAGGCCTGCACGAGGTCCGCCGCGCGGCGAGCGACGGTCGCGCGGTCGAGGCCGTGCAGCGCACCCGCGTGGTGCAGGAACTCGGTGCCCGTGAGACGGTCGAAGAGGCGGAGGCGATCGGGGAGCACGCCGAGCGAGCTCTTCGCGGTCGCGGGGTCGGTCCACACGTCGGCGCCGTCGATGAGCACGGTGCCCGAGTCGGGGCGCAGCAGGCCCGTCACCATCGCGAGGGTCGTCGTCTTGCCGGCGCCGTTCGGGCCGACGAAACCGTAGAAGCAGCCGCGCGGCACGTCGAGGTCGACCCCGTCGACGGCGGTCACGGAGCCGAAGTGCTTGGTCAGCCCGCGGATCGCCAGGGCGAGGTCACCGGCAGGCTCGCCGAGCGGGGCGAGGGTCGGGGCCGCGCGCGGCGCGGGCTCCGGCTCGAACACCGGCATCGCCTCGAGCTCCGGCTCGGGCGCAGGCTCCGATCGCGGCGCGAGCTCCGGCTCGGCTGATGCGCTGTCCGCCTCGGTCGCGAGAGAGAGGTCGGCGACAGGGGCGAGCTCGGTCCGCTCCTCGGTGCCGGGCTCCTCGGTCACCACGGTCGCGGCGGCGGCGCGGCCGATCGTTCCGGATCGCGCGGTCGACCGCGACGACCCGGCCGCCGGCGAGGACGCGGCGCGAACGGGGGTGCGCCCCGACGAGGCCTTGCCCGGCTTGCCCGACCTGCCCGAGGCTTTGGCCGACGGGACCGTGTCCGACGAGGACGCGGCGGGGGCGGTCTTCGCGGTCGGCGGACGGCGACCGGCGGAGCCGCTGCGGGCGGTCGATGCACGCCCCGTCCGGCCCGGCGAGGCCGGTGTCGGCTCGTCGGGCTGGGCATCCACGGGTCCACCCTATCCGGCAGGTGAGGACCCGTCGGGTGGGGGTTTGCCGTATTACAAAACGGGAACGCTTAGGCAACGTCCAGGGGTTCGTTATCGACCGGAAGGTAAACTCATCACGGCACATCGGGGTGTCATCGCCGTTCCGACGCACTCCGTCCGGGCGGCGTTTCCATGAGATCACCTCCGAGGAGAGACCCCATCATGACCACGCAGATCGTCATCCTGGCCGCCGGAATGGGCAGCCGTCTGGGCCGCTCCCTGCCCAAGCCGCTCACCGAGCTGAACGACGGCCGCACGATCATGCAGCAGCAGCACGACAACATCCGTCAGGCCTTCGGCCGCGACGCCAGGATCACGGTCGTCGTGGGCTACAAGTACGAGCACATCGTCGAGGCCTTCCCCGACGACGACTTCGTCTACAACGAGCAGTACGACGAGACCAACACGTCGAAGTCGCTGCTGCGTGCCCTCACCGCCTCCAAGGACGGCGGCGTGCTCTGGATGAACGGCGACGTCGTGTTCGATCCCGAGGTGCTCGTGCGCGCCGGCGACCTGGTCGCGCGCGACGAGAGCTTCGTGACGGTCAACACCGCGAAGGTCTCCGATGAGGAGGTCAAGTACACGGTGGATGCCGCCGGGTCGATCCGGGAGCTCTCGAAGACCGTCGAGGGCGGCCTCGGCGAGGCGGTCGGCATCAACTACGTGTCGAGCCGCGACAAGGCGGCGCTGCTGCGTCACCTGCACCGGGTCGGCGCCCAGGACTACTTCGAGCGCGGGATCGAGCTCGCCATCGCCCAGGACCGTCTGAAGTTCCAGCCGGTCGACATCTCCGACCTCTACGCCGTCGAGATCGACTTCGCCGAGGACCTGGAGCGCGCGAACCTCTTCGTCTGACTCACGACTCCTTCAGCGGGCACCACGCGCCCGCTGGATAGGGTGATCGCGTGACCACGACGACCGCCGCGCCCTCCCCGGCGCAGCGGCGTTCCGCGGCCGAGCGCTACTGGCGCTCGCTGTGGCTGCTGACCGTGCGCGACCTGCGCGTGCGGTACACGACGTCGTTCCTCGGGTACCTGTGGTCGATCATCGACCCGCTACTCATGGCCTGCATCTACTACTTCGTGTTCGTGCTCGTCTTCCGCCGGCAGGGGACGCTCGGCGAGGAGCCGTACATCGTCTTCCTCGTCTCCGGCCTGCTGCCCTGGATGTGGTTCAGCAACGCGGTGACCGACTGCACCAAGGCGTTCACCCGCGAGGCGAAGCTGCTGCGCTCGACCACCATCCCGCGCACGATCTGGGTGGCGCGCATGGTGCTGTCCAAGGGCATCGAGTTCGTCATCAGCATCCCGGTGCTGATCCTGTTCGCCGTCGTGTTCGGCGCGGCGTTCCACTGGCAGACGGTGCTCTGGCTGCTCGCGGTCGTCCTGCAGGCGGCCCTGCTGATGGGGATCGGACTCATCGTGGCGCCCCTCGTCGTGTTCTTCCGCGACCTGGAGCGCGCCATCCGGCTCGTCCTGCGCCTGCTGTTCTACGCGACGCCCATCGTCTACAGCTTCGATCAGCTCGACCACCTCGGCGCGATCAAGACGGTCGCCGCCTTCAACCCGCTGAGCGGGATCATGGGCCTGTATCGCAGCGCGTTCTTCCCGCAGGATCTCGACTGGTTCTCGGTCGGCGCGAGCGCCCTCGTCGCGATCGTGCTGCTCGTCGTCGGGGTGTTCGTGTTCCGCGGCAGCATCCGCACGGTGCTCAAGGAGATCTGATGGCGAGCCCGTACCCCGCGGAGGGCACCATCCGCGTCGACGACATCGGCATCCGGTTCAAACGCAACCGGAGCGGTCGGCGCAGCTTCAAGGACCTGTTCGCCGACCGGTCACGGCGCGCGAAACCGGGTGAGTTCTGGGCCATGCGGCACGTGTCGTTCGAGGTGGCGCCGGGCGAGGCGATCGGCGTGGTCGGCCGCAACGGTCAGGGCAAGTCGACGCTGCTCAAGCTCGTCGCGCGGGTGATGCTGCCCGACGAGGGCCGCATCGAGGTCGAGGGCGGCGTGGCACCGCTCATCGAGATCACGGGCGGCTTCGTCAACGACCTCAGCGTGCGCGACAACGTCTACCTGACCGCGGGACTGCACGGGATGTCGAAACGCGAGATCGACGCGGCGTTCGACGAGATCATCGACTTCGCCGAGATCGCCGACTTCGCCGACACCCCGTACAAGCACCTGTCGAGCGGCATGAAGGTGCGGATCGCGTTCTCGGTCATCGCGCGGCTCGAGGAGCCCATCCTGCTGGTCGACGAGGTCCTGGCGGTCGGCGACAAGGCGTTCCGCGAGAAGTGCTACCGCCGCATCGACGAGATGCTCGTCGGCGGGCGCACGCTGTTCTTCGTCTCCCACAACGAGAAGGACCTGCTGCGCTTCTGCCGGCGCGGCCTCTACCTCGACCGCGGCGAGCTGAAGCTGGACGCTCCCATCCAGGAGGTCATCGACCGGTACAACGCCGACTACCTTGTGAAGGGTGCCTGAGCCCGACCCCGGCGACCTCGAGCCGATCACGCTGCACCCGCGAGTGGTGCAGGCGCTCGACCGGGTGCTCGCGCTGCAGCGACCGGTCGTGCTGGCGCACATCCGCTCGATCCGGGCGCGGCGGCCCGCGGCATCCCCCGCGGAGCTCATCACCTCGCTCGAGCGGCGTTACCTCGCCGCAGTGACCGGCGGTGGCGCGGCCGTCGGCGCCACCGCGGCGATCCCCGCGGTCGGCACCGCCGCATCGCTTGCGATCTCCGGCGCCGAGACGCTCGGCTTCCTCGAGGCGAGCGCTCTGTTCGCGCAGTCGGTGACCGAGGTGCACGGCATCGCGATCACCGACCCCGAGCGCGCCCGCACCCTCGTCATGGCGATGATGCTCGGCACCGGGGGCCAGGATCTGGTCCGCCAGCTCGCCGGCCAGGCCGCCGGCGGTGAGAACCGCACCCGGTTCTGGGGGGAACTGGTCGGCAAGCAGTTGCCGCGGGTGGCCGTCGACCGGATCGGCGAGAAGATCCGCCACGCATTCCTGCGGCGGTTCGCGGTGACGCAGGGCGGCACCCTCGTCGGACGGGCACTGCCGTTCGGCATCGGCGCCGTCGTCGGCGGCACGGGCAACCACCTGCTCGGCCGCAAGGTCGTGCAGTCGGCGCGGTCGGCGTTCGGCCCTGCGCCGGCCACCTTCCCGGAGGAGCTCGCCGTCATACTGCGCGCGTCCCGGCCTCGACGGGTCGGGGTGCCGGATGCGCTGCGCCGCTTGCCGAAGCGCCTGCCGTTGCCATCGCGGGCGGCGGATCACCCCCCGCGGGACCGCCACTCGGCCTGAGTCGCGCCCCGTCGTTACGCCGGCATTACGGGCGATGGATAGCGTCGCGCCATGCCACGGCGTCCCCTCGTCGCGCTGGCCGTCAGCGCCGCGCTCGTCCTGAGCGCGCTGTCCGCGTGCGCACCGGCCTCCTCTCGAACCGCGCCGCCCGACGGAGCCCCGGAGCACGCGCGGTTCGGTGCGCCCGCCAAGCCGGACGGCCGCACGCTGCAGCTGCAGGATGACGTGGTCACCGTCGGCGGCGGACGCAACGCCGTGTGGGGCGCGAGCTCCGACGGCACCACCTGGACTCTCGACGGCAACGCCCCCGGCATGGACAAGCTGGCCGTCGACAAGATCCTGCTCGCCACCGGCTACGCGACCGGTCGCGTCGTGCAGATCACCCGGCACGGCGACAAGACCGACGTGGTGCTCGCCCCGATCGCACTGACCGACCTCGTGAAGAACGGCGAGGTGCGCTTCGACCAGGACGTCAAGCCCGACCAGCTGCAGGTGCAGGGCTTCGACGGCGGCACGGTGCAGGACGCGAAACCGCGGGCGGACGGCAGCATCGCCCCGACCGCGTACGTGCGCCGCGCCGACCGGCCCGATCCCGCGGATCCGCTCGCCGACAAGCCGCTGCCCGTGCCCGCGAAGGAGTTCTCGCATGAGACCGAGGACTGGAAGCTCTCCGGCGGGACAGCACGCGACGGCCTCCACTTCTCGGTCGAGACCGAGGCAGCCGGACTCAAGGTGTTCGGCACCGCGACCCTGCTGTTCGACGCGCTGCACATCAACCTC
Source organism: Pseudolysinimonas kribbensis (assembly GCF_039531715.1). Lineage (NCBI taxonomy): Bacteria > Bacillati > Actinomycetota > Actinomycetes > Micrococcales > Microbacteriaceae > Pseudolysinimonas > Pseudolysinimonas kribbensis. Next base: position 482,890 of record NZ_BAAAQO010000003.1, on the reverse strand, counting down.
GGCACCGTGATCGCGAACTCGATCGCAGGAGGTGCGACCGGACGGGTCTCCGGCATCCAGGGCGTGCGGGTCGACCTCCAGGCCGGATCGCAGAACAAGGGCGGCAGCACGATCAAGAAGGAGTTCAAGCTGCCCTTCGAGATCCCGGTGCAGACGCTCATCGGCGGGGTGCCGGTGTTCGCCAAGTTCACGACCGCGGTCACCGTCGACGCGGGCCTCGTCGGCACGGATGCGACCATCACCGGCGCGGGCGAATGGCACCTCGGTGCGCCCCTGTCGATGTCGATCAACGGCCAGGCGGTGAACTCCGACACATCGCAGGACCTCAAGGTCGTGCACAGCATCATGGACTCGATCAGCGGCATCGCCCTCGGCGGCGCGGTGTTCAACCTCGGGTTCAAGGTGACGATGATGACCGGGATCGGCGCCCCCTACTTCGGCGCCGGTGTCTTCGCGTCGTTCATCGTCACCGTCGGCATCGGGATCGGCTCCGCGCTCGGGTCGCCGTTCGCGCTGTGCAGATCGGCGAGCTACGACATGGCGCTCGGCACCGGCTACGGCATCGTGACCGAGCCGAACATCCTGACGGCCCTCCTCGAGCGCGTGCCCCATGTGAAGGACGTTCTGCCCGACAAGGACCTGACCCGCCAGGCGACGAAGTCGATCCTGCACCGGAAGCAGACGATGCCCGACGACGCCGTGTGCAACGGCGGCGCCGACGACTGAGGCCCCTCCCCCGGACGGGCGGTGCGGTGGCCTCCACAGACCTCGCGCCGCGGTCGGATGCCGCTCCTAGCTTTCGGGATGTGGAGCCCTACCGTGTGCCGTTCCTCTTCGATCGGAGCCGCGCGCCTGCCTACCGCCTGGTCAACATCGGCGCGGAGCGCCTGCGCGGTGTGACGGTGGCCCTGGTCGACTCGGGTGTGATGTCGCCCGTGATGCCCGGCGCCCTCGAACCGACCCAGGCGATCGAGCTGCAGATACGCGGCGAGCACTTGGAGCTGAATGCGACCCTCCTGGTGCGCTGGCTGCGGCCGAGCGGCGACGAGTACCTCTGGCGGGTGTGCTTCTGACTACGCCTTCGACCGTCGCTCGCGCTCCCGCACATAGTCGGCGGCGGCGTAGCTGACCCGCGAGGGCGGCAGCTGGTCGACGGTCATCCCGCGCAGGAACTCGCCCGGATCAACGCCGAGCACCCCGGCGAGGCGCACGAGCGTCTCCAGGTTGGGGTTGCCCATCCCCCGCTCGATGCGGCCGTAGTGGGCGACGTTGATGCCGGCGAGGTTCGCGGCATCCATTTGCGTGATGCCCACGCGCTGCCGTTCCGCCAGCACTCGCTCGCCCAGCAGGCGAGCGGCGTCGAAGGCGGCGGGCATGCGTCATGCCTATCGGCCGTGTCGGATGGTTGCGAGATGCTAGAAACGTGATTGTTTAATGCATCACGCTCGAAAGCACAGACGATCGGAGGAACGGAATCGCCATGGATGTCCGTTCGATGATCGAGACGTACTTCTCGAGCGCTCGCCAGATCCTCGCGACCCCCGGCGCCAAGCCGGAGTCTTCGCTCTATCCCGGGTTCCACGCACTGTTAGAACAGACAGCTCTGTTCCTGGGCGAGCCGACCGTTTCGTTCGTCTCGCAAGCGGACGCCGAGTCGATCGGCATCCCGGACTGGCGGGTGAGCAAGGCGGGCGAACTGCTGGGCTGGATCGAGTTGAAGTCACCACACAAGCGCCTTGATGCACTGAGCGGACACGATCTGGAGCAGAAGGGGCGGTTTGTCGACGGGCTGAGCAACCTCATCCTGACCAACGGGTGGCAATGGCAGCACTACCAAGATGGTCGCCTAGTGACATCGGTAACGGCTGGCTCTCCGGAGAGCTTCGAGGCGACTGCGCTGCCGACGGCACTGGATGAGTCGGACACGCAACGGTTCCAAGATCTCTTCGCCGGATTTCTCGCGTCGACACTCGTCGATTACACGTCCGTCGGCGCGGCGGTCTCCGCCCTCGCGGTCAGAGCTCGTGCGATCCGCAACGGACTTACCGAGATCGGCGAAGCGGGGGCGGGTCCAAACCTCTTGGAGCTTCGTGACAGCTTCAGGAGCCTGGTCTTCCGGAATGGCCAGACCTTCGACTGGCCGCGCTTCGTCGACAGTTACGTGCAGATCGCAGTGTTCGGAGCACTTCTCTGGCGGCTGGAGTCAAAAAAGCCGATCTCGCTTCTGCTCCAGGTGGGTCTGAAGCAAGGTGTTCACCCGCTGCTCTACCAGTGCCTGAAAATCCTCTGGTCGGCGGATTCGCGACCCGAGATCCTCGAGCCGGTGCTCGAGGGTCTCGTGCAGACCATCAACCTCATCCCGCCTTCACTCTTCGAGCCGCCTGCTGCGGAAAGGGAATACCAACGGGTCCCGGATCCGATCGTCCACGCCTACGAGCCATTCTTCGCCGTATACGACTCAAAGGGCAGGGAGGCAGCGGGGGTCTACTACACCCCGATCGAGGTCGTCCAGCAGATTGTGTCAGGGGTCGAATCGATTCTGATCGGAACTCTGGGACGTAACGATGGGCTGCTCGATCCGGGCGCCAAGTTCGTCGATCCAGCCACGGGAACGGGTACCTTCCTTCTCGGCCTCGCCGAGGCAGTTGGCGACATCGCTCGGTCACAAGGGCTTCCTCCCGATGCTGTCATCCATGATCTCGTCACAAAGAGAGTCGCCGCATTCGAGATCCTGCCCGGCCCCTACACGATCGCGCATCAGCGAATGGAAACCTTGCTCGAGTCCTACGGGGCCCCCGCGGACGAGAAGCTGCCCATCTATCTCACGGACACGCTGGCCGCACCGGAGACCGGAATGCTCTTCGACTCTGACTTCGGAGTTGCAGCGAGTGAGCTGCTGAAAGAACGGAGTCGAGCGGACGACGTCAAGACCTCCGATGAGGTTCTGATCGTCCTGGGCAACCCTCCTTACGAACGCCTCCCGAAGGCAGCAGCACTCGAGCCGTTCGCCGTCAAGCTCTGGGAAACTCTCGTCGCTGCCACGCCTCTCGACCACCGCCAAGACCTGAAGAGTGCGCGGGATCTCTTTGTCGCGTTCTGGTTGTGGTCCATGTGGCTTCTCCAGCCGCCCGCGATCCGCACCTCCGGAGCACAGTCACCGACCATCGACGCGAAGACCGCTGATGGCATCATCGCGTTCGTCACGAACCGGACGTGGATCCAAGGACGCTCTCTCCGTGGTCTCCGGTCGATCGCGGCGGCAGGTGCCCGCGAAATGTGGATCCTGGATCTGGGCGGGGACACTCGTGGCGCAGATGGTGCCAATGACTTCGGCGGCGGCGACGCGAACGTATTCGACATCCAGACCGGCGTCGCCATCGTGTGGCTTGTATTCGATCGCGAATATCAGGGTCAACCTGTTGTCCGCTATCGACGCCTGTTCGGCAACCGGGCAGCCAAGTACCGTGCTCTTCGTCGGACTTTCGATCCCGCGGACTTCGACGTCGTCGACGGCCGACCCGAAGACCGGTTGACCCCGGTCATGTGGGACTCCGTGCAGCTGTCGGAGGCTCCCCTGCTTTCTCAGTTGTGGGCCGACGAAGCCGAGACGGGATTCCAGACTGCGCGCGACAAGTCGGCATACTCTCCCATTGGGGTCGATGCGGCCGATGTCTATGCGGAAACCGTGTCGTCCCCTGGTAAAGCTGCCCTTCGCACCGGCCGGCTGGCGGAGTGGGCCGCGCTGAATAAGGATGTTCGCGCCGCTGGGTGGTCGACTGCGCAGAGCAGACGCGCCAATCGCCATGCACCCGACCCGAGCCAGCTCAGGGTCAGTCGCCTACGCGAAGTTCAGTACCGACCACTTGACCGCCGCTGGCTGTACGACGATCCTTCATGGGTCGACTGGTATCGCGAAGACCTCCACGGAATCTATCGGGACGGGCCGGTGGCGACCCTTGTCACCAACCCTCGCGGTCATGGGGCAGGTCCGGCTGCGGTCCACACCTCGGTGATGCCTGAACAACACTCCTTCAACAATCGCGGGGGAAAGGGCGTCTGGGCTCTGTGGCACCCGGCCGACACCGCCGCCGCGTTCGAGGATCCCGACCCGAGATCAATCGTGGGGGACCGTCGGGTGGGGTTCAGTCGCAGCGTTCTGGACTGGCTAGATCAGATCGGACGCCAGTATCGATTTGACGACGCATATGCCTACATTCTCGCCATCCTCACCGCGTCCGATTACACGGCACGCAACTGGCGCGCGCTTGACTCGGAGGAGCCGCGCGTTCCGCTCACGTTGGACGTCGAGCTGTTCGATCTCGGCGCCAGCATCGGCCAACGGGCGCGTCGAGCGTGGGACCTCGAAGCGCCCTTCTCGGGAACTTCGTGGGGCGGAAACACCTCCGCTGAGCCCTTCGGCCGAGCCATTTGGAGGGATGACCAATTGACCTTCGCCAATGGTCGTGTGCTCGCGCGTGTACCGGAGGAAGCCTGGAACTGGAAGGTCAGTGGGTTCCGAGTTCTTGAGAACTGGGCCCGGGCGCGAGCCGGTTGGAGGATGACCACGGCTCACGCAAAGAGCGCGCAGGCCGTGGTGGACTCGATCGTGGAGCTCATCGCGGTGAGCGAGGCTGCGAACGCAATTCTCCGGCGGTTTCCACCGACAACCACCTGAGAGCACCAGCCTGCCGTCGCGCTTGACTAGGGCGCCATACCTCGCTCTCTTCGATCGAGCGTGCGCTGTCCAGATCAGAACTCCGTTGCCCCCTGCTCACTCAACTTGCTCCACAGAGCGCATCGCTCGCATCCACTCACAACGTCGCCGAGACCTTGCATGTGCAGCACATGTACCGTGGCACCATGACGGTCATGCTGCAGGTGCGGAACCTCCCCGACGACGTGCACGCGCGGCTGAAGGAGCGTGCGGCCGAGGCGCGGATGTCGCTGTCCGACTACGTCGCGATGGAGCTCGCGAAGCTCGTCGAGTTCAAGACGAACGACCAGCTACTGGCCGAGTTTCATGCACGGCACCCAGACATCAAGCCACTATCGCGAGAAGAGATTGTCGCGAACCTTCACGCGGCACAGGCGGAGCGGGATGCCGAGCTCGACGCCCGATTCGAGCCATGAGCCGAGTCGTCGACTCATCCGTCGTCGTCGACGCGGCAGTGTCCCCGCGCGTCCTTCTCGGTCAGGAACTGCACGCTCCCAGCGTTCTCGACTACGAAGTGGTCAACGCGTTGCGCCGGCATGTGCGCCGAGGAGAGCTCCGGGGAGAGGAGGCCACCGACTTTGTCGGCATCATGAGCCGATGGACGCTCCGTCGACATGACGCGACACGGCTTATCTCGCGCGCGTGGGTGCTGCGCGGGAACTTCAGCGCGTACGACGCGAGCTATGTCGCGCTGGCGGAGCTCCTCGGCGTTCCGCTGTGGACCCACGATCTGCGGCTGGCACACGCGGCGCAGCGATACTGCGACATCGTGACCGACTGAGCTCACCCGCCCGACGGCATCCCCTCGGGGTCGTCCTCGTCGAGCTCGTCGGCGTCCACGTCGTTCGCGTCGGGGTCGCCGGCGTGCTCGGCCGCGAAGCGGTTCCACTCCGTCATGAGGCGCTCGATCGCGGCGTGGAATCGGGCCGTCGCGGCGCCAGGCGTGACGTCGCCGAAGTGGTGCTGGGACCAGCGGTCCAGCGTGGCGCGGGCATCCGGATCCGCGAGGGCGCGGTCGATCACCGTGATCACGTCGCCGGCCGCATCCGCGGTCAGCCACTCGGCGGAGCCGAGGTAGCCGCCGAGATCGAGCTCGGCATCCGGTGACACCGGGCGCGTGACGACGATGGGCTTGCCGGTCGCGAGGCGGTCGTAGACCATCGCGGAGACATCCGTGATCGCCACGTCGGCCGCGCCGAGCTGCCAGCCGAGGACGGGGCCGTCGTCGTAGACGTGCTGCGCCTTCGGGTCGCGGGCGTTCGCGGCGGCGATCGCGGCGATGATGCGCCTGTTCGCCTCGCCGTACTCGCGCGAGACGACCCCGGATCGCGGGTGCGGCCGGTAGATGAGGCGATGCGCGGGTGAGGCGAGCAGCGCCTCGCTCAGCGCGACGCCGTGCGTGAGCGCCGAACCGTACTCCGCCGCCGGGCGATCGCCCTCCCAGGTCGGCGAGTAGAGCACGACGGTGCGCTCGTCGGGCGTGTACGGCAGCTCGCCCGAGAGGTGGTCGGTCTGCGGACGGCCGATCGCGATGGCCTTCTTCTCGAGGTCGAAGTCCCACAGCTTGCGACGCAGCCGGTCGAGCGCGGCATCCCCCGCCACGAAGGCGTAGTCGTACGCCTTGAACTGGTTCGTGGTCATGTACATCTTGTCGGACTCGCCGTGGTTGATGAACACGTGCCACATGCGGCCGTACCGGAACATCTGGAAGTTCTTGGCGTTCTGGTTGACGTAGAGCACGATCCGCACGTCCTGCGTCGCGAGGAACTGCTCGATGTCGGTGACGGCGCGGCAGTAGACCACCGGCACCGGCGACTCCTCCGCGATCGCGAGCGTCGCGCTCGGGCTGCGGGTGAGGATCGCGACCGGATGCGTCGCGGCCAGCTCGGCGAGGGGCGCGTACCACTGGCGCACCTGGTAGAGATTCACCCGGGTGTCGGCGAAATACACCACGATCCGGATGCTGCCCGGCTTCGGCGCGGCCGGCGGGTTCGCGGCGAGTGCACGCCGGTTCGCCCGCGAACGGATCGCGTTGCCGACGATCTTGCGGGCCGACCTGAGGTCGCTCAGCACCGACATCCGCATCCCCTCCGCCGACCGGGCCTCTTATCGATCAGCCGCCCCATCGTGCCAGACTCGACCTTTGAATATGGCGAGCTTCACGTTCGCAGCCGGCAACGCGACGAAGCTCCTCCGGCTGCCCCTCTACGCGCTGGGTGCGGCCGCGTCGCTCGTGGTGCCGAGGAATCCCCGGCTGTGGGTGTTCGGTTCCGGCACCGGTCCCGGCGAGGGCGCACTCCCCCTGTATCACGCCGCCCGCGCGCGGCTGCCGGCGGACGTGCGGCTGGTCTGGCTCGCCTCCACCGATGCCGAGCTCGCCGGCGCGCGCGACCTCGGGCTCGACGTGGAGCGCAAGCGCGGGTGGCGGGGATTCCGCCTCACCCTCCGCGCCCGTGTCGCGGTGGTGACCCACGGCTTCGGCGACGTGAACCGCTACGGCACCCGCGGGGCCCTCACGGTGCAGCTGTGGCACGGCATCCCGCTCAAGAAGCTGCACCTCGACTCCCCGGCCACCCTGCGGCTCCCGCTGCTGCCCGACCATCCGCTGGTCCGGAACGTCATGCGACGGGCCTACCGGTTCGCGGGCCGGGGCATCGGGCTGTTCCCGGTCGCGTCGGAGCTGGTGGCCGAGCGCATCCGCAGCGCATTCGGGGTGCGGCCCGAGCGGGTCGTCGTCACGGGCGACCCCCGCGACGATGCCTTGCTGACAGGATCGGCCGACGAGAGGACCCAGACCGCCCGCGATCGGATCGCTCGGGCCGTGGGCCCCCTTCCCGAGGGCGCGCAGCTCGTGCTGTACGCGCCCACCTGGCGCGACGGGGCGGCCGACCCGGGCGCGCCGACCCCGGACGAGTGGACCGCGATCGCGGCATGGGCGGAGCGCTCCAACGCGGTCCTGCTGGTGAGGGCGCACCCGCTCGGGGCGGGCGACTACGCACGGGGACCTGCGGTCTCGCACCGGGTGCGGCTGCTCTCCCCCGCCCTGCTGCCCGAGATCACGCCGGCCCTCGCGGCCATCGACGGGCTCGTGACCGACTACTCCTCAATCGCCTACGACTACGCCTTGGTCGGCGGGCGGATCGTGTTCTTCGCCCCCGACGTCGAGCTGTACGCCCAGAGCCGCGGGCTGTATCAGAACTATCGCGACGTCACCGGCGGCGCGTATGTCACGACCTGGCAGAACGTGCTCGACCGGCTCGACGCGCCGGCCGACGCGGCGCGCGTGCGCTGGCTGCGCGACGAGCACGTCGACCGGCTCGACGGCCGCGCGACCGAGCGCGTGCTCGCCGAGCTGCTGCGCCGGGTGGACGTACCCGGAGCGGACGCGCACGGGATCGACGAGGGCGCTCCGGCCACGCCGCGCCCGGTCGTCACGGCCATCGCCTTCCACGGCGATCGCCTGAGCGTGCGGGTCAAGCCCGGCGACTCGGCGTGGACGGGCGGGACGCTCTCGCTCGAGGGGGCCCGCTCGCGCGTCGTCGGCTCCGAGGGCTCATTCCGACTGCTCGCCGAGCGCTGGGGGTCGGAACCGCTCGCCCTGCCGTCGGGCGAGTACTGGCTCGGCATCGCGGCCGCGCGGGCCGGTTCGATCACGGCTGAGGGCGCCGCCGCTCCGATCAGCACGCGGGTGCACGTCGAGGCCGAGTTGCCCGACGAGCTGCGGCATCCGTTGTTCCGCGCCTCGGTGCACGCTCGCGCCGGCGGCCTGGTGCTGCGCATCGAGCCTCCGCTCGAGGACGACGAGCGCGGCGCGGCGGCACAGAAGCGGCTCGAGCGCGCCTACCGCCGAGATCGGCGCCCGCTCGAGGACGCCGTCTTCCTCGAGAGCTTCTACGGGCAGAGCACCGCCGACAACCCCGGCGGCATCGCCGACGCCCTCGCGGCGACGCGGCCCGGCACCAGGCGCTACTGGAGCGTGATCGACCGCTCCGTTCCGGTGCCTTCGGGCGCGAGCGCACTGGTCGAGGGCTCGCGCGAGTGGTGGCAGGCGCGGGCGACCGCGCGCGTGCTCATCGTCAACGACTGGTTGCGCAAGCGGTACCGTCGGCACCGGGATCAGCACGTGCTGCAGACCTGGCACGGCACCATGCTCAAGCGCCTCGCACTCGACCGGGCGCGTAGCGGCATCCGCGGACTGCGCACCCGGCTCGCCGTCCAGCGCGAACGACGGCGCTGGGATGCCCTGCTCGCCCAGAACGCGTACAGCGCCGAGATCTTCCGCTCGGCATATGCGATGCCGGGCCCGATCTGGCAGACCGGCTATCCCCGCAATGACATCTTCGCGTCGCCCGACCGGGCGGCGACCGTGCGCACGCTGCTGGGGATCCCGGCCGGCGCGCGCGTCGTGCTCTACGCCCCGACCTGGCGCGACGATCGCACCGAGATGGTCGACTACGTCGACCTGGCGCGCTTCGCCGACGAGCTCGGCCCGGGCCACGTGCTGCTGGTGCGCGGCCACTCGCGCACCCTCCGCTACGGCCAGGACGTGGTCGGCGAGCGGCTGCTCGACGTGACGAGCTACCCGAGCATGGCCGACCTGCTGCTGGTCGCCGACGTTCTCGTGACCGACTACTCGTCGTCGATGTTCGACTTCGCCGCGACGGGCAAGCCGATGGTGTTCTTCACCCCGGACCTCGCCCACTACAGCGAGGACCTCCGCGGCTTCTACTTCGACCTGCTCGCCGAGGCGCCGGGACCGGTCGTCGCGACCCGCGAGGAGCTGCACGTCGCGCTCGCCGCCGCCGAGCGCGGCGCCCCCGACTACGCCGCCCGTCGCGCCGAGTGGCGCGAGCGGTTCACGCCCCTCGACGACGGCCAGGCGGGCGCACGAGTGGTCGAGCGCCTGATCGCGGAGGGCTGGCTCCCCGCTCGCGAGTGACCAGTTTTTGCCGCTCCGCGGCAGTGACGCGTGCACAATTCGGTCATTCGCGGGTCAGGACTCGGTGCGCGAGGTGTCGACGGCATCCCGGGCCCCGCGGATCACGCCGACGATGAAGCCGACGCCCCAGCTCAGGTGCATCGTCGCCGTCGCGAGCGCGAAGCGCAGCCAGTCGACGAGGTCGCCGCCGCGCCGGAACGCCGCCGCGGCCAGCAGGCCGAGGTAGAGCACCGGCGGCACGTAGGCGAGCGCGAGCACCCAGCCCCACCAGCCGTGGAAGACACCGGTCGCGTGCAGCGGGATGAACACGATGGCGACCACGACGTTCGCGACGAGCACCGGCGGGGCGAAGAAGCGCAGCGGGTTGCGCCCGCCCAGGCGCCGCACGAGCTCCCCGCGCCAGATGCCGGTGGCGACGAACTGGCGAGCGAGCTTCGGCCACGTGCTGCGCGGCCAGTACGTCACGCGCAGCAGCGGGTCGAGCCACACCAGGTGGCCGGCCTCGCGCAGGCGGTAGTTCAGCTCCCAGTCCTCGCCGCGACGCAGACTCTCGTCGTATCCGCCGACTCCCCGGATGACGTCGCGCCGCATGATGCCCATGTACGCCGACTCCGCCGGGCCCTCGACGGCATGCTCGCCGTGGTACGCGCCGCCGCCGAGGCCGAACCGGCTGTTGTACGCGCGCGCGACCGCCGCCTGGAAGCCGGGCCTCCCGGTCGCGACCATGATGCCGCCGAGACTCGCCGCACCCGTGCGGGTGAGGTCGGCGACCCCGCGGAGGGTGTAGCCCTCGGAGAGCTGCGTGTGGGCGTCCACGCGGACGATCACCGGATGCCGGCTCGCCTCGATCGCGCGGTTCAGGCCGATCGGGATGTCCATCCCCGGGTTGTGCACCGTGCGGATCCGGTCGTCGGCCGCCGCGAGGCGGGCGACGATCTCGTCGGTGCCGTCGGTCGACGGGCCGACCGCGAGCACGATCTCCCACGGCCCGGGATAGTCCTGTGCGACGATGCTCGCCACCGCGGCTTCGAGGTAGTCCGCTTCGTTGAGCACCGGCATGACGTACGAGACGCCGGGAGGGTCGTCGGGCGTCGACGGCATGGGTCCTCGCTCTGTGCTCGTCCGAGAAGCTCGGGATCGGCTCCGACGCTATCAGGCGCACAAACAGCGGCGCGGGAGCCCGTCGACCGGGTCTCCCGCGCCGCCGGCGGTGCGTCGGGATCAGCTCGCGGTGAGCGTTCCGAGGGTGACGTCGACCGTGTGCGACGAGTCGTCGCGCTGGTACGTGACCGTCGCCTTCGTCTTCGGCGCGAGCGCCCGCACCTGCGCGGTGAGGTCGCTGCTCGAGGTGATCGGGATGCCGTTCAGCTGCGTCACGACGTCGCCCTTCTGCAGGCCGGCGGCTGCCGCCGCGCCGCCGTCGGTCACGCTCACGATGAGCGCACCGACCGTCGAGCTCTTGTCGGCGGTCGCGTCGGTGACGGAGGCGCCGAGCAGGCCGTGCGTCCCCTTGCCGGTCTTCTCGATCTCGCTCGCGATGCGCTGCGCGAGGCTCGCGGGGATCGCGAAGCCCACGCCGATCGATCCGGTCTGGCCGGACGTCGACGTGCTGCCGGTGCTGGCGATGGCGACGTTGATGCCGACGAGCTTGCCGCTGCTGTCGACGAGTGCGCCGCCCGAGTTGCCGGGGTTGATGGCGGCATCCGTCTGGATGACGGGAAGCGAGATCTCGGCCGACTGGGTCGATGGGGTGGCGTTGCCGTTGCCGCCGTTGCCGAAGTTCCAGAAGTTGAACGGGCCGGTGCCGCCGTTGTCGTTCGGACTCGACTTATCGCCGTTGCCGGTGTCGGGGGCCGCGGACGACTCGATCTGGATGCTGCGGTTCAGGGCGCTCACGATCCCGTCGGTGACCGTGTTCGACAGCCCGAGCGGAGCGCCGATCGCGACGACCCGATCGCCGACGTTGAGCCGCGACGAGTCGCCCCATTCGATGGGGGTGAGGCCGGTCGCGTTCTGCAGCTTGATGACGGCGAGGTCGACGATCGGGTCGGTGCCGATCACCTTCGCCTTGTACAGCTTGCCGTCGTAGGTGGTCACCTCGACCTTGCCGCTGCCCGAGTCGCCGTCGAGCGTCACGACGTGCGTGTTGGTCAGCACGTAGCCGTCGTCGCTCAGCACGACGCCGGATCCGGTGCCGGCCTCATCGCCCGCGGTCACGTTGATCGTCACCACCGACGGGCCGGCCTTCTTGGCGATCGCCGTCACGGCGTTGACGTCGCCGGAGTTGTTGATGGTGATCGTCTGCGGATCGCCGGAGGTGCTCTGCTGCTGCGACGGGCCGTTGTGATCGATCAGCGCCGAGACTCCCGCCGCCGATCCGCCACCGACGATCGCGCCGGCGATCAGAGCGATCACGACGGGGATCGCGATGGAACGCTTCTTGTCGGCGGTGGTGGGTGCTCCGACCGTGCCGGGCGCGGTGGCGACGGCTGGGGCGCCCGGACCGCCGGAAGCGCCGGCCGTGGGGCCTCCCGCGACGGGTGCCGTCGGGTAGGCCGCAGTCGGCTGGTAGGCGGGCTCGGGTGCGGCGGAACCGCGGTAGGTCGACGGAGACGGGGTGGCATCCGGGATCACCTCGGTCTCGGCCGCCGGGGTCTCGGCGGCCGGCGTCTCGGTGGCCGGGCTGTCGGTCGCCGAGTCGGCGGGAGCGCCCTGCGTCGTCATCGCCTCGGAAGCGGGGGTCGCGTCGGGAGCGGGGACCGCGCCGGACGGAGTCGACGGCGTCGGGTCCTGACCGTCGGCCGGAGTCTCGTCGGAATGCTGCGTGGGGTCGGACATCTCTGGGCTGCTCCTTTCGCGAGCGCTGCCAGCATCCAGTCCGTAGCTGAGTGTTGGATAAGGCAGCCCTGGGAGCCTACTTCCGTCAACCCATGGAAGCCCTCAGCATCCGGGACCACCGGGGTCGCTCGCGCAATCCCGGCTCACCAGCACCGTCGTGGCATCCCCGACGGTGATGTGGAGGTCGTTCGCCGGCGCCGTGATCACGCCGTCGATCGGCCGGAATGCGGACCCGTCGAAGCGGTATTCGGCGTGATAGTCGACGCGGAGTCGGATCGTGTAGTCGCCCTCCGCCGCGTAGACGTGGCTGGTCGGCGTCGGATCGAACTCGGGCAGCCGGAGTTGCTGCCACGTGCCACCCGGAGTCCCGCGGGCTGCCGCGGTGCCGTCGCCGTACGTCCAATGGAACGCGAACGCCGTGAAGCGGACCCCGGCGGGACGACCCAGCAGCGTGCCTCCGACGACCTGTGAGGGGGCGACCGCGTAGAAGTTGGTGTCGAGACCCGCGACCGTCCAGCCGTCGGGCTGCATGTTGTCCACGCTCGGCTGAGGGCGGAATGTCGCGATGTCGGAGATCGTGACGGCAGGCGTGCCGGGCTTAGGGAGCGAGGACGGAGGGGCTCTATATCCGCTAAAGCACCGGCCACCAACAGGGATCGCACACCCCGCAGCATGATTAGGGCGACTCGTACCCACCTTGTTCGCCCCACTACGTCGGGTTGGCTGATGGCCAGGAGACGACGTAACCGCTCCCAGCTGAGCACTGTCGCCTTTGGACGACGAACTCACGGCGCATGAACCGTCCCGGATGTCGGCCGGACTGCATTGGTTCGATCTGACCGTAGGCAAGAACCCAACGCTGAGTGCCGCGCTGGCCGCGATCGCGACAACCGAGAGGAACCTAATGGCAGAAGTTCGCGCCATCCCAAACCGATTCATCGCTGACAAGCAGACGCGAGCGCTTCCACTGAAGGGTCACAAGCGTCGGGTACACGGTCTCTCGGCCTGAAACTGATGTGTCATTCCCCTGAGCATCAACAATGAGCACCGCGGAGACGTCTAGACACGCATATATTTGCGCTCCCGTTGGCCGAGACCCCAACAGAGACGAAAGGTTCGCCGGGCGAACGTGTTCCACGATCGATTTGCCGACTTGGCGACGGCCACTTGACTTGAACTTGCTAATCGATTCCATCGAGGCCTTGAGCGCCTGCGCGGTTGCCACCTGAGACAAGCCGCGATCATTCGCAAGCGTCAATGACTCATCGACTGCGGCTTCATACGCGCGGTACGCCTTCTCCGCCGCCGCCAGCGCCTCGGCGTCGGTCCGGAACACCGGAGTCGCCGTGGGTTTCGGCGACGAGGTCGGATGCGGCGCCGGCGTGCATCCGACGAGGACCAGGGCGGCCGCACTCACCAGAGCGAGGGCCGCGATCCGCATAGAGGAACGGTACGGCAACCCCCCGAACCGCCACCCCCGTCATCCACAGCCGACGGAGCGCGCGATCCGGCCTCCATCGACCCCCGCCGGAGCCTGCAATCGGTGAGCACGCGCAACTAGATTGGCAGACGATGACCGTCACCGGAGCCTGGTCTCGCGCCGCACGCGGGGCGATGCTGCTCGACGACGCCGGACGGATGAGTCCCACCATCTTCGCCGAGATGTCGGCGTTGGCCGTGGCCACGGGCGCGATCAATCTGGGCCAGGGCTTCCCCGACGAGGATGGCCCGCGCGAGGTGCTCGACGCCGCGAAGCGGGCCATCGACGATGGCATCAACCAGTACCCGCCCGGCATCGGCATGCCGATCCTGCGCGAGGCGATCGCCGAGCACCAGCGTCGCTTCTACGACCAGGCGGTCGACCCCGACACCGAGGTGCTCGTGACGGCCGGCGCGACGGAGGCGATCGCCGCGTCGCTGCTCGCGCTGCTCGATCCGGGCGACGAGGTCGTCACCCTCGAGCCCTTCTACGACTCGTACGGCGCGATGATCGCCCTCGCCGGCGCGCGACACGTGGGCGTCCCGCTCCGCTGGCCCGAGTTCGCCCCCGACCACGACGACCTGCGTGCCGCCGTCACCGATCGCACGCGCGTCATCCTGATCAACAGCCCGCACAACCCGACCGGCACGGTGCTGGACCGCGCGACGCTGGAGCTGATCGTCGAGCTCGCCCATCGGCACGACGCGATCATCCTCACCGACGAGGTCTACGAGCACCTCACCTACGACGGCGCCCGGCACATCCCGATCTCGACGCTCCCCGGCGCCCGCGAGCGCACGGTCACGATCTCCAGCGGCGGCAAGACCTTCGCGACCACCGGCTGGAAGGTCGGGTGGATCGTCGCCCCGCCCGTCCTGCTCGGCCCCATCCTCGCGGTCAAGCAGTTCCTCACCTACGTCAGCGGTGCCCCCTTCCAGCCCGCGATCGCGACGGGCCTCCGGATGCCGGACTCCTTCTTCACCGGGACGGCGGCGACCCTGCAGGCCAAGCGCGATCTCCTGAGCGAGGGGCTGCGCCGCGCCGGCTTCGGCGTCGCCCGCCCGCGGGGTTCGTACTTCGTCATCGCCGACGCGGCGCCGCTCGGGTACGACGACGCGGTCGACTTCTGCCGCACGCTGCCGGGGCTGGCGGGCCTGGTGGCGATCCCGGTCACCGCGTTCATCCGTCCGGACCGGCGCGACGGCTCGCGCTCGCTCGTCCGGTTCGCGTTCTGCAAACGCGTCGCCGTGCTCGAGGATGCCGTGGCGCGGCTCTCGAGCCTGCCCCAGGTGCCGCGGGTGACCGTCGGGTGACCGTGTTCTGGAAGGGGTGGAGGGACCCCGTGCTCGTCCTATGCTGGCGAGGACCCGACCCGAGGGGATTCACGCCGTGACGCTCAGGGGCCGAACGCGCGATCGCATCCTGGATGCCGCCAGCGACATCGTCGTCAACGACGGTGTCGCCGCCGCGACCCCGCGCGCCATCGCGAGTCGCGCGGAGCTCGACGAGGTCGAGATCCACGAGGTCTACGCCACGCACGAGGCGCTGCTCATGGATCTCCTGAATCGCGAGTACGAGGGCATCCGCCGCATCGTCGCCGACAACATCGAGCGCGACCCCGCGGGCGGGCTGCTGTCACGGATCTTCCGTTACTCTCTCGGCGCCCTGCACGAGCGCCCGCTCGCGCGGGCCCTGTACCTGCAGGACCCGCAGAGCCTGAACCAGATCATCCGAGCCACCCACGACACGGAGTTCTTCCCGAACATGGGCGCCGACCGGCCCTTCCTCGAGTCGCTCCAGCGCGCCGGCATGATCCGCGACGACGTCGAGGTCGGGGCGCTCACCTCGTTCCTGAGCGCGTACATGGCGGGCGTCGCCCTCATCGCACCCGGCACGGATGTGGACGAGGCGACCGCGGCCCTGTCGCTGCTGCTGGAGCGCGGGGTGGATGCCGAGGTGGCCGACACCGAGGCCGGCAAGCGCGCTCTCTTCGACCTGCTGGGTCGAAGCGCGGAGTCCTGAGACCGGCGGCGCTGCCTGCTGCCCCGCTGCGCACGGCTCGCTAGGCTGACGCGCACCAGCGCGAGGAGGCATCCGTGACCAGCAGCGAGCAGACCCCCGGAACCCCGGCCGATCGGGGTTCGGACGACCACATCCTCGACGACGTCGCCGACCCGATCGGCACGGTCACGCGAGCGGTGTGGGGGCTGGTGCTCATCCGCGGCATCCTCGCCGTGATCTTCGGTCTCCTCGCGCTGTTCGCGCCCGTGCTCACGCTCTACGCGATCGTCTTCGTGTTCGCGGCGTACGCCCTCGTGGAGGGCGTCATCCAGATCGTGCACGCCATCCGGGTGCGCCATCGCGACCGCCGCTGGGGCTGGCTGCTCGCGACCGGCGTCATCGCCGTGATCGCCGGCATCGTCGCGTTCGTCTTCCCGGGCGCGGCCGGCCTCGTCTACGGCTCCTTCGGCCTCGCGCTCATCGCGTTCTACTCGGTGATGATGGGCATCGCGGGATTCCCGGCGGCGGCGAGCGCGACCGACGGCGGCCGCAAGGTGCTCGGCTACATCGTCGCGGGACTCAGCATCGTGCTGGGCGTCGTGCTGGCGATCATCCTCGTCGCGCAGCCGGTGCTCGCGATCATCAACCTGATCTGGGTCGTCGGAGTGTGGGCGATCATCATCGGTGTCACGCTGATCATCGCGGCCATCGGGGCGCGCACCCGCGCTACCGGGCGGCGGGCTCCGCGATCCGGAAGCGGCGCAGAGCCAGCGCAGGGTTGATCCGCCGCACCTCGGCGACCCGCGCGGGCGAGATCCATCCGACGGCGACCTCGCCGTCGCGCTCGCCGGCCGTCGCGACCTCCACCCCCATCGGGTCGACGATGAGACTGTTGCCCACCCCGACGGGGGGCGCGTGGTCGGCCGCCGCGAGGTAGATCGTGTTCTCGATCGCGCGGGCCGTCGCGAGGGTGCGCCAGTGCGCCTCCTTGAGCGGGCCGCGCACCCACTCGCTGGGCATGACGACCAGGTCGGCACCGGCATCCACGAGCCGGCGGGTCACCTCGGGAAAGCGCACGTCGTAGCAGGTCTGCAGCCCGACGGTGAACCCGGCGAACGGGAAGGTCGCGGGCGCCTCGAGCGGTCCGGGCGCGAGCCAGTCGCTCTCGCGCGATCCGAACGCGTCGTAGAGGTGGAGCTTGCGGTAGGCGCCGACCAGCTGACCCTGCGGGTCGAGGGCGACGACGGTGTTCGCCACGCGCTCCAGGTCGCCGGTGAGCCGTTCGATCATCCCGGCGACCAGGTGGATGCCGAGCTCGCTCGCCAGCTCCGCCAGCGCCCGCACGAACGGACCGTGCAACGACTGGGCGTGCTCGACCGCCTCGGCGCCGGCCATCGTGCGGGAGAAGTAGGAGGAGTACTCCGGGAACACCACGAGAAGGGCACCGCGATTCGCCGCGTCCCCCGCGAGCCGCTCGATGCTCTCGAGGTTCGCCTGCTCGTCGGCGCCCGGCGCGAACTGGGCGACCGCGATCGCCACGGAGGCGGGCGTCGGCGCGGACATGCGCTCAGCCTAGGCGGCCACGGCCGGGCGATCCCCTTATGCGGCCGTTACGCCGCCGCCGCTAGCCTGACCGCGTGATCAGCACGCGCATCCTCGCTGCCGCGGTGGCCGTGCCCGCCGCGCTCGGGCTCGTCGCCTGCGCGGCGACCCCGACCGCCACAAGCTCGGAGGCCGCCGGGCCCGCCGCGTCGTCGTCCCGGCCGGCGGCCTCGGCATCCGGCACGCCCGCCGCGCCGAGCCCCGCGGCCGATTCCATCGGGCCGGCGGGCAACGCGCTCGACGCGGGCGGCATCCAGGACATCGAGGACGCGATCTCGAGCGGCAACACCGCGGCGCTCGAGCAGCGTTTCGCGCCGCAGGTGCGGATCGTGACGGCCGGCGGCGGGGAGCACCAGGCGACCACGGCGCAGGCCGTGACGGCGACCGGCGCCGTCGAGTCGGACCTCACCGCGACCTGGGACTGGACGCTCTCCCCCGCCGACCTCGCCGGATTCCGGGCGAGCTCGTACGGGCCGCTGTTCCCGGCCGACGCGGTCATCGGACGGTCCTCGACCGGCGAGGTGATCTCGTTCACCGTCGTCGGCACCGCGATCACCGCCGTGCTCATGGCCCACTCGGTCGCGTCGCTCGGCGGATGACGCCGCCCGGTCGCCCTCAGTCGCCGGGCTGCACCCAGTCGAACGTGCGCTGCACCGCACGCCGCCAGGTCGCGAGTCGGGCCGCGCGCTCGTCGTCGCCGATCGAGGGCCGCCAGCGCCGGTCCTCCCGCCAGTTCGCGCGCAGCTCGTCGAGACCCGACCAGAATCCGGTCGCGAGGCCGGCGGCGTACGCGGCGCCCAGCGCGGTCGTCTCCGCGACCACCGGTCGCACGACGGGGATGCCGAGCAGGTCGGCCTGGAGTTGCATGAGCGTGTCGTTCGCCGTCATCCCGCCGTCGACCTTGAGTTCGGCGATCTCGGCGTGGACCGCGCGGGCGGCCACCTCGACGACCTCGACGCTCTGGAACGCCGTGGCCTCGAGCGCCGCACGCGCCAGGTGCGCCTTCGTGACGAACCGCGTGAGCCCGACGATGGCGCCGCGGGCATCGGGGCGCCAGTAGGGAGCGAACAGCCCCGAGAACGCCGGCACGATGTAGGCGCCCCCGGTGTCGGCAACGGTACGTGCGAGTTCCTCGACCTCGGCGGCGTCGTGGATGATGCCGAGGTTGTCGCGCAGCCACTGCACGAGCGACCCGGTCACCGCGATCGACCCCTCCAGCGCGTAGTGCGCGGGACCATCGCCGAGCCGGTACGCGACCGTCGTGAGCAGCCCGTCGGCCGAGTGCACGATGCGCTCCCCCGTGCCCACGATGAGGAAGTTGCCGGTGCCGTAGGTGTTCTTCGACTCGCCGGCGTCGAACGCGGCCTGCCCGAACGTCGCGGCCTGCTGGTCGCCGAGGATGCCGGTGATGGGCACCTCCCGCAGCAGGCTGGACGGCTCCGCGGTGCCGAACTCGCCGGACGAGCTGCGGATCTCGGGCAGCATCGACATCGGGATGCCGAACGCCGCAGCCAGCTCGGCATCCCACTGCAACGTCCGCAGATCCATGAGCAGGGTGCGGCTGGCGTTGGTCACGTCGGTCGCGTGCACGCCGCCGTCCGGGCCACCGGTCAGGTTCCAGAGCACCCAGGTGTCGGTCGTGCCGAACAGCAGCTCGCCGCGCTCGGCGCGTTCGCGGGCGCCGTCGACGTTCTCGAGGATCCAGGCGATCTTCGAGGCCGAGAAGTAGGTCGCGAGCGGCAGGCCGGTCTGCTCCCGGAAGCGGTCGACGCCCCCCTCGGCCGCCAGGCGGTCGACGATCGGCTGCGTGCGGGTGTCCTGCCAGACGATCGCGTTGTACACGGGCTCGCCGGTCGCCCGGTCCCAGACCACCGCCGTCTCCCGCTGGTTGGTGATGCCGATCGCGACGACGTCGTGCCGCGTGGCGTCGGCCTTCGCGAGCGCCTGTCCGATGACCTCGCGCGTGTTGTTCCAGATCTCCGCCGCGTCATGCTCGACCCAGCCCGCCTCCGGCAGGATCTGCCGATGCTCCAGCTGGCCGCTCGCGGCGGCACGGCCGTCGTGATCGAACAGGATCGCCCGGGTGCTGGTGGTGCCCTGGTCGATCGCGATCACGTAGCGCATGGATCGAGGCTAGGGCGTGCGGGTCGGTCGGTCAGTCCGCGCCGAGCCCCTCGGCACCCTTCGTGCGCGCGAGCGTCTCCGCCACGTGGGACAGGTGCAGCCGCATGGCGCTCTCGGCGCGATCGGGGTCGTGCGCGGCGATCGCATCCACCAGGTCGGTGTGCTCGGCGAGGGACTCGTTGGCGCGCCCCGGGACGAGGATCGTCCGGAACTGGAACCGGACCATCTGGGCTCGCAGGTTCGCGATGAGCCGCTGCGCCGTCGCGTGGTGCGATGCGGTCTGGACCAGGCCGTGCAGGCGGGCGTTGCAGTCCGAGTAGGACAGCAGATCGTTCTGGCCGAGGAAGGTCCGCATCTGCGCGATCAGCGCGCGCATCTGCTCGATCTCCTCGGCGCTCGCGTTCTCTGCCGCATGGCGTGCCGCGAGCGCCTCGAGCACCGCCCGGGCCTGCGTCATCTCGACGGCCTCATCCTCGCTGACCGTGCGCACGCGGGCCCCGCGATTGAGCTCCTTGTCGACGAGCCCCTCATGGGCGAGGCGTGACAGCGCGGCCCGCACCAGCGCGCGGCTCGCGCCGAGCGATTCGACGAGGTCGGCCTCGACGAGCCGCTGTCCGGGATGGAGCCGGCCGGAGCGAAGCTGCTCCCGCAACAGCAGGTACGGATCCGCATCCTGCGCTCTTGTGCTTGCCATCTCGATCTCTCCGTCTAGCGATGTCGCGCCACGTCGCTGACCGGCGCTCGCATCGGGCGATGCTACTGGAGCCGCCGGTGTTTGAGGGCAACGTGTCCACCCGATACTATTGTGCACAATATTGGCCACACAAATGGGAGCGATCACATGCGCGTTACGATCCTCGGTCTCGGCGAAGCCGGGCGCATCTACGGGCAGGACCTCGCGAAGGCGGGGAACGAGGTCGTCGGGTTCGACGTCCGCGACGTCGCGCCGCTGGAGGGGATCACGACCGCCGGCAGCATCCCGGACGCCGTGGCCGGCTCCGACCTCGTCCTCAGCTTCACCACCGCGGCCGGCGCCGCGGCAGCCGCCGATGCGGCGGCCGGTCATCTCGCCGACGGCGCCGTGTTCGCCGACCTCAATGCGGCATCCCCGGCGCGCAAAGTGGACGTCGCATCCCGCCTGGGCCAGACGCGGTTCGCCGACGTCGCGGTTCTGGCGCCGGTCGCGCGGGCCGGAGCTCGTACTCCCGTGCTCGTCTCCGGCAGCGGGGCCGAACGCTACCTCGAGCTCCTGGGCCCGCTCGGAGGAGAGATCGAGGTGGTGTCGGCCACGGTCGGCGACGCGTCGAGTCGCAAGCTGATCCGGAGCGTCTTCATGAAGGCGCTCGCCACCTCGGTGCTCGAGTCTCTCGCCGCCGCGCGGATCGCCGGCTGCGAGGAATGGGCGCGCGGCCAGATCGTCGGCGAGATGGGCTCGAACGCCGAAGCACTCGTCGAGCGGCTCGTCACCGGCACGTATCAGCACGCCGAGCGTCGCCTGCATGAGATGGAGGACACCGCGTCCTATCTCGAGGAGCTCGGGGCGCATGCCGACATGACGCGCGGCTCCATCGCGTGGCTCGACGGGGTGCGGACGGGTTCACGCCGGTGAACCCGCGCATCGAGCGCGTGCACGCGTCGCTTCTGCGGGTGCCGCTCGATCGTCGGATGCGGGCCTACGGGTCCGACACCGTCTCCGTCCTCTTCGTCCGTGTCATCGACGTCGACGGCTCCGAGGGCACCGGCTTCACGTACACCCTCAACGAGGGTCTCGAGTCGGTGCGGACCATGGTCGACGCGACCATCGGACCCCTGACAATCGGCACGGACCCCGAGGACTGGGACGCCACCCGGAACTCGATCGCCCGACAGACCCGCCGCCTCGGGCCGGATGCCGCGGTGCCCGCGCTCTCCGCGGTCGACATCGCCATCTGGGACCTCCGCGCGCAGCGCGCCGGCCTCCCCCTCTTCGCCCTCCTCGGCAGGAGCCGCACCGAGGTGCCCATGTACGGCTCGGGACGCAGCAGCAATCGGCTGTCGGTCGACGAGCTCGTCGCCGGCACGGTCTCGTACGTGGATGACGGGCTGACGGCCGTGAAGCTGCGCGTCGGAGCCCGCGAGCCGGATCAGGACGTATCGCGTGTCGCGGCGGTCCGCGCCGCTGTCGGGGACCGGATCGTCCTCATGGTCGACGCGAACGAGCAGATGACCCCGGCGGCCGCCACCGATCTCGCACGCGGCCTGGAGCCGCTCGCCCTCGCGTGGATCGAGGAGCCGTTCCCCGCGGAGGACGTCCTCGCCCACGCGGCCCTCCACGCCACCGGCGGCATCCCGGTCGCCGTGGGCGAGCACCTCGCCTCGGCGGCGCGCTTCGCCGAGTACGCGCGCGAACGGGCGGCCGGGATCTGGCAGCCCGACGCCGCGCTCGGCGGCGGGATCACGGGCATGCTGGAGGTCGCCGCCCTCGCACACGACCACGGGATCCCGCTCGCCTACCATTCGCTCCCGGAGTTGAACGTCCATCTCGCGATGGGCGACCCCGCCGCCGTCTGGGTCGAGCACTTCCCGATCCTCGACCCGCTCATCGCGGAGCCGCTGCCGGTCGTCGGCGGCGTCGTGACCGCGCCCGACCGGCCCGGCCACGGCATCCGGTGGGATGCCGAGGCCATCCGGGCTCTCACCTGATGCGCCCCTCGCGGGACGCTCGGCGCTAGTCCTGCCCGTCCAGCCGGCGCCACGGGGCCAGCTTGCGTTCGAGCAGCTTGAGCAGCTCGGTCACGATCACCGCGAGCACGACGATCACGGCGACACCGGCGAGGTAGCGCGGCGTCGCGAACACCTGGGCGTCCGCCTCGATCTGAAAGCCGATGCCGACCGTCGACGCGATGTACTCCCCCACGACGACACCGATCATGGCGCGCCCCACCGCAAGCCGCAGGCCGGTGACGAAGTACGGGATGACCGAGGGGAAGATCACGTCGCGGTAGACGCGCCAGCGCCCCGCTCCGAACGACCTCGCAGCGCGCAGCAGGCCGACGTCCGTCGCGCGCACCCCCTCGGTCAGGTTGATCATGATCGAGAAGGTGGACAGGATCACGACGATCGCGATCTTCGACTGGATCCCGAGGCCGAACCAGATCACCAGCAGCGGTGCGAGCACGAGCACCGGCGTCGCGTACAGCGCGCTGATGATCGGGTCGAGTGCGAAGTAGGCGTTCCGGCGGGTGCCGAGGAGGAATCCCACGGGGATCGCCAGGGCGATCGAGATCAGCATGCCCAGCACGAACTCGGTGCCGCTGACCGCCAGGTCGTTCCAGAGCGGGCCGGCCGCCAGGCTGAGGAACCCGCTCCAGATCTGGCTCGGGTAGCTGAAGAACAGCGGATTCCAGCCGATCGTGCGGCCCAGGATCTCCCAGACCAGGAGGATCACGATCACGGTCGCGACCGGAAGCCACCGCGAGCGCTGCTTGCTGATCCAGCTCTCCCGCGGGGCCCGCAAGCCGGTGCTCGAACGTTCCTCCGAGATGTGCATCGGTGTCGTCATGACCGCTCCTTCAGCTCAGAATGCGCCGCGACCTCGCCCTTGAGGAACTCCCAGAGCCGCGCGCGGTATTCGGCGTAGTGGATGCGCTCCCACGCGACCGGATCGCTCTTCTGCTCCACGAGCGAGATGTCCTCGGCCAGGCGCCCGGGCGTCGAACGCATCAGGAGGATGCGATCGGACAGCTGCAGCGCCTCGTCGAGATTGTGGGTGACGAACACGACGCACCGGCGCTCCTCGGCCACGAGGCCCCTGACCTCCTCGCGCAGGATCTCGGCGTTCTGCGCATCGAGAGCCGAGAACGGTTCGTCCATCAACAGGATCGACGGCTGCACCGCGAATGCCCGGGCGAGACCGACGCGCTGCTTCATGCCTCCGGACAGCTGATAGGGGTACATCCCGGCGGCGCGTCCGAGGCCGATCCGATCGAGGTAGTGGTGGGCGATCTCCTCCCGCTGCTTCATCCTGAGGTCACCGCGGCGGTAGTCCAGACCCAGCCGCACGTTCTCGGCGACGGTCTTCCAGGGCATGAGGGCGAAGTCCTGATAGACGACCGCTCGACTGTCGTCGCGCTTCGAGGCGTCGTGCCCCTCGATGACGACGCGGCCGTTCCCGGGGCGCAGCGCACCGTCGAGCAGCTGCAACAGGGTGCTCTTGCCGCACCCGCTGGCCCCGATCACGGAGACGAACTCGCCCTCCGCGATCGAACAGCTGACGTCGTCGAGGATCAGGGTCGATCCGTACCAGAAGGTCACATTCTCGACGCTGATGAGCGTCGCCGGTGTGGTCGCTCTGGCCGGAGCAGCGGTGAGAGCCGTTTCCATCGTCATCCCTTCGGCAGGTACTCGTCCGTGTAGACCGCGTCGATCGGGGTCGACTTCTGCTGCACGCCGTACTTGACCGCGTCGGCGATCCATCCCTTGAGGCCCGAGTCGTTGATCGCGCCGGTCTTCGTGTAGGCGAACGCCGCCTCGCCGTAGCTCTCCTTGGCCAGGGTCGGGGTCATGCCGGAGCCCTTCTCCAGGATGGCGATCGCCTGCGACTTGTGGTCGATGGCCCAGTTCGAGGCCTCGACGAGCGCCGCCATGAAGTCGCGGATGACGGTCTTCTTCTTCGCCATCTCGGTCGGCACCCCGGCGAAGGCCGCCGCGGACATGTTCGGCACGTACTTCTGCACGGTGCCCAGGTCGTTCAGCCCCTGCTGCCGGGCCTGGATCGTGTAGGGCGCGACGAGCAGGCCCACCTGCACCTGGCCGGCCTGCAGGGCAGCGAGGATGGCCTGCTGGGTTCCGACGGTGGCGTAGGTGAGCGAACCGGAGTCATATCCCGCCTTGTCCATGACCGCCTTCATCGTGGCCGTGTTGCCGTTGCTCGGCCCGGGGTCGCCCATCTTCTGCCCCTTGAGCTGCTTGAGGCTCTTGATGCTCTTCGCCGTGATGATGTGGTAATCCAGCTGGTCCATGAGGGCGCCGATCATCTTGATGTTGGCGCCCGCCGCGACCGCGGAGGTGACGTAGGCGCCCTGCACGATGCCCAGATCCTCCCGCCCGGAGACCAGGGCCGCCGCCGCGATGTCGCTCGTGCTGGCCTTGGTGATGTTCAGCTTGACGCCGTGCCGGGCGAAGATGCCCTTCTGCTCCCCGATCGTGACCGGGAGCAGCTCGGCGTCGTATTTCGTGGTCACGAGGTTGAGGGTCTGCACCTCGGGGGCACCGCCCGTATGGGTGGGTGCGGCGGGCGGGCTCGCCTGGCTGCAGGCGGAGACTCCGACCAGGAGCGCCGCAGCCGCGGCCACGGCGAGGGCGTGACGGGCACGCAGGCGGATCACGGTCATCGGGATGCCTTTCTCTAAACGGGTTGGCTCAGCTCTCGATGAGCCGGGCAGGATTGCCGCACAGCATGGTGCGCAGTGCGACGGGGTCGATGTCTTTCTCGATCAGGTTGTTCGCGAGCACTCGCAGGGCTTCGTGCGGGTGAGGGTGACGGATGCCGCCGGCATCCGAGGCGATCACGATGTTCTCCGGCCCCAGGTCGGTGATCATCCGCGCGGCGTCGTCCAGGCTCATCCGCTGGCTGTATCCGCCGACCACGGAGCTGGAGATCTCCACCAGCCCGCCGTTCTCGATCACGTGTCGGGCGACCCCGATGTCGACGGTCGGCGTCCACATGACGTGGGTCAGCAGGAGCTTGACCTTCTCGGTGCCGGTGTACCGGGCGAGCGCGACCACCTCCTCGGGCGAGAGGTGGGAGGTTCCGATGACGGCATCGTGCTGTTTCACGACCGCCACGACGTCCTTGGTGTCGTCGCTCAGTTCCCCGTCGTCGCCGAAGAGGGTGATCCCGGTCGCGCCACGCGGCGTGTGGATGCGCTGCCCCTTGTAGCCCCAGTTGCCGAGCTCGCCCATCAGGTCCGCGTGGAACCTGGCGTGGCTGCTCGGCATCCAGACGAGACGTCCGCCGAGGGCCAGGCAGCTGTCGACGGCCGCCGCGTTGAGACCGCCCACCGGGTAGTTGAGGCAGATTCCGCCGATGTAGCGGAAGTCGTCGACGATGCGATTGGTGAGGTAGGCGCGGCTGGCGGTGCTCTCGATGTGCGACTTCACGGCCATCCCGGCCATCCCCGCCGCACGCGCCGCGCGCGCCACGTCGAGGTCGTCACCGACACGGTCGATGACGTCAGGACCGCAATGGACATGCAGATCGATCGCGCCGTCCAACTCGAACACCCGGGGTCTCCTTCGACTCATCCTCACCCATTCTGGCGATAGGATTGTGACCAATCTAGCGGCCATCTTGCTCGTGTCAATCGGCGTACCGGCGTTGATCGTCGGTGATTCCGGCTCATGCTTGCAGATTGCGCGCAAAAATGTTCATAATCATGCGACCGAAGTGATCCACGTTGGGTGAACCGACGTGGCGATGGAGGACATATGGAAACCCACCCCACGCCGTCGGCTCGGGCCCGCGAGATCGTGGCCGGCGCCTACGACACGCACGTCCACGTCGCTCCGGACGTCGTTCCCCGCGTCATCGACGACCTCACCCTGGCCTACCGCTTCCTTGCGGTGGGCATGAAGGGCTTCGTCCTCAAATCGCACTACGTGCAGACGGGCGAGCGCGCCGCCGTCGTGCGTCGCGCGGTCCCCGGCGTCGACGCCCTCGGCGCGCTCTGCCTCAACGTTCCGGTCGGCGGCCTCAATCCGGTCGCGGTCGAGATCGCCGCGCGAAGCGGCGCCCGGATCGTGTGGTTCCCGACCATGGACAGCGTCAACCAGCGCGCGACGGTCGGGGAGATCCCCGCCGGCGCCAAGCCGCCGATGTGGCTGGCCCTGATGGAGGAGCTCAAGGCAGAGGGCATCGACCCCGACCCGGTGCTGGTGGTCGACGATCGGGGCGACCTCCTGCCGGCGGCACACGACGTGCTCACCCTCATCGCCAAGCACGACCTGACCCTCGCCACCGGGCATCTCTCGGCATCCGAGATCATGACGCTCGTGCCGGCGGCCGCCGCCGCGGGCGTCCGGCGGATCATCGTCACGCATCCGGAGTTCCCGTCGCAGCGGCTCGCCGTCGAGCAGCAGCTCGAGCTGGCGGCTCATGGCGCTCTCATGGAGCGCTGCTACACGACACCCGCGACCGGCAAGATCCCGTGGGACGAGATGATCGAGCACATCGTCGCCGTCGGCGCCGAGCACTCGATCCTCTCGAGCGACCTGGGGCAGCCGACGAATCCCCCCGTCGAAGACGGCCTCGCCTTGATGGCGGATGACCTCATCGCACGGGGCATCTCGGAGGACGACGTGCACACCATGGCCGTGACCAACAGCGTCAGGTTGATGACACCCTCCACCGCGCCGGTCGGAGCGGTCCGATGAGCGGGCGGAGGATGCTCGTCGTCAGCGCGCACAGTGCCGACTTCGTCTGGCGGGCGGCGGGCGCCATCGCCCTGCACACGCGAGACGGAGGGGAGGCCCGGATCGTGTCGCTCTCCTACGGCGAGCGGGGCGAGTCCGGCGAACTGTGGAAGCAGCCGGGCCAGACGGAGGAGAACGTCAAGCGCGTGCGGCACGCCGAGGCCGAGACCGCGGCCACGGCGCTCGGCGCGTCCTTCGAGGCGATGGACCTCGGCGACTATCCGCTCCACGTCGATGATGCCGCCGTCGATCGCCTCGCCGAGCTGATGCGCGACTTCGCGCCCGACGTCGTGCTGACCCATCCCGACAAGGATCCGTTCAACCCGGATCATCCCGTCGCCTACACCGCGACCCAGCAGGCGCGCCTGCTCACCTCCGGCGCCGTCGTCTCGGCCGGGTTCCGCACCGCACCGCCCTCCGAGTTCCTCGTGTTCGAGCCCCACCAACCCGATCTCTGCGGCTTCGTCCCGACGGTGTTCGTCGACATCACACCGGTCATGGACCGCAAGCTCGAGGCGATGGAGGCCATGGGGGCCCAGCAGTACCTCCGCTCGTACTACACGGAACGGGCGGGTCATCGCGCGAATCACGCGCGCAAGGTCACCGGACGCCCGGAGATCAGGCAGGCGGAGGCGTTCCAGCGCATCATCCCGAACGTGGTGAGCGCGCTATGACCGCCCTGACCGACGAACTGGCGCAGTACGGGGTCTCGACCGTGTACGAGGCGGCAGGTCGCACCGGCCTCGTCGACGTCGAGCTGGTCCAGGTGATCCCCGGAACCCGTGCCGCCGGCCCGGCGCGCATCGCGCGGTGCGGTCAAGGCGACAACCGCGCGGTGCACGAGGCCATGGCATCCCTCCAGCCGGGCGACGTCCTCGTCATCTCCATGCCGGAGCCGCAGCCCGTCGGCGTCATCGGGGAGCTGCTCGCGACCCAGGCGAAGGTGCACGGCGCTGCCGCCGTGCTCGTCGATGCCGCGGCGCGCGACATCGACGAGCTCCGCGAGCTCGGGCTGCCGGTGTGGTCGCGATGGGTGCGATCCACCGGAGCGACGAAGACCGCGCGTGGCGCGATCGACGTGCAGATCGAGGTCGGCGGCGCGGTCGTGCGCCCGGGCGACCTGGTGATCCTCGATCGAGACGGCGCCGTCGTCGTGCCGATCGAGCGTGCCGACGAGGTCGCGGAGGCCTCGCGCGCACGGATGGAGCGCGAGAGCGCCCTGCGTCGGCGTCTGCAAGCCGGTGAGCTCAGCTACGACATCTACGGCATGCGAGAGGACGACGCGGCCGTCGGCTGACGCCAGCTCGCCCGACCGTCGGTCAGTCGGCGGGTGCGACCGGGTGCGGGGACGCCGGCAGGGTGATCCGCAGGGTGGTCCCCTCGCCGAGCGCGGACTCGGCCGACACCACGCCGCCGTGCGCCTGGACGATGCCGCGCACGATGGGCAGTCCGAGCCCGCTGCCCTGGACGGCGGCCTCCCGGGCGTTGGATGCACGGAAGAAGCGGTCGAACAGCGACGGCAGGTCGTCCGCGGGGATTCCCATGCCGGTGTCGACCACCGAGACGGCGACAGCGGGGCCACCGTTCACCCGTGCCGCGGGGTCGACGACGACCCTGACCGATCCGGATGCCGGGGTGAACTTGATCGCGTTGTCGAGAAGGTTGCCGATCGCGCGCTCGAGCTGGCTCGCGTCGCCGGGGACGGTGACCGGCCGGTCGCTCTCGATGTCGATCCGCACCTGGCGCGACGCCGCGAGGGGGCGCACCGACTCGACGGCCCGGCGGACGATCTCGTCCATCCGGACCGCGGGCGCCTCGCGGTGCGCACTCGCCGCCTCCAGACGGGTGAGCAGCAGCATGTCCTCCAGAAGCACGTGCAGACGGTTCGCGCTGCCCTCCGCGACACGGAGCATCTCGGTCGCGGCGGGAGGAAGCTCGCCCCCGTCGCCGTCGAGCACGAGCTCGAGGTATCCCGAGATCGATGTCAGCGGCGTGCGCATCTCGTGGTTCACCGTCGCGATCATGTCGCTCTTCGCCTTGTCCAGCTCCACCAGGCGGTCGACGACCTCCTCCCGCAGGCGCAACGTGCGAGCCAGGTTGGCCTGTCGGAACATGACCGGGATCGCCGCCAGACCGACCGTGAGCCCGGCCAGGATCAGGGCCAGCAGCGGCACCTCGGCCTGCGTCGCGTGCAGGAGCACCGCCAGGCCGGCGACGACCGCGAACGCGGGGAGGGGCAGGAAGCCGCCGCGCCGGGTGAGCGGTGGCACGACCGTCGGGGCGCGACCGATGTCGACGACCCACACGGCGCTGAAGGCCACCCCTGCGGTCCAGGCGATGTCCAGCGGCGTTCCCGCGGTGTACGCCCCTGTCCGGTCCATGAGCGCGTACCAGATGTCGGCTCCCGCGAAGAGCAGCAGCCCGATGACCAGGAACGGCGCCCGTGGCCCGACGCGGAGGACCGGTGAGGCGGCCACGCCGACGATCATCGCCACGAGCACGAGGTCGAACAGCGGATACAGGGCGCCGATGACGTCGCCGAGCGCGTTCTTGCCGCCGATCGCGTCGCCCAGAACGGGTCCGAGGATCACCGTCAGCACGGATGCCACGCCCAGCACGGCGAGCGCCACGTCGAGCACGACGGCACGGCCCGCCTTGCGCGACTGGCGCAGCACCGTGACGACGAACGCGGCTCCCATCAGCGGGTAATAGAGCAGGTAGCCGACATCGGCCGGCGAGGGGGATGCCAGATAACCGTCGGCATCGGCTGCCAGACCGTAGTAGACGTCGGCCCCGAAGTTGAAGGTGACGGCCGCCGTCGCGAGCACGACCTCCGCGCGCACGAACCTCGTCCGCACCGCGACCAGCCAGAAGGCGGCGACCGGGATGCCCTCGGCGATGTCCGACATCCAGGTGTCGATGACATCGGGGGCGGGATCGCCGGGCAGGGCGAGCGCGGCGAGATAGACGAGGTTCGCCGCGATGGTCAGCAGGATCGCGATGCGGATGGCACGATCCAGTCTCGTGACCGGCGCGAATCGTCGGCGGAACGAGAGGAACGTCTCGATCGGTGCGAGCGTCCGCATGCTCCCCGCGGTCGTCGCCGACCTCGTCGCCCCGCCCCCTGTCACGAAAATCTCCAGCAGCTGTCGTGTCCGGCTGTCCGCGACCCGTCCTGCACAGCGACGCGGTTCGGTCCCCCGCGAACCTGCTCCGACGCTACGCGGAGACGGTGTCGTGGCCAATACCCACAACAGGGGCTGCGCCGTCGGACGGCGCCGTGTTAGCGGCGGCGGTTGCGGACCTGCTCCTCGGGCCCCGCCAGCGTGGGCCCGCCTGACTTCTCCCGCACAGGAAGAAGGCCCCGGTCGTTCGACCGGGGCCTTCTTCTTCAGTTGCGGGGACAGGATTTGAACCTGCGACCTCTGGGTTATGAGCCCAGCGAGCTACCGAACTGCTCCACCCCGCGCTACGAGGGTCAAGCCTAGCAGGTGCTCAGGGGGCACGCTCACTTGCCCTGGGTGGCGGCGATCGCGTCCTTCACGTCCTGCTGCATCCGCTGGTCCGCCTCCGCCGCGGCCACGAGGTCGCCCTTGGCGTAGGCGTCGGTGCGCGCCTTGAGGTCGGTCTGGTACGCGTCGAGCGCCTTCTGCAGGGCGGGGTTGTCGACCACCGTCCCCCCGGTGCCGGGCGGAGTCGTCGAACCGCCGGTCCCACCCGATCCGCTCGAGCCACCCGCGCTCGAGTCGCCCGCAGCCGCGCCGGAGTCGCCTCCGAACAGCGTGTCGAGCGCCTTGTCCAGCGTGTCCTCGAACGCGATCTTGTCGCCGAACGCCACGAGGATCTTGCGCAGCACCGGATAGCTCGAGCCGAGACTGGACTGCACGTACACGGGCTCCACGTAGAGCAGGCCGCCGCCGACCGGCACGGTCAGCAGGTTGCCGCTCACGACCTTCGACTGCCCCTGTCGCAGCAGGTTGAGGGCCTGCGAGACGTCCGTATCGGAGTCGAAGGTGTTCTGCACCCGGCTCGGGCCGGGCACACTGCTCCCCTTGGGCAGGGTGAGGAGGGTCAGCTTGCCGTAATTCGGCCCCGGATCGGAGTCGGCGACGAGATAACCGGTCAGCACGCTGCGGCTCTCGGCCGACTGGGTCTTCGGGATGTAGGTCGAGTACAGACTGAACGCCGACGACTTCTGACCCGGGATCTGCATCGTCAGGTAGTAGGGCGGCTGCAGCGACGTGGAGCCGGACGGGTTCACCGGATCATCCGGCGTCGCCCACGCGTCGTTGCTCGCGTAGAACGTCGTCGAGTTGGTGACGTGGTACGTCTCGAGGATCTGGCGCTGCGCCTTGAACAGGTCCTCGGGGTAGCGCACGTGCGCGAGCAGGGCGGTCGACATGTCCTTCTTCGACTTCACCGTCGACGGGAAGACCTTCTGCCACGTCTTCAGCACCGGATCGTTCGGGTCCCACGCATACAGCGTCACCTTGCCGGTGTACGCGTCGACGGTCGCCTTGACGGAGTTGCGGATGTAG
The DNA here is from genome assembly GCF_039531715.1 of Pseudolysinimonas kribbensis. Classification (NCBI taxonomy): domain Bacteria; kingdom Bacillati; phylum Actinomycetota; class Actinomycetes; order Micrococcales; family Microbacteriaceae; genus Pseudolysinimonas; species Pseudolysinimonas kribbensis. The sequence goes on along the minus strand of NZ_BAAAQO010000003.1, from coordinate 451,202 downwards.
TTCACGTCGTCGACGGCGAGCGAGTTCGTCGACGTCTTGGAGTCGGCGATCATGTCCGACAGCGAGTGCGACGTCGAGTACGGGTAGTCGTTGCTCGTCGTGTAGCCGTCGACGATCCAGACGATCCGGCCGTTGACGACCGCCGGGTACGGGTCGCTGTCGAGCGTGAGGTAGGGCGCGACCTTGCTGACGCGCTTCTTGGGCGAGCGGTCGTACAGGATCTGCGACTGGTTCTGCACCGAGCTGGAGAACAGGATGTCGGTCGAGCCGAACTTGACCGCGTACGCGAGCCGCTTCACGAAGTTGTCGAGCTTGGGCCCGCCGTTGGCCGAGTACGTCGTGTTCGTGCCGTCGCTGGAGTCGGCACCGCCGCTGCCCGACGGGTAGTCGAACTCGATCGACTTGCCGTCGTCCTTCGACCCGACGATCGAGTACTGGGGCGACTGCTCGCCGAAGTAGACACGTGGCTGCATGAGGTCGAGGTCGCCCTTGGACGGGATGCCCTTCTGCAGGAACACCGGCTGCCCGTTCGCCGTCCGCTTGTTACCGGCCGCGGCGACGACACCGTACCCGTGCGTGTAGACGAGGGTGTCGTTGTACCAGGTCGACGAGCTCTGGTTCTTCTGGTCGAGCTCGCGCACCGCGATCACGGTGTCCTGCTTCTTGCCATCGATCGTGTAGCGGTCGACGTCGAGGTCCTTCTCGAACTGGTAGTACTGCCGGATCTGCTGCAGCTGGGCGAACGTCTTGGTGATGAGCGACGGGTCGAGGATCCGGATGCTGGCGGTCGTCTCGGCGTCGGAGCGCAGCTGGCCGGCCTTGACATCCGTCGTCGCGTCGTAGGTCTTGGTCTTGACGTCGTCGACGCCGTACGCGAGCCGGGTGGCGGAGATGTTGTCGCGGATGTATTGGGACTCATACTTGATCGGGCTCGGGTTGACCTGCAGGTTCTGGATGATCGCCGGGTAGATCGCCCCGATGACGATCGCCGAGACGATGAGCAGGGCGGTCCCGACCAGCGGCAGCCGCCAGCGGCCGATGAACGCCGTGATGAGGCACAGCACGGCGACCACGGCCGCGATCCCGGCGAGGATCACCCGCCCCGGGATGGTGGCGTTCACGTCGGTGTAGTCGGCACCGTTGATCGTGGGCGCGTCCGGTCCGAACGTGATCGTGTCGGTGACCGTCGAGTACTGGTCGAGCCAGATGCTGATCGCCTGCACGGCGAGGTAGACGAACGCGGTGATGGCGAGCTGCACCCGTGCGGCCCGTGCGACCCGCACCTCGCGCCCGCTGACTCGGATGCCGCCGTACAGATACGTGGTCGCGAGCGCCGCGAGCCCGGCGACGAGGATCACGGTCGACGCGTAGCCGAGCACGCCGTGCCAGAAGGGGAGCTCGAACACGTAGAACGACGAATCCAGCCCGAACTGCGGGTCCTTGGTGCCGAACGGGGTGCGGTTGAAGTACTCGAGCACCGCCGGCCACCGCGTCGCGGTCGACACGCCCATGAAGATGCCGAGCACGGCCGGGATGCCGATCATCGCCACCCGTCGCAGCGGTGCGATCACCTGCTGGTAGCGGTCGAGCTGCGAGCTGAGCTTGGTGTACATCGGCCGCATGCGGAACGCGACGACGATGCTGACGCCGACGCCGATCCCCATCGCGAGGAAGCCCACGATGAACATCAGGATCGTGGCGGTCCACTGGGTCGTGAGCACGTTGAGGTACCCGAGCTGCTGGTACCACAGCACGTCGGCGTACAGGCTCGAGAACGCGAAGAACGCGATCACGACCACGGCGATGACGACGGCCGAGATGGCGACGACCGCGCGGGTCCGGTTGCGCGGGGGGCGGGCGGCCGACGCCGTCGTGGAGGTCACCCGGTCGAGTTTAGGGGGGCGACCCTGGAGACCCGCCTACTTCGCGGTGCAGGTGGGCAGGGAGCCGGCGTCGTGGGCCGCGATCGCCTTCACGTCGTCGAGCGCCTGGTGCAGGGTCGAGACCTTCAGGACCCGCAGGCCCGACGGCACGTGGCCGACGACCTCGTCGCAGTTGCCGGCGGGGGCCAGGAACCAGTCGGCGCCGGCATCCCGCGCGCCGTACATCTTCTGCCGGATGCCGCCGATGATGCCCACCGTGCCGTCGGCCGTGATCTCCCCCGTGCCGGCGATGTGCGCGCCGCCGGTCAGCTTGCCCGGCGTGAGCTTGTCGTAGATCCCGAGCGCCAGCATCATGCCGGCGCTGGGACCGCCGACGTCGGAGAGCTGGAAGCGCACGGTGTACGGGAACACGTACCGGACCCCGGTCAGGATGCCGATGGCCGGCTTCCCGCTCTGGGAGTTGACCTCGGGAGTGATCTGCACCTCGCGCGTCGCGCCGTCGCGCCGGATGCCGACCGCGAGCGGCGTCGTCGTGCCGTGCGCCCGGATGGCCTTCTGCAGCTGGGTCAGACCCGTCACGGGCTGGCCGGCGACCGAGACGACGTCGTCGCCCGCCTTCAGCACGCCCTCGGAGGGGGTGCCGGGAACGACCTGGCCGACCACGATCGTGGTGGTGTACCGCACGCCCAGAGCCGTGAAGGCCGCCGCGGTCGCGTCCTGCTGCGAGCTCGACATCTCGACCTTGTCCTGCTGGTCGGCCTGCTTGTCGGTCACCCCCGGCGCGTAGACCTCGTTCATCGGGACGACCGAGCGGGTGGGATCGAACCACGACGCCGCGATCGAGACCCAGTTGACCGGAGTCTGCGGGCTGCCGTCGACGTACACCGTGAGCATGTCGAGCGAGCCCGACGTGGGATACGTCCTCTGCCCCGACGGGATGCCGATGAGCGGTCTGGCGGCCGCCCCCGTACCGACCGCACCCAGCACGTCGTACACCGGCCCGGGCCGCTCGACGACGTACGACGACGGCGTGAGCCCGAGCGCCACCGTGCCGACGACCCCGAGGACGAGCAGGATCCAGCCGACCGTCCCGGGCGACGGCCGACGGCGCGTGCGCACAGCGGCGTCGTGTTCGGCGGGGTCGGTCATGTCGTTCTCGATGTGTTCGCTGTGGGCGCAGGGCGGCGAGGCATCAGCATAGGCGAACCACCGGTGCCGCCCGCTGCGTGCGGGCTAGCGTGGATCGCATGGCTGAGGAGGCGCCCCATGGCTGCTGACGACGAGGGGCCGTCGGAGGACGACTTCCGCGACATGCTGCGCGAGTTCCTGTCCGGCAACGGAGAGCTCGACCCGGCCAAGCTCGCGAGTGCCGCCGGCCTGCCGAACGATCCCGAGATGGTGCAGCGGCTCATCGGCCAGCTGCAGTCGGCACTGCAGAACAGCGGCGAGGGCATCAACTGGGGCCTCGCTCTCGAGCAGGCGCGCGGTCTCGCCCAGCGCTCCGCCGTGACCTCGACGCCCGCCGAGGTATCGGGTTTCGAGCAGGCGCTGCACGTCGCCGCGCTCTGGCTCGACGAGATCACGGCGATCGCGCAGCTGACGACCGAACCGGCGCTGCTCACCCGCGCCGGCTGGGCCGAGGCGACCATGCCGGTGTGGACCCAGCTCGCCGAGCCGGTCGCGCACTCGATCGCGGACGCCCTGACCGGTGTGCTGCGCGATCAGGCGCCCGAGGAGATGGCCGGCATGCTCGGCGACGCCGGGCAGGTCATGCGCAACATCGGCGGCACGCTCTTCGCGATGCAGCTCGGACAGGTGGTGGGACAGCTGTCGGGCGAGGTCGTCTCGGGCGGCGACGTCGGCATCCCGCTGCTGGACGGCGAACAGCGTCAGGCCGCGCTCGTGCCGCAGAACGTCGACGCGTTCGGTGCGGGGCTCGACGTCGACATCTCCGAGGTGCGGCTCTACCTCGCGGTGCGCGAGCTCGCGCATGCGCGGCTGTTCCGGCACGCGCGGTGGCTGCGGCTCGCGCTGCTGACCCAGATCACCGACTTCGCCCGCGGCATCCACATCGACACCGACCGGATCGCGGAGCTCGCCGAGAACTTCGACCCGCAGAACCCGGAGGAGCTGCGTGCCGCGGTGTCGAGCGGCGCGTTCATCCCCGAGAAGACCGAGGAGCAGAGGATCGCGCTCGGCCGGCTCGAGACGATGCTCGCGCTCATCGAGGGCTGGGTCGACGTGGTCACGCAGGCGGCGACGGCGCGGCTGCCGCGCAACGGCGCGATCGCCGAGATGGTGCGCCGACGCCGGGCGGCCGGGGGCCCTGCCGAGTCGGCGTTCGCGACGCTCGTCGGTCTCGAGCTGCGGCCCCGCCGGCTGCGTGAGGCGGCCGCGATGTGGCAGGCGGTGTCGGATGCCGTGGGCGCCGAGGGACGCGACGCGCTCTGGGCGCACCCCGACGTCATCCCGACCGACGCCGACATCGACGACCCCGCGGCGCTCGTCGCCCGGCTCACCGGCGGCGCGCCCGAGCCGGACGCGATCGACAAGGCGATCGAGGATCTGCTCGACGACACGACCGGCGACCGGCCGCACGAGGAGTAGCCCGGTCCGGCCGGCGGGTGTGGATCGTCTCGGCGGCGTCCGGCCGTGCTGCGGCATCCTCGCCGCATGGTGCTCAAGCTCGCGGCGGGCGTGCCGCTCGTCTGGCGGTCGCCGACCGGCATCCAGCTCGGGGCGACCCGGCCGCTGGCGGTGCTCGACGACGTGACGCCCGCGCACGAGAGGCTGCTCGCCGCGCTCGAGGCCGGCATCTCCGAGACCGGGTTCGCGATGATGGCCCGGGCGGCCGGCGCCGACGCCGACCGGCTGCTCGACCGCATCGCGCCCGCACTCGAGATGCCGCGCGCACCGGCGCCCCGGGTGGCGGTCTACGGCGAGGGCGACCTCGCCCAGGAGCTCGTGCGCCAGCTCGGCTGGTCCGACCAACCCGACCTCGTGCTGCTCGTCGCGGCGTGGGTGCTCGCCCCGTCGGAGCACGGCCCGTGGCTTCGACGCGACGTGCCCCACCTGCCGGTAGTCGTCGGCGACCGCATCACGGTGGGCCCGCTCGTCGTGCCCGGCCGGACCGCCTGCGTGCACTGCGTCGGGCTCGCCCGGCGGGATGCCGACCCGGCCTGGCCGGCGATCGCGACCCAACTGCACGGCCGGCCCGCCCCGGCGCTGACCCGCACCGCGATCGCGGAGGCCGCGGCCTTCGTCGCCCGGCACCTCGACGCCGGGAAGGGCGAGCCCGGCACCAGTTGGGAGCTCGACCCCCGCGACGGTGCGGTCAGCCTCGCGCGGTGGGAGCGGCATCCCGAGTGCTCGTGCGCAGCTCCGCCAGGAACCGACTGGGCTCGCGCGGACGACCGCGCAGTCCCTCCCGCGACCAGCTCAGCGCGAGACGTCGACGTGCCCGCGTGATGCCGACGTAGAGCAGCCGTCGCTCCTCGTCGATCGCGGCGAGGCCGTTCGCGTGGCTGATCGGCAGCAGCCCCTCGCTCAGTCCGACCAGGTGTACGGAGTCCCACTCGAGGCCCTTCGAGCCGTGCAGGGTCGAGAGGGTGACGGCGGCGATCGTCGGCTCGTGCTGCGCCGCCTGCCGATGCTGCAGCTCCTGCGCGAACTGCGCGAGCGTGGCGCCGTCGGCGGCCTGGTCGGCGAGCTCCACGATCGCGTTGAGGGCCTCCCATTTCTCCTGGGTCGCACCCCCGCCCTCGGGCCGCTGGGAGGTCCAGCCGAGGTCGCGCACGACGTCGCTCACCGACTGGAACAGCGGCACGGCGGGGGCCTTCGTGTCGCGGGCCAGCTGCGCGAGCGCCACGATGGCGAGCTTGACGTCGGGCAGGTCGAAGAACTTGACGGCGCCCTGCTGGCGGGCGCCGACGCCGGCGTCGGCGAGCGCGGCCTGGAACAGCGCCGCCTGCGCGTTGACCCGGTACAGCACCGCGATGCGCTCGGGGCGCGTGCCGCCCGCGATCTCGGCGGCGATCGCGGCCGCGACCGCGCGCGCCTCCTCCCCGTCGGTGTCGTACGCGGTCGAGTTGCCGAAATCGGCCAGTGCGCCCGGGCGCGCACTGGCCGGTTTTGGCAACTGGGTCGCGGGGATGAGCTCCAGCGCGCCCGGACGGCCGCGCATCAAGCGGTTCGCGAGCGAGAGGATCGGCGGCGCCGAGCGGTAGTTGCGCTCGAGCCGCACGATGCGGGCGCCGTCCCACCGCGAGGCGAATTGCAGCAGGTACTCGCTCGTCGCGCCCGTGAACGAGTAGATCGTCTGGTTCGCGTCGCCGACCACGCACAGCTCCCGCCGGGTGCCGAGCCACTGCTCGAGCAGCTGCTGCTGCAGCGGCGACACGTCTTGATACTCGTCGACGACGAACACGCGGTACTGCTCGCGCACCTGCTCGGCGATCCACGGCTCCGACTCGAGCATCCCGGCGGTGGCGAGCAGCACGTCCTCGAAGTCGATCCGGCGTCCCTCGTCCTTGAGGCGCTCGTAGCGCTCGTGCAGGGCCGTCATCCGGTCCGCGGGAAGGGTGGCCGGCAGCGAGCGCGACTCGGCGGCGCGCGCGTAGGCCTCCAACGGCATCCGGGAGACCTTGCGCCACTCGATCTCCGCGGCCGCGTCGCGCAGGGCGGCGGTGTCGACCCGCAGTCGCAACTGCTCCGCGGCCTGCCCGAGCACCCGGCCCTTCGACTCCAGGATGCGCGGCAGCTGCCCGCCCACCGCCTGCGGCCAGAAGTGCGAGAGCTGCGCGAGCGCGGCCGAATGGAAGGTCCGCGCGTTCACCGCTCCCGCTCCGAGCTGGCGCAGCCGGGTGCGCAGCTCCCCCGCGGCGCGCGTGGTGAAGGTCAGCGCCATGACGCGCGCGGGGTCGTAGGCGCCGGACTCGACGCCGTGTGCGATGCGGTGCGTGAGCGCCCTGGTCTTGCCCGTGCCGGCGCCCGCGAGGATGCAGACCGGCCCCAGCAGCGTCTCCGCGGCCGCTCGCTGCTCGTCGTCGAGGCCGGCGAGCGCGCTGGAGCCGAAAGCAGCTACCACTCGACGCCGTCGTCGATCGGGCCGCCGTACCAGTCCTCGAGGATCGCGCGTGCGATCGAGGTGCGTCCGGGCAGGCCGATCTCACCGAGCGAGGCGGTGAGCTCGTCGCGGGTGAACCAGCGCAACTCGAGGATCTCCTCGCCGTCGGCCTGTGGCTCCGGGCTCTCCCCGGGCGCGAGCCGGGCGCGGAAGCCGACCATGAGCGACGCCGGGAACGGCCACGGCTGGCTGCCGAGATACACCGGGTCGACGACGCGCAGGCCCGACTCCTCGTGCACCTCGCGGATCACCGCGGCCTCCAGTGACTCCCCCGGTTCGACGAACCCCGCGAGCACCGAGAAGCGGTTCGACTTCCACATCGCATTCGAGCCGAGCAGGATCCGGTCGTCGTGATCGGTGATGCCCATGATGACGGCGGCGTCCGTGCGCGGGAAGATCTCGGTGCCCGTCTCGACATCGCGCCGGGTCCAGCCGCCCGCATCCGGGATGCTGGCGTTGCCGGTGCGCGGTGAGAAGCCGTAGGAGCGGTGCCAGTTCGCCAGGCCGAGCGCCTCGGTGAACAGCCCGGCATCGCGATCGGAGAGACGGGCTCCGAGCTCGCGCAGGTTGCCCCAGTGGCGCTGGTCGCCGGGGTCCTCGACCGCGTCCTCGTCGAGCACCACCGCCAGCACCGGCGCCCCGGCCGGAAGGCCGGGCGAGTCGTCGACCGCGCGCCCGAGGTAGAGCGCGAGGGCATGCGGCGGCACCTCGGTGCCCGGCAGGAGCGCGATCTCGGCCGGTCCGGCGAGCAGGGCCTCCCCCGAGCGGAGCACGATGGCGCGCGCTTCCGGTTCGGCCAGCAGCGCCTCCACCCCGAACGTGCGCGAGAGGTGGTCACGGTCGATCGTGGCGCGGGACAGCGGCAGGTGCGCTGCGAACGACGACGGCTCGGATGCAGGGGGCACGACACTCCGGACTCTCGAGCTGGGGCGTGGCGTCCGCCGGTCGGGCGAGGACCGGACCTACCCTGACCCCATGGCCAGATCCGCTCTCACTCTAGCCGCGCTGGCGACCTCGGCCGTGGCCGGTCTCGACGTCGTCGGCGTGCAGGGATTCGGCTCGAGCGGAGGCGGCGACTTCGACGCCGCCCTGCTCACCGGGCGCGACGGGCGGCACTGGATCGTGCGCGTGCCGCGCAGCGAGCGTGCCGAGGCGGAGCAGTCGGCGGACCTGGTGGCGCTGCGCGCTCTGAGCACCGGCGTGCGTGCGCGGCTGCCGTTCTCGGTGTCGAGCTTCGCCGGCCAGGCACCCGTCGCGGGTACCCGGGCCGTGGTGTCGGAGTTCGTCTACGGCACGAAGGTGCCGCTCGCGTCGCTCGACGCGGAACTGGGGGCGTCGATCGGTCGCGCGATCGGCGCGATCCACGCTCTGCCGACGAGCGTCGTGACGGATGCCGGCCTCCCCGTGCACTCCGCGGCCGACGGTCATCGCGCGGCCCTCGCTCTCATCGATCGTGCCGGGGCGACCGGCCTCGTGCCGGCGGCTCTCCTGCAGCGCTGGCGCGAGGCGGGCACCGACGCCGGCCTCTGGCAGTACACGCCCGTCGTGATCAACGGATCGCTCGCCTCGGACGCGTTCCTCTCGGCCGAGGGCGCCGTGACCGGCGTGATCGACTGGCACGGCCTGCGCGTGGGAGATCCGGCCCTCGACCTGCAATGGCTCGTCGGGGCCGCCGAGGACACGGTGGATGCGGCGTTCGACGCCTACGCGGCCGCGCGCGGTCCGCTGGACCTCCGGCTCCGGCAGCGCGCGGCGCTGGTCGCGGAGCTCGAGGTCGCGCGCTGGCTGCTGCACGGCACCGAGGTGCGGGCGACCGACATCGTCGACGACGCGGTCGAGATGATGTCGCGCCTCGTCGACGACGTGCACGCCGACGCCTCCCACCCGATCAGCCCGGACACCGCGCCGATCCTGGGCCTCGACGAGGTGCGCGAGCTTCTCGACCGCACCGAGAACCGCCGCGTCGGCTGATCCCGCGCGCGTCGTCCGCGGCCTACGCCGGCGTCGGGGTGCCCGTCAGGCGACGGCGCACGATGCCGCCGCGCACCGAGAGCCAGATCGTCAGCGCGAACACGATGAACGCGAGCGGGACGTGCACGGCGACGAGACCGCGCGCCTGCTCGATCGCCTGGCCCATCCCGACCTGCACGACCAGCAGCACCGCGAGCACGATGGCTCCCCACATGAGGCTCTTCGCCGAGGCGCGCAGCGCGACGATCGCGACGATCGCCGTGACGACGGCGAGCAGGATCGCGATGTAGGCGACGATCGCGTGCACCGTGACCCACGGCTTGCCCGCCTCGCGCAGCGACATGAACAGCCCCGCGCTGATCGCCTGCAGGAAGATCGCGAGCGTCGTCAGCCCCGCGAGCATGTTGAAGACCCGGATGCCGGCCGGAGCCGTCTGAGTGTCAGCCATGCCCCGACGCTATCCCGCACGGGAGCACGCCGCATACTCCCGCGGGATGCTCCGGGGGTCAGTGCTCGACGATGACCTGACCGCGCGAGACGATCCGCACGAGGCGCCGCGGATTGCGCACATTGACCCGGATCGACAGCTGGTGCCGCCGGGCGAGGATGATCGCGACGACGATCCCCGCGGCGGCGGGGACGAGCCCGGCCACCGCGAACGCGACCTGCGCGCCGAGGAGCTCCGCGATCCATCCCATGAGCGTCCCGCCGATCGCCTGACCGCCCGTTCCGATCATGATCCAGAACGACATCACGCGGCCGCGGATCGACAGGTTCGTCGAGAGCTGGGTCAGCGACTCGCCGGCGGTCATGAACAGGATGCGGCAGATGCCGATGCCGACCAGCAGCGGCAGGAACAGCACGTACCAGGGCGCGCTGCCGGCGCTCGCTGTGACGACGCCGTAGAGCACGATGAGCGGGATGATGGTGCGCAGCCGCAGCGACTTGCGGCGGGCCGAGAGCAGGGCGCCGCTGAGCGCGCCGACCGCGGCGAGCGAGGTGTACAGGCCGTAGCCCGCGGACCCGGTGTGCCAGACGTGGTCCGCGGATGCCGTGAACAGCACCGGGAGGTTCATGCCGAACGTCGCGACGAACACGACGAGCACCATCGGCCAGACGATCGTGGGCTTGCTGCGGATGTAGCGCACGGCCTCCCGGATCTGCCCGCGCTCGCGCGGTCGCGGGGTCGCGATCGTGAGGTCACGGGTGCGCATCCGGAACAGCGCCGCGATCGGCACGGTGGCGGTGACGGCGCAGATCGCGATCGACCATCCGGAGCCGACCGCCGCGATGAGCACGCCGCTGATCGCGGGGCCGAGGAATCCGCCGAGGTGGAAGATCGAGGCGTTCATGCTGATCGCCTGCGGCAGCCGGTGGGTGCCGACCAGCTCGCTCACGAACGCCGAGCGGGACGGGCCGTCGATCGTCATCGCGATGCCCACGATGAGGGCGCCGAGGTAGACCTCCCAGACCTGCACGGCGTCCGTGAGCACGAGGGCCGCGAGGGTGCCGTTGACCACCACCGAGACGCCCATCGTGACCTTGAGCACATGCCGGCGCGGCAGCCGGTCGGCCAGCACGCCCGCCCAGGGACCCAGCAGCAGCGCGGGCGCGAACTGGATCGTCACGGTGAGGCCGACGAGGCCGACGTTGTGGGTCAGCTGCAGCACCAGCCAGTCCATGGCGATGCGATTCATCCAGCCGCCGGTGTTCGCGAAGAACTGGCCGATGAGATACAGCCGGTAGTTGCGCTCGCGAAGCGCGCTGAACGTGTCGCGGAACGAGCGCGGCCCCGACTGCACGGGGATCGGTGCGGTGACGGTGGCGGGATCGACGCCGGGCACCGTGCTCATCGCTCCAGGCTAGGCTCGCGGCATCCATTGGAATGCGGAATCATGGCTATAAGTCGCATTGGATTCTCGAATAAGAGGTGGATGCCGTGTTCGATCCGGGCCTGCTGCGCACCTTCGTGGCCGTCGCGGAGACGCTGAGCTTCACCCGTGCCGGCGAGCTGCTCGAGCTCAGCCAGCCCACCGTGAGCCAGCAGGTGCGCAAGCTCGAGGTGGCGGCCGGACGTCAGCTCGTCTCGCGCGACACGCGCGCGGTCGCGCTCACCGACAACGGCGAGGCGATGCTGGGATTCGCCCGCAGCATCCTCGCGGCGCACGACGAGGCGGCGGCCTACTTCACCGGCTCTGCGATGCGGGGACGGCTGCGGTTCGGCTCCGCGGACGACCTCGCGATGACGCTGCCGCCGATCCTGCGCGACTTCCGGCAGCTCTACCCGCAGATCAACCTCGAGCTGACCGTCGGGCAATCGGCGTTCCTCGCCCGGCGCCTGCGGGCCGGACAGCTCGACCTCGTCTTCATCAAGGAGGAGCCCGACCTGCCCGACGGCCGCCTCGTACGCCGCGAACGACTGGTCTGGGCGGCGCACAAGGCGCTGCAGCTGGATGCCGGATCGCCGGTCCCGCTCATCGCCTACCCCGCGCCGTCGATCTCCCGCACCGCCGCCATCGCCGCACTCGAGGCGGCGGGCCGCAGCTGGCGGATCACGTGCAACGTCCGCGAGACGACCGGCACGCTCGCCGCGGCGCGAGCCGGCATCGGAGTGGCCGTGCTGCCGCAGAACATGGTGCCGGACGATCTGGTGGCGCTGGCCGACCTGCCGATGCTGGGCGAGGTCGACTTCACGCTGCTGGACAACCCGCGCGCGGCGCGGGAGCCGATCGAGGCGCTCGTGTCGGCGATCGTGGGCCGCGGGGTGCGCGCGCCGGCGTGAGCGGGGCGCGGCTAGTTGTAGTTCCTCGGGACGTTGTGATCGCGTGACGTGAGCGAAGGCCTCCGCGGAGGATGTGGGTTACCACACTCACGTCCCACAACGGAGGCCTTCGTGACTCACGCTAACGCGCCCTTCACGCCGGAGGGCAGGCTTCGGCTTGCTCGGTTGATCGTCGAGCAGGGATGGCCTGCTCGGCGTGCTGCGGAACGGTTTCAGTGCTCGCCGGCGACCGCGTCGAAATGGGCTGTCCGCTATCGGCGGGGTCAGCCGATGACCGACCGCAGCTCGCGCCCGAGACGGTCGCCGGGTCGTTGTTCGGTTCGGTTGGAGCGGCGGATCGTCGCTTTGAGGTTCACGAGACGGTGGGGTCCGCATCGGATCGGCTATCACCTCGGTGTTCCCCGATCGACGGTCGGGCGGGTGCTCGAGCGCTATCGGATGCCGCTGCTGCATCACGTGGATCAGAGCACCGGCCTGCCCGTTCGTCGGGAGCGTCTCACTCGTTATGAGAAGGTCGCACCCGGCGAGCTGGTCCATGTCGATATCAAGAAGCTCGGCCGCATCCCCGACGGCGGCGGCCATCGAGTCGTCGGTCGACAGCAGGGCAAGCGACACAACGACGGGCACGGTCGAGGGGGTCGCGGCTATTCGTTCTTGCATCACGCGGTCGATGACCACTCCCGGCTGGCCTACTCCGAGATCCACACCGACGAACGCAAAGAAACAGCGGCCGGCTTCTGGATCCGAGCCGCCGCTTTCTTCGCCGCCGCCGGCATCCGCGTCCAGGCAGTGATGACCGACAACGGCTCTTGCTACCGGTCCAGAGCCTTCGCTGCCGCGCTCGGCGACATCAAGCATCGCCGGACGCGCCCTTATCGACCGCAAACCAACGGCAAGGTCGAGCGGTTCAACCGCACCCTCGCCACCGAATGGGCCTACGCCAAGCCCTACACCTCAGACGAAGCACGAGCCGCCGACTACGACCGCTGGCTGCACTTCTACAATCACCACCGACCCCACACCGGAATCGGCGGCCAAACCCCCGCAGCCCGCGTTCACAACCTCACGAGGAACTACAGCTAGTCGACGGCCGCGAGGGTCGCGCTGACGGTGCGGTCGATCGTGCACTGCCCGAGCACGCGCGTGCCGCGGTAGAGCACCGCACTCTGACCCGGCGCGACGCCGTCGAGCGGAACGTCCGGGCGCACGACCAGCTCCCCGCCGCGCAGCACGGCGGTCGCCGGGACCGGATCGCCGTGCGCGCGCACCTGCACGCCGCACGCGAAGCCGGCCTCGGCATCCACCGGCGGGATGCCCGCCCAGCTCACCCGGCGGCCCGCGAGCTCCGCGACGGCGAGCGCCTCGCGCGGGCCGACGACGACCTCGTTGCTCGACGGGCGCACCTCGAGCACGAAGCGCGGGCGGCCGTCCGGGGAGGGGATCCGCAGATCGAGGCCCTTGCGCTGCCCCACGGTGAAGGCGGCGGCGCCGGCGTGCGTTCCGATCCGCTCCCCCGCCTGGTCCAGGATCGGGCCCTCCGATGCGCCGACGCGGTCCGCGAGCCAACCGCGGGTGTCGCCGTCGGGGATGAAGCAGATGTCGTGCGAGTCGGGCTTCTGCGCCACGGTGAGCCCGCGGGCGGCGGCCTCGGCGCGCACCTCGGCCTTCGAGGGCGTGGCGCCGAGCGGGAACATCGCGTGCGCGAGCTGCTCGGCGGTGAGCACGCCGAGCACGTAGGACTGGTCCTTGGCCCAGGCGGCGGCGCGGTGCAGCTCGCGGTTGCCGTCGGCGTCGGTGAGGATCGACGCGTAGTGCCCGGTGGCGACGGCGTCGAAGCCGAGTGCGAGGGCCTTCTCGAGCAGCGCCGCGAACTTGATGCGCTCGTTGCAGCGCAGGCAGGGGTTCGGCGTGCGGCCGGCGGCGTATTCGGCGACGAAGTCGTCGACGACGTCGAGCTGGAAGCGCTCGCTGAAGTCCCACACGTAGAACGGGATGCCGAGGTGCGTCGCGGCACGGCGCGCGTCCATCGAGTCCTCGATCGTGCAGCAGCCGCGGGCGCCCATCCGGAGCGTGCCGGGCTGCCGGCTGAGCGCGAGGTGCACGCCGACGACGTCGTGGCCGGCCTCGACGGCACGCGCCGCCGCGACGGCGCTGTCGACGCCGCCGCTCATCGCCGCAAGAACCCGCACCCCACCAGGGTAGGCGCTGCTCGCGAATGACCACTTTGTGCAGCGCCCGGCCGCGCACCCTTGCACAATTCGGTCATTCGCGAGTGGATGGGGCGATGGCGCATGTGCTGCAGCTGTCGGATCTCGTGGGGGCCGGGCGGCGGAGCCGGACCGCTCGGTTCGAGGGGGCGGACTTCGACGCCGGGACCTCGTTCTTCGCCGTCGACGACGATCCGGGGCAGGGCGTGGGGCTGCACTGGCATCCCTACTCCGAGACCTGGATCGTGCTCGAGGGTGAGGTGACCTTCCGCCTCGGCGACGGCTTCGGCGAGGAGGCCGACACCGACATCGCCGAGCAGCGCGCGACCCCGGGCACCGTCGTCGTCGCGCCGGCGCGGCAGCATCACGGATTCCGCAACACGGGCACGGGCATCCTGCGGATGGTGTGCATCCACGCGTCGCCGCGCATCATCCAGTACGACCTGGAGTGAGCCGCGCGTCGTTCAGAACCGCGTCGGGGCCCGGGATGCCGACCCCGCCTGCCGCGCCCGGGCCACGGCATCCGGCAGCGCCGCCACGAGTTCATCGACGTCGGCCTCTGTCGTCTCGTCGCCGACCGTGAAGCGCAGTGCTCCGCGAGCGACCTCCTCGGGCACCCCCATCGCGTGCAGCACGTGCGACGGCTCGCTCACCCCCGCGGCGCAGGCCGAACCGGTGGAGACCGCGAACCCCGCGACGTCGAGCAGGAAGAGCAGGCTGTCGCCGTCGCAGCCGGGGAAGGTGAGGTGCGCATTGGACGGCAGCCGGCCGGCCGGATCCGGATCCCCGCGCAGCACCGCGTCGGGCACCGCGCTCCGGATGCCGTCGAGCAGCCGGTCGCGCACTCGCGCCATCCGCGCCGCGCGCTCCCCCAGGTTCGGCGAGCCGACGCCACCCACCGCCCGCGTCGCCGCAACCCCGAACGCCGCCGCACCCGCCGCGTCCTGCGTGCCGGAACGCGCGCGCTGCTGGGCGCCGCCGTGCAGCAACGGCTCGACCGTCGCCGTGCGCGCGAGATAGAGCGCGCCCACCCCCACGGGCCCGCCGATCTTGTGCGCGGCGAGGCTCAACGCCGCCACCCCGAGCTCGTGCACGTCGATCGGCAGCTGCCCGTATGCCGCGATCGCGTCGAGATGCACGGGCACGTCGTAGCGCGCTGCGAGCGCCGCGAGCTCGCGCACCGGTTGGATCGTGCCGACCTCGTTGTTGGCCCACAGCGACGTCACGAGCGCGACGTCGCCCGGGTTCGCGGCGAGCGCCCGCTTGAGCGCGTCGAGACGGATGCGGCCGAGGTCGTCGACGGGGATCCAGTCGAGCATCGCGCCCTCGTGCGCGGCGAGCCACTCGACGGAGTCGATCGTCGCGTGGTGCTCGGCCTCGGGCACGAGGATCCGCTGCTCCCGCGCGCGCGCCCAGTAGAGCCCCTTGATCGCGAGGTTGACGGCCTCGGTGCCGCCGCCGGTGAGCACGATCTCCGCGGGGTCCGCGCCGATCGACGCGGCCACGGCATCCCGCCCCGACTCGAGCAGTTCGCGCGCCGCCTGGCCGGGTCCGTGGATCGACGACGGGTTGCCGACCACGCGCAGCGCGTCGGTGTAGGCGGCGAGCACCTGGGGCGGCATGGGCGAGGTGGCCGCGTGGTCGAGATAGACCGCCATGCCCCCCAACCTAGAGTCCGTAGTCTGGTGCGCATGCCGTCGGCCGATCCGCTCCGGGATCTCGGCGTGCGCCCCGTCGACGGCGGCGGCGAGCTGCGGGTGTGGAGTGCGAACGCCGGCGCCCTCGAACTGTGCGTGATCGACCCGGGAGACGGCGACCGGGTCGTGTGGTCGTCGCCGATGATCCGGGATGCCGACGACGTCTGGAGCATCACGAGCGCGGAGCTCGTGCCCGGCGCGTCGTACTCGGTGCGGGCGGACGGTCCCGCCGCCCCGGCGAACGCCTTCGACCCCGCCCGCCACCTGATCGACCCGTACGCGCGCGGCCTCCGCCGCACGACCGCGGGCTGGCGCGGCGAGGTGATGGACGGCGGGTTCGACTGGGGCGGGGTGGGCAAGCCCGGCATCGCGCTGGATCACACCGTGATCTACGAGGCGCACGTGAGGGGCCTCACGATGCGCAACCCCGACGTGCCCGAGCATTTGCGCGGCACGTATGCGGGGCTCGCGCATCCCTCGACGATCGGCTACCTGTGCGACCTCGGCGTCACGGCCGTCGAACTGCTGCCCGTGCATCAGCACGTGAGCGAGCAGCGGCTGCGCGCGATGGGCCTGACGAACTACTGGGGCTACAACACGCTCAACTTCTTCACCCCGCACGCGCAGTACGCGAGCCGCGCGGCGCAGGCCGAGGGCGCCGGCGGCGTGCTGCGCGAGTTCAAGGGCATGGTGCGGCTGCTGCACGAGGCCGGCCTCGAGGTGCTGCTCGACGTCGTCTACAACCACACCTCCGAGGAGGGCCGCGACGGCCCGACCACGAGCCTGCGCGGCCTCGACGACGCGAGCTACTACCGGCACGACGCCGACGGCGGCTACGTCGACACGACCGGATGCGGCAACACGCTCGACGTCTCGCGCCCCGCCGCCCAGCGCCTCGTGCTCGACTCGCTGCGCTACTGGGCGCGCGAGGTGCAGGTCGACGGCTTCCGGTTCGACCTCGCGGCGACCCTCGGGCGCGACGCCGCCGGCGACTTCGACCCGCGGCATCCGCTGCTCGAGGCCATCGTCGCCGACCCCGAGCTGCAGGACGTCAAGCTCATCGCCGAGCCCTGGGACGTCGGCCCCGGCGGCTGGCAGGTCGGCGCGTTCCCGCGGCGGTGGTCGGAGTGGAACGACGGCTACCGCGACCGGATGCGCAACTTCTGGCTGCGGGACGTCGCGGCCGCCCGCGACAACGGCCTGCCCTCGCAGGGCATCGGCCCGCTCGCGCGCCGCCTCGCCGGCTCCAACCACGTCTTCGCGCTGGAGCGCGGCCCGCTCGCGAGCGTCAACTTCATCACCGCGCACGACGGCTTCACCGCTGCCGACCTCGTCGCGTACGACGAGAAGCACAACCTCGGCAACGGCGAGGACGATCGTGACGGCACCAACGACAACAAGTCGTACAACCACGGCGTGGAGGGACCCACCGGCGACCCGGAGATCCTGGCGGCGCGGCGGAAGGCGATCCGGAATCTGCTCGGCACCCTGCTGCTCTCGGCCGGGGTGCCGATGCTCACGGCCGGCGACGAGTACGGCCGCAGCCAGAACGGCAACAACAACGCGTACTGCCAGGACTCGGAGCTCACGTGGCTCGACTGGTCCGGCCGGGCAGACTGGCAGCGGGACCTGCACGACGTGGTGCGGCAGCTGACGCGGCTGCGGCGCGAGAACCCGGCGCTGCGGCCGGTGCGCTTCGGACGCTGGGGCGAGACGACGCCGAGCGCCAGCCAGATGGACTGGTACAACAAGCAGGGCCTGTCGATGTCGCTGGAGGACTGGGACTCGCCGGCCGAGCGGACGCTGCAGTTCCTCGCCGCCTCGACGCCCGAGTTCGAGGACTTCAACCGCATCCTGCTCGTCGTGCACGGCCTCGAGACCACCGTGACCGTCACCCTCCCCGAGCACGAGGGCGTGGCGGGGTACACGCTGCTGTGGGATTCGTCACGCGACGACCTCGCCGACGCCGAGCTCGAGCACGGGCCGGGCGACGAGCTGGAGCTCGGGCCGACGTCGATGCTGCTGTTTCGCGCGCGCTAGGCGACTCAGCCCTCGATGCGGCGCAGCGCGCCGGGAATGCGGTCGGCGAGGAAGACATCATCGTCGACGCGCGAGAACCGGACGCCCTCCGCTCGGGCGCGAGCGGTGTCGATCGCGAACACCACGGGGCGCCCTCGACGAGCACCGACGCGGGCGGCGAGCTCGACGGTTCCCGACAGGTGCACCCGCTGCCGCGCCATGGGGCGCAGCCCGTCCCGGGCGACGACCTCCGCCGACTGCACCGGGGTCCCGTGATAGAGCACCGCCGGCACCGATTCCGTCTCCGGATGCTCGATCTGCTGCACGAGGGAGTGGCCGTACCGTGCGCGCACCCGGCCGTCGGCGATCTCGAAGCGCTGCTTGTCGCTGGTCGCGAGGATCTGGCGCAGGTCGGCCTCGGTGGCACCAGCCAGCTTCGGCACGGCGCGACCGATCGCGGCGAGCAACTCGTCGACGCCGGCCCAGCCATTCGCATCGAGAGCGATCCCGTACGCCTCCGGTTCATGCCGGAGGGCGTGCGAGACCGTCTTGCTCAGACGGACGAGGTCGACGCTCATGTCGAGGTCCACTTCGGCGCATCCAGCAGACCGACCCGGTCGTGCAACCACCCCTCGTGATACCCGCGAGCCGAGGAGAGCCAGTACGCGAACGTCGGCCATGACCCGCGATCCTCCCAACCGGAGCTTGCATAGGCATGGATGCGGAGCACCTGCTCGTCCGAACGATCGAGGTCGAAGCAGAAGAGATCGTCGCTGGCGGCGTTCTTCGCGAAGGGAACGAGCCGTCGTTCCGGATAGAGGGCCGCGAGCGTCTCCTGCCAAGCCATCGCGGCACCGCGGATCTCCGCCAGCCAGAAGATGGGCTGCAGATCCTCGAGTGGACGTCGCATGAGCGCGCCGAAGGTCGGCGATCGCCCTGCGAGGACCTTCCGATGCCTGAGCTGCGCCCACTGTCCGCGCCGGGTCTGCACCAGCCTCGGCGGGATCATCGGCGACCGTCGCGCGGGTCGCCCTGCGGATGCTGCGCGGCCCAGCTCGCGCCCTGCGACGCGACGCGATTGGTCACAGCCTCGCCCCAGGTCTGAGGGGTTCCGTGCCATCGATCGGCGAAGCGCAGATGTTGCGCCGGGGGAAGTGCTTCGTGATACTCGTGGACCTCGGCCACGATCTCGATGCCGGCATCGACGGCGGCGGCCAGGCGCGCGTTGTCCAGAGTCGTCATCCCACCGTCCGGCATTCTCACCACCAGAGCAGGCGGCCCCACCCATCCTTCGCGGCGCATGCTCTCGACGATGTCGCGCGAGTCAGGCATCGAACGCGTCATCTCGACCATCCCATCTCCGGTGCACGCTGAGCGCATCAGAGAGCCATTCGTCGAAGTCCTGCCAGTGCCCGCGCTCCTCCCATCCGGCGTCCGTGAAGGCGTGGATCATGTGGACCGTCGGGTCATCGTGGCGCTCCCCGATATCCCAGCAGAAGACGTCATCCGTCAGGCTGTTCTTCGCGAACGGGACCAGGCGACGTCCTGGGTACTGTTCGGATAGGACGGAGCTCCACCCCTCGAGGAGTCCGTCGACCTCGACGAGCCATATCAGGGGAGAAATCTGAGGCAGCCCGCCGAGCACGACCTCGCGAAAGGAGTCGGGCGGGGCGAACCCGGAGGGAGCGGCTGCCAAGACCGACCGCCAGCGTACGGCGCCGGCCGAGTCGCTGGTCATGGCTGTCCTGTCAATCGCGGGAGATCGAAGCTTCCGAACGGATTCTGCCCTGCCCACGTCGGTCCCTGTCGCTCGATCCGGGAGGTCGCGAAATCTCCCCACGTCGGTGCAGATCCGTCCAGACGGCCGAGCCGAACGAGCTGCTGCGGCGGGAGCGGATCAGCGAACTCGTGAACACGCGCCTGTATCGGAACCCCCGAGTGATGTGCTGCCAGCACCCTTGTGTTGTCGACAGAACTGATGGCTCCATCGGGCATCCGTACCGCGTCGACAGGTTTCCCAACCCAGCCATCGGTCTTCATACTCTTCACGATGTCCTCGAACGTATAGACCCTTCCACCTCGAATCTTCTCGAAGAAAACCGTCTTCTGGGTGAATCGCACGTCTCGGGGCGCCAAGGAGACGACGACACGACGCAGGCCGACGCTGCCCTCATCGGCGCGAGCGACGACGCGAAGAGCTGATGTGATCTCCCTGATAGATCGCGTTGCACCCACGAGGGAGGGAGCGATGCGGTCGGCCGCGCCGGCCAGCGCCACCGCTGCGGTCAGCCCACCGCCCACATGCGCGGCGAGACCGATGAGTGCGAGGACCTTGCCGCCCGGGATGAGGCCGATGGCGAGCATCGCGAGCTCACCCCAGGCGTTCTTGCCCTGCGCGATCGACATGAGCGCATCGAGCACGAGCAATGCCGTTGCCGCGGCGATGATCGCCCACACGATCGGTCCGCCGACGAAGATGGCCACGATACTGACGATGGTCAGCACGACCGTGGCAATCACGACGATCGCCTGCCATGCCGCGGAATCCTGGATCGCCTCCCACACCGACGACGGCTTGACCGCCCGACCCTTCGCGTCGCCGATCGCCTTCACCGCGATGTTCTCCGCCTCATCACGGGCGGCCTGAGCCTCCAACACCAAACGCTTCGCCGCCTCGATGCGCGCATTCGCCGACGCGATAGAGGCGCTCGCGGCGTCCATCGACGACTGGGTCTGCGTGACGTTGCGCGACATGGCCCGTAGCTGAGCGTCAGTGGGCATCGTCACGCCGGTCGGGGGTGGCACATCCTGGTACTTCTTCTGCAGCTTCTCCTGGCTCAGCTGCTGCGCATGCGCTGTCGACCACGACCGCTGCGCCTCGTCATACGCCGACTTCGCCGACTGCAGATCCGCGTGCGCCTCCCGCGCCAGCGCCAACCCACGATCCGCCTGCGCCTGCGCATCCTCCAGCGCCGACGCCCACCCACTCAACGCCGCCACGACCACCGAATACGAGTCGTCCGCCTTCTGGAGCTCCCCCGGCATCCGATCCGTCTCGGACCGGAACACGTCCCCGGCCTCGCCGACCCACGCCTCCGCCGAGTGCGAACTGCGCATCCCCCGCATCACCGACGCAGCATTCGCCGCCACATACGCGATGTCGGTGTATCGCTGCGCGACCTGACGGATGCCGAACGCATCCCCCGGCGTCGGGTCGACCTCGAGGTCGACGAGATACCAATCCGACGGGCGCGTCACGTGCCGATACAAGCATCGCGGCCGGCGGACGTCCCGAGTTATCCCCACCGCCCCACGCGCCGGATACCATCGAGCCGATGACCGACAGCTCGCAGCCCGTCGCCGGCTGGTATCCCGACCCGGAGAACGCGGCCGCCGAGCGGTGGTGGGACGGCACCGGATGGACCGATCACCGTCGACCGTCGACCGTCCCGCCGGTCGCGCCACCGGCGCCGGCCGCCGACCCGAACGCGTTCGCCGCACCGGGCGCGTCGCTCGCAGGAACGGCACCCGTTCCCACGCAGAGCGCCACGGTCTCCCCGTACGCGTCGCCGGCCGCCGCCGGGTACGGCGCGCAGGGCGACGGCGCCTCGGGTTACGCCGCCCCGGGCTATGCAGCCCCGGCCTACACGCCCGCGCAGCCCGCCAACACCCTCGCCGTAGTCGGTCTCGTCGTCGCGCTCGGCGGGCTCCTGTTCAGCTTCGGAGGACTGACGAGCCTCGCCGGCGGCATCATCTCGACCGTGGCGCTCGCACGCGCGTCGAAGATGCGTCGGCAGGGACTTCCCGGTCACCGGTGGGGCATGGCGCTCGCCGGCACCATCTGCGGGTACGCGCTCTTCGTCGTGATCGTGGCCCTCTTCATCGTGGGCATCTCGTTCCTGGTGAACAACCCGGAGTTCGGCAGCTACGACAGCACCCTCTCGTGAGCGGCACGCCCGCGACGGTCGCACTCCGCGCCGCGGGCATCCGGTTCTCGGAGCACGAGTACGCGCACGATCCCGCCGCCGCGAGCTTCGGGCTCGAGGCCGCGGCGGCGCTCGGGGTCGAGCCCGAGCGCGTCTTCAAGACGCTCCTCGCCGAGGTCGATGGCTCGCTCGTGGTCGGGATCGTGCCGGTCACCACCATGCTCGACCTCAAGGCGCTCGCCGTCGCCGTGGGCGGCAAGCGCGCCGCGATGGCCGACCCGGCGCTCGCCCAGCGGCGCACGGGCTACGTCGTCGGCGGCATCAGCCCGATCGGCCAGAAGACCGCCGCGCCCACGGTGCTCGACGAGACGGCCGAACTGTGGGAGACCGTCTTCGTGAGCGGCGGTCGGCGCGGGTTCGATGTGGAGCTGGCGCCGGGCGACCTCGCGGGCGTCACCTCCGCGGTCCTCGCCGACATCTCGATGCGCCGGAGCTAGGCGACCAGCGCCTCCGCGTGCGCGTCGAGCACGGCCTCGAAGGCCGCTCGGTCGTGCGGAGCACCGAAGAGCGGGGAGCCGGGTTCGAGCAGGATGCCGCGGGCGAGCGGGCCGGCATCCACCGGATCGAAGCCGATGCGATCCACGAACGCGAGCACGGTCGCCAGGGCGGCATCGTCGTCCGACGCGGCCGCGACGGCGCGGCGGTCCGCAGCACCGGCCGGGCGGGCGTCCTCCTCGAGCTCGTGGTAGCCGAGGTGATTGAGGCTCTTGACGACCCGGGCACCCGGGAATGCGCGCTGCACGAGCACGCTCGTGCCGTACGGGGCGTCGGCGAGCTCGTCGATGCGGCCGTCGATCGGCTCCCAGTAGTTCATGACGTCGATGACGATCTTGCCGGCGAGCAGCGCGGGGTCCACAGCACGGAACTTGTGCATCGGCACCGCGAGCACGACGAGATCCGCGTCGCGCACGGCCTCGGCGGCCGTGGTGGGCACCGCACCCGGCACGAGCACCTCGACGATGAGCCGGATGCGCTCGGCGTCCCCCGACGCCGCGATGGCGACCTCGTCCCCCGCCGCGATCGCCGCGCGGGCGATCGACGTGCCGGCCTTCCCGGCGCCCAGAATCCCGATCTTCATGTCTTCGCATACAACAAGGGCGACGCCCCCGGCATTCCGTCCGCGAATGACCAAAAGGGGCGGCGTCTCACCCTCCGTCGCGGCAAAAAGTAGTCATTCGCGAGTCAGGCCGCCGGGGTCGCGATGAGGCCGAGCTCCGCGGGAGACGCGAGAAGCGGGTGGGTCGGCACCACGCGCACGGTGTAGCCGAAGGCGCCCGGGCGCTCGAGCGTGATCGACCCGGCGTAGACGCTCGCGCCGTCGGACATCGTCTCGAACGCGAGCGGCAGGTGCCGCACCCCGGCGAGATCGTCGTCCTCCCGCGCATGCCCCGAGACCAGCTCGACCGACACGTCGCCGGGCGTGAGCTCGCCCAGCGCCACATAGGCGCGCACGTGCAGCTGCTCCCCCACCTGCGGGGTCGCGTCGACCCCTCCGGACTCGACGTGCGTCACGTGCACCTGCGGCCACGCCGCGGTGACCCGCTGCTTCCAGGCCGCGAGCTCCCTGGCTGGCGTGTAGCCGGATGCCGAGATCGCCGCCTGGGCCCGTGACGCCGGCAGATACAGCCGCTCCACGTACTCGGTGACCATGCGATCCGCCGAGAGCGCGGGCGTGAGCGTCTGCAGGGTGTGCCGGATGCCGGCGACCCAGCGCGTCGGCACGCCGTCCGGGCCGCGGTCGTAGAAGCGCGGCGCGATCTGGTGCTCGATGAGGTCGTACAGCGACGCAGCCTCGAGCGCGTCGCGCTCCGCGGCATCCCCCGCGCTGTCGGCCGACGGAATCGCCCAGCCGTTCTCATCATCGAAGTACTCGGCCCACCAGCCGTCGAGGATCGAGAGGTTCAGCGACCCGTTGAGCGCCGCCTTCATGCCGGAGGTGCCGCATGCCTCGAGGGGGCGCAGTGGATTGTTCAGCCAGACGTCCGTTCCGGGGTAGAGCAGTTGCGCCATCCCGATGTCGTAGTTCGGCAGGAAGACCATGCGCCCGCGCACGTCGCTCTCCATCGAGAACTCGACGAGGCGCTGGATGAGGCGCTTGCCCTCGTCGTCGGCCGGATGCGACTTGCCGGCGATCACGAGCTGCACGGGGCGGTCGGGATCGGTGAGCAGCCTCCGCAGCCGCTCCGGGTCGGTGAGCATGAGCGTGAGCCGCTTGTAGGTCGGCACCCGCCGCGCGAAGCCGATCGTGAGCACATCCGGGTCGAGCAGCCGCTGGATCCAGGTCGGCGTCGAGAGGCCGGGGTTCTCCTCCGACCATGCGGCGGCCTCGCGCCGGCGGGCGTCCTCCACGAGTTGCGCCCGCAGCCGCGAGCGCAGCGCCCACAGATCGGCGTCGCTGACCGCGCCCTCGCTGTAGTCGCCGCGCAGGCGCCACATCCGCGGATCGGTCCAGGTCGGTGCGTGCACGCCGTTGGTGATGGAGGTGATCGGCACGTCGTCCGCATCGAACCCCGGCCAGAGCGCGCCGAACATGTGCCGGCTCACCGCGCCGTGCAGCTTCGACACGCCGTTCGCGCGCTGCGCCAGTCGCAGGCCCATGACCGCCATGTTGAAGGTGCCGGGCGTGCCGCCCTCAGCGCCTGGGCTCATGGACTCCGGCTCGGCGCCGAGCGCCAGCACATCGGCCACCTCGAGCCCGGGCAGCAGGCCGGTGTCGAAGTAGCGCTCGACGAGCGCCGCGTCGAAGCGGTCGATGCCCGCCGGCACGGGAGTGTGGGTCGTGAAGATCGTGCCGGCGCGCACTGCCTGAAGCGCCTCGGCGAAGCTCAGGCCGTCGCCGACCAGGTCGCTGATGCGCTCGAGGCCGAGGAACCCGGCGTGCCCCTCGTTGGTGTGGAACACCTCGGCCGCGGGGATGCCCTGCAGCCGGGTGAAGGTCTTGACCGCGCGGGCGCCGCCGATCCCGAGCAGCAGCTCCTGCAGCAGCCGGTGCTCCCCGCCGCCGCCGTACAGCCGGTCGGTGACCCCGCGCAGCTCGTCGTCGTTCTCCTGCACGTCGGTATCGAGCAGCAGCAGGCAGACCCGGCCCACCTCGAGCTGCCAGATGCGCGCGGTGAGCGTGCGGTCGTCCGGCAGAGCCAGCTCCACCTGGGCGGCGGTGCCGTCCGGATGCCGCAGCACGCGCATCGGCAGGCCGTCCGGGTCGAGCACGGGGTAGCTCTCCTCCTGCCAGCCGTCGCGCGAGATGGCCTGGCGGAAGTAGCCGGCGCGGTAGAACAGCCCGACGCCGATGATCGGCACGCCGAGATCCGAGGCCGCCTTCAGGTGATCGCCGGCCAGGATGCCGAGACCGCCCGAATACTGCGGGAGCGCCGCGGCGATCCCGAACTCGGGCGAGAAGTAGGCGATGGTCTTCGGGGTGTCATCGCCGAGCGACTGGTACCAGCGCGGCTCGCGGATGTAGGCGTGCAGGTCGTCGCGCAGGGCGTTGGCGCGTCCGACGAAGCCCTCGTCGGCCGCGAGCTCCTCGAGCCGATCCGGTGGAACGGCGCCGAGCATGCCGATCGGGTCCTGACCCTGCGCGTCCCAGACCTGCGGCGCCACGTCGCGGAAGAGGTCCTGCGTCGGCCCGTGCCATGACCAGCGCAGATTGGTCGCGAGCTCGTCCAGAGCGCCGAGAGCCTCCGGCAGCACGGTGCGGACGGTGAATCGTCGGATGGCTTTCACCGGGTCCACGTTAGGTCACTCCCGAGGCGGCCGGATGACACGCCCGCCTACCCGAGCAGCACCTGGACGCATCCTCCGTGCCGCCTCGCCGCGACACGCCGACCCGCTAGCGTCGGAACGTGGCGACCCGCGTTGCACGTCCCCCGCGGATCGGTCGGATCCCGATCCGCGACTTCCGCCCGCTCCAGCCCGAGGCGCGCTGGCCCGCGAAGGCGGTCGTCGGCGAGGTCGTGCCGTTCGCGGCGACCGTCTTCCGCGAGGGGCACGGGCTGTTGTTCGTCGAGCTCGTGCTGACCGACCCGTCGGGCGCGGAGACGCGGCACCGCATGACCGAGCTCGAGCCGGGGCTGGACCGCTGGGGCGTCGAGGTGCGGATCGACACCGCCGGATCCTGGCGCTACCAGGTGCACGCGGCGAGCGACGACTGGGCGAGCTGGCTGCACGACGCCGACATCAAGATCCCGGCGGGGCAGGACGTGGAGCTCGTGCTCGCGATGGGCGCGCAGCTGCTCGGCCGGCCCGGCGGCCGGCTGCAGGTGCAGGCGCGCGACGCTCTCTCGGATGCCAAGCTCACCCCCGCCGCCCGTCTCTCGGTCGCGCACGACCCCCGCCTCGAGGCGGCGATCGCGGCCGACCCGATCGTCAGCCTCGACACCGTGACGCCGCCGCTCGAGCTGCGTGTCGAGCGACGCGCGGCCGGGGTCGGCGCCTGGTACGAGTTCTTCCCGCGCTCGGAGGGCGCGAAGCGCCCGAAGTCCGGCCCGCGCGCCGGGCGATGGGTCAGCGGCACGTTCCGCACGGCGGCGAAGCGCCTGCCGGCGATCGCGGCGATGGGGTTCGACGTCGTCTACCTGCCGCCGATCCACCCGATCGGGCGAACGTTCCGCAAGGGGCCGAACAACTCCCCCGAGGCCGGACCCGACGATCCGGGCAGCCCGTGGGCCATCGGGGCGGCCGAGGGCGGTCACGACGCGATCCATCCCGACCTCGGCACGCTCGCCGACTTCCAGGCGTTCCTCAAGGAGGCCGAGCGCACCGGGCTGGAGGTCGCCATCGACCTGGCGCTGCAGTGCTCGCCCGACCACCCCTGGGTGACCGAGCATCCGGAGTGGTTCACGCAGCGCCCCGACGGCACGATCGCGTACGCCGAGAACCCGCCCAAGAAGTACCAGGACATCTACCCGCTCAACTTCGACCGCGACCCCGAGGGCATCCGGGCCGAGGTGCGGCGGATCGTCGAGCTGTGGATCGAGCGCGGCGTGCGGATCTTCCGCGTCGACAACCCGCACACCAAGCCGCTCGACTTCTGGGAGTGGCTTCTCGGCGACATCGGCGACGCGCATCCGGATGCCGTCTTCCTCGCCGAGGCGTTCACCCGTCCGCCGATGCTGCACGCGCTCGCGGGCGCCGGGTTCCAGCAGTCGTACTCGTACTTCGCCTGGCGCAACACCCGGACGGAGCTCGAGGAGTTCCTGCAGGAGATCTCGGGCGAGGACGCCGACTACCTGCGGCCCAACCTGTTCGTGAACACCCCCGACATCCTCACCGAGTACCTGCAGTTCGGGGGCGTGCCGGCCTACAAGATCCGCGCGGCGATCGCCGCGACCGCCGCCCCGCTGTGGGGCGTCTACTCGGGCTTCGAGCTGTTCGAGGACGTCGCCCGCCCCGGCAGCGAGGAGAACATCGACAACGAGAAGTACGAGTACCGGCCCCGCGACTGGGCCGGGGCGGCCGCGAGCGGACGCACGCTCGCGCCCTACCTGAGCATGCTCAACGACGTGCGGCGCCGGCATCCGGCGCTCGCGCAGCTGCGAGGGCTGACCGTGCACCGCAGCGACGACGACGCCGTGCTCGTGTACTCCAAGCACCTCGACGGGCGCTTCACCGGGTCCGGGGCGCCCGACACCGTGATCGTGGTGGCCAACACCGACCCGCACTCGGTGCGCGAGACGATCGTGCACCTCGACCTCGCGGCGCTCGGCCTGGCTCCCGGCGAGCGCTTCGGCGTGCACGACGAGGTCAGCGGCGCCGACTGGATCTGGAGCGACACCGACTACGTGCGGCTCGACGCGTTCGCCGAGCCCGTGCACATCCTGGAGGTGCGCCGATGACCGCGCAGCGCGGGGATGCCGCCCCGCAGGACGGGAATGCCGCCGCGCCCGCGCTGCCCGCCCTGCATCCGGACCACATCGCGGCGCTCGTGCAGGGCCGGCACCCGCGCCCGCACGACGCGCTCGGACAGCACCCGCTCGACTCCGCCGACCCGACGGGCGGCTTCGTCGTGCGCGTCGTCCGGCCGCTCGCCGCATCGGTCACGATCGTGCGGGCCGACGGCACGCGAGTGGCGCTCGAGCACGTGCAGGACGGCCTCTGGCACGGCCTCCTCCCCGGTTCCGGCCAGGCCTACCGGGTCGAGGCGACGTACGCCGACGGCCCGGAATGGACCGCCGACGACCCCTACCGCTTCGTGCCGACGTTCGGCGAGATGGACCTCTTCCTCTTCGCGCAGGGACGGCACGAGCAGCTGTGGCAGGCGCTCGGCGCCCACCACCGCCCGCACGAGGGGATCGACGGCACGGCGTTCTCGGTGTGGGCGCCGCACGCCCAGGCGGTACGCGTCGTCGGCGACGTCAACGGCTGGGACGGCACCCGGCACGCCATGCGCCGGCTCGACGAGAACGGCGTGTGGGAGCTCTTCGTGCCGGGGCTCGAGCCGGGCGGCATCTACAAGTTCGAGCTGCTCACGGCCGACGGCCGGTGGGTGACCCGCGCCGACCCCATGGCGCGCTTCACCGAGACGCCGCCGCAGACCGGCTCCAAGATCGAGGTGTCGGGTTTCACCTGGTCGGACGCGGCGTGGATGGCGAAGCGGGCCGCGAGCGACCCGCACGCCGGGCCGATCAGCGTCTACGAGATCCACCTGGGCTCCTGGCGCCCCGGGCTCGGCTACCGGGAGGCCGCCGACGAGCTCATCGAGTACCTCGCGCAGACCGGGTTCACCCACGTCGAGTTCCTGCCGCTGGCCGAGCACCCGTTCGGCGGATCGTGGGGCTACCAGGTGACGGGGTACTACGCGCCGACCAGCCGGTTCGGGCATCCGGACGACCTCAGGTACCTCATCGACCGGCTGCACGTCGCCGGCTACGGCGTGATCATGGACTGGGTGCCGGGGCACTTCCCCAAGGACGAGTGGGCGCTCGCCCGGTTCGACGGCGAGCCGCTGTACGAGCACTCCGACCCGCGGCTCGGCGACCAGCCCGACTGGGGCACGCACGTCTTCAACTTCGGCGACTCGCAGGTGCGCAACTTCCTCGTCGCCAACGCGCTGTTCTGGCTCGAGGAGTTCCACATCGACGGACTCCGGGTCGACGCGGTCGCCTCGATGCTCTACCTCGACTACTCCCGCGCCGAGGGGCAGTGGGTGCCCAACCGGTACGGCGGGCGCGAGAACCTGGAGGCGATCAGCTTCCTGCAGGAGGCGAACGCGACGGCGTACAAGCGCAATCCCGGCATCATGATGATCGCCGAGGAGTCGACCTCGTGGCCGGGCGTGACCAAGCCCACCGACCAGGGCGGCCTCGGCTTCGGGCTCAAGTGGAACATGGGCTGGATGCACGACTCGCTGCAGTACATGCACGAGGACCCGATGTGGCGCTCCCACCACCAGAGCGAGCTGACCTTCTCGTTCGTGTACGCGTTCAGTGAGAGCTTCCTGCTGCCGATCAGCCACGACGAGGTCGTGCACGGCAAGGGCTCGCTGCTCGGCAAGATGCCGGGCGACCAGTGGCAGAAGCTCGCCAACGTGCGCGCGTACCTCGCCTACATGTGGGCGCATCCGGGCAAGCAGCTGCTGTTCATGGGGTCGGAGTTCGGCCAGCCCTCCGAGTGGAGCGAGCAGCGCGGGCTCGACTGGTGGATCCTCGACCAGCCGGCGCACCAGGGGCTGCTGCGGCTCGTCGGGCAGCTCAACCGGATCTACCGCGAGCAGCCGGCGCTCTGGGAGCGCGATTTCTCCGACGCCGGGTTCGAGTTCGTCGCGAGCGACCCGCAGAACGACGTGCTCGCCTTCCTGCGGCGCTCGGCATCCGGCGACGAGGTCGCGTGCCTCATCAACTTCAGCGGCGCGCCGGTGGGCCCGTACCGGGTCGGGATGCCGTCGGCCGGCCGGTGGGACGAGATCCTCAACACCGACGCGGCTGAGTTCGGCGGCTCCGGGGTCGGCAACCTCGGCGGCGTCGACGTCGAAGACGTTCCCTGGGGCGGACGCCCGGCGTCGGTGGAGCTCACGCTGCCGCCGCTCGCGGCCCTCTGGCTGAAGCGGGCCTGACGCGGGCGTCAGTACAGCAGCGTCGTCAGCCGACGGCGCGCCGCCACCACGCGCGGATCCTCGGCGCCCGCGATCTCGAAGTACTGCAGGAGCCGACGGCGCACGACATCCTTGCCATCCTGCGGCAGCGCCGGGAACAGGTCCAGGAGCCGGTCGAACGCGTCGTCGAGGTGACCGCCGCTCACGTCGAGGTCGGCGACGGCGAGCTGGGCATCGACGTCGCCGCCGCGGTCGGCGGCCGCCGACCGCACGAGGGCGGCATCCACCCCGTCCAGGCGCTGCAGCAGGGAGGCCTGAGCCAGCCCCGCGACGGCGAGCTCGTCACGCGGATTCTGCGCGATGGCCGCCTCGTACTCCGCGAGGGCGGTCGCGTAGTCGCCGCGCGAGATGGCGTCGAACGCCTCCTGATGGTGGGGCGGCAACGGCTCCTCGACCGGTTCCGGCGCCGGGGCGTCGGGATCGGCGTCGGCGGCCGGGCTCAGCACGCCGGTCACGCCGTTCTGCGCCGCGAGCTGAAGCAGCTCGTCGAGGACCTGCCGCACCTCGGGTTCCGCGGGCATGCCGAGGAACAGATTCACGGGTCGACCGGCGACCACGGCGGCGACCGCCGGCACCTCGCGGACCTGGAACGCCTGGGCGAGTTGCGGGTTCACGGAGCCGTCGACCGTCGCGAGCGCGAGGCGGCCGCCGTAGGACCGCACGAGCCCGCTCAGGGCGGGCTGGAGTCCCGCCGCATAGAACTCGACGACGACCGGCACGCGGGCCGAGAGGTCGACGACGCGCTGGAACGAGGCGTCGCCCGCTTCGAAGACGAGCTCATCGGATGCCGCACCGTCCGCCGGTGCTGCTCCGGGCTCCGGGGCGGGGGCGTTCGCACGACGCACGAGCGCGGACAGGTCGACAGCCCCGCGCAGGTTCGGACCGGGAGGGACGTTGCTCACGCGATCGATCCTGACACGATCAGGGCACCTCGCTCGCGGCGATGAGCCCCTGGGCGAATCCGAGCAGCTGGATCTTCTTGCCCTTGGCGCTCACCGGCGGCACGTAGAACAGCAGTTGCAGCCCGTAGGTCGCGGTGATGCCCTTGAGGGACTGCGACTTGCCGGAGAGCGTCTTCACCTGGCCCGACGGGTTCACGGCCGCGCCCGTCTCCGTCGGCTTGACCGTCTCGATGTCGTGATCCTCCACCGCGACGATCTGGCCGGAGTCGTTCGTGCCGAACGCAACCGTGTCACCGGAGCCCGCCGTGTTGGTGTAGACGATGGTCGCGGTCGCCGGCAGGCTCGACTTCTTGCTGGCCTTGTAGGCGGCGCCGATCGCCGCCGCGAGCTTGTCGCCGGTGGCCTGGAAGTCGTCGGCGTACTTGCTCTTGTCGCCGTTGATCAGTGTGTCGCCGTACGCCTCGGCGAGCTGATCGGGTCGCAGGATGCCGATCTTGTTGTCGGCCGCCTGACGCTGGGCCCCGACCGTCGCGGGCGCCACGGCGGGCACGTCGAGCTCCAGCGTGGTCGCGTAGGTGATCTTGTAGTTCTCGCGCGGCGAGTTCTGCACAAGCATCATGCCGACCGGGGCCGCTTTCGCATCGGTCGCGCTCTCCACGACCGCGAACACGGCGCGCGGCCAGGTCTTCGTCTGCTGCGGCAGCGCGATCGAGACCTTGCCGGTCGGCAGCGCCGGGAGCGCCGGGGTGTCGGCACTGGCGCCGCGGATCGTGTAGTTCGCGGAGCGCAGGGCGAGCGCGGGCCCGTCCATCCGGGTCGCGAGCAGGGTGGCGTCGCGCGCGCTGTCGGCGTCCGCCACGGTGTGCTCGGCGCGATCCAGGATGTGGTCCAGCTGCGGTCCGGTGACGGCGGTGGGCTGCAGCTTGGGTCCCACCGGGGTCGGGCTGGCCGTGACCGCCGGCGTGACGGCGCTCGTGCAGCCGGCGAGCAGCAGCGACGCGGCGCCGGCCGCGACGAGCCCCAGGGCCGCGCTGCGGCGACGGCCGCGCTGGGGCGCTTCGATCGCCTTCCGATCGGCCCCGCGGCGCAGCTGGGGCGGGCGCGGGTTGCGCGGCGTCCGCGGGGTCTTGCGGCGGGGTCCGCGGCGGCGGCGAGCGTGGACGAGTGCCCAGATGAACGCGAGCAGGCCGAGCAGCAGCACGCCGATCCCGCCGATCACCAGGGGCGTCGACCACGGGGCCGAGTTGTCGAGCGGCCAGGTGATGCTGATCCTGGCGGGCGCCGCGCTCTTGCCGTTGGAGGCGACGAGCAGCGCGACATCGCTCGGGGCATCGATCTTGCGGGTGATCTCGGTCGACCCGGTCGACTCCTGGACCCAGAGGTCCGACCCCGCGGGCGACGGAGCCGTCCGATGCTGACCGGTCACGCTCTGCTGGGTGAACGCGAGCCGCTTCGCGCTCCAGCCGACGTCGGCGAACGACGTCGTGCCGATCCATGCCCGCACGTCGTTCCGGCGGCCCGCCGCGAGAAAGACGGTCTTGCTGCCCGCGATCGTGACCGTCTGGGTTCCCGGATGGGCGTGCAGGCTCGCCGGCTCGACGAGGGTCAGCGGCGCGTCGCCACGGACGGTCACCTCATGGGTGACCGACGAGGGCCCGGCCAGGAAGGTGCGCTGGGCGAGGCCGTAGCCGACCGTGGCGGCGGCGACCACGAAGAGAACGATCGCGATCACGAATCGCACG
The DNA here is from genome assembly GCF_039531715.1 of Pseudolysinimonas kribbensis. Classification (NCBI taxonomy): domain Bacteria; kingdom Bacillati; phylum Actinomycetota; class Actinomycetes; order Micrococcales; family Microbacteriaceae; genus Pseudolysinimonas; species Pseudolysinimonas kribbensis. Next base: position 418,796 of record NZ_BAAAQO010000003.1, on the reverse strand, counting down.
TAGGAGCTCCTCTCGTGCTGCCGGGTTCACGCATTGACGCGACCCGTCCGGGGCCGTTCGGGCCGGCCGGTAACCCGCCCAAGGGCACGCGGGGCAGGGGACGAAGACGTTCCAGGATACCGGAGCGCCCGGCCAACGTCTGGGAGGACTCTGGGCAGGTGCGGGGGCGGGCCCTCCGCGGGCGTCCCCGAACGGGGGTCGTCAGGTGACCGGGCGTCGTTACACTCGGATGGTTCCCCCCAAGCGATCAAGGAGCGAAGCGGTGGCAGACGACGCATTCGGGACCGAGCTCCGAGGGTACAAAAAGGACGAGGTCGACGAGACGGTCAGCCGGCTCCGGCGGGACCTCATCAAGGCGAACGCCGACAAGGCGGAGCAGACCAAGGAGCTCAAGCGCCTCCAGGCCGTCGCCGAAGACCTGCAGGCGGAGCTCGACGAGGTCGGCTCCCCCACCTATTCGGGCCTCGGGACCAAGCTCGAGAACACGCTCCGTATCGCCGAGGAGCAGTCGACCCGCCTCATCAGCCAGGCCGACATCGACGCCGAGAAGATGCGCGCCGCCGTGCAGGCGGAGGTCGCCCAGCTCCGGCAGGAGGCCGCCGAGCACGCCGAGAGCGTCGTCGGCGAGGCGAACGAGCACGTCGAGCGGGTGCGCGCGGACGCCGCGGCCGACGCCGAGCAGCTGCTGACCCGCGCGCGCGACGAGGCCGCGACGCTGCTGCAGGACGCTCAGCGCGAGGCCGCGTCGATCCGCGGGGCCGCGGCGACCGAGGTCGCGGACGCGAAGGCGACCGGCGCGCGCGAGGGCGCCGCCATCCGCGCGGAGGCCGAGCGCGAGGCGGCGGAGCTGCGCGTCGCCGCCCAGCGCGAGGTCGCGGCCGCCCGGGAGGAGGCCGCCGCCCTCTCCCGTGACACCGAGCGCGCCCGCGCGGAGTTCGTCGCCGAGGAGCAGCGCCGTCGCGCCGACCTCGAGCGCGAGCTCGAGGAGGGTCGCACCAACCTGGAGCGCGAGACCCGCGAGGCACGGCTCGCACTCGAACAGGACACTGCGGCCGCCAACGCGGCGCTCGATGCCGAGACCGAGAAGGCGCGCGCCGACCTCACCGCCCGCACGGCTCAGGCGAAGGTCGAGCATGACGCCGCCGTCAAGCAGGCCAAGGCCGAGCACGAGGCGACGGTGAGCCGCTCGCGCGCCGAGCTCGAGGCGGAGATCACCGGCCGCCGTGCCGAGCTCGAGGCCGAGCTCACCGCGCGACGCACCGAGGTCGAGAACGAGCTCGCCGCCAAGCTGGCGGGCATCGACGAGGAGGTCACCGCCAAGCGCACGGCGATCGATGCCGAGGTCGCGGCGCAGCGCAGCTCGCTCGAGTCGGACCTGACCGGCGCCCGCGCGGCGCACGACGCCGAGCTGGCGGGCGAGAAGGCGGCGTGGAAGGCCGAGCGCAAGGGCGCGAAGGACACGCTGGCCGCCGAGGTCTCCGGTGCGCGATCGGCGCTGGAGGCGGAGCTCGCCCAGGCGCGCAGCGTCCACGCGGCGCAGCTGGAGAAGGAGCGCGCCGACCACGATCGCGAGCTGGCACGGCAGCGCGCCGAGATCGAGCACGAGCTCGAGAACCACCGCGCGCGCATCCAGCACGAGACGGACGCCCAGGCGGCGACCCTCGCGGCCGCGGCCGAGCAGGCCCGCTCGGACCTCGAGGTCGAGCTGAGCGCCCGGCGCGACACCGCCGAGAAGGAGTACGCCGCCACGCACGCGGAGGCGGCGAAGGCGACGGAGGAGTATCTGCGTCAGGCCAAGGCGCAGCTCGAGGCCGCGCAGAAGGACGCTGCGGACAAGCGCGCCGAGGCCGATCGGATCGCGGCCGACTCGAAGAAGAAGAACGCCGAGTCGATCGAGAAGGCGCGCCAGAGCGCGAAGCAGACGCTCGCCGACGCGGACGCCAGGGCCAAGGCGCAGCTGGCCGAGGCTCAGGAGCGCTCCGCACAGCTGCTCGGCGATGCCGAGGAGCGGCTCGGGCAGATCCGGGTCGAGCGCGAGTCGGTGGCCGGCTACCTGCAGAGCCTGCGCGGGATGCTCGCCCAGGCCGAGCGCGCCGCCGCCGATCACGGCTTCCCGATGGAGCAGGCCGACGAGCCCGCCGCCGCGAACGCCGGCGAGCCGGCCGGATCGGCCGACGACGAGGCCGCCGATGCCGGCGACGTCGACGAGGAGACCCTCGAGCGCGAGCACGCGTCCTGAGCCGCGCCGCGCCGCGCGGTGACGACGGAGCGCTCCGGTAGCCTTCGAGCGTGAAGATCCAGAACGCCTTCCGCCTCGGCCTGTTCGGCGGGCTCGGCGTCCTCGTGGCGATCGTCATCGGCGGGGCCCTGACGTCGCTGGCGACGATCCTCACCTATGTCGGCGCGGCCCTCTTCCTCGCGCTCGGCATCGATCCGGCGGTGTCGTTCCTGCAGCGGCACAAGTTCCCGCGCACCGCCGCGATCGTCACGGTGCTGGTCGTCATCCTGGGTGTCTTCACCGGCCTGGTCTTCGCACTCATCCCGGTGCTGAGCGACCAGATCAGCAATCTGATCGGGCAGATCCCGACGATCACCAAGGCTTTCAACAACGGGCAGATCGAGACGTGGTGGAACGGCACGATCCCCTGGCTGGAGTACTCGGCGGTCCTGCAGAACGTGCAGGACTTCTTCAACAAGAACGTGTCGTCGATCACGGGCGGCGTGCTGCAGACCGTCACGACGATCGGCTCCGGCGTGTTCGGGGTGATCATCGTCGCGATCCTGACCCTGTACTTCGTGGCTTCGCTGTCGAGCATCAAGCGCGGCCTTTACCAGTTCGTGCCGGCCACCAAGCGCGAGACGTTCATCGACATCTCGGAGCAGATCAGCAAGGCCGTGGGGCGCTACGTGATCGGGCAGGTCGGGCTGGGCCTCTGCAACGGCGTGCTGAGCTTCATCTTCCTGCTCATCATGTCGCTGACCACCGGGGTGAAGTACTACGCACTGCTCGCCTTCATCGCGTTCCTCTTCTCGCTCATCCCGCTCGTCGGAACGCTCGTCGGATCGATCATCATCACGTTCTCGGCGTGGCTGTTCAGCGACTTCAACATCTGGGCGCTCATCATCTGCGGGATCTACTACCTGATCTACATGCAGGTGGAGGCATACGTGCTGAGCCCGAACATCATGAACCGCGCGGTCAAGGTGCCGGGTGTCGTCGTCGTGATCGCAGCTCTGGCCGGCGGCACGCTCCTCGGGATCCTGGGTGCCCTCATCGCTATTCCGGTGGCGGCGGCGATCCTCCTCATCGTGAAGCAGGTCATCGTGCCCCGGCAGAACGCCCTCTGAATCCGCTGAGCGCTCGGGTCGGCTCAGCCCCGTTGCACGGCCAGGCCGGAGGCCTCCCACTCGACGATGCCGCCCTCGATGTTGGCGGCGTCGTAGCCCTGCTGCTCGAGGAACAGCGTCACGCGCGCGCTGCGCGCGCCCGAGTGGCACAGGACATACAGGGGGCCTTCCGGCAGCTCGGCGAGGTGCTCCTGCAGCGAGCTCATCGGCAGCATCACCGCGCCGGCCACGCTCACCTGGGCGACCTCGTACGGCTCCCGCACGTCGATCAGCGCAGCGTGGTCGAGCCGGGCGAACTCGGCCGGTGTGATGCTCTTCATCGCCGTGGTCTCCATTCCGTGGGCAGGGGCAGGGCGGCGGGGTTGACGCGGGCGACGATCTCGGCGAGCACCCGGGCGGTCTGCTTCTCGCCGACCCAGAGGTGCTTGCCGCCATCGACGGCGACCACGTCGGCGTCGGGCACGACGGCGAACCGGGCGGCGGCCTCCGCCGGCCGCAGGTAGTCGTCGAACTCCGGGATGACGGCCACCAGCCGCTTGCCGCTGCCCTGCCAGGCGGCGAGCTCGGTCCCGGTCGTGCGATGCAGCGGCGGCGAGAGCAGGATCGCGCCGACGATCGGCTGCTCGAGGCCCCACTTGAGAGCGACCTCCGTTCCGAACGACCAGCCGAGCAGCCACGGCTGCGGGAGCGCGCGGGCCGCCACCAGGTCCATCGCGGCGGCGAGGTCGGCGCGCTCCGCGATCCCGTGCCCGAACTCGCCGTCGCTGCGACCGCGCGGCGACGCGACGCCGCGGAAGTTGAAGCGCAGCACCGCGATCCGGGCGAGCTCGGGCAGCCGGGCCGCCGCCTTGCGGATGATGTGCGAGTCCATGAACCCGCCGTGCGTCGGCAGCGGATGCAGGCACACGAGCGTCGCGACCGGGTCCGCATCGAGGGGCAGCGCGAGCTCGCCGACCAGGGTGAGGCCGTCGCTCGTGTGCAGCTCGACGTTCTCGCGGCAGGCCGGCAGCTCGACGCCCGACCGGATCGCGATGGCGGCCTCGGCGGCGTCGCTCACGTGCGGATCCTCCAGCAGTGCGCGTGCCAATGCCGGCGGCCGGCCAGGTCGTCATCGGCGCCCATGATGCCGTCGGCGCGCCAGGTTACGACGTGCGCGGTCCCGACCTCGATGTCGCCCCCGCACCCGGGGCAGACGTACACCTTCACCGCGGACGATGCCGACTGCGGTTGCACGTTCCACGCACCGTCGCGGCGCGTCTCGACGCGCAGCCGGCCGGCCAGGGCACGCTCGAGATCGAGCGGCTCCGGCTCAGGCGCGTGGAAGCGGCGGCGGGGCACCATCCCAGCCTACGTAAGCGTCAGCTCCGGCCGCGTCAATACCAGTTGGAGGACTGCCAGTGCGCGAGCGCGGCGCACGGGGTGCCGTACCGGCCGGAGATGTAGCCGAGGCCCCAGGTGATCTGCGTCGCCGCCTCGCTCTGCCAGTTCGGGCCGGCGCTCGCCATCTTCGAGCCCGGCAGCGCCTGCGGAATGCCGTACGCCCCCGAGACGGGGTTGCCGGCGTAGACGTTCCAGTGCGACTCGTGGTTCCAGAGCGTGACGAGACACGAGTACTGGTCGTCGCCCATGCCACGGGCCTTCAGCATCCCGTACGCGATCGCCTGCGCCGTGCCCGGATCGGGGGCGGCGGCGCGCGGGACGCCCAGCCGCGGCGCGGCGGCGACGCGGGGCGGCTCGGGCTTGGTCACCGAGAACCCGTCGCGGGTGACGGCCGCCACCGTGACGGCGGACAGCGCGAACGTCTGACCGTGGTGCGGCCGCGGCGGGTCGGCGGTCGCGGCGACCGCCGGCATCCGGGGCTGGGCGAGCGTGAGCGCGATCAGCCCGAACGAGACCGTCACGGCCAGCAGCGACAGCGCGTAGCGCGCACGGCCCTGCTTCTGCGCCCGCACCGCGTGGCGGCGCGGCGAATAGTGCACCGCTTCGCTCGATGAACCGCCCACAGTCGTCCGATTGTAATCGACGACCCTCCGCGGGCCGCTCAGGGTGTGCGCACCGCCAGGATCACGGCGATGGTGGCATCCAGCAGCGCGTCCACCTGGGCCTCGGCGTATCCCCCGCGCTGGGAGTGGAACGCGACCTGCCGCAGGTCGTCGACACCGAGGGTCGACCCCGTCTGGAAGAACCGCCGGATGCGGTCCATCGTGATGTCGACCTCCCGCACGGAGTAGCCGGCCGTGAGCCAGTTGAGCCGGCGGAACCGATGACCGCGCGGGCGCGAGATGCGGGACAGGATGACCTCGGCACTCCCGCGGGCCCGCAGATACCAGGCCTGGTCGCCCGCGCTCTCGACGGCGGATTGCCGCTCGCGTGTCGCGAACGCGTCCTCCAGGCGCTCGAGGGCGGCATCCACGACGTCGGGCTGGTACCCGCGACGCCGCATCGAGAAGGCGGTCGTGCGGATCCGCTCGGAGTCGAGGCCGGCCTGGCCCGCCGGGGCGGAATACGCGCGCCGCGCCAGCTCCAGGAACTCCTCCACCTCGGCCGTGTCGTAGCCGCGGCCCTTGGACACACGGGGGAAGGTCGAGCTCACCGGGCGATCCTACCGACAGGTAGTGTGCGAACCATGGAGCAGCGCAGGCTTCGTGCGCGGTGCGTGATCGCGGGCGGCGGCCCCGGCGGCATGATGCTCGGGATCGGGCTGGCGCGCGCCGGCGTCGACGTGGTGGTGCTCGAGAAGCACGCCGACTTCCTGCGCGACTTCCGCGGCGACACCGTGCACCCCTCGACGCTCGACATCATCGACCAGCTCGGCATCCGCGACGGGTTCGAGGCGATCCGGCACCACAGCGTCTCGGGACTCGACATCGTGCTCGACGGCACCCGCCTGCACCCGATCGACTTCGCGAGTCTGCGGGGCCCGAACCGCGAGATCGCGCTCATGCCGCAGTGGGATCTGCTCAACCTCCTCGCCGAGCACGGGCGCACGCTGCCGGGCTTCCGGCTGCTCATGTCGACGGAGGCGGTGGCGCTGCAGCGCGACGACACCGGCCGCACGACGGGGCTCGTCGCCCGCGACGACCGGGGCGAGCTGCGGATCGACGCCGATCTCACCGTGCTCGCCGACGGGCGCGACGATCGGCTGCGGGCGGAGGCGGGCCTGACGCCGCGAGAGTTCGGCGTGCCGATCGACGTGCTCTGGTTCCGGCTCGATCTACCCGCGGGCGAGGTGCCGCCCGACACGCTCGCCTACGTGACGCCGCGCACGATGCTTGTGACCATCCCGCGCACCGGCTACTACCAGTGCGGCCTGCTGATCCCGAAGGGCGCCTTCGACGACGTGCGTGCGGCCGGCCTGGGCGCGTTGCGCGACCGGATCACCGGGGCGGCGCCCTTCCTGCGCGGCTCCGCCGAGGCGATCACCGAGTGGAGCCAGGTCAAGCTGCTCGCCGTGCAGATCGATCGGCTCGAGTGCTGGTGGACCCCCGGCCTGCTCGCGATCGGCGACGCCGCGCACGCGATGTCGCCCGCGTTCGGGGTCGGGATCAACTACGCGATCCAGGATGCCGTGGCCGCGGCGAACGCGCTCGCCGCTCCCCTGCGCGACGGCTCCGACCTCGCCCCGCACCTCGCCGCGCTGCAGCGGCGACGACTTCCCCCGGTCACCCACATGCAGGCCCTGCAGCTGCGGGCGCACCGGCTCATCGCGGGACGCTCGGCCGCGATCCTGCACACACCGCCGCGCTGGTACGAGCGCGCGATGCTCGCCCTGGCGCTCCCGATCGCCCGGCGCGCGGCCGCGAGGATCGTCGGGCGGGGGTTCCGGCCGGAGCGACTCGACGACGTGCCGCCGACCCGGTCGGATCAGCGCAGTCCGGCGACGCCCAGCACGTAGTAGATCGCGTACGCAACGGCCGCGCTCGGCAGGATCGAGTCGAGCCGGTCGAGGAAGCCGCCGTGCCCCGGCAGCCAGCTGGAGATGTCCTTGACTCCCAGATCGCGCTTGATGAGCGACTCCGTGAGGTCGCCCGCGGTGCCGACGAGCGCGAGCAGCACGCCCATGACGACTCCGACCCAGATCGCCACGTGCAGCATGAGCGGCGCGAGGATCGCGCCGGCGATGATCGCCACCACGATGGATCCCGCGAACCCCTCCCAGGTCTTGCCGGGACTGATGTTCGGGGCGAGCTTGTGCCTGCCGAGCCAGATCCCGGTTCCCCAGGCGCCCGTGTCGGTCGCGACCACGATGATCATGCACGCGAGCGTCCAGTACTGGCCGCCCACGGAGCTCGCGTGCGGCCCGGATGACGCGGTCAGCACGATGTAGAAGCCCGCCATGAAGGTCACGTACACCTGCACGAAGACGCCCGCGCCGATGTCGAGCAGCACGTTGCGCCCGCCCGTGCGGTGCGTCGGCAGGAGCAGTTCGACCAGCCGCCACAGCGTCACGATGACGATCGCGGCGAGCACGCCCAGCCAGAGGCCCTGCACCGAGACGCCGAGTCCGTAGGGGTGCGTCACGTCGCGCCAGAAGGCGAAGCCGTCGGGGTCCGGCGGCGCCGCCGCGTAGAAGGCGACCGGCATGACGAGGATGCCGACCACGACCGACACGACGCGGGGCGTCATCCGGCCCCCCACCCGGATCGCGGTCGACAGCTCCCACGCGGTGAAGCCGGCCAGCACGGCGCCGAAGATGACGAACAGCCAGTTGAGGATGATGAGCGAGACGATCAGCGCCCCGCCGAGCAGGATGCCGATGCCGATCGCCGCCGGCAGGTTGCGTCCGCTGCGGCGGTTGATCGCCTCGTTGGCGGCATCCAGCTGGGCGCGGGCCTCCCGCAGCCCGGCCTCGATGTCGGCTCGGGGGGCGTGACGCCGATCGGCTCGCGGCGCCGGGGTCGGCTCGTCGGGCGGGATCGCCATCAGACCTCGAGCAGCTCGGCTTCCTTGTGCTTGAGCGCCTCGTCGATCGCGTCGACGTGCGTCTTCGTGATCGCGTCGAGCTCCTTCTCCGCGCGGGCGATCTCGTCCTCGCCGACCTCCTTCTGGCCGTCGAGGTCGTCCTTGGCCTTCCGGCGCAGGTTGCGCAGCACGACCTTCGCGTCCTCGCCCTTGGAGCGCACGAGCTTGACGAACTCCCTGCGCCGGTCCTCGGTCAGCTCGGGCATCGTCACCCGGATGATCGTGCCGTCATTGGTCGGCGTGGCGCCGAGGTTCGGGAAGGCCACGATCGCCTTCTCGATCTCCTTGAGCGCGGTCTTGTCGTACGGCGTGATGATGAGGGTGCGCGCCTCGGGGTTCTGCAGGCCCGCCAGCTGGTTCAGCGGCGTGGGCGTGCCGTAGTAGTCGACGGGGATCTTCTGGAAGAGGGCGGGATTGGCGCGCCCCGTGCGCACGGTCGCGAAGTCGTCCTTGGCGACCTCCACGGCACGGTCCATCTTCTCGCGGGCCTCGGCGAGCACGTCACTGATCACGTCGATCTCCTCACGGGAACATACGTCGATCCAGCTTAGCCGGGTGGCCGAGCGGCGCGGGTCAGGCGGGATCGGCCGCGGCATCCGGCACCGGACCGGTCGCCGGCGCGGCATCCGGGGCGGCCACGGCCGCGTCGCCGGCTCGTGCGCGGAGGAATCCGACGGTCACGAGCACCGCGGCGATCGCCGTGACCACGGCGCCGGCGATCAGGGCGCCCTCCTGGAACCCGGCGGACTGGGCGGCGGTCCACGACGACGTGATGTCGCCGCCGACCAGGGCCGCGAGCACGGTGCCCGCGACCGCGATGCCGACGCCGGTGGTGACCTCGGAGGCCGTGTCGACGAGCGCCGCCCCGATCGTCGTGCGGTTCGCGGGCAGCCCGCGCAGCACGTTGGTGCCCGCGACCACGCCGACCACCCGGAGACCGGCCGCGACCAGGGCGAGCGCGAGGGCGACCCAGACGTAGCCGAGGGAGCCAAGCACCGTCCAGACGGCGAGTCCGACCACGACCGCGCCGGCGCTGATCCAGGCGGCGCGCCCGAGCCCCACCCGCCGCACGAACGGGCTCACGATCGCGCCGCCCGCGATCAGCACGATCACCTGCGGCAGCATCCCGAGCGAGGCGGCGGCGGGCGACCACCCCCACGCGAGCTGCAGCTGCAGCGTGACGAGGAAGCCGAGCGCCGCGATCGCGAGACCGGCGGCCGCCTTGAAGGCGAGCCCGCTGGAGACCAGCGGACGGGCGATGAGGCGCAGGTCGAGCAGCGGGTGGCGCGCGGTCCGCTGGCGGACGGCGAACGATGCGCCGGCGACGACCGCGGCCGCGGCGACGGCCCACGGCATCCACGATCCGGCGCCCTCGTCGACGAACAGCGTCGGGGCGACCAGCGCGAGGACGACGGTGCCGGTGCCGAGCGCCGCGCCCGCGAGGTCAAGCGGCACGCGGTGCAGGTCCGTCGCGACGTCGGGCGCGATCCCGGTCAGGATGCCGGCGAACGCGAGCAACGCGATCGGCACGTTGACCAGCAGCAGCACCTGCCACGGCGCGACGGCGAGCAGGAGGCCGCCGGCGGTCGGCCCGACAGCGAGACCGATGAGACCGACGGTGGAGATGAGGTTGATGGCGCGCACCCGGGTGCCGTCGTCGCCGAACAGCCGGAAGGCCAGAGCCATCGATCCCGGGGTCGTCATCGCCGCCGCGACCCCCATGGCCACCCGGATGGCGATGAGCTCACCGATGGAGCTCACGAACAGCGTGCCGAGGCTCACGACCGCGAGCAGCAGGAGGCCGACGAGCATCACGCGCCGGCGGCCGAACCGGTCGGCGATGGCGCCGAACAGCAGCATGAGGCCGCCGAAGACGACGGCGTAGGAGCCCGTCACCCATTGCAGGGAGGTCGTGTTGGCGTGCAGGTCGCGCCCGATGGTCGGCAGCGCCACGTTGAGGATCGAGTTGTCGAGCATCTCGAAGAGGAAGACGGCGGAGAGCCCTGCCAGCGCGATCCACGCATCGCGCAAGGATCGGGGGGAGCGCCGGGTGGCGGCGGTCGGTGTGGTCATGCGATTACTTTACACACTAAAGTTAGTCGCACAAGGAAATGAGGTCGGGAATGCCCCGGACAGCAGAGCGCGGCGGCCCGCGCACGCGCGAGCGCATCGCCCGGATCGCGTCGCGGCTGTTCCTGGAACGCGGCTTCGACGCCGTCACCGTCGCCGAGGTCGCCCGCGAGGCCGGCGTCTCGAGCGTCACGGTGTTCAATCACTTCCCGCGCAAGGAGGACCTCTTCCTCGACCGCGCCGTGGACGCCTCCGACGTGCTGCTCGGCGCCGTGCGCGACCGAGACCCGGGCACCGATGTCCTCGCCGCCCTCCACGCCGCAGCCGACGACCTCGTCGCGCGCCGGCATGCGCTCTCGGGCCTCGCGCCGCTCGCGGCGCCGTTCTTCCGGACCGTCGCGGCATCCCCCGCCCTCATCTCGCGGGCGCGTGAGCTGGGCTTCGACCTCGAGCGCACCCTCGCCAAGGAGCTGGAGCGCGATCCGGGCTTCGACGGCGACGCGACCCTGCTCGCCGCGCTATTCATCGCCGGCTACCGCACCGTGCTCGTCGAGACCGCGCGACGCGTGCTCGCGGGCGACCCGGAGGAGGAGCTCGCGACCGACCACGGCCGGCGCCTCGCCCGCCTCTTCGCCGCGCTGACCGCCGGCGTCACCACCCGCGAATGACCACTTTGTGCGGGGCGCTGCACGAGCAACCTGCACAAAATGGTCATTCGGGAGCCGTCGTGAAGTCGATGAGCTGCTCCACCCGCCCGAGCAGCGCGGGCTCCAGGTCGGTGTAGCTGCGCACCCGGCCGAGGATCCGCTGCCAGGCACGGGCGATGTCGGCCTGGTCGGCGTGCGGCCAGCCGAGCGCCTCGCAGATGCCGTGCTTCCATTCCGTGCTCCGTGGGATCTCCGGCCAGCGCTGCAGGCCGAGGCGCTCGGGCCGCACCGACTGCCAGACGTCGACGTAGGGATGTCCGACGACGAGCACGTGCGCGCCGCTCGCGGCCTCGGCGATCCGGCTCTCCTTCGACCCCGGCACGAGATGGTCGACGAGAACGCCGATGCGGCGCTCGGGCCCGGGGCGCACCTCGGCGAGCCGGTCGGCGAGATGGTCGACGCCCTCGAGGTACTCGACCACGACGCCCTCGGCGCGCAGATCGTCGCCCCACACCTTCTCGACGAGCTCGGCATCATGCCGGCCCTCGACCCAGATGCGATGGGCGCGTGCCACCCGGGCGCGCTGCTCCGGCGCGGCCCGCGAACCGGATGCCGTGCGGGCCCCGGCGGTCGGCGTCGCGATGCGGGGAGCCCGCAGCCGCACCGGGCGCCCCTCGACGAGGAACCCGGCGCCGAGCGGGAAGGAGCGCCGTGCCCCGCGCCGGTCCTCGAGCTCCACGACGCCCTTCACGACCCCGAGGACGGCGCCGACGAACCCCTCCCGGCCGCCGGGCTCGGGCAGCTCCACGACCAGGCCCGGATCGGCATCCACCTCGGGGACGACCGGGCGGCCGGCGCGGCGCCAGTCGCCCGCGAGCACGTCGCCGCCGTAGCGGTCGTCGCTCACGATGTGAGCGCTGCGGAGTACAGGCCGAACGCCGTGAACCAGCCGGCGACCGTGAGCACGAGCGTCGTCGCGGCGGCCCACCACGAGCGCCGGCGGAACAGGAACAGCACGATCGTCGCCGCCGTGCCGGCCACGCCGAGGAGGAAGATCACGAGGGCCGCGACGAACTGCACGCCCCCCGCCTGCGCGGTACCGCAGACCCCGTCCGGGCAGGGCGCCAGGATCGACAGGCTCACGAACGCGAAGACGGTGCCGATCCAGTACGCGAGGTAGGCGACGACGAGCAGGACGACCGACAGCGCGACGTCCCACGGCGCCCGGCGCCGCACGGCTCCGGCACTCAGAATGTGCGCGGTCGAGCTCACGCCGTCACCAGCGTGCCGCCGGCGTCGCCGCCGCGGAGCGCCGTGGTGACGTTGCCGGCCGGCTCCATGCCGAAGACGTACATCGGCATCCGGTTGTCCATGCACAGGCTGAACGCGGTCGAGTCCACGACCTTGAGACCCTGGATGAGCGCGTCCTGGTAGGTGACGCGATCGAGCTTCCGCGCGTTCGGGTCGGTGCGCGGGTCGGCGGAGTAGACGCCGTCGACACCGTTCTTCGCGACGAGCACGGCGTCCGCCTCGATCTCGAGCGCGCGCTGGGCGCTCACGGTGTCGGTGGAGAAGTACGGGAGGCCGGCACCGGCGCCGAAGATGACGACGCGGCCCTTCTCGAGGTGGCGCTCGGCACGCAGCGGGATGTAGGGCTCGGCCACCTGCGACATCGTGATCGCGGACTGGACGCGCACCGGGGCGCCGGCCTTCTCGAGGAAGTCCTGCAGGGCGAGGGCGTTCATGACCGTGCCGAGCATGCCCATGTAGTCGGCGCGCCCGCGGTCCATGCCGCGCTGGCTGAGCTCCGCGCCGCGGAAGAAGTTGCCGCCGCCCACGACGACCGCGACCTCGACGCCCTCCGGGTCGTGCTCGTCCTTCGGAACGACGGCGGCGATCTCCTGCGCGATGCCGGAGACGACATCGGGATTGACGCCGAGCGATCCCCCGCCGAACGCCTCTCCGGAGAGCTTGAGAAGGACGCGGCGGCGGCGGTCGGTCATGGGGGCTCCTCGCGGGGTCGGCTCGGTCCAGGGTAACCGGTGGGGCGGGGTACGTAGATGCCGGCGGAGCTCGCTTCGCCGCCACCTCCGCCGAACTCGGGCCGCGGAAGCCGTTCGCGCAGCACCGGTGGACGACGGGCCGCCGCTACCCGAGTTGCGCGACCGTCGGACGACGAAAGGCCCGGGATCGCTCCCGGGCCTTTCGTGCAATGCGCTGTGCGATGCGTTAGGCGCCGACCTTGAACCGGGCGAAGCCCTGGATCGTCAGTCCGGCATCCGCGACGACCTTGCCGACGCTCTGCTTGTTGTCGCGGGCGTACTCCTGCTCGAGCAGGGCGACCTGCTTGTAGAAGGCGCCGAGGCGACCCTCGACGATCTTCGGCAGGGCCGCGTCGGGCTTGCCCTCGTTGCGGCTGATCTCCTCGACGATGCGGCGCTCGTTCTCGACTTCGGCCGGCGGCACGTCGGCCTTGGCGAGGTACTGCGGGTCGGCGAACGAGATGTGCTGGGCGATGCTGCGCGCGGTCGCCGCGTCGTCGCCCTGGTAGGCGACGACGACGCCGACCTGCGGCGGCAGGTCCTGGCTCGTCTTGTGCAGGTAGATCGCGTAGTGGTCACCCGTGAGGCGGGCGACCCGACGCAGCTCGATCTTCTCGCCGATGATCGCGGCCTCGTCGTCGATCAGGGTCGCGACGGTGCCGGTGCCGGCCGGGGCGGCGAGCGCCCCGTCGACGGTCTCGGCGCCGGAGTCCGCGAGCGCCTGCCCGACCTGCTCGGCGAGCGCGATGAACTTCTCGTTCTTCGCGACGAAGTCGGTCTCGCAGGCGAGCTCGAACAGGGTCGCGGCGGTCGCCGACTCGACGACCGACACGAGACCCTCGCTCGTCGAGCGGTCGGCGCGCTTCGCGTTGCCCTTCGCGCCCTTGAGCCGCAGGATCTCGACGGCCTTCTCGACGTCGCCTTCCGCCTCGACGAGGGCGTTCTTCGTGTCGACCATGCCCGTGCCGAGTCGCTCGCGCAGGGCCTTGACGTCTTCCAGACTGAAGTTGGCCATGGATGCTTCCTTACTGATGTCAGATGAACTCAGGATGCCGGGCGCTCGGCCCGCATCTCCGTTCGCGCGGGCGGGTTACTTCTCGGCGGCCGCGGTGGGCTCGGCGTCGGCGGACTCGGCGCTCTCGGCGTCGGCCTCGGCGCTCGCCTTCGCGGCGGCCTTCTTCTGGGCCGGCGTCTGCTTCTCGGCCTCGGTGGCCTCGGCCTCGAGGCGGGCCTCGGCGGCCTCCTCCGACTCCGGCGCGTGCTCGACGACCAGCGACGCGTCCTCGACCGGCGCGGTCAGCGCGAGGTCGGCATCCGCGTCGTTCTCCTCCACCGGCACCTCGGCGGCGACGATCTCGGCGATCTTGGCCTCGGCATCCGGGCCCTGGTCCACGGCTTCGATGCGCTCGGCCTCCGACTGCGGGTTCTCCGAGGCGTGCAGCAGCTCGGCCTCCCACTCGGCCAGCGGCTCGACGGCCGAGACGTTGCCCTCGGCCGCGGGCGCCTGGTGGCGCTGCACGAGCCCCTCGGCGGCGGCGTCGGCGATGATCCGCGTCAGCAGCGCGACCGAGCGGATCGCGTCGTCGTTGCCCGGGATCGGGTACTGCAGCTCGTCGGGGTCGGCGTTGGTGTCGAGGATGCCGATGATCGGGATCCCGAGCTTGGTCGCCTCGTCGACCGCGAGGTGCTCGCGCTTCGAGTCGATCACCCAGATCGCCGACGGCGTCTTGGTGAGGTTGCGGATGCCGCCGAGCGTCTTGTGCAGCTTGTCGAGCTCGCGCTTCTTGATGAGGAGCTCCTTCTTGGTGAAGCCCTTCGTCGTGTCGTCGAAGTCGATCTCCTCGAGCTCCTTCATGCGCGCGAGGCGCTTGGAGACCGTCTGGAAGTTGGTGAGCAGACCGCCGAGCCAGCGCTGGTTGACGTAGGGCTGGCCGACGCGCTGCGCCTGCTCGGCGACCGTCTCCTGCGCCTGCTTCTTGGTGCCGACGAACAGCACCGAGCCGCCGTGGGCGACCGTCTCCTTGACGAAGTCGTACGCCTTGTCGATGTAGGCCAGCGACTGCTGCAGGTCGATGATGTGGATGCCGGAGCGCTCGGTCAGGATGAAGCGCTTGACCTTCGGATTCCAGCGGCGGGTCTGGTGTCCGAAGTGCACGCCGCTGTCGAGCAGCTGGCGGATGGTGACGACGGCCATGGCCGTTCTCCTTCTTCTGCCGGCTCCGCTCGCGCAGCGGCCGGCGTCTTCTCGGTTGTGTCGATCGGCGACGGTGGTCGCGATCCCTGGTGCCGGGCGCGCATCCGCCTGCTCGCTGTACTGCGGGAAGGACCGAATGGATGCGGTGGCCGAATGGCACGCGAAGTCACCCCGCCGGGGCGGAGTGCAGGGCAAGTGTAGCCTCCTTCCCCGGCGTCGCGCATGTCGGCTGTGCACCAGATGCCGTGGCCGGCCCCCGCACGCCGGTGCACACCGCGAGGGTGGCGACATGCGATCCCGTGCCGCACCCCGCGTCCCGCGGTTCGTGGCGGTCGCGCTCATGGCAGTGGCGCTGGTGGCCGGGGGTGGCGCGTGCGCCTCGTCGGCAGCGTTCGCGGCGGACGCGGCGCCCGTGGCCGACGTGCTTCAGGAGAACGCCGCCGCGCGCTGGGCCTGGCCGGTCGCACCGCCGCATCCCGTCGTGCGCGGGTATCTCGCACCCCCGACGCCGTACGGGGCGGGGCATCGCGGGATCGACATCCGGGCGCCCGACGGCGCACCCCTGCTCGCACCCGACGACGGCATCGTGCACTTCGCAGGGTTCGTCGTCGACCGACCGGTGCTGTCGATCCAGCACGCCGGCGGGGTCCTGTCGAGCTTCGAGCCGGTGTCGACGACGCTCCACGCGGGCGACGTCGTGCACCGCGGCCGGGTGATCGGCACGGTGCTGGCGGGGCACTGCACATCGGGAACGTGCCTGCATCTGGGGGCGAGGGTCGACGGGCAGTACGTGAATCCACTGCTGTTCCTCGGCGGGGTGCCGCCGGCGGTGCTGTACCCGACGCGCGGTGGATGAGAGCGGGAGTCCGGCTCGTCGAGTTCAGCTCAGCTCACGCGCGCGGGTGCGCCGTCGCGTACGCGCTCCGGAGGCGCTCGGCGGAGACGTGCGTGTAGATCTGCGTGGTGGCCAGGCTCGCATGGCCGAGCAGCTCCTGCACGGCGCGCAGGTCGGCGCCGCCGTCGAGCAGGTGGGTCGCGGCCGTGTGCCGGAACGTGTGCGGCCCGGCGGGGCCGGATCCGGGCAGGTCCGCGAGGAGCGACGCGACGAGCTGGTACACGGTGCGCGGCGTGAGAGGGCGCCCGCGGGCGCCGAGGAACAGGGCGTCCTGGAACAGGGTGTCGATGCCGTCCGCCAGGAGGGCCGCACGGCCGTGCTCGAGGTAGCGGTCGAGGGCGTGCGCCGCCGGCACGCCGAACGGCACGACACGCTCCTTGCCGCCCTTGCCGAGCACCCGCACGGTCAGCCGGGTGCGATCCACGTCGCCGAGGCGCAGGCCGGTCAGCTCGCTCACCCGGATCGCGCTCGCGTACAGCAGCTCGATGATCGCCAGGTCGCGCACGGCGACGGGGTCGCTGCCGGATGCCCGCCCCTCGAGCTCGGCGAACAGCCCGTCGAGCTGCGGGCGGGTCAGCACGCGCGGCAGGTGCTTGTCGCTCTTCGGGGAGCGCAGCCGCAGCCCGGCGTCGGCGTTCGCGACGCCTGTGCGCGCGAGCCACGCGGTGAAGCCGCGGACCGCCGCCGTGCGCCGCGCCAGGCTCGACTTCGCGAGCCGTTCGCTCGCCTTCCACTGCCAATCCCGCAGCAGCTCGAGGTCGATAGCACCGGTGTCGGCGACGCCCGCCTCCTCGGCGAACGCGGCGAGATCGAGCAGGTCGCCGCGGTAGGCCCGGGCGGTCTGGGGGCTGAGCCCGCGCTCGAGCGTGAGCTGACGCACGAAGGCGTCGATCGCGGCGTCGATCCTCACGGGTCCATGGTCGCGCGCGGGCGGCTCCCGCCGAGGCGCGACACGGCCTGCGGGTCACGCCTCGGCGGTCCCGCCGCTTCTCTCGACGTCGCCGAGGTTGAAGGTCGAGCGCTTATTGGAGAAGGCCTCGCGCCGCTCGTGGGGCGTCATGGCGGCGAGCCGTTCGAGCACGACACCCGAGAACCCGGCAACCTGCGGCGGATCGCCGACCGGCACGATCGAGTGCACGACGGCGTGCGGGTACACGTCGACGAGGTTGATCGACTGGCCGCCGTCGACCCCGAGCAGAGTGTCGAACGGGCCGCTGGCGTCGATCGTGTAGCAGGTGGCGGCGGCGACCGAGACGGGGATGCCCGCGAACGTGCCGCTCATCGCATGGTGCAGGTGACCTCCGAGGATCGCCCGCACGTCGGTGCCGCTGATCACCTCCGCGAGCCGCTGCTGCTCCTCGAGCTCGAGGATCGCCATGATCTCGACCGGGCTCGGCAGCGGCGGGTGATGCAGGGCGAGCAGCGTGCCGTGGGCGGCCGGCACCGCCAGCACCGTCGTCAGCCAGTCGAGCTGCTCATCGGTGAGCTCGCCGTGGTGGTAGCCGGGCACGGTCGTGTCGAGCGAGACGATGCGGAGCCCGCCGATGTCGTGCACGCGGTCCTGCGGCGCGGTCGTCGGTTCCTCGCCGAACAGGATGGACGCGTACGGCTCGCGCTCGTCGTGGTTGCCCATGACCCACACGAGCTGTGCCCCGAGACGCGCGGCGACGGGCTCGAGCTGACCCTTCAGCCGGTGGTACGCCTCCGGCTCGCCCAGGTCGGCGAGGTCGCCGGTGATGACGATCGCCTCCGGTCGTCGCCCCGACCGCTCGAGCTGCTCGAGCGCCCGGGCGAGGTGCGCGTCGGTGTCGACGGCTCCGTAGAGCGGCCGCGGGCCGCCCAGGTAGTGCGGGTCGCTGACGTGCGCGATCGTGTGGATCGGCGGCGCGTACTGTCCGAGCTGGATGCGGGTGCCGGCTGCCATGCCCCCACTCTCGCAGCAGTCGCCGACGTTGCCGAGGTATCAGGCGGGCTCCGGTACGGTGCGGATCCACCCCGACGGACGGCGGCGCACCAGTCCCTCCAGCTCGAGCAGTCCGAGCTCGGCACGCACGCGATCCGGTGCGAGCCCCGAGATGATGGCGATCCGCTCCGACTCCCGACCGCTTCGCGTGCTCATGGCGTCGAGCAGGCGCAGCCGCGTCGCATCGAGGGGCGAGGGCGCGTCCGCCGCACCTCCGTCGGCATCGACGCCCGAGCCGATCGGCTCCTCCTCGCCGAGCAGCTGCGCCATCTCGGACGGCGTCGTCACGCACAGCGCCTCGCTCTCGCGCAGCAGGCGATGGCATCCGGCGGACGCCGAGCTGGTGACCGGCCCCGGCACGACGCCGACCGGCCGGCCGAGCTGCGCCGCGTGGTTGGCGGTGTTGATGGAGCCCGAGCGCCAGCCCGCCTCCACGACGACCGTCGCCTGCGTCGCCGCCGCGATCAGCCGGTTGCGCTGGAGAAAGCGCCATTTGGATGGCGCGACGCCGCACGGCACCTCGGCGGCGACGGCGCCGCGCTCGACGATCTTCTGCAGCAGCTGGTCGTGGCCCGCCGGGTAGAACCGGTCGACGCCGCCCGCGAGGAACGCGACCGTCGTGCCCCGGGAGGCGAGGGCCGCGCGGTGCGCCGCCCCGTCGATGCCGTAGGCGGCGCCCGAGACGATCGCGACGCGGCGGTCGACGAGGCCGGCGGCGGCCTCCATGGTCACGTGCTCGCCGTAGGCCGTCGCGGCCCGGGCGCCGACGAGGGCGATCGATCGGTCGAGCGCACGCAGGTGTGCCCGGTCGCCGCGCACCCAGAGGGCGAACGGAGCGTGCTCTCCGAGGTCGTCGAGTCCGCGCGGCCAGTCGTCGTCTCCCGGGACCACGAGGGCGGCGGCGAACCGCGCCGCCTGCCGCAGTGCAAGCTGCACCGCGCCGGCGCCGACCCGTCCGCGCCAGCGCTGGAGCGCGGCATCCGGGATCCGCGGCTCACCCGGCGCGGGTTCTTCACGCACCCGGGCCACGAGGGCGGCCATCGCCCGCTCGGCCCCGAGCTCGGCGACGAGCCGACCGGCATCACCGTCACCCGGCTCGGCCACGAGGCTCCAGGCCGCGCGCGCGAACCGCTCCCCCACCGCGGCGCGATCCGGCGCGTCCGCCACCGCACGCACGAGCGGGGCGACCGACGCCTCCGGCAGTTCGAGGATCGTCATTCGGCCATCGCCTTCCGCAGGTAGAGGGCCCGGCCGATCTGGTCGGCGGCGGGGCGATCCACCCCGTCGAGATCGCAGATCGTCCAGGCGAGCTTGAGCACGCGGTCGTAACCGCGCATCGTGAGGGCGCCGCGCACGAGTGCGCGGTCGAGCGCGGCCGTGGCGCCGCGCACCGGTGCGCCCGCGGGCGAGCGCAGCCACGGGCCGGAGACGTGCGCGTTGAGACGCCACGGAGTGCCTGCGAGCCGTTCCGCGGCCACGGCACGGGCCGCGACCACGCGCTCCCGTGCGGCGACACTCGTGCGCGGGCGCGTCGGCGCGGCGCGCAGCTGGGCCGCGGTGATCCGGCGCACGACGAGCTGGATGTCGATGCGGTCGAGGAGCGGCCCGCTCAGCCGGCCGAGGTAGCGCCGCCGCGCGAATGGCGAGCAGGTGCAGGCCCGATCGTCGACGCCCGACAGGCCGCACGGGCACGGATTGGCGGCGAGCACGAGCTGGAAGCGCGCGGGATAGCGGGCCGTCGCGTTCACCAGCGAGATCGCGACGACGCCCGACTCGAGCGGCTGGCGCAGAGCGTCGAGCGCAGCCGCGGGGAACTCGGGTGCCTCGTCGAGGAAGAGCACGCCGTGCGCCGCGCGCACCACCGCGCCGGGGCGGATCCAGCCGCTGCCGCCGCCGATCATCGAGACGGCGCTCGCGGTGTGGTGCGGCGCCTCGAACGGCGGTCGTACGCGCAGCCGCGATCCGACCGGGGCGCCGCCGAGCGAACGGATCGACGCCACCTCGAGCGCCTCCGCCGCCGGCAGGTCGGGCAGGAGCCCCGGCAGGCGGGAGGCCAGCATCGTCTTGCCCGCGCCCGGCGGTCCGAGCAGGAACAGGTGATGCCCGCCGGCTGCGGCGATCTGCGCGGCCTCCACCGCATCCTCGTTGCCGACGATGTCGCCGAGGTCGCCGGCGTCGTCGTCGGGGTCGACGGCGACCGGGCCGGGGATGGGGTCGCACTCCACCGGCTCGAGCTCGGCGCCGTGCCAGATCGCGGCGTCGCGCAGCGACGCGACGCCGACGACGCGCACGCCCTCGACCAGCCGCGCCTCGTCCGCGTTGCCCGCCGGCACGACGACGGTGTCGTAGCCGGCGCGCGAGGCCGCGAGCACCGCCGGCAGGGCTCCGGGTATTGGGCGCAGGCGACCGTCGAGCGCGAGCTCGCCCAGGTGCACGACGCGATCGACGGAAACGGCCGGCACCTTGCCGTCGGCGGCGAGGGCGGCCATCGCGATGGCCAAATCGAAGGCGGCACCGTGCTTGGGCAGCGCCGCGGGCGAGAGGTTCACGGTCAGCTTGCGCGCCGTGATGGCGAGCCCGGAGTTGTGCGCCGCCGCCCGCACGCGGTCGCGGGCCTCGCCGAGGGCGGCATCCGGGAGCCCGATCAGGATGAAGGCGGGCAGGTTGCTCGAGATGTCGGCCTCGATCTGCACGATGGCGCCGTCGATCCCGAGCAGGGCCACGGCATGGGAGCGTGCGAGCGGCATCAGTCCGCGCCCATCAGAAGATGCCCCGGAGGTGCTCGATCACGGCGGGGCGATCACGCGGGGCGATGACCGCGACTGCGTCGATGCGCACACGGGGGTGCGCACCCGCGAGCTCCGGATGAGCGTCGCACCACTCCCCTGCCAGTCGCCGCAGCCGCGCCAGCTTGGCCGCGGTGATCGCCTCGAACGGATGCCCGAACGCGACCCCGGCGCGGGTCTTGACCTCCGCGACGACGACCTCGCGCGACGCGGGGTCCTGCAGCACGAGGTCGAGCTCGCCCGACGGGCCGCGCCAGTTGCGGTCGAGCACCCGCAGCCCACGGCGCGTGAGGTGATCGGCGGCGATGCTCTCGCCCCGCGCTCCCAGAACATCCTTCGCGGCCATGTCGACGATGGTCGCGGGCCGGCGCGCAGCGGCGGATCGAAACCGCAGCGGGCGGGGACGGGTCCGCGCGCGGACGGCGTGTGGAGGGACTACTCGTCGAGCGCGAGCTCCTTCGGCAGCTCGAGGTCCTTGTCGCCGCGCACCTCGAGGTTGAAGTCCTTGTAGGTGATGACGCGCACGCTCTTCACGAACCGGTCGGAGCGGTACACGTCCCACACCCACACGTCGCTCATCGTGAGCTCGAAGTAGAAGTCGTGCTCGGTGTCCTTGCGCTCCACCGTCACGTCGTTCGCGAGGTAGAAGCGGCGCTCGGTCTCCACCACATAGCGGAACTGGCTCACGACATCGCGGTACTCGCGGTACAGGGCCAGTTCGACCTCGCGGTCGTAGTCCTCGATCTCGTCGTCGTCCATCGAGGGGAGTCTAGGCGCTGACGCCGAGGGCGTCCGGGTCGGCGGTCGCGTGCTCGGGATGCCGGCGCGACCGGGCGGATCAGGCGAGCAGGCCGTCCAGCAGCGACGGTGTCCGCAGCCACGAGACGCGGTGCAGCGGCGTCGGCCCGAGCCGGTCGATCGCCGCGTAGTGCTCGGCGCTCGCGTACCCCTTGTTGCCGGTCCAGCCGTAGCCGGGGTGGGTGCCGTCGGCGGCGATCATGACGCGGTCGCGATGCACTTTCGCGAGCACCGACGCCGCCGCGACCACCGCGCAGTCACGGTCCGCCTTGACCCGCATCGTCACGGGCGGACGCGCGCCCCCGAACACCGCCGCACCCCGGGCGATCGGCTCGGCGCGATCGAGCACCGGGGAGAGCCAGTCGTGCGATCCGTCGAGGAGGATCACGGCATCCTGCATCACGAGTCCGCCCGCGAGCAGGCCGGCGAACGCGCGCATCGCGGCGATGCCGAGCGCGACGATGATGCCCACCTCCTCGATCTCGTCGTTGGAGGCGAGGCCGACGGCGTGCGCCGTGCTCCAGGTCTGGACGATCGGATGCAGGCGCTCACGGGTCGGTTCGGGCAGCATCTTCGAGTCGCGCAGCCCCTCCGGGATGCGCCGCCCGTGCCCGTCGAAGACGCTCAGGCCCACGCCGACGGGCCCGGCGATCGCGCCGCGGCCGACCTCGTCGACGCCGATGACCATCGACGCGCCCTCGCGCAGCAGTCGCCGCTCGAGTCGAAGGGTCGGATCGGCGACCGTCATCCGCCGCTCGTGGTGGTCGTCGTGGGCGTGGGCGAGGGGGTCGGGGCGGGCTCGGTGCCCTTGGCGCCCGGCTTGCCGACGTCCGCGAAGGTCAGGGGGTAGTCGTCGAGCCAGGTCCAGCGGTCGATCGGCCAGGTGATCAGGATCGCGCGGCCGACCACGTCATCCATCGGCACGAAGCCCTTGCCCGGCTTGTCACGGTTGTAGCGGGAGTCGGCGGAGTCGTACCGGTTGTCGCCCATGACCCAGAGCGAGTTCTTCGGCACCGTGACGTCGAAGGAGTCCTTGGAGACGGCGGTGATGCCGGTCGGGAGCTTGACGTACGGCTCGTCGAGCGGACTGCCGTTGACGCTGATCTGACCGAACGCGTTGCAGCACGTCACGTGATCGCCGGGCAGGCCGATGACGCGCTTGATGAGGTGGTCGTTCGAGTCGGGGGCGGTCAGGCCGACGATCGAGAGCAGCCAGTCGAAGAACCCGGCGACCGGATTGGTGTCGACCGGCGGCGTGGGGGGCAGCCAGCCACCCGGGTCCTTGAAGACGACGACGTCGCCGCGCTGCAGGGGGAATGCCGAGGGCTGGAGCTCGTTGACGATGATCCGGTCGTTGACGTCGAGGGTGTCCTCCATCGACGGCGACGGGATGTAGAACGACCGGATCAGGAACGTCTTGATCAGGAACGAGATGATGATCGCGGCGAGCAGGATGATGAGCACGTCGCGGAGGAAGCGCCAGACGCCGCCCTTGCGCGGGGCACGGGCGGGGGCGTCATCCCGGTCGCGGGGATCGGCGACCGCGGTGTCGTTGAGCGTCATGTCTCCCTCGGGGTCGTCGCAATCCTATGCAGCGCGAACCCGGGAGAACGTCGCGGCGCGCGCAGCCCGAAGCGGCGCGCCGGAGCTGGCAGCGACGGCCGTTTCCGGCTGTCGCAGCGGCGGCGGCGCCGACGCCCGTCTCGGACGTAGGAATCCGGCAGCGAGGCGCCTCAGGCGTCCCGCTTCTCCTTGATCTTCGCCTTCTTGCCGCGCAGCTCGCGCAGGTAGTACAGCTTCGCGCGGCGCACGTCGCCGCGGGTGACGATCTCGATGTGATCGATGATCGGCGAGTGCACGGGGAACGTGCGCTCGACGCCGACCTGGAAGCTCACCTTGCGGACCGTGAAGGTCTCGCGGATGCCCTCGCCCGAGCGGCCGATGACGACGCCCTGGAAGACCTGGATACGGGAGCGGCTGCCCTCGACGATGTTCACGTGCACCTTGACGGTGTCGCCGGGGCGGAAGTCGGGGATGTCGGACTTGAGATGGGCCGCATCGACGGAGTCGAGGATGTGCATGGCGCTATCGCTCTCTGCGCGCGCCGCGGGTCGCACGCTGTTCGGTGTGAAGAATCGGAAATGGCGGCCCGAGCGTCAGATGCGGCTCCCCCAGGGCAGAGCCCGCCGGGCACAAGGGTCCATCATGCCAGACTCTGCCCCCGACCGTAAACTCGTGCCTCGTGATCGAACTGCGCACCCCGGCCGAGATCGAGCGGATGAGGGTCGCCGGTGAGTTCGTCGGCAGGGTGCTCGAGGCCACCCGCGATGCCGCGGACGTCGGCGTCAACCTGCTCGAGCTCGACGCGCTCGCGCACGACATGATCCGCCGCGAGGGCGCCGAGAGCTGCTACATCGACTACCACCCGTCGTTCGGCGCGTCGCCGTTCGGCAAGGTGATCTGCCTCTCTGTCAACGACGCGGTCCTGCACGGACTGCCGCACGACTACGTGCTGCGGGATGGCGACATCCTCTCCCTCGACTTCGCCGCGTCGGTCGACGGCTGGGTCTCCGACTCGGCCCTGTCGATCGTCGTCGGAACCCCGCGGCAGCAGGACCTGGACCTCATCGCGACCACGGAGAAGGCGCTGAAGGCCGGCATCGCCGCCGCGACCGTCGGCAACAAGGTCGGCGACATCTCCGCGGCGATCGGCGACGTCGCCCACGGCGCCCGGCTCAAGGTGAACACGGACTTCGGCGGGCACGGGGTGGGTCGGATCATGCACGGCGACCCGCACATCCCGAACGACGGGCGCGCGCATCGCGGCCTGCCGCTGCGTGCCGGGCTCGTGTTCGCGATCGAGCCGTGGTTCATGCTCGGCACCGACAAGATCTACACCGACGACGACGGCTGGACCCTCCGCTCTCGCGACGGGTCCCGCGGCGCGCACGCGGAGCACACGGTCGCCGTGACGGACGACGGCCCGATCGTGCTGTCGGCGCGGGCGGGTCGGGCCGGCTAGAGCTCCGGATCGTCGAGCAGCTCCGGCCGCATCCGCCGCGTGCGCTCGAGCTGCTGCTCCCGGCGCCAGGCGTCGACCGCGCCGTGGTTGCCGCCGAGCAGCACGGCAGGCGTCTCGAGGCCGCGCCAGATGGCGGGCTTGGTGTAGCTCGGGTACTCGAGCAGGCCGTCCTCGTGGCTCTCCTCGACGAGGCTCTCGGGGTTGCCGACGACGCCCGGCACGAGCCGTCCGACGGCCTCGATCATCGCCATGGCCGCGACCTCGCCCCCGTTCAGCACGTAGTCACCGAGGCTCAGCTCGAGCACCTCGTGCTCGAGCGCCGCCCACTCGACGACGCGTTGATCGATGCCCTCGTAGCGTCCGCAGCAGAAGACGAGGTGCTCGCGATCGGCGAGTTCCCGCGCGAGCGGCTGCCGGAACAGTCGGCCGGCCGGCGTCGGCACCACGACCGTGGACACCGGGGTCAGGATGGCGTCGAGCGCCTCGCCCCACGGCTCCGGCTTCATGACCATGCCGGCGCCACCGCCGGACGGCGTGTCGTCCACGGTGCGGTGCCGGTCGTGGGTGAA
This sequence comes from Pseudolysinimonas kribbensis, assembly GCF_039531715.1. Lineage (NCBI taxonomy): Bacteria > Bacillati > Actinomycetota > Actinomycetes > Micrococcales > Microbacteriaceae > Pseudolysinimonas > Pseudolysinimonas kribbensis. The sequence goes on along the minus strand of NZ_BAAAQO010000003.1, from coordinate 393,500 downwards.
GTCGCGCAGGTCGTGCACGACGACCTCGAGCAACCCGTCGCTGCGCGCCCGCCCGAGCAGCGACACGTCGAGCACGGAGAAGAACTCCGGGAAGATCGTGACGATGTCGATCCGCACCCGTCGAGCGTAGCGACGGGGCGGCGGCGCCGACCTGATGTCGAAGAATGCGCCGCGATCGGCACCACAGCTCGACTATGCGCGTGAGGGGCCGAAAACGGCGCTCCTCCACACGGCCCACGACGTGGGCGAGTACCCGGAACGCGCAGCCCGCCCGACCTCGCGATGCGACGGATCGCACTCTCGGGCATGGACATCACCGAATACCTGCGCCACACCGAAGGCGTCGCATCGCGTCGCCGCCTGCTCGCCAGCGGTTTCACGGATCGGAGGATCGCCGCCGCCGTGCGGGCCGCACGCATCCACCGCGTGCGGCCCGGATGGTTCGCGCTTCCGGGCGTTCCCGCCCGACTCCGCGCTGCCGTCGCCGCCGGCGGACGGGTTTCCTGCGCATCGGCACTCGCACTGCGCGGCGTGTGGATCCTCGACGAGAACGGACTCCACGTCTCCGTTCCCGACGGCTCGCACCGACGGTCACGCCCGGGGTGCCGCATCCACCACCGCGTTCTGCGAGGCAGCGGGACGCCGAGTCTGGTCGAGTCCCCGATCGAGGCGCTCGAGCAGCTCTCCCATTGCGCGAGCCCGCTCGAGACCGTGATCGCCGTGGACTCAGCGCTCGAAAAGGGTCTCATCGTGCCCAGCCAACTGGAGCCGGTTTTCGGCCGGAGTCGCCGCGGTCGATGGGTCCGCGAGCATGCGGACGGGCGCAGCCAATCCGGCACCGAGACCATCGTCCGATTGGCCCTCCGCCGTCGGCGGGTGCGACTGCGACCACAGGTGACGGTGCCCGGTGTCGGCCGGGTCGACATCGTGGTGGGCGACCGTCTGGTGATCGAGCTGGACAGCCGGACATGGCACGACAATCCGGAGGCGTACGAGCAGGATCGCCGTCGGGACCTCGCCCTCGTGGTGCTCGGATTCGTCGTCGTCCGGCTCAGCTACCGGCGTGTCATCGAGGACTGGGATGCGGTGGAGGCGGATCTGCTGACGCTCATCCGGCGCGGCGAACACCGATGGCGAGGGTCGCGCGCTGAAGGTGACGTCGGAACGGGCAGCTCGACCGCCTCACCGGCGTGAGTTGCCGCTCGCGGCGTATTCTTCGACGCCGAGCGCGGATCGGCGACGGCGCGCGGCCAGGCGACGGCGCGCGGCCAGGCGGCGTCGCGAGCGACTAATCCGCGGCCGGAGGGGTGGGCTCGACGGGAGCGGGCTCCGGGCTCGGAGCTGCGGTGCCCTGCGTCGTGGCGGCGGGCTCCGGGTCGTCGTCAGGCAGGTCCTCGAAGAGTCCGGCCGGCGGCGTGAGGGTCACGGTGCCCGCCTCGATGTCGACGGCCGGTACGATCGCCGCGACGAACGGCACGAGCACCTCACCCTCGCCGACGGCGATCGCGAGCAGGTCCTGGGCCGGGAGGTGGTCGACACGGGCGACGAGGCCCACTTCGACGCCGTCGCGCAGCGCCCGCAGCCCGACGAGCTGGTGGTCGTACCAGGCGTCCTGCTCCTCCGGCAGCTCCGTCTCGTCGTGGTCGACCCAGAGGATCGCCTTCACGAGCGTCTCGGCGGCCGTGCGGTCGTCGACCCCTGCGAAGAACGCGACCGGATGCCCGTTGTACACGCGCAGCTCCCGCAGCTCCAGCGTCTTGCCGTGCCACTCCGACGACGTCGGAACCTGCAGGGCGAACGTGGCGCCCGGCTGGAACCGGCGCTCGGGATCGTCGGTGTAGAGCTCGAGTTTGAGCGCACCCTTCAGCCCGTGGGCCTTCACCAGGCGCGCGACGCGCAGCTGGGTCGTTCCGGGCCGCGGGGCCTTGGCGCGGGCGCTCACGCCTCGTCGGTGTCGACGACGTCGACACGCACGCGGCGGCCATCGGCCAGCGCGGTCACGAGGGTGCGCAGAGCCTTGGCGGTGCGCCCCGCGCGGCCGATCACACGGCCGAGGTCGTCGGGGTGCACCCGCACCTCGAGCAGCTCGCCGCGCGAGGTCTCGGACGAGTCGACCCGGACGTCGTCCGGGTGGTCGACGATCCCCTTGACGAGGTGCTCGAGGGCGGATGCCAGCACGACGCTGCTACTCCTTGTCGCCGGAGCCCTCGGCGTCGTCGACGGCCGCTTCGGCGTCGGTGACTGCCTCGGACTCGGGGGTCACCTCGGGCTCGGCCGCGTCGGCCGCGGCTTCGGCCCGCTCGGCCGGGGTCTCGACGGCTGCGGTCGACTCGTCGGCGGCGACGTCGTCGCCGGTCGCCCCGGCGGCATCCGCGTCGGCCGCGGGCGCCTCCTCGGCGACGGGGGCGGCGGCGGGCGCCTCCTCGGCCTTCGGCGCCGGCTTGTCGGCCTTGGGCTTGAGCACCGGCTTCTTCTTCTCGTCGGCCTGGAACTCGACCTTGGCCGAGCGGCCCTGGACGGTGGACTTCGCGTCCTTCTCGCCCTTGAAGGTGCCCCAGTCGCCGGTGAGCTTGAGCAGCGCGGTGACCTGCTCGGTCGGCTGCGCGCCGACGCTGAGCCAGTACTGGGCGCGCTCCGAGTTCACCTCGATGAACGACGGGTCCTCGGTCGGGTGGTACTTGCCGATCTCCTCGATGACGCGTCCGTCGCGCTTGGTGCGCGAGTCGGCGACGACGATGCGGTAGTACGGCGCACGGATCTTGCCGAGCCGCTTGAGGCGGATCTTGACAGCCACGGTTCTCCTGATGTGTAGGCGTTGGATGAGTTCGAACTGCAGCCGTGCGCGTGGGGCACACGCGGCAGAAAGCTCTGAATGGGTTCCCGCGCCGGATAGAGGGTCGAGCGGTAGGACCGAGGAGCTATTCTGGCAGATTTTCGACGGAGGCGGGAACCGGCACTCGTCCGTCGGCGCTGCGACGCCGTGAGAGCGCGACGCCCGCGAGCGCGAGAACGCCCCCGGCGATCGCCAGCCAGGTCGGCAGCTCGCCGAACACGACGAGCGCGAGCACGATCGTGATGACCGGCACGACGTACGTCGAGATGCCGAGGCGCCCCGCGGGCATCCGCTGCAGGGCGTACGCCCAGGTCGAGAAGCCGATCCCGGTCGGCACGATGCCCAGGTACAGGATGCCGAGGTCGGCCGCCACGGAAGCGCGGGACAGCTCATGCGCGAGCTGACCCGCGAAGGGCAGGCACGCGACCAGGCCGATCGCGCATCCGAGGAACGTGACCTGCCCGGCGGGGAGCCGTCGGATCGCGGGCTTCTGCACCAGCACCCCGATCGCGTACGTGACGGCCGCCACGAGCGCCCACAGCACTCCCACGACGTCGACGGGATGGCCGGCCCGTGCCGAGAGCGAGGTGCCCAGCCCGATGAGCACGACGCCGCAGAACGCGACGCCCGTGCCGATCAGCAACCATCGGGGCACGCCCTCGCCGAGGAACGCGCCGCCGCCGAGCGCGATGAGGATGGGGCCGATGCCCACGAGCATCGCCGACGTGCCGGCGTCGAGGGTGTGCTCGGAGATGTTGAGCGCGACGTTGTACGCCCCGAACCACGCGACCCCGTACACGACGATCTGCACCCATTCGCGGGCGGTGGGGCGCGTCCAGCGCCGCTGCACGAGCGCGACGATGCCGAGCGCGAGCGTGCCGACCGCGAGGCGGCCGAGGGCGAGCGCTCCCCCGCCGAGATGCGGCGCGACTCCGCGGATGACGACGAACGCGCTCGCCCAGGCGAGCAGCGTCACGCCGACGGCGACGAGGGTCAACACGCGTTCGCGGGACACGCGTTCGACCCTAGGGCTCGCGTGCGACACGAACGCGCGGGTCACTCCCCCCGGAAGCTCCTGCGCCAGGCGAGCAGCTGCCGTGCCGCCTCGAGGTCGTGGTCCGGGCCGTCGGCGTCGGTCTGGAACAGCCGCACGCCCAGCTCGTACTGACGCTCGAGCACCGCGGTATCCACGTGTCCGCCGGTCCGGGTCATGACGCCGGTCGAGAGCTCGATCTCGTCCATGTCGCGTCCGACCGCGGCGCAGTGCTCGCGCAGGATGCCGAGCTTGCGCTCGAGGGTCTCCGGGTTCGAGAAGCTGTGCCAGATGTCGGCATGCTCCGCGACGATCCGGAGCGTCTTCTTCTCGCCTCCCCCGCCGATGAGGATCGGGATACGGCGCACCGGCGCCGGGTTGAGCTTCTGCCAGCGCGCCCGGATGCGCGGAAGGTCGGCGGCGAGCGCGTCCAGACGCGACCCCACCGTGCCGAATTCGTAGCCGTACTCGGCGAAGTCGCGCTCGAACCAGCCCGACCCGGTGCCGAAGATGAACCGGCCGTCGCTGATGTGGTCGATCGTGCGGGCCATGTCGGCCTGCAGGTCGGGGTTGCGGTACAGGTTGCAGTTCACGAGCGGCCCGAGTTCGACGCGGGAGGTCTGCTCCGCGATCGCGGCCAGCATCGTCCATGCCTCGAAGTGCAGCCCGTCGGGGTCGCCGCTCAGCGGAAAGAAGTGGTCCCAGTTGAGGACGATGTCGACGCCGAGGTCCTCGAGACGCTGCACCGTCTCGCGGATGCCCGCGTAGGTGGAGTGCTGATTGGTGACCTGGACGGCGATGCGGATGTTGTCGGATGGCACCTGTCGAGCCTACGGAGGCGGCGGCCTCACACGCTGGCGGTCGGCACGGCCCGGTCCTCCCGCCGGAGCAGCATCAGCACGGCGGGCAGGAACGTGGCCAGCAGCGCGGCGAGCTGCACCGCCCCCGCGATCGGGCCGCCCACGAAGTTGGCGACCGCGGCGATCAGGGCGGCCACGGGCACCCAGATCGCGACCCGGTGCGCCCGGCGCAATCCGATCATCAGGATGATCGGCCCGAGTGAGAAGCCGACGAGGAATCCGATGAGCAGGATCGCGGTGAGCGGGTCGCCGTCGTCGGCGCGCATGACCGCCGTGGCGGCGCCATCCCCAACGCCCGGCCCCGCGAGGTCCGCGAAGAGGCCGAAGAAGAGCGAGAGGTGTGCCGCACCGATGCCGAACCCGAGCGCGGTCACGGCGCCGCCGATCGTCGTGAGCACCCAGCCGCGCTCCCGCACCTGCATCGTGAGGACCGCGACACCCGCCGCCCACGCCAGCGGCCCGAACACCGCCAGCAGGCCGCACAGCAGCCAGAGCGATGGCTCGTCGTGCGCGGCCGAGGTGGGCGAGGAGGCGCCCGCCTGCAGCATCCACTGCAGGAGCGTCGTCGCGATGAGGCTGGCCAGGCCGAGGAGGATGCCGACGGCGGCGAGCCGCCGCCAGGTGAGCTGCGAGGTCATGGGGTTCCCTTTCGATACGAGCCGACGACCGCCGGCTCCTCAGGGTGGCGAGCGGCGGGATGCGGCCGCGTCGTCCGACCGGGCGAATCCCGGGCGCGGAGGTCGCCCGATCGGGCGACGCCGGACGGCCATGGCCGTCACTAGAGTGACGCCATGCGCTCGCGGCTGGGCCGATGGGCACGAGTGCGGATCGCCGGTCTGCCGCTCGTCGACGTGGTCGTCTCCGCCGTGCTCACGATCACGGCCGTCGTCGGGATCCTGACCGGCGAGGTCGACGAGGGACCCCTGGCGCTGACGCTCCCGGTGGCCGTGGCGACGACGGTCGGGCTGCTGTGGCGCACGCGCCTGCCGGTGCTCACCGCGGGGCTCCTGCTCGGCGCGGACCTCGTGCAGGGTCTGCTCGCACACCCGTCCGGATCGATCTGGTCGCTCATCGCGCTGATCCTCGCGATGTACTCCATCGCCGCCGGCTACCGCGAGGGGACCGCCGCGCTGATCGGGCTCGGCTTCATCGGCGTCCTGCTCATCGAGGAGCGGATCGACAACGGCCCGGACTACCTGTTCATCGCCGTCGTGTTCGGGGGCACCTGGCTGCTCGGGCGCGCCAGCCGGCTCTGGCGGGGGCGCGTGACCCGGGCCGAGCGGGAGCGGGAGCACCTGGCGGCGCTCGCGGCGGCGGAGGAGCGGGTGCGGATCGCGCGCGAGCTGCACGACATCCTCGGCCACACCCTCGGCATGATCACGGTGCAGGCGGAGGCCGCCGACGCCGCGCTCGATCGCGATCCCTCCCGGGCACGGGAGCCCGTGCGCGCGATCGCCGAGAACGCCCGCCGGTCGCTGCACGAGATCCGGGATGTGCTCCACCTGGTCCGCGACGACGGTCTCGACACGGTCACCTCGGGGATCGACGGCATCCGGACGCTCGTCGCGGACGCCGAGCGGGCCGGCGTCGACGTCGCGCTCGACACCGTGGACGCCGAGGGCGTGCCGTCGGTGGTGCAGCGTGCCGCCTATCGCATCGTGCAGGAGGCCATGGCCAACGCCGTCAAGCACGCTCCCGGCTCCGCCGTGCGGGTGCGCCTCGAACGCGGACCCGACGAACTGGTCGTCGAGGTCGTCAACGGGCTCGGCCGGCCCGCGCCCGCGTCGCGGGACGGCGCCGGGCTGGCGGGCATCCGCGAGCGCGCCGACGCGCTGCGCGGCACCCTCGAGGCGGCGCCCTACCAGGGCGGGTTCCGGGTCCGTGTGCGGTTCCCGCTCACGAACGAGGAGCCCGCATGACGCGCGTGGTCATCGCCGACGACCAGGAGCTCATCCGCACCGGCTTCCGCCTCATCCTCGATCTCGAGCCCGACGTCGAGGTGGTCGGGGAGGCCGCCGACGGCGAGGAGGTCCTCCGCCGCGTCGCGGCGACGCATCCGGACGTCGTGCTCATGGACATCCGGATGCCCGGTCTCGACGGCATCGAGGCGACGCGCCGCATCGCGGCGGCCGGATCGTCGACGCGGGTGCTCATCATGACCACGTTCGACCTCGACGAGTACGTGTTCGCCGCGCTGCGGGCCGGCGCGAGCGGCTTCCTGTTGAAGGACACCCCGCGCGGGCAGCTGATCGACGCCGTGCACACCGTGGCCCGCGGCGAGGCCTTGCTGTCACCGAGCGTGACGACCCGGCTGATCGAGCGATTCGTGGCGCGAGCCGACCGGGAGGCCACCGGCCCGATCGCCGCGCTGACCGCTCGGGAGAGGGACGTGCTGCGCGCGATCGCGGACGGCCTGACCAATCACGAGATCGCCCGGCGTCTGATCGTCAGCGACGCGACCGTCAAGACCCACGTCGCGCGGATCCTCGCCAAGCTCGGCGTGCGCGACCGGGTCCAGGCGGTCGTTCTCGCGTACGAGAGCGGGTTCCTGAGGGTCGGCTCGCGCTGAACTCAGCGCCGGCCGAGCATCTTCTGCAGTGCGGCCAGCTCCTCCTCGGAGGGCGCGCCGCCCGCGGGCGTCTTCGTGCCGCCGAGACCGAAGCCCGACCCGCCGGATGCCGATGCGCCCGGCGCCTTGCCCCCGGCCGCGAGCGCCGCGTTCTCCGCCGCGCGCTTGGCCGGATTGCCCGACTTCGACTTCTTCGCCGCCTGCTGCTTGCGCTTGCCCGCGTATGACGCCCCCGGGATCGGGCCCATGCCGGGCACCTGCGGCACGCCGCCCTTCGCGACCGTCTTCATCATCTTGGCCGCCTGCTCGAAGCGGGTGACGAGGGCGTTCACGTCGGTCACCGTCATGCCGGAGCCCTTCGCGATCCGCAGCCGGCGCGATCCGTTGAGCAGCTTCGTGTTCGTCCGCTCGGCCTTCGTCATCGAGCGGATGATCGCCTCGGTGCGGGTGATCTCGCGCTCGTCAAAGTTCTCGAGCTGCTCCCGCATGCCGCGCGCCCCGGGCAGCATGCCCAGCATCCCCTTGATGGAGCCCATGTTCTTGAGCTGCTGCATCTGCTGCAGGAAGTCGTCGAGCGTGAACGAGTCGGTCGCGAACTTCTCGGCGGTCCGCCGCGCCTCGTCCTCGTCGAACGCGGACTGCGCCTGCTCGATCAGGGTCAGGATGTCGCCGAGATCGAGAATTCGGCTCGCCATGCGATCCGGATAGAACGGTTCGAAGTCGTCGAGCCCCTCGCCGGTGGACGCGAACATGATCGGCCGGCCGGTGACCGAGGCGACCGAGAGGGCGGCACCGCCGCGCGCGTCGCCGTCGAGCTTGGAGAGCACGACGCCGGTGAATTCCACGCCCTCCTGGAACGCCCGGGCGGTCTGCACCGCGTCCTGACCGATCATCGCGTCGATGACGAAGAGAACCTCGTCGGGATCGACGGCCTTGCGGATGTCGGACGCCTGCTTCATGAGTTCGGCGTCGATGCCGAGCCGGCCGGCCGTGTCGACGATGACGGTGTCGTGCTGGCTGCGCTCGGCCTCCTTGACGCCGTCCTTGGCGACCTTCACCGGGTTGCCCACGCCGTTGCCGGGCTCCGGAGCCCACACCGGCACGCCCGCCTGCTCGCCGACGACCTGGAGCTGCGTCACCGCGTTCGGGCGCTGGAGGTCCGCCGCGATGAGCATCGGGGTGTGGCCCTCCTTCTTGAGCCACTTCGCGAGCTTGCCGGCGAGCGTCGTCTTTCCCGCGCCCTGCAGGCCCGCGAGCATGATGACGGTCGGCGGCTTCTTGGCGAACTCGAGCCGGCGCTGCTGACCGCCCAGGATGCCGATGAGCTCCTCATTGACGATCTGAACGACCTGCTGGGCCGGGTTCAGCGCCTTGCTGACCTCGTCGCTCAGCGCGCGCTCGCGCACCCGCCCGGTGAAGTCCTTGACGACCTCGAGGGCGACGTCCGCGTCGAGCAGCGCGCGGCGGATCTCGCGCACCGTGCCGTCGACGTCGGCGGGGCTGAGCTTGCCCTTGGTGCGGAGGTTGCGGAAGGTCGCGGTGAGGCGATCCGAGAGCGATCCGAAGGTGGCCATGAGGATTCCAGCCTAACCGCGGAGGGCTCGATGGGTACTGTGGGCGCGTGCCGCTGATCCTGCCGTTCGAGGGCGTCTGGCCCGACATCCACGAGTCCGCGTTCATCGCCCCGAACGCCACGATCATCGGACGGGTTCGCATCGCGGCCCGTGCGAGCGTCTGGTACGGCGCGGTGATCCGCGCCGACCTCGACGAGGTCGAGCTCGGCGAGGGCAGCAACCTGCAGGACAACTCGGTGATCCACGTGGATGCCGGCGTGCCGACCCGCATCGGCCGCGACGTGGGCATCGGGCACGCCGCGATCATCCACGGCGCCACCGTGCACGACGGCGCGCTCGTCGGCATGGGCGCCCGGCTGCTGAACGGCTCGGTCACGGGTGCGGGGGCGCTCATCGCCGCGGGCGCCGTGGTGCTGGAGGGGCAGGAGATCCCGCCCAACGCGATCGCGGCCGGCGTGCCCGCGAAGGTGCGCGGGGAGATCAGCGACCCCGGGGTCCGGGAGCGGGTCGACCGCAACGCCGGCGCGTATCGCGAACTCGCGGCGCGACACGGGGCGCTGCAGGCATGAGCTGGAAGCCCCTCTGGTCGGAGTACGACCGACTGCTCTTCCACCCGTTCGGGGTGGGCGCCATCCTGAGCCTGACCGTCACCGTCGTGGCGACCTGGATCTGGGCCAGCCCGGTGCTCGCCGCGTTCGAGATCCTCATCGTGCTCGCCGCGGTCGTCTACCTGGCGATGTACCTGCTCATCCCACGGGTGACCATCGCCGACGAGACGTTGAGATACCGGTCGATCGTCGGCGTGACCCGGTCGTGGCCGCTGAAGAACGCCACGTCCGCCGCCCTCGTCGCCGACCTTGTCGCGGATTGGGGCAGCCGGGCCGCGCGCCCCGATGCGATCGACCGCGGATACGGCCGCAACCTCTTCGTCTTCGGCGCGGACGGCCGCCGACTCTTTCGCCTGATGGGGAGCGGATGGTCGATGGCGCAGCTCGAGCAGATCGCCGCGGCGCTTCCCGCAGCCGAGGTGGATGACATCGCCCAGCGACTCGACGACGCCGCGCTCGAGAAGCGGCATCCCCGCTCGCTGCGGTGGGCCGAGCTGCACCCGATGGCGTACTCGCTGCCGATCGCGCTGTTGTTCGTCGTGCTCATCTTCGTGATCGGCTACTTCGCCATCGGACCGGGGTCGCCCGGATTCTTTCCGGGCTCTGCCGGCTGAACGATCCGGGCGCCGCCCTCAGCTCGTGAACTCGCTCAGCGTGAACTCGGCTCCCCACGGGTCGCGGATCCGCGCCGAGCGCACCCACATGCCGTCGTAGCGGCCCAGCACCTCGTCGCCGAGCCCCTCCGCCGTCTCGGCGGCGGCGTCCCGGTCGTCGACGGAGAAGCTCACGTGCCAGTGCGGGCCCTCGTCCGCCTCGGCCTCGACGGCGCCGGCGACCGCGTCGGCGAAGCCCTCGGGCGCGTCCGCCTGACGCTCCCGGATGCCGGGGTCGACGGTCGCCTCGAGGTGGTCGCCGTAGCCGGGGAGCCGCAGCACGTGGTGCGCATCGGGACCCATGTCCGCGACCTCCCACCCGAACACACAGCCGTAGTAGGCGAGCCCAGCATCGAGATCGGTCGTTTGGAGGTCACTGAAGTTCCACGAGTTCGCCGCGTTGTTGACCTGCGACCCGCGTCGCATGCCGGCCTGCCACAGCCCGAACTCGGCACCCTGGGGATCGCGTACCGATGCCCAGCGTCCGGCGGGCCCGGCATCCTGGGGCGGGTGGAGAACCGTGCCGCCCGCGTCCGACGCCGCGCCCGCCACGACGTCCGCGTCGTCGACCGCGATGTAGGTGAGCCAGCGCGGCGCGCCGTCGGCCGTCGCGATCGAGCCGGTGTCCTTGCCGCCGAGGGAGGCGAGCAGGAAGCGTGCGGGAGCGCCCGGGGGCAGCCGGTCCTCGAACGCCCAGCCGAGCAGACCGCCGTAGAAGCGGACGGCCGCATCGACGTCGGTCGCCTGGTATTCGATCCAGCTCGGGACGCCCTGCGGGTAGGTGTGCGGGTTGTCGGGGGTTCCCTCGGCCATGTGTCGACGCTAGGCCGGACCCCCGACGCGAGTGGGAACGATCGGCGCGGATCAGGCGCGCAGCGCGGCGAGCAGAGCGCCCGCGACCTCCGGGCGGATCGGGTAGCCGGCGCTGAACGAGAGCCGGGTCGCGACGCCGCCGAAGCGCTCACGCAGGGTGCTCGCGACCTCCGCCGGCGAGCCGACCGCGGCGAACGCGGCGAGCATGTCGTCGTCGACCGCGCCGGCCATCTCCGCCCACTCCCCGCGCCGCGACGCCGCGTGCAGGCGCTCGTGCACGGCCTCCCAGCCGTGCAGGCGCATGACCGCGAGGTACTCCGGGGTCGAGCCGTAGAACGCGATCTGGCGGCGCGTCGCCTCGATCGCGGCGTCGAGCTCGGCGGTCGTCTCGCCGACGGCGATGAAGGCCGGGATGCTGAGGCCGAATCCCGCCGGCAACGCCCCGTCGAGCGCCCGGCCCGCCGACGTCGCCCCCGCCGCGAGCGCGGGCAGCGTCACCTCGCGCAGGTAGCGCTCGGTCGTGAAGGTGTGGGCGAGCAGCCCGTCGGCGATCGCGCCCGCCGTCTCGGTCATCCCGGCACCGACCGCGGCGACCCACACCGGGGGCGGCCCGAACGGGTTGGGTCCGGGCGAGAAGAACGGGGTCATGAGAGTGTGGCGGTAGTGCTCGCCCTCGAAGCGCAGGCGCTCACCCGTCGCCCAGGCACCCCAGATCGCCCGCAGCGCCGCGACGTACTCGCGCATCCGGGCCGCGGGGGCCGACCACGGCATCGAGAAGCGGCGCTCGATGTGCGTCTTGATCTGCGATCCGAGGCCGAGCACGAACCGGCCCTGCGACACGAGCTGCAGGTCGTTCGCGGTCTCGGCCACGACCATCGGGCTGCGGGCGAACGCGACCGCGATGCCCGTCATGAGCGTGACCCGCTCGGTGCGCATCGCGGCGGCCGTGAGCGAGACGAACGGATCGTGCCGGGTCTCGGCGGCGAAGATGCCGTCATAGCCGACCGCCTCGAGGTCGGCGGCGCCCGCAGCGAAGGTGCGGGGATCGGTTCCGGGATCTCCCCCGGCGTCGAGCAGGAACGGGGCCGTCACCTGCGCGAGCCTAACCGAGCCGGTAGATCGCTCCTCGACCTCCGCGCCGACGCCGGGGCGAGCGACGGCGACGGGCAGCAACGAGACCACGGATGCCGCCGGCGAAGAGAGGCCGCGACGCTCGCGCTCCTCAGCAGGGGGCCATTGCGACGACGCCCGCGGTCAACGTCGATGTGCCTCCGAGCAGATGCACTGCGGACACACCGAGCTGGGCGATCGCCTGAGAGGTTCCAGCGGGTATGCAATCGTGGTGAACCGTATACATCGGCTCATCCACCGAACCCGCCCACGCTCCACCGGCGAGCGCATCGGGAAAGTTCTCTCCGGTCGCGATGAACGCGGCACTTGCCGACGTGAAATAGGCGGCGTTGATATTCACCGAGGCCGCGTACCGATCCGCGCCTCCCAGTCGGACGACGTTGCTTGCACCGAGAATCCGGACGAGTTGAGCCTCGATGCCGGTCGACACGCTCGCAGGGCCTCCTGTGATCACGACCTTCGTGGTTCCGAGGTTCTGGAACATCTGCAACGTCTCCTCCGGGAGGGCGGAGGAGGGCCCGTCGACGAGGAGGAGCGGCGCGTCGACCGTGTGCGCCGCCGGACCAGCACTCAGCGCATCCGGGAAGTTCAGGCCGTTCGTGATGAAGACGGTCGGCGCCCCGGAGGGCCAGGACGACGTCACGACGGACCGAGACGCAGCAAACCGATCGACGCCGTCCCGGCGAACGATCTGTGCCGACGGCAGCAGGGACGCCACCCGGCTGAGGACCGCCGGCGAGACGGAGTTGACGCCGCCGAGCACGACGACCTTCGTCGGATCCAGGCTCACCAGGGTCTGTGCAACGTCGGAAGGCAGCGAGGTGGGCGTCGTCAGGAGAATCGGAGCGTTGTCGCGCATCGCTGATGGCCCGGCTCCGAGGGCATCCGGGTAGTTGAGGCCATTGGTGAGGTAGACGGTCGACGCACCGGTCGGGTAGGCCGATTTGGCGATGAGGTCCGCATTCACGAAACGGTCCGCTCCGCTCACTCGGGTCTCGGTGACGTTCCTGAAGGACCCGGTCACGGTCGCCGACGTCGACCAGGTTCCCCATCGGGTCGTTATCGAGTAGGTGTGCGTCCCCGCGGTCAACCCGGACAGCGGGAACTGGAAACCGTTGTGCGGTGCCGTCACCATCGTCGGAGCGCCCCCATCGAACGAGACCGATGCCGCCAGCGGGGTCGTCGCGTGCCCATCGTTCGATTCGGTCATCAGTACGGTGGCGATCCCGTTCGGCGCCGGGGTGGTGACGGTCGGCGTCGGCACCGTGACCGCGGGCTCCCAATCCGGGAACCGTTGGGCGACCGATTCGTAACCCCCAGGACTTCGCAGCTCGAACGCCGCGGAAGCGTAGCCCGACGCGCTGCAATCCTCGCCGATCGAACCCGACATGATCGCGATGGCGCTGAACCCTTCGAGCACCGCGCCGCCGCTGTCGCCCTCCTTGCTGCAGAGGTCGTTCGAGATCATCTCGCTGACGAGGTTGCCCGAGACGTTGACGTACTCGTCAACCGCGGCGATGTGCCCGCACGTCCAGCCCGTGCGGATTCCGGACTTGCATACGACCGCTCCAACGATGGGAGTCGCTTCGTCGAAGACGGGGATCGGCGTCGACGCGAGCGGTGCCCCGCTCCCGTTTCCCCACGTGAGCGCCGCCGGCTTCTGCGTGATGCCGGGATCCGTGCTGAGAAGCCCGGCGTCGAAGCCGCCGCCGAACTGGTTTCCGTTGGCGACCGGGGTCCCGACCGCCGCGCCGAGTCGGCTGTCGGCGAAGTCACCCGCCCGGGGCATGCTCAGCGTGGAGATGGGACCGGTGGCGCCCGAGATGTCGGCAAAACAGTGGCCTGCGGACAGGATCTGGCGTCCCCCGGTCGAGACCTGATATCCCACGAAGCCGACAGAGCACAGGTTGTAAAGGCTGCCGTCCTGCGTCCACGCCCAGCCCGACCCGTCGTTCACGTCCGCCGTGGTGCGGAACAGGCGGGTATCGGCGTGCCGGTCGGGCGCAGGCCCGTCATCAACCACGGCCCCGGTCGCACGGACCGTCGCGACGTCGGCCCCTGATCCGAGGCTGACCACGAGAGAGGTGCCGACCATTCGGGCATTGCGGACATCGACGCCGGACGCCTTCAACTCGGAAACGATCTTCGCCGCATCAGCGCCGGCCGCCGCTGCTGCGAGATACGCAGCAGGACTCATGGACAGGTCGTGACGTACCGCGGTCACGACTCCCTCCGGGAGGAGTGCAGCCTGCGCGACGAAATCGGAAGCACGATAGCTGCCCAGATGGTCGATCTTCGGAGCGTCATGAGCCGGCGCGGCTGCTGCCGTCCATGGCGCCACGATGGTGATGCCGGCGGCAGCGAGGGCGGAGGCGAAAATAGCAATGCAACGCTTCATGGGATTCCCTCGCTGTACGGCCGCCGGACTCAGTTCATCCGCATACTACGCGCCGGCGAGGATCTCTCGGAGACGTCGGGGCGTCCCGCTGGGCGGCGCGGGACGGAGCAACGGCGTGCGGGCGGCGGCTCGCCGTCCGCTTCATCCCACTCCGGCAGCGTCGGCATCACCCCACCAGCTGCTGCGCGAAGGCCGACGGGCTGAAGCCGGTGAGGTCGCCGATGCCCTCGCCCTGGCCGATGAGCTTGATCGGGATGCCCGTCTTCTCCTGCACGGCGAGCACGAACCCGCCCTTCGCCGACCCGTCGAGCTTGGTCAGTACGAGGCCCGTCACGCCGGCGTGCTGCACGAACGCCTCGGCCTGGTTCAGGCCGTTCTGACCGGTCGTCGCGTCGAGCACGAGCAGCACCTCGGCGACCGGCTCGAGCTTCTCGACGACCCGGCGCACCTTGCCGAGCTCGTCCATGAGCCCGCTCTTGGTCTGCAACCGGCCCGCGGTGTCGATGAGCACGATCTCGATGCCGTCGCGCTGCGCCTTCTCGACCGTCTGGAACGCGACGGATGCCGGATCCTGCCCCGCCTGCTGCGGTCGCACCACTTGCGCCCCGGCCCGCTCTGCCCACGTCGCGAGCTGCTCGACCGCCGCCGCCCGGAACGTGTCGGCGGCGCCGACGACGACGGTGCGGCCGTAGTTGGTGAGGAACTTCGCGAATTTGCCGATCGTCGTCGTCTTGCCCACGCCGTTGACCCCGACGACCAGCACGACCGCGGGGCGGGCACTCAGCGTGAGGGTCGGGTCGAGGCGGGCCAGACGCTCCTCGATCGTCTCGCGCAGCATCCGCTGCAGATCCTTCGGGTCGGTCGTGCGGAACCGGGCGACCTTGCCGCGCAGCTCCTCGACGATCTGGTCGGTGACGTCGGGGCCGAAGTCGGCGCCGATGAGCGCGTCCTCGAGGTCGGTCCACGTCTCGTCGTCGATCGTGCGCCGCGCGAACATCCCGCGCAGGGCGCCGCCGAGCGAGAACGAAGCCATGGATTCAGCCTAGAGTGCGGCTCCGGGCGATCCGGCGCTCGGCAGGATGGGGCGATGCGGATCACCGACACGAGCGACCTGTGGTGGAAGAGCGCCGTGATCTACTGCCTCGACGTCGAGAAGTTCATGGACTGGGACGGCGACGGCGTCGGCGACTTCGCCGGCCTCGCGCATCGCATGGACTACCTGCACGAGCTCGGGGTGACCTGCCTGTGGCTCATGCCTTTCTACCCGACCCCGAACCGCGACGACGGGTACGACATCTCCGACTTCTTCGGCGTCGACCCGCGCCTGGGCGACCTCGGCGACCTGGTCGAGGTGATGCGCCTCGCCAAGGATCGCGGCATCCGGGTCATCGTCGACCTCGTCGTGAACCACACCTCCGACGAGCACCCGTGGTTCCGGTCGGCGCGGGCCGACCGCACCTCTCCGCACCGCGACTATTACGTGTGGCGGGACCGCCCGCCGCGGAACTCCCCGGAGCCCGTCTTCCCGGACGTGGAGACGAGCGTGTGGCAGCTCGACGAGCAGACGGGCCAGTACTACCTGCACAACTTCTACCGGTTCCAGCCCGACTTGAACGTCACGAACCCGGCGGTGCGCGACGAGGTGGTCAAGATCATGGGGTTCTGGCTGCAGCTCGGGGTCTCGGGGTTCCGGGTCGACGCGGTGCCGTTCCTGGTCGAGATGGATCGCGGCGACGGCGACCCGCGCGAGCTCGAGACGCCGATGGACTTCCTCAAGTCGCTGCGCGCGTTCCTGGAGCGCCGCGAGGGCGAGGCGGTCATGCTCGGCGAGGCCAATCTGCCGCGCCCGGCGCAGAAGCAGTACTTCGGCGGTCCGGACGGGGACGGGCTGACGATGCAGTTCGACTTCATCTCGATGCAGAGCATGTACCTCTCGCTCGCCCGCAAGGATCCGCGCCCGCTGCAGAAGGCCCTGACCTCCCGGCCGGCGACCGCGACGCAGTCGCAGTGGGCGAACTTCGTGCGCAACCACGACGAGCTCACCCTCGACAAGCTGAGCGACGAGGAGCGCGAGGAGGTCTTCGACGCGTTCGCGCCCGAGGAGCGCATGCGGGTCTACGGCCGCGGCATCATCCGCCGGCTGCCGTCGATGCTGCTGGGCGATCCGCGTCGCATCCGGATGGTGTACAGCCTGCTGTTCTCGCTGCCCGGCACCCCGGTGCTGTTCTACGGCGAGGAGATCGGGATGGGCGAGGACCTGGCCGCCGGCGGGCGGGCCGCGGTGCGCACGCCGATGCAGTGGACCGAGGGGGAGAACGGCGGGTTCTCGTCCGCCCCCGCCGGCGACCTCGTCGCCCGCGTCGTGCGCGGGGGCTTCGCGCCGGAGCACGTCAACGCCTCCGCGCAACGGCACGACCCCGAGTCGCTACTGCAGTTCGTGCGGCTGCTCATCGCGCGTTACCGCTCCTCGCCCGAGATGGGCTGGGGCCGGTTCGAGCTGATTCGGCATCGGACCCGCAGCGTCATGGTGCACTCGCTGCGCGACGAGGAGGGACGGATGATCGCCATCCACAACTTCAGCGACGAGCCCGCGACCGTGCGCTTCACGATCGACGACATCGGCGACGGATGCCGGCTCGTCGACCTGCTCGTCGACGGCCGGGTCATCGATGCCGGCGCCGACGGCGGGGTCGAGATCGCCCTCGACGGGTACGGCCACCGCTGGCTGCGCGTGCTGGAGCCCGGGTCGCTGCGGCTCGGCTGACGCGGGAGCTCCCGCGGGCGCGTTCCGTCAGACGCGCTCCGGCAGACTGAGGGGGTGACCTATGCGTTCATCCGCCACGGCCAGACCGACTGGAATCGCGACGACAAGCTGCAGGGCTCGAGCGACATCCCCTTGAACGAGGCCGGGCGCGGCCAGGCGCACGAGGCGGCACGCGTGCTCGCGGAATCGAGTGCGTCGGGGTCGGGACCGTGGACGGCGGTCGTCAGCTCACCCCTGTCGCGGGCGCGCGAGACCGCCCGGATCATCGCCGCGGATCTCGGGGTGGAGCTGGGCCCGAGCTATCCGGATCTCATCGAGCGCGATTACGGCGCCCTCGAGGGCACGTCCTCGAGCGCCGCGGTCGCGCAGCATCCGCACCGCGACTACCCCGGCGCCGAGACGCTCGACGATGTCGCCCGGCGCGGGCGGCGCGCGGTCGACGCGATCGACGCCGACTACGGGGATGCCGAGGTCGTCATCGTGGCGCACGGCACGCTGATCCGGTACACGCTCGCGTCGCTCGCGGGGCATCCGATCGAGGGGATCCGCAACGGCACCATCTCGACCATCGAGCGCGACGACCACGGCGGCTGGGTGGTGCTGACCGTCAACGGCAACCCGTGCGAGGCGGCCGACGACGAGGGCCGGCACTGGCCCGGGATGGCGGGCTGAGTCAGGCGCTCGCGGGCTCGGCGTCGCGGCTCGCGACCCGCTGCCCGACGACGGCGCTCACGCCGTCCTGACGCATCGAGACGCCGTAGAGCGCGTCGGCGATCTCCATCGTGCGTTTCTGGTGCGTGATGACAATGAGCTGCGAGCTCTCGCGGAGCTCCTCCATGACGGTCAGGAGCCGGCCGAGGTTGGCGTCGTCGAGCGCCGCCTCGACCTCGTCCATGATATAGAACGGGCTCGGCCGCGCCTCGAAGATCGCGATGAGCAGCGCCACCGCCGCGAGCGAGCGCTCGCCGCCGGACAGCAGCGACAGCCGTTCGATCTTCTTGCCGGCGGGCTTGACGCTCACCTCGATGCCCGTCGCAAGCAGATTCTCGGAGTCGGTCAGCGTGAGCGAGCCCGAGCCGCCGGGGAACAGGATCGGGAACACCCGGTCGAACGCGTCGCGCGTGTCGGCGAAGGCGCTCGCGAAGATGTCCTGCATCTTGCCGTCGATCTCCTCGATGATCGTCAGCAGGTCGGCGCGGGTCTTCGAGAGGTCCTCCAGCTGCTCCGTGAGGAACTTGTGGCGCTGCTCGAGCGCCGCGAACTCCTCCAGAGCGAGCGGGTTGACCCGGCCGAGCTGCGCGTACGTGCGCTCGGCCCGCGCGAGCCGCGCCTGCTGCCGCGCCCGGTCGAACGGCTCCGTGCGCACGTCGGCCGCGTCGGGCTCGACCTCCCCCGCGGACGAAACTTCAGGAGACGCGCCGGCATCCGGGCCATCTGCGACGGAATCGCCGACGGTCTCCTCGACTTTTGACGGAAAAGCGTCGGCGGCGGCGTCGGCGGCGGCGGCGTTGGCGCCAGCGTCGGCGGCGGACGCGGCGGCGGCACTAGGCGCGAGGGCGGAGGGCGCGGGGGCACGGGGGGCGTCGACGGGGACCGGGACCTCGGGGCCGTACTCGGCGACGAGGACGTCCTCGACGAGGCCGAGCTCCTCGGCGGCGCGCTCCAGCAGGGTCGAGAGGTGCAGCTTCTTCTCGTAGGCCTGCATCTCGAGCCCGTGCACGTTGTCGTTGAGCGCGGCGAGCCGGTCGCGCAACCCGGCCTCGGTACGGCGCAGCTCCACGAGCTCCTCGTTCTGCTTCGCGCGATCGGCCTCGGCGACGGCGAGCTCGACCCGCGCCTGGGCGAGCGAGCGATCGGCGACGTCGAGCACGGCCGGCAGCGCGGCGACGACCTCCTCGGCGGCCGCCACCTGGTGCTGGCGCAGCACGGCGAGCCGGGCCGCCTCCTCGGCGGCGGCGCGCTCCGCCTCCAGCTGGCGACGCAGCGCCTCGACCTGCGCCAGCTGTGCCCGCACGCGCTCGCGCGCGGTCTCGAGCTGGACCCGAGCCTGTACCTCGGACGACCGGGCGGCCTCGAGCTCGGCGAGCATGCCGTCGCGGGCGCTCACGTCGAGCATCGGGCGGGGCGTCGCGGCGTGCCCGTCGCGCTCCGACACGGCGTGCGCGACGCCCTGATCGGCCTCGGCGACCGCCTCCTCCAGCACGCGCACGGCCTGCGCCAGACGCTCGCCCTCGGCCGTCGCGGCCTCGAACGCGACGCGCGAACGGCCGAGCGCCTCGCTGCGCTGCGCGAGCCGGACGTCGAACTCCTTGAGCGCGGCCGCCGCCTGCGCCTGATCGATCTGCGCGAGGTCGAGCGCCTCGCGCTTCCCGGTCAGGGCGAATCGCTGCCGCTCGATCGAGGTCGTGACCTCGACGAGGCGGGCCTGGGCGGCATCCCGTTCGGCGACGAGTTCGACCTTGCTGCGCCCGGCGCCCGAGCCGCCGCGCAGCACGTGCTCGGTGAGCACGTCGCCCTCGCGCGTGATGACCGTCGATCCGGATGCCAGGGCCGGCCACGCCGCGCGCGCCGCGTCGAGATCGTCCGCGACGACGATCCCGGCCAGCAGCCCGCGGATCCCGCTCGGCGCCTGCACGAGGTCGGCCGCGGCCTCGACGCCCGCGGGGAGGGAGCCGGATGCCGCGGCATCCGGGGCATCCGCGATGACGATCTCGACCCGCCCGGCGTCGCTGGAGCGCGCCTGCCGCAGCGCGGCGACGCCCGCGTCGAGCGAGTCGGCGAGCACGGCGTCGGCGAGCGAGCCGAGCGCCGCAGCGATCGCCGCCTCGTACCCCGGCCGGATCGTGAGGTGCTCCGCCACGAGACCCCGGATGCCGGTGGCGCCCGCGATCGACGCCGACCCGTCCTTCTGGTCGAGGGCGAGCGAGAGCGCGCCGGTGCGGGCGGCGAGCGCGTCCCGCTCGCGCTCGGCGGTGTGCAGCTCGTCGCGCAGCGACTCGACGTCCGCCTGCAGCGCGGTCACCGCGGACTCCGCCGCCGTCACCGCCTCGTTCAGGTCGATGTCGCGGTCGACCGCGCTGCCGTCGTCCTCGACCTCCATGAGCTCGATCCGCGCCTGCTCGCGTCGCGCCTCCGACGCCTCGAGCGCCGCGCGCTGGCGGTCGAGCTCGCCGCGGGTGGCGGCGGCGCGCGACTCCGCCGCGTCGACCGCGCCCTTCAGGCGCCCCTGCTCGAGGTCGTGCTGCGAGACGAGCGCGCTCTGCGCGCTGATCTCCTCGTCGAGGGCGTCGAGCGCGGCCCGCACGGTCGCGGTCGCGGCGCTCGCGGTGCCGAGCGCGGTCTCCGACTCGGCGACCCCGGCCTGCAGGCGCGCGGCCTCCTCCCGGGCGTCCTCGATCATCCGGGGCGAGACGGTCGCCGACATGCCGGGCAGCTCCGCCTGCTGCGCGAGCAGCGAGAGTCGCTGCTGGGCGAGCGTGTAGAGCGATCGGAGGTGATCCTGCACCTGCTCGAGCCCGAACGCGACGCGCCGGGCGCCGTCGACGGCATCGCCCGTCATGGAGGCCTCGAGGCGCTCCTGCCGCAGCCGCGACTGGTCGAGCTGCTCCTGCAGCACGAGCCGCTCGGTCTTGCGCTCCGACTCGCTGCGGCTCACATCGGTGATCGCGGCCCGCAGCTCGACGACCTCATCGGCCAGCAGACGCGCGCGGGCGTCGCGCACGATCGCCGCGATGGTCTGCGCCTCGCGGGCGATCTCCGCCTGGTGCCCGAGCGGCTTCAGCTGGCGCCGGATCTCCCCCGCGAGATCGCTGAGCCGCGTGAGGTTGGCCTGCATCGCCTCGAGCTTGCGCAGGGTGCGCTCCTTGCGGCGGCGGTGCTTCAGGATGCCGGCGGCCTCCTCGATGAACCCCCGGCGCTCCTCGGGGGTCGCGTGCAGCACCTGATCGAGCTGGCCCTGGCCGACGATCACGTGCATCTCGCGCCCGAGGCCGGAGTCGGAGAGGAGCTCCTGCACGTCGAGCAGGCGCACCTGCTCGCCGTTGATGGCGTATTCGCTGCCTCCGTTGCGGAACAGCGTGCGCGAGATCGTGACCTCGCTGTACTCGATCGGCAGCGCCCCGTCGGCGTTGTCGATCGTGAGGATCACCTCGGCACGGCCGAGCGGACCGCGCGTCGCGGTGCCGGCGAAGATGACGTCCTCCATCTTGCCGCCGCGCAGGGTCTTGGCCCCCTGCTCGCCCATGACCCAGGCGAGGGCGTCGACGACGTTCGACTTGCCGGAGCCGTTCGGCCCGACGACGCAGGTCACGCCCGGCTCGAACGCGAACGTGGTGGGCTGCGCGAAGGACTTGAACCCCTTCAGGGTCAGGCTCTTCAGGTACACGCGGCTCCCGTCGTCGGTGACTCAGGGTACCCGCGCGCACGGGTCGAGCAGGCGCGCCCCGCGGCTCCGGACCCGCTCTAGGAGCCCTTCGGAGTGCAGGACTGCCAGCGCGGAGAGGACTGCACGTGCTTCGCGAGGCTCTGGATCGCGTCGCCGTAGTCGCCGGCGAGCGCCTTCGACGCGATCTCACCCGCCTCCTGCACCTTCTGGGCGCGGGTCGATTCGCCCCGGAGCGTCGTCAGATCGGCCTTCAGGGCATCCGGGAGCGGGCGCAGGCCCCGCAGGTGCTCGGCGCGGGACTCGACGGCCTTGCCGTAGTCGCCGGCGAGCGCGCGGCTGCGGATGGCCTTCAGGTCCTTGAGCCTCTCGGCCTTCGAATCGGCCGCCTTGGCCGCCTTCAGGTCGGTGCGCAGCGCCTTCGGCAGCGTCAACCAGTCGTGCACGAGGTGCTGAGCGAACGAGCACGACCCGGACGAGGTCGGCGTCGGCGCGGGCGGGGGCGTCGCGGCGTTCGCAGCGGCGGCTCCGCCGAGCACGAGCGCGGCGGCCGTGGAGATCGAGGCGGCGGCGAGGACGAGTGCTTTTCTCATGCCGCCATGCTGCGCGACCGGCGTATCGACCGCGTCGGGCCCGTGTTCGGGCCGCGTAAACCGCCCGGCATCGCGAATCGCGGGCGGTGGAGGCGAGCCGGATACGGTGGATGCCATGGAGGGGTGGGGAGAGTTCGCCGTCGCCGCGGCCGGCGCGACCGGTGCGCTCGCGGGGCTCGTGATCGTCGCGATCTCGGTCAACGTGACGCGGATCGCGGCCTCCAAGCCGCTCGTCGCCGGCGCCGCGGGCACGATCGCCTCGCTCGTGCAGGGTGTCGTCGCGTCGCTGCTCGTGCTGATCCCGGAGCAGAGCCGTGCCGCGCTCGCGACCGAGCTGCTCGTCTCGACGCTGATCGCCGCCGCGTTCTACGTGCGCGCCATCGCCATCGACGTGGGCGCCTACCGCCGTCGCGACGGCATGACGGGCCCGATCCTCGCGATGGTCATCGCGCTCAGCGTCGTGCAGTACGCGCCGTTCCTCATCGCCTGCGGGATGCTGTTCGCCGACCTCCCGACCGGGCTGTTCGCGGTCGCCGGGGGCGTCATCCTGCTGGTCGCCGTGTCGATGCTCAACGCCTGGCTGCTGCTCATCGAGGTGGTGCGCGGGAACGAGTGACGCCGTGACATTCGTCATGCCCGGATCGTGACGGCGGCCCTACCGGCCGGAGGCCCGCGACGGGGATCGTTGAGGTCATGAACGACTCCCCCGCCATCGCGCTGCACGGGTTGCGCAAGCGCTTCGGCCAGCTCACCGCCGTCGACGGCGTGACGCTCGAGATCGGCCGCGGCGAGGTCGTGGCGCTTCTCGGGCCGAACGGCGCCGGCAAGTCCACCACGATCGACCTCGCCCTCGGCCTGTCGAACCCCGACGAGGGCGACGCCCGGCTCTTCGGCGGCACCCCGCGGCAGGCGATCGTCGCCGGCCGCGTGGGCGCCATGCTGCAGGGCGGGGCGCTGCTGCCGACCCTCACCGTGCGGCAGAGCATCGAGCTCGTCGCCGCCGCGCACCGGCACCCGCTGCCGGTCGACGAGGCGATGGAGCGGGCGAAGGTCACCGACATCGCCCGGCAGCGGGTCGCCAAGCTCTCGGGTGGGCAGATGCAGCGGGCGCGGTTCGCGGTCGCCGTCGTGTCGAACCCCGACCTGCTGATCCTCGACGAGCCGACCGCCGCGATGGACGTCGAGGCCCGGCACGTGTTCTGGGAGTCGATGCGCGCGTTCACCGAGGAGGGTCGCACGGTCGTGTTCGCGACCCATTACCTCGACGAGGCGGACTCCTTCGCCGACCGCATCGTCATCCTGAACCGCGGTCGCCTGGTCGCCGACGGCACCCCCGCCGAAGTCAAGGCGGTCGTGAGCGGCCGCGTCGTCAGCTTCGCGCTGGATGCCGCCCCCGCCGGCCTGCACGATCGGCTCGCGACGCTCCCCGGCGTGCGCGACGTCGAGCGCCGCGGCGAACGGATCAGCATCCAGACCGCCGACTCCGACGCGACGCTGCGCGCCGTGCTCGCCGACTATCCCGCCGCCCACGACGTCGAGGTCATCTCGCGCACGATGGACGACGCGTTCCTCGCCCTGACCCACGATGCCGCCGAGCCGGCGCTGCAGGAGGCCCTCCGATGAGAATCCGCTACCTGGCGCTCGAGGTGCTGCGCCAGCTCAAGAACACCCGCAACCTCGTCTTCACGTTCGCCCTGCCCGTCGTGATGCTGCTGATCTTCGGCAGCGTGTACGGCTCGGGCGGTCAGGTCGACGACAGCACGCACCTGCCGTGGCTCGCCGTCACGACGATCCAGATGGGCGGCTACGGCGCCATGATGTCGGCGCTCGCGCAGGCGTTCACCATCGTGAACGAGCGCTCGCTCGGCTGGAACCGTCAGCTGCGCATCACGCCGCTGAGCGGCGCCGGCTACCTCACCACCAAGGTCGCCGCCTCGCTCGCGGTCGCCGCGATGTCGATCGTGCTGACCTTCGGCGTCTCGCTCATCGTGTTCCACACGCCGCTGGGGGTGGGCGGCTGGCTGATGGCGGGCCTCGGCCTCTGGCTGGGCGTGGTGCCGTTCGCGCTCATCGCGATCCTGATCGGGCAGTTCGCCAAGCCGGAGTTCGCGCAGCCGCTGTTCATGGTCACGTTCTTCGGGCTCGCGATCTTCGGCGGCCTGTGGGTGCCGCTGTCGATCATGCCGGACTGGGTGTCGAACGTCGCCCAGATCGTGCCCTCCTACTGGCTCAACCGCCTGGGCCAGATGGGCGCCCTCGGCTCCGGCGACGCCCTCGCCCCGGCCGTCGTGCTGATGGTCTGGACGATCGCGCTCGGCGCCCTCATCGTGTGGCGCTACCGCCGCGACGCCGCCCGCGCGTAGGAGCGCTCTACCCTTGGGCACCATGACGACCACCCCCGCCGCGCCCGCCGCGCGGCCAGGGGCGGTCGCGCGTCTGCGGGCCCCTGGCGCCCGGCGCTGGTACTTCGGGGCGAGCTTCGGCCTGCTCTACCAGGCCATCGAGGTCACGACCGTGTGGACCGCGGGGTCCGGCTCCGTCGGCATGCGCGCGCTCGCCACCGTCCTGCTCTTCGTGGTCTACGCGCTCTATCTCGTGCTGCCGCCGCTGCTCTGGCCGGAGCGGACGAGGGTGCGCATCGCGGCGGTCGTCGGGTACTGGGCGCTCACGTGCGTGCTGTTCCCGGTCATCGGCCCGTACACGATCTGGACCTGGACCCTCATCGTCGTCGTGGTCGGATTCACGTGGATCCCGCGGATCGGCTCACTCCTGATGCTGCTGGCCGTGGTCGGCGCGCAGCTGCTCGTGGGGTGGTCGGTCGACTGGATCAACGGCCTGCTCTACACCCCCTACATCACGCTCTCGGTGGGCGTGGTGATGATCTTCTTCGGGCAGCTGATCCAGCGCAACGCCCTCCTGCGCCAGGCGCAGCACGAGGTCGCCCGCCTCGCCGTGAGCGAGGAACGGGCCCGGCTCGCGCGCGATCTGCACGACTCGCTGGGGCATTCGCTGACCGTTGTCGCCGTCAAGTCGGAGCTCGCGCGCAAGCTGGTGAGCCGCGACCCGGTCCGTGCCGAGGCCGAGATCGCCGACATCGAGCGGCTCGCCCGGGAGGGGCTCGCCGATCTGCGCGCCGCGGTCGCCGGCTACCGCGACGTCGACCTCGAGGCCGAGCTGGCCTCGGCACGCACGGCGCTGGCCGCCGCGGGGATCACGGCCCACCTCCCCGACGACGCCGCCGTCGTGCGCCCCGAACTGCGCGCGCTCTTCGGGTGGGTCGTGCGCGAGGGGGTGACCAACGTCATCCGGCACTCGGCGGCGACGGCGTGCTGGATCGAGCTCGCGGCACGGAGGGTCGTGGTGCGCGACGACGGCGCGGGCGCCCCCCGCGACATCGCGGTCCCGCCATCCGGTCCGGGCAACGGCCTGCGCAATCTGCGCGAACGCGCCGAGGCTGCCGGGGCGAGGCTCATGAGCGGGCCGGCGCCCGACGGGGGTTACGCGCTCGAGGTGGCGGCGTGAGCATCCGGGTGCTGGTCGCCGACGACCAGGCGCTGGTGCGCGGGGCCCTCGCCTCGCTGCTCGCACTCGAGGACGACATCGAGGTGGTCGCCGAAGTGGGCCGTGGCGACGAGGTGGTGGATGCCGCGCGGGCCCATCGCGCCGAGGTCGCCCTCCTCGACGTGGAGATGCCCGGCCTCGACGGCATCGCCGCCGCGCGCGCTCTCGTCGCGGCCTATCCGGCGTGCCGCGCGCTCATCGTGACGACCTTCGGCCGGCCCGGGTACCTGCGGCTCGCGCTCGAGGCGGGGGCGTACGGATTCGTCGTGAAGGACACCCCGTCCGACGCACTCGCCGCCGCGGTGCGCCGGGTCGCGGCCGGGTTCCGCGTGGTCGACCCGGCGCTCGCCGCCGAGTCGCTGGCCTCCGGGCCGTCGCCGCTCAGCCGCCGCGAGACCGACGTGCTGCTGGCGCTGCGCGACGACGGCACCGCGGGAGCGGTGGCCCGGCGCCTGCACCTGTCGGAGGGGACCGTGCGCAACCACCTCTCATCGGCGATCGGCAAGACCGGTGCGCGCAACGCGGGGGAAGCCGTGCGGATCGCGGCCGAGAACGGCTGGCTGCTGGGCTGACGCCTGTGTAGTCTGGCGGGCTGCCCGCCGGGCGGCGTGAGGATGCGCGCCATGGTCGAACTGGTCGACGTGCCGGTGCCCGAGGGCCCCGGCGCCCCGGGATGGGACGAGTTCGTCGCGTTCACCGAGATCGAGAACGCGACCCAGGTCGCGGTCTACGGCACGGCCGACGTCGCGATCACGGCCGAACGCTGGCTGCCGCAGTTCCGCGACCCGGAGCAGGAGGTGCTGTTCATCGCGGCACGGGACGGCGACGAGGTCGTCGGCCGGATCGCCGTGACCCGCACCCACGAGGCGCCCGAGGCCGGCTTCGTGGAGCTCCAGGTGCGTCCCGGGAAACAGCACCGGGGCGTCGGCACCGCCCTCGCGGACCGGCTCGACGGGCTCGCCGCCGAGCTCGGGCTCGCCAAGCTCATCACGTATGTCCCGAGCGCCCCGGGCCCGGACGCCGGGCGACTCGTCGCGCCCACGGGCGCGGGTTCGGTGTCGCGGCAGGACCGCGGCACGCGCTTCCTGCTCGCGCGGGGCTGGCGGCTCGAGCAGGTCGAGCGCGGCAGCCGGCTCCCGCTGCCCGCGGACGGTGATCGCCTGAGCGCGCTGCGTGCGGACGCCGAGCGGCACGCCGTCGGCTACCGCGTGCTGACCTGGGTGGGCGTCACCCCCGCGGCGCTTCGCGCGGCGATGGCCGAGCTCAACGAGCGGATGTCGACCGACATCCCGACGGCGGGGCTCGAGGAGCCGCCGGAGACCTGGGATGCGGAGCGCGTGCTCGAGTACGAGACGCGGCAGACGGCGGAGCACGCCCTCCTCGTCAGTGCGGCGGAGCACATCGCGACCGGACGGCTGGCGGGCGTGACCCGGATCTGGCTGCCGCACGGCGCGGGCGCCGGCCAGCAGGGCACCACCGTCGTCCGCGGAGAGGACCGGGGTCATCGCCTCGGGTTGCTGCTGAAGGTCGCCAACCTGGAGGCGCTCGACGAGCGGTTTCCGGGTCGCCCGTCGGTCGTGACGTGGAACGCGGAGGAGAACCACCACATGCTGCGCGTCAACGAGGCCATCGGCTTCGTGCCGATGGGCTACGACGGCGCCTGGCGGAAGGACCTGCCGTGAGGATCGACGACGGCCGTGACGGCGCCGACTACGTCGAGGTCAACCGCGCCAACTGGGACGACCGCGCCCGCGCGCATGACTGGGCGGGCGGGTACGACCTCCAGCGCTTCGTCGACGACCCGACGCTGCTCTCCGGGGTCGTGGAATTCGACCGGCCCCTCCTCGGCGAGATCGCCGGGATCGAGGCCGTGCACCTGCAGTGCCACATCGGCACCGACACGCTCTCGCTGGCACGGCTCGGCGCCCGGATGACGGGGCTCGACCTCTCTCCGGCCTCTCTCGGGATCGCGCGGCGGCTCGCAGCGGACGCGGGAGCCGACATCCGGTACCTGGAGTCGAACGTGTACGACGCGCTCGACGTGCTCGGCACCGGCTCGTTCGACCTCGTCTACACCGGCATCGGCGCGCTCTGCTGGCTGCCGTCGATCGATCGCTGGGCGGCGACCGTGGCGGGCCTGCTGCGCGCCGGAGGCCGGCTGCTGCTCCGGGACGCGCATCCGGTGCTCCTGTCGATCGGCGAGGAGCACCCCGAGCGCCTCGAGATCGGCCTGCCGTACTTCGAGACCCCCCAACCCGACGTGTGGGACGAGCAACTCAGCTACGTTCCGACCGAGCGCCCGCTGGAGGCGACGGTGTCGTACCAGTGGAACCACGGGATCGGCGAGCTGGTCACGGCGCTGCTCCAGCACGGCATGGAGCTCACGGCACTCGTGGAGCACCGCACCGTGCCGTGGCCCGCTCTGTCCGAGCTCATGGAGCCGGACGAGGTGAGCGGCGAGTGGCGGCTGCGCGAGCATCCGGAGCGGTTGCCGCTCACGTTCACGATCGCCGCTCGCAAGCGCTAACGTCCGCGAACGCGCTGGCACCGCGGGCAGAAGTGCGATCCGCGGTTCATGAAGCTCTCCCGCACGATCGGCGTGCCGCAGCGCGGGCACGGCAGCCCCTGCCGTCCGTACGCGTTGAGCGAGTGCGAGAAGTAGCCCGAGGCGCCGTTGACGTTGACGTATTGCGCGTCGAAGCTCGTGCCCCCCTCGGCGAGCGCCTTTCCGAGCACGAGACGCACCTCGGCGAGCAGCGTCGTCGCGCGCGGCCGGGAGAGGGTCGCCGTCGGCTGCTCGTAGTGCACACGCGCCGCCCAGAGCGCCTCGTCGGCGTAGATATTGCCGATGCCGCTGATCAGCGTCTGGTCGAGCAGCGCGCGCTTGATCGTCGTCTGCTTGCGCCGGAGCGCCGCGAGGAACGCCCGGTCGTCGAACAGCGGGTCGAGGGGGTCGCGCGCGATGTGCCGCACGTGCGACGGCACCAGCTGCTCCGGATGATCGCGGGCCGGCACGAGCTCGTCGAGCGCCATCGACCCGAAGATCCGCTGGTCGACGAAGTCCACGCGGAGCGCTCCGGGATGCCCGGCGCCCTCCCCGAGCGGGGAGTCCAGGTCGAGCACGACGCGGGTGAGACGGTCGCGTTCGTGGTCGGGCGAGCGCAGGAGGACCTGGCCCGACATCCCGAGATGGATGGTCAGAGCCTCCGGGGCGCCCTCCAGCGGGACCCAGAGGAACTTTCCGCGACGCTGCGGCGCCCGCAGTCGCGCGCCCGTCGCGCGTTCGACGAAGTCCTCGACGGGCCCCGGATGCCGGCGCAGCGACCGCTCGTCGAGAACCTCGACACGGCGCACCGTCGCGCCCGTGACCGCCGGCTCGAGGCCCGCGCGCACGACCTCGACCTCGGGGAGCTCCGGCACTCGGCGTCGCCCCTAGGACTGCTCGGGCGCGGGCGCCTGCAGCGACTCGAACGCCGCGAACGCCGCCTGCACCTCGGCGGTCTTCTTGCTCGTCCCCTCGCCGGACGCGATGGCCGGGCCGGTGCCGAGGGCGACCTCGGCGCGGAAGCGCTTGGAGTGGTCCGGGCCGGAGTCGGTCACGGTGTACACGGGGAGTCCGCGGCCGAGCCGGGCGGCGAGTTCCTGCAGGCTCGTCTTGGGGTCCATGGCGGCGCCGAAGCGCTCCGGCTCGTGGAGCAGGGGTTCGACCAGCCGGAGCACGAAGTCGGTCGCAGCGGCGTCCCCGACGGAGAGGTAGGCGGCGCCGATGACGGCTTCGAGCGCGTCGGCGAGGATCGACGCCTTCTGCCGTCCGCCCGTCATCTCCTCGCCGCGGCCGAGGCGGATGTGGGCGCCGAGGCCGATCCGCCGTGCGATGTCGGCGAGCGCGACGCTCGAGACGAGCGAGGCGCGACGCTTGGCGAGGTCGCCCTCGTCGAGCTCCGGATTGTCGAGGTAGAGCTTGACCGTCACCGCCTGGCCGAGGATCGCGTCGCCCAGGAACTCGAGGCGCTCGTTGTGGGCGACCCGCCCGTGCTCGTACGCGAACGAGCGGTGCGTGAGCGCCAGCTCGAGCAGGTCGGGAGAGATCTCGATCTGCAGCTCTCGTCGGAGGTCGTCGATGCTGGCCTCCGGGAACCCCGGCTCAGACGTCGGCGACCTTGCGGCCCTTGTACTCGAGGTACAGCGGGGTGCCTGCCGAGTCCTCCACGACCTTCGCGCGGTGCGGGAGGCTGTAGACGGTCTTGCCGTTCTCGACGGTCTTGACCAGCTTCGGCGCCTCGGCCTTCCACTGCGACCGGCGCGAGCGCGTGTTGGAGCGCGACTGCTTGCGCTTGGGAACGGCCATGGATCTCTCTTCTCTGCTTCTGAAGTCCGGTTTACTCGCCGGACCGGTCCGTGCGGAAGCCCTCGAGCGCGGCCCAGCGCGGGTCCGTCGCACCCTGCTGCTCGTCCGGCAGGCCCGAGCGCTTCTCCCCTGTGACGGGGTCGAGACCCGGGCAGTCCGGCCGGCAGACCGGCTGGAACGGCAGCGACAGCACCACCGCATCCCGCACGACGGGTTCGAGATCCACGTGGTCGTCTCGAACCGCGAAGTCGAAGGCTTCGTCTGGAGAATACGCGAAAAGCTCCTGGAATTCGACCTGGACGGGCAGGGTGAGGGCGTCGAGGCACCGCACGCACTCGCCGCTCGCGGTCGTGGTGACCTCGCCCGTGACGAGGATCCCCTCGTGCAGACCCTCGAGCCGCACGTCGATCTCGACCGATGTGCCGGCGCTCACGTGGGCGATGCCCTCGCCCAGCTGCTCGGGCGCGGGGAAGGCGAGAGTGCGCTCGCGCATCTCCCCCGGCCGGTGCACGAGGTCGTGGACGGCGAGGTCGAAGGGGGTCGGGGCGGGCACCAGACGAGGGTACCCGCGTCCCTTCCCACGCGCTCGATTGCCGGAATCGAACGACCAGTAGGGTGCCCCGAGTGACCAATATCACGGTGCTCGCGGGCGGAGTCGGCGGATCGCGCTTCCTGCGCGGCGTGCGCGGGGCGCTGCGCGGGGTGCCGGATGCCCGCATCACCGCCGTCGTGAACACCGGCGACGACATGTGGCTGGCCGGCCTGCGCATCGCCCCGGACCTCGACACGATCACCTACGCCCTGGCCGGCGTGAACGACGAGGAGCGCGGCTGGGGCCGGGTCGGCGAGAGCTCGCGGGTCGCCGACGAGCTGGCGGCGTTCGGCGTCGGCTGGCCGTGGTTCACGCTCGGCGACCTCGACCTCGGCACCCACATCGCGCGCACCGCGTTCCTGCGCGAGGGCCTGCCGCTGAGCGAGGCGACGCGGCGGATCACGGCGCGCTGGGGGCTCGGCGCCGGCCCGGTCGAGGTCGAGCTGCTGCCGGCCACCGACGAGGAGGTCGAGACGCACGTCATCACCGACGACGGCGAGCTGCACTTCGAGGAGTGGTGGACGCGGCTGCGGGCCGCCGTGCCGGCGCGCGCGTTCGTGCAGACGGGGGTCGGGGCGGCGTCCCCGGCGCCCGGCGTGCTCGAGGCGATCGGCACCGCGGACGTGGTGCTGCTCGCGCCCTCGAACCCGGTCGTGTCGATCGGCACGATCCTCGGCATCCCGGGCATCCGCGACGCGGTGGCCGCGACCCGGGCGCCCGTCGTGGGCGTCTCGCCGATCATCGGCGGTGCCGTCGTGCGCGGCATGGCCGACGCGTGCCTGACCGCGATCGGGGTCGAGACGGATGCCGCGGCCGTCGCCCGGCACTACGGCGCGCGACGCGTGGACGGTGCGGGGGCGGGCGGGCTGCTGGACGGCTGGCTCGTGGACGACGCCGACGCCGCCTCGGTCGGACCGCTCACGGCCGACGGCATCCCGACCCGGGCGCTGCCGCTGCGGATGCGCGACGAGGCGACGTCCGCGGCGATCGCCCACGCCGCGATGGAGCTGGCGCTCGGCGGCCGCTAAGCGTCGAGAACGACCTCGCGATCGGTGTCTCAGCGCCCGGAGCGGCGTGAGCGACCGATCCCGGCGTCATCGTCGACGAGGTCGCCCGGGCCCGCCAGGGCGGCGGACGTGCGGCGGCCCAGACCGGGAGTCGCGGCCAGGTGCTCGGCGGTGTCGATGTCGAGCGGCAGGGTGCTGCCGGCGGCCGGGACGATCTCGGCGACCCCGAGCTCGCGATGGCGTCGCGCGGAGTCGGCCCCGAAGGCGTGCCGCAGCTCGACCCCGGCGCGCGCCGTGACGAGGGTCGTGCCGGTGCGCTCGCGATCCGCGACGAAGCCGGTCGGCACGGCCTCCGCGCGGTGCAGGGCGTCGTCGAGGTCCCCGGAGCGCAGCGACGGCAGGTCGCCGAGCAGCACCGCGCGCGGTGCGTCCGGATCGGCGGCCCGCAGGCCGGTCGCGATCGCGGCGGCGAGACCCGCGGGCGCCGGCTCGGCCACGAGATCCGCCGCCGTCTCGAGCGAGAGATCGGAGGTGACGACGAGCACCCGGTCCACGCGGCGGGCGGCAAGCGCCGCGTCGATCGTGTCGAGCGCGATCGCGCGCACCAGGCCGGGATCGGCGCCGAGCCGCGACTTGCCGACGGACGCGGGCTTCACCGGCACGATGACGGTCCACATGAAGGGGGACGCTACTCGCTAAGCTGGCGATGGTCCTCCGGCGGGTCTCGCCGGATGCGCCGGCCGCATCTCGGCCGGCCCGGCTCCTCGCAGGTCCTCTGCGCGTTCGCCCGCATCCCTTCGGAGACCCCATGCACGTGCGCCCCCTCGCCCTCGTCGCCGTCCTCGCCGGCGGCGCCCTCCTCTCCGGCTGCGCCCAGGGCGCCGCCGCCGCACCGGTGCCGACCGCCTCGTCGGCCGCCGCCGCCGTCACGGTGCAGAACTGCGACACGAGCGTCACCTTCGATCACCCGCCGAAGCGGGTGATCTCGATCAAGTCGACGTCGACCGAGATGATGCTCGCCCTCGGCGTCGGCGACCGGATCGTCGGCACCGCCTACCAGGACGGCCCGGTGCCCGCGAGATGGGCGGCCACCATGCGCGGCGTGCCGTCGCTGTCGGACTTCATGCCCAGCGAGGAGGCCGTGCTCGCGAAGAAGCCCGACCTGGTCTATTCGGGCTGGGAGTCGGCGTTCTCGGCCGACCAGGCCGGCACCCGGGGCGAGCTCGCGTCGCTCGGCGTCGCGAGCTACGTGCAGCCGGCCGCATGCCGCTCGACGCCGGTCGCGAAGCTGACCTTCGCCGAGGTGTTCCGCGAGATCGATCAGGCCGGGCGCATCTTCGGGGTCGAAGCCCGCGCGAAGCAGGTGGTGGCGACGCAGCAGGAGCAGCTCGCCGGCATCCACCGCGACCCCCGCGGTCTCACCGCGCTCTGGTACTCCTCCGGCGACGCCTCGCCGTACGTCGGCGCCGGCACCGGCGCCCCCGAGCTCGTGATGAAGACCGCGGGGCTGAGGAACATCGCGGGAGACGTGCCGCAGACGTGGACGACGCTCGGCTGGGAGTCGATCGTCGCGGACGACCCCGACGTGATCATCCTGATCGATGCCGACTGGAACACCGCCGCCGCGAAGATCCACCGGCTCGAGAGCGACCCCGCGACCGCACGGCTGAGCGCGGTGCAGAACCACCGCTTCATCACCATCCCCTTCGCCGAGAGCGAGGCCGGCGTGCGCAGCATCGACGCGGCGCGCTCGGTCGCGGCGCAGCTGGCGCACCTGCACGTCGGGTGAGCGCGCGGGCGGTCGTCGCGGCGGTGGTGCTGAGCGCCCTGCTGCTCGCGTCGCTGGCCGCGGCCACCGCGATCGGATCGTCGGGGCTCGCGGTCGGCGACGTCGCGCGCGCGGTGCTCGCCCACCTCGGCATCGGCACGAACCCGCTCGGCCCGATCGACGACGGCATCGTGTGGGAGCTGCGCCTGCCGCGCGTGCTGACCGCGGCGGCCGTGGGAGCGGGCCTGGCCCTGGTCGGCGCCATCATGCAGGCCCTCACAGCCAACCAGCTCGCCGATCCGTACCTGCTCGGCCTGTCCTCCGGAGCCTCGCTCGGGGCGGTGAGCGTGCTGCTGCTCGGGGTCTCGCTGCTGCTGCCGCTCGCCGCGTTCCTCGGCGCGATCGCGGCGCTGGCCATCACGCTCGCGCTCGCGGGCGCGCTCGGACGCATCACGCCGAGCCGCACGGTGCTCGCCGGCGTCGCGGTGTCGGCGCTCGGCACGGCGCTCACGAGTTTCGTCATCTTCTGGACCGCGCGCGGCGACGCGTACCAGGACGTGCTCAACTGGCTGCTCGGCTCGGTCGCGGGGGCGCGCTGGCCGCAGGTCGCGGTCGCCGTCGGCGGCTTCGTCGTGCTCGGCATCCCGCTCATCGCGAACGGCCGGGTGCTCGACGCGTTCGCGTTCGGCGACCGGATGGCGGCCTCCCTGGGGGTGAACGTCACGGCCGTGCGCTGGACGCTGCTCGGCGCATCGGCGGTGCTCACCGGGATTCTGGTGAGCGTGAGCGGGTCGATCGGCTTCGTCGGCCTCGTGCTCCCGCACGCGGTGCGCCTCATCGCCGGGCCGCGGCACGGCCGGCTGCTGCCGCTCGTGGCGCTCGTCGGCGCGATCTATCTCGTCTGGGCCGACACCGCCGCGCGCACGCTGCTCGCGCCGCGCGAACTGCCGGTCGGCATCGTCACGGCGCTCGTCGGGGCTCCGGTGTTCGCCCTCCTGCTGGCCCGGCGCCGGGGTGGCGCATGAGCTGGATGCGCGATGCCGACGCGTCCGGGGGCGCCGGACTCGACGTCCGCGGCCTGATCGTGCGCGTCGGACGCAAGGAGCTCGTCCACGGCGCCGCGTTCACCGCGCCCCCGGGCGCCATCACGGCGCTTCTCGGACCCAACGGAGCCGGCAAGTCGACGATCCTGCGCGCCATCGCGGGGGTCGAGAGTCCCGCCGCCGGCGCGCTCGCCTTCGGCGGCGAGGACCTGCTCGGCCTGCGGAGACGGGAGCGCGCTCGGCGCGTGGCGTTCGTCGAGCAGGACGTCGCGACCGACCTGCCCATCGATGTGCGCGACGTCGTCGCGCTCGGCCGCACCCCGTACGAGCCGCGTTGGGGTGGGCGCGACCTCGGCGCGCCCACCGCGATCGACGCCGCCCTGGTCGCCGCCCGCGCGGAAGGGTTCGCCGAGCGCCGGTTCGCCTCGCTCTCCGGCGGCGAGCGGCAGCGCGTGATGCTCGCGCGGGCGCTGGCGCAGGAGCCGCGTCTGCTGCTGCTGGACGAGCCGACGAACCACCTCGACGTCGCGGCGCAGCTCGAGCTGCTCGTGCTGCTGCGCGAACATACCTCGCGCGGCATGACCATCGTGACGGCGCTGCACGACCTGTCGCTCGCGGCCGATCAGGCGGATGCCGTGGTCGTCATCGCCGATGGACGCGTCGTCGCGAGCGGCCCGGCTCGCACGACCCTCACCCCGGAGCTCATCCGCGACGTCTACGGCGTGACCGCGAGCTGGACCGAGAACCCGGTCACGGGACGACCGATGCTCGCCCTGGGGCATCCCGCGGCCTGAGACGCGCCTCGGGTCACTCCTCGTCGCCGCGGACGCGCGCGACGAGCGACGGCGGCAGCAGCACCGCGCGGACGCGGTCGCGCCCGCTCGTGCTCGCGCCGATGGCCTTGACGACGCTGCGCAGATCCTCGACTCGGATGGGCCCCGGGGCGCGCGCGTACGCCGTCGTCTCCACACCGCGCCGGAGACCGTCGATCCGGGCGGCGCTCGAGGCGAGCGTGACCGTGAGCCGCTCCGCGAACTCCCGGGGCGTCTGGGTGTCCGGCGCCGCCCACCCGTTGTCGCGCGCCGTGTCGCGCAGTTCGGCCCACGCGTTGCCGGCGGGATCCCGTCCGCGCGCCACCGCCCGCATCCGCCGCGCCCGTTGCGCCGCCCGGATCGCGGCCGGGGTGAACAGCAGCGCGATGGCCACGAGGAGCACGATCAGCACGATCCACGGGGTGGCGTCGGCCCGGTCGGTCGCGGTCGCGGCGCCGGCCGAGGCCGACGGGGCCGCGGACGCCCCGCCGGGGTCCGACGCCGAGCTCGACGGGCCGGCGCTCGCCGTCGCTCCCGGTGACGCGGTGCCGCCGCCCTGATTGATGGCGTCGTCGACGGCCTGCGGGTCGGAGTAGGTGGGCAGCACGCCCCGGCCCGGCGTCGGCTCGAACCGCAGCCAGCCGATGCCGGCGAAGTACAGCTCCGGCCAGGCGTGCAGGTCGTGCGAGCTCACCTGGAACACCCGCTTGTCGTTCACCGACGCCGGCGTGCCGGGCTGGAATCCCACGACGACCCTGGCGGGGATGCCGAGCGTGCGCGCCATGATCGCCAT
The DNA here is from genome assembly GCF_039531715.1 of Pseudolysinimonas kribbensis. Classification (NCBI taxonomy): domain Bacteria; kingdom Bacillati; phylum Actinomycetota; class Actinomycetes; order Micrococcales; family Microbacteriaceae; genus Pseudolysinimonas; species Pseudolysinimonas kribbensis. Next base: position 357,366 of record NZ_BAAAQO010000003.1, on the reverse strand, counting down.
CGCCGACGAGAAGTGCACGCAGTACCCCGCCTTCTTCTGCAGGAACTGGGCGATGATGTCGGCACCGGAGCCGTCGTAGTGCTGGTCGACCGGCGCGGTCTCCGAGTAGGTGAACCCGCCGTCGCTCTGGAAGTAGTCCTGCAGCGCCACCGCCTTGTCGTACTCGGTGGTCGCGTTCGCGGTCACTCGTAGCGCGGTCTGCGCGATGATCGCCGGCATCCCGGTCGGCACCGAGACGTCGAGCGGCATGCCGACGGGGCTGGGCGTCGCGGCGCGCAGCTGCGCGAGGTCCGGCTTCAGGTCGAGGAAGCTGGCGGTGTAGTGCTGCCCGCTCGCGCTCGTCGACCTGCTGCGCACGGTGAGCCCGCCCGCGACCCACTTCCAGTCGTCGTCGACCCCGGTGATCCTGGAGGCCGGATACGGCACCGGCAGCCAGCGTCCGCTGATGTCGTCCACCTGCACCGACGCCTTCAGCGTGCGGCGCTTGACCGCGGAGGTCAGCCCGGTCGGCGCGGGGAACTTGGCGACGTCGTGCGTGCGTGCGGGATCGATGTCGGCGGGCTCCCACTGCCGGCCGTCGAACTTGTCGAGCGTCGCCAGGCGCAGGTAGACCCCCTGCGTGCTGCTCGTCGTATACGTCAGGGCCGGCACGTCACCGCCCTGGCGCAGGTCGTCGCCCAGGTTGATGAGCGGATTGACCGCTCCATCGATGCCGGGACCGCCGGTGCCCGGATCGTCGGCGACGGGCGGCAGCACGAAGGGCAGCAGGAGCGAGCCCGCGACGACGATCGCGCCCGTCACGAGCACCGCGGCGGGGGTCGCACGACGCTGGCCGCGGCGCAGCAGCACGAGGAACACGATCGCCGTCAGCACGAACCAGACCGGCTCCGCGACGCCGGAGCGGATCGCGACGGGCACGCCGAGCAGCGCGAGCAGGGGCGCCGCCGTCAGCGCGGGCGCCCGGCGCACGACGATGTCGGCGAACAGGGCGCAGCCGGAGGTCAGCAGCGCGAGGAGGAAGACGATCCCGAGCTCGGGGGTGGCGGGCAGCGCCTGCTCCGCGATCGAGAGCCAGGCCTGCTCGCCGAGACGGCTGAATCGCGTGAGGACATCGGGGGTCGGGATGACGCCGAGCAGCGCCTTGTCGGCCGCGTACCCGAGGGTGAGGGCGAGCAGACTCGCGAGCGCCGCGACGACGGTGGGCAGCCACGGCCGGCGCGAGAGCCGCCGCGTGACGTTCGCCGCGACGAGCACGAGCACGATGAACAGTGCTCCGACGAGGTACCACGAGAGTCCCTGCAACGTCGGGCGGAGCCCCGCGTACGCGAGCAGCAGCGCGAGACCGGTCAGCCCGGCCGACACACCCTCGCCGCGTGGACGCCGCGGCCCGCCGGATGGCCGTCGGCGGCCCGGCGAGGCGGCGGCCCCCGGTGGTGCCGGGCGGCGCAGGTCAGTGAGCGCCATCGACCGCTCCCCGGAAGGCGGCTGAGGCGAACAACCCCTGCACCGCGAGGTCGCGCCAGATGTCGGCCGGCCGGTCGTGCGCGGCGACCGGCACGCAGGTCCAGCCGGCCTCCGTCAGGCGCTCGGCGAGCTCCGGCCGGGGACCGACCGCGAAGGCGATCGCGACGTCGGCGCCGCGCCGACGTCGCACGAGCCAGTCGGCGGTGACGTCCTCGGCGTCCGCGATGACCGCGAACAACGGGCCGGACGGTCCGCCCGGGGCGGAGAGCTCGCCCGGGGGCGGGGCGAGCAGCCGGACGCCCGCGAGGCTCGTCAGGAAGCCGTCGATCCGCCGGCCGCCCTCCCAGCGCTCGCCGATCTGCTCGAGCTGTGCCCTGGCCGTCTCCTCGATCTCGACGCGGAATCCGGCCTCCTCGAGGTGGATGCCGAGCGACGCCGTCATGCGCACGACCCACTCGAAGGCGTCGGACTCGAGGGTCTCGGTCCAGGCGCGACCGGCATCCGGATGCCCGTCCGGATAGCCGCCGATGCGGGTGTCGACGACGATGTGCGCGTCCGGGCGGCTGCGGTGCTCCTCCTGACGCACCATGAGCTCGCCGTGCCGGGCGGACGCGCGCCAGTGCACCCGGCGCAGCGCGTCGCCCGCACGGTACTCGCGCGTCGTGAGGTCGTCGTCGTTGCCCGCCACCCGGCGCTGGATCAGGCGTGCGGTGCCCTCCCCGTCGGCGGGGGCCGGCCCGCCGTCCGGCAGCCGGTCCACGGTCGGGATCACGACCAGCCGGTCCTGCTCGCCGACCGCGGCGACCCGTGCCACCATCCCGAAGGCGTCGCGCTGCTCGACGACCAGCGGCCCGATCGCGTAGACCCCGCGTCGCGCCGGGTGCAGCCGGTAGTCCGCGATGCGCACCCGCTGCTCCGTGGTTCCGGCCGGGATCGGGGCGAGCTGCCGGGGCGCCGGATCGTCCTCCTGCCACGGGATCGCGTCGTTCCACACCACCGACGGGCTCGGTGCGCTCCCGGTGTTGCGGATCCGCATCCGCACGTCGACCGGATCGCCGGCGGCGACCACGGGGGGTGCGAAGGTGCGGAGCACGTCGAGCCGGGGCCGGCGCAGGCGCACGACGACGAGCCCGATCGCGGGCAGCAGGAACGCCGCTCCGGCGAGGACCAGCAGCTCCCGCCGGCCGCCCCAGTAGGCCAGCAGGAGCGCGACGACCCCGATCAGGAGCGTGACCGCCCCGCGTACGGTCGGGCGCAGCTGCGCCTTCCGACGCAGGTTGCGCGCCGTCCGCTCGGTCTCCGGGCCACTGCTCTCCGCCGCACGGCGACGGGCCAGCCACTCCTCGGTCGAGACGGTGGCCGCAGCGCGGTCCTCGAGGTCGGTCACCGCACTAGGCCGTTCCGGCGGCTCCGAGCGGCACCGGGGTCGCGGCCACGATGCGCGCGGTGATGTCGGGCGTGGCTCCGGCACCGAAGGATCCGCCCCCGCCGACCGTGGCGCGAGCCGGCATGAGCCGGTGGGCGAGCACCGCCACCGCGAGGGCGTCGATGTCGTCCGGCAGCACGAAGTCTCGGCCGTCGAGGGCTGCGCGCGCCTTGGCGGCGCGCACGAGCTGCAGGGTCGCGCGCGGACTGGCGCCGAGCCGCAGCTCGCGGTCGGCCCGGGTCGCCGCGGCGATGGCGACGGCGTACTGCTCGACCGCCGGGCTCACGAAGACCTGCCGCACGGTCTGCATCATCTGCCGCAGCCGCTCATTGGTCACGACCGGGCGCAGGCGGTCGATCGGGCTTCCGCTCTCGCGGGTGCGCAGCATCGCGACCTCGTTCGCCGGATCCGGGTAGCCCATCGAGATCCGGGCCATGAAGCGGTCGCGCTGCGCCTCCGGGAGCGCGTACGTGCCCTCCATCTCGACCGGGTTCTGCGTCGCGATGACCGTGAAGGGGTCGGGCAGGTCGTAACTGCGTCCGTCGACCGAGACCTGGCGCTCCTCCATCGACTCGAGGAGGGCGGACTGGGTCTTGGGCGAGGCGCGGTTGATCTCGTCGCCGATGACGATGTTGGCGAACACCGGGCCCGGCTTGAACTCGAAGGCGCGCTCGGCCTGGTTGTACACGCTGACGCCCGTGATGTCGGCCGGGAGCAGATCCGGGGTGAACTGGATGCGGGAGACCGTGCAGTCGACGCTGCGGGCCAGAGCCCTGGCCAGCATCGTCTTGCCGACGCCGGGCACGTCCTCGACGAGCAGGTGCCCCTCGGCGAGCAGCACGGTCGTCGCGATCTCGATCGCCTCGCGCTTGCCGTCGATCACCGTCTCGATCGCGGCCATGACGGCGCGGGCGTCCATGAGGAACTCCGCGGCGGGCAGGGATTCGACCTCCGGCTTCGTCGCCGAGCGGTCCGGGGCTTCCGTAGCGTCCATCCCCATGGAGTCTGCCACGGGCGCGCGCCGGTCGGCTGGGATCATGAGAGGAACACGGAACGGCGGACCGGACGGTTCAGGTGGATGACGGCACCACGGGGGTGTTCCAGACCTCGCGTCCGTCGTGCCCGGGGTCTCGCGAAGGCGCTCCGGCGCTAGTCGCCGCGCTCGTCACGAGCGGCGCGGACGCCGGCCTCGTAGCCCTCGCGCCACGCCTCCTCCGAGCCGACGCGGAACATGTCCGCGGCGCCGAGCCGGACGATCGCGCGGGCGCCGGGCAGGTCGAGACCGCCGACCAGGTGGGCGAGGCCGCGGACGATCGCCAGCGGCATCCGGCTCGTCTTGCCCTTGACCAGGTCGGCGGCCGAGGCGATCTCGTCGGCGATCGCGGCCGCGGTCACCTGCAGAGCCCGGCCGTTGTCGTCGACACCGCCGCGCAGGTCGTCGAGCACGTGGATGCCCGCCGCCCCGATCGCGAGGTCGGTCTGCCCGTCGCGCCAGGGCCTGCCGAACGTGTCGCTGATCACCACCCCGATCCGCAGCCCGGTCCGCTCACGGACCCTCACGGCGATCGCCTGCGCGGAGGCGTCGGGGTCCTCGGGCAGCAGCAGCACGTATCCGTCGGGCACGTTGCTGCCGTCGACCCCGGCGGCCGCCATGACGAGACCGAGCGGGTTCTCCACGATGCGGGTGATGCGGCCGTCCGGCGTCGTGCGCGAGGCGACGACCCGCACCGTCTGGCTCGTGATCGCGTCCTCACGATCCCGCGCCGCGACGAGCCGGCCCTCGGCCTTGCTGACGACCTTGCTGGTGACGGCGAGGATGTCGCCGTCCTCGAGCGCGCCGTCCACGGCATCCGCGATGAGGGCCGCGAGATCGTCGCCCGGCACGACCTCGGGCAGGCCTTCGACGCCGATGACGTTGAGCACGGGTCCAGTCTGGCGTAGCCTGCACAGGTGAAGTTCTCCGGTTCGCCCTCGCGCTGAGCCGATTCACCCTGGCCACTCCTCCGGGAGGCGGCATCCCGTCTCAGCGTTCCGCTTCGAGACCCGGGAGAACCGCATGCCGTCCATCCAGCCCGTCATCACCCTGTCGCACGTCGGCCTCACCTGGCCCGACGGCACGGTCGCCCTCGACGACGTCTCCGGGGCGTTCGGCGCCGGCCGCACCGGACTGGTCGGCGCGAACGGGGCCGGCAAGTCGACCCTGCTGCGCCTCATCGCGGGCGAGCTGACCCCGACCTCCGGCGCCGTCACGACCGTCGGCGATGTCGCGGCGCTGCCGCAGACCCTCACCCTGCGCACCGGCACGACTGTCGCCGAGCTGCTCGGCATCGCGCGGCAGCTCGCGGCCGTGCGCGCCATCGAGTCCGGCGACGTCGACGTGCGGCACTTCGAGGCGATCGGCGACGACTGGGATGCCGAGGCACGGGCGAGCGCCGTGCTGACCGAGGTCGGCCTCCCCGCGTCCGCACTCGAGCGCCGCGTCGCCGAGATCTCCGGCGGCGAGGCGATGCTCGTGGCGATCGCAGGGCTGCGCCTGCGTCGCGCGCCGATCACCCTGCTCGACGAGCCGACCAACAACCTCGACCGCGACGCCCGCTCGCGGGTCGCGGACCTCGTGCGCGGCTGGTCGGGTGCGCTCGTCGTCGTGAGTCACGACGTCGCGCTGCTCGAGCTCATGGACGACACCGCCGAGCTGTACCGCAACGCGCTGACGACGTTCGGCGGCCCGTACAGCGCCTGGCGCGCGGCGCTCGACCAGGAGCAGGCGGCCGCGGCGCAGGCCGTGCGCGCGGCGGAGCAGACCTTCCGCGTGGAGCGCCGCCAGCGGATCGAGTCGCAGCTCAAGCTCGCCCAGCGCGAGCGGACCGCGAACAAGGCGGAGCGCGAGAAGCGGGTGCCGAAGATCGTCGCGCACGGCCGGCGGATGCAGGCGCAGGTCTCGGCCGGCCGCCTGCGCGGGGAGATGGAGTCGATCGAGCACGCCGCCCGGCTCGCGCTCGACGCGGCCGAGGAGCGGGTGCGCGACGACGACGGCATCCGGGTCGACCTGCGCGACCCCGGCGTGGCGCGCGGACGGCGGATCGCGGAGCTCGTCGGCACGGATCGCTCGTACGTGATCCAGGGTCCCGAGCGGGTCGCGCTGATCGGGCCGAACGGGATCGGCAAGACCACGCTGCTCGAGGGGATGCTGGGCATCGCCGGGGCCGAGCGCACGGTCGGGGGCGCCCGCGGCATCCTGCACACGGATCGCGTCGCCTACCTCGCGCAGCGGCTGGACGGCCTCGACGAGAGCGCGACCGTGCTCGAGTCGGTGCGGGCGGCCGCGCCGAGCGTGCCGCCGGGCGAGATCCGCAACCGGCTCGCGCGCTTCCTGCTGCGCGGGGATGCCGTCGGGCGCCGGATCGCGACACTGTCCGGCGGCGAGCGGTTCCGGGTCGCGCTCGCGCGGCTGCTGCTGGCCGATCCGCCGCCGCAGCTGCTCGTGCTCGACGAGCCGACGAACAACCTCGACCTGCCGAGCGTCGACCAGCTCGTGTCGGCCCTGCGCGGCTACCGCGGCGCCGTGCTCGTCGTCTCGCACGACGACGCGTTCCTGTCCCGGCTCGGACTCGACGCGACCCTCGCGCTCGACGCCGCCGGCCGCCTCACCCTCGTCGATTAGCCAAAAAAGCCCAGTGCGCGCGGTCACGCACTGGGCGTTTTTGGCTACGGGGCTAGGCCGTGAGCGCGGGGACGACCTCGCGGCCGAAGGTCTCGAGGAACTCGCGCTGATTCCGGCCGACGTTGTGGAGGTAGACGCGATCGAAGCCGAGATCGAGGAAGGACTGGATGTGGGCGCGGTGCGCGTCGGGATCCGCCGAGATCAGGAGCTTGCCCGCGAAGTCCTCCGGGCGCACCATGCGCGCGAGCTGCTCGAACTCGAACGGCGACCGCACGTCGGACTTGCCGAACGGCATCGCGGCGAGCGGCCACTCCGTCATCGCGTTGCGGGCGGCCTCCTCGTCAGTCGCCGCCCAGCTCAGGTGCAGCCGCAGCACCTTCGTGCCGCCGCTGCGGCCGGCATCCCGGCGCCCGTCGTCGAAGCGCTGCAGGAGGGTCGCGAGCCGTTCGCGCGGCGCCTCCTCCGTCACGATCCCGTCGACGGTGCGCCCGGCCCGGCGTGCGGTAACCGGCCCCGCCGTGCCGATCAGGATCTCCGGTGCACGCTCGGGCATCGTCCAGAGCCGGGTCGCCTCGAGCCGGAAGAACGCGCCCTCGTGCTTGACGTCCTTGCCCGCGAGCGAGCCGGCGAACAGCTTCTTGATGACGTCGACGGCTTCGAACATGCGGTTGATCCGCTCGGGCGCCTCGGGCCAGTACTGCCCGACCACGTGCTCGTTGAGCGCCTCACCGCTGCCGATGCCCAGCCAGTGCCGGCCCGGGTACATGGCCGCGAGCGTCGCCGACGCCTGCGCGACGACGGCCGGATGCCATCGGAACGTGGGCGCGGTGACCCCGGTCCCGAGGTCTCCCGCGGTCACCTGCCCTAGCGCCGAGAGCACGTTCCACACGAACGACGCCTGCCCCTGCTGCGGTGTCCAGGGCTGGAAGTGGTCGGCCGCCATGACGCCGGAGAATCCGTGCGCCTCGGCGTGCTGGGCGAGCTCGATCGCCTCGGTCGGATGGAACTGCTCCAGCATCGCGGCGTACCCGATCGACGCGGCGCGGGAGGCGGTCATCCCGCCATCCTGCCGCGCACGAGGCGCCATCCGCCCCGTGGGGTCACGCCTCGTCCTCGCGCAGCTCCCACGGGATCTCGTCCGGCGCGAGCTGGATCGGCTCGGCCGGCGGTGCGCCGAAGGGGATCGGCACGCCGTAGGGCGGCGACACGATGGGTCGCGCCATGGGGGGCGGCTCGACGTCGGGCGCCCGCCGGGTCGACTGCTCGATGAGCGCATCCGGATCATCGTCGTGGTTCGCGGCCATCCGCACCTCCGCACCCATTCTGCGCTCGCTACCGTGGGGCGATGACCACCGCCGCGCCCCTGCCCTCCCGCGATGTCCGCCCCGGGATCTGGTGCCAGCTCGGGGATGCCGTCGCGACGCGCATCGCCGCCCGTTCGGGCGCCGCGTGGGTCTGCCTCGACGCCCAGCACGGGCTGTTCGATCGCGCCGCGATCGCCGCGACGCTCGCGGCGCGCGACGACGACTGGGCGCCCGTCGCGATCCGCACGACCGCCGTCGATGCGGCGGAGATCGGGTATGCGCTCGACGCCGGCGCGGACTGGGTGATCGTGCCCCTCGTCGAGACGGTGGAGCAGGTGCGCCGAGCCGTGGCCGCCGCCTACTACCCGCCGCTCGGCCGGCGCAGCTGGGGTCCGCTCACACCGGTGTGGGACCGACCGGCGCCCGACCCGGCGGCCGCGAACGCGGCGGGCCGGCTGTGGATCATGATCGAGACCGCCGAGGGCCTCGACGCTCTCGACGAGCTGTTCGCGGTGCCGGGCGTGAGCGGGGTGCTCGTGGGCCCCAACGACCTCGCGCTGTCGCTCGGCCTCGATCAGGATGCCATGCTCGCCGACACGCGTCCGGAGGCTCCCGTGCAGCGCATCCTCGCGGCCGCGACGCGCGCCGGGATCGTCGCCGCCGCGTTCGGCGGCACCCCCGAGCGCGGTGCGCGCCTGCTCGCGCAGGGCTACGGGTACGTCATCGTCGGCACGGATGCCGCCGCTCTCGCCACGGGGGTGCGGGGGCTGCTGGCTCAGTCGCGCGCCGAGGCGAGGTAGTCGGCGACGGCACGCGGCACGTAGGGCGCCACGTCGCCGCCGAGCGAGGCCACCTGCCGCACGAGCGAGCTCGAGACGTGGGCGTGGGCGGGATCCGGCAGCATGAAGACGGTCTCGACCCCCGCGAGGTTGCGGTTGACGATCGCCATGGGCGTCTCGTAGGCGACGTCGACCTGCGACCGGATGCCCTTCACGAGCGCGGTCGCGCCGACATCCGTCGCGTAGTCCACGAGCAGGCCGACGCTCCAGCTGGTGACGATGATCTGACCCGCCACCTCCGCCTCCGCGAGCGCGTCCTGGATGAGCGACACGCGCTTGGCGATCGGCAGCAGCGCCGTCTTGCCCGGGTTGTGCACGACGAGCACGTGGATCTCGTCCCACAGCCGTGCGGCACGCGCGATGACGTCGAGGTGGCCGAGCGTGACCGGGTCGAACGAGCCGGGCACGACCGCGATGCGCGTCATGGTCCGAGCCTATCCGGCGCGATCACCAGGCCGTCCAGCCTCCGTCGACCGCGAGCACGTGGCCGGTGATCGAGCCGCTCCGCGGGGCGAGCAGGAAGCAGGTGGCCGCCGCGACCTCCTCGACGGTGGCCAGACGCCCGCCGGGGATGCGCGAGAGCACCTCGGCGCGGAACTCCGGCCGCGCGAGGTTCGCGCGGGTGAATTCGGTCTCGACGAAGGTGGGCGCGACCGCGTTGACCGTGATGCCCGCCGGCGCCCATTCGACGGCGAGCCCGCGGACCATCCCGTTGACCGCGTGCTTGCTCGCGGCGTACGGCACCCGATCCGGGAAGCCGACCGAGCCGAGCTGCGAGGACATCGCGACGATGCGACCGCCGCCGTGCGCGGTCAGCACCGGATGCAGTGCGCGGCATGCCACGAACGCGGCGCGCACGTTCACCGCGAAGATGGCGTCGAAGTCGTCCATCGGGTACCCGGCGGCCGGCGCCGGGCGGTTCATCCCGGCCGACAGCACCGCCCCCCACAGCGGCTCGGCCGCGTCGGCCTGGGCGATCGCCTCCTCCATGGCCGCGTCGTCGGTCGCATCCGCGGCATGGGTCCGGGCACGACCTCCGGCGTCGACGATGCGCGCCGCGACGCCGTCGAGCTCGCCGCGGGTGCGTGCGACCAGTGTGACGAGCGCGCCCCGCGCGGCCGCCTCCTCGGCGACGCCGGCCCCGATGCCGCGACCCCCGCCGGTCACGAGCACATGACGTCCGTCGAGTTCCCCGCTCATGCCGCGCCTCCGGTGCTCGTCCGTTCGATCAGTTCGACCGGCAGGACCTCGCGGCGCGGCGGCAGCGACGGGTCCTCGATGCGCCCCGCCAGCAGGTCCACCGCGCGCTGGGCCATCCGCGCGGTGGGCTGTCGCACGGTGGTCAGCCCGACGATGGCCCACCCGGCGGCGGCGATGTCGTCGAATCCCGCGACCGCGACATCCCGGGGCACCCGCAGGCCGAGCTCGCGTGCGGCGTTGAGCGCGGCGAGCGCGATCGTGTCGTTGTGCCCGACGATCGCCGTCGGTCGCTCGCCGCGCGACAGCATCGCGTCCGCGGCGACGCGCGCGGTCGACGCGGCGAAGCCGGCCGGGGTGGTCTGCACGGTGAGCCCGAGCTCCCGGGCCCGCGCCGCGAACCCCTCGCCCCGCTGCCGCGCCGTCGACGTGCCGGGATCCCCCTCGAGCACACCCACGGTGCGATGGCCGCGGCGATGCAGCAGCTCGGCCATGAGGGCGGCTCCCCCCGCGTTGTCGCTCTCCACGGTATCGACCGCGATCGGCAGGGTGCGATGGGCGAGCACGACCGGGAACCCGGATGCCACGAGCTCGCGCACGGCCGACGAGTCGTCCGTCGCAGCGGTGACGATGATGCCGTCGACGCGCTGCCGCAGCAGCGACTCGATCGCCGTCGCCTCGCCCTCGGCGCCCCCGCTCGCCGCGTTCTGCAGCAGCATCCGCCCGCCCCGCGCGCCGAGCGCGGCGCCGAGCGCCTCGAGGAACTCGGGATAGAAGGGGTTCAGGATGTCGGAGACCACCACTCCGACCGTCCCGGTGCGGCGCGTCACGAGACCTCGCGCGACGTCGTTTGGCCGGTAGCCGAGGTCACGGGAGGCCGCGAGCACCCGCTCGCGTGCGGCCGCCGAGACGACGCCCCCGTTGAGCGCCCGCGAGACGGTGGCCTGCGACAGCCCCGTGGCGCGCGCGACGTCGACGCTCGTGACGGGGTGCGGGCTCACGCGCGCACCGGTGCGGGTTGGTGGTCGGTCCAGCGCAGCGACGTGCCGCGCACGCGGGCGGTGCGCACATCGCCCGCTCGGGCGTGTCCCTCGAAGAGCTCGACGCGGGCCGCCCGGCCGCAGATCTCGCCGAGCAGGGCGCTCGACTCCGGGTCGGTGACCTCCTGGTAGGTCACGGTCTTCAGGTACTTGCCCACCCAGAGCCCGCCCGTGTAGCGCGCGGCTCCGCGCGTCGGGAGCACGTGATTGGTGCCGATCACCTTGTCACCGTACGAGACGGTCGTGCCCTCCCCCAGGAACAGCGCGCCGTACTGGTGCATGCGCTGCAGCGCCTCACGCGGGTCGCTCATCAGCACCTCGACGTGCTCGAACGCGAGGTCGTCGGCGAGCACCCAGGCGTCGTCGCGGCTCGTCACCACGAGGACCCGGCCGAAGTCGCGCCAGGCGGGTTCGGCCATGTCGCGCGTCGGCATCCCGGGCAGCAGCTCCTCGACGAGCTGGAGCGTTCGCCGCGCGACCTCCTCGTCGGTCGAGATGAGCACGGCCGGCGACTCGGGACCGTGCTCGGCCTGCGAGAGCAGGTCCACGGCGGCGATGAAGGGGTCCGTCGTCTGGTCCGCGAGCACCAGGATCTCGGTCGGGCCGGCGAACAGGTCGATCCCGACCGTGCCGTAGAGCTGCTTCTTCGCCTCGGCGACGTAGGCGTTGCCGGGCCCCGCGATGAGGTCGACGGCCGCCATGCTCTCGGTGCCGAGCGCCATCGACGCCACCGCCTGCACCCCGCCGACCAGGTGGATCTCGTCGGCGCCCGCGAGCGACATCGCGGCGATCGTCGCGGCGGGGATCTCGCCCCGGATCGGCGGCGTGCAGGCGACGACGCGCGGCACGCCGGCGACCTTCGCGGTCACGATCGTCATGTGCGCCGAGGCCGTGAGCGGATACCGGCCCCCGGGGATGTAGGCGCCGGCGGCCTGCACCGGGATGCTCTTCTGCCCGAGTCGCACCCCCGGAAGCGTCTCGAGCTCGAAGTCGGTGAGCGACGCGCGCTGGGCCTCGGCGAAGCGGCGCACCTGCGCCTGCACGAACCGGATGTCGTCGACGACCTGCTGCGGGACGCTCGCCACGATCTCGGCGATCCGCGCATCGCTCAGGCGGAACGACTCCGGCGTCCACCCGTCGAAGCGCTCGGAGTACTCGCGCACGGCCGCGTCGCCGCGCTCGCGCACGTCGGCGATGATCCCGCGGACGGTGTCGCGCACCCCCTCGTCGTCGCTCGGGGCGAGCTTGCCGCTCGCGTCCTTCAGGGTCGTGTACTCGACGGTCATGCCGTCACTGTATACGTATCCAATGGATACGTATACAGCACACGCGACGACTCGCGCCCGCGCCTCACCCCTTCGCGAGGAACGCCCGCTCGGCCTCGTCGAGGCGACGGGCGAGGGCCGCACGCAGTGCGACGTGCCCGGTGAGGTCGGGGTCCCGTTCGAGCACCGCCTGGACGGCATCCCGGGCATCGGCGATGAGGTCGCCGTCGCGCGCCACCCGCAGCAGCTGCAGGGACGAGCGCCCGCCCGATTGAGCGCGACCCAGCACGTCGCCCTCGCGGCGCAGCTCGAGGTCGGTCTGCGCGAGCTCGAACCCGTCGAGGGTGGCGGCGACCGCGTCGACCCGCTCGCGGGCCGGGGTGCCGGGCTCGGCGTCGGTGACGAACAGGGCGAGGCCGGGAACCCCGCCGCGGCCGACCCGCCCGCGCAGCTGGTGCAGCTGCGCGACGCCGAAACGATCGGCATCCAGCACGACCATCGTCGAGGCGTTCGGGACGTCGACGCCCACCTCGATGACCGTGGTCGCGACCAGCACGTCGATGTCGCCGGCGGCGAAGGCGCGCATGGTGGCGTCCTTCTCGTCGGAGCTCATGCGGCCGTGCAGCGGCTCGATGCGGCGACCCTCGAGCTCCGGATGCCGGCGCAGCATCGCGAGCGTGGACGTCACGTTCGCCGGAGGGCGAGGCGCCTCGCCCTCCGGCTCGGGTGCGACCTCGTCACCCTCCTCGACGGCCTTCGCGTCGATCGCCGGCACGACGACGAAACCCTGCCGCCCCTGGCCGAGCTCCTCCGAGAGCCGCTGCCAGATCCGCCCCTCCCAGCCCGGGTGGTCGGCCAACGGCACCACGAACGACTCGATGGGTGCGCGGCCCGCGGGCAGCTCGCGGATCGTGGAGACGTCGAGATCGCCGAACACCGTCATCGCCACGGTGCGCGGGATCGGCGTCGCGGTCAGCACGAGCACGTGCGGCGACTGCCCCTTGAGCCGCAGCGCCTCGCGCTGGTCGACGCCGAACCGGTGCTGCTCGTCGACGACGACGAGGCCGAGATCGGCGAACTGCACCCGGTCGCCGAGCAGCGCGTGCGTGCCGACGACGATCGCGGCGCCCCCGCTCGCGGCGGCGAGCAGCGCGCGGCGGCGGTCCGCCGCGGGCATCGAGCCGGTGAGCAGGATCGGCCGAAGGCGCGCCGCGAGATCCGGGCCGAGGGCGCCCACGAGCGAGCGCAGATGCTGGCCGGCGAGCACCTCCGTCGGAGCGAGGAACGCGGACTGACCTCCCGAATCGGCGACGGCGAGCATCGCGCGCAGCGCGACGAGCGTCTTGCCCGAGCCGACCTCGCCCTGCACGAGCCGGTTCATCGGGGTGCCGGACGCGAGGTCGCGCTCGATCTCGGCACCCACCGCGAGCTGGTCGCCCGTGAGCGCGAACGGCAGGCGTTCCTCGAACTCCGCGGAGCGCGATCCGGGCCGCCGCTCGGCCGTCGACTCGGCGTGCCGCTCCGCGCGATCGCGCAGCAGAGCCGCCTGCAGCACGAACGCCTCCTGGAAGCGCAGCGCCTCCTGGGCGGCATGCCAGTCGGCGTCGGTCGCCGGCCGGTGCACGAGCTCGAGCGCGCGCCGGAACGGGATGAGTCCCCGCGCCTCGGAGGCATCCGGCGGCACCGGGTCGTCCAGCACCGCCGGCAGGGTGTCGAGGGCGACGCCGATCGCCTTGGCGAGCTGCCAGCTCGCGAGCGTCGAGATCGCGGGGTAGATGGGGATGGGGGTCTCCGCCCAGCCCGCGGCGCGGTCGATCGCCGCGCCGGCATCGCCGCCGTCCCCGTCTCCGAAGAGCTCGTAGTCGGGATGCGCGAGCTGGCGCGCGCCGCGGTACGCGCCCACCTTGCCCGCGAAGATGCCGCGCACCCCCGGTCGCAGATCGTTCTTGCGCCACGCCTGGTTGAAGAACGTGAGAGTCAGGATGCCGCGCCCGTCGCTGATCGACACCTCCAGGAGCGACCCGCGCCGGTTGCGCATCGGCCGCTCCGAGACCGACCGCACCTCGGCGACGATCGTGACCGCCTCGTCGATCGTCAGTTCGTCCAGCGCTGTCAGCTCTCCGCGCCGGGCGTAGCGCCGCGGGTAGTGGGCCAGCAGCTCGCCCACCGTCGCGTAGCCGAACGCCTTCTGCACCGCCTGCGCGGTGCGGCCGCCCAGCACGGTGGTGAGCCTCGCGTCCAGCGCGGCGGGCATGCCGGGCGTCGAGCTCAGAGCCATCCGCGCCGTTTGAACACGATGTACAGGATGAGCATGAACAGTGCCATGATCCCGAGCGCCATCGGGTAGCCGAACACCCAGCCGAGTTCGGGCATGTTGCGGAAGTTCATGCCGTAGATGCCGGCGATGAGCGAGGGGGCGAACAGGATGGCGGCCCATCCCGCGATGCGCCGCGACTCGATCGCCTGCTGGTTGCTCGCCTCGCTGAGCGCGCGCGCCTCCTCCGTCTGGCGCTGACCGACGAGCGAGGTGTTCACCGCGAGGATGTCGCGCAGCAGCACGCGGAACTCCTCGATGCGCTCCTTGGCCTGGGTCACGTGGTCGGCGACGTCGCGCAGGTACTGCTCGAGCACCTCGCCCACGTAGCCGTCCGCGAAGCCCGTGGAGAGGGTCTGGATGATCGCGCTGAGCGGTGAGACGGCTCGCTCGAACTCGATCACCTCGCGATTGAGCTCGTAGATGCGACGGGACACCCGGGGGTCGCCGTCGAACACCTGCGTCTCGATCTCGTCGATGTCGTTGGCGAGCCCTGCGACGACCGGGCCGTAGCCGTCCACGACGGCGTCGAGGATGCCGTAGAGCACCGCCTCGGTGCCCTCCTTGAGCGTGTCGGGCGAGGTCTCCATCCGGCGGCGGACCCCCGCGAGGTCGGGGCTCTCGCTGTGCCGCACGGTGATCAGGAAGTTCGTGCCCGCGAAGACGTGCAGCTCGCCGAAGACGACCTCCTCGGCCGCGTCGTCGTAGTGCGCGGCCTTCAGCACCATGAACAGCGTGTCGCCGTAGCGCTCGAGCTTGGGGCGCTGATGACCCTGGGCCGCGTCCTCGATCGCGAGCTCGTGCAGGCCGAACGCGGACTTCAGCTCGGCGAGCTCCGCGGCATCCGGGCGGTACAGGCCGATCCAGGCCAGCGCCGTGGGATGGGCGCCGAGCATGTCGAAGGTCTCGTGCAGCGACGAGGGCGACGCGATGCGCGCGCCGTTCTCGTACACCGCGTTGGTGACGACCCCCGAGCGCCGCGCTCCGGCGCGCTCCGAGGAGGTGTCGGCCATCGTCACGCCCCGATGCTAGTCGGCCCCCGGGCCCCGCCCGCGAATGACCACTTTGTGCAGCTCCTCCGCCGCGCGCGTCGCGAAATCCGGTCATTCGCGGGCAGAGTGTGGGGGTGACGCGGATCATCGCTGGGTATGCGGGGTCGCTGCGGTTGAGCGTGCCGCGATTCGGCACCCGGCCGACGAGCGATCGGGTGCGGGAGGCGATCTTCTCTGCGCTCCAGGCCCGCGACGTGCTCGAGGGGGCGCGCGTGCTCGATCTCTACGCGGGCTCCGGAGCCCTCGGGCTCGAGGCGGCATCGCGCGGGGCGGCGCACGTGACGCTCGTCGATCGGGCGGCCGCCGCCAGCCGCGTGCTGCACGACAACGCCGCCCGCGTGCGCCGGGCGGCACCGCGTGACGCGCAGCCGGAGGTCGTCGTGTCGAGCCGGCCCGTGCTGTCGTTCCTCGGTGCCGGTGGTGGCACCTGGGACGTCGTCTTCCTCGATCCGCCGTACGACCTCGGCGCAGCGGAGCTGCGGCACGACCTCGAGGCGCTCGTCGCGCAGCTGGCGCCGGATGCCGTGGTCGTGGTCGAGCGCTCCGGCCGGGACCGGCCGCCGGAATGGCCGGGCGGCCTCGAGCTCGAACGACGCCGCGACTACGGCGAGACCGCGCTGTTCTGGCTCGTTCCCGGGCCCGGGGATCAGCCGGCGGCGCCGTCCCAGTCGGCGTAGGGGTCCCATCCCCCGCGCCCGTCGAAAGGGCGGCCGTCGACGAGCAGGCCGGCGCCCTCGACGACCCGTCCGATCGGCGCGAAGCCCGGCGGCAGCACCGCATCGGGCGGGAACGTGGCGAGCAGCGCATGGTCCTCGCCGCCCGAGAGGGCGACCCGCGGATCGATCCCGGTGCCGGCGATCGCGGCGATCGCGGCCGGATCGAGGTCGAGGGCGACGCCCGACGCCGCGGCGATGCGACGGGCGTCGATCGCCAGCCCGTCGCTCACGTCGAGCATGGCGGTCGCTCGGGCGCGGGCCGCCGCGGGACCGGCTGCGATCGGAGGCGACGGGGCGAGCTGCGCGTCGACCGGCCCCGGCGCTGCGGCGCGCAGCCGGGCCGCGGCAGCGGCATCCGGGATGCCGTCGGCGTCCACGCCGCGCTCGAACAGCAGGAGCAGACCGGTGGCCGCGAGGCCGAGGCGTCCCGCGAGCGCGACGACGTCGCCGGGGCGCGCGCCGGAGCGCAGCACCGGCTCCCGGCTCTGCAGGTCGCCGAACGCGGTCACCGCGATCGTCAGCGTCCCGGACGCGGAGAGGTCGCCGCCGACCACGCCGCACCCCGGCGCGAGTGCGGCGCACGCATCGCGGAGCCCGTCGGCGAACGCCTCCAGGTCGGACACCGGCGTCTCGGGCGGTGCGACCAGCGCGACGACGAGCGCGGTCGGAACCGCACCCATGGCGGCGACATCGGCGAGGTTCGTCGCGGCGGCCTTCCAGCCGAGGTCGTGCGGCGACGACCACGCACGCCGGAAGTCGGGGCCGTGCACCATCGTGTCGGTCGTGACCACGTAGCGGCCGTCGGGAGCCCGCAGCACCGCCGCGTCGTCGCCCGGCCCGAGGAGGGCGGCATCGGCCTCCGGCAGCCGGGGGAAGATGCGCGCGAGGGTCGCGGCCTCCCCTGCCTCGCCGAGGGTCTGCCCGTGGTCTCCGAGCGCGGGCGGCATCACGCCTGACCGGCGTGGACGAACGCCCGCACCAGGGCGACGATCACCGTCTCGATCGCGGGCGCCGTGAGCACGACCACGACGCACGCGATCGCGAGCACGATCAGCCAGCCGACGACGATGAGCAGCACCTGTTGTCCGGTCCGCGGGGGCGTCTCGTCGCGGGCCGACCCGTCCAGCAGCGCGGCGAGGCCGTCCTCGGCGAGGTCGGATTCCGCGAGTGCCGCCTCAGGGTGCTCCATGGCGCCCACGCTAGCCTGATCGGCGATGAAGGCACGGGCTCTCGCGGCGGCGATCGGAATCGCGGCAGCCGCGCTGCTCGCGGGGTGCGCACCGACCGTGACGCTGCATCCGGCGCCACCGCACGCGAACGATCGGCACTGCGCCGATGTCATGGTGCACCTGCCCGACACGCTCGACAGTCAGAACGGCGTGCTCGTGCATCGCGAGACGGACGCGCAGTCGACGGCGGCGTGGGGCGACCCGACGTCGGTGATCCTGAGCTGCGGCGTTCGTGTACCGGGTCCGTCGGCGCTGCCCTGCGTGCAGGACACGGGCGGGGTGTACTGGCTGCGGCAGAAGAACGCGAAGACCAAGATCTGGACCTTCACGACGTTCGGCCGCGACCCCGCGGCGCAGCTCACGATCTCGACGAGGCTCTCGCCCGGCGTCGTGCTCGATCAGCTCGGCAACCAGATCGCCGCCGCGCTGCCGAAGACCGGCCACGTGTGCTCCTCGACCGAGGACACCGTGACCGGCGGCGGCACCTCGAGCGACACCCCGACGCCCTCGCCGACCCCGACGGGGTGACCGGCCTCAGCGGAGCGCGCCGATGCCGAGCGCGATGAGCTCGTCGATGAGCTCGGGATAGCTGAGCCCCGACGCGAGCCAGCAGCTCGGGAACATCGAGATCGGCGTGAAGCCCGGCATCGTGTTGATCTCGTTCACGACGAACCCGGTGCCCGTGAAGAAGAAGTCCACCCGGGCGAGCCCGGCACCCCCGATCGCCTCGAACGCGCGCGCCGCGATCTGTTGCATCCGCTCCAGCTCCTGCTCGCGCAGGTCGGCGGGGCAGATGAGCCGGATGCCGTCGGCGCCCCGGTACTTGGCGTCGAAGTCGTAGAAATCCCGCCCGGTGATCGCGATCTCGCCGGCGACGCTCACCCGCGGCGGCGATCCGTCGCGCCCCTCCAGCACCCCGCACTCGAGCTCGCGCCCGACGACGGCCTGCTCGACGAGCACGCGGCTGTCCTCGGCGAAGGCGACCTCGAGCGCGGCGTCGAGCTGCGGCCAGTCGGTCACGCGGGTCACCCCGACGCTCGACCCGGCGCGCGCCGGCTTGACGAACACCGGAAGCCCCAGCCCCTCCATGCGACGGCGCCACAGCTCCGGATGCCGCGCCAGCTCCGCGCGCGTCACCGTGGCCCAGGGCGCGACCTCGATCCCCGCGCCCTCGAGCACCGTCTTGGTGAAGTGCTTGTCCATGCCCAGCGCTGACGCGAGCACGCCGTTGCCGACGTACGGCATCCCGACCAGCTCGAACGCGCCCTGGATGGTGCCGTCCTCGCCGAACGGCCCGTGCAGGATCGGGAAGGCGACGTCGATCTCACCGAGTGAGCGGACCGCACCGCCCTCCTGGACGGTCAGCTCCCGCGAGGCCGCCGACTCGGGCAGTCGCACCCGCGTGCCGTTGTCGGCGAGCCGCGGCAGCTCGTCGAGCGAGAACGCCGCGACCTCGTCGGCGGCGCGCAGCGTCATGGCCCCGTCGGGCGTGATCCCGACCGGCACGACCTCGTACCGCTCGGGATCCATCGCTCCGAGCACCCCGCCGGCCGTCGCGCAGCTGATGGCGTGCTCGCTGGAGCGACCCCCGAAGAAGAGCGCGACGCGGGTCCGGGGCGGGGTCGGCACGGGGCTCCCTACTCGCCCTGCGGCGTGTCGTCGGTGGTGAGGTGCGGAGCGATGTCGCGCGGATTCAGCGTACCGGCGAGCACCTGCGCGACCTGGCTGACGATCGGCATCCCGATGCCCCGCGCCTCGGCCAGCTCGAGCACCGGTGCGACCGACGAGAGCCCCTCCGCGGTCTGGTTCATCTGCTGGATGACCTCGCGGAAGGCGTAGCCCTGGCCGAGCAGCCGGCCCGCGGTGTTGTTGCGCGACAGCGGCGACTCGCACGTCGCGATGAGGTCGCCGAGGCCGGCGAGACCCGTCATCGTCTCCGGCAGGGCGCCGTGGGCGACCGCGAAGTCCGTCATCTCGACGAGACCCCGCGTGATGATCGAGGCCTTGGTGTTCTCGCCGTAGCCGACGCCGTCGACGATGCCGATCGCGACCGCGATCAGATTCTTGAGCACGCCGCCGAACTCGGTGCCGGTGACGTCGGTGTTGACGAAGCTGCGGAAGTACGGGTTAGTGGCGGCGCGCGCGATCTCCTCGGCCGTCTCGAGGCTGCGCGACGCGACGACGGCGGCGGTCGGCTGCTCCTTGGCGATCTCGAGGGCGAGGTTCGGACCCGAGACGACGGCGATGCGGTCCGGATCGCCGCCCAGCTCCTGCAGGATCACCTCGCTCATCCGGTGCCGGGTCTGCATCTCGAGCCCCTTCATGAGCGAGACGACGATCGCCCCGTCGGGGATCAGCTCGCGCACCGCACGCAGGTTCTCGCGCAGGGTCTGGCTCGGCACGCTCAGGTAGACCTGCTCGGCCCCGAACATGACCTCCTCGAGGCGCGGGCTCGCGACGATGCCGCGGGGCAGGTTGATCCCGGGCAGGTAGTCGGAGTTGCGGCGCGACTCCCGGATCTCCCGCGCGAGCTCGGGACGACGTGCCCAGAGCGCGACGCTCGAGCCCCCGTCGGCGAGCACCTTCGCGAACGTCGTGCCCCACGATCCGGCGCCCAGAACGGCGACGCGGCGCATCCCGGGCGGCGGCAGCTGCAGCGGCTGCGTCATCGTCACCTGGACATTCTGCCCCGCGCGAGTCGAGGAGCAGGCTCAGCTCGGGCTGATCGTGCCCGTCGTGTTCTCGCGGCCGAACTCCGACTGCCCGTGCGCGGCCGGATCCCAGCGCTCGGCCGGTGCGGTCTCGCCGCGCTGCTGCTCGGCCAGCTCCGTGATCGCGGCCATGATCGCATCCGTGGTCGCATTGATCGCCGAGCCGACGAGCGGGCCGCCGAGCCACGCGCTCAGGTCGACGGGGTCGCCGAACACCACGTCGACGGTCGTGCGCGGGAAGAATCTGAGCTTGTGCTGCCAGCGCGGCGCGATCTTCTGATCCCCCCAGTGCGAGCACGGGATGACGGGGGCGCCGGTCTGCAGCGCCAGCCGGGCGGCGCCGGTCTTGCCGCGCATCGGCCAGAGCTCGGGGTCGCGGGTGAGGGTGCCCTCCGGGTACAGCACGATGCCGCCGTCCTCGGCGAGCAGCGCGCGCGCCGCGGCGAGCGGGTCGGCGCCGCCGCGCTTGCCGCGCAGCACGGGCACCATGTGGGTCGCCCGCATGAACCAGCCCACCACCGGCACCCGGAAGATGCTCTCCTTCGCGAGGAAGTGCGGGAAGCGCCGCCCCCTCCAGACCGCGACGCCGACGACGATCGGGTCGACATCGGAGAAGTGGTTCGGAACGACGATGAACGGCCCGGTCGATGGGATCTTCTCCGCGCCGGTGACCCGCGTGCCGATCAGCAGCCGGGCGAGCGGGACGGCGACCAGCTGAGCCACCCTCCATCCGATGTTCCAGCGGTCAGAGGTCGACGCCACTCACGCCTCCAGGGTGAAGTCCGCGCCGAGCGCCTCGAGCTTCTCGACGAAGTGCTCGTAGCCGCGACTGATGATGCCGATGTTGCTCACGCGCGAACGCCCCTGCGCTGCGAGGGCGGCGATGAGGTAGCTGAAGCCGCCGCGGAGGTCCGGCACCCGCACCTCGGCGCCGTGCAGCGGGGTCGGGCCCGTGACGACGGCGGCCTGCTCGAGCTTGCGCCGCGGCACGCGCCGGGTGACCGACTCGAGGCCGTCGCGGTGCACGACGATGTCCGCGCCCATGTCGTTCAGCGCATCCGTGAAGCCGAAGCGGTTCTCGTACACCGTCTCGTGCACGACCGAGACGCCCTCGGCCTGGGTGAGCGCGACGATGAGCGGCTGCTGCCAGTCCGTCATGAACCCGGGGTGCACGTCGGTCTCGACCTGCACGGGCTTGAGCGCTCCGCCCGGATGCCAGAACCGGATGCCGTCCTCGCGCACGTCGAACGCGCCGCCGACCTTGCGGAAGACGTTGAGGAACGTCATCAGGTCCTGCTGCTTCGCGCCGCCGACGAAGATGTCGCCGCGGGTCACGAGCGCCGCCGCCGCCCAGCTGGCGGCCTCGTTGCGATCCGAGATCGCCCGGTGCGTGTAGCCCGAGAGCTGGTCGACGCCCTCGATGAAGATCGTGCGGTTCGCCTCGGTCCAGATGATGGCGCCCATCTTCTGCAGCACCGCGATGAGGTCCATGATCTCGGGCTCGATGGCGGCGTTCTTCAGCTCCGTGACGCCCTTGGCCTTGACGGCGGTGAGCAGCACCTGCTCGGTGGCGCCGACGCTCGGGAACGGCAGCTCGATGTTCGCACCGCGCAGCCCGTCCGGTGCGGTGATCCGGATGCCCTCGTACGACTTGTCGACGATCGCGCCGAACGCGCGCAGGGCATCCATGTGGAAGTCGATGGGCCGATCGCCGATGCGGCAGCCGCCGAGGTCCGGGATGAGGGCCTCGCCCAGGCGGTGCAGGAGCGGCCCGCAGAACAGGATCGGGATGCGGCTGCTGCCGGCGAGCGCATCGATCGTCTCGAAGTGACTGCGCGCCACGTTGACCGGGTCGAGCAGCAGCTCGCCGGGCGCCGGGCTCGTGACGGCCACCCCGTAGGCGTCGAGCATGCGCGAGACCACGTCGACGTCGCTGATCTCGGGCACGTCCTGCAGCAGGCTCGGCGTGTCACCGAGCAGGGAGGCGACCATCGCCTTGGTGGCGAGGTTCTTGGCGCCGCGTACCTCGATGCGCCCGCGCAACGGCTTGCCGCCCTCGATGACGATCGAGTCCGCTTTGAGTCCCACGCGCTCTCCCGCCTTCTGGGCGTCCTTGGCGAGCCCCGCCGTGACCGTATCCACCTCGCGAGTGTAGCCCGCGACCCCTGAGGATCGCGGGGTCGCCCAGCCGCCTCAGCGCACGGGCAGCGTCGTCGGGCGCCAGGCCTCGCGACGCGCCTCGAACGCCGTGATGGCGTCCTCGTCGCGCAGCGTGAGGCCGATGTCGTCGAGGCCCTCGAGCAGGCGCCAGCGGGTGTAGTCGTCGATCTCGAACGGGATGACGAGGTCGCCGACCGCGATCGTGCGGGCCTCCAGGTCGACCGTGGCATCCCGCCCCGGCTCGGCCTCGAGCGCCTGCCAGATGCGCTCGATCTCGGCCTCCGACACCACGCCGGTGAGCAAGCCCTGCTTGCCGGAGTTGCCGCGGAAGATGTCGCCGAACCGCGGCGCGATGACCGCGCGGAAGCCGTAGTCGCGCAGCGCCCACACGGCGTGCTCACGGCTCGAGCCGATGCCGAAGTCCTGGCCCGCGATGAGGATCTTCGCACCCTGGTACGCCGCCCGGTTGAGGATGAACTCCGGGTCCTGACGCCAGTTGACGAACAACGCGTCGTCGTAGCCGGTCTTGGTGACCCGCTTGAGGTAGACGGCCGGGATGATCTGATCGGTGTCGACGTTGCTGTAGCGGAACGGCACCGCGACGCCCGTGATCTGCGTGACCTTCTCCATTACGCCAGCACCTCCGCCTGGATGTCGGACGGCGCCGACAACGTGCCCCGGATCGCCGTGGCCGCCGCGACGACCGGCGACACCAGGTGGGTGCGCCCGCCCTTGCCCTGCCGGCCCTCGAAGTTGCGGTTGCTCGTGGAGGCGCAGCGCTCCCCCGGCGCGAGCTGGTCGGGGTTCATGCCGAGGCACATCGAGCAGCCGGCGAAGCGCCACTCGCCGCCGAACTCCTCGACGATCTTGTCGATGCCCTCGGCCTCGGCCTCGAGCCGCACCCGCGCGGAGCCGGGCACGACCATGACGCGCACGTGCTCCGCCTTCTTGCGGCCCTTGATGAGCTCGGCGAACGCGCGCAGATCGTCCAGCCGGCTGTTGGTGCAGGAGCCCATGAAGACCGCGTCGACGCGGATGTCCTTCATCGCCGTGCCGGCCTCGAGGTCCATATACTCCAGCGCGCGCTCGGCGGCGGCGCGGTTGTTGGGGTCGGCGTACTCGTCGGGCGAGGGCACCGTGCCGTTCAGCGGCACGCCCTGGCCGGGGTTGGTGCCCCACGTCACGAACGGCTCGAGCTCGTTCGCGTCCAGGAACACCTCGGCGTCGAACACGGCGTCGTCGTCGGTGCGCAGCGTCTCCCAGTAGGCGACTGCCGCATCCCAGTCCTCGCCCCGCGGCGCGTTCGGGCGCCCCTTCAGGTAGTCGTAGGTGGTCTGGTCGGGTGCGACCATGCCCGCCCGGGCGCCCGCCTCGATTGACATGTTGCAGATCGTCATCCGGCCGTCCATCGACAGGTTCCGGATGGCGCTGCCGCGGTACTCGAGCACGTAGCCCTGCCCGCCGCCGGTGCCGATCTTCGCGATGACCGCGAGGATGATGTCCTTCGCCGTCACGCCGGGCCGCAGTTCGCCCTCGACCGTGATCGCCATGGTCTTGAACGGCGTGAGCGGCAGCGTCTGGGTGGCGAGCACGTGCTCGACCTCGCTCGTGCCGATGCCGAACGCCATCGCCCCGAACGCGCCGTGCGTCGACGTGTGCGAATCGCCGCAGACCACGGTGATGCCCGGCATGGTGAGCCCGAGCTGCGGGCCGACGACGTGCACGATGCCCTGCTCGATGTCGCCGAGCGGATGCAGCCGGATGCCGAACTCCTCGCAGTTGCGCCGCAGGGTCTCGATCTGCGTGCGGCTCGTGACGTCGGCGATGGGCCGGTCGATCGCGAGCGTCGGCGTGTTGTGGTCCTCGGTCGCGATCGTGAGGTCGGGGCGCCGCACCGGCCGGCCCTCCGCGCGCAGGCCGTCGAAGGCCTGCGGGCTCGTCACCTCGTGGACGAGGTGGAGGTCGATGTAGACGAGGTCCGGCTCGCCGTTGTCGCCCTTGCTGACCAGGTGGTCCGACCAGACCTTCTCCGCCAGGGTCCTGCCGCTCATGGCTCTACTCCGTTGTTCCGTGCTACTCCGGGTGATCCGGCCCACGGTCGACTCCGCGACGAGGGAGGCCGGGTGCTAGGCCTCGTCGCGGCGACGAAGGAGGAGCTGATGACGCATCACCAGCAGGGTACCACCGCGGCGGAAGGCGACTCCGCTGCGCCCGTGCCGCTGCGCCCCGTACCGCTGCGCCTCGTGCCGCTCAATCCGCTCCCGCTCTCCGCCCCGACCCGACCCGGTCGAAAGTGCAGGAACCGGTCGCGCGCCGCGACCTCTGCGTGACCGACGCGCCGGTTCCGTCCTGAACTTTTGACAGCCGCGGGGGATGCCGGCGACCTGGGGCGGGGGATGCCGGCGACCTGGGGCGGGGGATGCCGGCGACCTGGGGCTGGATGCCGGCGACCCGGGGCTGCGAGTGGCGGGGCAGCTAGGGGCGGATGCGGGCGGGCGGGGGGCTCAGCGGCGGGCGAGCGCGATGGGATAGTCCCCGAGGGCGACGACGCTGCCGGCGACCGCGAGCAGCCCGTCGGCGGGCACGACCGTCGCCTCGCCGTCGGGCGGGGTCACCGCGACGCCGTTCGTCGAGCGGAGGTCGAGCACGCGCACGCGGTCGCCCTCCGGCACGATCGCGGCGTGCGTCTTCGACACCGATCGGCCCGGGTCGTCGACCCTGACCGGGACGGCGGCGGGCCGGGCGGACGGCGCCGAGGGGTTGCGGCCGAGCACGACGCCGTCGTTCCCGAGCTCGTGCTCCGTGCCGTCGGCCAGACGCACGAACCACGCGCCGGGCGTCGCCGCCGCCGACGGAGCGGGCACCGACACGACGGGCGCCGACGCCGCGGTCGGTGCGGTCACCGGTGCCACGGGCGGCTGCACGGGGATGCCGGCCCCGCCCAGGCGGACGGTCTCCGATGCGGTCGTCACGGGGACGGCATCCGGAGCGGGCTCGCGCGGCGGCGGCAGCAGCCCGGGCGGCGGGGTGATGAGGAACGGCTCGTCGGTCATCGGCGCTCCCCCTCTCCGACCGTCCCACCCTATCCGGCATGGGGACCGCTGCCCATGTCGTCCGGGAGCGGGAGGGGATGGGATGGAGGGCGGCCTCGCCGACGGCTCATGCGAGGATCGTTCCGGTCTGCGAGGGAGGGGCGCGCGTGCGACTCAAGCTGACACTGCGACGCGGCGGCGGTCACGATGCGGACATCGTCGTCACCACGGACGCCGGAGCGAGCATCGCCGAGGTCGCTGCCGCGATCGAGCGGGTCGATCCGGCGCACGCCGGCACGCCCGCGACCGCACCCGCGGGCGTGCGTACGCTGCGCGCCGAGCTGCCCGGCACCGGGACCCCTGTGGTGCTGCCCCCGGACGCCCCGGTCGGCGAGGCCTGGATCGGCTCCGGCGCCAGCATCGAGATCGTGGACGGCGCCGTGCGCCCGACCGCGGCGCCGAACCGTCCGCCGGTCGCGCGGGTGCGGATCCTGAGCGGCGGGCAGGCGGGCCGCAGCATCGACCTGGCCCCGGGCACCGTCGTCATCGGCCGCGACCCGGACTGCGACATCGTGCTCGCGGACGACCCGTTGGTGTCGAAGCGGCACGCACGCCTCGAGCTCGGATCGTCGGTCGAGGTCATCGATCTCGGCTCGGCCAACGGCGTGCTCGTCGACGGCGGTCTCTCCGGTCGCCTCGTCGTCGAGGACGCGGTCACCGCGGTGATCGGCGACACCGAGCTCGAGATCAGCCGCCTCGGCGGCGGCGAGGTCGCCTCGACCGCCGGCCCCGTGTTCTTCAACCGCTCCCCCGTCGTCGAGCCGCGGTACGCCGGGCAGGCGTACACCGGGCCCGCCGTGCCGGAGGAGGTCGTCAACCCGCCGTTCCCGTACGTCGCGATGGTCGCCCCGCTCGGCATGGGCGCCGTGATGTTCGTGGTGAGCCAGAACCCCACCTCGCTCATCTACGTCGCGCTGTCGCCGATCCTCATGATCGGCAACTACGTGAGCCAGCTCTTCACCCGGCGCGGCAAGCAGAAGCGCGACAAGGCGCGCTTCGACGAGCACCTGACGAAGCTCACGGCCGACATGGAGACCGAGCGCGTCCGCGAGCGCGACCAGCGCCTGCGCGAGGCCCCCGCGACCGCCGAGGTGCTCGATGCGGCGACCCGCCGGGGCCCGCTGCTCTGGACCCGGCGGCCGGAGCACTGGTCGTTCCTCAACGTGCGGCTGGGGATCGGGAGGATGTCCTCCCGCAACTCGATCCAGGAGGACCGCAAGCCGACGGCGCTGCCGGATTACCAGGAGCGCTTCGACGAGGTGCTCGCGGCCAATCGCGAGGTCGCCGACGTGCCCATCGTGGACAACCTGCACGATGCGGGTGCGCTCGGCATCGCCGGCGACGGGGCCGCGGCGGCCGAGGCCGCCAACGCGATCCTCGTGCAGCTGACCGGGCTGCACTCGCCGTCCGAGGTCGTGGTGGCCGCCGCCATCACCCCCGCCTGGTCGGCGCAGCTGGACTGGCTCAAGTGGCTGCCGCACACGGCATCCCCGCAGAGTCCGCTCGACGGCGTGCAGCTCGCCGACAGCCCGGCGAGCGCCGCCCAGCTCGTCTCGAGCGTCGAGGGTCTCATCGCGTCGCGCCTCGCGAAGCTCGAGGCCCGGCGCCGCGGGGCGGCCGAGCAGGACGAGCTCGCGCTCGAGCGCGGGGCGAAGGTCGGGCACGAGACGGGGCAGGGCACCGAGTCGCCGATCCCCGCCGTCATCCTGGTCATCTCCGACGACGTGCCGGTCGACCGCGGCCGGCTCGTGCAGCTCGCCGAGCAGGCGGCCGACGCGGGCGTGTTCCCGATCTGGATGGCGCGCGACGTCGAGGCGCTGCCCGCCGTGTGCCGCACGTTCGTCGCCCTCGACGGCGACACCGCGCGCGTCGGGCTGGTGCGGCTCGGGGAGACCATCGAAGGCGTGAACGCAGAGCGCGTCACCGGGACGGCGGCGCTCGACTACGCGCGCCGGCTCGCGCCGGTCATCGATGCGGGAGCGGTGGTCGCCGACTCGAGCGACCTGCCGCGCACCGTCTCCCTCGTGACGCTCCTCGGCCACGAGCTCGTCGAGTCCAGCGACGCCGTCATCGACCGCTGGCGGCAGAACGAGTCGATCCACGACCGCACTCCCGGCCTCGTGCCCCGTAAGCGCCGCCCCGGCAAGCTGCGCGCGATCATCGGCTCCGCGGGCGTCGACGCCATGCACCTCGACCTGCGCACACAGGGTCCGCACGCCCTCGTCGGCGGCACGACCGGCGCCGGCAAGTCGGAGTTCCTGCAGGCCTGGGTGCTCGGCATGGCCGCCGAGTACAGCCCCGACCGGGTGACCTTCCTCTTCGTCGACTACAAGGGCGGCTCGGCGTTCGCCGACTGCGTGACGCTGCCGCACTGCGTGGGGCTCGTGACCGACCTGAGCCCGCACCTCGTGCGGCGCGCGCTCACCAGCCTGCGCGCCGAGCTGCACCACCGCGAGCACCTGCTCAACCGCAAGAAGGCCAAGGACCTGCTCGAACTCGAGCGCCGCGGCGACCCCGACAGCCCGCCCGCGCTCGTGCTCGTCATCGACGAGTTCGCGGCGCTCGCGGGTGAGGTGCCGGAGTTCGTCGACGGTGTCGTCGACATCGCCCAGCGCGGTCGCTCGCTCGGCATCCACCTGATCATGGCGACGCAGCGGCCGGCGGGCGTCATCAAGGACAACCTGCGCGCGAACACCAACATGCGGGTGGCGCTGCGCATGGCCGACGAGTCCGACAGCGAGGATGTCGTCGGCACGAAGGACGCGGGCGGCTTCGACCCCGGCCTGCCCGGGCGCGGCCTGGCCAAGACGGGCCCCGGCCGCCTCACGATGTTCCAGTCCGCCTACGCCGGCGGCTGGACGAGCCGCGAACCGGAGCAGGCCAACGTCGAGATCACGGAGCTGCGCTTCGGCGGCGAGGTGCGCTGGGAGGAGCCGCGCCGCGAGGCCCCGGAGGAGGAGCGCGACCTCGGCCCGACCGACCAGCAGCGGCTCGTCGCGCGGATGATCCAGGCGGCGGGCGCCGCGGCCATCCCGGCGCCCCGGCGTCCGTGGCTCGACGAGCTCGCCTCGGTGTACGACCTGGCGCGGCTGCATCAGCGCACCGACGCCGAGCTCCTGCTCGGGGTCACCGACCTGCCGGACCTGCAGGTGCAGCAGCCCGTCTACTTCACGCCGGACGTCGACGGCCACCTCGCGATCTACGGCACGGGCGGCTCGGGCAAGTCGACGGTGCTGCGCACCCTCGCCGCCGCGGGGGCGATCACGCCGCGCGGCGGGCCGGTGCAGGTCTATGCGCTCGACTTCGGCTCGGGCAGCCTCCGGATGCTCGAGAACCTCCCGCACGTAGGCGCCGTGATCCCCGGCGAGGACGCGGAGCGCGTCGTGCGGCTGTTCCGGATGCTGAAGAACGAGCTCGAGGAGCGCGGGCCGTTGTTCGCGGGCAGCAACGCCGCGAACATCACCGAGTACCGCACGCTCTCCGGCGAGGCCGGGCGCCCGCGCATCCTGCTGCTCATCGACGGGTTCCCCAACTTCCGCGAGGACTTCGAGATCCCCGCCGGGAGATCGCAGTGGTACGACGTCTTCCGCGACATCCTGGGCGACGGGCGTCAGCTCGGCATCCACGTGGCGCTCACGGCCGACCGGCCGGGCGCGGTGCCGACCTCGATCTCGTCGAGCATCCAGCGCCGCGTGGTGCTGCGGCTGGCCGACGACAGCTACGGGATGCTGGACGTGCCGAACGACATCCTCTCCCCCGCATCGGCGCCCGGGCGGGCCATCGTCGATCGCGAGGAGACCCAGATCGCGGTGCTCGGCGGCAGCCCGATCGTCGCCGATCAGTCCGCCGCGATGAAGGAGCTCGGCGAGGCCATGCGCCGAGCCGGCGTCACGCCCGCACCCGGCATCGGCTCGCTCCCCGCCGAGTACACGGCGGCGCAACTGCCGGCGACGCTCGGCGGCAGCCCGGTGCTCGGCATCAGCGACCTCGATCTCGGCCCGTACCCGTTCGAGCCGAGCGGCACGGTGCTCGTCGCGGGGCCGCCGGCCTCCGGGCGCACGACGTCGCTCATCTCGATCGCGCAGGCGCTCGAGCGCTTCGATCCGGAGACCCGGCTGTACTACATCGGGTCCAGGCGCTCTCCGGTCGCGGCGGCGCTCGAGTGGGTCGAGACGGCGACGAGGCCCGAGGAGGCGGCCGAGCTCGCCCGCGCGCTCGCGCAGGCCATGACCGACGACGACACCGAGGGGCGGATCGCGGTCGTGATCGAGTCGCTCGGCGAGTTCCTGCAGTCGTCGGCGGACGGGCCCATCGTCGAGCTGGCCAAGGCGGCGAAGAAGTCGGAGCACCTCGTGGTCGCCGAGGCCGAGACCTCCGCGTGGGGATCGTCCTGGCCGCTCATGGGCGAGTTCAAGAACGGGCGCCGCGGCCTGCTGCTGCAGCCCGACTCGATCGACGGCGACATCCTGCTGAAGACGGCCCTGCCCCGGCTGCAGAAGAACGAGTTCCCGCCGGGGCGGGGCGTCTACATCGCGCGGGGCAGGTTCGCGCGGGTGCAGCTGCCGCTGCCCTCCTGACCTGCCCGGAAGCCGGTGACGGGGCCGATGGGGAGTCCTCCCCATTCCGAGCCCTTCTCATCCGGGTTAGCGTCGAAGGCATCAAGACGCGGTCGATTCCCGGCCCGACTCCACTACCGAAAGGGATACCCCTCATGGCCAACATGAACGTCACCTACGGGGAGATGACCGACGCGGCGAACCGCCTCATCTCCGGCAAGGACGACATCACCGCGAAGCTTCACGAGCTGCAGACGCTGGTGAACAACCTCGTCAACGGCGGCTTCGTGACCGACTCCGCCTCGGGCGCGTTCCACTCGTCGTACGAGCAGTTCACCAAGGGCACCACCGACGCCGTCAACGGCCTGGACGGCATGAGCCAGTTCCTGACCAAGGCGGCCGACGCCCTCCAGAACGTCGACCAGCAGCTCGCCAAGGGCATCGGCGGCTGAGCCGCGCGCGGGGGCGCCGGCATCCGTCGCCCCCGCACCCGTCCGCCACGTCACTGCACCACCCAGAAAGGAAACGTCGCATGGCCGGCCCCGACCTCTCCGTCGACCTCCCGCTGCTGAAGCAGCTCAAGAAGGACCTCGACGCGATCGTCAAGGAGTTCACCGACGCCGACGACTTCAGCGACGACGTCGCCGACGCCACCGGCCACGACGCCCTCCACGACAGCGTGCGCGACTTCGCGCACAAGTGGAACGACAAGCGCAAGAAGATGACCGCCAACGTCGACGCGTTGCAGAAGCAGATCAGCGCGATCACCGACGGCTTCACCACCGTCGACAGCAAACTCGCCAAGGCCCTCGAGGACGCCCACACCGAGCAGCAGAAGCAGAAGATCGGAGGCGCGAAATGAGCGACACCGAGTACAAGCCGCTGAAGGGCGACCCGGACCTGCTGCGCACCAAGGCGCTCCACTACAAGCACATCGGCGAGGCCATCGCGCGCTCCGTGATCACGCTGCGCAAGATCCACGACGAAGACACGATGAAGAGCAAGGCCGTCGACGCCGTCCGCAGTTCCGCGCACGACGTCGCCGACGACATCGACAAGGCCCACGACCGCTATCAGCAGACCGCGGATGCCCTGCTCGAGTACGCGTCGTCGCTGCGCACCGCTCAGGAGGACGCGAACCGCGCCATCCCCGACATCGAGCAGAAGCAGCAGGACGCCGACCACGCGCACACCGCCGCGCGGACCGCCCAGCAGGACGCCGACGACGCGAGCGACGCCGACAAGTCCGACAAGACCACGGCCGCCTCCCAGGCGTCGGATGCGGCCGGGGATGCCGACGGCGCCCTGCGCGCCGCCCAGCAGAAGTGGCACGACGCCGAGAACCTCAAGAACACCGCGGCGGACAAGGCCATCGGGCTCATCAAGGAGGTCGTCTCCGGCAAGAAAGAGCACGGCCTGAAGGACTCCTGGTGGGACAACTGGGGCAGCAAGATCCTGAACGTCGTCAAGTTCATCTGCGACGTGGCCGGATTCCTGTCGATCTTCCTCGGCTGGATCCCGATCTTCGGCCAGATCCTGCTCGTGCTCGCCGCAATCGGCGCGCTCATCACGCTGGTCGAGTCGATCGTCGCCGCGGTGCAGGGCAACGGCTCCTGGTGGGCCGTGCTGGGCGCCGCCGCCATGTGCGTGCTGACGATCTTCGGCGGCAAGCTGTTCGCGATGGCCGCCAAGGAGCTCAAGGGCTCGATGATCCTGTCCACCGGCCTGAAGGGCTCGAAGGAGCTGCGCGAGCTGCAGGGCGTCACCAAGGGCAGCAAGGAGTTCATGAGCTTCAAGGCGGCGCGCAAGGCGGTGCGCAAGCCGCTCACCGACGCCTTCCGACAGCCCTTCCGCCGCTCGGGTAACGACTTCGCCATCATGAGCAAGTTCCAGAAGGGCGAGTACACGTTCACCCAGGCCATGGGCAAGGCGGCCAAGAACGCGTTCCCCAAGCCCTCCTTCGACTGGAAGGGTGCGGCGGGGCTCAACAAGGATCTGCTCTCGGCCGCGCACATGGCGAAGGACTCGCGCGTCGTCGTCACGACCGGCATGAAGGCCAAGGCCGTCGCCCTCACCGGCTTCCAGATGTACACGACCGAGAACAAGATCATGGGCCTCGGCAAGGACCTCGGCGCGCACGATCCGATCACCCTGATCAAGGACGGCGCCGGCTTCGCCGGCGGCAGCTACAGCAAGGTGCCCGAGCTCGCGGGCAACGTCAAGGACTTCGTCGGGAAGATGTGATCATGCCCGCCGCAGCCCTTCGCGACATCGCCGACTTCCGCCTCGGGCTCCCCGAGGAGTGGTATCCGATGCCGCTCGACGACAGCGGCCGCAGCTGGCCGGGCGAGCTCGCCGCCTCCCTGACCGACGATCCGGATGCGGCGACCCGCCTGACCGGCGAGCTCGAGTCGGCCCGCGCGGCCTTCGTGGGCATGGACGACCCGCTCATCCGCGCCGCCGTCTGGGTCGGCGAGCCCGAGAGCGGGCACGCGGACGCGGCGATGGTGTTCGCGATGGCCGAGCTCGACGAGATCGGGATGCCGGACCAGTACGAGCGCTTCCTCGCCTCGTACGCGAACCGCACCACGGACGGCGAGTTCTACTACAACGTGAGCACCTGGCGGTCCGCGGTGCCGGCCGGCGAGGTCGTCGCCTCGCACAACCTGGTGGCGCATCCGGAGGCGGACGACGCGGAAGGCTCGCTGCTCGAGGAGCGCGTCGTCATCGCGGTCTATCCGCCCGGGGCGGCGCAGGCCGTGCAGTTCATCTTCTCGGCGCAGGGGCTGGGCTCCTTCGAGAACATGCCGGAGCAGACCCAGTCGATCGTGCTGAATCTCCACGTGCGGCTGGAGGGCGAGGCATGAGCGAGAAGGAATCCGCCGCCGACGTGCGATCGGTTCCCGCGCCGGGCGGCGGCTACACGCTGATCCTGCCCGGTGCCTGGTTCGCGTTCGCACTCGGCGACGAGGAGGACGTGAAGCGTCGCGTGACGGCCCTCGTGCGCAAGCAGATGGGCCGCGCCGACCGGCTGGCCCGTCAGCGCCGTGAGGTGACGGAACAGGTGCACGAGACCGCGCGCCGCGCGCGGGAGGCCGGCTGCGCGTCGATGTACCTGGCGCTGGAGATCCTGCCCGACGTGCCCTTCCCGGCCGCCATTCTCGGCGGCGACGTCGCGTGGCCGCCCACCGCGACGGATCGCGCCCTCGGCATCGAGGAGGCGCTGCGAACCGGATTCCCGGACGCCGAGGTCGTCGCCCATCGGATGGGGCCCGCGGCGCGCACCATCGAGTTCGGCACGCAGGAGATCGGCTCGCAGTCGACGCCGACGATGCGCGCGCAGTTCCGCATCCCATACCCGGACGCGTCGCGCCTGCTGGAGTTCACCATCTCGACCCCGATGATGGCCGACCCGGAGCTGTGGGCCGCGCTCTTCGATCAGATCGTCGACTCGCTCACCTGGGCCGAGCCGATCGCCGTTCTCGATGACGCGCCGGCCGTCTGACGCCGAGCTGGCCGAGCGGCGCGCCCGCGTGGCCGCGTCGAACCGGCGGTCCGGGGCGACCCTCTCGATCACGGGGGCCGTGGCGGCGCTGCTCGCGCTCATCGCGCTCGTGGGCGGGACGCTCCTCGGTGCGGACTTCGCCCGCATCGCGACCGGCATCCTGCTGCTGGTCGCCGCCGGATGCCTCGTGCTCGGGGAGCAGTTGCGCCGCGGCCGCTGGGGCGCGAATCCGGCTCCTCCCGCGACGGCGCTCCCCACCGCATCGATCGTCACCCGCTTCCGGCTGCTGCCGATGGGCTGGCACCTGCTCTGGCTGGTGCTGGGAGCGCTCGTCTCGATCGCGCTGCTCGTGCTGCCCGCCATCGCCTTCTCCGACGTCGATCTCGCGGCCGTCTGGATCGTCTACGGCGCCGTCGGGGTCGGTGCGGTGGCCGGGGGCGCGGTCTCGCTGCTGAAGAAGGCGGTCTGGCGCTCGGGCGCCTCGCGTCATCCGCACGGCGGCGACCCGGCGCGCGGGCGCGTCTTCTGGCGCTGGATCGGCTACCGCTGGCGTCTCGACATCTGGGCGGCGGGGATCGGCGGGTTCCTGTTCGGCCTGATCCCCACCACCCTGCCGGACGTGGACGACAGCGCGACCGGCGCCGGAACGGCCCTGCTGGTCATGCTGATCGCCGGAGCGGTGCTCGTCGCCGTCGGCATCGTCGCGAGCACCCAGTTCTGGCGGTCGGGCGAGTCGCTCGGATCCGGCGAGAGCCTCGTCTGACGTCTCTCCCGGGACGCAATCGGCGGTTCCCTCAGTCGCGCGGTCGGCGGGCGGCCCGGCTGACACCGGTCTGAACCCGCTCGGCGACGCGGGTGCCGATCCGCCGTCCCGTCGCGGCCGCCTGACGGCCGACGTCGGCAGCCTGCTCGGTGACCCCGGGCGGCAGCGCCTGCGTCGCGGTCGCGACGACGCGCGTGCCCCAGCGCCGGGCCGCCGCGACCCGGTAGCGGCTCACCAGGCGGCGACGGCGACCGGCCGCGGTGCCCGCGGCATCCAGCACCTCGTCGACCTCGCTCCACAGTGCCGCCACCTGCTCGTCGCTCACGGCGGCGCCCGCGAACACCGCGTCGTCGGTGCGCTCGGCGAGCGCCGTGACGGTCGGCGTCGTCGCCGGTGCCAGCTCGTCCGCCGCCATGAGCCGCGTCGCGCGCAGAGCGGGCTGCGGGTAGCCGAGCTCGCTCAGGCGGTCGACGAGCTCGTCCCACGCTCCGCCGGCCGCCCGGTCGCCGCCGGGAGCCCGCCGACGCCGGCCCCGGCGCTGCTTGAGCAACCCGATCACGAGCATCGGCAGGAAGACGATCGCCGCCGGGGTCACGAGGCCGAGGGCGAGCCCGATCACCCAGCCGGGCAGCGCGAACAGCCCCTCGTCCCTCTTGTGCGAGTCGGTGATCTGCACGGGCGTCACGAGGTCGTCGTGGTCGTTCTGGGTGCGCGGCGGCTGACGCACCTGCGGCTGCGGCACCGACTGCGGCTTCGGCTGCTGCTGCTGCGGGACGTCGGTGTCGGTCGGGGTCGGGAAGAACGGGATCCATCCGACTCCCTGGAAGTCGACCTCGACCCAGGCCGTCACGTCGTCGCCGGTGACGGTGACCGGGCCGCCCGACGACGGCACCTTGGGGGCGAAGCCCATCACGACGCGCGCGGGATCGTTCATGCTGCGGGCCATGAGCGCCATGAGGGACGCGTACTGCTCCTGGTCGCCGACCATGTGGGCCGAGGAGATCATCTCCTCCATGCGGTCGGCGCCCTCGCCCGCCCGCGACGGCGACTGGTCGGAGGCCGTGCCATGGCTCAGGAATCCGTGGGACTTCAGGTACTTCTCGATCGCGCGCAGCTTGTCGATCGGCGAATGCGCGTCCTTGGTGATGTCGCTCGCCTTGGCGCCCACGGGGTCCGGGATGTCGGAGACCGGCGGCAGCTGGATCGACGCCACCGGCGTGTGCTGCAGCGACGCGTCCGAGGGCAGGCGCTGGTCCCGCGCGGTCAGGCGGTACCGCTGACCCTTCCGGAGGCTCGAGGTGAGCACCGTCGTGCCGGTCGCGGCGTTGTAGCGCACGTCCTCGAGGCTCGCCGCCGGCGACCCCGAGAACGTCAGCGCGCCCGTGTAGCCGGTCGACGGCACCCAGACGTCCGAGTAGCCGAGCACCGAGACATCCAGCGCCGTCGCGCCCTTCGTGATGCCGGGAGTGGGTCGGGGGAAGTCGCGGCCGATGAGCCGGAACTCGCCCGACCCATCGGTGGACTGCTCGGCGCCCGCGACGCCCCAGACGACGCCGTCGTAGGTGTCCATCGTGGCGATCCGCAGCTTCTGGCCCGAGTGCAGGCCGGAGACCCGGAACAGGTCGGTGTCGTGCAGGTCCTTCGTGTAGTGACGGAACCCCGCGAGCGGCGCCGGATAGTCGAGTGGCTCGAACGGCGGCTGCACCTGCTCGCGCAGCACGAACCGGTGCGCGGACGCGGGCGCGAGCACCGCCCCCCCGCCCGCGCCGATCGCGATCGCGCCGGCCACCAGGATCGCGGTGCCGGCCAGCTTGCGCCGCAGCAGCATCCGGTTCCCGCCGACGGCCACGCCGCCGCCGAACGGGCGCCGCCATCCCAGCCAGATGAGCGAGATGGCGGCGAAGGCGACACCGCGCACCGCCGCGAAATACGGCTCGTCGGTGCCGAGCAGCACGCCCGCCGCGTAGACGATCGTCGGCCCGACGAGCACCGGCGCGAGCCGGGCCACGGTGCGCCGGCCGGTGATGAGCCACCGGGCGGCGAGTGTCGCGGCGACGAGCATGACGAGCCACGCGGCCACGTAGGCGACGACGTCGATGTAGAACGGCAGGCTCACCGGCGGGCGGAGCGTCACGACGTCCGCCCAGCCGAACACGGCGCCGAGGGCCAGACCCGAGAGGGTCTGCAGCGTCGGCAGCACGACGCCGAGCGCGATCGTCGGCATGCTGAACGCGCTGCCGAACAGGAAGTAGCCGACGATCGCCACGGCGACCGTCGTGAGCGCCCCGAGCCGGTAGCGTGCGGCGAGCACCGCGACGGCGCCGCCGACGAGGAGCCCGCCCGCGCCGGCCAGCAGGTAGCCGAGATCGCGGAACGCCGGCCCGAAGCCGAGCAGGCCGATGACCGTGAGCACGGCGATCACCGCCAGATCGGTCCAGGTGCGGGCGGTGATCGCTCGCGGCGCGGCGCGCTCGGCCCGGCCGGTGGCGCGGGTCGCAGCAGGCGCGACGGCGCTGCGGGGCGTGCTCGCCCGGGTCTCGCCCGACTCCGCGCCCGCCGCGCTCACGAGAGCCTCCGCACGAGCCGTCCGAGGTCGTCGAGGGCGCCCACGGTGCCGATGCGCAGGCCGCGGATCACGTCGAGGCGGGTGGCGCCGCCGGGGTCGGCCCGGAACCCCAGCGTCTGCACCTCGCTCCCGAACAGGCGCTGCACCCCCCGGATCCCTCCCACGGGCGTGCGCGATCCCCCGATCACGATGACGACGCTCGGGTCGGGCAGCTGCGCGGTGACGTCGCGGGCCATCTCCCGCACCGTGCGGAACGCGCTCGAGACCCGCTCCAGCCGGCAGCTGTCGTCGAGCATCGTCGTGACCGTGCGAGTGCGCAGCTCGCGCGCCTCGCTCACGACACTCACCCGGTTGCCGTCGCGCAGCACCTGCCCCGCGAGCGATGCCATGATCGAGACGCCGAGCTCGAACTCGTCGTCGGAGGCCCAATGCGTCTTCGCGTCGTCGAACACGATCGTCAGCCGCGAGCGGCGGGTCTCCTCGAACTGGCGCACCATGAGCTGCCCGGTGCGCGCGGTCGTGCGCCAGTGCACGTTGCGCAGCGGATCGCCCGGCTGGTAGGGCCGCAGCGCGTGGAACGAGATGTCGCTGTTGACGACCGTCTTGGTCGTCTCGCCCTCGAGGTCGCGGATGAGGCCGGCCGCCGACGGAGCCAGCGGCGTCGTGACCGGATGCACGAACAGCTCGACGGGGTCGGTCCAGCGCAGCGCCCGCCGCAGCAGTCCCAGCTGGTCGCCGCGCACCGAGACGGCGGGGCCCGCGACGATCACGGCGCGGCGGTTGGTGGGGATCGCGAACAGCTCCTCGTGCTCGGCTCCGGGCTGCAGCGGTCCGATCACGAACTCGGCCAGCCCGGCGCCGACCGGCAGCTCCATCCGCGAGGGCGCCGAGCGCTTCTGACCTGCGTTCGCGACGACCATCCGGCCGAGCGCGCGATCGCCCGCGGTGACGCGACGCGGCGTGAGCTCGATCAGCACGTCATAGCTGCCGCGGCCGAACACGAAGGCGGCCGCGAGGATGAGCCCGGCCGCCAGCGTGATCGCGAGGTAGACGAACTCCTGCCAGCCCAGGACGAACCCGACGACGGCGCTGCCTGCCGCGGCCGCGAGCACGAGCCAGCCCAGGCCGCTGACGATCGCCAGCCGCGGCGCGAGCACCGTGCGGGCCCGACGTCCGGCGTAGGCGGAGATCCGGCCGGCCGTGCGCAGCCGGTCTCCGGCCGCCCGGGCCCGCGCCGTCCACGGCGACGCACGCCCGAGCGGCGCGGGATCGGCGGCGGCGGTCATGCGGCGCGGTAGGCCGGGGGCTCGATCTCGGCGACGATGCGCGTGATGACGTCGATGCCGGTCGTGCCGGCGAACTCCGCCTCGGGGTCGACGATGACGCGGTGCGCGAGCACCGGCACCGCGAGCTCGCGCACGTCGTCGGGCGTCGCGTAGGCGCGGCCCTTCGACAGGGCCCAGGTCTTGATCGCGCGCGCGAGCGCCATGGCGCCGCGCATGCTGACGCCGAGCGTGACGTCCTCTCGCGTGCGGGTGGCCCCGACGATGCGGTTCACGTACTCCATGACGCTCGACTCGACGTGCACCTCGGCGACGAGCTGGCTCATGCTCGAGATCGAGGCGGCCGCGATGATCGGCTGCACCCGGTTGGCGCGGGCCCGGTCGCCGGGATCGAGCAGCAGCGAGAGCGCGGTGGCGTCATCCGGGTAGCCGAGCGAGGTCTTGATGAGGAACCGGTCGAGCTGCGCCTCCGGCAGCGTGTACGTGCCCGCCTGCTCGATCGGGTTCTGCGTCGCGATCACCATGAACGGCGAGCCCACGGGATAGCCCACGCCGTCCACCGTGACGACGCCCTCCTCCATGACCTCCAGGAGCGCGGACTGCGTCTTCGGCGATGCGCGGTTGATCTCGTCGGCGAGCACGATCGACGCGAAGATCGGGCCCTTGTGGAACTCGAACACGCCCTTGGACTGGTCGTAGATCGTGACGCCGGTGACATCCGAGGGCAGCAGGTCGGGCGTGAACTGGATGCGCGAGTGCGTGCCGTCGATCGTGTTCGCGAGCGACTTGGCGAGCACCGTCTTGCCGGTGCCCGGGAAGTCCTCCAGCAGCACGTGCCCGTCGCTCAGCAGCGCGGTGAGCACGAGCCGGATGACGTGCTGCTTGCCGAGGATCGCCTTGTCGATGTTGTCGACGAGCTTGCCGAACGCGTCGGCGAACCAGGTCGCCTGCTCCTGGGTGACGGGCATGTGTGCGGTCTCCTTATCCCCAGGCACCGGAGTGCGTGGCGTCCATGTTGATTCCGTTGCCGGAGATGTGCACCCAGATCTCGTCGTGCTCACCCACCGTGCCGAACGTGTAGTCGAGTACGACGGATCCGCTGCCGCTCATGTGCGCGGAGAACGACGGAGACTCCGAGTGACCGGAGCTCTGGCCCGCATCGCGGTCCCAGATCACCAGCGTGTAGGTGCCCGACGGGAAGTCCTGGTAGTTGACCTTCACCTTGTAGCAGTTGACGGGACAGCCCGAGTAGCCGTTGTACTCCGGCCCCTTCACCGTCTGGGCCGCGGGCTTCTTGTCACTCGGCGAGACCGTGTTCGACTTGGCGGAGTCATGGGTGGAGCCGCCCGCGACGGCGCGCACGACCATCGTGTAGTTCGAGCCGAAGTTGCCGTTGAACTGCCACCCGGAACTGTGCACCCCCTTGTCGTCGCCGTTGATGATCACGTGGTAGGTCACCGGGGTGCCGTAGGTGGTCGCGGCGCCCCAGGTGGCCGTGATCGTCTTGTCGCCGTCGGCGCCGGTCTTCAGGCGCGGGCTGCTCGGGGCACCCACGCCGGGCATCGCGGCCTTCGACGCGACGCTCGGCTTGCTGGTCAACCCGCCCTTGTTGGTGGCCGTCACCGTGAAGGTGTAGTTGCTTCCGACGGCCAGCCTCGCGGTCGCGCTCGTCGTCGTCGACTGGCCGGTCGCACCGCTGTTCGAGCGCCAGGTGTACGTCGTGATGTCGCGCCCGTTGCCGGTGGCTCCCGACCAGGTGAGCTTCACGTGGCCCGAGCCGTCGTTCGTCGGGGTGGCCGTGACCGTCGTCGGCGGCGTCGGTGTGCCGAACGGGATCGCCACGGTGCTCTGCGCGGAGGGGGTGCCGTCGCCCAGGATGTTCCGCGCGAACACCGTGAACTGGTAATGGCCGCCGTTCACCAGGCCCGTGACGGTCGCCCGCGTGCTCCCGGTGCCCACGGACTCCTCGCCGGACTTGCCGCCGTCGGAGCCGATCCATCGGATCGTGTAGTCCAGGAGCGGCTCGCCGTTGGTCGCCGGGATCTTCCACTCGATCGTGACCTCGTGATCCTTCTCGCTCAGCACATTCGGCGCGGGCTGGATCTGGCTCGGCACGTCGCGCACGGTCACCAGCAGCCGGCCCGTCACGTCGCGACTCGCGTCACCGGTCGCATCCCGCACCGTGTACGTGATGCTCACCACTCCGATGAACGAGGCGTCGGGCCTGACCGTCACGTGGCCATCGGGCGTGAACGACACGGCGGCGGAGGTCTGCGCCGAGTTGTCGACGGTGGCGCGGGTCAGCTGCAGCGGCTTGCCCTGATCGGCGAACGGGTTGTAGTCGTTGGCCAGGACGTCGATCGGTGCGGTGGCCTTGGCGCGCTGCGCCTTGACGTCGTCCTCGATCGCCTGAGCGCGCGGCCGCGTCGAGGGCACCGTGACGACGTGCACGGTGCCGGGCACCGTGAAGGAGCGGAAGGCGATGGTGAAGTGCAGGTCGGCGGTCGTGCCGACGCGGGTGCCGAGCGGTGACGACACGCTGAGCGTCGCGCCGGACAGGTCGCCGTGGATGAAATCGGTGCCGCCCGTCAGGGCGCCGTAGCGGAACTGCGAGACCACCGACCGGTTCGGATGGGCGGTCGCGGCCCGCAGGTCCACCTCCCTGGCCGGCTCGCCCGCCTCGATCTGCACCGTCATGGCGGTGAACGAGGGCGCGACGTCCGACTGGTCCGGATTGCCGACCGTCAGCGGCATCGTGATGAGCGTGACGCGGCCGGTCGGCTGGGTCGCGGTCGGTCCGTCGGTGACCTGGAACGTGATCGCGGTCTGGCCCCGGAAGCCCTTGCGCGGTGCGTAGCGCAGGGTGTTCTTGTCGACGACCAGCTTCGACCCGTCGCTGCCCGTCGCCGCCACCTGGTCCGGGTGCGCGAGGGTCACCGGGTTCCCCGAGGGCACGACGAGGATGTCCTTCAGATCCCACTGCTTCGAGCCGTCCTGCGGGACGACCGGGTGCGTGCCGGGCTTGAGGTACGGCGGCGGGCTGTAGTCCGACCCGACCCGGGGCGGCACGATGATGAACGCCTCGGCGCTGAGCTTCGGATCGTCGGGATCGACGACCCTGTAGGCGATGGCGACGCGGTGATCCTGGGCGTGCACGGTCACCCTCTGGCCGGCGACGTCGGCGAGTCCGGCGTTCGGCCCGACCGTGCTGACCTTGAGCACGTCGTTCTCGCCGTTCGGGTTCTGAATCAGGCGCGACACGTCGACCGTGTACTGGGCCTTCTTGCCGAGGTCCTCGGACGAGATGTACCGGTCCTCGGCCGTCGGCGGTTGCAGCGGCGCCTTCTTGTCGACGCGCACGATGATGAACGCGTCGTCCTCGCCGCCCTGGCCGTTGGTGATGCGGTAGCCGACGTTGTAGGAGCCCTGGGTCTTGGGCGCGACGATGAGCACCCGCGCCCCCTCGGTGTGCGCCTTCAGGTGCTTGTCGATGTGGGTGAGCTTCTTCTCCAGCGTGATCGGGTACCCGTTGGGGTCGGAGTCGTTCAGCAGCGGCTGGACGGCGATCGTCTTGCCGGGTCGCACGGAGACGGTGTCGTCGACCGCGTTCGGCGGCTGCGACTCGGCCGCCCGCGGGATCACGCCGATCCGCACCTCGCCGACCGCGGTCTTGCCGAGGGCGTCCTGCACCGAATAGCGGAAGCTGTCGGTGCCCGCCGAGGTCGGGTACGCCTCGTAGGTGAAGTGGTCGCTCGCGCTTTCGACGATGCGGCCGAGCTGCGGCGCGCTCGTGTAGCCGACCAGGGTCACCGAGTCGCCGTCGGGGTCGATGCCGTTCAACGGCACGTCGATGCGGACCTTCGCGCCCGCGAACGTGCGCGCGGTCTGCGGATCGGGCACCGGTGCGCGGTCGCCCTTGACATCCGGGGCCGTCACCGTGAGATCGACCGTCGCGTCGGCGGCCTCGCCGTACTGATCGGCGACCCGGTAGACGACCGAATAGACCCCCGGCTTCTTGGGCGCCTGGTAGCGCAGGGTGTCGCCGGAGACGAACACGACACCGTCGCCGGCCGCGTGCGTGTCGACCAGCCGGGGCTGCAGGGTCAGTTGCGCCTGGTCGGGGCTCGAGTCGTTGTCGAGCACATCGACCGTGGCGATGTCACCCGCGCGCACGGTGGCGTGGTCGTCGACGGCGATCGGCGGCTGCCGGTCGACGACGGGCGGTACCGGCACGATCGTCACGCCCGCGACCGCGCTCGCGTCGCCGTCGGAGACGGTGTAGGTGAACTGCGTCTGCGTGGTGAGGGACGCCGAGTCGCTGATCCGCACGATCGTGTTGTTCAGCACCTCGACCTTGACGCCCGGATCGAGGGCGGACGTGTCGATCGACTGCACCGCGAGCACCTTGCCGGTGGGCGACACGTCGTTGTCGAGCACGCTCACCTCGCTCGACTGGCCCTGGCGCAGGTAGGCGGTGTCGGTGACGGCGACCGGCGGGATCGCGTCCTGCGGCCGCTGCGCGAAGTCGGCCCGCACGATGCCGACCGAGGTGCTCGGCCCCGCCCCGAGCTCGTACTCGAAGTAGACGGTGCCGGGACGGCTCGATGTCACGTCGACCGTGCCCTGGTCGAGGTTGGGGGTGACCGTGGCGCCGCCCGGCACGTCCTTGACGCCCAGCAGCTGGAGCGGCTGCCCCGAGGGCGAGGTGTCGTTCTGCAGCGGGGAGATCTTGATCGTGTCGCCGGCGAAGCCCTGACCGAAGTCGGGCGTTCCCACCGGGTCGAGCGAGCCGGCGGGCTTGACGGCGACCGTGAGCTGGCCCGTGGTCGAGGCGCGCCCGTCCGAGACCGTGAAGTTCACCGTCTTGAGGCCCACCTGGCCGCTCGTGGACTGGAAGGTGAGCGTGCCATCCGGCGTGAAGCGCACCTGGTCCTGCGACGCGGGCGCGGCGTTCTGCAGCAGGATGTCGTCGCCGTCGGGGTCGCGGAAGTCCTGCAGCACGTTGTAGGTGATCGTCTGGCCGTCCTCGACGCTCACGGCGGCCTTGCGATGCGAGACGGGGGCCGAGTTGCGATCCGGCGGCACGACGTGGACGTCGACGGTCGTGTCCGCCGTGCCGTTGGGCCGGCCGTCGCTCACGGTGTAGCGGAACGACGCGCTGCCGGCCGCATCCGCCGCGGGGGTGAACTGCAGCGCGCGACCGCCGTCGATCGGATCCAGGTGGCCGAGCGAGTCGGGGATCGCCGTGAAGTCGGTGATGACCAGCACGTCGCCGTCGGGATCGGTGTCGTTGTCGAGCACGGGCAGCACCGTGGTGCGCCCCGCACGCACGCCGAACGTGTCGGGCGTCGCGGTCGGCGGGTGGTTGACGTTCGTGCGCTTGGCGAGCGTGTCCTCGAACGACTCGACGCTCGACTTCGTCTTGTCGATCTGGTCGTTCTGCTGCTCCTTGGGCGGTGTGACCTCGTCCCAGTTGTCGACGAGATGCAGCGAGTCGGCCATGACCCAGACGTTGCCGGTGTCGAGGTTGTTCAGGGCGACCACGTGGCCGTTGACCCGGAAGGCGAGCTCGTCGCCCGAGGTCTTCTGGTGGATCGTCGCCTTCTGCGGCTGCCGCCCGTCGCACGCCAGCAGATAGCGCTGCGAGGCGCCCCACGCGCCGTGGGCGCAGCCATCGACCCAGACCGGGGCGATCGCCCCGTTGCCGGAGGACGAGTCGGGGATGCCGGCCATGATCCGCGTGACCGTGCCGCCGCCGAGCGG
Organism: Pseudolysinimonas kribbensis; assembly: GCF_039531715.1. NCBI lineage: Bacteria > Bacillati > Actinomycetota > Actinomycetes > Micrococcales > Microbacteriaceae > Pseudolysinimonas > Pseudolysinimonas kribbensis. The sequence continues at coordinate 313,460 of NZ_BAAAQO010000003.1, read as the reverse complement.
CACCTCCATGAGCTCGTCGCGCCCCTCGAGCACCGCATATCCGTGCGCCGCGCTCGCCTGCTGCAGCTTGAGCGCGGGAGCCGGCAGCTCGACGGTCGGGCCGCCGACGACCAGGAGCTTCTTCGCCCCGGGCTCGAGCACGACCGCCTTCTCGCCCACCGACGAGATCTGATTGTCGACCGGGATGTCGGCCCCGGCCGTCGTCGGACGCGCCCCCGGCCGCGGCACGGTGACGATCTCGTGGTTCTTCGGCGAGGTCGCGACGACGACGCCCGTCGGCGTGACGGTCGCGTGCCCGCCCGCGCCCAGCTTGATGTCGGGGTGCCGGGTGGCGGGGTCGAAGCTCAGCTGGTTGCTCACGTCGATCGACCACAGCGCACCGTTGGAGGGGTCCACGATCGCGAGGGTCGAGCCGCCGAGCGCGACCTCCGCGTTCTTCGGCAGGTCGGCGCGCTGGCCGAGCGTCGTGTAGGCGGGATCGATCCGCTCGAGCGTGTGGGCCGTGCGGTTGATCAGGAAGACGTCGCGGCCGGACTGGACGACATCCATCGACGCGGTCGTCGCCTGCACCGACGCGTCGAGCTCGTCGATCTGCCTGTTGAGCCGGCCGGCGAGCTCCTGCTGGGAGTTCGTCACCCAGACGTCGCGCTGGGTGAGGTCGACGTCGCTCACCGGGAAGCCGTGGTACAGCGCCGCCACGGTGAGCGGCACCCCGGCCGCCACCGCGATCACGGCGGTCGAGCCGATCGCCTTGCGGGCGCGGCTCCAGCCGCGCAACCAGCGCAACACTCGCAACCCCCGGGTCTCATCGGACGTACTCTCGGGCCGTCCCTGAACGACGCTCGACGCTAACACGGCCCTCGAAGGGGGGCGAATGGGGAGCACTCCCCACGCGGGCGCCGAGACCGCGTCGGGGCTAGTCCGACTCGGAACCGGCGTCGTCGAGCAGCGGCAGGTCGTCGACCGAGACGAGGTGGCTCGCGATCGCGTATTCGACGAGCCGCGCCCGGCGGCCGGTCGCCAGCCGGCCCGGGCCGCCGCGGAGCCCCGGCACCCCGAGCTTGTCGAGCTTGTCGCAGACGTTGTCGAGCTTGCGATTGAAGGTGGTCATCGACCACCCCAGCCGCTTCGCGGCGTCGGCGGATGCGGGGATCGCCCCACGACCCGGAACCGACTGGGTGAGCACGCCCTCCGCGAGCGCGAGCACGAGCTGGCGCTGCGTGCGGGTGAGCGTCACGGGCATGACGGTCGTCGCGCTCGAGAGCGCCGCTCCCGAGGTGCTCGTGTTGAACCAGTCGGCCTCGGTGCGGATCGTGAAGTCGTAGGTGGTCGACCCGGCGCTGAACATGACGTGCATGACCGGGAAGACGATGGGCAGCCGCGCGCCCGGCGCGAGCCAGGCCTGCACCTGGCCGGTGCCGTCGCTCACCGTCGCGGAGAGCAGGCTGCCCACGTTGGAGAGCCACCACATGTCGTACTCGACGGCGAGGCGGAGGAAGTGCCGGTGCAGGTAGGGGTTCTCGTCGATGCTGAGGTCGCCCTCGCGCCCGATCGTGAACTCGTCGCCGGGCTGCACGACGTACTCCTCGCCGATGAAGTCGACGGTGAGCGTGCCGATGGCCGGAGCGCTGGTCACGGATAGCACCCCGTCGTCGCCTCGGAGGTGCGGCCGTCCGGTGCGATCGTGTCGAGCCTGACGCAGACCCGCTGGTTCGGGGTGAGGCCGGTCCGCACGACCACCGGCGTGCGCACCGAGGTCTTCGCGTCCGCGTTCTCGCCCGGCGCCCACTGGTAGCCCGCCGCGTTCTTCACCGGCGCGAACGTGAAGGTGACCGCCGTGCCGTCGGCGCTCGCCGTCGCGCGGACGAATCGCGGCGCCTCGGGCGCGCCGCCGATGACGGCGCTCGAGCCGGAGGCGGTCGGGCTCGGGGTCGGATCGACGGCCTGACCCCCCGTGAGCACGATCGACGTCGTCACCGCGGCGGCGACCACGACGAGGGCGACGGCGGCGAGGACGACGCGCAGGCGCGGGACGCGGCGGCCCGGCCGCGGTTCGACGGGCGCCGCGGTCGACGGATCGGGAGCCGGCGCGGCCGGCTCGGGGCGCGGGCGGATGACGGTGTGCTCGGGAGCGGACGACGCGGACGCGGGCGCCTCGGCGGCGGGCGCCTCGGGCGACACGACGGCGAGACCCCGGACCCGGGTGGGCGCGAGCTCCGCGGCGGCGACGGCCGCGGCCGGATGCCCGGCGCCGGCCGACGTCGGCGCCGGCGCGGCGGGCTGCGCGTGAATGGTCGCCACGCCGCGCACCCGGGTCTCGGGGGCCTCGTCGGTCGGGGCGACGGCATCCGGCTCGTCATCCCCGCCGATGGAGGGGAGCTCGATGCTCGTCGGTGCGTAGCCGAGCTCGAGCTCGACCCTCTGCAGGGCCCGGGCGAACTCGACCGCGGACTGGTAGCGGTCGACGCGACGCACGGCCATGCCCTTGGTCAGCACCGCGACGAGCGAGGCGGGCACGTCGTCCCGGTCGAGCCGGGTGACGGCCCCGCGCTCGATGCGGCCGATGAGGTCGAGCGTGCCGTTGGACCGGCCGGGCACCTCGAACGGGGTGCGGCCGGCGAGCAGGGTCCAGATCGTGGCGGCGAGCGAGAAGACGTCGGAGCGCACGTCGGGATCCGGATCGTCGTCGAACATCTCGGGCGGCGACCACGGCACGCTCATGCCGATCGACTGCCCGGTGCCGCCGGTCTCGTCGCCGCGCGGGATGCCGGCCGTCATGGTGTGGATCGGCAGCTCCTCCACCGCGGACGAGATGCCGAAGTCGGTGAGCGCCGGCCAGCCGTACTCGTTGGTGAGCACGTTGGCCGGCTTGATGTCGCGATGCAGGATGCCGGCCGCGTGCGCCGTCGCGACCGCGCTCGAGAGCCGCACCCCGGTGCGCAGCGCATCGGCGACCGAGAACCGCTCCCTCTTGTACTGCTCGCTGAGGCTCGGGCCGGCGCAGTACTCCATGACGAAGTACGGGCGCTCATCGGGCGTGATGTCGGCGGAGTAGATGGTGACGATGTACGGGTGCGCCGAGAGCTGCGCCATGAGGTTCGCCTCGTCGACGAAAGCGCGGCGCGCCGCGGGCGTGAGCTCCTCCGCGAGCAGCACCTTCACGGCGACGGGGCGACGCGGCAGCCGCTGCAGGTAGAGGAAGACGTCGGAGAAGCCGCCGGCGCCGAGCAGGCGCTGGTACTCGTAGCCCTGCAACTCCGGGGCGGCCGAGGCGGTCCGCCTCATGCGGCGTCCCCCGCGCCCGTGTCCGCGCGCTCGACGCGCAGTTTCGACTCGCCCAGGTCGATGACCGTGCCCGGGATCACCGGAGTCGGCTCGTCGGCGCGCAGCAGTTGGGGCTGCTTGCCGGGCAGCACGACCGAGGTGCCGTTGCGGGAGCGCAGGTCGGTCACGACGACCGTGTCGCCCTCGAGCGCCACACGCACGTGGCTGCGGGAGACGTCGGGGTCGCCCTCGATCGTGACGAGGCGCGGCATCCGGCCGTCGACGACGCGGGCGGTCGGGGCACGACCCAGGATGAGCTCCCCGACGAGGGCCTCTCGATGGCCGTCGGGCAGGACCAGCGCGTAGCGGTGCGCGGCGGCGGCAGGGGCGATCTCGTCCGGCGCGGGTCGGGTGCGGGTCGCGCGACCCCGCAGGTCTCCGCTCAGCACCGTCTCGCCGTCGTGGTCGCCGTCGTCGTCGATTTCGTCGTCGGCCGATGCGCCGGCGCCGGACTCGTCGTGGGGCGGCGCGGCCGGCGCGGAGGCAGAGGCGGGCGCGGGCGTCGGCGGGTCGGCCTCCTCGTCGACCGGCTCGGGGCGCACCGCCGCGGCCTCGACCGGCCGCACGATCGTCGCCTCGAACAGGCGGTCGTAGCCGAGTCCCCCCTCGTCGGGCTCGACCATCGTGTGCTCGTCGACGGCCGGGATGAGCGCGGGGGCGGGCGAAGGGGCAGGACCGGGGGCCGGCGCGGGGCTCGGATGCGCGGCAGCTGCGGGCGACGGCGCGCGGTCGGACGCGGGCCGGGCCGCGGACTCCCCCACGTCGATCCGGACACCGAGCACGGCGCCGCGCTCGAGCGGGAGGGCGGCCCCGGTCGACGCGACGGGAGCGACGAGCGAGGCCGAGGCGGCATCCACCTCGTGCTCCATCCAGGTGCGGGCGCCCCGCCCGGTGAGCTCGTCGACCGCGTCGCCCGCACCGGCGACCCGCACCACGGCGTGGCCGCGGATCACCGCGTGCCGCGGGCGTCCCGCCTCGTCGGTCAGCACGAGGGCGAAGTCGGGGGCGACCGAGACGCCCGAACCCGCGAGCACGTCGAGCACCGGCTGCACCGGGTCGCTCGCCGAGAGCGCCGCGAGCAGCTCCTCGGCACGCTCCGCCGCGTGCGCGACGAGCAGCGCGCCGGCCGGCCCGACGACCGCGAGCCATGCCCCGGACGGATCCGCGACCACCCGCGCGGTCATCCGATGCCCCGCGGCAGGGTGTCCTCGAGCTGGCGGGGGCGCTCGCGCGTGCCCGTGCCAACCCGGGTGGCGTCGTCGCCGCCGCCGGTCTCGACGACGATCGCGCTCACGTTGTCGCGCCCGCCGGAGGCGAGCGCCGCCTCGACCACGGCATCCGCGAGCGAACCGCCGTCGTCGCCGGTGTGCGCCGCGAAGATGTGCTCCATGCGCTCGAGCGGCAGCTCCTTCGTGAGGCCGTCGGAGCAGATGAGGAAGGACTGCCCGTCGACGTACGGCAGCAGCCAGACGTCGACCTCGACCTCCTCGAACGGGCCGATCGCCCGTGTGATCGTGTTGCGCTCCGGATGCCGATCGGCCTCGAGCGGCGAGAGCTCGCCCGCTTCGATCAGCTCCTGCACGACCGAGTGATCCACCGTCAGCTGCGTGAGGGTGCGGCCGCTCCAGCTGTAGACGCGGGAGTCGCCGACGTTGACGATCGTCCAGTGCTTCTCGCCCTCGGCCGAGACGCTGACGGCCATGCCGGTGAGCGTCGTGCCCGAGACGGTCTCCGCCCCGAGCGCGTGCACGGCGGCGTTGGCCGCGTGCACGGCCTCGACGATCGCGGCCGCCGCGGTGGGCCGACCCGCCGGGATCGCGGCGTCGATGACCTCGATCGTCGTGCGGCTCGCGACGTCGCCGCGACTGTGCCCGCCCATGCCATCGGCGACCAGGTAGACGGGGTAGCGGGCGAGCACGCTGTCCTCGTTGACCTCGCGCACCCGGCCGAGGTCGGTGCGGACGCTCACCAGGGGCTCGGCGTCCCGGGGGGCGCGGCGCGGCGGGGTCATCGTTTCATTGAACACCGGATCGGGCGGCGGCGGGGTGGGGAGCGCTCCCCATGGCCGTGTCAGCACTCGATGCGCACCGTGTAGCGGCCGAGCTCGAGGTCGGCCGGCAGCGAGACGAGCAGGCCGCCCTCGGCCGGCACGGGGGCGCGTCCCCCGGCGAGCACGAGCGTCGTGCCGTTCGTCGAATGCAGGTCGCGCACGCGCACGCCGGCCGGGTCGGGCGTGAGCAGGACGTGGGTCTTCGAGACGGTCTTCTGCGGGTCGGCGACCGTGACCGGGTGGGCATCCGGCGCCTCGTCCGGCTGCGAGGGATCCCTCCCGACGATCACGGCGCGGTCGAGGGCGATCTCCTCGCCGCCCGGCAACACGAGACGCCAGGCCGCCGGCGCGGCGGGAGCCGGCGGCGATGCCGCCGCGGGCGGCGCACCGGGCCCGGGCGCGGCCGCAGGAGCCGGCGGCAGGATCACGGGCGGCACGGCGGCATCCACCCGGGGGACCCGGCGTGTGGCGGATTCGAGCCGTGGCTGGTCCGGCGGCGGCGTCCCCGCCCCGCCCGGACGGGCGCCGGGCAGGAGGAACGGGTTCTCGCTCATGTCGCCGGCTCGAGCAGGGCGAGGTCATCCGCCGTGATCAGGCGCGTGGCCACCGCGTACTCGACGAGGCGCAGCCGACGGTTCGTCGCGAGACTGTCCCGGCCACCGCGCAGGCCGCTCACGCCGATGCGGTCGAGCTTCTCGCAGACGTTGTCGAGCTTGCGGTTGAACGCCGTGAGGGTCCAGCCGAGACGCGCAGCCGCCTCCGCCGAGCCCGGGATCTCGCCGCGGCCGGTCGACCCGCCACGCAGCAGCGGCTCGGCGAGCGCGACGACGAGCTGGCGCTGGCTGTGGGTGAGCGGCACGTGGCCGATGGTCTCGTCCGCGGAGCCGACGGTGCGCGGGGTGGGCAGCACGGGCGGGCCGAAGAACGCCGCGTCGCTCGAGATCTCGAGCTCGTAGCTCGTCGACCCGGCCCCGAACACGACCTGCACGCGGTCGAACACGAGCGGGAGCCGGGCGCCCGGCGCGAGCGTGGCCTGCACCTGGCCGCTGCCGTCGGTGAGGGTCGCCGACAGCAACGTGCCGACGTTCTCGAGCCACCAGAGGCCGACCTCGGAGCGCAGGCGCAGGAACTGGCGGTGCAGGTACGGGTTGTCGTCGACGTTGAGGTCGGCGTCGCGGCCGATCGAGAACGCGGTGCCCGGTCGCACCTCCGCGCTCCGGTCGCCGTAGCGCACCCGCAGCGCGGTGAGGGGCGGTGGCACGGTCTCGCCGCTCAGCCCGCCGCGGGAGGCCGTCCCGGCCGGCAGCGCCGACGCGGGGCCGCTCATGCCGTCTCCCGCACCGTCATCATGACGCCGCCACCGAGGTCGATGACCGTGTCGGGCAGCACGACCGCGGGCTCCCCCGCGCGCAGCCGCCGCGGTGCCGCACCCGGCATGGTGACGCTCGTTCCGTTCTTGGAATCCAGGTCGGTCACGACGACGGCGCCGCCGGCCACCTCGATGCGGGCGTGCGTGCGCGAGATGTCCTTGTCGCCGGCCGCCACGACGACGAGCCGGGGCGGACCGCCCGATGCGTCGTGTCCGGGGTCGCTCGGCGAGCGCCCGACCAGGACCGGACGGGTGAGCGGCTCGACGTCGCCGCCCGGCAGCTCGAGGGCGAGCACCGGTCCGGATGCCGCGGCCACCGCCGGCGGCTCGGCCGGCTCGTGCTCCTCCAGCTCGTCCACGAGCACCGTGCGCCCGTCGTGGTCGCCGGGGCGTGCGGGGTCGGGATTCGGGATGCGCACCGAGTCACCCGAGATCGTGCGGTAGACCGTGTCGCCGAAGAGGAACGCGTAGGGCTCGTCCTCGACGGCAGGCGCGCCGGCGGCAGCCGCCGCGGGAGCGGCGACCGCGGCGATGGGGGCGACGGGAGCCGTGGCGGGCGACGCCGCACGCTCCTCGCGCGCCGGCACCAGCGTCGTATGCGCGTCGGCCTCGTCGAACCGCTCGGCGGCCCGGCCGACGACACCCGAAACCGCCGGACCGCCCGGCAGCAGGGTCCAGCTCGACCCCGGCACCCTCAGTCGCAGCTCGTCGACGCCCTCGAGCACGCGCTCGGTCCACGTCGTGACGCCCGCGCCCGAGAGCCTCTCGGCCCCGGCATCCACCTCGGCCGCGCCGCGGAGCACGATGCGCGCGATGCCGCCGGCCGCATCGATCAGGGCGAAGTCGGGCGCCGCGGCGATCCCGCCGCTCACCAGGCGCTCGAGCGCCGCCCGGAACCCGTCCGGTCCCGCGAGTCGCGCCGTCAGGTCGCCGATCTGCGCGGGGTCGCCGACGGCGAGCACCGCATCCCCGACCGTCGCAACGGTCCATTCCCCCGTCCCGGGGTTCGTCCTCAGGATCATGAATGCCTCCTCGGCCTCGTGTCCTCGAGCTCGGTCCCCAGCATCCGGTCGAGAGTCTGCTCGTCCACGGGCGGCTCCGCCAGTCCCGCGAACTCGGGGCGTACGATCACCGCGCTGACGTTGTCGTGGCCGCCTGCCCGCACCGCCGCCTCCACCAGGTCGTGGGCATCGGCACCATCGGCGAGCATCCCGGCGATCGCCGCGTCGTCGAGCTCGCGGGTGAGCCCGTCGGAGCACAGCAGCAGGGCCGGCTCGTCGCCCGGCAGTCGCAGGTCGAGCACCCGCACGTCGGGCAGGGCCGTGTCGTGGGGCCCGAGCGCGCGCGTCACCACATTGCGATCCGGATGCCGCTGCGCCTGCTCCGCATCGATGATCCCGGCATCCTGCAGCTCCTGCACGAGCGAGTGATCGCTCGTCAGCCGGTGCAGCACGCGGCCGTCCCAGCCGTAGACCCGTGAGTCTCCGACGTGCACGACCATCCACGCCGCAGGGTCGACGAGGACGACGGCGGCGAGAGTCGTGCCGGCCATGCTCTGCCCGCCGACCCGGCGCACGTCGGCGTTCGCTCGCCGCACGGCCTCCCGCACCTCGGACGTCGTCGCCGGCCGGTCGGCGGGCAGCACCGCGCGCAGCGCGGCGACGGCGGCCGCGCTGGCCCGGTCGCCGAGCGCGTGACCGCCCATGCCGTCGGCGACGGCGAACACCGGCGCTTCTGCGAGCACCGCGTCCTCGTTGACGGCACGAACCGTCCCGCGATCGGAGGCGACGCTCACGCGCAGCACCAGCTCGCCGTCGGCGACGGTCAGCCGCTGCTCGGTCGCGCGGGCGCTCATCGCGCTCCGCCGCCGGGCTCGCCGGTCCTCGGCACGGCGGCCAGGCCCCGCGCCGCCATCCGCCGCGCCCAGCCGGTCAGCGACGACAGCCGGTACCGGCGCAGCACACGGCGCCCCCGGGACAGGCGGTGCTCGGTCGACTGGATGACGGCGAGCGCCTCCGCCCACACCGCGTCGGCCTCGGCGGCGGTCGCCGGGCGGGCCGCGAACACGAGCTCGTCGGTGCGCCGGGCCAGGGGCTCGAGCGTCGCCGTGGCCGTCGCGGTTCCCACGGCATCGGGCGCGCGTCCCGCGGCCGGCAGCTCCCGCAGCCGCGCGTCGAGCGCTCCCGCGACCCGTGCCCGGGTGCCCGGTGGAGGCGGCCCGATGCCGAGCTCGTCGAGCCGATCGACGAGCTCCGACCACGCCCCGGCGGCGGCGTCCGGGGCGCGGGCCGCCGCGCGTCGGCGCCGCATCCTGCGCGCCTTGAACAGGGCGACGACGAGGGCCGGCAGGAGCACGATCGCCAGGGGGATCAGCACGCCGAGTCCCGCCGCGACCACCCAACCGGGCAGGCCGAACAGCGACACGTCCTTCTTGTCGCCGTCGTCGATCTTGACGTTGGTGACCAGGTCGTTCTCGTCGCTGTTGCTGCGCGGCGGCTGGCGCACCTGCGGCTGCGGCTCGGTCTGGGGCTTCGGGTTAAGCGCCTGCGGCACATCGGTCTGGGTCGGCGTCGGGTAGAACGGCACCCAGCCGACGCCCTGGAACGCCACCTCGACCCACGCGCTCACGTCGTGGCCGGTGATCTTGCGCGGCGTCGCGGGGTCGGCGCCGTCGGGCACCTTCGGGGCGAAGCCGAACACCACGCGGGCGGGGTAGTGCAGGCTGCGCGCCATGAGCGCCATCGCGGAGGCGTACTGCTCGTCGTCGCCGACCATGACGTTGCCCGAGAACAGTTGCTCCATGCGGTCGGCGCCGTGCCCGGCGAGCGACGCGACCGTGTCCGACGACGTGCCGTGCGAGAGGTACCCCTTGGTGTGCAGGGTCTGCTCGATGTTGCGCAGCTGCCCGATCGCGCTCTTCGCGGAAGCCGCGAACTCGGTCGCCTTCGCTGCCACGACATCCGGGATGTCGGTGACCGGCCCCAGCTGCACGTTCGCGGTCGGCACGCTGCGCAGCTGGTCGTCGTCGGGCGCAGCCCGCTGCGTCTGCGCCGTGATCCGCACGGCGTCGCCCCGGGCGAGGCCACCGAGCAGCACCGTGCCCCCCGTCGCGGCGTTGTAGCGCAGGCTCTGCCGCGCGGCGTCGCCGAGCCCGGCGCCGCCGGGGCCCGTCACGGTCAGGGCCTGCGTGTAGCCCGGCGTCGGGATCCACACGTCGTCGTAGTCGCCGACCGTGATCGTCAGGGTCTGCCGACCCCCCGGCCGCACGAGCGGCGGAGCCGGATAGGCGCCGCCCACGAGCTCGAAGCTGCCGGATCCGCCGCTCGCGACCTGCGCACCCGCGACGTCCCAGACGTGGCCGTCGTAGCCGTCCATCGTGGCGAGCCGCAGCCGCTCATCCGGTTTCAGCCCGCGCACCGTGAAGATGGTCCGGTTCGCGTCGATCTTGGAGTAGCGCCGGAACCCCGACAGCGGGCTTGCGACGTCGATCGGCTGGAACGGGGGCTCGACCTTCTCGCGCAACACGAAGCGGTCCTGCGGCGGCGGCACGAGCACCGAGCCGCTCACGGCCCCGAGCACGACGGCCGCGCCGATGACGATCGCGGTGCCCGTGACGCGGCGCCCGAGGGTGCCGCGTCGCCGCTCGACCCGGATCTGCTCACCCGTCGTGCCCCGCCATCCCAGCCAGACCAGCGCGATGGCGGCGAACAGCACGCCCCGCACGCCCGGGTAGTAGGGCTGCTGGGTGCCCAGCAGCACGCTCCCGACGTAGAGCGCGGCCGGCCCGAGCACCAGCAGCGACGCGCGTGCCGCGGTGCGCCGGCGCGGCAGCCAGCGGGCGGCGAGGGTGGAGCCGACGAGCCCGACGACCCAGGCCGAGGCGTAGGGCACGACCGTGACGTAGTCGGGCAGGTCGACGGGCGCCCGCAGCGTCAGGATGTCCGCCCAGCCCCACACGGCGCCCACGCCGAGACTCTGCACGCTCGTCAGCGTCGGCACGACGGCGGCGAGCGCCTGCTCCGGCACGGCGAGCGCGCTGCCGAACAGCAGGTACGCGACCAGCGCGAGCGCGACGGTCAGCAGCACGCCGAACCGGAGCGCTCGGGCGGCGAGCGCGGCGCCCGCGCCGACGACGAGCCCGCCCGCGCCGGCGAGGAGCCAGCCGAGATCGTGATAGCTCGAGGCGAGCCCGACCACGCCGATCATCGCGAGCAGCAGCGGTACCACGACGTCGACCCAGGTGCGGAACGACATCGGCGCGCGGCTCACGAGATCCTCCGCAGCAGCTTCGGCAGGTCGCCGAGCTCGGTGACCGTCAGCACCCGCAGCCGCGACACGACCTGCAGTCGCGGCTCGCCCCCGCGCTCGACCCGGATCGCGACGAGGTCGGTGTCCGGCGGGAAGGCGGTCTCGATGGCGCGCAGCTCCGCCACCGGGGTGCGCGATCCGGTGACGAACACGACGACCGCGGGTGCCGGCAGCAGGGCCGTCGCCGCGCGGGCGAAGTCGCGCGGGGTCGCATAGCGCTGCACGGGCGCGAGCCGGCAGCTGTCGTCGAGCAGTGCGCCGACGGTCGCGGTGCGCAGCTCGGCCTCCTCGCCGAGGATGCGCGAGCGGGTGCCGTCGCGGATCGTCTGCACCGCCACGGACGCGGCGACCGACACGCCCAGCTCGAACTCGGCATCCGGATCGTCGGAGTCGGGATCGGCGTATGCGCGCCGCTCGGCGTGGTGCAGCAGCACGAGGTCGCTGCGCCGGGTCTCCTCGAACTGGCGCACCATGATGACGCCCGTGCGCGCCGTCGTGCGCCAGTGGATGTAGCGGCGATCGTCGCCCGGCACGTAGGGGCGCAGCGCGTGGAAGGCCAGGTCGTTGCTCGTGAGGGTCGGCGTGGTGCGGCCCTCGAGGTCCTTGACCAGCCCCGCGGCCGACGGCGCCAGCAGTGCGGTGCGCGGATGCACGAACAGCTCGATCGGATCCGCCCACCGCACGCGGCGGCGCAGCAGCCCCAGCTGATCCCCGCGCACCGCGATCGCGGGACCGGCGACGATCACGGCGCGGTGCGCGGTGGGCACGGCGAACAGCTCCTCGTGCTCCGCGCCGGGGGCGAGCGCCGGGATGTCGAACTCGGCCCGTCCGCGCCCCACCGGCAGCTCGAGCCGGCCCGCACTCGCGCGCCGCGACCCGGCGTTGGCGACCAGCAGCCGTCCGAACGCGCGCTCCCCCGCGACCACCCGGCGGGGCGAGAGCTCGATCGTCACGCGATAGCTCGCGCGGCCGATGAGGAACAGCGCCGCGACGAGGAGCCCGCACACCAGGGTCAGGGCGAGGTAGCTGAGCTCGGCCCAGCCGAGCACCGCGCTCGCGACCCCCGCCGCGACCGCGGCGAGCGCGACGATCGCGCCCAGCGGGCTGACGATCCCGGCCACCGGTGCGCACGCCGCGGCGACCCGCCCGGCGGCGAGCCGGGCGAGTCCGAGGAGCGAACGCAGCGCGGTCATGCGGTGGCGTTACCGGGCCCGCAGCTCGGGCGGCGCGATACCGTCGACCACGCCCGCGACGACCTTCTCGGCGCTCTGGCCGGCGAACGCGGCCTCCGGATCGAGCACGAGACGGTGGGCGAGCACCGGCACGGCGAGCTCCCGCACGTCCTCCGGGGTGACGTAGGCGCGCCCGGCCGCGAGCGCCCACGTCTTCGCAGCGCGGGCGAGCGCGAGCGCTCCGCGCATGCTGACGCCGAGCTGCACGTCACGGTGCTCACGGGTAGCCGCGGCGATCCGCGCCAGGTGGTCCATGACCGCGGGATCGGTGTAGACGCCGTCGGTCAGCCGCGCCATCTCGGCGATCGAGCGGGCCGCGATGATCGGTACGACCTTCGCGGCGCGGGCCCGGTTGGCCGAGTCGAGCAGCAGCGCGACCGTCGTGTCGTGGTCGGGGTAGCCGAGCGAGGTCTTGACGAGGAAGCGGTCGAGCTGCGCCTCCGGCAGCGTGTACGTGCCCGCCTGCTCGACCGGGTTCTGCGTCGCGATGACCATGAACGGCGAGCCCACCGCGTGGCCGGTGCCGTCGACGGTGACGACCCCCTCCTCCATGACCTCGAGCAGCGCCGACTGGGTCTTCGGCGATGCGCGGTTGATCTCGTCGGCGAGCACGATCGAGGCGAAGATCGGTCCCGGGTGGAACTCGAACAGGCCCTTCGCCTGGTCGTAGATCGAGACACCCGTCACATCCGAGGGCAGCAGATCCGGCGTGAACTGGATGCGCGAGGTCGTGCCGTCGATCGTGTTGGCCAGCGCCTTCGCGAGCACGGTCTTGCCGGTGCCGGGCACGTCCTCGAGCAGGATGTGGCCGTCGCTCAGCAGCGCCGTGAGCACGAGCCGGATGGCGTCGCGCTTGCCGAGGATCGCCTGGTCGATGTTGGCGACGAGCTTCTCGAACGCATCGGCGAACCAGCCGGCCTGCTCGGTGGTCACGGTGACGGCCTCGGTGGGCGGCACGGCGGCGGTCGCCGCGGGCGTCGCGTTCGCCGCGGGCTGGGCGGTATCGGTCATCGGGTCTCTCCGGATCGGTGGGGCACGGGCGGCAGGGGGCGGTCGTCGGTCAGCACGGCGGGGCGCTCCCCCAGTTCTCGGTGTAGGTCTGGCCCTTGTAGGTGAACTGGAAGTTCTGGCCCAGGTCGCCGGCGGTGTTGCGGGCCGCCCACGCGTTGGAGGCCGCCGAGCCGGTCCCGGGGCTCGTCGTCACCGTCGACTGGAAGTCGGGCCCGAACCGCACGAGCGACGAGTCCGGCGAGCTCGTCCACGTCACGCCGAGGCGGTTGCCCCCGCTGAGCGCCCCGCCGTAGCAGAGGTGGATCGAGAACGGGTTCACGAGCGTCACCGAGGCCGAGGCGCTCGCCGTCTGTCCCGCGCTCGTCTCGGTGATGGTCACGTGGTAGGTCGTGCCGTAGCTGCCGGCGAAGCTCGTGCTGCCCGGCGCCGACACCGCGCCGCCGACCCCGTCGCCCGAGAGCGTGTAGGTGATGGGCTCGGTGCTCGCGCCCGGCCCCCAGTTGTAGACGACGCTCGATCCGCTCTGCGTCGCGCTGATGGTGGGTGCGCGGGGCGTCGGCACGGCGCTGCCCGTCGACGTCTTCGGGGCGCTCTGCAGGCCGCCGCTGTTCTTCGACTGGATCGTGTAGGTGTAGTGCGTGCCGACGTGGCCCGGCAGGGTCACCGTCGCGACCGCTCCCACGTCGCGCTGCGTGCCGTCCGAGAGCACGATGTGGTACCCCGCGATGTCGCGGCCGTTGCCCTGCGCCCCGTCCCAGCTGAGCACCACGTTGCCCGAGCCGTCGGAGGTCGCCGCGATCGTCGCGGTCGTCGGGGCGGAGGGCGCGCCGAACGGCTTCGCCGTCGCGCTCGCGTCGGAGATCTCCCCGTCGCCGAGCGCGTTGTGGGCCGTGACGTGGAAGGTGTAGCCGTCGCCGTTCGTCAGACCGGAGAACCGGTGCGTCGCGTCCGATCCGGGCACCGTCGTCGTCGCGGGGCATCCGGGTCCGGAGCACGCGATCGTGTAATGGTCGATCGGCTCGCCGTTGGTCGCGGGCGGCTGCCACTGCACCGTCACCGCGGAGTCGCCCTCGACGAAGGTGGGCGCCGCGGGCTTGCCCGGCACATCGCGGACCGTGTACTGCAGCCGGCCGGTGACGTCGCGCGACGGGTCCCTCGTCGCATCGCGCACCGTGTACAGCACGCTCACGACGCCGATGAACGACGTGTCGGGCCGGACCGTGATGTCGCCGTCCTTCGTGAACGAGATCGAGGCGCCGGACTGCGCCGCGTTCTCGATCTGCGCGCCGGTCAGCGTGAGCGGCTGGCCGGGGAACGGGTTCGTGTCGTTGCGCAGCACGTTCACCGTGTCGGTCCTGCCGCGCTGGCCCTTGGCGTCGTCCTCGTTCGCCTGGGTGCGCGGGCGGTTCGACGACACGACGCTCACCTGCACCGTGGCCGGCACGGTGAAGCCGCGGTAGTGGATGACCACATGCAGCGTCGCCCGCGCGCCCGGCTGGGTGCCGAGCGGCGCCGAGACACCGAGGCGGGATCCGTCGAGCGTCGCCGTCACGTCGCCGGTCTGGCCGGTGAGGCCCGTGTAGGTGAACTGCCCCTTGTCGACCTTGGGGCTCGGCTGCTCGGTCGCGTCGCGCAGGTCGTGCACCTGCGGCGCCTCGCCGGGCTGCACCTGCACCGTGAGACCGGCGAAGGTCGGCGGCTCGTCGAGCCGGTCGGGGTCGCCGACCGTGATCGGGAAACTGATGAGGTTCTGGTGGCCGTTCGGATCGGTCGCCGAGGTGCCGTCGGTGACCCGGAACGAGATCGTCGTCTGCCCGCGGAACCCGGTGCGCGGCGTGAACCGGATCGCGTCGTCGCCCACCGCGATCGGCGAGCCGTCGGAGTTGGGCGCCTGGATGTCGCCGGTGTCGATCAGGATCGCCTTCTGCTTCGACGGCACGATCAGCAGCTGCGCCAGGGTCCACTGCTTGGGCGTGTTCATGTCGACGTACTGCGGCAGCACCTTCGGGTTCAGGTGGGGCGGCGGCACGACCGCGCCGACCTGCTTCGGCGGCACGACGATGAACGCGGTCGCGGTGAGGTCGTCATCCGGATTCGTGACGGTGTAGGCGACGGCGATGCGACGGTCCGCGGGCCGCACCGTGACCGTCTGGGTCGCCTGGTCGACCGTGCCGAGCCCCGCGTTCGCGCCCGCGAGCGCGATCGTGAGATCTCCGTCGCGGCCGGCGGGGTTCGCGATCGAGCCGGCGAGCTTCACCGGCACGCTCGACTTGTTCACCATCGAGGTGGCCGGCACGTGGATGTCCTCGGCCGTCGGGTAGACCGGCGGCGCGTCGGGCGTGACCTTCACCTGCACGAAGGCGGTGTCCTGGCCGCCGTGCCCGTTGCCGATCGCGTAGCGCAGCGAGTACGTTCCGGTCGTCTTCGGCGCGACGATGACGATCTTCGCGTGATCGACGGTCGCGCTCAGGTGGCTGTCGACGGCGCTGATGCCGGTGAGCGAGAGCGGGTACCCGCTCGGGTCGGAATCGTTGAGCAGCGGCTGCACGGTCGCGGTGCGGCCGGGCTTCATCGTGACGGCGTCGTCCACGGCGTTCGGCGCGCCGGCGGTGTCGGGGCGCGGGATGACGGCGATGTCGATCGTGCCGATGCCCTTGTGCCCGTACGGATCCTCGACCGTGTAGGTGAACTCGTCCGTGCCCGCGGCGGTGTCGAAGGCGCGGTACTCGAATCCGGTCGTCGAGCCGCCGGTGATCGTGCCCAGCTGCGGGGGGCTCTGCACGCCGTCGATGACGACCGAGTCGCCGTCGGGGTCGACCCCGTCCAGCGGCACGGTGATCGGCACCTCGGCGCCGGCGAAGACGCGCGCGATCAGGGGCGCCGGTGCCGGGTCCTGGTCGGTCTTGGCATCCGGAGCCGTCACGATGAACGCGACCCGCGCCGTCGCCGTCTCGCCGTACTGATCGGTGACGCGGTAGACGACGCTGTACTCCCCGGGGGTCGTGCCCGCCTGGTAGCGCACCTTGCCGTCGCCGACGAACGCGAGCCCGTCGCCCTTGTCGCTCGTGTCGACCAGGTCGGGCTCGAGGATCAGCTGCGCCTGATCGGGGTGGAAGTCGTTCGCGAGCACGTCGGCGCTCACGATGTCGCCGGCCCGCACGAGCACCTTGTCGTCGACGGCCACGGGCGGCTGGCGATTGACGATCGGCGGCACCGGCACGATCGTGACGCCGGCGGTCGAGGTCTGCTCGCCGTCCGAGACCGTGTAGCGGAACTGCGTCTGCGTCGCGAGCGCGGCCGAGCTGGAGATGCGGATGACCGCGTTGCTCAGCACCTCCACGCTCACGGCCGGGTCGGTCTGCGAGGTGTCGACGGACTGCACCGCGAGCACCTTGCCGTCGGGTGAGACGTCGTTGAGCAGCACCTTGACGCTCGTCGGCTGCCCGGCGCGCAGGAAGGCGGTGTCCTTGACCGCGATCGGCGGCGAGGGGTGGTCGGGGTCGGGCAGCACGTCGACCCGCACGAGCCCGACGCTCGAGGCCGCGCCGTCGGCCAGCTGGTACTTGAAGTAGTACGTGCCGACGGTGGCCGAGGTGAAGCTGATGGTGCCCTTCTGCAGGTTGGGCACGACCTGCACCCCGCCGGGCGTCTCGCTGACCCCGAGCAGATCGAGCGCGCCGCCGTCGGGCGAGACGTCGTTGACCAGCGGCGAGATCTCGATCTGCTTGCCCCGGAACGCCTGGGCGAAGTCGGGCGTGCCCACCGGGCCGAGCTTGCCGGCCGGCTGCACGTCGACCTCGAGCGTGCCCTTGGTCTGGAGCCGTCCGTCGCTCACGACGAACTGCACCTCCTTGGCGCCGGTCTGGCCGCCGAGGCTCTGGAAGGTGAGGAAGCCGTCGGGGGTGAACCGCACCTGGTCGGAGCTGGTCGGCGTGGCGGAGTCGAGGTAGATGTCGTCGCCGTCCGGGTCGCGCCAGTCGGCCAGCACGTTGTAGCTGATCGTGCCGCCCGTCTCGACGCTGATCGCCGCGTCGCGCACCGCGACCGGCGCCGTGTTCACGGTCTCCGGCACGATCCGCAGCGTCACAGCGGCCTCGGCCACCCCGCCGCGGCCATCATCGACCGTGTAATGGAACGACGCCGCGCTCGCCCCCGCCGCGGGCGTGAACTGCAGCGCCCGGCCGCTGTCGATCACGTCGATCTCGCCCTGCGTGGCGGGGATCGGGGTGAAGCGCGGGATCGTCAGCACGTCGCCGTCGGGGTCGGTGTCGTTGTCGAGAACCGCGAGCACGGTCGTGCGTCCGGGCCGGACGCCGAGATCGTCGTCGCGCGCGACGGGCGGGCGGTTGATCGCGCTGCGCTGGGCGAGCGTGTCCTGGAACGACTGC
This sequence comes from Pseudolysinimonas kribbensis, assembly GCF_039531715.1. Classification (NCBI taxonomy): domain Bacteria; kingdom Bacillati; phylum Actinomycetota; class Actinomycetes; order Micrococcales; family Microbacteriaceae; genus Pseudolysinimonas; species Pseudolysinimonas kribbensis. The sequence goes on along the minus strand of NZ_BAAAQO010000003.1, from coordinate 295,778 downwards.
GTGCTGGCCTTGTGATGGCCCTTGTCGCTGTCGTCCTGCTGGGGCGGCGTGACCTGCTGCCAGTTGTCGACGAGCCGCATCTGATCGTCGAGCAGCCAGACGTTGCCGGTGTCGAGATCATTGAGCGCGACCACGTCGCGATTGACCCGGAACTCGAGACGCTTGCCCTGCGTCGCCTGATCGATGTCCTCGGCGCGCGGCTTCGCGCCGTCGCAGGCGAGCAGGTAGCGCTGCGCGCCCGCCCAGGCGCCGTGGACGCATCCCGCGACGACGACCGGCCGGGTGATCCCGCTCGGGTCGCCGACCGGACGCGCGAGCTTCGCCGAGACGCTGCGCACGGATCCGTCGCCCAGCTGCGCGATGAGCAGCCGGTCGCCGCTCGCGAGGGCGACCTCGTCGGAGTCGCCGGTCAGCTGCAGCTGCTGCGCCGCGACAGGCAGCAGGATGGTCGTGCCGTCGTCGCGCTCGAGGCTGCGGCTGCCCGGCGCGAACACGACCGCCCGGTCGCCGGCCGGGGCGAGCTGGGCGTTCCTCGGCACCGCGATGCCGCGCTGGGTGGCCGGGCCACCGGGTGTGTCGATGCGGAAGATCTCCTGGTCCTTCGGGCTGATCGCGACGACCGCTCCGGATGCCGTCACGACGGCCTGCCCGCCCGCGCCGAGCTTGAGGGCCGGCCGCTGCGACGGGTCGAAGGTCAGCCCGTTCGCCACGTCGATCGCCCAGAGCCTGCCGTCGGGCGAGGTGATCGCGAGGGTGTCGCCGCCCAGCGCGACGTGGGACCCGGCCGGCATCTTGGCGGGCTCCACGAGCTCGGTGTAGGCGGGATCGATGCGCGAGATGTCGCCCCGGCTCGGATCGAACAGGAACACGCTCGAGCCGTTCTGGGCGACATCCAGGTCCGACGAGGCGCCGCTCACGGCGCCGTCGAGCTCCTCGATCTGCCGGTCGAGACGCCCGCCCTGCAGCGAATGGCCGTTGGTGACCCACACGTCCTTCGCGTCGAGCGTGACGTCGGTGACCGGGAAGCCCTGATGCATGACCGCGAACGCGATGGGGATCGCGGCGAGGCCCGCGACCACGATCCCGGACCAGACGCCCCTCTTGTGGCGGACGACGGACTTGACGAGCGACACGCCGCCGACCTCCGAATGCCTCCGCCGATGGCCCCCGATGGGTGGTCGCCGCGGGGCCGACTCACCGTAACATGAGCGATTCACGCGTGACGCGGTCGATCCTCAGGCTCAGGGCCGGGTGCAGATCCTCTCGGGCGCCGAGGTGCGGCCGGAGCGCCCGAGCGCGACGTCGATGCAGACCCGGCTGCCGGGCACCACGCCGGTCACGACGACGCGGGTGTGGGGCGTCACCTGCCGGTCGTCGGGCGACTCGGAGCGGGCCCAGTAGTAGACGTCGCCCTTCTCGGGCGAGGGGTTGGTCCAGGTGAAGGTGACCTCCGTGCCGTCGGGCGAGACCGCGGCCGCGCCCTTCGTGGGCTGAGGAAGTCCGGGGCCGATCGCGGAGCCGCCCGTCGGCGAGCTGCCGGGTCCCGCGGCGGTCTCGTGCGGGAGCCCCGCGATCAGCACGGCGACGACGACGGCGCCCACGGCGAGGACGGCGAGGATTCCGACGACGATCCCGACGATGCGCGCGCGGCGCCGCGGGAGGTCCGCCACCCCCGACGGCGCGGGTGCCGCGGGCGCAACGGCCGTCGGAGGCGGCGCGGGCGGCGTGGATGGTGCGGGCGGTGCGGCGGGCTGCGCGATCACGGTCGGCATCGCGCGCACCCGGGTGGCGTTCTCGTCGCCGTCGCCACCGTCGTCATCCGGATCGCTGCGCCGCGAGGGAGCCTCCGCGCCCGGCAGCTCGATGCCGGTCGGGGCGTAGCCGAGCTCGAGCTCGACGCGCTGCAGCGCCCGGGCGAGTTCGAGGGCGCTCGGCCAGCGATCCTCGCGACGGGGCGCCATGCCCCGGGCGAGCGCGGCGAGCAGCGAGACCGGCACGTCGGTGCGCGACATGGGCGTGACCTCGCCGCGCTCGATGCGCGAGATGAGGTCGAGCTGGCCGTTCGGGCCGCCGCGGATCTCGAACGGCGTCCGGCCGGCGAGCACCGTGTAGAGCGTCGCGGCGAGCGAGAACACGTCCGAGCGCACATCCGGGTCCGGCACGTCGACGAACATCTCGGGCGGCGACCACGGAACGCTGAGCCCGATCGTGCCCGTGCCCCCGGTCGCGTCGAAGCCTCCGCCCGCCACGGAACCGGCACCGGCCGGCCCGACCGTTCCCGCGCCGGCGCCGCCGGGTCCGAACGCCGTCGCGATCCCGAAGTCGGTCAGGGCCGGCCAGCCGTAGTCGTTGGTGAGCACGTTCGCGGGCTTGATGTCGCGGTGCAGGATGCCGGCGCCGTGCAGCGTCGCGACGGCCCCCGCGATCCGGATGCCGGTGCGCAGCGTGTCGGCGATCGACAGCGGCTGCCGCTTGTACCGCTCGGCGAGGCTCGGGCGCGAGCAGTACTCCATGACGAGATAGGGACGCCCGTCGCGAGCGATCCCGGCCTGATGGATGGTGACGATGTAGGGGTGCGTCGAGAGCGCCGCCATGAGGTTGGCCTCGCGCACGAACGCGGTGCGCACGGCATCGGTGAGCACCCCCGTGAGCACCTTCACGGCGACCTGTCGCCGCGGCAGCTCCTGCTGATAGAGGAACACGTCGGAGAACCCGCCGAGCCCGAGCACCCGGACGGCCGTGTAGCCGTCGAGCTCGGGAGGGGCGGCGGGGTCGCGCTGCACCCGGTCAGGGTAGCGGAGCAGTCCGGATGCCACCCCCGGCCGAGCGCCTACGTTCACATCAGGCGGGCACGTGCTATCGCGCCAGAATGATGCGAACGTAGGCGCTCACGGGCTGCGGCGCTCACCGGGTTGGGGCGCTCACGGGGCTGGGGCGCTCACGGGGTTGGGGCGTCACTCTGTCGCCGCGCGAGCACCCGCATCCGGACCACCGATGCGACGACCGCGAGCGCCATCGCGAGCACGATGACCCCGAGCGAGACGACGGTCGGGATCTCGGGCGCCCACGCGAAGCCGCGCCCGCCGTTCAGGAACGGCAGCTCGTTCTCGTGCAGCGCGTGCAGGAAGAGCTTGACCCCGATGAACGCCAGCACGACCGCGATGCCGTATTTGAGGTACACGAGCCGCTCGACGAGGCCGCCGAGCAGGAAGTAGAGCTGCCGCAGCCCCATGAGCGCGAACACGTTCGCGGCGAAGACGAGGAACGGGTCCTGCGTGATCCCGAAGATGGCCGGGATCGAATCGAGAGCGAAGACCAGGTCGGTCGTGCCGAGCGCGATGAACACGATCAGGGCGGGGGTGAACATCCGGCGCCCGTCGATGCGGGTGCGCAGCCGCGCGCCCTCGAAGCGCTCCGTGACCGGGATGCGCCGCCGGAGCCAGCGGATCAGCCGGCCCTCGCTCTCCTTCTCGTCCTCGTGGCCGGTGACCGCCTGGCTGATCGCCGTGTACACGAGGAACAGGCCGAAGAGATAGAAGATCCAGCTGAAGTGCTCGATGAGCTGCGCGCCGACCAGGATGAAGATGCCCCGGAACACCAGCGCCAGCACGATGCCGACCATCAGGATCTCCTGCTGGTACCGGCGCGGCACCGCGAAGCGGCTCATGATCAGGAGGAAGACGAACAGGTTGTCGACCGAGAGGCTGTACTCGGTCAGCCATCCTGCGACGAACTGGCCGGCCTGCTCCGCGTCGCCGATCGCCCAGAGCACCGCCGCGAACACGAGCGCGGCCGCGACGTAGGCGCCGATCCAGAGCGCCGACTCGCGCGTGGACGGGATGTGCGGGCGCCGAAAGGCGAGGAACACGTCGACGGCGAGCACGAGCAGCAGCACGACCAGCGCGCCGACCTCGAACCACCACGGGATCTGCATGGGAGGACCTTTCGGGAACGTCGAACGACCCGAACGTCTCTCCCGCGTCCGCCCTGCCGGGCGGCCGATCGCGACCGGGATGACGCCTTCGGCACCCGTGATGACGGCCGCGACGAGGTGGGATACTCCCCTTCGCTGCGCGTCAGTCTAGGGGGCGCTGTATGTAGGACCCCGGTCGCGGCCCGACTGTGGACAAGCGCGTGACGACGGCCGCCCATCCGCCGGTGGTTGCATCGCGCGGAGGGCGGCCGTCGGGTGTCGGGCATTCCCTGGCTGCCCTGCGAGGGGATCCGTGGTGAGCGGACCCTCGTCCCCCCTATGTAGATGCCACGCTACGACGGTCCCCGCGTCGCCGCCGACCCCCGAAGAGGGGCGATCGCGATGAGGGATCTCTCAGGCGCTGACGGGAGCGACGAGCGTCGGGTCGGCGGGGTCGACGGTGCGCGAGTTGTTGACGCGGCGGTCGACCTCGTACTCGGTCACCTCGCGCGCCATCCGCTCGGAGGCGGTCGTGATGCGGACGATCGTCTCGTCCATGGCGGGGGCGTCGAGGGGGGCGGGGTTGAGCCAGTCGGCCCAGTCGTCCGCCGGGAGGAAGACGGGCATCCGGTCGTGGACCGCGCCGGAGGTGTCGCGCGCCTCGCGCGTCACGATCGCGGTCGACACGATCCACTCGTCGTCGACCTTGCGCACCGCGACGATGCCGGCCGCCGCGAGCAGGTCGTCGGGGCCGTGCAGGAAGTGCGGGATCTTGAGCCCGTCGCGCTCGGACCACTCGTAGTAGCCCCGCATCGGCACGAGGCAGCGCGAGCTCGCGAACGCGCGCTTCCACAGCCCGTTGGTCGCGAGCGTCTCGATGCGCGCGTTGAAGTTCGGGCGCTTCGAGTCCTTCAGAAACGCGGGGTGGAAGTCCCACACGGCGGGCTCGACGGTGCGGGTGACCTCACCGGAGTCCTTGTCGCGGCGCTCGCGCACGATCGGCACGGTGTCGGTGGGCGCGATCGAATACGAGACGCTCCAGTCGCGGTAGTCGTTGCCGTCGAGCACGAACTCCTCGATGAGGTCGTTCGTCTCCTTGTCCATCGCGAACCGGCCGCACATGCGGCCATTGTCGCGCGGACCGCCGACGTGCGCGGGGTGGGCCGCGTCGTCAGTCGCGGAAGAACTCGGACGCCCGCCGGGTCCAGAGCAGGATGATGCCGATCAGCGCGAGAACACCCGACACGACGCCGCTCCACACGTTGCCGGAGCCCAGATTCTGCACGATGGCGAAGATCGCGAACGCCAGGTCGAGCACGAGCACGACGGTCGTGATGCCGCGGGCGATCTGCCCGCCGCGCAGCAGGCTGATGCCGACGAGGATCGTCAGGATGCCGAGCACGAGCGGGATGATCGGCAGGAACGCCAGCAGCGGAACGCCGGCGAGCGCGACGCCGGCCAATCCGAGCACCCCGGCGAGGATCTCGAGGACGCCGTTGATCACCACGAGGACCGCGACGAGCGTCACGCCTCCGGGTCGCCTGCCTGCCATCGGGCACCCCTTTCGCCGGGGTACGGATCCGGCTCAGCGCCCAAGCTAGCGGCGTCGTATCCGCCGCGCGAGGCCGGCCTGCATCACGACCGCTCCTTCTCCGACCCGCCGGATGCCTCCCCGCGCCGAGTCAGCAGGATGCCGATCACCCCGCCGATCGCCGCGAGCGCGATCGAGACGGGCACGAACAACAGGGTCCAGAGCCCGTCCGTCCCGCCCGGGAGCGTGATCGCCGTGGGAAGCATGCCGCGACCCTACGCCCCTGGCGCGAGCGGGTTAGCCTCGGAGCCATGGCCGACGACACCCCCATCTCGTACGAAGCCCTGCGGCCCGGCACCCGCGTCGTCTCGGCGCACGGCGCCGAGCTCGGCACGGTCGCCCACGTGCTCGCCGACGACCACCTCGACTTCTTCGACGGCATCGTGCTGCACACGCCGCACGGCATCCGGTTCGTCGGCCGCGACAGCATCGACGCGATCACCGCCGCGAAGGTCACCACGACGATCGCGGACGACGACGCGGCCCACCTCCCGAAACCCGACGGCGAGCCGATCTACGAGGTCGAGGCGCTCCAGGCGACCGGCACGTCGCTGACCGCGCGTCTCGCGCGGCTGTTCGGCCGCGAGCACTGGACCCGCACGGAGTAGCCGCCGCTACTGCGCGAGCTCGGCCGGCGGCGCCTCGGGATCCGGGGGCGCGATCGCGCGATGCCAGGTCACGAGGAACGCCCCGCCGACGACGAGCACGAACCCCACGATCGTCCACACCGTGACCAGCTCGTGCAGCACGAGGGCCCCCGCGATGATCGCCACGGCCGGATTCACGTAGGTGATCGTCGTCATCCGCACCGGCCCGATCTCGCCGACGAGCGCGAACATGATGAGGAACGCGACCGCGCTGCACACCACGCCCAGCAGGATGATGCTCACGACGACGGGCGGCGACGGCAGTTGCGCCGGGAAGCCGCCGGTCAGCGCCACGACGGGCAGGTACACGATCGCGGTGAGGGTGAGCGAGACGCTCACGACGCCGAGGCCGGGCAGGTCCGACATCCACTTGGACAGGATCGCCGGGCCGAACGCGTAGCCGACGACCGTGACGACGATCTCGAGCACGCCCACCAGGTCGGAGCCCGCGACGTCGAGCCCGACGAGCGCCGCGACGCCGAGCATGCCGACCAGGATGCCGAGCCAGTTGAGCAGGGTGAGCCGCGCCGGTCGCCCGAACAGGAAGGCGACGCCGACCCCCACGAGCGGCACGGCGGCCAGCAGCAGCCCGGATGTCGAGCTCGGCAGTCGCTGCTCCGCCGCGCTGAGGAAGAACCACGGAAGCACGATCTCGAGGGCCGTGTAGGCCAGCAGCGGCCGCCAGCGCTTCAGCACGACCAGCACCTGCCGCCGGGCGAAGGCGAGCGGCAGCAGGAAGAGGGCGCCGATGGCGGTGCGGCCGAGCACGACCATCGCCGGATCGAGTTCGCCGACCGAGATCTTGATGAGCAGATACGGGATGCCCCACGCGATCCCGAGGGCGGCGAACAGGACGATGCCGCGGCGGGTCACCGGCTCAGCGTAGGGCCGGCCGGCGACACCGCGCCGAGTCGTCGGATCGGTGAGGGTGCGAACCCTCAGCACGGCATCCGGATCGGCGGGCGACGCCGATCACAGAACAAGCCCGGCAGAACCGGGCTTGTCAGGGAAGTGGTGACCCCAGCGGGATTCGAACCCGCGTTACCGCCGTGAGAGGGCGGCGTACTAGGCCACTATACGATGGGGCCGTCACGACAACTCGACCGAGTATACAGGTCGCGCGGGCCGCTCAGGCCAGCACCCGGAGGGCCCCCGGCACGAGCTCGATGTCGACCGGCGTCGGCCCCAGCCGCTCGCCGTCGCCGTACGCGATGATGCCCGGAGCCTCGATCCGGATGCGGCGCGCGCGCTCCATCCGCACGACCGGCAGCGTCGTGTGGCGGCCCGAGAACACCTTCGGGAACAGCCGCAGGAACTTCACCCTCGTCAGCGGCTGCACGATCATCACGTCGAGCAGGCCGTCGTCCAGCAGCGCGTCGGGCGTCACCTTCATGCCGCCGCCGAGGGAGACGCCGTTGCCCAGGGAGACGAGCGAGCCGTCGGTCTCGATCACGCGGCCGTCGAGCGTCAGCCGGTACGGAATCGGCTTCAGCCGGGCGAGCTCGACGAGGATCGAGATCGTGTAGCGGCTCGGACCCTTCGGGTGGTGCATCGTGTTCGCACGCTCGTTGACGATCGCGTCGAAGCCGGCGCTGATCGCGCACGCCACCCAGCGCTCGTCGGGGATGCCATCCGGGTCGGTCCAGCGCACCCTGGCGGCGTCGATGGTGCGGGGATCGCGGCTCAGCGCGTCGCCGAGCGCACGGATCGCGGCCTCGGCGTTCTCGTACGGGATGCCGAGCGAGCGCGCCATGTCGTTGCCGGTCCCGGCGGGCACGATCCCGAGCGGCACCCGCTTGCCCGCGAGGATGTTGACGCCGAGGTGCACCATCCCGTCGCCGCCCACGACGACGAGAGCGTCCGGGCGCTTCGCGACGGCCGCCCGGGCCGACGCCGCGAGCGACTCCCAGTCCGGTTCCTGCAGCGAGGTGACCTCGTGCCCCGACGCGCGGAGCGTCTGCACGAGGGCCGGACCGACCTCCCGGCGCTTGCCGAACGATGCCGAGGGATTGATGGCGACGACGACCCGTTTCGGCTTCGTCGTCGGCATGGCACGAGTATGGAGCACGTGGACCGCCCGCCGCTCCCCCTGCGGATCCGCCGCACCGCGGCCTCCGTCGCGGGGGCGCCCGCCGTGATCGAGGTGCTCGGCCTCGGCGGGGTGCTCGCGCAACCCGGTGGGCGGACGCTGCGCGCGGCCCGGGCACCCGGCACGGCGGTCGCGCGCGCCTGGACCTGGGATGCCGCCGACCGCTGGTCGCGGGTGTGGTGGCCGCAGGGCGTGGCGCTCGGCGAGCACCACGGCGCCCCCGTCGCGCTCGTGAGCTGGTTCGCGCAGGAGCGGCGCGGCATCCGGCGCGGCGCACGCGTGAGCGTCGTCGACCTGCGCGATGCGCGTCGACCGCGCTACCGGCACGTGCTGCTCGTCGCGATCGGCGCGGACGGCGCGCTCGAGACGGTGCCGATCCACGCGGGCGGGATCGCGTGGCTGCCCGGCGCGGACGGCGGGCTCCTCTACGCCGCCGCCACGTTCGGCGGCATCCGGGAGTTCCGGCTCGCCGACCTGGCCCGCGCGCACGGGCCGTTCGAGCACGGCCTCGTGCTGCCGCAGTCGGCCGAGCTCATCGCGCAGGGCGAGCGGCACGAACGGCTGCGCTACTCATTCGTCTCCGCCGTCGAGGGGGCCCGCGAGCTCGTCGCCGGCGAGTACCGCCCCGACGACCGCGGCCGGATCGCCCGGCTGCGCGTGGGCGAGGAGCACGCCGAGATCGTGGACGTCGTCACGCCCGGCATCGCGGCGATGCAGGGCGTCGCACTCCGGGACGGCATGTGGTCGGTGAGCTCCGGCAACGGCCCGAACGCGCGCGGCGACCTGTGGCACGGCCCGCGCGACGCCCTCGTGCGCCGCGCGGGCGCACTGCCGCCCGGCCCCGAGGACCTCGCGCTCGACGCCCGTGGCCGGCTCTGGGGCGCCAGCGAGTTCCCGCGCAAGCGCTGGCTCTACGAACTCGGCCTTCGCGACGACTGACGGCCGAGACGGCCGTCAGCGCTGGCGCCGCCGCGGCGGCCAGAAATGGCCCCCGCTCTGAGCGAAGCGCGCGCGCAGCAGCTGCGCGTTGAGCGCCACCACGATCGTCGACACCGACATCACGGCGGCCCCGACCGCGGGCGGCATGACGAACCCGACGCCCGCGAGCACCCCCGCCGCGAGCGGGATGCCGAGCACGTTGTACCCGGTCGCCCACGCGAGGTTCTGCTGCATCTTGCGGTACGCGGCGCGGCTGAGCGCGACCGTGTCGAGCACGGCGCGCGGGTCGTCGGACGCGAGCACGACCCCCGCCGACGCGATCGCCACATCGGTGCCGGCGCCGATCGCGATCCCGACGTCGGCCCGCGCGAGGGCCGGGGCATCGTTCACCCCGTCGCCGACCATGGCGACCTTCGCACCGGCGGACTGCAGACGCGCCACGACGTCGGCCTTCTGCCCCGGCAGCACCTCGGCGTTGACCTCGTCGATCCCCAGCCGGGCTGCGACCGCGTCGGCCACCCGGTGCGCGTCGCCGGTCAGCATCGCGACCCGCATGCCGGCCCGATGCAGCCCGGCGACGGCGTCGGCGGACTCGGGGCGCACGGCGTCGCCGAGCGCGAGCACCGCGACGACGCGATCGCCGTCGAGGACGTGCACGAGCGTCGCCCCGTCGGCGCCGAGTTCGCGCGACGCGTGCACGAGCTCGGGGTCGAGCAGGATGCCGCGCTCGGTCGCGACCCGCGGCCCGGCGACCGCGACCACCCGGCCGTCGATCGTGGCCTCGGCTCCGCGGCCCTCGAGCGCCCGGAACCCGCTCGATCGCGGCACCCGCACCTTCCGCTCGAGCGCCGCGGCCTCGATCGCGCGGGCGAGCGGATGCTCCGATCGCCGCTCGACCGCGGCCGCCAGCCCCAGCGCATCCGCCTCGTCCGCGCCGGGCGCCACGGCGATGCCGCGCAGCACGGGGCGCCCCTCGGTGAGCGTGCCGGTCTTGTCGAAGAGCACGACATCCACCGACCGCGCCGTCTCGAGCGCCTCGCGGGAGCGCACCAGGATGCCGCGGCGCGCCCCGATCGCGGTCGTCAGCTGCACCACGAGCGGGATCGCGAGCCCCAGCGCGTGCGGGCACGCGATGACGAGCACGGTCACGACGCGCTCGAGCACGAACGCCGGGTCCTCCGGACGCAGCAGCGCCCACACGACGAGGGTGACGAGCGCTGCGCCGAGCGCGACGTAGAACAGGATGGCGGCCGCGCGATCGGCGAGCAGCTGCGCGGGCGAGCGGCTGGCCTGCGCCTCGGAGACCAGCCGCATCACGCCGGCGAGCGCCGTGTCGTCGCCGACCCGGCTGATCCGGACCGTCAGGGCGCCGCCGCGCACGATCGAACCGCCGACGACCGTGTCGCCCGGGCGCTTCGTCACAGCGGCCGACTCCCCCGTGAGGAGCGACTCGTCGGCCTCCGACTCGCCCTCGGTCACCTCGCCGTCGGCGGGCACCGAGCCCCCGGGCCGCACCACCACGAGGTCGCCGACCGCGAGGTCCGCACGGGCGACGCGCGTGCCATCCGGGCGCTCGGCGTCGTCGGGCAGCAGCTTCGCGAGCGCGCCGAGCGCGTTCTGCGCGCCCATGACGGCGCTCATCTCGATCCAGTGACCGAGAAGCATGACGTCGATGAGGGTCGCGAGCTCCCACCAGAAGTCCATGCCCCGCACCCCGAGCAGCACGGCGACCGAGTAGCCGAACGCGACGAGGATCGCGAGCGAGATGAGCGTCATCATGCCGGGCGTGCGCACGCGCAGCTCGGCGATCGCACCGGTCAGGAAGACGCGACCGCCGATCGCGAACACGGCGGCGCCGAAGATCGCGGAGATCCAGATCGAGCCGGCGAAGCGGGGACCCGGCAGGTGCAGGATCTCCTGCAGCCCGGTCGAGAAGACCAGGGTCGGGATCGTCAGCGCGAGGCAGACCCAGAACAGCCGCCGGAACGCGTTCGGGTCGTGGGCGCTGTGGTCGTGACCGCCGTGGCCGTCGTGGGCGGCGTGCTCGTGACCGCTGTGACCCTCGTGCATCTCGTGGTCGTGCTCCGCGTGCGCTGCTTCCGCGAGCGCCCCCGTTTGCATCATCCGAGCGTCTTCGCCCGTGCCGGCGTGATGCGGAGATGGGCGCTCGGGCGCCGCCGCCGTCTCGTGGTCCATCATGCGCTCCTGTTCTGCTGCAGTTCGAACACGGTGAGCAGTTCGTCGACCGCGTCGTCGCGACGCGATCCGCCCTCCTCGAACATCTCGGTCACGTGGGTGCGCAGGTGGTTCTCGACCAGCAGCTTGTTGAGGCTGCGCAGCGACTTCTGCACCGCGAGGGTCTGCGTGATGATGTCGACGCAGTAGGCCTCGTCCTCGATCATGCGCTGGATGCCGCGCAACTGTCCCTCGATGATGCGGGCGCGATGCAGGGCGCGCTTCTTGATGTCGTCGATCACCCGATCAGTCTACATACCCCAGGGGGGTACCGGAATGATGAGCCGATCAATACGTTGGCATGAACATGACGACATTCGGCATCATCGGCGCAGGCAACATCGGCACGGCGGTCGCGACCGCGGTCATCGGACTCGGGCACGAGGTCGTGATCGCGAACTCGCGCGGCCCCGAGACGCTCGCGGAGCTGGTGGCGAAGCTCGGCCCGAAGGCGCGTGCGGCGACCGCACAGGAGGCGGCGGAGGCCGCGGAGGTCGCCGTCGTCTCGGTGCCGCTGCGGGCGATCCACGACATCCCGGTCGAGCCGCTCGCCGGCAAGATCGTGCTCGAGTCCAACAACTACTACCCGCAGCGCGACGGCGTCGTCGACTCCCTCGAGGCGGGCGAGACGACCACGAGCGGCCTGCTGCAGGAGCACCTGCCGACCTCGAAGGTCGTCAAGGCGTTCAATCACATCGGCTCCGCCGACATCACGAGCGACGGAGCCCCGGCCGGAGCGCCGAACCGCCGCGCGCTCGCGCTGGCGAGCGACTTCCCCGACGCGGCGGCATTCGTCGCGAAGCTCTACGACGACCTCGGCTTCGACGCCGTCGACACGAGCCCGCTGAGCGAGTCGTGGCGCGTGGAGCGGGACCGCCCGGCATACGGGGTGCGTCAGAGCAAGCAGGAGCTGGAGGCCAACCTGGCGAGGGCTCCCCGCACGGTCTGACCCGCCGTCCGGCGTTGCCGCGGAGGGCGGCGGGTGTTTATGATTCAGTCGGAATCTAATTCAGGCTGAAAGGAATTCCGATGGGCACCCCGTCGCTCCCCCGCGGCTTCAATCGCAGCGCCGTGCTGTCCGCGCTCATCTCGGCTCGCGAACTCGACCGGCCCCGGCTGGTCAGCGCCACCGGGCTGAGCCAGGCGACCGTCTTCCGGGTCGTCGAGGACCTCGTCGACGAGGGTCTCGTGCTGGAGGGCGACCCGCGCGAACGCTCCGGGCCGGGGCGAACCGCCACCCGGCTGCACCTCAATGCCCGGCAGGCGATCGTCGCCGGCGTCGACCTCGGCGGCACGAACTGCCGCATCGTGCTGGCGGACGCGCTGGGCGGCACCCTCGGCCGGCGGCACCTCATGACGCCCTCCGAGCTGTCCGGGCCGGAGCTCGCCGACTGGCTCGCCGGCCACATCTTCGACCTCGCGGTGCGGCACGGCGGCGGCGTGGAGCTCGGGGCCGTCGCGGTCGGTCTGCCGGGCGCCGTGGCGGGCGACAAGGAGCGCGTGGTCGGCTCCGTCAACCTGCCGCAGATCATCGGCACCGACTTCATCGACGGTCTCGTCGAGGCGACCGGCGTGCCCACCTCGTTCGACAACGACTCCAACCTGGCCCTGCTCGGCGAGCTGCAGTACGGCTCCGGCACCCTGGGCGAGACGGTGGCGCTGCTCGTGCTCGGCACCGGCCTCAGCGCCGCGATCTCGATCGACGGCAGGGTGCTGTCGGGTCGCGACGGCGAGCTCGGCGAGTTCGGGCGCCTGCCGCTGCCGGACTCCCCGCACCGCGTGCGCGACCTCGTCTCGGGCGCGGGACTCGTCGCCTACGCCCGTGAGCAGGGCACGCCCGTCTCGAGCGCGCGCGAGATCTTCGCCGATCCGCGCCGGCACCGCGCGACCGTCGACCGGGTGCATGCGACTCTGCAGCACCTGCTCTCGGTCGTCGCGCTCGCCTACGAACCGCAGTCGATCCTCGTCACGGGCGGCCTCTCCGACTCGTTCGACGACACCCTGCTCGCCCGTCTGGGGGCGCAGGTGGAGGCGAGCGTCGGCGTCCGCGCCTCGGTGCGCCGCTCGAGCCTCGACGACTCGGCCGGCCTGCTCGGCGCGATGTCGCTCGCCCTGTCGAGCCTGTACCTCGAGCTCGGCGTGAACCGCGACGACGTGACGACGATCACGAGCGACGGCGACCACATCCTGCACGTCTTCGAGACCTACGCGCCCGCCCGCGACACGCGGCTCGCGGCGGCCGGATGAGCGGCCTGCTGGTCCGCGGCGCCCACATCGTCACGCCGGACGGCGTGCTCGACGACGGCTGGCTGCTCGCGGGCGACCGCATCGAGGCGCTCGGGATCGGCGCCCCGCCGGATGCCGACGCCGAGGTCGTCGACCTCGCGGGCGGCTGGCTCGTGCCCGGCTTCGTCGACGTGCACTGCCACGGCGGTGGGGGCCGATCGCTGTACGCGGGTGCGCAGGATGACGTGCGGGTCGCCGCGGGCGTGCACCGGGGCGCGGGCACGACCACCCTGCTCGCCTCGATCGGCAGCATGCCCCTGCCCCGGATGCTCGAGGCGGCCCGCGCGATCGCCGCCGTGATCGACGACGGGTCGGCGCCGCAGCTCGCGGGCATCCACTTCGAGGGACCGTTCCTCTCCCCCGCCCGGCGGGGCGCGCACCCGCCGTCGGCGCTGCGCGACCCGGAGGAGACGGTGTTCGCGCACCTGCTCGAGGCCGCCGGCGGATACACCCGTCTCGTGACGATCGCGCCCGAGCTGCCCGGCGCGCTCGAGCTCATCTCCCGGCACGACGAGGTGCGGTTCGCGCTCGGGCACACGGATGCCGACGGCGACGCCTTCGCCGCCGGCATCGACGCCGGCGCCCGTCACGTCACCCACCTCTACAACGCGATGCCGCCCCTCGAGCACCGCCGGCCCGGTCCCGTCGCGCGCGCTCTGCTCGACGAGCGGGTCTCGGTGGAGCTCATCGTCGACGGCATCCACCTCGCACCCGACGCGGTGCGTCTCGCGATCCGCGCCGCCGGGCCGGAGCGCGTGACCTTCGTGACCGACGCGTCAGCCGCCGCGGGGCTGGGCGACGGGCACTACGACGTCGCCGGCCGCGAGATCGACGTGGTCGACGGCGCCGCCCGCCTGACCGGCACCACGACCCTGGCGGGCTCCACGCTCACCCTCGCCGCCGCCGTGGAAAGGGCGGTGTCGCAGCTCGGGGTGCCGATCGCGGACGCGGTGCGCATGGCATCGACGACCCCCGCCGACCGGATGGGCTGGACCGATCGAGGTCGGCTCGTCGCCGGCGCCCGGGCGCATCTGCTCGCCCTGGACGACCGGGGCCGGTTGCTGCGGGTGCTCGCCGCGGGCTGAGCGGCGGACGGTCGCCGGACCCGGCGCGATCAGGGCGTCGTCGGGGCGTCGCGGCGCGATCGGGAGAGCACGGGCGCCACGGCGCCGGCCGCGACGACGAGCACCACGGCGATGAGCAGCGCGGTCCGGATGCCGACGCCGCCCGCCACGAACCCGATGAGCGGCGGCCCGACCAGCGATCCCGCGTAACCGATCGCGGCGACCACGGCGATGCGACCGGTCGCGCCTTGGGCCTCGTCGCCCGCGGCCGACATCCCGATCGGGAAGCCGAGCGAGACGCCCAGCCCCCAGAGCGCGGCCCCCACGAAGGCGACCACGGGATTCGGCACGAGGATGAACAGCAGCAGCCCGGCGATCGCGACCGCCGCCGTGAGCTGCACGGTGCGCACCCGCCCGAGCCGGGAGAGCAGCAGCACCCCCGTGAGCCGGGTCACCACGACGGCGATCGTGAACACGTCGACCGCGAGCGCCGCGACGCCCGGTCCGCTGCCGTGCCCGTCGACCATCGCGAGGGCGATCCAGTCGTTGGCGGCGCCGTTGGCGAACGACATGCCCACGACGACCAGGCCGATGAGCAGGGTGCCGCCCTCGAACCAGGGCGAGCGCCGGCGCGCCGGGGACGCCGGATGGCCCCCCGGCCGGGCGTGCGGCTCGGTGCCGAGGTGCCGCGTCGCGAACACCGTCGTGACGGCCATGGCCGCGACGACCACCGGGATCTGCACGGAGGGCGAGATCCCGAGGGCGGCGGCGAGCGCGCCGATGCTCGCGCCGACGGCCGCGCCGATCGAGTAGAGCGCGTGGAACCACGGCATCACGGGTCGGCGAAGCGCCCGCTCGATGGCCGCACCCTCGACGTTCATCGTGACGTTGCAGGTGCCGTTGCCGAGACCGAGCAGGATGAGCCCCGCCATCGCGAGCGGATAGTCGGGCAGCACGCCTCCGCTGACCCCGGCGAGCAGCAGCCCGCCCATCGCGACGCCGAGCGATGCGCGGATGACGGCGCGCGGCGAGTAGCGCACGGCGATCCGGCTGGCCACCGCGAACCCGGCGACCGAGCCGATCGAGATCCCCAGCGCGAGCACGCCCATCGCGAGGGTCGTGGCCTCCAGCCCGTCGCGCACGCTCGGCAGGCGCGAGAGCCAGCTGGCGACGCCGACGCCCGCCAGCCCGAAGACGACGAGCACCGAGGTGCGCCAGCGCCGGATCGCCGCGAGGTCGGGCGCGGTGAGCGTGCTCACGACGCCGCGCGATGCACGGTGCGCCCGGCGACGACGGTCTGGGCGACGGCGAGGTCGTCGGTGCGGTGCAGCACGACCAGATCGGCGGCCGCCCCGACCGCGAGGTCGCCGGCGCCGTCGGCGTCGAGCCCGAGGAGTCGCGCGGGGTGCCGGCTGGCCAGCTCCACGGCCCGGGCGAGCGGCACGATGCCCCGTCGCGCCACATTCGCGATGCTGTCGCGCAGGGTGCTGGCAGATCCGGCGAGCAGTTCGGAGCCGGCGATGTGCAGCCGCCCGCTCGGCTCGAGCACCACGTCGGTGTGGTGCCGTCCGCTGTAGCGGCCCGCGGGCATCCGGGCGAGCGACCCCACGTCGCTCACGAGGATCGCCTTGTCGCCCTTCGCCCGGATCATCGTCGTCAGGGTACTGGCCGGCAGGTGGAACCCGTCGCCGATGAGCCCGGCCCAGAGCCGGTCGTCGGCGAGCTGGGCCCAGAGGTGGTTGGGATGCCGCCGCAGCATCGGCGCCGCACCGTTGCCGAGGTGGGTCGACATCGTCGCCCCCGCGTCGGCCGCCGCCTGCACCTGCTCCTCGGTCGGGGCACCGTGGCCGATCGCCGCGATGATCCCCTCGCGCACGAGCGCCTGCACGAGGTCGAGGGCGCCGGGTGACTCCGGCGCGAACGTCACCATCCGGATCCGACCGCGCGCGGCCTCCTGCCACCGGCGCACCTCGTCGGGGTCGGCCGGCCGCACGGCGGCGGGGTCGTGCACCCCGCGCGGGCCGTCCTCACCGGAGATGAAGGGCCCTTCGACGTGGATGCCGGCGACCGCCCGCGCGACGTCCGGGTCCGCGTCGCAGGCATCCGCGATCGCCCGAACCGCCGCCGTGATGTGCTCCTCCGACGCCGTGCCGACGGTCGGCAGGAACCGGGTGACGCCCTCGCGCTGCAGCGCGCGCACGACGCCCGCGACGGTCTCCGGCGACGGATCGCCGCGGTTCAGGTCGAGGTCGGCGATGCCGTTGACCTGTAGGTCGACGAGACCGGGGACGATCCAGACATCGGGCACATCGTGCTCGCTCGCGGGTTCGATCGCCGTGACGACGCCGCCGGCCGCGCGCACACGTACCGGTTCGCCGGTGGCGAGGTGCCCGCTCCACTCGTCCACTCAGCCCTCCGCATCGGCGGCGGCGAGCACCGCGCGGAGGTAGGCCAGGTTGCCGGCCGTGCGCGCGGCGAGCGGCTCGTCGGTGGAGAAGTCCTCCACCGTGAGCCAGCCGTCGTAGCCGACCCGTCGCAGGGAGCGCACAAGGTCGAGCAGGTCGCACTGCCCCTCGCGCAGCGGAACCGGGCCCGGCGCCCAGCGCTTCGTGCCGGCGAGCGCGCCCTCGCCCTCCTCGCCGACGACCCGCCAGCGGGCGTTCTTGAGGTGGACGTGCGCGAGGTGCGACCCGAGCATCTGGAAGCCCGCGAGCGTGTCCTCCCCGCCCTCCGAGACGAGGTTGCCGGAGTCGTGGATGACGCCGACGTGCGCCGGGTCGACGTCCTCGAGCAGGCGCACGGCCGCCGAGGCCGACGAGACGACCGTGCGCGGATGCAGCTCGATGAGCGCCAGCACGCCGTGCGCGGCCGCGCGGTCGGCGAGCCACCGGACGTGCTCGCGCGTCTCGTCGAACAGGTCGGGGTAGGAGCGACCGCTCGGCTCGCCCTCACCCGATGCCGCGGTGCCGAGCGGGAGCATGGTCACGCGCACCCGCTCCGCGCCGAGCCGCGCCGTCGCCGCGAGCATGCGCTCGACGCCGTCGTGGTCGTCGCAGCGCTGGTAGCCCCCGAGCCCCGAGAACGCGAGGCCGGCATCCCGGGTCACCCGCTCGATCTCGTCGAGGCGCTCCTCGAGCCCGGTGAAGGGCCAGGTGCTGCGGTTGCCGGCCCAGAAGCCGGGCTCCGGCGCCTCCCGCTGGTCGGTGATGCGCCACTCGACGCCGTCCCAGCCCTGCTCGGCGAGCGCGCGCGCCGCCTGCCGGGGGGTCCACTCCGGGGTGGATGCCGTGAAGACCGAGAACCTCATGCCCGCCCCGTCCTGACCTCGGTGTCGTCGTAGCGCCCGTTCATCACGTCCTCCAGCCGCACGGGCGCGCCGAGCGTCGCGGAGAGGTACACCGCCCGCACCGTCGCGAGCACGATCGCCGCCTCGTCGATGCGCACACCCGGCCGTCCGCCTTCCCGGATGGCCCGCAGCACATCGGCGTATTGGCGCACGTGCCCCGCCGCCACGTCGCGCGCGTCGCCGCCGCTCGCGATGTCGTCGTGGCGTCCGGCTCCGAGCGCCGCGAGCGCCCGCTCCGACTGGTCGCCGTCCGCATCCGTCGCGGGCGAGCCGTCGGGCTCGCGCTCGGCGTGCAGGTAGAGCAGCTGATCGTCGTCGATGATCGCCGAGCCGGCCGACCCCATGACCTGCACCCGGGATGCCAGGCCGGGGCTCGCCGCGGTGGACGCGTGCATGACCGCGAGGGCTCCGCTCTCGAATTCGATCGTCGCCACCATCGTGTCCTCCACCTCGACGCGCTCGTGCGCGAGGAGCGCGGTGCGGGCCGAGATCTCGACCGGGCGCCCGAGCAGCGCCAGCAGCACGTCGAGCGTGTGCACGCCCTGGTTCATGAGCGCGCCGCCGCCGTCCATCGCCCACGTGCCACGCCAGTCGCCCGAGTCGTAGTAGGCCTGGGTGCGCCAGCGCGGCGAGGTCGCGATGGCGGAGGTCACGACGCCGAGCCGGCCGTCGTCGATCGCCGCGCGCACCGCCCGCGTCGCGTCGTCGAAACGGTGCTGGCTGATGACGGAGCCCACGACGCCGCGGCCGGCCGCGGCCGTCGCCTCGGCGACGATCTCCCGCGCGCGGTGCATGTCGACGTCGAGCGGCTTCTCGATGATGACGTGCCGTCCGGCCCGCAACGCGGCGAGACCCTGCTCGGCGTGCAGCCCCGTCGGGGTGCCCACGACGACGAGCTGCACGCGCGGATCGGCGAGTGCCTCGTCGAGTCGGTCGTACTCCGTCGGGCGCGCGCCGCCCTCCCGTTGGATCCCGTCCGCGAACTCCCGGCGAGCGTCGACCACCGGGTCGACGAGGGCGACGAGCTCCAGCTCGTCGAAGGCGCGGATCGCCTGCACGTGCGTGCGGCCGATGACCCCGCACCCCACGAGGGCGACACCCATCCGCTCCGCCAGCGTGCCGGCCGTCGATTCCGTCGTCATGCGAGGTGTCCTTCCACTCGGTCGATCAGAGCCGTGAACGCGCGGGCCGCCACGCCGAATCCCGCCGGCCCGGTGAAGCCCCCCAGCCGGCCCGCGACCGCGAGGTGCGGCTCGAGCGCCGCCACGCCGTCGAAGCCCGACGTCGTCAGGGCGGCGATGGTCTCGGGCAGCTGCGCGTCGCCCGCGCCGGCGGGCACGCTGGCGCCGTCCGCGAGCGCGTCCTTCACGTGCAGGTAGGCGATGTGCGCCACGAGCAACGGGAACGCCTCGTCGAAGGGCCGACGGCCGACGCGTACGAAGTTGCCGCCATCCCACGCCACCCGCAGCCGCTCCGAGCCGACCGACTCGACGACATCCAGCACCCGCTCGGGCTGGTCGCCGTAGAGGCCCGACTCGTTCTCGAGCAGCAGCACGACGTCGCCGCGCCGCGCGACCTCGACCAGCGCGGCCAGCCGCCGAAGCACCTCGTCGCGCACCGACTCCGGATCGCGATGCCCGTACTGGAAGGAGAAGACCCGCACGAAGGGGGCGCCGAGTGCGTGCGCGGCCGCGACCGCGCGCTCGAGCCGCTCGACCTCGTCCTCCACGGGCGTGTCGATGTCGACCTTGCCCACCGGCGACGAGACCGCGGAGACGGCCATGCCCGCATCCCGCACGAGTCCCGCGAGCTCGGCGAGCCGATCCGCGTCGAGCTCGACGATGTTGACGTCCCATGCCGAGCGCACGTCGATGAGCCGCGCCCCCACCGCCGCGAGCACGGCGAGCTGCACGCACGGCTCGGGGTCGATCTCGTCGCCGAAGCCCGAGAGCCGCCAGCCGCTCATGCCGCGTTCCGTTCCGCGGGGTCCAGCAGCGCCGCCGACTCGGCGTCGAGATAGAGGGTGCAGGCGGGATGCCCGCGCAGCACCGTGCTCGGCGTCCCGGCCGAGACGGGCTCGCGCAGCGTCGCCCGCACCGCGCGCGCCTTGAGCGCGCCGGGCACCATGCAGAACAGCCGCCGTCCCGCGACGAGCGGCGGGATCGTGACGGTGAGCGCGTGGGTCGGCACCTCGTCGAGAGCCGCGAAGCACTCGTCGGCCACCTGCTGGCGGCGGCTCTCGAGATCGAGCTCAACGAGCTTCACCGCGGCCGGATCCGCGAGATCGGCATCCGGCGGATCGTTGAACGCGAGATGTGCGGTGACCCCGATGCCCAGGCACACGAGGTCCATCGGCGCCTCGGTGACCAGCGCGCCGTAGCGGGCGGCCTCGGCATCCGGGTCGTCGCCGGGATCGATGACGTGCACGGCGCCGAACGGCACACGGTCGAACAGCGCCCGCGACAGCCAGGCGCCGAACCGCTCGGGCGCACCGTGCCGCAGCCCGACGTACTCGTCCATGTGGAACGCGGTGACCCGGTTCCAGTCGATGCCCGGAGCGGCGACCAGCGCCTCCAGCGTCTCGGTCTGGCTCGGTGCCGCGGCGAACATGGCCCGCACCGATGCCTGCCGCTCGAGCAGGCGACGCAGCTCGGCGGCGACATCCGCGCCCGCCCGGATGCCGAGCGCCCGTCGGTCGTCGAGGGTCTCGACGCGCAGCACTAGCCCTTCACCGCGCCCGCCGACATGCCGGAGACGAGGTTGCGCTGCACGAGCACGAAGAAGATGACGACCGGCAGGGAGAAGATCACCGACGCCGCGATGAGGCCTCCGTAGTCGGTGCCCTCGTTCGTGCTGAACGACACGAGCCAGACCGGCAGGGTGTACTTCGACTGGTCCTCGAGCATCACGTAGGCGGTGATGTAGTCGTTCCACGCATTGATGAAGGCGAACACGCTCGTCGAGATGAGCCCCGGCAGCACGAGCGGCAGGTAGATCGAGCGCAGGATGCGCCAGGTGCTGGCTCCGTCGACCTTGGCCGCCTCCTCGATCTCGTCCGGCAGTGCGAGGAAGAAGCTGCGCAGCACCCAGATGCTGAACGGCAGCACGGTCGCGACATAGGCGAGCACGATGCCGGCGTAGTTGTTCAGCAGGCCGAGGCTCTTGAACGACAAGAACAGCGGGATCAGCAGCGCCGTGCCCGGGATCATCTGCACGCAGATGATCGTGATCAGGATCGCCCGGCGTCCGAAGAACCGGAACTTGGTCAGCGCCGCGGATGCCAGGAAGCCGAGCGCGATCGACACGACGACCGTCGCGAGCGTCACCCCGAGGCTGTTGAGCAGCGACGAGATGAACCCGGCCTTCGTGAAGGCGTCGATGTAGTTCTGGATGCTCGGCGGCGAGGGCAGGAACGCGGGGGTCGTCGAGAGGATGTCCGCGGGTGCCTTGAACGACGTGTTCAGCATCCAGTAGATCGGGAAGATCCAGATCACGCACAGGACGTAGACGAGCAGGTGCGAGCCCGGGTTCTTGGCGCGGCGGCGTCGCCGGCGCACCTCCCCGCGCGCGGTCCCGCCGACGACCTCGGCGGTGCCCGCGGCGGTGGCGGGCTGGGCGGTCGTGGTCACAGCTTCTCTCCCGAGTGGACGAGGCGGCGGATGTAGAAGAACGTGATCACCATGAGCATCAGGGCCGTCACGATCGCGATGGCGGAGCCCTGCCCGAACGAGTTCGAGGCGAAGGCCTTCTGGAACGACCAGATGCTGAGGGTGGTGGTCTTGCCGTTCGGCCCGCCCTGGGTGAGGATCCAGAGCTGGTTGAACGTGTTGAAGTGCCAGATCACCTGGAGGATCGCGACCAGGTAGAGCACGGGCCGCAGGAACGGCAGGGTCACCGACCGGTAGATGCGCCATCCCGTCGCGCCGTCGAGCATCGCCGCCTCGTAGTAGTCGGACGAGATCTGCGACTGCCCCGCGTAGAGGGTGAGCGCCACGAACGGCACCGCCTGCCACACGATCAGGATGAACACGATCGCGAACGCCTGGAACGGCTCGCTCGTCCAGCTGTGCTCCGTGTAGTCCCCGAACACGCCGAGCCGGGTGATCACCCAGTTGAAGACGCCGTACAGCGGCTGGAAGAGCCACTGCCAGACGAGGGTGGACGACACCGTGGGCAACGCCCACGCGAGGATCAGGATGAAACTCAGCAGCATCCGGGTGAACCCGCCGACCCGGGTCATGAGCTGCGCCATCGCCATGCCGATCACCATGCAGGCTACGCACAGGCCGAGGGTGAACACGAGCGTGCGGCCGATGACCGGCAGGAAGTCGGAGTCGGTGAAGATCGCCGTGTAGTTGGCGATCCCGATCCACTCGTTCTGACCCGTGAACAGGGCGTGCAGGCCGAAGTCCTGGAACGAGTTGAGCACGAGCCGCACGAGGGGATACCCGAGGATCACCGCGAGCACGACCATCGCGGGCGCCATCAGGATCACGGGGGCGACCCAGCGGCGGCGGCGGGCGGACCCGCGGGGCGGATGCGAGCCGCGGCCCGCATCCGCCCCGGTCGGGGCGATCCCTCGCGCGTTCATCTGCGAGGTGTCCGACGACATGTCGTCTTCCTTCGATCGGTCGCTGCTACTGGTTGGCGTTGAGCGCCTTGGTGAGGTGGGCGCTGAACGTCTGGGCCGACTGCTCGGGCGTGCTCGTGCCCGCCGCGACCTCGGAGAAGAAGGCGAGCACCGACTGGTCGGTCTCGATGGTCGCCCAGCCCGGCGCCGCCGGCGTCGAGTAGCTCTTCTTGCCCGCGGTGTAGAACGCCCGCAGCACCGGCGACACCTCCGGCGTCGCCTCGTCGAGCAGCTTCGTCGTCACCGGCATGTGTCCGTCGAGCTTCACCAGCTGATCGATCTGCACCGACCTCGACGTGATGAGCGCGATGAACTTCTTCGCCAGGGCGAGGTTCTTGCTCTTCGCCGCGATCCCGAGGTCCGAGCCGCCGAGGTAGGTCGGCGAAGCCTTGCCGGGGTGGTTCTCACTCGGCAGCGCGAAGGTGCCGACCTTGCCCTTGAGCGCCGGGTAGGTCGAGAGGATCGTCGCCACCGAGTTGCCGTTGCCGAAGATGACCGAGGTCTTGCCCGTGCCGAACACGGCGTTCGGATCGGGGGTGTCCAGCGGCGCCGTGCGCGACGCGGTCGTCGAGTACTTGTTCTGGAACGCCTTGAACTGCGACAGGCCCTTCTGGGCGGCCGGGCTCGTCAGGCCCGACGTCCAGGTTCCGCCCTTCTCGGTCGCGATCGAACCGCCGGCGTCGCTCACGAAGGTGAAGCCGCCGTACCAGTACGTGCCGGTCAGGTACACGGGTGAGAAGTCGGGGGCGGAGTCGGTCGCGGCGACCTTGTCGAGGTCGGCCGTGAACTCGTCCCAGCTGGTCGGCGGGGCCGTGATGCCGGCCTTGCTCCACAGGTCCGTGTTGTAGATGACGCCGCGGGCCCCCGCGTAGAACGGAGCGGCGTACATCTTGCCGTCCACCGTCGCCGGCCCCTCGAGACCGGTGAGGAACGTGCTGCCGCCCGCCAGCTTGCTCTTCTCGGCGGTCTGGTCCGCGAGGGCGCCGTTCGCGGCGAACAGCGGGACGTCGGTGTTGCCGATCTCGACGACGTCCGGCGGGGTGTCGGTCGCGAGGGCGGTCGTCATCTTCGTGTTGATGTCGTCCCACTGCTGGATCGAGATCTTGAGCTTCGCGCCGGTCTTGGCCTCGAACTTCTGCTCGAGCTGCTTCTGCGACGCGGGCGTCAGCGTGTTCTGCATGAGCCAGACGTCGAGCGTGGTGCTCGAGCCGCCGTCACCTCCGCCGCCGGAGCCGCTGCTGCACGCGGTCAGGGCCAGGGCCGCCGCGAGGCCGACGGCACCGGCCGCCAGGTAGTGCTTCCTCCACATGTTTCCTCCTTGAAAAGTGATCGCGGTGCAGGGGCTCCGAAGGCGGTGACCCGCTCGACTGCCCGATAGTTATTAAGGAGTATTCGTTAAGGCTCTTTCTTGGTCAAGCACCAATCTTGACAAGAACGGGGAGCCCAGTGGATGCCGCACGAGTCGCGTCCGCCGTCAGCGGCAGGAACAAACGCCCGTGATCACAGCGGATATCAGGGATCGCAGTGCGCGCCGGATGAGCTACACCGGGCGACAGCGGACCCCGCTTGCTCTTGGCAGAGGTTGCAGAATGTGTGCGTATTCTGCAACCCGGACGAGGTCAGGAGATCCCGGTTCGCTCCGCAGCCGGGGCGGCCTCGGTGATCGCGGAGGCCATCCGCGCCTGGAACTCGGCCTCGCGCGCGAGGGAGATCCCGTGGACCACGGCGCCCCGCACGACCGCATCGCTGCCGAGGCTGCTCGCCGCGAGCCGAGGACGCAGCGGCGACAGCTCGCCGATGCGATCCATGAGTCCCACGCCCAGCAGGTCGAGGTTCTGGCCGACGCCGCCGCCCAGCACGACGAGCTCCGGGTCGAGGAACGAGCACAGGCTGACCAGCAGGCGGGCGAGCAGCTCGGTCTGACCGCGCACGACGCCGAGGGCGAGCGCCGACCCCGCCCGTGCCTCCTTGTAGACCCGCGCCGGGGTGATCGTTCCCGTCATCCCGGCGTCTTTCGCGGCGGAGACGAGGGCATCGGCTCCGAGAGCCTCCTCGAGGATGCCCCGGTTGCGGTCCTCGGGCGTGGCCCCCTCGACGTCGAGGAGCGGCAGGAAGGCGACCTCGCCGGCGGCACCCGTCGCCCCCCGGAACACCTCGCCGTCGATCACCATGCCCAGACCCACGCCGGTTCCGATGTGCAGGAAGGCGAAGGGGCTCACCCCTTGGCCGGCGCCCTCCGTGTACTCGCTCAGGGCGGCGAGATTGATGTTGTTCTCGATCGTGATGGGCAGGCCGAGGCGCTTCTCGAGCTCCTCGGCCAGCCGGGGGCGCTGCCATCCCGGCAGCTGCGCCGCGTAGGCGACGCGGCCGGCCTGTGCCCGGTAGACGCCGGGCGACGCGATGACCGCCGTCGTCATGCCCGAGAGCTCGAGACCGGCGTCCTTCGCCACCTGCGACGCGCCCTCCACCACCGCATCCACGAGCGACTTGGAGCTGCGCGCGGTGTTGCGATGCTCCACCTTGCCGAGCTGGCGACCGAGAAGATCGGTCACGACGATGCGCACCCAGTCGTACCCGAGGTCGACCGCGAGCACCGCGCCGGCGGTGGGATCCGCCTCGTAGATGAGCGCGGGCCGGCCGGCCGGCTCGTCGGACTGGCCGCTCGGCCGCACGAGACCCGCCTGCTCGAGGTTGGCGAGCGTCGCGAAGACCGTCGGCTGCGACAGGCCGGAGTCGCGCGCCAGCTGCGGGCGGGTGGCGGGTCCGTTGCTGTACAGCCAGTCGAGGAGGTAGCGCTGATTCATCGTGCGCAGGATCGACGGCGCGATGGCCGCGGACGGCGCTGCGGTCCGGCGTGACTCGGCCACGGCTCTCCTTCTCTCCCCCGCTTCGGCGTTCCCACGCTCTGGATCGGAGGCGCCGGGGGGCGCCCGGTCCCTTGACGAAATAAGGAACCTTAATGAATAATCCTATACACGAAGCCATGTCGGCTCCACCCGTTCGGCGCCGGCCGGTGCCGAACGCGGGGTCTCACCCGGTCTCCACCCCGGGTCGGGGCGATTCTTCCGCAACCCACCCATGAAAGGCATCGCCTCATGACAGATGTCGCCGCCCCCTCCGTCTCGTCGCCCTCGCGCCTGCGCATCGGCGTGCTCGGCTCCGGCGGGATCGCGACGATCCCCGAAGGGGTGCTGCCGAACCTGCACCACATCGCCGACAAGGTGCAGGTGGTGTCGATCGCCGACGTGATGGTGGAGCGTGCGCAGCGCGCCGCGGCGACGTACGGCATCCCGAACGTGTACGCGACCCTCGACGAGCTGCTCGCCGGCGAGGAGGTCGACGCCGTCATCAACCTGACGCCGATCCCGGCGCACGCGCAGACCGCGCTGACGATCGTCGGCGCCGGCAAGCACCTCGTGGTCGAGAAGCCGATCGCGACCACGCTCGAGGACGCCGACCGGATCATCGAGACCGCGAAGCAGAACGGGGTGACGGTGATCGTCGCACCGCCGGACATGCTCTACCGCCCCTATCGCGAGGCGCAGCGGCTGGTGCGTCAGGGGGCCATCGGCCGGGTCGCCTTCGCCCGGGTGCGCAGCTCGCACCAGGGTCCGGGCGGCGGCCCCGAGGGCTGGCCCTTCGACCCCAGCTGGTTCTACCAGGAGGGCTCCGGTCCGCTGTTCGACATGGGCGTATACGGCATCCACGAGATCACCGGCATCCTCGGGCCCGCCCGCCGCGTGAGCGCCTTCGCGGGCATCACCGACCCGATCCGCACCGTGCGCGGCGACAACGAGTACACCGGTCTCGAGATGCCGGTCACGACGCCGGACATGAACCTGTTCATGCTCGACTTCGGCGATTCGACCTTCGCCGTCATCGACGGCTCGTACAACGTGCACGCGTCGCTGAGCCCCAAGGTGGAGCTCTTCGGCCGGCAGGGTGCGATGGGCATCATCAATCCGTCGGGACCCGATCTGCAGCTGTACCGCACCGACGTCGCGCCCGGCATGGACGGCTGGGTGCAGCCGAAGAGCGACGGCTGGCTCGCCGATCCGCGACGCGACGCGCTTCGCCGCGCGCTGCTCGTCGACCACCTCGCCGACGTCGTGCTGCACGGCGCCGAACCGGTGCTCACCGCCGAGCACGCCCGGCACGCCCTCGAGATCATGATCGCCGTCGGCACGTCGGCTCGCGAGGGTCGCGTCGTCGAGCTCACCACCACGTTCTGACCCCGCAGACAATAAGGAGAATCATGTCGTCAGCCGTCCGCTTCGGAGTCGTCGGACTCGACCACTGGTACTCGGCGATCCCGCTCGCCGAGGCCATCGCCGCGAAGGACGACGCCGAGCTCGTCGGCATCGCCGACCGCGACATCGACCGGGCGAAGGAGGTCGCCGCCAAGACCGGCTCGCCGGCCGTGACCGACGACCTGCACGCCCTCATCGCCGACGACTCGATCGACGTGATCGCGAGCTTCGTGAGCGTCGACCAGAACCCCGACATCGTGGTCGCCGCCGCGCAGGCGGGCAAGCACATCGTCTCGGTCAAGCCGCTCGCACGCACCCTGCCCGAGGCCGATCGGATCGTCGACGCGGTGAACGCCGCCGGCGTCGTCTTCATGCCGGGCGAGTCCCGCTCGCGCGAGGCCGCACAGAACCAGCTGCTCAAGGAATGGGTGTCGGGCGGCCGCCTCGGGCGGATCACGTCGGCGCAGTTCAGCCTGAGCGGCTCGCTGCCGATGGGCTGGCCGGGCGGGGATCCCGACGGCGGCTGGTGGGCCGACCCCGACCGCGCCCCCGGCGGCGGCTGGATCGACCACAGCCTCTACCAGATCGACCGGATGCGGTGGCTGCTGGGCGAGGAGGTCGACGAGGTGAGCGGCCGTGTGGCGAACCTGCTGCACACCGACCTCGGCGTCGAGGACTACGGCCACGCCATCCTGCGCTTCGGCAACGGCGTCATGGCCTCCATCGAGGACACCTGGAGCGCCCCGGCCGGCGGCTGGCGCATCTCGACGAGCATCGTCGGCACCCAGGGGATCGTCTACCTCGACACGACCACCGGCATGATCGGCCTGCGCGAGTTCGGCACGGGCGACGACTCGTGGCAGCAGCTGCCGTCGCCGCCCGACCACACGGTCGGCATCGACGCGATCCTCGCGGCCGTGCGCGACCCCTCCTCGGCGCTGTCGACGGTCGAGGACGCGTGGGAGAACCTCTCCGTGTGCGTCTCGTTCTACGAGGCCGCGCGCACGGGCACGGTGCAGAAGCCGAAGCACCGCGACCGCTGAGCCGACCCGGCTAGGGTCGCATCGTGAAGGTCACCAAGTACGAACACGCCACCCTCGTCATCTCGTCCGCCGACAAGCAGGTGGTCATCGATCCCGGCATGTTCCTGACCCCGCCGGACTTCGCGAACACCGTGGCCGTCGTGATCACCCACGAGCACGCCGACCACTGGACCGAGGACAACCTCGCACGCATCCTCGAGATCAGCCCCGACGCCCGGATCTACGGACCGCAGGGCGTCGCGGCGGCCGCGAGCGGGTTCGAGGTGCACGTCGTGCGAGCCGGTGACGTCGTCGAGGTCGAGCCGTTCACGCTGCGCTTCTTCGGCGAGAAGCACGCCGTCATCCACTCCTCGCTGCCGGTGATCGACAACGTGGGCGTGCTCGTGAACGACGAGCTCTACTATCCCGGCGACTCGTTCACCGTGCCCGAGGGCGTCGAGGTCGGCACGCTCGCGGCGCCGGCCGGCGCGCCGTGGCTCAAGGTCGGCGAGGTCATGGACTACGTGCTCGCCGTCAAGCCGAAGCGCGCCTTCTACGCGCACGACATGACCCTCTCCGTCGCCGGCAAGGGCATGCACGCCGCCCGCCTGCAATGGGCCACCGAGCAGAACGGCGGCACGTGGACCCCGCTCGAGGTCGGGGAGTCGATCGACCTGTAGCTCAGTCCTCGGCGGGTGCGGCGATCCCGTCGGCGTCGGCCGGCGGGGTCCTCTGCCTGCGCACCGCGCGCACGACCATCTGCGCGGCGGCCGCGAGGATGAGGATCGCGAACAGGATCGTCGACGTCTGAGGCGAGAGCAGCAATGCGAGCGCGCTGCCACCGAACGACGCGAGAGCGGCGGGGATGCCGACGAGCAGCGCGGTCCGCACCCAGAGCAGGTGTGCCCGCACGTTCGCCGTCGACCCGATCACCGCGGCCGGGAGCAGCGCGAGCAGCGAGGTGCCCTTCGCGAGCAGGTCGCTCGCGCCGAACACCGCCACGAGCACCGGCACGACGATGACGCCGCCGCCGATGCCGAACAGCCCCGACGCGATGCCCATCACGAGCCCGAGCACCAGCAGCCCCACGATCGAGTACCAGGTGTAGGCGATCGCAGCGCCGCGCTCCGGCACCTCGAAGAACAGCCGGGCCGCGACCAGCAGGAGCAGCGCGATGAAGAGCCAGCGGAGCCAGCCGACCGGCAGCGCCCGGAGCAGCCGGGTGCCGATGAGCGATCCCGCGACCCCGCCGGCGGCGACGACCAGCCCCGCGATGACGTCGACGTGCCCGGCCAGGCCGTAGGCGACCGCGCCGACGACGGAGGTGGGCACGACCGCGGCGAGCGACGTCGCCGCCGCCTGACGCTGATCTATACGGCCGAGGGTGAGGAGCAGGGGCACCATGATGATGCCGCCGCCGACCCCGAACATCCCGGAGAGGACGCCGCCGAGGATCCCCACGACGAGCAGAGCGGAGATGCGGCGGGGGTTCATCACCGCCATTCAACCGGATGCGGCACGCGCCGCGCTCCGCAGCCGGAGGCCGCTCAGCCCTTCAGGGTCAGGTGGATCAGGATGCGCGCGGGCGCCGCCTCGGTCGCCCCGGACACGACGAGCCGCAACCAGTTGCCGAAGACGGTGAGCGGCAGCTCGGCGAGCGCCTCGGATCCCCGGAGCGCGACCGGCGCCCCTCGGCGGATCCAGGTGATCCCGTCCGGCGAGACCTCGGCCGCGACGGAGAGGTCAGGATGCCCGCCCTCCGCCTGGAGGAAGAACACGGCTTCGCTCGCCCATCCGGCCTCGTAGGGCAGGGTCGCGTGGTCGCCGCTGATCCGCACCCGGCGGGTGAGGACGGAGGTGTTGGTGGTCAGCATGGTCCTGCCTTCGATGGGGAGAACGGATATCGGCGGCGTCGGTCACTCGGTCGAGTAGACGACCGAGTCGAGGAAGAGATGGACGGAGCGGTCCGTGTCGGTCTCGACGAAGAAGACCGGATTGATGAGGTTGTCGATCGACTTGTACCCCTTGGTCAGGGTCGGCTGCAGCCCGCGCATGTCGAACACGCGGTCCATCGACTGGAGCTCGATGTACTCCCGCTTCTTCACGTCCACCGTGAGGCGCAGGTACAGCCAGTTCACCTTGTCGGGGCTCTCGTTGTAGAGCAGGTCCTGCTCGCCTCCGGGCACCCACTGGTACCCGTCGCCGGAGCCGTCGGCGAAACGACGTCCGTACCACTGGTTGTCGACGCCGGGCACGCACCAGCCCTTCTCCACGCCGAAGCTCCAGTCCGTCGGCGTGACGCCGTCGGCGACCCGGTAGTACTGCCACTTCTTCACCAGATTGCCGCCGAGCGAGTTCACGTAGCGCACCCCCGGCATGTAGCGGTACTCCGAGTCCTGCACGTCGAAGAAGAACCCGAAGGCCCGGATGTCCTCCTCGCCGAGCCCCACCCTGTCCTGGGTCGGGGTGTACGAGTACCAGGTCTCGATCTGGATCTTCGACGGGTCGCCGAAACGGGACAGCCGCTTGATCGCGTGCCCCATGCTGCCGGGCCGCGGCGGCTCGGTGTGCGGACCGCCCGTCGGCGCGGTCGAGAGCTTGAGCGAGTAGGTGCCCTCCATGGAGCCGTGCGACGAGGCGAACCGCATCGACGCCGAGCTCAGCATCGTCGGCGCCCAGCTCGAGAGGTCGACGACCGAGTCGAACGACTCGTAGTCGTCGTAGACGAAGTTGGGCGTGAGGTCCATCCAGCCGTTGAACCCGGTGTCGAAATCGTCGTAGGTGATGACGCGCTCGAGCGGGTTGTACTTCTCGAGACCGCGTTCGTAGCTCAGGAACTTCTGCATGCTCTCTCCTCAGGTCCTATGCCGGGATCCGGCAGTTGTCGAAGTCGACGATGGCGCCCTGGTCGATCAGGGTGCGGCGGAGCAGGGCGACATCCCCGTCGGGGATGGCGTGGCCGGTGCGGAAGGCCAGCGCTGCGGCCGTGCCCGCGCCCTGCCCCATGGCCATGCACGTGGCCATGACCCGTGCCGAGCCGAATCCGGGTCCGTCGGCGCTCAGACAGCGACCGGCGGTGATGAGGTTGACGCTGCCCTGGGGGATGAGGCAGCCGAGCGGGATGTTGTACTCCTGCCGCGGGATCACGAAATCGAGCTGGTCGTTGCCGTCGGTCTCGTGGATGTCGATGACGTGCGCGCCCTTCGCGATGGTGTCTGGGAACGCCTTGGGGTTCAGGATGTCGTCCCTCGTCAGCTCGTGGCGGCCGACGATGTGGTACGTCTCGCGCACCCCGGTCTGGATGCCCGACTTCGCGAGCCAGGCGTGCTCGAACTCCGGGAAGTTCTCGCGCAGCACGTCGATGATCAGGTGCAGGTTCTCGCGCATGCTGCACTCGGTGCGGGTGAACCATTCGGGATCGCTGGCGTCCGTCGGCTCGCGCAGGAGGTTGATGCTGACCATGCCCTCGTGGAAGAACTTGTTGATCCAGGGGCCGCCGAAGATGGGGATGCGGCCCTGCTCGTGCAGCTCGGCCAGCTTGTCCCGGATGACGTCGGAGATCGGCAGCACCCCGTTGACCGCGTCGCCGAACGTGTAGGCCAGGGCGTCGGTGTCGACCCCGCCCAGCTGGAACCACAGGGATGCCGGCTGCAGCACGTCTCCCTTGACCGTCGGCAGGCCGGCGGCCCGCACGATGTCGGCGTCGCCGGTGCAGTCGATGAACACGGCGCCCTCGTACGCCACCCGGCCGGCCTTGTTCTGCAGTACGACGTGGGTGACGCGGCCGTCCTCGACGACGCAGTCGGAGATCCAGGAGTGGTAGAGCAGGGTGACGCCGCTGTCGAGGAGCAGTCGCTGCGCCGCGAGCTTCAGGACCTCGTCGTTGACGGGGTAGTTGCCGCTGTCGAGCGAGACGTTGGCGCCGTCGAGCTCCGCCGCCATCCTCATGAGCTCGAGGGGGATCCCGCCGATGTGCTGCTTGCTGTTGATGCGGAACTCGCTGATCGGCGTCACGAGCGCGCTCGTCGACATGCCGCCGATGAACCCGTAGCGCTCGATCAGGAGCGTCCGGGCGCCGTTGCGCGCGGCGGCCGCCGCCGCGATGAGACCCGCGGGACCCCCGCCGCAGACGATGACGTCGTAGCTGCCGGCGACCGGGATGTCCCGGCTCTTCTCCGTGATGAACACGCGCTCTCTGATTCCCTGGTCGATGCGGGCGGGGCGTCGTGGCGCGGGGCGGCGATCCGCCGCCCCGCGCCACGCTCGATTCAGTTGGTGAGGTAGACCCCGCTCCAGTCGATGAACTCCGACGGCGGGATCTTCAGACCCTTGACGGTCTTCAGGGCCGCGACGTTCGACGTGGACTGGAACAGCGGGATCGCCGGAACGTCCTTCGCCATGATGTTCACGACCTTCTGGTACAGGTCCTTGCGCTCCCCTGCATCGGTCGCCTGCTGCGCCTTGGTCATGAGCGCGTCGAGGTCCGGGTTGCAGTACCCGAGCCGCTTCGCGGCGCAGCTGTACAGGCGGTTCAGCGTGTAGTCGGCATCCCCGGTGATCGTCTGGTTGGGCTGGAGGTCCATGTCCCACTTCAGAGCGGTGAAGTCGGCGAGCCAGCTCGTGCCGTCCTCCGCACGCGGCTGGACGGTGATGCCCACCGACTTCCAGGCGGAGACGAACGCCGTCGCCAGGTCGTTCAGCCCGGAGTTGGCCGTGCTGAAGATGACGTCGGTGCTGAAGCCGTTCGGGTACCCGGCGTCGGCGAGGAGCTTCTTCGCGTCCTCCGGGTCGTACTTCGGCATCCCCTCGGCCGGCAGGCAGCCGAAGGCCGCCGACGGGCAGAAGGAGTCCATCGTCGACGCGGTTTCGCCGTACAGGCTCTTCACGATCGTCGGCAGGTCGAGCGCCTCCCACATGGCCTTGCGGACGCGCACGTCGTCGAGCGGCTTGTGCTGGTTCTCGAACCACAGGAAGTAGTACGTCAGACCGGACCTCTGGGTGAAGGTGACGTTCGACATCCCCTTGACCGTGGGGATCTGGTCGTTGGTGACGTCGTTCAGCACCTGCACCTGCCCGTTGGACAACGCGGTGATCTTCGCGTTGGTGTCGGTGATCAGCTTGAAGGTCACCGTCTTGAGCTTCGCCTTGGTGCCC
Source organism: Pseudolysinimonas kribbensis (assembly GCF_039531715.1). Lineage (NCBI taxonomy): Bacteria > Bacillati > Actinomycetota > Actinomycetes > Micrococcales > Microbacteriaceae > Pseudolysinimonas > Pseudolysinimonas kribbensis. The sequence goes on along the minus strand of NZ_BAAAQO010000003.1, from coordinate 262,612 downwards.
CAGTAGCTCTTGTTCCGCGTGAGCGTGACGTGGTCGTTCGGCACGTAGTCGCTGAGCACGAACGCGCCGGTGCCGACCGGCTTGCTCCACGCGGCGTCGTCCGTCGCGGCCCCCTCGCCGATGTAGACGAGCGCGAGGATGCCGACGAGGGTTCCCGTCGGCGCCTTGGTGTGGACCGTGAACGTGCCGGCGGAGTCGTCCGCCTCGTAGGAGGTGATCACGGAGAGGGCGGCCGCGAGCGCCTGCTTCTGGGCGATGTAGCGGTCGAAGCTGTTCTTCACGTTCGTGGCGGTGAAGTCGGCGCCGTCGCTGAACTTCACGTTCTTACGCAGCTTGAACACCAGGGTGGTCGGGTCGGTCCAGTCCCACGATGTCGCCAGCTGCGGCTCCGGGACGGACTTGTCGTTGAGCTTGACCAGCGCCTGCAGGACGTTGGACATCACCTGGTTCGTGCCCATCTCGAGCGGGTTCTTCGTCACATCGGTGCTCGGCACCGCGTAGTTGGGGACGAAGGTGAGGTTCTGCTTGGCGTCGGGGAGGGCCGCGCCCGACGTATACGGGGTGCCGCCGGAGCTGCACCCGGTGAGGGCGAGGGCGACGGCCGCGGTCGCGGCCGCGAGCCCCAGCAGCCCCTTGCGGAATGGGGATGTCATTGCGATCTCCTTTGATTTCTTGACGGTGGTGCGTTGGGGTGTCCGCCCGGGTGACCGGGAGGAGTTCATGACGCCGGATCCAGCCACGGGCGCACCACCGGGACGGCGGCCAGCAACGCCTTCGTGTACTCGTCCTGCGGGTCCTCGAACAGCTCGCGTGTTCCGTTCTGCTCGACGACCACGCCCTTGTTGAGCACGAGCACGCGATCGCACAGGTGCTCGATCACGGAGAGGTCGTGCGAGATGAAGAGGTAGGCGAGCCCGAATTCGGTCTGCAGGTCGTCCAGCAGATTCAGCACCTGCGCCTGCACGGACACGTCCAGGGCGGAGACCGCCTCGTCGCAGATGATGAGCTTCGGCCGCAGCGCGAGGGCGCGGGCGATGCCGATGCGCTGACGCTGACCACCCGAGAACTGGTGGGGGTAGCGACTGGCGTAGTCGGGGTTCATCCCGACGCGCTCCATCAGCTCCTTCGCCTCCGCGGTCCAGCGATTGCTCGGCACGATGCCGCGGTGCACGCGCCATGCCTCGGCGATGAGGTCCCGCACGGTCAGCCGCGGGTTCAGTGAGGCGTAAGGGTCCTGGAAGACCATCTGCATGTCCCGGCGCACGCCCTTCATGCGCCGCGAGGAGTACCCGGAGATGCTCCTGCCCTCGAATTCGATGTCGCCGTCGCTGGGCTTGACGAGGCCGATGACGGTGCGCGCGATGGTCGACTTGCCCGAACCGGACTCCCCGACCAGTCCGACCGTCTCACCGGCCCGCACATCGAAGCTGACGTCGCTGACCGCGAGGTTCTCGCCGATCGATCGCATGAGGACCGAGGAGCGGATCGGATAGGCGACCTTGAGGTGCGTCACCCGCAGCAGGGGCGGATCGCCCGCGGTGTCAGCCATGCGCGAGCACCTCCTCCGAGCGGTGGCACGCCGCCTCATGCCCCGGAAGCCAGCCGACCGGCTGCCGCAGCGGCGGCTCCACCGTCCGGCAGATGTCGGTGGCGAAGGGGCAGCGTGGGTGGAAGCTGCATCCCGCGGGCAGCGCGAGCAGATTGGGCGGGGAGCCGACGATCGGGGTGAGCCGCTTGCCGATGTCGCTGGTGCTCGGAATCGAGTCCAGCAGGCCGCGGGTGTAGGGATGCGCCGGGTGGTCGTAGACCTCGCGGATCGTCCCGGTCTCCACGATCCGGCCGGCGTACATGATCGCCGTCCGCTCCGCGACGTCGGCGACGACACCGAGGTCGTGGCTGATGAGGATCATCGCCATCCCGGTCTCGGCCTGCAGGTCGGCGAGCAGATTCATGATCTGCTTCTGGACGGTGACGTCGAGGGCCGTCGTCGGCTCGTCGGCGATCAGCAGCCTCGGGCCGAGGGCGATCGCCATCGCGATCATGATCCGCTGGCGCTGTCCGCCGGAGAACTGATGCGGGTAGTCGCGGATCCGCTTCTCGGCGTTCGGGATGCCGACGTGCTTGAGCAGGTCGAGCGCCCGCGCCCAGGCCTCCTTCTTGCCCATGCCCTGTCGGCGCCGGAAGGGCTCGGCGACCTGGTAGCCGATCGAGAAGACGGGGTTCAGCGAGCTCAGCGGGTCCTGGAAGATCATCGCGATCTCGGTCGCGCAGAGCTCGCGCACCTGCTTGACCGGCTCGTGCGCCAGGTCGCGGCCCCGGTAGATGATCCGGCCGCCCGCGATCGAGCCGGCGGGCTTGGGCAGCAGGGCCATGATCGCCTGGGCCGTGACCGACTTGCCCGAACCGGACTCCCCCAGCACGGCGAGCGTCTCCCCCGCGTGCACGTCGAAGCTCACGCCGTCCAGCGCCCGCACGACCCCGGCCGACGTGGAGAACTCCACCTGCAGGTTCTGCACGCTCAGCAACGGCTCGGTGCCCGAGCCGGGCTCGACCGCCGCGGTGCGCGTCATCGTCATCAGGCGCTCCTCAGCCTCGGGTCGAAGCGGTCGCGGAGGGCGTCGCCGAGGATGCCGGTGGCGAGCACCAGGATCAGCAGGGCGACGCCGGGGAGGGTGGAGATCCACCAGGCGGTCGTGAGGTACTGGGTGCCGTTGGAGATCGTGCTGCCGAGGCTCGGGGTGCCGAGCGGCACGCCGACCCCGAGGAACGACAGGGCCGCCTCCGCGAGGATCACCTGCCCGAACTCGACGGTCGCGATCACGAGGATCGGCGCCACGCAGCCCGGCAGCAGGGTGCGGAAGATCAGGTGGGCGTGACCGGCGCCGAGGGTGCGCGCCGCCTCCACGTACTCGCGCCCTTTGAGGCTCATCACCTGACTGCGCGTGACGCGGGCGAAGACCACCCAGTTCGCGATGGACAGCACGATGATCACGTTCAGGACCCCCTGGCCGAGAACGGAGGCGATCAGGATCGCCAGGAGGATCGACGGGAACGCGAGCTGGACATCCGCGATGCGCATGAGGACCGTGTCGAACCAGCCCCCGAAGTACCCGGCCAGCAGACCGAGCAGCACCCCGACGACGCCTGCGATGAGCAGCGTGGCCGCCCCGACCAGCAGCGAGATCCGCGTGCCGTCCATCATCTCGGCGAACAGGTCGGAGCCGACCTGGTCGGTGCCGAGGATCGCGACCGACCCGTTGGAGACGACCGTCCCCGGCGGCTTCAGGCGCACGAGGAGGTCGGTGTGCAGCGGGTCGTAGTGGTACAGGATCGGCACGAGAACGGCCCCGATCGCCATGATCGCGATGACGAGCAGCGGGATCACGATCCGCGCCACGACCGCGCCGCGCGAGCGACGCCGGCCGGCTTGCACCGTCTGCACGGCGATGGTGGGGGGCAACGTGGTCACGAGACGAGCCTCATTCTCGGATCGAGGTAGGCGTAGAGCAGGTCGACGAGCAGGTTGATGAGGACGAAGGCGACGGCGATGATGATGACGCAGGCCTGGGCGACGTTGTAGTCGCGGGTCTGGATGGACGTGACCAGCAGCCGTCCGACCCCCGGGAACGAGAAGACGGTCTCGGTGATGACGGCACCGCCCAGCAGGGTGCCGAATTCGAGGCCGACGACCGTGACGATCGGGATGGTGGCGTTGCGGATCGCGTGCGGGAAGATCACCGTGCGCTCGGCCAGGCCCTTCGCCCGCGCCGTCTGGATGTAGCCCTCGCCGACGACCTCGAGCAGACCGCTGCGCGTCAGCCGGGTCAGGATCGCGATGAACGGCAGCGCGAGCACGATCGCGGGCAGGATGAGGCTCTGGGCGTTGGTGAGTCCGGCGCTCGGCAGCCACTTCAGCGTCCGGGAGAAGATCAGCAGCAGGACGACGCCGACCCAGAACCCCGGAAGGGCCTGCACCACGAGCGACGAGGTCGTGACCGCCCGATCGGCGAGGCCGTTGACCCGCAGCGCCGCGATGAGCCCCAGCGGGAAGCTCACCACGAGCGCGAGCGCGCAGGCGAGCACGGCGAGCAGCGCGGTGTTCGGCAGGACCTGCCCGATGAGGAACATCGCGGGGACGCTCTGCAGATAGGAGTTCCCGAAGTCGCCCACCACGGCCTTGCCGAGGTACTGCAGGTACTGCAGGATCAGCGGCTGATCCAGCCCCATGTCGTGACGCAGCGCGGCCAGCTGCTGCGGGGTGGCGGTCTCTCCGGCGATGAGCAGGGCGGGATCCGCGGGGACCATGCGCACGACGATGAAGACCACCGTGGCGACGCCCCAGAGGACGAAGACGGCGAGCAGCAGGCGCCGCAACACGTAGCCGAGCACGCACATCTCCCGTCCGGATCCGCTTCGATCCTGTTGCGGTGGAGGCCCGGGTCGACCTCGAAAACATTATCGCTCATGCACCCTCGCCGATCCTCCGAGAAATGTCAAGCGCTCGCGCTATCCCTGTGTTTACAGGGCAACACGCGTCTTGCTCGTCCTGGCGGCGCGCCGACCGGCAGTCTTTGACAGGAGTGAACGAGAACGCTAACTTTGCGACAGCACGGGCCGCGCGATGGAGCGCCGGCCCCGACGATCCAAGGAGTCATCTCGTGTCCATCGACACCGCGAGCGTCGCAGCCGGCGTCCGCGAGGGGATGCGCAGCACCGATCTGCGCCTCTCGAAATACAACCCGTTGTCCCGGATCCTGACCTTCGACGACTTCAACGACGGAGTCCACGGCTGGGTCGAGCTCGGCGGCAACTACGACGGACGCGGATCCCTCGAGTCGCTCGACCGCCACTTCCGGGACTTCCGCCCACCGCAGCTGTCGAACGCGAACTTCTTCGACGTCGGCACGCACGGCGGCATGACCGGCACGTACTCGATGAAGCTCGCCACCCGCCGGCGTCCGGGCCACACCTCGACGGCGATCCGGCGGCTGACGATGAGTGGGCGCGGCCTGCTGCAGATCGAGGCCTACGTCGCCTGGAAGGTGGAGGCGAACCTCGGCGGCGGCGAGGAGGCCAACAGCTACGGCGACATCACGTGGGATGCGAACTCGCATCCCTCCGAAGCGCAGTTCGGCGCCTTCACCGTCGCGACCGACCTCTGCAGCGAGGGGGTGCGCTATCACAACGTGATGCGCTTCCAGAACACCGACTGGGACGGCCACATCGTCCAGAAGTGGATGTACCCGGTCGTCGCCGAGCCGACTCCTCACGAGCGCTTCGAGGGCAAGCACGACTACGACACCTACACCGACTTCACCGCGCCGGACCCGGACGACTGGCGGTACCTCAGCGACGTGCGGCAGGAGGCCTGCTACAACGAGGTCCCGACCAAGATCAACTGGCACTACGTGCGCTTCGTGGTCGACACCCGCACCCGCTCGAACGTCGAGCTGCAGTTCAACAGCGACGTGTACGACCTGCGCGACGTGCCGGTGCCGCCCTACGCCGAGAAGTACGAGTCGCTGGAGAACCTCCTGAACTTCTACTTCTCGGTGCGCACCCTCGGACCGCACCGCAACTTCCTCTTCCTCGACTCCGTCGTCATCTCGGCAGATTGGTGAGCACGACCATGCGTCAATCGCAGAGCGCCGTCATCGAACGCGGTGCCGAGCTCGAGCAGGTGCTCGAGACCGAGCCCTTCGAGACGGCCTGGGCCGGGGAGGCCCGCTGGTACGTCCAGTTCCTCCGCCCCGCCCCCGGCAGCACGGTCGAGATGCGCGTCCAGATCTCACCGGACGGCATCAACTGGATCGATCACGAGTCCGTCTCGGCAGTACAATCCGAGGCGGTCGGCCTCCTGTCCATCCCCGTCGAGCGGTTCGGGCATTGGCTTCGTCTGCGCGTCGAGCAGAAGGCCGGTCAGGAATCCCCGCTGCTGCGGATCTACCTGGAGCTCAAGGAGTAGGCGGAGGCGGCGATGGTGGCGAGGAGCAGGGGGCAGCGTCGTCGCACGCTCCAGGACGTCGCAGAGGCCGTCGGCCTCTCCGCCAACACGGTCTCCCGCGCCCTCAACGACATGCCCGGCGTCAGCGCCGCCACGCGTGCCCGCATCAAGGCCGAGGCCGAGCGGATCGGCTACGTGCCCAACGTGCACGCCCGCTCGCTCGTGCTCGGCTCGCCGAAGACGATCGGCGTCGTCGTCACCGACATCGCCAATCCCTACTTCAACGACCTCGTCAGCGAGATCGAGGACCAGGCGTTCACCGCCGGATACAACCTGCTGCTCCTGCTGTCCGACGAGGACCCCGAGCGCGAACGGCTCGCCATCGAGACCGCGCTGCGCGCCGGCGTCGACGGGGTCATCGGCGTGCCCGTGCAGGGGCGGGCGAACCCGTGGACCGCGCTCACGCGCGCCGGGATCCCCCTCGTCCTGACCACCCGGGAGATCCCGGAGCTCGGGGTGGATTTCTTCTCCAACGACAACGAGGCCGGCGGCCGGATGACGACCAACGCCGTCCTCGAGCGCGGAGCCCGGGATCCGCTGCTGATCGAGGAGGATCTGCAGATCTCGACCGTCGAGCACCGGATCAACGGCTTCCGCCAGGCGCTCGAGGAGCACGGCATCCCGTTCGATTCGCGCCGCAACGAGCTGATCCCCTCCCGCCGCAACGCGCGCTCCGCCATGCACTGGCGGGCCGAGGACGGCTACCGCGTCGTGCGCGACCTGCTGGACGGCGGCCGGATGCCCGACGCCTTCGTCGTCGGCAACGACTACCTGGCGCTCGGGCTGTACAGCGCGCTGCGCGAGCGCGGCATCCGGATCCCCGAGGACGTCCTCGTCATGGGCTGGGGCGACTACGCCTTCGCCCGGTTCCTCGATCCGCCGCTGTCGACGCTGCGGCTGCCCTCCATCGAGGTCGCCCGACGGGCGACGGCACGCCTGTTCGCCCTGCTCGACAACAGCGTGGCCGGCGACGAGCCGGTGACCGAGTTCATCCAGCCGGAGCTCGTGCTCCGGGCGTCCACGAACCGCTGAATCCGCCCGACGAGGAGTCGACCGTGTCCAACAAGGCCGCCGTGATGCCCGAGATCGGGCGCATCGAGATCCGGGATGTCGGCGAGCCCGCGCCGGGGCCGCGCCAGGCCGTCGTGCAGATCCAGGCCGTCGGCGTGTGCGGCTCCGACACCGCGTATTACACGGTCGGGTACATCGGGGATTACGTGGTCGACGGGCCGATCATCCTCGGCCACGAGGTCGCGGGCGAGATCGTGGCGGTGGGTGCGGAGGTGACCCGGGTGAAGGCCGGCGACCGGGTCGCCATCGAGCCGGGCGAGCCGTGCCGGAATTGCCGGGAGTGCATGGCCGGCCGCTACCACCTCTGCCCCCGCCTGAAGTTCCTCGCCACGCCGCCGTACGACGGCGCGCTCGTGCAGCGCATCGCCCTCGACGAGCGCCAGCTCTTCGCGATCCCCGACTCGATGACCTACGAGGAGGCCGCTCTGTGCGAGCCGCTCTCGGTCGGCATCTGGGCGTGCCATCGCGCGGGTCTGGCGCCCGGCGATCACGTGCTGGTCAGTGGCGCCGGCCCGGTCGGCGTGCTCGCGGCCCAGGTCGCGCGCGCCTTCGGCGCCGCCTCGGTGACGGTCGTCGACGTGTCGGAATTCCGCCTTGGCCTGGCCCGCGAGCTCGGTTTCGCGGCGGAGCGCGCCGGCGAGGGCACCCGGGCCGATTTCGACGTCCTGCTGGAGTGCTCGGGCGCCCCCACCGCCCTCGCCGACGGGCTCGGCAGGCTGGGCACGAACGGCCGCGCCGCGATGGTCGGCATGCCGAAACAGTCCGTCGAGCTGCCCCTGTCGAAATTGAACGTGAACGAGTTGACGATCGGCCTGGTGAACCGTTACGCGCACACGTGGCCGACGGCGATCTCCCTCGTCGCCGGCGGCCGGGTCGACGTCGCCTCGATCGTGACGCACCGCTTCGGGCTCGACGACACGGCGGAGGCGCTGACGCTCGCCAAGCACGTGCCCGACTCGATGAAGGCGATCATCGATCCGCAGCGGGTCGGGCCGGCCTGATCCGTCTCGACGGCCCCGGCGGTCGTCGGGTCAGTCGTCGCCGGGATGGATGACGACCTTCATCGCGTCGGGCGTCCCGGCGGCCAGCCGGAACGCCTCCGCCGCGCGAGCCATGCCGAATCCGTGCGACACGATCCCGTCGAGCTCGATCCGTGCCGTCGATGCGAGCTCGACGGCGAGAAGCCAGGTGAACTGGTAGCGGTTCGCGCGCGCGACGCTGATCTCGCGCGCATCGTCCCGGGGCACCGTCACGGTGTCGTCCGACGCGCTCACGCAGACGGTCACGGCCCGGCCGCCGTCGGCCAGACGCTCGATGGACCGGAGGAGCGTGGCGACGCTCCCGGAGCACTCGAGGAGGACGTCGACCTCCGATCCCGCTCCGCCGTCCTCCACCTCGAAACCGCGCGAGGAGGCGATGTCGAGCCGGGTCGCGGATCCGTCCGCAAGGCGCACCGTGTCGGCACCGAGCGCGCGAGCCGCCTCCGCGGCGAGAAGACCCATCGGCCCGGCACCGGTGACGAGCACGCGATCGCCGGCACGCAGAGCCGCGCGCTCGACGGCGCGGAGGGCCACGGCGAGCGGCTCGATGAGGACCCCGTCGTCGAAGGAGATCAGATCGGGCAGCCGGTGCAGCTGCCATTCGTCGATCGCCGCGTACCGCACCAGGAAGCCGTCGTCCAGCGGCGGGATGAAGAAGGCGAGCTGCGCGCACAGGCGGGGGCATCCGCGTCGGCACGCGGCGCACCGGCGGCACGGAGCGCCGGGCTCGATCGCGACCCGGTCTCCGAGGCCCACCATCGTCACGCCCGCACCGACCCCGACGACCTCGCCGGTCGCCTCATGACCGAGGACCGCGCCCCAGCCGGGACTCCGGTCCCACGTCCCTTCGAAGCGGGCCACGTCGAGCTCGCTCACGCCGACGCTGCGGATCCGGACGATCGCCTCGCCCTCGCCGGGCAGCGGGACGGGGCGGTTCCGGAGCTCGACCACGCCGGCGGACGTCAGGACTGCGGCGGTGTTCGGCATGCGCTCCCTCGGGTTCGTCCCCTGCAGCGTAGGAAGCCACGGCTTCAAGGTCAACGTTTCTTGTAATTTTTCACGTGAAGAATAGGCTGATACCTCAAACACTACGATCGCGGTCGAGCAGGGAGCTTCGAGGGAACATGACGCAGACGTCCACGGCCGACGACCTGAGGGCGGCGATCCGGAGCTCCGACCCGGTGCTGTGCAAGTACAACCCGCTGTCGCGGATCCTGACCGTCGACGATTTCAACAACGGCACCAACGGCTGGGTGGAACTGAGCGGCAACTACGACGGCACGGGCGCCCTCGATTCGATCGATCCGCAGTTCATCGACATGCGGCCGCCGCAGCTGTCGAACGCGAACTTCTTCGACGTCGGAACCCACGGCGCGATGACGGGGACGTACTCCCTCAAGCTCGCCACCCGTCCGGAGACCGGCCACACCGCGGTCGGGATCCGCCGTCTCACGATGAGCGGTCGCGGCCGGGTGCAGATCGAGGCGTATCTGACCTACAAGTCCGAGGCGACCCTCGGCGGCGGCGTCGAGAACAACACCTTCGGCGACATCACCTTCGACGGCAATCAGCATCCGTCCGAGGCGCAGTTCGGCGCCTTCACCGTTGCGACGGACATCTGCGGCGACGGCGGCATCCGGTACCACAACGTCATGCGTTTCCAGAACACGGATGCCGACCATCACCTGGTCCGCCGCTGGATGTACCCGGTCGTGCCCGAGCCGACCCCGCACGAGCGGCTCGGCGAGGCGCACCCCTACGGTCCGCTCAGCGACTTCACGGCCCCGGACCCCGCGGACTGGCACGCCGTCGGTGCCGAGCAGGGCACCTGCTACAACGAGGTGCCCACGAAGACGAACTGGCACTACCTGCGGTTCCTGCTCGACACCGAGACTCGTTCGAACGTCGAGCTCCAGTTCAACGACACAGTCATCGACCTGCGCGACGTGCCGGTGCCGGCCTATCCCGACCGCTGGCACGCGCTCGACAACCTGCTCAACTTCTACTTCTCGGTGCGCACGCTCAGTCCCACGCGCAACCTCCTGTTCCTCGACTCCGTCGTCATCTCGGCGGACTGGTGAGTCCGGCGGTGCGCGCCGGTCGTGCTGCGCATCCGGTTCGAGCGCGCCCGGCGACCGATCCGGGCCAGGATGGCCCTAGCCGCTCATCCCGGCCCGAGAGGACCCCCGTGCCCCGACAGAAACGCCCGACGCTCACCGACCTCGCCGACGCGGTGGGGCTGTCGGTGAACACGGTGTCCCGCGCCCTCACGCAGAAGGACGGGGTATCCAGCCGGACGCGCGAAGCGGTCGCCCGCGAGGCCGAGCGGATCGGCTACGTGTCGCCCTCCCGCGCGGCGCGGGGGAGCTCCAAGGTCGTCGCGCTGACCGTCACGAGCTCGATCAACGTCTTCATCCTGCGCCTGATCCCCGCCGTCGAGACCGCCCTGCGGGCACAGGGCTACGACATGGTCCTGCACATCACCGAGGAGTCCGCGGACGTCGAGAACGCGGTGATCGCAGGGATGCTCGAGGCCGAGCCGGCCGGCGCGATCGTGATCCCGGTGCAGGGCGACGCGAGCGGTTGGACCGACGCCGGCGAGCTGCCGTTCCCCGTGGTCGCCGTGGCCCGCGAGATCCCCGGTCGCGATGGCGACTTCGTCGCGATGGACCAGCACGCGGCGATGTACGCGGCCACCCGGCATGCGCTCGCGCAGGGTGCGCGATCGCTGTACTTCTTCGACGAGGACATCGACACGATGACCAACCGCATCCGGGTCGAGAGCTTCGAGTCGGCGGTGCGCGCGGTCCCCGAGGCGTCCGGCCACGTCGTGCCGATGCCGACGCGACGGTTCGAGAACCGCACCAGCCCATGGCAGCTGGAGGAGGCCTACCGCGCCGTCTCAGCGCTGCTGGAGAGCGACGCCGCCCCCGACGCGATGCTGTTCGAAGACGACTACCACGCCGTCGGCGCCCTGCGGGCGCTCGCGGAGCGCGGGGTGCGGGTGCCCGACGACGTGCTCGTCATCGGCTACAGCGACCATCCGTACACGGCGTACCTGCAGCCCTCCCTCACGACCGTCGACGTGCCATTCGACCTGATCGCGGAGGCCGCCGTCTCCCTCCTGCTGCGACGCATCGCCGGCGACCGCACGCCGCCGCTGCGCCGGCTCATCCCCGGGGAGCTGGTCGTGCGCGAGTCGTCGGTGCGGCAGATCGTGGACCCGACTCCGACGATGTGATGCGGCCCGCGACCGGCGTCGCCGCCGGTCAGTGGCCGCGGATGGTCGCGGCGGCGCGGAGGGCGCCCCGGATGTAGGCGTTCGCGTGCGCAGCGAGGTCGTCGCCGTCGTCCCAGAGGTTGCGCCAGATGCCGAGGATCCCGGTCAGGTCCGCCGACACCACGGCCGACGAGAACGACTCGAAGACGATCGGTCCGTCATACCGCGCCGCGTCGAGTGCATGGAAGAAGGAGTCGAAGTCGACCGTGCCCGTGCCGAGATAGCCCCGGTGGCTCTCCCCGATGTGCACGTAGTCGAGCCGGTCGCCGGCCGTGAAGACCGGGCTGAACATGTCCGGCTCCTCGATGTTCATGTGGTAGGTGTCGAGGTGGATGCCTACGGGCGCCTCGATGCCGTCGACGTACCGCACTGCCTGGACCGCGGTGTTCACGATGTTCGTCTCGTAGCGGTTGACGATCTCGATCGAGAGCCGCACGCCGCGCGCCGCCGCGGCCCGCGCCACGCGCCCGAGAGCCGCCTGGCCGTTCGCGACCTCCTCGGGCTCGGCGGCGCGGAAGCGCTTGGCCAACGGGCCGTAGATGACGCCGCACAGCCGCGTGCCGCCGATCCCGGCCACGACGTCGACCACCTCGGACAGGAACGACTCCCCCGCCGCGGCGACGCGGGGATCGGCGGAGCTGACGTTGCGATCCTCGGGCAGACCGAGCGATGCGGTCGCCTGCAGGCCGTGCTCGGCCAGCAGCGCGCGGGTGAGATCGACATCCCATTCGCCCGGGTCGAAGACCGGGAACTCGATGAGGTCGAATCCGGCTCGTGCGGCGCCCGTGATCGCGCGCTCGATCCCTGCGGCGTCGAACCGCCCGGTGAAGACGAGACCGTGGACTCCGATGGATGACATGACGCTCCTCTGCGACGGGATGCTGCGTCCCACATTAGGGCTAATGCGTGGCGCGATATAAGGGCTGGCGGAGCCGGACGGTAGCGCTAATGTTGATCTCATGACCGAGATCGACGCGCCCGCGACCTACGCCGAGCCCGCGCGCGCGGTGCCGGTGCTCGCGCAGGTGGACGTGCTCGTCGTCGGCGGCGGCCCCTCCGGTGTCGCGGCCGCGGTCGGCGCCGCGCGCACCGGGGCACGGACCCTCCTCGTCGAGCAGGGCGCGGCGTTTGGCGGCATGTGGACCTCGGGCCTCGTGATCACCCTGGCGGGATACAACTCCTGGCTGATGCCGGATCGCGTGCGCTGCGTGGCAGGAGTCGGCGGCGACTGGCTCGCCCGTGCCGAGGCGATCGGCGGAGCGCTGAACCACGACGGCTTCGCCCTCAGCTCCGATCCCGAGAAGATGAAGCTCGTCGCCGACCGGCTCCTCCAGGACGCCGGGGTCGAGGTGCTCCTGCATGTGCTCGCGACCTCTCCCATCGTCGAGGACGGCGCGGTGCGCGGGTGCATCATCGAGACCGTCGAGGGCAGACGGGCGATCCGCGCCGCGGTCACGGTCGACGGGACGGGGAACGGGGACATCGTCTCCCGATCGGGAGACGACTGGACCCAGGGCGAGACCCTCCAGCCGATGACCATGTCCATGCGGATCGGGAACGTCCAGCCGGTCGAGGCGGTCGACCATCTCGCGCCGCGACAGATCCCCATCGGGCCCGACGCCGGTCCGCTCATGGAGCCCGCGCTGAGCGAGTACGCGTCGGTCCGCGCCGACGTGCCCGTCGACATCCCCGCGATGCGCGAGATCCGGCGCCGTGGCGGGCTGCCGGTCTTCGGCGGACCCTGGTTCGGCGGCCTCGAGAAGGACGTGGTGTGGGTCAACACCACGCGCATCGTCGGCGACGCCACCGATATCCACGACTTCACGCGCGCCGAGATGCAGGGCCGCCGCGACAGCTTCGCGCTGTTCGAGTACTTCCGCGATCACGTCGACGGCTTCGCCGAGGGGCGCCTGCTGCAGACCAGCCCGCAGATCGGCATCCGCGAGACCCGCCGGCTGATCGGCGAGTACACGATGACGGGCGACGACATCCGCGACGGGGTGGAGTTCGACGACGCCGTCGCGCTGGGCTGCTGGCCGATCGACGTGCACCCCGCCGAGGGGGAGGTCGGGTCGCACTCGATGTTCGTCCCCGCACCGTACGGGATCCCCTACCGCGCTCTCGTGCCGGCCACCACGGACGGCCTGCTCGCGGCCGGCCGCTGCATCTCCGTCGACCGCGAGGCGCTCGGCTCGGTGCGGGTCGGGGCCACCTGCACCGCGACCGGGCACGCCGCCGGTACCGCGGCCGCCCTGAGCGCGCGGCACGGCATCCACCCGCGCGAGCTCGACGTCACCGAGTTGCAGGCGGTGCTGCGCGACCAGGGCGCGCTCGTGACGACGAGGGACCTCGTCCCGCGTGCGGTCGCTCAGCCGTCGTGACCGAACAATCGTCGGGCATCTGCTAGCTCGGTGGCCCCCCACGCCTGATCGACGCCGCGTGCCGCCACGAGCCGCCGGAAGGACTCGAAGCCGGCCGGGTCGGCCCGGATCGCCGCGGGCGGACGGTCGCGCTGGATCGCCTCGGCCGCGAGCAGGCCGGCGATCTCGCCGGTGACCCACTCGACCGGGTGGACGCGGTAGCAGCCGTTGGTGATGTGGGTGGCGCCGATCGTCTTGCCGGCTGCGACCAGGTTGGCGACGCGGACCGGGATGAGCGCGCCCAGCGGCACGGTGAACGGGTGCGTGGCGATGTCGACGTATCCGGTGCCGTCGACGGCCGGGTGCAGATCGATCCGGTAGTGCCCGAGCGCCACGGCATCCGGATAGACGACCGCGCCGCGATCTCCGCGCACCTGCACCGACAGATCCTGCTCGCGAGGCGTCGCGAGGGCGTCGATGCGGCGGGCCTCGCGGACGTACGGTGCCTGCGCCAGGCCGTCGTCGGTGCCGGTCACGTCGGGGCGCGGACGCAGCCCCGGCCAGCCGGCGCCCCCGTCCGGTCGGGGCGCCTCGGTCTGCAGCCAGTAGAGCAGGCTGAGCGTCAGGCTCTTCGCCGCCGCCCGATGCCGGCCGGCATCCACGTCGTCGATCGGGCCCGCGACGTAGTCGTTCATCGGCCAGTTGAGAACGGTGACGTCGCTGACGCCGTGGTGATCGCCGACCAGATGGTGCCGGTCGAACACCCGCCGGTACGTCCACAGCTCGGGCCGGAAGACGGCGGCCTCCATGTCGGAGTCCGCCTCGTCCGGGTTCGGCGTGAAGCGGGCGGTCATGGTCGCCCCGGTGCGCGGGTTCGGATAGCGCCAGTCGAGCATCGGCCCCGGCCACCCCGGGATGCGCAGTGCGCGCCAGGAGTCGTAATCCTCGGGACGGTCGATCGTCCACTCGCCCGCCACGTGCTCCACGGCGAGGCAGTGCGTCGCGGCCTGCATCCGTTCCGGCAGGGCCCGAGCGGGCGCGTGGGGCTCGCCCGTCATCGCCGCGGACTCCGCTCCGCGCCGGTGCTCCACGCCGGCCGCCTCCAGGAGCGTTCCCGTCTCGGAGGCCTCGACCACCATCCGCGGCTCGACCCGCAGGAGGTCGCCGTCGCGCAGGCGGAGGGTGACGGCCGCGATCCGGTCGCCGTCGACCTCGGCGTCGGCGATCGAGGACTCGCGCTCGACCCGGAGCACGCCGCGCGCGATCCACGGCCGGAGCATCGCCTCGATCACCCGCACCGCGAGCCGGGGCTCGATGCTCAACGGGCTCACCCATGCCGAGCCGGGGTTGAGAGCGGGATCGTCGCGGACGGCGGTGCGGAGGGGGTACGTACGGCGGAACTCCGCGCGCAATCCCCGGCGGAAGGCCCGGTACGTCGCGGAGGACCCGGTCCGCTCGATCCACCGGTGCTCGTCGAGCGGCACCGCCTGCGAGGTCGCCTGACCCCCGAGCCAGCGGAACTCGTCGGCGATGAGCACCGTGCGTCCGGCCGCACACGCCGACAGCGCCGCGGCGACCCCGCCGAGACCGCCGCCCACGACGAGCACCTCCGGAGCCACCGCCCGCTCAGCCATCCCGACCGCGCCTCACCGGTGCCCGTTGCGGGTGGCGGTCAGGCTGAACTCGTACCGATCGCCGCGATACAACGAGCGCGCCCACTCGACGGATCGGCCCCGTGCGTCCTGGCCCACCCGTCGCACGTTCAAGACGGGAGCCCCGACGGCGATCCCGAGCAGGTCCGCCTCCTGGGCGGTGGCCACGGAGCTGGCGATCGTCTGCCGCGCGACCACGACCTCGATCCCGTACGCCGACCGCAGGAGCTCGTACAGCCCCGCCGAGACGTCGCGGGTGAGCAGGTCCGGCAACAGCTCGGCGGGCAACCGGACGTCCTCGACGCACATCGGCACCTCGTCGGCCAGACGCAGCCGCTCGATCCGGTAGACCAGTGCGCCGGGACGCAGGCCGAGACGCTCCGCCACGTCGCCGTCGGCCAGCTCCGGACCGGCGTGCAGGAGGCGGCTTCCCGGCGTCATGCCGCGGGCGCGCATGTCCTCGCTGAACCCGAACAGCGCCGTGCCCTTGTCGATCTTCGCGTCCGAGACGAACGTGCCCGACCCGCGCACGGAGTAGATCGATCCCGCGGCGGCGAGGGTGGTCAGCACCTGGCGCAGCGTCGTGCGGCTCATGCCGAGCTCGGCCGCGAGGTCGACCTCCCGGGGCAGCATCTCGTGGGGTCGCATCGTCTCGACCCGGCGGACGAGGTGGGTGTAGGCGCGGGATGCCTTGGTGCCGTCGGTCATCGGAACTCCTGCCGTGGAGGCAGGGCGGCCGCGAATCGCGCCGTCAGCCGGACGGGGTCGGAGATGGCGGTGCCGACGACGACGGCATGCGCGCCGAGGGCGACGGCGCGCTCCACCTCGGTCACGCGGGTGTAGCGCCCCTCCGCCACCACGGGGATCCCGGCCGCGTGCACGAGCGCTGCGACGAGGTCGATGTCGGGCGTATCGGGCACCTCGAGATCTCGAACCGTGTAGCCGGCGAGCGTCGTGCTCACGATGTCGGCGCCGCAGCCGGCCGCGTAGATCCCGGCCTCGACGCTGTCCACATCGGCCATGAACACGGCGCCCGCGGTGTGGGCGGCGTCCACGAGTTCGGGGAGGGTCGCGCCCCCCTCCCGCGGCCGCACGGTGCCGTCCGCCGCGACGATCGCGGCCCCCGCCGCGATGAGCGCGCGCACATCGGCGACCGTGGGGGTGATGTACACGTCGCTCCCGGCGCTCGCGCGTTTGACGAGTCCGACGAGGGGAAGGCCGCAGTCGCGGGCGGCGCGCACGTGGGCGATGCTCTCGACGCGGGCGGCGACGGCACCGCCGACCCGCACCGCCTCGACCATGAGCCGCATGGCGGCCGGATCGCGGAACGGACTGTCGGGGGACGCCGCCTGACACGAGGCGATGAGCCCGCCGCGGATGGTCTCCAGCACGGTCGTCACCCCCGGCCCCTTTCTCCGGCCACGACGATCCCGCCGGCGTCGATGATGAAGCGGCTCACCAGGTCGCCGTACGGATGCCGGGAGCGGCCGGCCAGCAGCACGGCACCATCGAGCGCGTCGCCCCGCGGCTCGACGAGCCGGCAGCCCGCCGGCAGTCCGTCGGCGAGGGCGTCGGTCAACGCCGGGCCCGCGGCGGCGAGGCCCCCGATCAGGCACACCTCCGCGGCTGCGGCATCGGCCCGGCGCAGCGCGATGGTCGCCGACCGGGCGAGCTCGGCCCCCGCGTCGGCCAGGATCCGCACGGCGCAGACATCGCCCGACCGGGCCGTCTCGGCGACCACGCGGGCGAACGACGCGACCTCGTCGACCGACGGCGGCGCGTCGGCCACGCGACGGCGAAGGTCCTCCCCCAGCATGCGGCGCGCCGCGTTCAGCAGCGCGGACTCCCGGCCGGGTGCGGCCCCGGTCTCCTCCTCGAGGAGGGCATCGCGCAGGGCCGACCGGCCGATCGCGTAGCCGGACCCCCGGTCGCCGAGCTCGTGACCGAGGCCGTCCACGCTGACCGCTCTGCGCCCGTCGCCGTACAGCACGACGGCTCCCGTGCCGGCGGCGATGACCGCCCCCGCTCCGCCGCCGAATGCGCCGAGGTGCGCGGTGACCGCGTCATCGGCCAGCACCACCGTGCCGCGGTAGCCGGCCGCGGCGAGGGCGTCGACGATGCGCGCTCGGTCGTCGCCCATCCGGTGATAGCCGCTGAGACCGACGCCGATCTCGTGCGCGCCGACGGCCGCCACGGCACCGACCGCGGCCAGCAGGGTGGACGCGACGGCATCCGACCAGTAGCCGCCCGCCTGCCCATGTCGCGAGGCGCCGGCCTCGATCGCGACCGAGCGGCTTCCGGACTGGCCGATGTCGACCCCGACGATCGCCATGGTCTGTCAGTCCGCGCGCGTCAGCCGGGCGTCGATCTGCTCGATCGTCGCCACCGCGGCGCGACCGTCGGCTGCGGTGACGGGCGACGGCATCCCGTCGCGGACGGATCGGATGAACTCCTGCAGCTCGGTCCGCAGGTTGAAGGCGCCCGCTCCCGACGGGCTCGGCCAGAACCGCGTGTCGCGGAACGACACCTCCCCGTCGCGCGAGGCCAGCAGCAGGTCGGAGTGACTGAGGTCGATCTCGATCAGTCCCCGCTCGCCGACGATCTTCACTCCGGCGTCGGCGCGCGAGGGACGGGAGTGCGGCAGCAGCCAGCTCTCGTTCATCGTGACGAGCCCCCCGCCCGAGAGACGCAGCGTGGAGTGCACCACATCGGCCTGCTGCGAGAACCGCGACGCGGCGACCGCGGAGAGGACCTCGAGCTCCTGCCCGGTGAGGAACCGCACGAGGTCGACGTCGTGGATGCCGAGGAACCAGTGCACCCCCGTGCGGTCCCAGATGCCCTCCCCCACGGCCTGCGACGTGCACCGCCACACCTGGAGGTCCCAGACGTCGCCGATCGCACCGGCGTCGATCAGCTCCTTCGCCCGGATCACCCGCGGGTCGAAGCGGAGCACGTGGCCGATCATGAGCGTCGTGCGGTCGGTCACGCGCGCCGCGATGCGGTCGCACGCATCGGTGCTGAGCGCCATCGGCTTCTCGAGCAGCACGTGCGCGCCCGCGTCGAGGGCGGCGATGGTCGGCTGCTCGTGGAGATGGTCCGGCAGGCAGATGCTGAGGGCGTCGACGTGCGGAAGGAGCTCATCGAGCGTGTCGTACACCGGCACGCCGAGCGTCTCGTGCGCCCATCGCCGGTTGTCGGGGAGGAGGTCGGCCACCCCTGCGAGTTCCACCTCGGCCAGACCCGCGAGGGTCTGCGCGTGCAGCTTGCCTTGGACACCCGCTCCGAGAACACCGATCCGCATGTCGCGCTCCTTCTGCCGTCGACGCCCATTCATGCGCAATAAGGCCGCTCCTGTCAAGGATATGTACACACATGGATGATTCCTGCCCGTGACCCGCCGGAGCGCCCTGGCTAGGCTCGCAGCGTGAGGCGAAGGGGGGCGCGCGGCGCCGTCGCCGCCCTCGTCCTGGTCGGGGCGGCCGTCGCGCTCGGACTCACCCAGGGATGGATCGCCGGACCGGCCCCCGCGCGCATCCCCGCGCCCGGCGCGGCACTCGCGAGCGCATCGACGACGCGCTCCGACATCCGCGCGCTCTTCGACGACCGGCGAAGCGGTATCGAGGTGCATGGCACGGGCACGGTCTCGCGCATCCTGCCCGACGACACCGCGGGGTCACGGCACGAGCGGTTCATCCTCACGCTGCCCGACGGGCTCACGATCCTCGTCGCATACGACATCGACATCGCGCCACGGCTGAACGGACTGCGCGTCGGCGACGCGGTCGCGTTCCTCGGGCAGTACGAGTGGAACGCCGAAGGCGGCACCGTGCACTGGACTCACCACGATCCGTCCGGGCGGCACGAGACCGGATGGCTCGAGTGGAACGATCGCACCTACGGGTGACCTGGATCGCGCTCGGCCTGCGCGTCGATCAGTCGTGTGGCTGGGGTGCCTGGACTCGAACCAAGAACAACTGAACCAGAATCAGCCGTGTTGCCAATTACACCACACCCCAATGCGGCGGCACGTCGCGCTCGAAAGCGCCGGGCCGAGGAGCAACTCTACCGTACGGACGAGGCCCGTCAGGCGCCCGGCCGGGTCAGGCGGTAGACGCTGTCGATGTGCAGCCGCTGCACCGCGTCGACGCGGTACCCGGCCCCGACGAGGCGCTCGATGTCGGGCGGGAGGCCGTGACCCGCTGTGTTCTCGATCGCGATCACCTCGCGACCCAGATCCGGCAGCGCCTGGTCGAGCGGGCGCACGACGTCCCACAGCTGGGTCCGCCGGTCGAACGGTGTGACCAGCTCGACGTCGCGCAGCCCGGTGAAGCGCTGCGGGAACAGGCGGTAGGCGAGTCGCGGGTCGATCGACGGTTTCGTGCCCTCGTCGAAGATGACGGCGTCGCCCCGGTGGCCGAGGTCGCCGGCCGCCTCCGCGGCCTGCTCGAAGTCGGCTCCCTCGGACTGCCCGTACGGCCCGCGTTGCGCGAGGTAGACCGGGGCGGAGACGCCGGCCGCGATGCCCAGCACCGCGGCACCGGCGGCGAGACGCAGCTCCCGTCCGCGCACCGACTCCGCGATGCGCACGGCGCCGAGCCCGATCAGCAGCGCGACGGCAGGGGCGGCGAAGGAGAGATAGCGTGTCGTGTAGACCGGCACGACGGGGTCGGCCAGCAGCAGGATCGCGGTGGGCAGCGCCATCCAGGTCAGCCCGAGCAGCACGGCCCGCCGTCCGCGCCGCCGGCGCAGCGACAGCACGACGCCGGCGAGGATGATCGCCCAGCCGACGACGGCAGGCCAGGGTTTGAGGAACCACTGGGTCACGAGCACGCCGCCGACGCTCACGACGCTGCGGTGGGCGAGGAAGGCGATCTGGTGCCGCTCGGACATGGCGAGCAGGGCGATGGGCGACGCGACGACGACGGCCGCGGCGCCGGCCCAGAGCCATGAGCGGATGAGGTCACGTCGCAGCACCAGCACCATGACCCCGACGACGAGCACGAGCAGCACGGCGTAGAGGAACATCCAGGCGGTGGCTCCGATCGCGACGCCGAGCAGGACCCAGGCGCGACGGCGGTGCCGGCCGCGCAGCAGCCGGACGACGAGCACCGCGATCCACACCGCCGCCGCCGCCGCGAACGCGTAGGAGCGGGCATCGGTGGCCAGGTAGGTGATCCGTGGCAGGGCGACGGCGGCGATGCCCGCGGCGACCCCGAGCCGGATGCCGCCGAGCCGCTCGCCGAGGACCACGACCCCGGCGACGAGGAATGCGACCGCGACCGCGCTCGGCGTGCGCGTGGCGAGCTCCGAGGTGCCGACCAGGCGGATCCAGACGTGCAGGAGTGCGTAGTAGGTGGTGTGCACCGCGTCGACGTGGGCCGCCATCGCGAACAGGCCGGGCAGGGAGCGCTCGGCCGACATGATGCTCGCCGCCTCGTCGCCCCAGTACGACGGCACCCCCGATCCGGCCCAGCCGATCAGCCCGCCCACGAGACCGAGAGACGCCGCGCGCGCCGCGGTCGACCTCCGCAGGACGGCACGCGCCGCGGCCCATCGCGAACGCGCCGGCCGCGCCGCGGGCGGCCGGACGGTCTGCGTGCCGAGGGTCGTCATGTCGCCCATGCTCCCCGGCACGCATGGGGAACCGGCCCGGATCGCGGCCGCGCGGGGTGAGAGGACTTTCAGGTCGCATCGATCCGGCGCCAAGTCTCCTCCCCGTAGGCTCGGATCCGACCTCAGGAGGTGCGTCGTGGTGCGTGCACTGGTCGTGGATGACGAACCGGAGATGGCGGCGCTCATCGCGCGCGGACTCCGCGGCGAGGAGTACCAGGTCGACATCGCCGACAACGGCATCGACGCCCTCTCGCTGGCGCGCGATACCGACGGGTACGACGTCGCCGTGCTCGATGTCATGCTGCCCGGGATGTCGGGGTTCGAGCTGTGCCGCCGGCTCAAGGAGGCGGTGCCGGGGATCGGCATCCTGCTGCTGACGGCGCGCGACGCGGTCGACGACCGGGTGCGCGGGCTCGACGCGGGGGCCGACGACTACCTCACGAAGCCGTTCCATCTCGCCGAACTCGCGGCGCGCCTGCGCGCCCTCCGGCGGCGCGGCCGGCTCGGCGCGGCCCGCGTCGAGGTGGGCGACACCGTGCTCGACCTCGCGCGGCAGCTGGTCTGGGTCGGCGAGCGCAAACTCCGGCTCAGCCGGACCGAGTTCGATCTGCTGCGGATGCTCGCCGAGCGCCCCGGCGAGGTGTTCGAGCGCGGGGCCATCCTCGGCGAGATCTGGGGGTCGGCGCGATACGACCCGAACATCGTCGACCAGTACGTGAGCTATGTGCGCCGCAAGCTCGATGCCGGCGGATCGGCGCTGAAGATCGTCACCGTGCGCGGCGTCGGATTCCGGCTCGAGGCGGTCGACCCGGCCGCAGCCGAGCCGCCGGCGGCCGGGCGTCCCGCGGCGCGCGCGCCCGCCGAGGACGCCGCCGCGACCCCCTCGGCATGAGGCTCTCCCGCCTCAGCATCCGCACCCGGATCACGGGCGGCAGCGTCGTCATCGCCCTCGCGATCTCGGTCGTCGCGGGGGTCGTGATCTTCGATCGGGTGCGCTCGATCGTCGACGAGGGCGAGCACGACCTGCTCGCGAGCATCGAGGCGCCGTACCGCACCGCCCTGCTCACGGAGCCCACGGAGGGCCTGGACGGGCCGGGCCGCGGCGAGCACATCGCCGTCGTCGACCCGACCGGTGCGCGCAAGGTCGACAGCCTCCCCCATGCGCTGCGGGACAGAATGGGCTCCCTGGTGGCGCTGCCCGACGGGTACCACATGGTGGCCGTCGGCGGCGTCCGCTACCTCGTGCGCGTCGCCTCCGTCACCAACTCCACCGGCACCTGGCACCTGGTGGCCGCCCGCAATGCCCAGGAGCAGACGACCGTGCTCACCCAGGTCTCCTGGCTGCTCATCATCGCGATCGCGATCATCAACGTCGGGTTCGGGGCGGCATCCTGGCTCATCGGCACGCTCGCCCTGCGGCCCGTCACCCGGCTGCGGCGCAGCGCGGTGCGGCTGGCGGCGCAGCCGGGCGACGAGCTGCTGCCGGTCGGTGCGGCCGACGACGAGATCACCGGGCTGGCGCGGTCGCTCAACGAGCTGATCGAGCAGCTGCGGGCGTCGGCGGAGCGCGAACGACAACTGGTCTCGGATGCCAGCCACGAGCTGCGCACGCCCCTCGCGATCCTGCAGACCCAGCTCGAGCTCGCCCAGGCGGGCGACGACGAGCGGGAGCTGCGGCGCGACCTCGCGTCGGCCCAGGCGACACTCGGCCGGCTGAGCACGCTCGCGACCTCGCTGCTCGAGCTGTCGCGGATCGAGGCGCAGTCCACGCCGGGCCGCGCGGACTACGCCGATCTCGCTCTCGAGCTCGCCGACGCCGCCGACCGGGCGCGCCTGCGCATCGGCGACCGCGCGATCGAGGTTGTCGCGCACGCGGATCCGGGCGCCGACGAGACGGCCGTCGCCGTGCCGATCGAGGACTTCGGGCGAGCCGTGGACAACCTCACGGGCAATGCGATCGCGGCGGCCGGCGATCGGCCCGCGCGCATCGAGCTCGCCCTGCGTCGCCGCGCCTCGGGCGCCGTGCTGTCGGTGCGGGACGACGCCGGCGGCATGGACCCGGACTTCGCCGACCGCGCACTCGTGCGCTTCGCCCGGGCGGCGCCGCGCCGCGACGGGGCAGGGCTCGGTCTCACGATCGTGGCCGGGATCGCCCGGCTGAGCGGGGGCGACGTCGCGCTCCACAACGACCCGGGCCGCGGGCTCGAGGTCGAGGTGCGGTTCCCCTGGGCCACGCAGCGGTTCGAGTGACTCGCGAGTGCCGCTACGGCACTACGCCGTCCGCAGGTGGCGCTGGAAGCGGTCGAGGCGCGCGAGCGTGGAGGCCTTGTCGAGGATCTCCATCGACTCGAACAGCGGCGGGCTGACCCGGCGTCCCGAGATCGCGGTGCGCAGCGGGCCGAAGGCGGTGCGCGGGTTCAACCCCGCGCCGCCCTCCTCGACCGGCACAGTGAGCGCCGCCCGCAGCGCCGCCTCGATCGCGGCCGCCGAGAAGTCGTCGAGGGGCTCCAGGGCGGCGACGGCGGCATCCAGTACGAGGCGCGCCTGGTCGGCGTCCTTCGGGAGCGCGTCGTCGTCGTAGTGGATCTCGTCGTCGGGCGTGAACAGGAAGCCGAGCATCCCGCGCGCCTCGCCGAGCACGTTGACGCGCTCCTGGACGAGCGGCGCCGCCTCGCGCAGGATCGCTGCCTGCTGCGGCGTCGGCGGGTCGGCGACGAGCCCCTCGAGGTAGGGCACGATGCGTCCGGCGAAGTCGGCCGGCTCGAGCATCCGGATGTGGTCGCCGTCGATCGCGTCGGCCTTCTTCTGGTCGAACCGCGCCGGGTTGGCGTTCACGTCGCGGATGTCGAACGCGGCGACCAGCTCCTCGCGCGAGAACACGTCGCGGTCCGCGGCGATCGACCAGCCGAGCAGCGCGAGGTAGTTCAGCAGCCCCTCGGGGATGAAGCCGCGATCGCGGTGGTGGAACAGGTTGGACTCCGGATCGCGCTTCGACAGCTTCTTCGACCCCTCGCCCAGCACGAGCGGCATGTGCCCGAAGCGCGGCACGAACGTCGTGATGCCGATGTCGATGAGGGCGAGATAGAGCGCGATCTGACGCGGGGTCGACGACAGGATGTCCTCGCCGCGGATGACGTCGGTCACCCCCATGAGAGCGTCGTCGACCGGGTTCGTGAGCGTGTACAGCGGCGCGCCGTTCGGCCGCACCAGCACGAAGTCGGGGAAGCTGCCCGCCCGGAACGTCACCGGCCCGCGGATGAGGTCGTCGAAGCTCAGGTCGACGTCGGGCACCCGCAGCCGCAGCGAGGGCTCGCGACCCTCGGCGCGGAAGGCGGCGCGCTGCTCGTCGGTCAGATCGCGCTCGTGATTGTCGTAGCCCTGCCGGGGGTCGCGGCCGGCGGCGCGATTGCGGGCCTCCATCTCCTCCGGGGTGACGAAGCTCTCGTAGAGGTGGCCGGCATCCCGCAGCGCCCGGATGACGTCCTGATAGACCCGCCCGCGCTGCGACTGGCGGTAGGGCTCGTGCGGGCCGCCGACCTCGGGGCCCTCGTCCCAGTCCAGGCCGAGCCAGCGCAGCGCGTCGAGCAGCTGCAGATAGCTCTCCTCGCTGTCGCGCTCGGCATCCGTGTCCTCGATCCGGAAGACGAACGTGCCGCCCGTGTGCCGGGCGTACGCCCAGTTGAACAGGGCCGTGCGCACCATGCCGACGTGCGGCGTGCCCGTCGGCGAGGGGCAGAAGCGCACCCGGATGTCGGATCCGGTCGCGGTGGTGAAGGGGAGGTCGGCCATCGCCTCCGAGCCTACCGACGCAGCCGGTCCGTCAGCCGAGCGCGAGCGCCGCTGAGGCGGCGATGGCGAGCAGGATGCCGGCGAGCTGCAGCCGGCTGAGCCGCTCGCGCAGCACCACGAGGGCCAGCAGCACCGTGCCGAGCGGATAGAGCGAGTTGAGCACGCCCATGACGGCGAGCTCCCCGAGGTGCAGACCGATGACGAGCAGGATGGTCGCGACCACGAGGAGCAGCCCCGCGAGCAGGGCGTGCAGAACCGACCGGGCGTCGCGCAGGCCGGCCAGCTCGGAGGGGCCGCGGCGTGCGCGCCGGAACGCGAGCACGATCGTGAACACGACGAACGCCGCCGCGAGCTCGACGAGCAGCGGCTCGAGTCCCGACGCCGCGCTCGTGCGGTCCATCGCGATGATGTACCCGGCGTACGCGAGCCCGGCGATCGTCCCGAGCACGATCGCACGCCGGGTGAGCCGGGCGCCGTCGCGCTGCCGGGGCACCGCGAGCAGCAGGGCGGCGCCGACGACCGCGACGAGGGCGACGTAGCCGACGGGACGGAACCGCTCGCCGAGCGCGATGCCGACGACCGCGGGCACCACCGCGTAGATCATCGCGACCCCCGGCGAGACGACGCTCATCGGGCCGATGGCGAGGCCCGCGTAGAACGACCAGGTGCCGATCGCGCCGAGCACCCCGGCGACGGCGGCCAGGGCGGCGTCCTCGAGGGTCCAGACCGGCCGGTCGACGAGCACCGCGATCGCGGCCCCCACCACGGCGACCGCGGAGCCGAGCGTGCTCGCCAGAAGCGCCGGCATCCGGCGGGCGGCGAGACCGCCGAAGAAGTCGGAGGCGCCGTAGACGACCGCGCTCACGAGGCCCAGGATGGCGACCACGGCGGCGACGTCAGTGCGCGGCGACGAACGGCACGAGCAGCGCCAGGAGCAGGATGACGACCCAGCCGATCGCGCCCGCGGCGAGCGCCCGCGGCCCGGTCCGCACGAGCCGCTCGAGCCGCAGCGACGCGCCGATGCCGAACAGGGCGGTCGCGAGCAGAGCCGATTGCACGGTGGAGGCGACATCGAGCACGACCGGCGGCACCGGCGCGAAGGTGCGGATCAGCACCAGGGCCAGGAACCCGACGATGAACAGCGGGACGATCGGCGGCAGCGGCCCGCGCACGTCGTCGCCCGCGGCGCGCATCCGGCGGCGGGTCGCGACGGACGCGATGGCGACCATCGGCGCGAGCATGAGCACGCGGGTGAGCTTGACGACGATCGCGGCCGCCAGGGCGTACGTTCCCGCGGCGCCCGCCGTGGCGACCACCTGGCCCACGTCGTGCACGCTCGCGCCGACCCAGTCGCCGTAGATGCGGCCGTGGCCGAGCCCGAAGGGCAGAGCGAGCGCGGGCAGCACGGCGATCGCGGCCGTCCCGAACAGCGTGACCATCGCGACGGGAGCGCCGCCGTCGGCCGGGTCGGAGCGCCGTGCCGCGCTCATCGCCCCCACGGCGGAGACGCCGCAGATCGAGAAGCCCGCGGCGAGCAGCACGGGCTCGTCGCCGGGCAGCCGGAACGCGCGGCCGAGCAGGTACATCACGACGAAGCCGACGGCCACGAGCGCGATGATCAGCAGGATCGCGGCCCAGCCGAGCCGCCCGATGTCGACGAGGCTCAGCTGCAGCCCGAGCACGACGATCCCGATGCGCAGCACGCGTCGCGCCGCCAGGGCCAGGCCGGCCTTCAGCGCCCCGTCGAGTGCGCGCCGGGCGGGCGGGATGCATCCGACGATCACGCCCAGCACGAGCGACACCGTCAACCACGGCGCCCACGGCAGCAGGTCGTGCACGAGCCAGCCGATCGCGGCGGCGACCCCGGCGAGCAGGAGTCCCGGGACCCAGGCGATGCGGCTCGGGGCCGGCGCCCCCGCTTCCTCGGCACTCATCGCGATCCGAGCCTAGTGCTCGCCGTTCGGGCCGAGCACCGTGCGGTCGGCCGGCCAGCTCACGGCAGCTCCTCGCGGATGACGTCCGGATCCAGCGGGATCAGCTCGGCCGCGGCCGCCCCGGCGAGAGGCTGCTCACGCCGCCCGCGTCCGGCGCGGAAGCCCACCGTGGCGAGCACGGCGAAGACGAGGGCGAGTGCGATGAAGGCGAGCGCGGCATAGCCGAGCGTGGCGACCGCGACCCCGGCGAGGGCTCCGCCGACGGCTCCGGACGCGCTCATGATGAGGTCGGAGCGACCCTGCACGCTCGTGCGGCGTTCCGGCGCCGCCGACTCCGACACGAGGGCGGCGGCCGCGACGGTCGAGGCGCTCCAGCCGAGTCCGAGCAGCACGAGCCCGAGCATGACGAGCGCCTCGCTCCGGGCGCCCGCCCCGACGCAGACGAGGCTCAGCAGCAGCAGCCCCTGCCCGACCAGGATCGCCCGTTCGCGGCCGACCCGGTCGGCGAGGATGCCGAACACGGGTGACAGTCCGTACATCCCGGCGACGTGCAGGCTGATGGTGAATCCGATGACGACGAGCCCGCCCCCGAGCTCCTGGATGTGCACGGGCGTCATCGACATGACCGACACCATCGTCGCGTGGCTCGCGGCCAGCGCCACGATGCCCGTCGTGACACCGTTGCGATCCGGCGGCGAGCCGGCGGCGGCAGGGCCGGCGGCCGCCGCGGCCCGCGCCGCGAACCGCAGCGGATCGGGCCGGATGCCGATGACGTACACGACGGCGGCGAGCAGCTGGGCGAGCAGCGTCACGAGGAACGGCCCCGCGAGCGGTGGCAGCCCGATCCCCTGGCCGAACCGGTCGGCCGGGTCGATGAGGTTCGGCCCGAGCACGGCCCCGACGGTCGTGGCCCACACGACGATCGCGAGATCGCGGGCACGGCTGCGCGGGTCGGAGAGGTCGGTGGCCGCGAATCGCGACTGCAGGTTGACGGCCGTGCCGACGCCGATGAGCACCATGGCGATGAACAGGGGCGCGACCGAGCCGAGCACCGCCGCCAGCACGCCGAGCGCGGCCCCTGCGGCGGCGACGACGCCGCCCGTCGTGAGGGCCGGCGCTCGACCGTGGCGGCGCGCGAGTGCGGCCAGCGGCAGGGCGGCCGCGGCGGCACCCAGGGTCGTCAACGTGGCGGCCATCCCGGCCCAGGCGTCGGAACCGGTGACGTGCGCGATGAGCAACGATCCGGCGGAGAGCGTGCCGCCCATGCCGACGCCGGCCATCGCCTGGCCGATGATCAGCGAGACGCGCACCCGCCGATGCAGCCGCGCGCGGTCGACGCGCTCGCTCATGCGCCGGCCATGCTCAGCCGTCGCGGTTCCGCGCCGGGTTGCTCAGGCGCCCGATGCCCTCGATGTCGATGTCGACCACCTGGCCGTCGACGAAGCCGCCGAGCCCCGACGGTGTGCCGGTCATGATGATGTCGCCGGGCAACAGCGTCCAGACGTCGGAGATGTACTCGATGAGCTCCGGCAGCTTGTGCAGCAGGTCCTTCGTGTTGCCGTGCCGGCGGGGCTCCCCGTCGACGTAGGTCTGGATCTCCAGATTCGTCGGGTCGAGCTCCGTCTCGATCCAGGGCCCGATCGGCGCGAACGTGTCGTAGCCCTTGGCGCGGGCCCACTGCCCGTCGGCGAACATCTGGTCACGCGCCGAGACGTCGTTGCCGATCGTGTAGCCGAACACGTAGTCGGCCCAGTTCTCGGCCTTGACCTGCTTCGCGATCCGGCCGACGACCATGACCAGCTCGCCCTCGTGGGTGATGCGGCCCTCGACCGGCGGGATCTGGATGGGGTCGCCCGGACCGACCACGGCGGTGTTCGGCTTGAGGAAGATCAGGGGCGTGTCGGGCGCGTCCACGTTGGCCATGTCGTTGCGGTGCTCGGCGTAGTTGAGGCCGACGCACACGACCTTCGAGCGCGGGATCACCGGGGCCAGCAGCCGGACGTCGGCGAGCGCGACCCGCTCTCCCGTCGTGTCGAACCCGGCGAAGATGGGGTCGCTGCGCAGCACGACGACCTCCTCGCCGTCGACGATGCCGTACCGGGGGTCCTCGCCCTCCGTGGCGAATCGGGCGACCTTCACGCTCCGAGCCTAGCCTTGCCTCCGTGCCCGATCTGCTGATCACCGGGCCCGACGACGGGCCGACGCTGATGCTGGCCCATGGGGCGGGGGCGGCGATGGACTCGCGATGGATGGATGACATGGCCGCCCGCCTCTCGGCCCGCGGCATCCGGGTCGTGCGCTTCGAGTTCGCCTACATGGCCGCCCGCCGCTCCGGCTCGCGTCCCCCCGTCCCCCGCGCGGACCGCGTGCTCGGCGAGTACCGCGTCGCGTGGGAGCAGGCCGGGCGTCCCGCGCTCATCGGCGGCAAGTCCTACGGCGGGCGCGTGGCCTCGATGGTGGCGGACTCGCTCCGACCCGACGGCCTCCGCGGGCTGGTGTGCCTCGGCTACCCGTTCCACCCGCCGGGCCGGCCCGAGCAGCTGCGCACGGCGCACCTCGAGCACCTCGCGACCCCCGCCCTCATCTGCCAGGGCGAGCGCGACCCGATGGGCACCACCGCCGACGTCGCGGGCTACGCGCTCGCGCCGACGATCACGATCTCGTGGGCGCCCGACGGCGACCACGACCTCCGCCCGCGCAAGGCGTCGGGCCATACCCCGGCCGAGAACCTCGACGCCGCCGCCGCCGCGGTCGCCGCCTTCGCCCGCCGCCACCCGTCAGGTCCGTTCCCCCCTCCTCCCTCCCCCCCGTCCATCTGACGCAACTGACCAGTCCTAAGCGGTGAAGCGGGGCATTCGCGTCAGGTCGATCGACGCGGGATGCCGGTAGCCGCACTGGTTCAGACGACGCACGAGGCGCGCGACGAGGACCCCCGGCGCGTGGAAGAGCTCGTGACGACGGACACGCACCACCATCCAGCCGTCGTCGACGAGGGCCTCGTGACGGTCGGCGTCCGAATCCCACACGTCGTCATGCCATTGGCCGTCGTATTCGATGACGATGCGATACAGCGGCCAGCACAGATCGGGCACCACCAACCGGCCGATCGAGAGGACGATCGGCCGGTTGAGCTCGGGCTCGGGCAGTCCCGCCGCGACGATGAGCAGCCGCAGGAAGGTCTCCGGCCGCGACCAGCTGCCGATCCGGATGGACGGCAGGGCCGACCGCGCCGCCCGGACCCCCGGCGATCCGGTCCGCTGCGCAACCGCCGCCGCCAGGTCCTCGACCCCGCACAGCGGCGGTCGACGGAGGGTGCCGGAGACCAGACGATCGCCGACGGCGACGAGATCGACGATGGAGAGCCGGCGACCCAGGTCGACCCAGACCAGTGCGGCGTGGAGCGCCGGGATGCCACGGATCCGACCGACCGCACCGTCGCCTCGTTCCACGCCGACCACGCCGGGGCGCCGCATGGCGCGTTGCGGCCGCAGCGAGGAGACGTGCAGACGCGGGTCCCGCTCGAGCCGCAGGGGCAGAGGCGCACCCATGAGCAGTGCCGCAGTCGGCCCGGTGAACGCCTGCGTGGACGACATGAGCGGCATCAGGGCTCGGCATCGATCTTCGAGGGTCTCCAAGCGGTGGGCTCTGCCGCCGTGATGCGGACGGACGAGGTCCCGCGCGTCGACGCGATGACGCGAGATCCCCGCGGATCGCGCCCGCCCCACGCGGAATGCGGAGCCGTCGAAGGGGCCGGGCAGATCGCGCCGACGTGTCATGCCGGCATCCTGGGCTCCCTCGCGGAGCGCCCGGGGCCGCCTCACGTCGGCTGTCTGACGCGAATGCCCGGGTCCCCTGGGGAGGACTGGGCATTCGCGTCAGATGGATGGACCGCGCTACGCGTCGAGGCGGGTCAGCCACCCGTGCCGGTCCGCGGCGCGGCCGTATTGGATGTCGAGGAGCTCCGCGCGCAGCTGCATCGACACGCGCTCCCCGGCCGGCTCCGTCATCCAGATGCCGAAGTCGGGGCTCTTGATCTCGCCGATGGGGGTGATCACGGCGGCCGTGCCGCACGCGAACGCCTCGACGATCTCGCCCGACGCCGCGCCGTCGCGCCACTCGTCGATCGACACCCGGCGCTGCTCGACGGCGTAGCCGCGGTCCACCGCGAGCTGCAGCACCGAGTCGAGCGTGATGCCCTCGAGGATCGAGTCGGAGTCGGGCGTGATGAGCTTCTGGTCGCGCGTGACGAGCACGATGTTCATGCCGCCGAGCTCCTCGAGGTACTTCCCCTCCTGGGCGTCGAGGAAGAGCACCTGCTGGCAGCCGTTCTCGTACGCCTCCTGCTGCGGCAGGAGCGACGCGGCGTAGTTGCCGCCGGTCTTGGCCGCGCCGAGCCCGCCGTGCCCCGCGCGCGTGAACGTGGTCGAGAGCCAGATCGAGAGCGGCTCCGGCCCCGACGTGAAGTACGCGCCGGCGGGCGAGGCGATGAGGTTGAAGTTGACCTTCTTGGCGGCGCGCACGCCGAGGAACGCCTCCTTGGCCCACATGAACGGTCGCAGGTACAGCGAGGTCTCCGGCTCGGCCGGCACCCAGTCGCCGTCGACGGCGATGAGCTGCTTGAGGGCGTCGATGAAGTACTCGGTCGGCAGCTCCGGCAGCGCGAGGCGCCGGGCCGAGCGCTGCATCCGCGCCGCGTTCTGCTCCGGGCGGAAGCTCCAGATCGACCCGTCGGCGTGCCGGTACGCCTTGAGCCCCTCGAAGATCTCCTGGGCGTAGTGCAGCACCGCGGCCGCCGGCTGGATCGAGATGGGGCCGTACGGCATGACGCGGGGCCGGTGCCACCCGCCCTGCTCCGACCAGCACACGTCGACCATGTGGTCGGTGAAGTAATTGCCGAACCCGGGGGCCTTCAGGATCTCGGCGCGCTCCTCGGCCGACTTCGCCCCGTCGTTGCGGGTGACCTGCCAGAGCAGGTCCTGGTTCGCCATCGGGAGCAGGTTGATCGCCATGGGTGCGCCTTTCGTCCTATCTACAGTCTGGAGCGGATCGCGTCGCCGACGTCGCCCGTCGAGCGCGGGGCGCCGGCGCGATCCGCGAGGTCGGTCGCGACCGCGGCCTCGATCCGGCGGGCCGGCTCCGGCATCCCGAGATGATCCAGGAGCAGGACGGTCGACAGGATCGCGGCCGTGGGGTCGGCCTTCTGCTGCCCCGCGATGTCGGGAGCCGATCCGTGCACGGGCTCGAACATCGAGGGGAACGCGCCGTCGGGGTTGATGTTGCCCGAGGCCGCCAGTCCGATGCCGCCGCTGATAGCGCCCGCCAGGTCGGTGAGGATGTCGCCGAAGAGATTGTCCGTGACGATCACGTCGAACCTAGCAGGGTCGGTGACGAGGAAGATCGTGGCCGCGTCGACGTGCAGGTAGTCCCATTCGACATCCGGATGCCGCTCGGCCTCGGCGCGCACGAGCCGCGTCCAGAGGGCCCCGGCGTTGGTGAGCACGTTCGTCTTGTGCACGAGCGTGAGCCGCTTGCGGCGCCTCTCGGCGACCTCGAACGCGTAACGCACGAGGCGCTCCACGCCGTAGGCGGTGTTGAGGCTCACCTCGGTCGCGATCTCAGCGGGCGTGCCGATCCGGATGGCGCCGCCGTTGCCGACGTACGGCCCCTCGGTGCCCTCCCGCACCACCACGAAGTCCACGTCGCCCGGCCGGACCAGCGGGCTCACGACACCCGGGAAGACGCGGGTCGGCCGGAGGTTGACGTAGTGATCGAAGGCGAACCGCAGCCTCAGCAGCAGGCCGCGCTCGATGATCCCGCCCGCGAGCCGCGGGTCGCGCGGATCGCCGCCGACCGCGCCGAGCAGGATCGCGTCGTGCGCCGCGAGGGCGG
>NZ_BAAAQO010000003.1:191485-229915 GCF_039531715.1 Pseudolysinimonas kribbensis | reverse complement strand
CGTCGTGATCGCCGCGTCGGCGCCGAGCGCGGCCCGCAGGGTCTCGACGGCCTCCGGCACCACCTCGCGACCGATCCCGTCGCCCGGGATCACGGCCAGGTCGATGCTGCGGGTCACGTCGCGGGGCTCCATTCGCATACGGGCCGAGTGAATGTCCAGGCGACATCCAGGGTGCCGGGCGGCCCCGGATTTCCGGGGCTCGCGAGAGGGTCCCAGCCTATCCCGCGCCGTCCCCGGCCTCGGAGATGAGACAGGCCTCACCAACCGGGCTTAGCGTCAGGCCGTACCCGGGAACACTCCCGGAACGAGATAGGAGCTGACCATGGTGGTAGGTGGAGTCCTGCTGTTCGTCGTCGGCGCGATCCTCGCGTTCGGCGTCTCCTTCGCGGTGCCGGGCGTGAGCATGCCCATCATCGGGGGGATCCTCATGGTGGCCGGCGTCGTGCTGTTCATCGTCGGCCTGGTCGCGATGATGCGCCGCCGAGGAGCCACGACCGTCGAGCGCACCGCCGTCGACCCGGCCACGGGCAACTCGGTGCGGAGTTCGTCGACCGACGTCGACCCGCCGGTCTGAGCGGACGAGCGGGTCGAGGAGCCGCGGTGTTCCTCGACCCGCTCGCTCCTGGACCGCCCTATGCCTCGACGATGTCGATCTCGCGCACGTCGTCCGCGTCGATGGCGCCGCGCACGCGCTCGAGCACGTCGTCGGGCACCGGCGAGTCGACCGTCACGATCGTCAGAGCCTGCCCGCCAGCGCTGCGCCGGGCGATCTGCATGCCGGCGATGTTGACGCCCGCCTCGCCGAACTCGCGCCCGTAGGCCGCGACGATCCCCGGCCGGTCGGTGTAGAGCATGACGACGTGGTGCTCCGCGATCGGCACCTCGATGTCGTACCCGTTCAGGCCGATGATCTTCTCGACCATCTTGGTACCCGACAGGGTGCCCGACACCTCGACGGTCGTGCCGTCGGAGAGCACGCCGCGAAGCGTGGTCGTGTTGCGGTAGTCCCTGCTGTCCTCGGCGGTCGACAGGCTCGACGCGATGCCGCGCTGCTCGGCGAGCAGCGGCGCGTTCACGTACGACACGTTCTCGGTCACCTGGTTCGTGAAGTAGCCCTTGAGCGCCGCGAGCCGGTAGACGCTCACGTCGTAGGCGGCGAGTTCGCCGCGCACGTCGATCTCGAGGTCGGTGAGCGCGCCGTGTCCGGCCACCGCGGCGAGGATCTGGCCGAGCTTCTCGACGAGCGCGATGCCCGGGCGTACGAACGGGTCGATCGCGCCGCCGGCGACGTTGACGGCATCCGGCACCAGCTCGCCGCCGAGGGCGAGCCGCACCGAACGCGCGACCGAGACGCCTGCCTTCTCCTGCGCTTCGTCGGTGGAGGCGCCGAGGTGCGGGGTGACGACGATGTTCGGGGCCGCGGTGAGCACGTCGTCGGCCGGGGGCTCGCTGGAGAAGACGTCGATGCCCGCGCCGGCGATCTGACCGTCGCGCAGCGCCTGGGCGAGAGCCGCCTCGTCGATCAGGCCGCCGCGGGCCACGTTGACGATGTACGCCGTCGACTTCATCGCGGCCAGCTGCGGCCCGGCGATCATGCCCGTCGTCTCGGGCGTCTTCGGCATGTGGATCGTGATGAAGTCGGACTCCGCGAGCACCTCGTCGAGGCTCACGAGCCGCACCCCGAGCTGCTGCGCGCGCGCCGCGGTGACGTACGGGTCGTAGGCGATGACCTCCATGCCGAATGCCTGCATGCGCTCGGTGATGAGGGCGCCGATGCGGCCGAGACCGATGATGCCGAGGGTCTTCTCGAACAGCTCCGTGCCGGTGTACTTGGAGCGCTTCCACTCCCCCGCCGCGAGACTCGCGTGCGCGGCCGGGATGTGGCGGGCGAGACTCAGGATGTGCCCGATGGTCAGCTCGGCGGCGCTGATGATGTTGGAGGTCGGCGCGTTCACGACCATGACGCCGGCCTCGGTCGCCGCCTTGATGTCGACGTTGTCGAGCCCGACGCCCGCGCGCGCGATGACCTTCAACTGCGGGTTCGCGGCGATCGCCTCCGCATCCATGCGGGTCGCCGATCGGATGAGCACGGCATCCGCCCCCGCGAGCGCCGCGAGCAGCGCCGGGCGGTCGGTGCCGTCGACCGACCGGATCTCGAAGTCGGGCCCGAGGGCTTCGACGGTGGCGGGAGACAGTTCTTCGGCGATCAGCACGACCGGCTTGGCCACGGAGGATCCTCTACGTAGGCGAAAGGGGTGACGCCAGCCTACCGGGGCGCGCGGGGGTGCCCGGACCGCCGGGCGGGTCCCGTCCGGCGGGCGACTGAGCCGCGCCTCAGAGCAGGAACGGGGCGAGCGCGATCCCGGCGATGGTGAGCGCGTTCGCGGCGCAGAGCCCCGCGCCCAGCAGGATGGTGCGCAGCACGGGGGTGCGCGCTCGGCCGAGGAGCAGCCCCCCGACGTAGAGCGCGACCGGGATCGCGACCGCCACGATGAGCAGCCACCACGGCGTGCGTCCGCCGACCTGTGCGGGGTACTCGACGAGATCGGAGACCGCCCAGAACAGCGGACCGGCGTACAGGATCGCGAAGGCGACCGCGATGATCCAGGTCGCCGTGCGACCGGCCGGGGCGGCGGCCGTGTTCTGCTCGTCGCTCATCCGGCCAGCCCCAGGAGCACGGGCCACGGCAGCAGCAGGCCGACGCCGAGCGCGAACCACCCGGCCCGCAACGCCGGCCGATCGCGGGTGAGCGCGATCACCGCCGCGAACCAGATCGGGGCGGCCACCATCGCCGTGAACTCGCCGAACTGCCACACGACCTCGGGAAAGAGGTCGGCCGACGGCGCTGCGGTCAGCTGCACCGAATAGATCCAGCCCACCGTGATGGCCAGGTACAGGATGCCGAACACGACCGCCAGCGCGGCGCCCGGCACGTCGCGCGGCGTCGCCGGCGGCTCGAACTCCTGGTCCTCGTCGTCGCCGGCCGACTCCAGCGTCGACTCCTCGGCCGGGTCGGGTGCCGCGAGCCGCGGACGTCGGCGGCCCTGCTCCTCGTCGCCGGCCCAGGTGAGCGCCTCGTCGTCGACGTCGCCGCCCTCGGGCGTCGGGTCGGTCGGACTGGCCACGTCCCTATCGTTCCACTCCCGCGCCCGACCGGCTCACGCCCGCACGGCCGCCAGCGCCAGCTCGACCGATGCGTCGAAGGTCGACTCCCGCTGATCGGAGGTCATGCTCTCCTCCGGACCGATCACGTAATCGCTGACGGTGCAGATGGCGAGCGCCTCGACGCCCTCCGCAGCCGCGACGTCGTAGAGTCCCGCGGCCTCCATCTCGATCCCGAGCGTGCCGATCGCGGCGAGCGCCTGCCCGAGCTCCGGGCGCGGATGGTAGAAGGCGTCGGAGCTGAAGACCGGCCCGACGTGCACCCGCGCCCCCGACACGGCCGCGGCGTCGGCGGCGGCCCGCAGCAACGGGTACGCCGGCGCGTGGCTCAGCCCGACGCCGGGCACACGGAAACCGCTCATCGCGCTGTCGGTGTGCGCACTCGAGGCGATCACGACATCCCCGAGCCGCGCGGTCTCCGGCTGCAGCGAGCCCATCGTGCCCACTCGCACGATGCGCCGCACCCCGTAGAACCGGGCGAGCTCGGTCGCATAGATCGCGAGCGACGGCATGCCCATGCCCGAGGCGAGCACCGAGACCGGCTCGCCGCGGTAGCCGCCGGTGAACCCCAGGATGCCGCGCACCTCGGTCACGAGCCGCGGCTCGTCGAAGAAGCGCTCCGCGATGCGGCGGGCGCGGCGCGGGTCGCCGGGCATGAGCACGTGGGGGGCGATGTCGCCCGGTTCGGCGGCGATGTGCGGGGTGGCCATGGGGTCACGCTACTTCGGTGCGAGAGGATCGAGCCATGGCGGTCGTCGTGCTGGTGGGCGAGGGGGATGCCGCCCGCGCGGCGCGCACCGCCCTCGACCGGGAGCCCGGCTTCGAGGTGATCGCCGCCTCGCCCGCGCCCCGCGACTCCGGCACCGCGGCGTTCGTCGAGGGACGCACCTTCGACCTGCTGCTGGAGGCCGACCTCGTGCTCGACGCGAGCGGGGATGCCGCCACCCGCTACCTGGCCAACGACGCGGCGGCCGTGCGCGGCATCCCGCTCGTCTGGGTCGACACCGCGGCCGGCGAGGTCGGCGCCGCCTTCGACGAGCGCGGCGTCGACTACCGCGATCTGCACGCGCCCGACGCGCCGGTCGCCCCCACCGACGCACCGGCCGACGTTCTCGGCGGGTCGGCGGCCGAACTCGCGGCGGCCGTGCTGGCCGATCCCGGGATGGCGGGCACGGTTCGCGCCTGGGACGGCGCGACGCTGCAGCAGCGGCGCTACGCCCGCGACAGCGCCGTCGCGCGACCCGGGTCGCTCGAGGAGCGCACGACGATCCCCGAGCCGGACGACGCGAGCTCGATCTCCGCACCCGCGCTCGCCAAGCTGCTGGCCGGCGCGACGACGCTCGGCATCCACGAGCCGGTCCCGACCCTGCTCGACGTGCGCGAGGCGCCCGAGGTGTCGTTCGTCTCGCTGCCGGGCGCGGTGCACATCCCGATGGGCGAGCTGCCGGCGCGCATCGGCGAGCTCGACCCGACCGCGCCGCTCGTCGTGTTCTGCCACCACGGCGTCCGCTCGTCGCGCGCGCTCGGCCTGCTGCAGAGGGCCGGCTTCACCCGCGCGCGGCACCTCACCGGCGGGATCGACGCGTGGGCGGTGCAGGTCGACCCGTCCCTGCCGCGCTATTGAACAAGCCGCCCGGGGCGACCTCGTCGTACCGGTCCCAGACCAGGTCGACGAGGACATCCGGCGGCTCCTCGTCGGCCGCGAGCAGCGGCGCGGTCACGAGGTCCGCGGCGCCGCTCCGGGCGAGCTCGGCGAAGTACCCCGGGGCGAGCAGATAGCTCGCGACGAGCACCCGGCCGCCATCGGCGCGCGCCGCCGCCGCGGCATCCGAGACCGCCTGAGCGAGCGCGGGCGAGGCCGCCGAGATGAACCCCGGCCGCACGGCGACCCCGAGCCGGCGGTCCAGCGAGGCGGCGACCGCACGACAGTCCTCGACCGCGCGCCGGTCGCTGGAGCCGGCGCAGGCGAGCACGACGCGATCGCCCGATGCGAGACCCGCGGCGATCAGCCGGGATGCCAGGAGCCGCACGAGGCGATCGTCCGGCCCTAGGGCGCGAGCCACCCGCACCGGCCGATCCGCGCCGCGGGCGCTCCGGGCGAGATCCACGTGCACGTGGTACCCGGCGGAGAGCAGCAGCGGCACGACGACCGCGGGGCGGTCCCGCTGCAGGGCGGCGAGGACGTCATCGACATCGGGGCGCTGCACGTCGACGAATCCGCCGAGGACGGTGACGTCCGGGCGACGGCGCGCCAGGGCCGCGACGAACGTCGCCACCGCCCGCTGCCCCGACGGCGACGACGTGCCGTGCGAGATCGCCAGCAGGGCGGGGGCGCTCACATGCTCACCTCGACCCACCCGTCGGCGATGCGCACGGGATAGGTCGGCAGCCGCGGGGCGTCCGTGCTCAGACACTCACCGGTACGGAGGTCGTAGATCTCCTTGTGCAGCGGGGAGGCGAGCGTCGGGCGATCGCCGCGCGACCCGACGATGCCGCGCGCCATGACCGGCGCGCCCGACGTCGGATCGCGATGCCCGACCGCGTAGACGACACCGTCGGTGAGCACGAGGGCGATCGGCTCCCCGTCGAGCAGGACCGCCTCCCCGTAGTCGGGCTCCAGCTCGTCGGCCCTGCAGGCCCGCATCCAGTCCGTCATGACCCGAGGGTAGAGACGCCGGGTTTCGTCCGCTGTGCACGCGTGTTTCGGGGTCGTGACGTGATCCTCACGACCGGAGGCCGCGCCGGTGCGGGCCGGTTGATCTGGCGGTTACATCGCGGCAACTGCCGCGAAACGGCCGCTCCCTATCGTCGCCGTGAGACCGGGGAGGAATCGCCATATGGATCGATCCGGCGGACGACGCATCGTGATCGTCGGCGCGGGGCCCGCGGGCCACCGGCTGGCCGATGCGCTCGCGGCGCGAGCGGGAGAGGAGGCGCGCATCCTGCTGATCGGCGAGGAGGAGCATCCGCCCTACGACCGGGTCGCGCTCAGCCGCCGGCTGAGCGGTCCGGTCGACCTGGCGCTCCGGCCCGCCGCCGCCTGGGATCACCGGCTCACCGTGCTGCGCGGGCGCCGAGTCGTCGCCGTCGACGCGGAGTCGCGCACCGTCCGGCTCGACGACGCGGCGGAGGAGAGCTACGACGAGCTCGTGCTGGCGACCGGCTCGCGGGCGACGATCCCCGACATCCCGGGCGCGGAGCAGGCCCGGGTGTACCGCACCATCGACGACGTGGACCACCTCCGCGAGGAGATCGGCCGGCTGAGAGCCGCGCTCGGGCGACCGCCGCGGGTCGTGGTCGCCGGCGGCGGCCTGCTCGGACTGGAGGCCGCGGGCGGGGCGGCCATGCTCGGCGCGGATGCGACCATCGTCCACTCCGGCCGGTGGCTGATGTCGTCGCAGCTCGACGAGGGCGGCGGTCAGGCACTCGGTCGGCTGATCGCCTCGCGCGGGATCGCGCTGCGGCTCGGCGTCCGCCCGGTCGCGATCCACGAGGCCGCCGCCGCCCGCCGCGTACTGCTGACCGACGGCTCCGAGCTCGAGGCCGAGCTCGTCGTCTTCGCGATCGGGATCACGCCCCGGGACGAGCTGGCGCGGGCCATCGGCGCCGCACCCGGCCCCCGGGGCGGCGTCGCGATCGGCGACGACTGCCGCACCAGCGTCGAGCACATCTGGGCGATCGGCGAGGTCGCCAGTCATCGGGATCGCAGCTACGGCCTGGTCGCCCCCGCGAACGCGATGGCCGAGGTCGTCGCGGACCGACTGCTCGGCGGCACCGCCGAGCTCGGCGAGATCGACGAGGCGACCCGGCTCAAGCTGGCCGGCATCGAGGTCGCGAGCTTCGGCGATGCGACCGCGCGCACGTCCGGCGCCCTCGAGGTGGTCTTCGCCGACCCGGCCCGCGGGCTCTATCAGAAGGTCGTCACGACCGGCGACGCGCGCACGCTGCTCGGGGGGATCTTCATCGGCGATGCGGCGCCCTACGCGGCGCTGCGACCCCTCCTCGGGCGCGAACTCGACCACGAGCCGAGCGCCTACCTCTCGGCGGCGGGAGCCCCCGCGGTCGATACCCGGCTGCCGGATGACGCCCTGCTGTGCTCCTGCAACAACGTCACGGTGGGCACCGTCCGCGACGCGATCGGCGGCGGGGACGGCGCCGACCCGTGCCACGAACTCGGGCCCCTCAAGACCTGCACGCGAGCCGGCACCCAGTGCGGCTCCTGCGTGCCGCTGCTGTCCAAGCTGCTGGGTCAGGAGCTCGCGGCCGCCGGCCTGGAGGTCTCGCGGGCCATCTGCGAGCACATCCCGCTGTCCCGGCGCGAGCTGTTCGAATCGGTCAGGGTGCTCGGCCTGCGCTCGTTCGACGAGATCATCGGGCGGCTCGGGTCCGGGACGGGATGCGACCTCTGCAAGCCCGCCGTCGCCTCGGTGCTCGCGAGCCAGCACCAGGAGTACATCCTGGACGGCGGTCGCGCCGCCCTGCAGGACACCAACGACCGGGCCCTGGCCAACATGCAGCGCGACGGCAGCTACTCGGTGGTGCCGCGCATCCCCGGCGGCGAGGTCACCCCGCAGAAGCTCGCCGTCATCGCCGAGGTCGCCGCCGACTTCGGGCTGTACACGAAGATCACCGGCGCCCAGCGCATCGACCTATTCGGCGCGAGCCTCGACCAGCTGCCCGACATCTGGCGCCGGCTCGTCGAGGCGGGCTTCGAGTCGGGTCACGCCTACGGAAAGGCGCTGCGCAACGTGAAGAGCTGCGTCGGGTCGACCTGGTGCCGCTTCGGGGTGCAGGACTCCGTCGCGATGGCGATCCGGATCGAGCTGCGCTACCGCGGGCTGCGTTCCCCGCACAAGCTGAAGATCGGCGTCTCGGGGTGCGCGCGCGAGTGCGCGGAGGCGCGCGGCAAGGACGTCGGCGTGATCGCCACCGAGTCGGGCTGGAACATGTACGTCGGCGGCAACGGCGGCTTCCAGCCGGCGCATGCGCAGCTGCTGGCGAGCGATCTCGACGACGAGACGCTCCTGCGCTACATCGACCGCTACCTCATGTACTACATCCGCACAGCCGATCGGCTCCAGCGTACGGCGCGCTGGATGGAGGATCTGCCCGGCGGCGTCGATCACGTGCGCGAGGTGGTGGTCGACGACAGTCTCGGCCTGGCCGAGGAACTCGAGGCCGGCATGGCCCGCCATGTCGGCACCTACGAGGACGAGTGGGCCGCGACCCTGGCCGACCCCGAGCGCCTCCGGCGCTTCCGGAGCTTCATCAACGACCCCGATGCACCCGACGTGGGCCTGCCACGCGTCGAGGAGCGCGAACAGCACCGGCCGGCGCGCGAGGACGAGCTCTCCGACGGCCGGGTCCTGCTCGGCAGCCGGATCGCCGTGCGAGAGGGCGCCTGATGGATCCGGCGGCGGGGCGGGTCTGGATCGTCGGCGGCGGCCCCGGCTCGAGCGATCTGCTGACCGTCGCCGCGGCCCGCGCACTGCGGGAGGCCGACGTCGTGCTCTATGACCGGCTCGGACCGGTGGATGAACTGCCGTCACTCGCCCCCGGGGCCCGCCTCATCGACGTCGGCAAGCGGCCCGGTCATCATCCGATCCCGCAGGAACGGATCGAGGCACTCCTTGTGGAGCACGCCCGCGCCGGCCGCCGGGTCGTGCGGCTCAAGGGCGGCGACCCATACGTGCTGGGCCGCGGCGCCGAGGAGGTGCTCGCCTGCCGGGCCGCCGGGGTCGAGGTCGAGGTCGTCCCGGGCGTCAGCAGCGCGTTCGCCGTGCCCGCCGAGGCCGGCATCCCGCTCACGCATCGCGAGGTCAGCCGGATGTTCACCGTCGTCTCCGGGCACGAGCCGCTCTCCGACGACGACCTGGCCCGGCTGGCCGGTCTCTCGGGCACGATCGTGGTGCTCATGGGCGTGGCGACCCTGCCGTCCACGGTGTACGGCCTGCTACGCCAGGGCGCCCCTCCCGCGCTGCCGATCGCGATCCTGGAGCGCGGCTACCGGCCGGACCGCCGCGTCACGGCGGGCACGCTCGCGACGATCGTGGTGACCGCGGCCGTCGCCGGCGTCCGCTCACCGGCCGTGATCGTCATCGGCGAGGTCGTGCGGCTCATGCACGTCGCACCCGACGCGCACGACGAGCACCTCGACCTGATCCGCGC
Organism: Pseudolysinimonas kribbensis; assembly: GCF_039531715.1. Classification (NCBI taxonomy): domain Bacteria; kingdom Bacillati; phylum Actinomycetota; class Actinomycetes; order Micrococcales; family Microbacteriaceae; genus Pseudolysinimonas; species Pseudolysinimonas kribbensis. The sequence continues at coordinate 220,585 of NZ_BAAAQO010000003.1, read as the reverse complement.
CATGGCGGCGTCGGGATGACGGATCCCGTCGAGGGCCCCGTAACCGCCTTCCGCGCCGACCAGCTGGTCGGGTTCCGGATCGGCGTGACCTCCGACCGGCGCTCACACGACCTCATCGACGCCTTCGAGCGGCGGGGCGCGATCGTCCAGCACGCGCCGACCCTGCGCATCGCCAATGCGGAGGAGGACGGTCCGATCATCGACGACACCCGGGCGATCATCGAGGCGGAGCCCGAGCTGCTGCTGGCCAGCACGGGCTACGGCGTCCGGCGCTGGTTCGAGGTCGCGGACGCCGCCGGGCTCGGCGACGCCCTCGTCGGTGCGCTTGCCGATGCGGCGGTGCTCGTGCGCGGCCCGAAGGCGCGCGGCGGCATCCGGGCGGCCGGGCTCGACGACAGCGGGATGAGCGAGATCGAGACGACCGAGTCGCTGGTCGACAAGGCGCTCGCCGAGCATCCGGCCGGCCTCACGGTGGCGTACCAGGTGCACGGCTACACCGATGAGGCGCAGCTCGACCGACTGCGCAAGCGATTCCGGCTGCTGACGGTCGCGCCGTACCGCTGGGCGACGATCGGGAGGTCGGACGAGCGCGTGCAGCGCATCGTCGAGGCGGTCGCGACCCGGCAGCTGGACGCGATCACGTTCACGAGCGCTCCCGCCGTCGACGGCTTCCTGTCTGCGGCGGAGGGTCTCGGCGCGCTGGATCCCGTGCTCGCCGCCCTGCGCGGCGACGTTCTCGCCGCCGCTGTGGGACCGGTGACCGCCGCACCGCTCCTCGCGGCAGGGATCCGGCCGCTCCAGCCCGAACGGTTCCGGATGGGGGCCCTCATCCGGCAGGTCTGCGAGCACCTCGAAACGGCGCGGATCGTGCGCGTCAGCACCGGGGCGGGCGAGCTGGAGCTGCGCGGACAGGCGGTGACGCTCGCCGGTCGCACCCATCGGCTAGCGCCCACGCTGCTCGCCCTGCTGCGAGAGCTCGTGCGGGCGCCCGGCGCGGTGGTCACTCGCACGCAGCTGGCGGCGGCGCTGCCGGGCGATCCGGACGACCATGCCGTCGAGGTGGCGCTGAGCCGGCTGCGGGCGACCCTCGGGGCTCCGGAGCTCGTGGCCACCGTGGTCAAGCGCGGGTATCGCCTCGCCGTCTGACGTCGCCGGGATCCTCTCGAGGTCATCCCCCCGCCGCATCGAGCAGCGACTGGATCCGGTCGTGGCAGGTGCCGCATCCCGTGCCGGCCCGCGTCCGGGCACCGACGGCCTGGATCGTGTCCGCTCCGTCGGCCGCCGCGTCGAGGATCGCGCCGCCGGTCACGCCGTTGCAGGTGCAGACCCGCTCGTCGGCCGACGGCGCCGTCGACACGGTCGGTGCCCCCTGCGCCTCGAGCGCGAGGAGGCTGAGGGGGGTGGCGGCGAGCGCCCCGCCGCGCTCGAACAGCAGCGACAGTTCCGCGCCGAGCCGCGGCAGGCCGGCGCACACGAACCCGGTCAGCACGTCGCCGCGGATCACGAGCTTCGCGTAGGCGCGACGGGCCGGGTCCGACCACGTCGCGACGTCGACGTCGTCGTGCTCCCACGCCTCCGGGCCCACCTCGCCGGCTCCGCTCACGTTCACGCCCTCGGCCTTGAGCATCACGACGGCGCGGGATTCGCGGGGCAGGAGCCCGGCGCGAGGAGCTCCGGTCGCCTCCGCCGCGAGTGTCGCGGCGAGCCAGTCGGCCTGCCGCCATCCGGGCCCGATGAGGCCGGACGGCGCACCGGGCACGGTCCGATCCGTGGCATCGGCCGGGCGGGACGCGAGCTGCGCGCAGTCGCCGATCGCGTGGATGTCGGGGTCGGCCCAGCTGCGCAGTTCCTCGTCGACGAGGATGCCGCCCGAGACCGGCAGCCCGGCCGCGATTGCGAGCTCCGAGCGCGCCGTCACGCCGCAGGAGAGCACCAGGAGATCGCCGTCCAGCTGCGACCCGTCGGCGCAGACCAGCGCCTCGAAGCGCCGCTCGTCGTCCGAGGAGAGCAGCAGGGACTCGGCGCGGCGGTGCGCGTGCATGTGGACGCCCGCGGTGCGAGCGGCCGCGGCGAGCACCCGCCCGGCCCCGGCATCGAGGTTGCGCTCCATGGGCACGGCCGCGTGATAGACGACGTCGACCGACGCGCCCTCCTCCCGCGCGGCGAGGGCGAACTCCATGCCGAGCACCCCCGCGCCGAGCACCACGATGCGACGCCCGGCCTCCACCGCGTCGCGCACGAGCTCCGCGTCGCGCAGGTCGCGCAGCACCGCGACGCCGGGCGGCATCGCCCCCTCCGCGCGGTCCAGCTCGGCGGCGCGCGCGACCGCGGCGCCGCGGGGCCGGCGTGCCCGCTCCAGGCCGGCGAGCGTGGGCACGTTCGCCCTCGCTCCGGTGGCGAGCACCAGCCGGTCGTAGCCGACCTCGGCGCCGCCCTCCAGCAGCACGATCTGCCGGCGGCGGTCGACGGCGACCGCCGCCGCCCCCAGCCGGACGTCGGCCCCGTGCTCCCGGGCCGAGGCGGCATCCGGCAGGTCGAGGCGCTCGCGCTCGGTGCGTCCGACGGCGTACTCGGCGACGAGCACCCGGTTGTAGGCGGCGTGCGGCTCGGCGCCCACGAGGGTCAGCACCACCCGGCCGGCACCGACCGCCGGGAGCATGCCCTCGGCGAAGCGCGCCCCGACCGGGCCCGCACCGACGACCACCACCCGCATCGCCCCGCTCATGAAACGCTCACCGGTTCCACCCGCACGGTGGTGCGCTTGAGCTCCGGCATGCCGGAGAGCGGGTCGGTCGCGGCGACCGTCACGAGGTTCGCGCTCTCGTCGTGCGGGAAGTGGAAGGGCAGGAACACGGTGTCGAGCCGGATGTCGGCGGTCACGTTCACGCGGCAGACCACCGCCGCCAGAGCGCCGCGCACGGATGCCAGGCCGCCGTCGACGAGCCCGAGCCGGGCGGCGGTGGCGGGATGCACCTCGAGCCGCGCCCCGGGCGCCGCCGCCCGCAGCTCCGGTACCCGCCGCGACTGCGTGCCCGACTGGTAGTGCTCGAGTAGTCGACCGGTGACGAGGGCGATCGTGCCGTCGGCGACCGGCTCGGCAGCGCGCGGCCGCACGACGACCAGGCGAGCCCGTCCGTCGGAGTGGGCGAACCGGTCCAGGAACATCCGCGGTGTGCCCGCCGAGCCGACCGGGAAGGGCCAGTAGGCGGCCACCTCCGTGTCGAGGAGCTCGTGGCTGAGACCGGAGTAGTCGGCCGGCCCTCCCCGGGAGGCGCGGGCCAGCTCGTCGAACACCACGGCCGGGTCGACGGGGAACTCCGACGGCGAGCCCAGGCGCCGGGCCAGCTCGGCCAGGATCCAGAGTTCACTGCGCACGAGCGGGGGCGGGGCGAGCGCCGCTCGGCGCCGGATGACACGGCCCTCGAGCGAGGTCATGGTGCCCTCCTCCTCGGCCCATTGCGGCACGGGCAGCACGACATCGGCGAGCTCGGCCGTCTCGGAGAGGAAGAAGTCGCACACCACCAGCAGCTCGAGGCGCTCGAGGGCGGCGCGGACGCGCCCGGCATCCGGGGCCGAGACCACGACGTTCGAGCCGTGCACGAGCAGGCAGCGCACCCGGCCGGGCCGCCCGATCTCGTCGAGCAGCTGCACCGCGGGCACGCCGGGGCCCGGGATGGACCCGGGGTCCACCCCCCACACCTCGGCGACCATCGCTCGCGCGACCGGATCGGAGATGGAGCGGTAGCCGGGCAGCTGATCGGCCTTCTGGCCGTGCTCCCGGCCGCCCTGCCCGTTGCCCTGCCCGGTCAGCGTCCCGTAGCCGCTCGCCGGCGACCCGACCAGCCCGAGAGCGAGCGCCAGGTTGATCGCGGCGGTCGCCGTGTCGGTGCCGTCGACGTGCTGCTCGACACCGCGGCCCGTGAGGATGTAGGTGCGTCCGCCCGCGAGCCGCCGGGCGACTCGGCGGATATCGTCAGCCGGAACGCCGGTGCGGGCCTGCACGGCCTCCGGCCACCACGCGTTCACGCTGCGCCGGACCTCCTCGAAGCCGGTCGTGCGGTCGCGCAGATAACCCTCGTCGGCCAAGCCCTCCTGGATCACGACGTGCAGCAGCCCGAGCAGCAGGACGAGGTCGGTGCCCGGCACAGGCTGCAGGTGGATGCCGCACCCGTCGGCCGTGAGCCGGGCGGTCGCCGAACGCCGCGGATCGACCACGACGAGTCCCCCGGCCGCGCGGGTGTGCGCGAGGTGCGCGACGAAGGGCGGCATGGTCTCGGCCACGTTGCTGCCGAGCAGGAGGATCGTCTCCGCGTCGTCGAGATCCGTCACCGGGAACGGCAGCCCGCGGTCGACGCCGAAGGCGCGATTGCCGGCCGCCGCGGCGGACGACATGCAGAACCTGCCGTTGTAGTCGATGCGGCTGGTGCCGAGGGCGAGCCGGGCGAACTTACCGAGCAGGTACGCCTTCTCGTTGGTCAGGCCTCCCCCGCCGAAGACCGCGACCGAGTCGGCCCCGTGCTCACGCCGCGACGCCGCCAGGCATCCGGCGATCCGGTCGAGGGCGGTGTCCCAGTCGGTCGGAACCAGACGCCCGCTCTCGTCGCGCATGAGGGGCTCGACGACGCGGTCGCGCGCGACGAGGAGCTCGGCGGAGGTCCAGCCCTTCTTGCACAGCCCTCCGCGATTGGTGGGGAAGTCGCGCCCGACGACCACGGGCGCCGCCGGCGCGGCCCGGGGCTCGAGCGACATGGCGCACTGGAACGCGCAGTAGGGGCAGTGCGTCGCGGCTGCCGGCATCGCACCTCCCGGGACGTCGCCGGCCGGAACCGGGGCTCTCATGCCCGCCCGCTGCGCAGGTACAACGCGGCCGTGGCGATCATGAGCACCAGGTAGGCGATGCCGATGCCGGCGATCGCGGTCGCATATCCCCCGGTGGCGGTCGTGGACAGGCCGAGCAGCTGCGGGATGACGAAGCCGCCGTAGGCACCGACCGCGGAGATGATCCCGAGCGCCGCCGCGGTCCGGCGCTGGGTGCCGACATCGCCGGATCGGTGACTCGCGTCCTCCACGCCGGCCCGCGCCGCGAACACGGTCGGGATCATCCGGTACACGGAGCCGTTGCCGATCCCGGTCGCGACGAACAGCAGCAGGAAGCAGCCGAGGAACTCCCCGAAGGTCCCGCGGCCGAGCACGAGGATGAGGCCGCCGGCGCCGAGTGCCATGATCGCGAACGCGATCACCGTGATGAGCGCGCCCCCGAACCGGTCCGCGAGGCGGCCCCCGAACGGCCGCGCGACCGAGCCGACCAGCGCGCCGAGGAAGGCGAGTGAGATCGCCGTGCTGCCGACCTCGATGCTCGAGAACCGCGGGAACTGGTCGACGATGAGTTTCGGGAAGACGCCGGCGAACCCGATGAAGGAGCCGAACGTGCCGATGTAGAGCAGTGCCAGCACCCAGAGGTGCGGCTCGCGCACGGCGCGCAACGAGGCCGCGAGGTCCGCTCTGGTGTGCGAGAGATTGTCCATGAAGCGCCAGGCGCCGACCACGGCGACGACGATCAGCGGCACCCAGATCCATCCGGCGAGCGGCAGATTCACAGCGGTGCCGGCGCCGATCGTGACGGCCACGGGCACCACGAACTGCGCCGCCGACGCCCCCACGTTGCCGCCCGCGGCGTTGAGGCCGAGCGCGAAGCCCTTCTCCTTCTGCGGGAAGAAGAAGGTGATGTTGGCCATCGAGCTGGCGAAGTTGCCGCCGCCGAAGCCGGAGAGCGCTGCGACGAACAGCATGACGCCGAACGGCGTCGCCGGACTCGAGACGCACACCGCCAGCGCGACCGTCGGGATCAGCAGGAGCGCCGCCGAGATCATCGTCCAGTTGCGGCCGCCGATCCGGGGCACCAGGAACGTGTACGGCAGCCGCAGCGTCGCCCCGACGAGGCTCGGCATCGAGATCAGCCAGAAGACCTGACCGGCGTCGAACGCGAAGCCCGCCGCCGGCAGCTGCACCACGACGATGCTCCACAGCTGCCAGACGATGAAGCCGAGGAACTCGGCGAAGATCGACCACGCGAGGTTGCGACGGGCGATCGTACGGCCCCCGGCAGCCCACTGCGCGGGGTCCTCGGCGCGCCAACCGTCGATCCACCGCCCCGGCCGATGCACGAGCCCCGCGGCGTCGGCGTCCCGGGGTGGAATCCTCTCGGCCGGGGGCGGTGCCGGCGTGGCTTCCGTCGTCGTCATCCCGAGGCTCCTCACTCGTGCGGACGACGCGGCGCGTCGTCACGACCGACGCTAGGAGAGCCGTGTTTCCATCGATCGGCGAAGCCGTCACCGCGCCGTCACGAGGTGATCACCGAGGTCGACGGCCCGTGCGAGCAGGAGGAAACACGGTCGTCACACGCGAGCGGTCCGACCCGGGCGGGACGTCACCCGCGGTAGAGGCCCTCCGCGTAGGCGGCGCCGTAGTACTCGTCGAGCGCCTCCAGCGCCTCGCCGGGACGCTCGAGCGCCTGCGCGATGACGGCGCGGCGGGCGGCGGCCTGCGGTTGCCACGATTCCGGATGCCAGGCCTCCGACCGCAGCAGCGCCTTCGAGCAGTGGAAGAACACCTCGTCGATCTCGACCAGGGTCGCCAGCCGCGGAACGTGGCCGCGCACCTCCATGTCGGACAGGAACGGCGCATCGCGCACGACCGTCGCCGTGCCGTTGACCCGGAGCGTGTCGCCCCGGCCCGGGATGACGAAGATCAGGCCGATGTGGGGGTCGGCCAGCAGATTGTGGAAGCCGTCGGCACGCCGGTTGCCGGGACGCTCGGGGATCGCGACGGTGCGCTCGTCGAGCACCCGGACGAACCCGGCCGGGTCGCCCTTCGGCGACACGTCGACGCCGCCGTCGGCACCCCGGGTGGCGATGAACACGAGCGGCGAGGCGCCGATCCACTCGCGGTCCAGATCGTGCAGGCGCTCGCGCACCTTCTCGGCGACCCGCGGGATCGGCGTTCCCACGATCTCCTCGAGCTCGGCGGCGGTGCGCACGGCAACTCCCCGATCGTCCATGTTCGCGACTCTACCCAGCCGTGCCGGCCTGGTGGCCCCGGCTCCCGCGGACGTAGGCTGACGGCCATGGCTCTCGTCACACGCGGGTTCGGAGGCCATCGGCGCGAACCCGATCCCGACCTCCCCCCGGGCCAGACCCTCGTCGCCGATTGGCCCGTCCTGTCGGCGGGGCCGACCCCGCGGATCGACACGGCCGACTGGTCGTTCACGGTCGCGACGGAGACGGGCAGCAGGACATGGGGCTGGGACGAGTTCCTCGCCCTCGGCGTCGAGGACGTGACCGTCGACATCCACTGCGTCACCCACTGGTCGAAGCTCGGCATGGCCTGGCGCGGCGTGCCGCTCGACGCGATCTTCGCCGAGGTCGAGACGCAGTACGACTACGTCATGGCGCAGAGCTTCGGCGGATACACGACCAACGTGCCCCTGGACGAGCTGCTCGACGGGCAGTCCTGGATCGCGATCGAGGCCGACGGCGAGCCCCTGTCCCCCGAGCACGGCGGACCGGCCCGGCTGCTGGTGCCGCACCTGTACTTCTGGAAGAGCGCGAAATGGATCGCGGGGCTGCGCGCCATGCCCGACGACGGTCCCGGATTCTGGGAGCAGAACGGCTATCACCTGCACGGCGACCCGTGGCGCGAGGAGCGCTATTCGTGACGGCCGCGTGGCATGTGGCCACCGTCGTGGCCGCACGCCCCGAGACGGCGTCGGCGCGCCGGATCGAGCTCGAGGTGCCGGGGTGGCCGGGCAACGACGCGGGACAGCACCTCGACGTGCGGTTGACGGCGCCCGACGGATACCAGGCCAGCCGGTCGTACTCGATCGCCTCCGCCGGGCCCTCGACCCGGGTCGAGCTCGCGGTCGATCGGCTCCCCGACGGCGAGGTGTCGCCGTTCCTCGTCGACGAGCTCGCGGTCGGCGATCAGCTCGAGGTGCACGGCCCGCTCGGCGGCTACTTCGTGTGGCGACCGGGCTCGGAGCCGGAGCGGCCCGTCCAGCTCATCGCCGGAGGGTCGGGGGTCGTGCCGCTGCTCGCGATGGTGCGCGCTCACGCCGGCTCCGGCGATCCCACGCCCTTCCGGCTGCTGTACTCCGTGCGCACGCCGGACGACGTCTTCTATCGCAATGAGCTGCAGCAGGCCGCCGACGGCTCCCCGCTGGAGCTCGACCTCGTCTACACCCGCACCTCTCCGCCCGGCGCGACACGTCCGGCCGGCCGGCTGACCCGCGAGACGCTCACCGAGTCGGTCGAGCCCGCCCAGCGCCGCCCGCGGGTCTTCATCTGCGGCTCGACCGGCTTCGTCGAGCAGGTGGCCGTCTGGCTCCAGGAGCTCGGGCACGCCGCCGCCGACATCCGCACCGAGCGATTCGGAGGCACCTGATGAGTCACGTGGACGGCAACGCCCTCGCCGGGGTCATGGCGGACGCGCTCGGCGCCGACGTCACGACGATGCGGGTGGGATGCGCGCACTGCGGCACCGTCTCGATCATCGCGGAGACGATGGTCACCTTCGACGGCCCGGGACCTGTCGCGCATTGCCCGACCTGCGCGGCGATCCTGCTGCGGGTGGTGAGCGCCGACGACGGGGTCACAGTCGACGTCCGCGGCATCCGGACCCTGACGATGCCGCGTCCGGACGAGCGGGTCGAGTAGCGCCGACGGCGCGTCTCGACCCGCTCCGGGATCAGCGCGCGGCCGAGCCCTCCGTGTAGTCGGCGTCCGACTGCTTCCAGGCGAAGAGGGCCCGCAGCTCGCGGCCGGTGGCCTCGATCGGGTGCGCGGCCTCCTTCTCGCGGAGCTCGAGGAACTCCTTCCCGCCGTTGTCCTGGTCAGCGATGAACCGCTTCGCGAAGGTGCCGTCCTGGATGTCGGAGAGCACGTCCTTCATGTGGTTCTTGACCGCCGAGTCGACGATGCGCGGGCCGGAGACGTAGTCGCCGTACTCGGCCGTGTCGGAGATCGACCAGCGCTGCTTGGCGATGCCGCCCTCCCACATGAGGTCGACGATGAGCTTCAGCTCGTGCAGCACCTCGAAGTAGGCGATCTGCGGCTGGTAGCCCGCCTCGACGAGGGTCTCGAAGCCGGCCTGCACGAGGTGGCTCATGCCGCCGCACAGCACGGCCTGCTCGCCGAACAGGTCGGTCTCGGTCTCCTCGGTGAAGGTCGTCTTGATGCCGCCGGCCCGCAGGCCGCCGATGCCCTTCGCGTACGACCAGGCGAGGTCCCACGCGTGGCCGGTCGCGTCCTTCTCGACCGCCGCGATGATCGGCACGCCGCGGCCGGCCTCGTACTCGCGGCGCACGGTGTGGCCGGGGCCCTTCGGGGCGACCATGATCACGTCGACGCCCTCGGGCGCCTCGATGTAGCCGAACCGGATGTTGAAGCCGTGGCCGAACAGGATCGCGTTGCCGGGCTCCAGGTTGTCCTTGATGTCGGCGGCGAACAGCCCGCGCTGGTGCTGGTCGGGCGCGAGGATGACGATGACGTCGCCCCACTTCGCGGCCTCGGCGGCGGTGAGCACCTCGAAGCCCGCCTCCTGGGCTTTGGCGACCGACTTCGAGTCGGGCTTCAGGCCGATCTTGACCTCGACGCCCGAGTCGCGCAGGTTCAGGGCGTGGGCGTGGCCCTGCGAGCCGTAGCCGATCACGGCGACCTTGCGGCCCTGGATGAGCGACAGGTCGGCGTCCTTGTCGTAGAAGATCTCGGTGGGCATGCTGCTTCCTTCTGTGTAGGGGATTCCGGTCAGTTCTTGAAGATGCGCTCGGTGATGCTCTTCGAGCCGCGCCCGATCGCGAGCAGGCCCGACTGGGCCAGTTCCCGGATGCCGTAGGGCTCGAGCACGCGCAGGAACGCCTGCACCTTGCCGCTGTCGCCCGTCACCTCGATGACGAGGGCGTCGGTGGCGACGTCGACGACGCGGGCGCGGAACAGGGTCACGGCCTCGAGCACCTGCGAGCGGGTCGGGTTGTCGACCCTGACCTTGACGAGCAGGTGCTCGCGCTGCACGGCCTGGCCCGGCTCGAGCTCGACGATCTTGATCACGTTGATGAGCTTGTTCAGCTGCTTGGTCACCTGCTCGAGGGGCTGGTCCTCGACGTCGACCACGACGGTGATGCGCGAGAGACCGCCGACCTCGGTCGGCCCGACCGCGAGCGACGTGATGTTGAAGCCGCGACGCGCGAACAGCCCCGCGACGCGGGTGAGCAGACCCGGCTTGTCCTCGACGAGGAGCGAGAGCACATGCTGACTCATCGGCTGTCCCTACTCCTCTTCCCAGGCGGGGGCGTGGTCCCGTGCGTACTGCACCGAGGAGTTGCCGACGCCCTGCGGCACCATCGGCCACACCATGGCGTCGCGGCTGACGACGAAGTCGATCACGACCGGGCGGTCGTTGGTCTCGAGCGCGAGCTTAATCGCCGCGTCGACCTCCTCCTTCTCCGTGACCCGGATGCCGAGGGCGCCGTACGCCTCGGCCAGCTTCACGAAGTCGGGGATGCGCACGGTGTCGTGCCCCGTGTTCAGGTCGGTGAACGAGTGACGCCCGTCGTAGAACAGGGTCTGCCACTGCCGCACCATGCCGAGCGACGAGTTGTTGATGATCGCGACCTTGATCGGGATGTCGTTGATCGTGCAGGTGGCGAGCTCCTGATTGGTCATCTGGAAGCATCCGTCGCCGTCGATCGCCCAGACCACGCGGTCCGGCTGGGCGACCTTCGCCCCCATGGCGGCGGGCACGGAATAGCCCATCGTGCCCGCGCCGCCCGAGTTGAGCCAGGCGTGCGGCCGCTCGTAGTCGATGAACTGCGCCGCCCACATCTGGTGCTGGCCCACGCCCGCGACGTACACGCCCTCCGGTCCGGTGAGCTCGCCGATCCGCTGGATGACCCCCTGGGGCGCGAGCAGGCCATCGTCGGGCTCGGTGTAGCCCAGCGGATAGTCGCCGCGCAGGCCGTCGAGCCTGGTCCACCACTCTGCTAGGTCGGGCTTGCCGAGGCCGGTCGTCGCATCGAGCAGCTCGACGAGCACCTCCTTGGCATCCCCCACGATCGGCACGTCGGCCTGGCGGATCTTGCCGATCTCGGCGGGGTCGATGTCGATGTGCACGATCTTCGCGTGCGGCGCGAAGTCGGCGACGCGGCCGGTCACGCGGTCGTCGAACCGGGCGCCGATCGCCACGATGAGATCGCTCTCCTGCAGCGCGAGGACGGCGGGCACCGACCCGTGCATGCCGGGCATCCCGAGGTGCTCGCGACGTGAGTCCGGGAAGACGCCGCGCGCCATGAGCGTCGTCACGACCGGCGCGCCGGTCAGGTCGACGAGCCGCGCGAGCTCGTCCTGCGCCTCCGCACGCAGCACGCCGCCGCCCACGTAGAGCACCGGACGGCTCGAGGTCGAGAGGAGCTCGGCCGCGGCGATGATCTGCTTGCCGTGCGCCTTCGTCACCGGGCGGTAGCCGGGCAGGTCGGTCTTCGGCGGCCAGATGAACGGGGCCGAGTTCTGCTGCGCGTCCTTCGTGACGTCGACGAGCACCGGCCCCGGTCGTCCCGTGGTCGCGATCTGGTAGGCCTCGGCGATCGCGGCCGGCACCTCCTCGGGTGTCTTGACGAGGATCGAGTGCTTCGTGATCGGCATCGTGATGCCCACGATGTCGACCTCCTGGAACGCGTCGGTGCCCATGACCGTCGAGAACACCTGCCCGGTGATCGCGATGAGCGGCACGGAGTCCATGTAGGCGTCGGCGATCGCGGTGACGAGGTTCGTCGCGCCGGGCCCGGAGGTCGCGATGCACACGCCGACCCGGCCGGACGCGACGGCATAGCCCTCGGCCGCGTGGCCGGCGCCCTGCTCGTGCCGGGTGAGGATGTGGCGGATCGCCGTCGACGACATGAGCTCGTCGTAGAACGGCATGATGGCGCCGCCCGGGATGCCGAAGACGTCGGTGACGCCCAGCTTCTCGAGGCTCGCCAGGATGGCGCCGGATCCCGTGAGGATGGGCGCAGCGGCGTTGCGGGCGGGCGGGGTGTCGGTGATGGACATAGTGATTCCTAGGGTGTGACCGTCGGTGGGAATCAGGAGGAGAGCCGCGCGAATGACGTCGTCATCCTGATCAGAATGCCGACGCTCACTGTGATGCGAGCGTCGCCCACGCCAGGACTGGTTGTGCCACCCGGGTGTCTATCGTCCGCCCATGCTATCCGATGCCGGCGGGGGCGACCGACGCGTCGGCGTCGATGCCGGGCCGGATGACGGGAAGCCCCATGGCGGACGCGGCGGCGATCATCCGGGCGTCGTACGTGACGAGCGCGTGGGCTTCGACGCGGAGCGCGGCGGCGACGTGGATCGCGTCGAGAGAGCGCGCGGCCCGGTCCGGAAGGAGACCGGCCGCCTTGAACTCCCAGCCCGGATGCTCGTAGAGAGCGAACCGATCAATGACCTGCGTGGCGTCCTCCTGCCGGATCTCCCACCTGGCCGCCCCGCGGCGGAGTTCGGTCTCGAGAAGGGACGAGCTGACGGCCTCGATCTGCGGGTCGTCCACCCACCGGGCGACATCTGCGCTGTGCGCTTCCGGGTGCAGCAGCTTCATGGCGGCGGACGTGTCGAAATAGACCCGGCGCGTCAACGCTAAAACCTCTCCGCGCGGAGCTCGTCGAGGACCTCCTGCGAGCTCGGACCGTCGGGAGAGTTGTGCCGGAACGGCATCGGTGTGCCCTTCGGCACGGTCGCCGGTCGGTCGGGAGCCGGCTTCGGCCGCGGCGCGTTCCGCGGGATCAGCTCCGCGACCTCGACCCCGTCGTTCGTGATGATGAACGACTCACCGGCGGCGACGGCGCGCAGCACCTCGCCGCTGCGGTTGCGCATCTCGCGCTGGCTGATCACCTGGGCCACGCGCACACCGTAGCACGCGTAGCACGAGCGTTCCGCGTCAGCCCGTGACGGCGCCCTCCGCGGCGGAGCGCACGAGCTTGGAGTACTTCGCGAGAACGCCGCGGGTGTAGCGCGGAGGCAGGGGTGCCCATCCGGAGCGGCGGCTCTCCAGCTCGGACTCGTCGACCAGCAGGTCGATCGTCCGGGCCGCGATGTCGACCCGGATCCGGTCGCCGTCGCGCACGAACGCGATCGGGCCGGCGTCCACCGCCTCGGGGGCGATGTGGCCGATGCAGAGGCCGGTCGTCCCGCCCGAGAACCGGCCGTCGGTCAGCAGCAGCACGTCCTTGCCGAGCCCCGCGCCCTTGATCGCCGCGGTGATGGCGAGCATCTCGCGCATCCCGGGTCCGCCCTTCGGGCCCTCGTACCGGATCACCACCACCTCGCCGTGCGTGATCTCGCCGGCCGCAAGGGCGTCGAGCGCCTCCCGCTCGCGCTCGAAGACGTGCGCGGGCCCCTCGAACGTCGCGGCGTCGAAGCCGGCGGTCTTGACGACCGCGCCCTCCGGCGCCATCGAGCCCTTCAGGATCGTGAGGCCGCCGGTCGCGTGGATCGGGTCCTCGAGGGTGTGCAGCACCGTGCCGTCGAGCTTCGGCGGGTTGATGTCGGCGAGGTTCTCGGCCATCGTCTTGCCGGTCACGGTGAGGCAGTCGCCGTGCAGCAGTCCGGCATCCAGCAGCGCCTTCATGAGCACCGGGATGCCGCCGCGCCGGTCGACGTCGTTCATCACGTACCGGCCGAACGGCTTGAGGTCGCCGATGTGCGGCACCTTCGAACCGATCCGGTTGAAGTCGTCGAGGTCGAGCTCGACGCCCGCCTCGTGCGCGATCGCCAACAGGTGCAGCACGATGTTGGTCGAGCCGCCGAGCGCCATGCCGACCGCGATGGCGTTCTCGAACGCCTCCTTGGTCAGGATCTGGCGCGCCGTGATGCCCTTCTTGAGCATGCCCACGACCGCCTCGCCCGAGCGGTGGGCGTAGTAGTCGCGGCGACCGTCCGCGGCCGCGGGGCTCGCGCTGCCCGGCAGGCTGAGTCCGAGCGCCTCGGCGACCGACGCCATCGTGTTGGCCGTGTACATGCCGCCGCAGGCGCCCATGCCGGGGGCGAACGCGCACTCGATCGCGTGGGCGTCCTCCTCGCTCATGAGGCCGGCCTGCACGGCTCCGACCGCGGCGAACGAGTCGATGATCGTGATGTCCTGCTCGCTGCCGTCCGACAGCCGCACCCAGCCGGGGGCGATCGACCCGGCGTAGAGGAAGACCGAGGCGAGGTCGAGCCGGGCCGCGGCCATGAGCATGCCGGGGATGGACTTGTCGCAGCCGGCGAGCAGCACCGAGCCGTCGAGGCGTTCGGCCTGCATGACGGTCTCGACCGAGTCGGCGATGACCTCGCGGCTCACGAGCGAGAAGTGCATGCCCTCGTGACCCATCGAGATGCCGTCGGAGACGGAGACGGTGCCGAACTGCAGCGGGTAGCCGCCGCCGGAGTGCACGCCCTCCTTCGCGGCCTGCGCGAGCCGCGCGAGGCTGAGGTTGCAGGGGGTGATCTCGTTCCACGAGCTGGCGATGCCGATCTGCGGCTTGGACCAGTCCTCGTCGCCCATGCCGACGGCACGGAGCATGCCGCGGGAGGTCATGGCCTCGATGCCGTCGGTGACCGTCCGGCTGCGGGGCTTCCAGTCGGGCGCGCTCTCGGCGCGTTCTGCATCCGGCATGCAACGAGGTTACTGCGCCCGGAGGGCCCCTCCGTGCCCGCGGCATCGACCCGGGCGGCGGGATCGATCCTCCCTGTCGTTTCTCCGGAGTTCTCGCCTCGCCGGCCCGTCGAACGCCCGTGATCGCGGGATGCCGCTTCGACAACTCCGGAGAAAAGAGGTGGGTCCGGAGCGATGCGCGCGTGCGGGCGGATCAGTGCTCGTGCGCGTCGGTCCGCAGTTCGGCCAGCCGGGCGATCGCGTGCGCGACCTCCTCCGGGCCCGCCACTCGGAACGCCGCGACCGTGGGGCCCGCGCCGCTCTTGACCCCGACGTCTCCGGGCAGCAGCGCCGCGAATGCGTCCTCATCGGTCACGTCGTCGCCCGCGTACAGGACGCGGTCGGCTCGTGTGTAGCGGCGGAGGTGCTCGATCGCCTCGCCCTTGGTGGTGGAGCGCACCGCGAACTCCAGCACGTTCTTGCCGTGGCGCACCGTGAGCCCCTCGAGCTCGGCCCGGGTCTCCTCCATCGCCACGAGATGCGCGCGGCGCGAGTCCGCCTGGCTCGCGAGACGGGTGTGCAGCGCGAAGCCGGCCGGCTTCTGCTCGAGCCAGACCCGGTCGATGCCCGACGCGACGTCCTCCAGAACCTCCCGCAGCACCTCGACCCGTTCGAGCTCGGCGGCGTCGAGCGCGACGGCATCACCCGGTTCGTCGAGGCGCAGCTCGATCCCGTGCGAACCCACGAGCAGCACGCGGTCGGGCACCTCGGCGACCTCGATGAGACTCGAGAGCGAGCGACCGCTGACGAGCGCGACGCGCACGCCGGGCATCCCGGCCAGCCGGAGCACGGCATCCTGCGCCTCGGGAACGGCCCGGGCGCGCGCGGGATCGTCGACCACCGGTGCGAGGGTGCCGTCGAAGTCGAGCGCGACGAGGATCCGCGGCGCCGCCGCGAAGGCGCGCAGCGCGTCGACGAGCGGATCGGGCAGCCCGGTCATCCCGCTCAGCTCCGTGGTCGGCGCTCGAGGGTCCACTCGAGCTCGCCGAGGCCCTCCGACGGGCCGTCGGAGTGCCGGGCGAGGGTGCGCAGGAACTCCCGCGACCAGTGCGCGACGTCGTTCTCGCGCACCCGCTTGCGCAGGGCGCGCATCCGGCGTCGGCGCTCGGGCCGCGGCATCTCGATGGCGCGCACGATCGCGTCCTTCATCCCGTCGATGTCGTGCGGATTGATCAGCACCGCCTGCCGCAGCTCGTCCGAGGCCCCCGTGAACTCGGAGAGCACGAGCACGCCGTCGTCGTCGAACCGGGCGGCCACGTACTCCTTCGCGACCAGGTTCATGCCGTCGCGCAGCGCGGTGACCAGCATCACGTCGGCGGCGAGGTAGAGCGCCGCCATCTCCTCGCGCGGGAAGCCGTGGTGCAGGTAGCTCACCGGCTCGTGGCCCAGCACCCCGAAGTCGCCGTTGATGCGGCCGACCGTCAGCTCGATCTCGTCGCGGAGCTGCCGGTAGGTCTCGACCCGCTCGCGACTGGGGCTCGCGACCTGCACGAGCATGACGTCCTCGGCCACGAGCCTGCCGTCTCCGAGCAGCTCGTGATAGGCCTTGAGCCGGTGGCCGATGCCCTTCGTGTAGTCGAGCCGGTCGACCCCGAGCATGATCGTCGTCGGGTTGCCGAGGTCCTGCCGGATCTGCGCGGCGCGGGCCTGCACCTCGGGTCGGCGCGCCAGCTGCTCGAAGGCCTGGGCGTCGATGGAGATGGGGAACGCCTTGGCGACGACCCGGCGGGAGGGGTGCTCGCCGCGTGCCGGGATGTCGATGTACGGGCTCTTGGTGGTGTAGCCCAGCAGCCGCCGCACGGCGCGCGAGAAGTTGCCGGCATCCGCGACCCGCTGGAACCCGATCACGTCGGCGCCCATGAGCCCCTCGACGATCTGGGTGCGCCAGGGCAGCTGACTGAAGATGCCGTATGCCGGGAAGGGGATGTGGTTGAAGAAGCCGATCGTGAGGTCCGGCCGCAGCTGGCGCAGCATCCGGGGCACCAGCTGCAGCTGATAGTCCTGCACCCACACGGTGCCGCCGTGCGCCGTGATGCCGGCGACCGCGTTCGCGAAGCGCTGGTTGACGCTCACGTAGCTGTCCCACCAGATGCGGTGGTAGCTCGGCGGGGCGATCACGTCGTGGTACAGCGGCCACAGCGTGTCGTTGCTGAAGCCCTCGTAGTAGCGCTCGATGTCGTCCTGACTGAGCGTCAGCGGCACGATCCGGATGCCGTCGCGATCGAACGGCTCGTGCTCGAGATCGGGCGCGCCCGCCCACCCCACCCAGGCCCCGTCCGCCTCGCGCATGATCGGCTCGAGCGCGGTGACGAGTCCGCCCGGGCCCTGGTTCCAGCGTTCGGTCCCGTCGTCGTCGACGACGCGATCGACCGGGAGGCGGTTGCTGACGACGACGAAGGCGTAGCTCTCGTCGACCATTATTCGACGGTATCAGCCGAGGTCGAGGGTGCTCTGTGCCGCGGCGACGAGCGGTGCCCCGTACGAGGCGCCGTGCGATGCGGCATGCACCGCAAGCGGGTGGAGCTGATGCAGCGGCACCCGTCGACGCCATCCGGGTCGCAACGGAGCCTCGGCCTCGTACCCGGCGAGCACCTGATCGAGCTCCGGCAGACCGAACAGCTGGAGCATGGCGAGGTCCGTCTCGCGATGGCCACCGTGCGCGGCGGGGTCGATGAGCACCACGCCGGTGCGGGTCCACACGACGTTGCCGTTCCAGAGATCGCCGTGCAGCCGCGCGGGCGGCTCGTCGTCGTCGAGGGCGCCGGATGCCACCCGGGCGCAGGCGAGCTCGACGACGGCGAGACCATCGGCGCCGAGGTGGCCGCGATCGCGCGCGCGTCGCGCGTAGGGCAGAACGCGCTGCTCGGCGTAGAAGGCGCCCCAGCTGTCGCTCGGGGTGCACGCGAGCTCCTGCCGGCCGATGTACCACGGCCCGGTGCCGGGCGCCCAGCCGAACGCGGGCGCGCCGGCCGCGTGAGTGCGGGCGAGTGCGGCGCCGAACGCCCGCGCCGCGTCTGCCGTCGGGCGGACCGGGGCCAGGCGATCCAGCGCGATCCAGGCCGGCCCCGCCCCGTGCACGAGGACCACGTCGGCGCCGCCCTGCGCCGCCGCCTCGGCAAGCCAGCGGAGGCCGGCGGCCTCGGCTTCGAACGAGCCGGCCGGGGCATCCGGTCGCTCTTTGCGGAAGGTGCTCACCCTGGCATCCTCACCCGGGCATCCTCGCCCGCGCCGAACCCGAAGGGGTTGCTGAGACTGTCGTTTCGCCCCCGCATCGACAAGCTAAGTTGATGCCCTGATGATTTCGATCGGGATGAGCACCTCCTGCGTCTACCCGCTGGGAATGGAGCAGGCGTTCCGCCTCGCTCGCCTCGCCGGCTATGACGGGGTGGAGGTCATGATCACCAACGACCCGACGACGCAGGACGCCGACGCCCTGCTGCGTCTGAGCGAGCGGTACTCGATGCCGATCCTCTCGGTGCACGCTCCCGTGCTGCTGCTGACGACCTTCGTCTACGGCCGCGACCCCCGCGTCAAGCTGGAGAAGTCGGCGGAGCACGCGGCGCGGCTCGGAGCGGGCAGCGTCGTGGTGCACCCGCCGTTCCGGTGGCAATCGGACTACGCCGACGAGTTCGAGCGCATCGTCGGCGAGACGTCGGAGGCGAACGGGGTCGACATCTGCGTGGAGAACATGTTCCCGTGGAAGGTCGGCGGCCGCGGGATCAAGGCCTACAAGCCGAGCTCCGACCCGCTCGACATGGACGTCGAGGCGATGACGCTGGACTTCTCGCACGCTTCGCTCGCGGGACGCGACTCGCTGCAGATGGCGATGGACATGGGCGATCGGCTCAAGCACGTGCACCTCTGCGACGGCACCCGATCGGCCGACGAGGGCCAGATCCTCGACGAGCACCTGCCCCCGGGCCGGGGCACCCAGCCGGTCGCCGAGACGCTGACCTGGCTCGCCGAGAACCACTGGTCGGGCAACGTCGTCGCCGAGGTGATCACCCGCAAGGAGAAGGAGCAGCAGCCCAAGCTCGACGTGCTGATCGAGACGGTCGCCTTCGCCAAGAAATACGTCGGCCAGGAGCACGCCGAGCGCGAGCCGCTGGAGAGCGGGCCGTCGCACATGATGAAGGCGCGCGCCGAGCGCCGGGCCGCGCGCCGCGAGTCGAAGCGGGCCTGAGCCGCGCCTGAGGCCCTCCTGAACGCGGGTGCGCCCGCAGCGACCGCCCCGCTAGCGTGGACGCCGTGCGCAAGTTCCTGCTCAGTCCGGGCATCTGGTCGTCGCTGTTCCCGGTGATCGGGATCGCCCGGGCCACCAAGGGGGGCTCGCGCGACTGGCGGGTCGTGCTCATGTGGGTGAGCTGGGGCATCTCGGTCGCGCTCGCGGTGGGCACGGTTCTCGAGAAGTCACGACAGGCCGAGCTCGACGAGCTGGAGGAGCGGTACTGATGATGTGGTGGCCCTTCCCCGGTCCCGGTCCGTTCGGCGGGGGCCCGTCGCACGTCGGCGCCGCGATCCTCGGCGGCCTGGGCGTCGTCTTCGGCATGATCGTCGCGACGCTGCTGCTCGTCGCCCTCGTGGCGTTCCTGATCCTGCTGGTGCGTTTCCTCATCGTCGGCACGACGGCCGCCGAGCTCTACGTCGCGCGGCACCGCGAGGTCGGCACTCCGACCGCACCTGCACCTGCACCTTCTCCGGCGCCGACCGCTCCGGCCGCACCGACTCCGGATCCGGCTCCGGCTCCGGCTCCGGATGCCGCACCGGCCCGGGCGCCCCGCACCCGCACGACCACGACACCCGTCGCCCCTCGCACCCGCGCACCCCGTCCGCCGCGCACATGACGAGACGTGACGTCCCGATTCGCGGGCGTCACCCCGGTCGCGGATCATCGGAGGGATGAGCAAGCAGATCGGCTTCAACCTGTTCGAGATGAACACCGTCGGGCACATCTCGCACGGGCTGTGGGTGCATCCGGCCAACACCCGGCACCGCTTCAACGACCTCGACTTCTGGATCGAGGAGGCGAAGCTGCTCGAGGCGGGACTGTTCGACGCCGTCTTCCTCGCCGACGTCATCGGCGCGTACGACGGCTACCGCGGCGGCCCGGAGACGGCGCTGCGCGAGGCGGTGCAGATCCCGTCCAACGACCCGCTGCTGGTGATCCCGGCGATGGCCGCCGCGACGAAGCACCTCGCGTTCGCCGCGACGTTCTCGACCACCTACGAGCCGCCGTTCGCGTTCGCGCGCCGGGCATCCACCCTCGACCACCTGACGAAGGGCCGCTTCGGCTGGAACATCGTCACGTCGTACCTCCCCAACGCCGCGCGCAACTTCGGCCTGGCCGACGAGGTCGGCCACGACGATCGGTACGCGATCGCGGACGAGTATCTCGATGTGCTCTACAAGCTGTGGGAGGGGTCCTGGGATGACGACGCCGTCGTGCAGGACCGCGAGCACCGCGTCTACACCGACCCGTCGAAGGTGCGCGCGATCGACCACGCCGGCCCGTTCTACACGGTCGCGGGGCCGCACCTGACCGAGCCGAGCATCCAGCGCACGCCGGTGCTGTTCCAGGCCGGGAGCTCCGACCGCGGGCGCGAATTCGCGGGCAAGCACGCGGAGGGCGTGTTCGTGGGCGGGCGCGACCTGCAGGTGTATCGCGAGAACGTCGCCGACATCCGGCGACGCGCCAAGGCCTGGGGCCGCCAGGGTTCCGACATCAAGACCTACGCCAGCGCCGTCATCGTGCTCGGCAAGGACGAGGACGATGCGGCGCGCAAGGCCGACGAGTTCCGCCGGCTCTCGAGCGCCGAGGGCTACCTCGCCCACGCCGGCGGCGGGGGCATCGACCTCGCGGCGTACCCGCGCGAGGCGAAGGTCATGGACATCCTGCGTGCCGAGAACAAGGCGGGCCGCGACAACGCCCAGTCCGGCCGCCGGCACTACGACGACGACACCACCGTCGGCCAGGCGCTCGACGCGGTCACCGCGTTCGACCGCGGCCCCTTCTTCGCGCAGGGCAACGCCGTGCAGGTCGCCGACGCGATCGAGGGCTGGGTGCGCGACACCGACCTCGACGGGTTCAACCTGCGGCAGTTCCTGACGCCCGGCACCGCCGAGGACTTCGTCGAGTACCTCGTGCCCGAGCTGCAGCGACGCGGCCTGTACCGCACCGAGTACGCCGAGTCGACGTTCCGCGAGCGCCTCTACGGCGCCGGCAACACCCGCCTGTTCGACCGGCACCCCGGCGCCCGCTACCGCGGCGGCGCCCACCTCGACGAGCCGGTCGAGTAGCGCGCGCGTATCGAGACCGCACGTCCGAAAGCCACCCCACATGACCTCCGACGCCGACCTCGACGCGCGGTTCGCCTCCGTCTTCGCCGAGATCGAGGCGGGCGCCGTCGAACGAGAGCGGGAGCGCCGGATGCCGGTGCGCGAGATCGGCTTGCTGCGCGACGCCGGCTGGGGACTGCTTCGCGTGCCGGAGTCGCACGGCGGTCTTGGCGCCACCATGACGCAGACCGTGCGGCAGATGATCGCTCTCGGCACCGCCGACTCCAACCTGCCCCAGGCGCTCCGCGGCCACCTCGCCTTCGTCGAGGGGCGGCGGCGCACCGCGGCGGCGGCGTCGCGCGACGAGTGGTTCCGGCTCATCACGACTGGTGTGCTCGTCGGCAATTCGCAGGCCGAGCGCGGCGCCACGACCGGCACGACCGCCGAGCTGCGGCCCGACGGCGACGGCTACCGGCTCACCGGCCGCAAGTACTACTCGACCGGCACGATCTTCTCCGACTGGACCATCACGAGCGCGACGCTCGACGGCGACCACGTCTCGGTGCTCGTCGAGCTCGGCGGCCCCGGGGTCGAGGCCCTCGATGACTGGGACGGCTTCGGGCAGCGCATGACCGGGTCGGGTACGACCGTCTTCGACGAGGTGCCGGTGCGCCCGGAGCACGTGCTACGGCTCGGCGACGAGGAGGCGGTCGCGCACGCGAGCGTCACCGGCCTGTTCCAGACAGTGCTGCTGTCGGCGCTCGCCGGCATCGCGCGTGCCGTGCTGCGGGATGCCGTGGCGTTCGTGCGTCCGCGCACCCGCACCTTCGGCATCCCCGGCGCCTCGAGCCCGCGCGAGGACCCGCTCGTCCAGGCGCTCGTGGGCCGGCTGACCTCGACCGCGTTCGCCGTCGAGAGCATCGTGCTCGCGGTCGCGGAACGGTTCGACGCGCTCGACAACGCGCTCGCGGCGGGCGACGACGATCCGGAGCTGCACACGGCGGCTCAGCTCGCGGCGTTCCGTGCGCAGCAGGTCGTGCTACCGCTCGTGCTCGCCGCGGCGACCGAGCTGTTCGAGGTCGGCGGCGCATCCGCGACCGGCGTCGACGCGGCGCTCGACCGGCACTGGCGCAACGCGCGCACCTTGGCGAGCCACAACCCGGCGATCCACAGGGCGCAGCAGCTCGGCGACTACGAACTCAACGGCGTGGTGCCGATGGCCGGGTGGGTCAGGGAGCTCCTCGAGCGCCGCGCCGCGCGCTAACGGCGCAGCGCCTTGCGCGCGAGCCAGTTGCCGAAGAACTGCCCCAGCTGCACGATCACGATGATCACGGCGACGGTGATGTAGATGATCGTGTAGTTGTAGCGCTGCAGGCCGTAGCTCAGCGCGAACGAGCCGAGTCCGCCGCCGCCGATCACGCCCGCCTGGGCGGACATGTCGATGAGGCCGACATAGACGAACGTGAAGCCCAGGATGAGCGGGCCGAGACCTTCCGGGATCAGCACCGTCACGATGATCCGGAGCGGTGAGGCGCCCATGGCGCGCGCTGCCTCGATGACGCCGGGGTCGACCGCGACGAGGTTCTGCTCGACGATGCGGGCGACGGCGAAGGCCGCGCTCAGCGAGATGGCGAAGATCGCGCCGGGCACGCCGATGTAGGTGCCGAGCACGGCGACGGTGAGCGGGAAGATCGCGATGACGAAGATCACGAACGGGATCGGCCGCACGATGTTGACCAGCACGTTGACGATGATGTTGACGGCCCGGTTCTGCAGCAGGCCGTCGCGGCGCGTGACGTAGAGCACGACGCCCAGCACCAGGCCGAGGGCACCCGACACGACCAGCGAGATGAGCACCGTCAGGAGCGTCTCGCCGATCGACTGCACGAACAGCGGCAGGTCGTTCAGGAAGTCGTTCACGCCGCCGCCTCCTCGTCGTGGGCGATGCCCTGCGCCGCGAGCGCGGCGAGCGCGGCGTCGATGCGGGCGGGCTCGCCGGTCAGCTCGTACGTGAGGGCGCCGATCGTGCGCTCCTGCAGCTCGCTGATGCCGCCGAACACGATCTGGTTCTCGACGCCGTGCTCGGCGAACACCCGGGACAGCAGCCCGGTGAAGCCCTTCTGGTCGAGCACGGCGATGGTGACCAGCCGGCCGGGGTGAGCGGCGCGCAGGCGCTGCACGGTCTCCGGAGACGGCCGGTCGTGCAGCACCGTGGCGACGAACCGCGCCACGGTCGGGGTCGACGGATGCGCGAACACGTCGTACACGTCGCCGAGCTCGACGATGCGGCCGGCATCCATCACCGCCACCCGGTCGGCGATCGAGCGGATCGCCTCCATCTCGTGGGTGATGACCACGATCGTGACGCCGAGCTCGCGGTTCACCCGCTTGAGCAGCGCGAGCACGTCGGCCGTCGTCTCCGGGTCGAGCGCGCTCGTCGCCTCGTCGGCGAGCAGCAGCTTCGGATCGGTCGCGAGCGCGCGGGCGATCCCGACGCGCTGCTTCTGCCCGCCCGAGAGCTGTTCCGGATGCGCGTGGGCCTTCTCGAGCAGGCCCACGAAGTCGAGCAGCTGCGCCACCTTGCGATCGCGTTCCGGCTGCCCGACCCCGGCGAGCTTGAGCGGATAGGCGACGTTGCCGGCGACCGTGCGCGAGGAGAACAGGTTGAACTGCTGGAAGATCATCCCGATCTCGCGCCGCACGGCCCGCACCCGTCGCTCGGGCAGCGCTGTGAGCTCGTCGTCGCCCACGAGCACCGTGCCCGAGGTCGGCCGCTCGAGCGCGTTGATGAGCCGCACGAGCGTCGACTTGCCGGCGCCCGAGTAGCCGATCACGCCGAGGATCTCCCCCTGGCGCACCTCCAGGGAGAGGTCCTCGACGGCGGTCACGACGCCGTTCGGGGTCGCGTACGTCTTGCTGACGTGGCGCAGCCGAACGAGGTCGCCCACTACTTGCCGACCCCCGCCGCCCGCGCGTCGGCCTCGGTCTTCTTCAGCTGCGCCTGCAGCTGCGCCGCTGTGGCGTCGCTGAACACGGCGACACCGCCGTCCGCCTCCTGCACCGCCTTCTCGACCGACGGGTCGTGGTAGAGCGCCGCGAGCTTCAGGTACAGCGGGTTCTTCGCGTCGGCCTTGCGGGCCGCGAAGAAGTTGACGTAGTTACGGGCCGCGGAGCTCGACGGATCGTCCTTGGCGATCCGGTCGCCGGTGGGCAGCTTGGCCGCCGTCGCGAAGTTGTTGTTGATGATGGCCGCGTCGACGGAACCCGACTGCAGCGCGCCGGCCGTCTGGGCGGCGTCGACGGTCGAGATCTCGACCTTCTTCGACACGACGTCGTTGATCGTCGAGAACGCCGTGCCGCCGTCCCTGAGCGTCACCAGACCGGCGGACTGCAGCACGAGCAGGCCGCGCGCCTGGTTCACCTGGTCATTGGGGATCGCGATCTTCGCGTTCGCGGGCAGGGCGGACACGCTCGAGTACCTGAGCGAGTACAGCGGCAACGGCACGGTGACCGTCGCACCGATCGGCTGCAGGTCCTGGTGGTTGGTGACGTTGTAGACGGCGAGGAACTCGACGTGCTGGAAGGAGTTGAGGTCGGTCTGCTTCTGCGCCAGCGCCGGGTTGGGCTGGCTGTAGTCGCTGAAGTTCACGAGCTTGACGGTGACGCCGAGCTTCTTCTTCGCGAGCGCGGAGTAGACCTGCCAGTAGGGCTGCGACGCGTCGCTCACCCCGATCGACACCGTGGTCGGCGTGCCCGCCGAGCGCGAGGCGCCGGCGGCGTCGGCCGGCTTGGCGATGTTCACGATGATCGCGACGACCACGGCGATGACGACGACGATCGCGACCGCGACGATCGCGATCAGGGGACCGCGGCGTGTGGAGCGCTGCGGGAGGTGGGGGGCATCTGACGTACTGGACATGGCGGCCTGACTCCTCGGTGGGGGGATGACGAACCCCACCTTGGCCGCGCCGCCCACCGCACGCGAAATGCTGTTTCGCAACGTTGAGATCCGTTGCGAAATGCGTCGCCGGGGGCGTCATCCGGCGACACAGTGGGGCGCGACGATGCCGCCGCGCCCTAGGGTGCCGGGCGGCTCAGGGCACCGTGTAGCCGGCGGCGCGGAACAGCTCGTACCACTCCGCCCGGGTGAGCGGCAGGTCCGAGCCGAGGGCGGCATCCGAGACCCGCTGCGGCGTCGTCGTGCCGAGCACGACCTGCATCTTCGAGGGATGCCGCGTCAGCCACGCCACGGCGATGGCGATCGGCGGCACGTCGTAGTGCGCCGCGAGCCGGTCGATGGCGGCGTTGAGCTCCGGGTAGTCGTCGTTGCCGAGGAAGACCCCCGTGAAGAACTTCGCCTGGAACGGCGACCACGCCTGCAGGGTGATCCCGTTGATGCGGCAGTAGTCGACGATGCCGCCGCCGTCGAGGGTCACGGACTGCTCGAGCGCGTCCATGTTCATGGCGACGCCCTGCGCGATCGACGGGGCGTGGGTGATCGAGATCTGGATCTGGTTGGCGACGATGTCCTGCGTCACCGCGGTCTTCAGCAGGTCGATCTGGCGCGGGGTGTGGTTCGAGACGCCGAACGCGCGCACCTTGCCCGCCTTCTCGAGCTCGTCGAACGCACGCGCGACCTCCTCGGGCTCGACCAGGGCGTCGGGACGGTGCAGCAGCAGCACGTCGATGTAGTCGGTACCGAGCGCCTTCAGCGATCCCTCCGCCTCGGCGATGATCCGCTCGTAGGAGAAGTCGAAGTACGGGCCCTCCGGCACGATGCCGGTCTTGGTCTGGAGGACGATCTGCTCGCGCTCGGCGGGGCTGAGCTTCAGCGCCTGGGCGAACCGGGTCTCGCACTTGTGCAGCTCGCCGCCGTAGACGTCGGCGTGATCGAAGAAGTCGATGCCGGCATCCCGCGCGGCCGTGTAGAGGGTCCGGATCTCGTCGTCGGTCTTGTCGGGGATGCGCATCATGCCGGCGACGACGTTCACGGCGTCCCCGCCGCTTCGACCCAGGGGAACTCGCTTCATGTTCCGAGCCTACGGGGCGGAATCGGGCCCGCTCTGCGCGTTGTCCCGGTGCGCACGTCCCAGCTCGAAACCGACCCACCCGGCGACGGCGCAGAACCCGATCAGCACGAGAGCCATCGCGACCGGAACATACGGCACGAGGCTCGGCACGAACACGGTGCGGCTGAGCGGCGCATACGCGGCCCAGCCGTGGTCTGCGGGCGCGCCGCCCGGGCGGACCAGGAGGATCGCGGCCCCGATCAGCATCAGGACCGCTCCCGCGGCGGGCGTGATCAATCGCACGACGGTCGGCTTCACGGCGCGAGTGTAGCCATGCGCCGGAGGAGAAGTGGTACACCCCCCGGGACTTGAACCCGGAACCCACTGATTAAGAGTCAGTTGCTCTGCCAATTGAGCTAGAGGTGCGCGACCCTGATTGACTGGGCCAGGGATCCACAATAACAGGAGGAGAACATGGCCGCATCACGGCTCGAGCCGGGCGACGCCGCCCCGGATTTCACCCTCGACGACCAGGACGGCTCCCCCCTCGCGCTGGCCGGTCTCCGCGGCCGCAAGGTGATCCTCTACTTCTACCCGGAGGCCATGACGCCGGGCTGCACGACCGAGTCGTGCGACTTCCGCGACAGCCTCAACCCGCTCGCCGCGGCGGGCTACGCCGTGATCGGCGTCTCGCGCGACCTGCCGGCGAAGAACAAGAGGTTCGCCGAGAACGACCACCTCACATTCCCGCTGCTGAGCGACCCGGACCGCGCCGTGCACGAGGCGTACGCGGTCTGGGGCGAGAAGTCGATGTACGGCAAGACGGTCACCGGGGTGCTGCGCTCGACGTTCGTCATCGACGAGGAGGGACGCATCGAGCTGGCGCTGTACAACGTCAAGGCGACCGGCCACGTCGCGGCCCTGCGCAAGAAGCTCGGGCTCGCCGCGCAGCCGGTGGGTCAGATCGCGGTGTCGCCGCGGCGTCGTGTCGCGTTCACGATCGTCGGCGTGAACAGCAGGATGAACGCCACGATGGCGACGACGACCAGCGGCCAGCCGAGCAGCGGCTGCGCATCCGGTCCGACGAGCACGCCGATGCCGACCGCGATCTGGATGATCTGCCACACGATGGCGGCGGCGCGGATCCAGGCCTGACGACGCAGCGTTCCGATCACCATCGCGCCCAGCCAGACCGCGGCGATGACCACGATGACGGCCAGCGCGATCCCGCTGCCGACTCCGCCCGCATCGCCGGTGCCGACGGACACGATCGACAGCACCGCGAGCACGGCCACGAGCAGGAACTCGAGCGTCAGGAGTCCCGCCAGCACCCAGAGCAGCGCCGGTCGTTGCGGGGCATTCACAGAGTTGTCCTATTCGAAACTATTGATTCGGTGTTTCAAGTATGTAACGCTGTCTGCGGTTGATGTGACGCCTACAACGCGGTAGGTGAGTCCGCAGATCATTCCCCCACCTCTACGGATTCCCTATCAGCTGCGCGCGGCAGCAACCAGAATCCGGTGCCTCGCGCTCGCGTCAGAGCAACAAGAGGAGCACCCCACCATGGATTGGCGTGACAAGGCCGCGTGCCTCACTGCGGACCCCGAGCTGTTCTTCCCGGTCGGCAACACGGGGCCGGCGGTCGACCAGATCGACCAGGCGAAGTCGGTGTGCGCGCGGTGCTCCGTGACGGAGCAGTGCCTGCAGTACGCGCTCGAGACCAACCAGGACTCGGGCGTCTGGGGCGGCCTGAGCGAAGACGAGCGCCGTGCCCTCAAGCGTCGCGCCGCTCGCGCGCGCCGCGCCAGCTAGCGCGCCGCTCGCACAACCGATCGCCTTTTTGCCATCCGGTGTCGCCCGCGCGGGTGCGATCGGATGGCAAACGGATGATCGGTTCCCCGCGGCGGAAGGCGCGACGCCGCACCCGGCGCGTCAGGGCTTCTGCAGCCACAGGGTCGGCACCTCGATCGTGACCTCGGTGCCCTCCCCCTCGAGGGTGTGCCAGTCGATCGTCCCGCCGAGCTCGCCCTGGATGAGCGTCCGCACGATCTGGGTGCCGAGCCCCGAGCCGACCTGACCCTCGGGCAGGCCGACGCCGTCGTCACGCACCTTGACGATGAGCTGGCGATCCTTGCGCTTGGCCGAGATCTCGACCGTGCCATCCCGGCCGGCGAGGCCGTGCTCCACGGCGTTGGTCACGAGCTCCGTGAGCGCGAGCGCCAGCGGCGTCGCGTACTCGCTCGGCAGCACGCCGAAGCTCCCCTTCTTCGTGGGATGCACGGTCGTGTTGTGGGTCGACGCGACCTCGGCGATGAGCAGCAGCACGCGGTCGAATACATCGTCGAAGTCGACGTTCTGGCTGAGCCCCTCGCTCAGGGTGTCGTGCACCACCGCGATCGCGGCGACCCGCCTCATGGCCTGGGTGAGCGCCTCCCGCGCGGTGTCGCTGTGCGCGCGCCGGCTCTGGATGCGCAGCAGCGACGCGACCGTCTGCAGGTTGTTCTTGACGCGGTGGTGGATCTCGCGGATCGTCGCGTCCTTGGTGATCAGCTCCTGCTCCTGATGCCGGACCTCGGTGACGTCGCGCACGAGCACGATCGCGCCGATCCGCTCCTCGTGGTGCCGGATCGGGATGGTGCGCAGGGTGACCGTCACGCCGCGCGCCTCGATGTCGGTGCGCCACGGCGCGCGGCCGGTGACCACGAGCGGCAACGACTCGTCGACGATGAGCCGTCCCTCGAGCAGCTGGGTGGTCACCTCGGCGAGGGACTCGCCCTCGAGCTCGCCCTGGAAGCCCATCCGGTTGAAGGCCGAGAGTCCGTTGGGGCTCGCGAACGTGACGACACCGTCGAGGTCAAGCCGGATGAGGCCGTCCGCGGCGCGGGGCGCGCCGCGCCGGGGTCCGGATGGCGCGCCCGGGTCGGGGAAGTCGCCCGACGCGATCATCGCGAACAGATCGTTGGCGCACTGGTTGAAGGTCAGCTCCTGCCGGCTCGGCGTGCGCGCCTCGCTGAGGTTGCTGTGCCGCGTGAGCACGGCGATCGGCGTGTGCTGCGCGGCAGCGCCGCCGCCGGACGCC
>NZ_BAAAQO010000003.1:93753-191430 GCF_039531715.1 Pseudolysinimonas kribbensis | reverse complement strand
GCGGCGGTGTCGATGATCCCGCCCGTCGCGAACGCATCGGACACCTGCTGACGCCACTCCGGCTTGATCGGCTGACCCACGAAGTCGCGGTAGAAGAGGGTCGCGGCGGACGACGGGCGCGAGTGCGCCGCGGCGATGAAGCCGCCGTCGGAGGTCGGCAGCCACAGCACGATGTCGGCGAACGCGAGGTCGGCGATGAGCTGGGCATCGGCGACGAGCAGGTGCAGCCACTCGACGTCCGCCTCCGATCGACCCTGCGCGACGGCGAGTTCGGACAGGGTCGACATGCTGAAAAGACTAAGCCGTGCGTCTCGACTCCGACGGCCGGGCCCACGGTCGGCGCCGGCGCCCCGGTGAGGGCCGGACACCGCCGTCGCCCTCGGGCCGGACGCGCGCCGCCAGCTCGCGGATGGCGGCCGTCGCCGGCGACCGGGGTGCGGCATCCGGCAGCGGACGCCCGCTCAGCAATGCGGCGTCGAACGCGGCCGGATCCCAGGGCACCAGCAGCGGGTCGCGCACACCGCCGAAGCGGGCGAGGGTCTGCCGCACCTGTGCCCCAGGACCCAGCCCGATCGCGCCGGCGCGCACCTTGTTGACCACGGTGACCACGCGATCCGGGTCGACCAGCTCGAGCAGGTCGGCGTGCACGCGGAGATAGCGGGCGAGGCCGACCGGGTCGGCCGCCGCGACCGCGACCACCCGATCGGCGGCCCGCAGCGCGGCGATCGTCGCCGCATTGCGTCGCGGCGCGGCGAGGTCGCTGGAGAGCTCCTCGTCCTGCTCGAGGCTCGCCGCCGTGTCGACGATCGTCATCGGCGCCCACGCCCGCAGCGCCGTGAGCACCCCCTCGACGCGGTCGCCGCCGAGCTCGGGCCAGCGGCTCGCGCGGCCGATGCCGGTGAGCACCCGGAGCGCACCGGCGCCGTGCGGTTGCGCGATGCGGTCGAGCTCCGCGCCGGTCAGGCCGCCGGTCGGCGCGAGGCGGCAGGCGGCCGCGAAGCCGGGCGCCTCGTCCAGGAGCCCGAGCGCAGGCGCCACGGACGCGCCATGGGTATCGGCGTCGGCGAGCGCGACGGCCCCGCCGCCGGCGGCGAGCTCCGCGGCCAGCGCCACGGCGATGGACGTCCTCCCCGGCGCGCCGACCGGGCCCCACACCGCGACGACGGTGCCGCGATCCACGCGCCGTCCCGGGGGGCGCAGCGTGGTGCGCTCGTCGACCTCGTCGGCGTCGTCCGCTCCGGATGCCGCCCCGCCCCCGCGCGGCAGGATCGCCTCCCAGCCCGCCGGGCCCTCGATCACGTCGAGCACCCCCAGTCCCGCGGCATGTCGCCGCTCCGAGGGCTCCGACGCGATCACCACGAGCCGCACGCCGAGCCGGTCGCACGCGTCGAGCAGCGGGCGCCCCAGGTACTGCGGTCCGGCGCCGCAGACCACCAGGTCGGGCGCCGTCGTCGCGAGGCGGCCGGCGAGCTCGTCGCCGCCCGAGCAGCGCGCGACGACCCGGTGTCCGTGCCGCGCCGCGTCGGCGGCGAGCGCCTCCTCCTCGGCGAGCGGCAGCGCGAGGGCGACGTCGCTCACGGCGCGTCCGAGAGGCCGAGGCCGGCGGGCACGATCGCCAGGTCGTCGCCGGCGGCGATCGCGGCGAGCACGCGGGCGACGCGGGAGCGCGGCAGGCGCACCTCGACGACGCTGCCCTCATGGTCCGCGGTCAGGGTCTGATCGCCGTCGAGCACCCGGACGACGGTGGCGTCGGAGACGATGACCGACGGCGGGGCGATGCCGTCGCCGTCGGGGTCGGCGCCGTCCGTCGTCACGGCGAGCGCCGTCACGGGAGCGGCCGACCACACGTCGACCCGGGCCCCCGCCTTCACCGCACCGCTGACCCGCGTCGCGAGCCGCAGCACGAGCGAGGTGTCGTCGGCGTCCGCGTGGCGGCCGACGGACGACGCCGGCACGAGCTCGCCCTGCGCGACCGGACGCGTGATCACCAGGCCGCCGTGCGGGATGTCGCCGACGCCGAGGTAGAGCGCGTCCGAGCCGTCGAGCGCCACGCCGCGCGCCACGAGGTCGGAGGCGTCGATGCGCTGCCCCGGCTCGAGCGGACCGGCCGCCGCGTACACCTCGGTGCGCCGGTCGACGGACGCGACGATCCCGACGGTGGCGGCGACCGAGGCCGCGACGAGCAGGAGCCCGATGAACAGCCGCGGGTCGGCGAACCGCCGGCGGCGGGTCGTGGAGGCGGGAGCGGGAGCGGACATGGCGACCATGCTCGCCCGCACAGCGCGGGCATCCCGGGAGTTATCCACACTCCGGTCACCGGCCTCCCCCGGCGCCCATAATCGCTGTCATGACGGCATCCGACGGCGATCCCCGCGGGCTGGGACGGTTCCTGACCCTGGCCGACACCGCCGAGATCCTGAACATCTCGGCGAGCCAGGCGTATGCGCTGGTGCGCTCCGGAGAGCTGCCGGCGATCAAGGTCGGCACCAGCGGGCACTGGCGCATCGAGCGCGATCGCCTCGAGGACTACATCGCCGACAAGTACGAGGAGAACCGCCGCCGCGGGCTCTGGCACCAGGCGGAGTTCGCCGACGTGCCGGAGCTGTTCGCCGGGCGCGACTGAGACACCGCGTTCAGAACCGCAGCATCCGGATGCCTGCGAAGGGCAGGATCCGTACCGCACGCACCGCGCCCGGCCGGCGCGGTTCACCCGGGTCGTGCTCGGCCAGGTCGACGTGGTCGCGCCCGACCCGGTCGATGGTGCCGTGCAGCGCGCGGGAGGCGGTCGTGACGTCGACCGGGCAGCGCCGGCGGCACAGGTCGCGCAGCACGAACGACAGGCCGAGGCGCCGGGAGAGGGCGTCGGGGCGCTCGGGCGTCGGCTCGAGCGCCCCGGCGACGGGCGTCGCGCCCGCCAGCAGTCCCGCGATCGCGTCGAGGGGCACGAGGCACGACGCCGCCCGCGCGCCGGTCGCCGCACCGGAGACCCAGTCGCGGCCGATCGCCTCGACCCGCAGCTCCACACGCGTGCCCTCGACCAGCTCGACGACGATCTGCTGGCCGGAGAACGCCACGATCCGGTCGCGCAGGGTGAGCCGACCGAGGCGCAGCCGCTCCTCCTCGGCGGCGACGTCGAGCTCCTCGGCGCCGAGCTCCTGTTCCAGCTGACTCTCGAGGTCGGCGAAGAGGTCGTCCCAGCGCACCCCGCGACCGTGCCACCCGGAACGCCGGTCGGGAGGGATCTGTCCACAGGGGAGATCTGCCCATCGACAGCGCTTCGTGAGTCGTGCTTAGGTGTGGGCACCCCCGGTCGGGGGACAAACGGGATCACCGGGGGTGACATGAGCACGGCGGCCGTTCAGCCCATCCGGGTCGAGGTAGCACCGAGGAGCCGGGGCCGGCTCGACACCGACGACTTCTTCGGTCAGCAACCCGCCTCCACGCGATCGCTGCCCGATCCGCAGCCGCTGCTCGAGAACCTCACCCGCTGCGTGATCGAGATCCTCGCCGGCGCGCGCGACCTCGAGCAGATCGCCCGCTGGGTCGACGACGACGTCTACCGGAGCCTGCTGAAGCGCGTGGTGCTCGCGGCCCGCGCCCGCCAGGTGCGCGGCCAGCCGGTGGCTCGCCCGGCGTTCCGTCTCGGATCGGTGCGCGTGTGCGAACCGCGCGACGGCGTCGTCGAGGCGGTCGTCGTCGTGCACAACCGGGCGCGCTCGCGCGCCGTCGCCATCCGGCTCGAGGGTCTCGACCGGCGCTGGCGCGCGACCGCGATCAGCGTGCTGTAGTCGCGGCGGCGCGGATCGGCGCCGTGCTGTAGTCGTGGCGGCGCGGATCGGCGCCGCCCACAGCGAACCGTCCGGAGAAGTGACGTGGCTCCGACCCGTCGTACGAGGGGCCGGAGCTTCACGGCTGGGATTCGGGCCCCGCGTCAGCGGCGCTTCTGCTGCGCGCGGCGCTCGGCGCGGTTCATGGGCGCCGCCTCGCCGTTGCCGGCACGCTGCCCGAACGCACCGCGCCCCGAGCCGGCCTGCTGACCGCCCGCGCGCTGGCCACCGGACTGGCCGCCGGACTGACCCCCCTGCGGCGCCTGCTCCTCGGTCGGCGGCGCGACCGCGTCCTCGAACGAGGCCGCCTGGCGCTGCGCGCGCTCGGTCGCCCCGCGCTCGAGCCGGCCGCTCTGGTCGCGCACCTCCACCTCACCGGACGCGTCGTCCGACGGGGCCGAGTACGACAGCGCCTGCTGCTCGGCGGCACTGAGGCCGCGGGCCTCGACCGTGCCGTCCGGGCCGGTGACCTCGACATCCAGGTTGAAGAGGAAGCCGATCGACTCCTCGCGGATCGCGCCCATCATCGACTGGTAGAGCGAGAAACCCTCGCGCTGGTACTCGACGAGCGGATCGCGCTGCGCCATCGCGCGCAGTCCGATGCCGTCCTTGAGGTAGTCCATCTCGTACAGGTGGTCGCGCCAGCGACGGTCGATCACCGAGAGCACGACGCGCCGCTCCAGCTCGCGCATGGCCGGGGAGCCGAGCTGCTCCTCACGGCGGGCGTAGGCGAGCTTCGCATCGGAGATCACCTCGTCCTTGAGCGCCTTCGCGCTCAACCGGCCCTTCGTGCCGACCTCGCTGACGACCTCGTCCGGCGTGATCGACACCGGGTACAGGGTGCGCAGCTCGGTCCAGAGCGCGTCGAGGTCCCACTCGTCGCTCTGACCCTCGGCGGTGTGCTCCTCGATGACCTCGTCGACGACGTCGGTGAGGAAGCGCTGCACGCGCTCGTGCAGGTCGTCGCCCTCGAGGATGTGCCGGCGGTCGCCGTAGATGGCCTCGCGCTGGCGGTTGAGCACGTCGTCGTACTTGAGCACGTTCTTGCGGATCTCGGCGTTGCGCGCCTCGACCTGCGACTGGGCGGACCGGATGGCACGGCTCACCACCCGCGACTCGATCGCCAGGTCGTCGGGCACGTTGCCGCGCCCCATGAGGGCCTGCGCCGCGCCCGCGTTGAACAGGCGCATGAGGTCGTCCTCGAGGGACAGGTAGAACCGGCTCTCGCCGGGGTCGCCCTGACGCCCGGATCGGCCGCGCAGCTGGTTGTCGATGCGGCGCGATTCGTGCCGCTCGGTGCCGAGCACGTAGAGCCCGCCGACGTCGATGACCTTCTGCGCCTCGACCTCCACCTGCTTCTTGACCGTGGCGTACACGCTGTCCCACTCGGCCTCGTACTCCTCGGGCGTCTCGACGGGGCTGAGGCCCTTCTCGTGCAGCTGCGCCACGGCGAGGAACTCCGCATTGCCGCCGAGCATGATGTCGGTGCCGCGGCCGGCCATGTTGGTCGCGACCGTCACGGCGCCCAGGCGGCCGGCCTGCGCGACGATCGCGGCCTCCCGCGCATGGTTCTTCGCGTTCAGCACCTCGTGCTTGACCCCGCGCTTGGCCAGCAGCCGGGCGAGGTACTCGCTCTTCTCCACGCTCGTGGTGCCGACCAGCACCGGCTGGCCCTCGCGGTGGCGCCCGACGATGTCCTCGACGACCTGATCGAACTTGGCGGTCTCGTTCTTGTAGACGAGGTCGGACTGGTCCTTGCGGATCATCGGCTTGTTCGTCGGGATCGGCACGACGCCGAGCTTGTAGGTCGACATGAACTCCGCCGCCTCGGTCTCGGCGGTCCCGGTCATGCCGGAAAGCTTCGTGTAGAGGCGGAAGTAGTTCTGCAGGGTCACGGTCGCGAGGGTCTGGTTCTCGGCCTTGACCTCGACGCCCTCCTTGGCCTCGATCGCCTGGTGGATGCCCTCGTTGTAGCGGCGCCCGACCAGGATGCGGCCGGTGTGCTCGTCGACGATGAGCACCTCGCCGTTCATGACGACGTAGTCCTTGTCGCGCTTGAACAGCGCGCGGGCCTTGATCGAGTTGTTGAGGAACGAGATGAGCGGGGTGTTCGCCGACTCGTACAGATTCTCGATGCCGAGGTAGTCCTCGACCTTCTCGATGCCGGGCTCGAGCACGCCGACGGTGCGCTTCTTCTCGTCGACCTCGTAGTCCTCGCCGTCGACGAGGCGCCGGGCGATCGAGGCGAACTCGGTGAACCAGCGGTTCGCGTCGCCCGACGCCGGGCCCGAGATGATGAGCGGGGTGCGCGCCTCGTCGATGAGGATCGAGTCGACCTCGTCGACGATCGCGAACTGGTGGCCGCGCTGCACCATGTCGCTCGCCGACCACGCCATGTTGTCGCGCAGGTAGTCGAAGCCGAACTCGTTGTTCGTGCCGTAGGTGATGTCGGCCGCGTACTGCTCACGGCGCTCCGCCGGGTCCTGGTTGTTGAGGATGACGCCCGTCGTCATGCCGAGCGCCCGGTACACGCGCCCCATGAGCTCCGACTGGTAGCTCGCGAGATAGTCGTTGACCGTGATGACGTGCACGCCGCGGCTCGCGATCGCGTTGAGGTAGGCGGCGGTCGTCGCGACCAGCGTCTTGCCCTCACCGGTCTTCATCTCGGCGATGTTGCCGAGGTGCAGGGCCGCGCCGCCCATGAGCTGCACGTCGAAGTGACGCATGCCCAGCGTGCGCTTGGAGGCCTCCCGCACGGCGGCGAACGCCTCCGGCAGCAGCTCCTCGAGCGACTCGCCGTTGCCGTAGCGCTCGCGGAACTGCACCGTCTCGGCGGTGAGCTCCTCGTCGCTCAGCTCCTCGAACGACTCCTCCAGGTGATTGACCGCCGTCGCGTAGTTCTTCAGGCGACGCAGGGTGCGGCCCTCGCCGACGCGCAGGACCCTCTCGAGGGGATTGGCCAACGGGATCTCCAGACATCCGGGCACGCCGAGGAGGCGGCCGTTACCAGATGGTGACTCTACCAATGAGGAGCGGTCGCAACCTGAGGCGGGGCGTCACTCCTCCTGAAGCGAGATCACTCCGTAGTCCCAGCCGACCCGCCGGTAGACCACGCTGGGCCGGTCGGTGCGGGCGTCGACGAAGAGGAAGAAGTCGTGGCCGACCAGCTCCATGCGGTCGACGGCCTCCTCCTGCGTCATCCGCTCGGCCGGGAAGACCTTCTGCCGGATGACGACCGGGCTCCACGGCTCGTCCTCGTGCTCGTCCTCGAGCACGGCGATCGATCCGGTGGAGACGCGTTCGAGCACGTCGATGCTCGCCGGGACGACGTCGGCGACCCGCCCGTTGCCGGTCACCTCCCGCATCGAGGCGGGGCGGTGCTGCCCGCGATGGATCTTGCGGCGGTCCTTCGCCTGCCGGATGCGCTCGATCAGCTTCTCGAGGGCGAGATCGAATGCGGCGTACTTGTCCGCGGCGCCCGCCTCGGCGCGCACGATCGGTCCGGGGCCGATGAGGGTCAGCTCGACGCGGTCGTCGCCGTTCGCGCCGCTCGACTTCTCGTGGTGGCG
This sequence comes from Pseudolysinimonas kribbensis, assembly GCF_039531715.1. Taxonomy (NCBI): domain Bacteria; kingdom Bacillati; phylum Actinomycetota; class Actinomycetes; order Micrococcales; family Microbacteriaceae; genus Pseudolysinimonas; species Pseudolysinimonas kribbensis. Next base: position 184,034 of record NZ_BAAAQO010000003.1, on the reverse strand, counting down.
GCAGACCCGGATCTCGAGGGCGAGCGCCCGTTCCGCGAGGGCGGAGACCTTGTCGGCCTTCTCGGTGGCGTAGTCCTCGAACCGGTCCGGGATCCCCACTCCACGACCGGTGATCGTGATGTCCATCGCAGCCTCCTTCGCTCTCGCGCTCTCGCGTGGGGACTGCCGATCAGGCGGTTCCACGCCTTTCGGGCCACGCTAGTCCGCGGGGCCCCCCGTGTCACCCGGCGGGGCCTGAGGGGTTGCGATGAGTCGTCGCAGCATCGCCTCCGAACCCGGCGACACGCCGCGGCGTCGACGCGATGGCGGCGTAGGCGAGCACCTGCGCGCCCGCCTCGCGGAGGGCGTCGGCCGCGGCCATGAGGGTGGCGCCGGTCGTCACGACGTCGTCCACGAGCAGGAACCGGCGGCCGTCGAGAGGCCCTCGCGCGACGAAGACGCCCGCGAGGTGGCTGCCCCGCGCGGTCGCGCTCAGCGTCTTCTGGGCGGGATGCGGCCGTGCCGCGCGGAAGACCGGCGCGACCCGGAATCCGGCGGCCGCGAGGGTGCGGCGCACCGGGTCGTATCCGCGACGACGGCGAGCACGCCGCGTCGAGGGCACGGCGCAGAGCTCCAGCACGCCGTCGGCCGCGCCGCCCTCGACCGCCTCCGCGCGAGCCGCGGCGACCGCCGCGATCAGCGCCGGTGCCAGGCGCCCGGCGAGACCGGGACGGTCGCTCTTCATCGCGACGATCACCTCGCGCGCGATGCCCTCGTACCCCAGCCCGGCGAGCACCGCGGTGCCGTCGGCGAGCACCCGACGACGCGGCACGGGGGCGAGGGCTGCGATGCACGCGCCGCACAGGGCGCGATCGTCGGCACCGCATCCCGCGCATACGACCGGCAGGAGCAGCGCGGCGGCGTCGAGGAGCGCGGCGCGCAGCGGTGTCTCGGGCATGGCGGGACTCTGGCCGACCCGGCGGGCACCGCGGGGACGCCGGCGGAGATCGGTGGATGCCCTGCTACTGCTGCGTGCCGAGGAGGGTGAGCTTGGCGCCGGTCGCCTGCCAGTCGTCGCCCAGGCTCGGCTGATCGAGTTGACCGGACGCGAGCAGCACGCGCACCGCGTCGAAGCCCGATCCGGTCGCCCCCGCCGCGAGCGAGCGCGCCGCGCGCACGACACCGTGCGGCGTGGCCAGCCCGCCGAGCTCGTACTCGGTGATCTCGTCCAGTCCCGACGGCTCGCCGGAGATCACGGCGACGGAGCCGGCGTCGACCCAGGCGGCGTCGATGATCGGGCGCGAGGAGTCGACGGCCACCTCGAGCGGGGTGCCGAATCCGGTGGGCGCCCCATCCTTGTCGCGCTGGATGCCGAGCACGATGAGCCGCGACCCGGTGTCGGTGGCGAGACCGGCCAGCAGGCGGGTGCCGTCGCGCGAGACCGCGATCGAGACCAGGCGCCCGTCGACCGTGAGGGGGACGGCGTGCTGTCGGCCGTCGCCGCGGACGGCGATGAGCGATCCGGGATCGGCCTGCGCGCTCCAAACGTACCCTTCGGGATCCAGCGCGGGAGCCAGCAGGCCGCTGCGTGCGTCGACGACCGGATGCGCGTCCGGCGTCACCAGGCTCACCCCGCCTGTGCCGAGCACGGCCGCCGTGGTGCGGTCATGGCCGAGCGTCACCGCCGTCGGCGCGAGCGACTGCACATCTGCGCCGATCGAGGGCAGCGCGTTGACGCCGGTCGCACCGACGGCGCCGAAGACCTTGCCATCGGATCCGATGGCCTCGTAGGTGACGCTCGGCGACCCGTTGGCGGACGAGCCCTCCGTCGCGGGCACGGCGAGCCCGTTCGCGGTCATCGAGACCGCGTGCACGTCGAGGGCGCGCAGGCTCCAGGTGAGCTGTTGCAGCATCCGGGCCTGCTGGAGGGCGCCGGCATCGGCCACTCCCGAGCTGAGGTCGACGGTGATCTCACCCGAGTCCGCGATGGGCGGGCCGCCGAGCTGGGTGCCGGAGGGGAACGCCGACACGACGACGGGCGAGGCGAGCCACTTGGCCGGTCCCGCCAGCAGAGCCCCGACGATCCGCTGCAGGTTGCCGTCGCCGCCCAGGTCGGCGAACCAGCGGAGGTCGGGCACGAGGTAGTCGTAGCCCGGGTCGAAGAAGTAGAGGTCGTACGGCCGGGCGATCGAGCCGAGGTCGCGGGTGCGCAGCACCGTGCCGTCGGGCGCCCGGTCGATGCGCCACTGCCCCTTCTGCTTCACGAGATGGAATGACAGCTCCCGCTGAGCCGCGCTCTGCGCCGTGTACACCCCGGTCGCGTCGATCAGACCGACCACCTCGAGCCCGACCGAGAAGTCGGCGGCGGCGGCGGTCGGAGACAGGTCGGCCTCCGGCGCTACTGGGGTGTCGCTGATGAGGGTCCACGCCCCCGGCTTCCACGTCGACTGGAGGGAGCTCGTGAGGTACTCCTTGGCGACCTGATAGCCGCCCTGCGGTCCGCCACCGGCGCGCACGAAGCCGGCGACGATCTCGCTCGGTGTCATCCCCTTGTCCGGCCCGCTCACCGCCCGGATGGTGCCGTCCCCGCCCTGGTCCTGCTCGATGCGCTGGGTGCTCACGCCGCCCCCGGTGGGAATCGTGACGCAGCCGGCGAGGGCGACGAGCGCGACGAGCGCGGCGACGAGCCCGGTCGCCGGCCCCGCGATCCGGCGCCTCACGACGCGGCCTCGATCGTGTCGGCGGGCTCGGCGGGCGGCAGCTCGATGGGCGATCCGTGCACCACATCGCCGCGACGCCGCGGCAGGGTGAGACGGAAGCACGAGCCCTGCTCGGGCGCCGACCAGACCTCGAGAAGACCGCCGTGCACCGTCGCATCCTCCTGCGCGATCGCGAGACCCAGGCCGGTGCCGCCCATCGTGCGCTGGCGCGAGGGGTCGGCCCGCCAGAACCGGTCGAACACGCGCTGGGTCTCGGTGGCCGACATCCCGATGCCGTGATCGCGCACCGCGATCGCGACGGCGTCCGCGTCGCTGTCGACGTGCACGTCGATCGGCCGCCCCTCGCCGTGGTCGATCGCGTTGCCGAGCAGGTTCTGCAGGATGCGGCGGATGCGACGCGCGTCGACCTCGGCCTCGAAGTAGCCGCCCGGGGCGATGACGCGTACCGCCGTCCCGCGTTCCTGGGCGACCGGCTGCACCGACTCGACCGCGTCCTCGACGAGGCGCACGAGGTTGGTCGGCTCGATGTCGAGCTGCACGGCGCCGGCGTCGTACCTGCTCATCTCGAGCAGGTCGCCGAGGAGCACCTCGAAGCGCTGGGTCTGCGCGTGCAGCAGCTCGGCCGTGCGCTTGGTCGCCGGCGGGAACTCCTCGCGGTGGTCGTACAGCACGTCGCCCGCGAGCCGGATGGTCGTGAGCGGCGTGCGCAGCTCGTGCGAGACGTCGGAGACGAACCGCTGCTGCAGCCGCGACAGGTCGGCCAGCTGCGAGATCTGGTGCTGCAGGCTGTCAGCCATCCGGTTGAAGGACCGGGCGAGCGTCGCGAGCTCGTCGTCGCCGCGCTCGGGCAACCGCTCCTCGAGCTGGCCGGCGGCGAGCTTCTCGCTCGTGTCGGCGGCCTCGCGCACCGGACCCACGATGAGCCGCACGATGATGTACGCCACCGCGCCGATCAGGATGACGAGTGCCATCCCGCCGAGGGCGAGGGTGCCCTGCACGAAGTTCAGCGTGTTCTGCACGTCGCCGAGGTCGTAGACGAGGAACAGCTCGTAGCGTCCGGCGCCCGGGATGTCGACGAGCGACCCGGTGGTGACCCCCGGCGAGGTGGCGCCGGTCTTCGGGTCCACGAGCCCGATCGACTGCCACGACACCTTGTCGAGGCCGCCCGTGCGCACGGCCGCCCGCAGCGCGTCGCTCACCATGCCGTCGGAGAACGCCGGGCTCTGTCGATCCTCGAGCGCCGGGATGCCGCCCAGCCCGGGCGCCCGCTGCAGCGCGATGAGCGGGTGCGTCGAGACGCCCTGCACGATCACGTCGATCGCCCGATCCCCCGCGTCGTCGATGTCGGTGGGGTCGTCGGACGCGGAGGACTGGGTGAAGACGCTCTGCGCCGCAGTTGTCGCGCGACCGGCCTCGGCCACGATCTGCTCGCGGCGCTGATCGAAGAGGTTGCCGCGCACGCTCACGGCGATGTAGACCCCGATCGCGAGACTCGCGACCGTGGAGAGGAGGAGCGTGACGGCGACCGCGCGCACGCGCAGCGACCGGCGCCAGACGCGCACGAGGCGCTCCAGCCATCCCCGCCAGTCGAATCGCATGCCCAGACCTTAGGCCAGCAAGCCGAGCCCCGGGCCAGCACGCCGGCAGGCGGCGGCGCGCGTCAGGTCGCGACGCCGGCGCGGTACCCGACCCCGCGGACGGTGGTGACGATCTGAGGGTCGTCGGCGTCGGCCTCCACCTTGGCCCGGAGCCGCTGCACGTGCACGTTCACGAGCCGGGTGTCGGCCTTGTAGTGGTAGCCCCAGACCTGCTCGAGGAGCATCTCGCGGGTGAACACCTGCTGCGGCTTCGCGGCCAGCGCGAGGAGCAGCTGGAACTCGAGCGGCGTGAGGTTGATGCGCGTCGCGCCGCGGCGCACCTCGTGGCCGGCGACGTCGATGGAGAGGTCGCCGATCCGGATCGACTCGGGGGTCTCGGGCAGTGCGGGGCGCAACCGCGCGCGCACCCGGGCCACGAGCTCCTTGGGGTTGAAGGGCTTCACGACGTAGTCGTCGGCCCCGGATTCGAGCCCCTTGACGACGTCGGCGGTGTCGCCGCGCGCGGTCAGCATGATGACCGGCACGCCGCTCTCGGCGCGGATCTGGCGGCACACCTCGATGCCGTCCATGCCCGGCAGCATGACGTCGAGCAGCACGAGATCGGGCCGCCGCTCGCGGAAGGCGACGAGGGCGCTCGCGCCGTCGTCGGCGAACTCGGGCTCGAGCTCCTCACCGCGGAGCACGATGCCGATCATCTCCGCGATCGAGGGGTCGTCGTCCACCACCAGGATCCGTGCGTTCATCCACCTCGCCGATCTTTCGCACCAGGGTAACGTGAGCCATGCCCGCCTCGTGAGGGGAAGTCAACGGCAGGAGCGCAGTGACCGACGACCGGCAGTGGGAGCCCCCCGGTCGCCTCCGCGAGCCCGCCCGCTCCGCCGCCGCCCCCGCACCCCTGCTCGCGCCGCCCGGACCGCCGGCCCTCGGCTGGACGCCGCCGCCGCGCCCGGGGCTCGTGCCGCTGCGACCGCTGACGCTCGGCGCCGTCATCGGGGGCGCGTTCGGCATCCTGCGCCGCAACGCCCTCGCCGTCTACGGTCCCGCGCTGCTCGTCTCGCTCGCCGTCGCCGTCGTGCAGGCGCTCGGCACGCTCTCCCTCCTGTCCACCGTGTTCGCGGTCGGGTCCGACGACACGGCGTCCGCCGGCGCGCTCTTCGACGGGCTCGGCAGCGCGGTCGTGGGCTTCGCCGGCGGCAGCGTGCTCAACCTGGCGGCGACGCAGCTCGTGCTCGCCGTCGTGTCGCTCGCCGTCGCGGGCGCCACGGTCGGCGAACGCCGACGCGGCGGGGCGATCTGGCGCCGCACGACGGGTCGACGCGGAGCCGTGCTGGGGTGGGCGCTCCTGATCGCCGCGGCCACCGTCGTCGCGGTCGGAGGGGTCACGGGGGTCATCATCGGCATCGGCGTCGCGGGGGGCGGCGTCGGCGCGGCCGTGGCCGTCCTGCTGACGGTGCTCGCGATCCCCGGCGGTCTCGTGCTCTGGTTCTGGCTGACGACCCGGCTCGCCTTCGTGCCCGCGACGCTCGTCGTCGAGCGGCTCCGGATGCGGTCGGCCGTGACGCGCGCCTGGCGGCTCACGCGCGGGGGCTTCTGGCGGGTGCTCGGCATCCGGTTGCTCGTCTCGGTCATGGTCGGCTTCGCGCAGGGACTGTTGATGCTCCCGCTGAACCTCCTCATCCAGTTCGCGATCCCGCTGCTGCTGCCCAACGGTCTCACCGAGGAGTCCGAGCGCACGGCGCTCATCGTGACGACCCTCGTGAGCCAGCTGGTCGGGGCCTTCATCACGGCGGTCGGCGTCGTGCTCACGACCGCGACGACCGCGCTGCTGTACGTCGACCTCCGGATGCGCCGCGAGGGGCTCGACCTCGAGCTCGCGCGCTACGTCGAGCACCCCCCGGGCTCGCGGGCGGGTCTTCCCGACCCCTTCCGCCGGCCGGAGCGCGCATGATCGCCCCGTGGGTGCGGATCGACGTGCCGGTCGACCCGAGCGCCCCGGTCGCGCAGTATTGGCTCGAGCAGGAGCTGTCGAAGGCGCAGTACCAGGCCGGCAGGCCCGGGCTGTTCGAGCAGATCCTGCGGTCGTTCCTCGACTGGCTGCAGAGCATCGTCCCGACGTCGGGACCGCGCGGGTTCCCCGACGTCAGCGGGCTGGTGTCGGTCCTCGGGATCGCCGCGCTCGCCGCCATCCTCGTCATCGTGTTCGTGAAGTACGGCGCGCCGCGCCTCAACCGGCGCAGCAGGGCCGGCGGCGAGCTCTTCGGCGAGGACGACGATCGGGATGCCGACGCGCTGCGCCGCGATGCCGCGCGCGCCGCCGCCGCGGGCGACTACGCCACGGCGATCGCCGACATGTTCCGCGCTCTCGCCCGGAGGCTGGACGAGCGCGCCGTCGTCTCGAGCTTCCCCGGGACCACCGCCCGCGGTTTCGCGCGCGGCGCGGGCGAGGCGTTCCCGGTCGCGGCCGGGCGGCTGGGCGTCGGCGCGAGCGATTTCGAGAGCGTGCGCTACCTCGGCGCGGCCGGCACCGTCGAGCAGTGGGAGCGCATCCGGATGCTCGAGGCCGATTTGCGCGACGCGCGGCCCGAGCACGCCGAGTCGCTCCAGGAACTCGCGGAGACGGTGCGATGAGCACGGCGTCGGCCTCCGGCCCCGTGGTGATCGAGACCCCCACGCTGCGCCGCACCGGCCGGCGGGTCGGGCCCTGGATCGCGCTGGTGCTCGTGGCCGTCGTGGTCACCGGCGTGCTGTTCGCGGTCGCGTTGCAGCCGCAGTCGAGCACCGACGACCTCGCCGCCGACAACCCGGGCCCGAACGGCGCCGAGGCGGTCGTGCAGGTGCTCGAGCAGCACGGCGTGCACGTGACGATCACGCGCTCCCTCGACCTCACCGAGGGCGCCGTGCGCGACCCGCTCGACACGACGGTGGTCGTCTACGACCCCCAGGAGCTTCTCAGCGCCGCCCAGCATCGCCGCCTGCGCGCCGCCGCCGGCGACCTCGTGCTCGTGGAGCCCGGCTTCGCGACCCTCGGCGATCTCGTGCCCGGTGTCGACGCCGCCGGCCGGACGACGGCGACGCTGCACGCCGACTGCGACCTGCCGGCGGTGCGCACGGCCGGCACGGTGAGCGGCGGCGGTCGGCTCTACGACGCACGGCACGCGGACGGCGCCACGTCGTGCCTGCGCGCGAAGGGCGGAGCCGGGATCGTGCAGCTGGAGGCGCACGGCGTGCGCACGACGGTCCTCGGTGTCGGCGCGGCCCTGCAGAACGGCACGGTCGTCCACGACGGCAACGCCGCCCTCGCCCTCAACCTGCTCGGCGGGCACCATGCCCTGATCTGGTACCTGCCCGGCTTCGACGACCTGGGCGGCGGCGGGCCGCCCGCGAGCCTGGCCGACCTCACGCCGCCGTGGGTCACCCCGCTCATGCTGCTGCTGCTCGTCACGGCGCTGGCCGCCGCGCTCTGGCGTGGACGCCGCCTCGGCCGGGTCGTCGTCGAGAACCTGCCCGTGACGGTGCGCGCGAGCGAGACCATGGAGGGGCGGGCGCGCCTGTACGAGCGCGCCGGCGCCCGCGTGCACGCGCTGGACGCGATCCGGATCGGCACCACGGCCCGGCTGGGCCGCCTGCTCGGGATGCCGCGCACCGCGACCGTGCACGAGATCGCGGATGCCGCGGCCGCCGTCACCGGACGACCGCGCCCCGAGGTCGCCGCGATCCTCGTCGACGCGCTGCCCGAGTCCGACGCGCGGCTCGTGGCGCTCTCCGACGCGCTGCAGAAGCTCGAGGACGACACCGCCGCGGCGGTGCGCCCGTGACCGACCCCACCGCCACCCGACCCGCCGTCCCCACCCAGGAGGTTCCCCTGATGACCGACGATCTGAGAGAGGCCTTCCTGCGCGTGCGCGGGGAGGTCGGCAAGGCCGTGGTCGGCCAGGACGGCGCCGTCACCGGGCTGCTCATCGCCCTGCTCGCCGGCGGGCACGTGCTGCTGGAGGGGGTGCCCGGCGTCGCGAAGACGCTGCTCATCCGGACGCTGTCGCGCACCCTGCAGCTCGAGACCAAGCGCGTGCAGTTCACGCCCGACCTCATGCCGGGCGACATCACCGGATCGGTCGTCTACGACCCGACCGCCGGCGAGCTCGTGTTCCGGGAGGGACCCGTGTTCACCAACCTGCTGCTCGCCGACGAGATCAACCGCACGCCGCCGAAGACCCAGTCGTCCCTGCTGGAGGCCATGGAGGAACGGCAGGTCTCGGCCGAGGGCGTGACGCGCAAGCTGCCCGTGCCGTTCCTCGTCGCGGCGACCCAGAATCCGATCGAGTACGAGGGCACCTACTCGCTGCCCGAGGCGCAGCTCGACCGCTTCCTCATGAAGCTGGTGCTCGACCTGCCGGCGCGCGACGCGGAGGTCGAGGTCGTCACCCGGCATGCGGGTGGCTTCGATCCGCGTGATCTCGAGGCCGCCGGCGTCGCGCCCGTGCTCGACGCGGCGACGCTCGCGCAGGCGCAGAACGCGGTCGCGGAGGTCACCGTCAGCCCCGACGTGCTCGGCTACATCGTCGACCTCGCGCGCGGCACCCGGCAGAGCCCGTCGGTGCGCCTCGGCGTGAGCCCGCGCGGGGCGACCGCCCTGCTCGCGGCGTCGCGGGCCTGGGCGTGGCTCAGCGGCTCGACGGGGGTGACGCCCGACCACGTGCAGACGATGGCGATCCCGGTGCTGCAGCACCGCATCCAGCTGCGGCCGGAGGCGGAGCTCGAGGGCGTCGGCGCGGACGCCGTGCTGCGCTCGATCGTGCAGCAGGTGCAGGTGCCGATCTAGCCATGGCGCAGGTCGACTGATGGCACTGTCGGGGTGGTTCGTCGCGCTGATCGCGGTCGGCGCGGTGCCCGTCGTGGTGCTCGACGGGTGGTACGGGCTGATCGCCTGGCTCGGCGTCGTCGTGCTGCTGGCCGCCGGGGATCTGGCTCTGGCCGGATCCCCGCGCAAGCTGCGGTTCGCGCGGCGCACCCCGGCGCGCATGCGGCTGGGCGAGACCGAGGAGGCCGTGCTGCTCATCGAGAACACCGGCGAGCGCACCGTGCGCGGCGTGCTGCGCGACGCGTGGCAGCCCTCGGCCGGCATCCGGCCGTCGCGGCGCCGGATCTCGCTGTCTCCCGGCGAGCGCCGCGTGCTGCGGGCGAGCCTGACGCCGGTGCGCCGCGGCGAGCGCACGGCGGCGCACGTGACGGTGCGCGCCTTCGGGCCGTTGCGGCTCGCGGCGCGGCAGGCGAGCATCCGGGTGCCGGGATCCGTGCGCGTGCTGCCGCCGTTCTCGTCGCGCCGCCACCTGCCGTCGCGGCTCGCCCGGCTGCGGGAGCTCGACGGCCGCACGAGCGTCATGGTGCGCGGGCAGGGCACCGAGTTCGACAGCCTGCGCGAGTACGTGCGCGGCGACGACGTGCGCTCGATCGACTGGCGCGCCACGGCGCGGCGCCGGGATCCCGCCACGGGCGGGGCGACCCTCGTCGTGCGCACCTGGCGGCCGGAGCGCGACCGCCGGGTCGTCATCGTCGTCGACTCCGGGCGCACCTCGGCGGCGCGGATCGCCGACGAGCCCCGGCTCGACACGGCGTTCGAGGCGAGCCTGCTGCTCGCCGCGCTCGCGACCCGCGCCGGCGATCGCGTCGACCTCATCGTCTACGACCGCCGGGTGCGCGGCCGGGTGCAGGGGGCGACCGGTGCCGACCTGCTCGCGAAGATGGTCGACGCGATGGCGCCGATCGAGCCGGAGCTGCTCGAGACCGACTGGGCGGCCGTGCCGGCGCTCGTGCGGCAGGCGACGTCGCAACGCGCGCTCGTGCTGCTGCTGACCTCGGCGCAGACGCCCGGGTCGTCGCGCTCGCTGCTCACGACGCTGCCGGAGCTCGCCCGCGACCACACGGTGCTGGTCGCTTCGGTCGCCGATCCCGACGTGCTGGAGGCGGCGCGCCAGCGCGGCGACCGAGCCCAGGTGTACCGCGCGGCCGCCGCCGAACGGGCGGCGCTGGATGCGACGCGGGTCGCCGGCGCCATCCGGCAGTTGGGCGCGGAGGTCGTCACGGGCTCCCCCGCCGACCTCCCGCCCGCCGTCGCCGACGCCTACCTCGCCCTCAAAGCCGCCGGCCGCCTCTGAGAGCGGGGCGGCGGGTCGCCTGTGACGGGGGCCGCTCGGGGCGGTACGGAGTCCGCATCCTGCCGCTCCCCCGTCGAAACTTCAGGCGCACGTCGCGCGTGCGGTGCACGACCGGACCGGATCGCCGCCGTGTTCCTCCACTTTTGACGGAGGCAGGGGCACGGGCACACGGCACACGGCACACCGGGACGCGGGGACACGGGCGGGAGGGCCGAGGGGGCGGCGGCGCACAGCGGCGGGTCGGCAGCCGCGAGCAGGCGTCGCGGGGATAGCCTGCGTCCGTCCACGGAATTCTCAGGATTGGATGGTCATGGCCCAAGCCAGCGCTCCGGCGCCTTACACCCTCGTCTCCCGTCTGCTCGCCGAGCTGTTCGGCACGTACCTGCTCGTGTTCGGCGTCATCGGCGCCGCGCTGTTCTTCGCCAAGGACGGCGGACCGCTGGTCATCGCGCTCGCGGTCGGCCTCGCGGTGCTGACCGCTGCCTACGCCGTCGGCCACATCTCGGGCGGGCACTTCAACCCGGCCGTGTCGATCGGCGCCGCCGCCGCCGGCCGGATGCCGTGGCGCGACCTCGTGCCGTACATCATCGCCCAGCTCATCGGCGGCATCCTCGCGACCCTGACGCTCGGGCTGTTCGTGGTCGTCAGCGGCAAGACCGCCGACTTCGCCGCCGTCTCCAACGGCTTCGGCGGGGCGTCGCCGATGGGGCTCAACCTCGGTTCCGTCGTCATCGCCGAGATCGTCGCGACCGCGCTGTTCGTTTACATCATCCTGGGCGTGACGGCGCCGGGCGCCCACGTGACCGCCGGATTCGCGCCGCTCGCGATCGGCCTCGCGCTGACGCTCGTGCACCTCGTGATGATCCCGGTCGACAACTCGTCGGTGAACCCGGCGCGTTCGCTCGCGACCGCGATCCTCGGGGGGTCGACCCCGCTCATCCAGCTCTGGGTGTTCTTCGTCGCGCCCCTGGTCGGCGGCCTCATCGCGGGCGTCACCTGGAAGTTCCTCTTCGCCGGACGCCGCACGGCGTAGCGGTACGACAGCGGATCACGGCGGCCCCCGGCGCGAACCGGGGGCCGCCGTCGTTCAGGCGGCGACGAGTTGCCGCGCTCCCGACTCGAACTCCCCCGCGTCGCCCGTCTGCCCCGCGCGGGCCGCGCGCCGGCCGACGACCCACTGGTAGGTGAGGAAGGCCGCGAGGGCCACGGTGCCGATCCCGATCTTCACGGGCCACGGCCAGGGCTGCCGGGTGACGAAGCCCTCGATGAGCCCGGAGACCAGCAGCGAGACCACGACCCCGCCGACGATCGTGAAGAGCGAGCGCCCGGCGGCGGCGAGCGCCCGGGCGCGGGTCATCGGGCCCGGCGCGATCCACGACCAGCCGATCATGAGCCCGGCGGCCGCCGCCGTGAAGATCGAGTACAGCTCGAGCTGGCCGTGCGGGGAGATGTAGAGGAAGAAGTCCGGCAGCCGGCCGAACTCGTTCATGACCGCTGCGGACTGGCCGAGATCCTGTGCGTTCTGGAAGAGCACCACGGGCACCCCGAGCAGCGTGATGCCCAGCGCGACGCACTTCGCCGCGACGAAGGCGTTGTTGGTCCACACCTGCCCGAAGAAGCCGCCCGTCGAGTTGTCGGAGTAGTACGAGACGAAGTCGTGCTCCGCGTAGCGCCGGAGCGCGGCATGCGAGCCGAGCGAGGCCACGAGGCGGGGGTCGCTCGACATCCAGAATCCGTAGATCCCGGCGAGCAGGAGGGTGAGCGCCGCGACGACGAGCGTGAGCCAGCGCACCCGGTAGAGGGCCGCGGGCAGCTGCAGCACGGCGTAGGCCGACAGACCGCGCAGCAGGTTGCCGGGCGTCCCGGTGAAGCGCAGTCGGGCCCGGGCCAGGGTCAGCCCCAGCCGGTCGCCCGGCACCGACTCCCCCACGCTCGTGCGGATCGCGGAGAGCTGCGCCGCCCCGGCCTGATAGTGCTCGATGAGCTCGTCGGCGCGCTCGCCGTCCAGGGCGCCGCGCGACAGCAGGTCGAGCCGCTCCCATTCGGCCGCGTTCGCGGCGGCGTAGGCGTCGAGGTCCATGGACTGTCAGGATACCGACATGACCTCGCGTTCCGACGTCGTGCCGCTGCCGCCGCAGCATGAGACCGACGCCGACGACACCGCGGACGACGAGGTCGTCACGGGTGAGGCGGTCGCGCTCGACCTGCGACCCGCGGGCTTCGCGCTGCGCGCCGGGGGTGCCGCCATCGACATGCTCGTCTACTTCGCCGCCACGTACCTTCTGATCATCGCCGTCTCGTTCGCCCTCATCGGGGCGCCCGAGATCGAGAGCGCCGTGTACGCGACCGTGTTCCTCGTCACGGTCCTCGTGGGGCTGGTCATCGCGCCGATCACGGTGGAGACGATCACCCGCGGCCGCTCCGTCGGCAAGGTCGCGGTCGGCGCGCGCATCGTGCGCGACGACGGCGGCGCCATCGGCCTGCGCCACGCGCTCATCCGCGGGCTCTCCGGCGTCATCGAGATCTGGGGCACGCTCGGCGGGCTCGCCATCCTCCTCGGGCTGCTCACGCCGCGGGCGAAGCGCCTCGGCGACCTCATGGCCGGTACCTACTCCCAGTACGAGCGTGTGTCGCGTCGACCGCTGTCCCCGCCCTTGCTGCCGTGGGGGCTCGACGGCTGGGCCCGGGTCGCCGACGTCGCGCGGCTGCCCGAGGGCCTCGCCCGGCGGGTGGCGCAGTTCCTGCACGAGGCGACCCAGTACGAGCCGGGACGCCGGGCCGGGATCGCCGACGAACTCGCCCGCGAGGTGGTGCCCTATGTGGCGCCGCTGCCCGACGTCCCGCCGGAGGTGCTGCTCACCGCCGTCGCCGCCGTCCGCCGCGACCGCGAGGCACGGGCGCTCGCGCTGGAGGCCGACCGGTTGCGGCGGCTCGGGCCGGTGCTCGAGGGGGTGCCGCACGGGTTCCCCTCGCGGTAGGAGCCGACGCCGCGTCGAGGGGTGAGGTCTCGATGCGCGCCCTCCTCGACCCGCTCGGGAGTCAGTACCGGTAGTGCTCGGGCTTGTACGGCCCCTCGACCGGCACGCCGATGTACGACGCCTGCTCGGGCGTCAGCTCGGTGAGCTCCACCCCGAGCGCGGCGAGGTGCAGCCGGGCCACCTTCTCGTCGAGCACCTTCGGCAGCCGGTAGACGCCGACCGGGTACTCCTCGGGCTTCGTGTACAGCTCCAGCTGAGCGAGCACCTGGTTCGAGAACGAGTTGCTCATGACGAACGACGGATGCCCGGTCGCGTTGCCGAGGTTCATGAGCCGCCCCTCGCTCATCACCAGGATGCTGCGCCCGTTCGGCAGCCGCCACTCGTGCACCTGGGGCTTGATCTCGACCTTCTCGACGCCCGGCAGCGCGGCGAGCGCCGCCATGTCGATCTCGTCGTCGAAGTGCCCGACGTTGCCGACGACCGCGAGGTGCTTGAGGCCGAGCAGGTTCTCGACCGTGACGACGCCCTTGTTGCCGGTGCCCGTGATGAGGATGTCGACCTGGTCGACGACGCTCGACAGCTTCGCGACCTGGAATCCGTCCATCGCGGCCTGCAACGCGTTGATGGGGTCGATCTCGCTCACGATGACCCGCGCGCCCTGACCGCGGAGGGCCTCGGCGGCGCCCTTGCCGACATCCCCGTAGCCGGCCACGAACGCGACCTTGCCGCCGATCAGGACGTCGGTCGCCCGGTCGAGCCCGTCGGGCAGCGAGTGCCGGATGCCGTACTTGTTGTCGAACTTGGACTTCGTGACCGAGTCGTTGACGTTGATCGCCGGGAAGAGCAGCCGCCCCTCGGCCGCGAGCTCGTACAGCCGGTGCACGCCGGTCGTGGTCTCCTCGGTCACGCCCCGGATGCCGGACGCCATCCGCGTCCAGTACTGCGGGTCGCGCTCGAGCGAGCGCCGGAGCACGTCGAGGATGATCGTCCACTCCTCGTTGGCGTCGGCATCCGGAGCGGGCACCGCGCCCTCCGCCTCGTAGCGCACCCCCATGTGCACGAGCAGGGTCGCGTCGCCGCCGTCGTCGAGGATCATGTTGGGGCCGTCGAAGCCCTCGGCCGACCAGTCGAAGATGCGCTCCGCCGCCCACCAGTACTCCTGCAGCGACTCGCCCTTCCAGGCGAACACGGGGACGCCGGCCGGGGCCTGCACGCTGCCCGTCGGCCCGACGGCGACGGCGGCGGCCGCCTCGTCCTGGGTCGAGAAGATGTTGCAGCTGGCCCAGCGCACCTGCGCGCCGAGCGCGACGAGGGTCTCGATGAGCACGGCGGTCTGCACGGTCATGTGCAGGGATCCCGCGATCCGGGCGCCCTTCAGCGGCTGGAGCGGCCCGAACTCCTCGCGCAGCGACATGAGACCGGGCATCTCGTTCTCGGCGAGCCGGAGCTGATGGCGGCCCGCCTCGGCGAGGGAGAGGTCGGCGACCTTGAAGGGGAGGGCCGTGTCGGTGCCGGATTCGAGAGTGCTCACGGCTCCATTGTCGCAGCGACGACCTGTATGCGCCGTCGTGTGACGGCGCTCGGCCGTCGCCGCGCTAGGCGCCCAGACCCAGCTCGTCGACGACGACGTGCCGCACGACCTGCCAGCCCTGCGGCGCCGAGAGCCGCTCCGCGTGCCGCGCGCACAGGTCGTAGCTGTGCGGCTCGTGCCGGATGCTCAGGGGGCCGAGCACGGCGAGCGCGTCGGCGTAGTCGTAGGTCAGGGTCGCCACGGCCTCATCGCCGCAGGCGACCTTGCTGCACAGCCGGCCGTTCATCCTGACTCCTCGTCCGTGTCGTCACCGTACCGCCGGGCGACGACATCGTCGGCACGACGCGCACGCGCCCTTCTACACTGGGCGCATGGCGCGCTCGACCCGTCGGATGCCGCCGCGGGCGGCGGCCCGTGATCGGCACGGGCGCGGCATCCGCTCGTCGGTCGTCGGTCCGCATCTCGCCCCGCTGCGCACGCGGGTCGACTTCTTCGACGCCTGCATCGCCAGCGCCGTCGACTACCTGCGCGACCTCTGGCCCGATGAGCTCGAGCGGGTGCGCTTCGAGGTCGCAGCCGTGCCCACGGGCGAGCCGGGCGCCGACGGGGTCGACCGCTGGCGGGTCAGCCGCAAGGCGCGCACCGTCGTGCTCTACCGGCTTCCGATCGAGCGGATGGCGCACCTGCACCGCGACGACGAGTGGCATCGGCGCTCCTACATCGAGAGCTGCGTGTTCCGGGCGGTCGCCGAGCTGCTCGGCAAGGACCCGTGGGACATCGCGCCGGAGCGCTACCGGCACTTCTGACCGCGCACCGGCGCTGCGGCGCTCAGGGATGGATCGTGAGCGGCCCGGACACCGGGCGCGCCGGCGCGATCGTGAAGCCGGAGAGCGCGGCGGCTCCCGCGTAGCCGACCGAGGCCGTCATCCCGTCGGCGCCCTCGATGTCGTAGCTCGCGCCCGCCGTCACGGCGGCCGACGCCTGCCCGCCCGCGGGCACCGTGATCCGGATGTCGGCGGCGCCCCCGATCCCGTGCAGCGTGACGGTGCCGCCCGTTGCACCCGCGAACGCGATGCGCGGGTCGTCGCCCGGCGCGATGCTCACGAGGGTCGGTCCGCGGAGCACGGGAGCCGCGGCATCCCACGCGAAGTCGCTCGCCGGCGCGGCATCGACGCCCGCCGCAGGAGCCTTCCCCGCCGTCGAGATGCGCGCCGCGGCGACCACGGGCTGGTCGGAGGTGACGACGACCGTGTACTCGCCGTCCGGGATCGCGAGCGCGCCCGTGTCGACGTCGACGCCGGAGTCGAGTCCGACCTCCCGCACGTGCCCGGCGGCGACGTCGAGGTCGAACGAGGTGCCGGTGCCGTCCGACGACTCCGGCTGCAGGCTGACCTGCACCTTCGCGGCGGCCCGTCCGGGGTTGGCGACCCGGATCGTGGGGATCGCGTCGCTCCAGTCCTCCCGTCCGAGTGCCTGGGCCACCGCATCCGCCCCGAGCACGCGCACCCCGGGGATGCGCAGTTGCCGCGCCGGGTCGGCGGCCGCGCCGATCAGGTCCACGCCGCCCGGGTCGAGACCTCGGACCGTGCTCTGCTGCAACGACGCGACGACGCGGCCGCCGCGCGCCGTCACGTGCACGACCGGCGAGGCGAGGTCGGGCGCGAACCCCGCGAGCGAGAGCACGCGCTGCGACCCGGCGGCGACGGTGATCCCCGAGAGCCCCGGCGCGGTGACGGGCCCCTTCTCGCCGTAGAGCTCGAGCGCGACCGTCGCGTCGACCGCCGTGGGATTCGCGAGGGTGAGCAGGGTGGTGCGCCCGGTGGTCGTCGCGCCGCCGACCAGCCACGACGATCCGGTCGGCTCCACGCACGCGGCCGCCGCGAAGCCCGAGATGTCGTCGGTGCTCGCCGACTGCGACTGAGCGCCCGCGAGGAGTCCGCCCCCGCCGGCGATCTCCAACCGGGCGGGCGCGCTCGCGGTCCCTCCGGTGTCGGCGTCG
Source organism: Pseudolysinimonas kribbensis (assembly GCF_039531715.1). Lineage (NCBI taxonomy): Bacteria > Bacillati > Actinomycetota > Actinomycetes > Micrococcales > Microbacteriaceae > Pseudolysinimonas > Pseudolysinimonas kribbensis. The sequence goes on along the minus strand of NZ_BAAAQO010000003.1, from coordinate 167,077 downwards.
CTGCGCCCGAGTGCGCTGGCACTCACCTGCGCGTCGGTCGCGCCGTCGCGACGGCGGGGCGCACCCAGCGAGGACGGCGATCCGGCGTTGCGGCCCTGCGTGTCGCCGAGGTGCAGGAGCGCGCCGGGGCAGACCCGCAGCTGGGGGGCGGCCGCGGGCGTCACCGTCGTGGTCGGCGCGGCGTCGCTCCTGCTCGGCAGCGGCAGCAGCCCGGTCGCGACGATCACCGCGAGCGCGACGGCCGTCCCGGCCAGGCCGGTCACGACCCGCAGGCCCACCACCGCTGCGCGCCTCGCCCGCCCGCGAGCGCGGTCGGTCTCGGGCGCCGCGCGCTCGGCATCGCGGGCCGTCGCCTCCGCGTCGAGTGCGGCGGCCTCGCGGCCGGCGTCGCCCGCCGACAGGTCGGTCTGCTCGTCGTCAGCCATGATCGTCCTCGTCGAACGTGTCGGCCGGGTCCTCCCCGGGCAGGCTCGCCTCGTTGACCACGCGACGACGGCGACCGGTGGGGATGGCCAGCAGCAGCGCGAGCGCCACGATCACCCCCTGCGCGACGAGCACCGCGACGCCGAGCGGCGTCCGGGCCGGCGAGGACGTGTGCGCGAGGTGCAGGCCACCGAACCGCCAGAGCGTGCCGAGCGAGGTGCTGCCGACCGCCGTGAGCGTCGCATTCCCGTCCAGCGACTCCGAGGCGCGCTGCTGCAACGCCTGCTGCGCGGTCGTCGGCGCGGCCGGCGGCGGCGCCAGGACGACGAACTCGAGCTGCAGCCGCTGCAGCGGCGTGGACACGTCGGCGCCGCTCTGGGACGCCAGATTGCCGGCCAGGTCGGCGATCTCTCGGCCGGTGCGGCCGAGCCCCGTGCGGGTCGACCACAGGGTCGATTCGGCGTCGAGCGTCGTGCCCGCGCCGCGTTCGACCTCGGCCACGAGCGACCCGTCGGCGCGGGCAGTCAGCACGAGGGTGCCGAGCTGCGGATGCGGGCCCGTCGCGGCGACGACCAGCGCGGGCAGCATCCGGCCGTCGCTGCCCGCGACCGGCGCGCTGCCGTCGAGCGGCGCCGCGGCCAGCGGTGCGACCGCGAGCGCCGCGGCGAGCAGCCCCGCGATCCCGACTCCGACGCTCGCCCGGCCGAGCGCGTCGACGCCGACGACCACGGCCCCCACGAGGCCGAGCCAGTACAGGCTGAGGCCGGCACCCGGCCAGGGGGTCACGACATCGCCGGCGCTGCTGGCGAGGGGCAGATGCACGGCGACGACGGCGGTCACGAGACCGGTGAGCGCGATGACCAGGGCCGGGATGGCACGGCGCGACCCCGGCAGGAACAGCGCCAGCAGGGCGAGCACCGCGACCGGGGCGAGCAGCACGGCCGGCAGCAGCAGCCCGAGCGCGGTGGGCAGGCCGAGTCCGGCGACCATGCCCTGCCAGCCGGTGCCCGCTGCCGGGTGCCCGAGCAGAAGCTCCCACCCGGTCGGCGCCGGCCAGGCGACGGTCGCCCCCGGGTCGGCGAGCAACGCGAGCGGCGTGCCCCGACGCAGCTGGGCGACGACGAGCGGGGCGAAGAGCGCCGCGGCGGGGATGACGATGCCGAGCAGCCGCACGACCCCCCGGGGGCGCGCGACGGCCCATGCGACGATCGCGAGCACCAGCGCCGGGGCGAGCACCGGTGCCGCCGCGACGATCGCGGCGAACAGCAGCGAGGCGGTGGCGGATGCGCTCCACGATCGGGCCCCGTCGATCACGGCGAGCGCCAGCCACGGCAGGAGCAGGTGAGCGAGCAGCGCTGCGGGTCGCCCGTCGGCGAGCGCGACCAGCAGCGGCGGCGCGAGCGCCCACAGGGCCGCGGCGAGCACGGGGGGCCAGCGACGTGCGCTCAGCCGGGTCGCGGCCCACCAGGCGCCGAGGGCGGCGAGGGGCAGCGCCGTGACCCAGAGCAGCACGAGCACGAGCGACGGGTTCCACGGCGTCAGGCTGCCGAGCAGGGCGAGCACGGCGCTGAAGGGATCGGAGGGGCCGGTGAGGTCGACACCCACCGGGCGCGGACCCCAGCCGATGCGCGCCCACATCGTGCCGACGTCGGCGAGCGGCCGGAGGGCGCCGCCCGTCAGCGCGTTCTGCCCGAGCAGCCGCCAGGAGATGACGACGCCCACGACCGCGGTCACGGCCGTCACGGCGAGGCCGCCGGAGAGGAAGGAGGCGCGCACGAGCTCGGGTCCGGCGGCCGCCGCTTCGCGGTCGCGCGCCGTCGCCCGGCGCTCCCGCAGCTCGTCCCGGGGCACGCGCAGAGCCGCGATGGCGGCCCACCCCGTGCGCCGGGCGCGGCGCAGCCGTCGCCGCGCGGCCGGCACACCGCCCGAGAACGCGGCGGCGAGGGCGGCCGCGAGCTCCCCGCCGACGGCGCCGGGACGCTTGGCCAGCAGCTGCCCGATCGAGCGCAGCACCGCCAGCGGCAGCAGCGAGAGCCAGTGGATGGGCAGCGCGCCGGGCGGCGCGTAGACCAGTCGCCGATGCAGCTGTGCGGTGCGCGCGATGCGGCGGCGCGCACTCCGGCCGCGCGGACGGCGGCGACCGAAGTCCTCCGGTGCCAGCGCGCGGGCGACCCGGGCGTCGGCGACGCGCACGACGCGGTGCCCCGCCAGGCGCGCCCGGACCGAGAGATCGAGCCCGGCGTCGGCGGTCGGCAGCCCGGGATCGAACCCGTCGAGCTGGGCCAGGACGCCGCGCCGCACCAGCATGCCCCGGCTCGTCACCCCCAGCACGTCGGCGTCGCCGTCGTGCTGGGCCTGGTCGAGCTCGTCCTCGACGAGCCGCACGGTGGCGCCGAGCGGCGTGACGCTCTCGCCGAAGGAGCGCAGCAGGTCGTGATCGTCGGCGTCGACCAGCTTCGGGCCGGCGATCGCGACCGAGGGCGCGACCTCGACGGCCGCCAGCAGCCGGGCGAGGGCATCCGGCTCGGGCGCCGTGTCGGCGCTCAGCAGCCACAGCCATTCGTCGGGACCGCCGTCCCCGGTGACGTAGCGCTGCGCGCTCGCGACGGAGGCGCCGAAGGACTGGGCGGGGGCACGGATGGCGCCGGCCGGCATCCGGTCGCGCGCCTCGTCGGTCGACCCCGCGTCGAGCCACACCGTGGCGTCGACCGGCCTGGTCTGCGCGCCGAGCGCCTCGATCGTGCGATCGAGCCACCGGGCGCCGTTGCGCACGACGACGATCGCGGTGACTCGGGGCTGCATCGGGTCGAGGCTAGGCGGCGATCGTGACCAGACGGTCATGACGCGCGCGCCGGGCCCAAAAGCGCCCCGTTCGGGGGCGCGGCGCGTTATGCGGAGCGGCTCCGGCGCAGCCGACGGCGCTCGCGCTCGGAGAGACCGCCCCAGATGCCGAAGCGCTCGTCGTTCTGCAGGGCGTACTCGAGGCACTGCGCCTTGACCTCGCACGTCGTGCAGATGCGCTTGGCGTCGCGGGTCGAGCCGCCCTTCTCCGGGAAGAACGCCTCGGGATCGGTCTGCGCGCACAGCGCGTCGGCCTGCCAGGCGAGGGCGTCGTCCTCCTCGACGACGACCGACGGCCGGATGGTCGGCATGCCCAGCCGGACCGGGTCGACGAACCAGTCCTCCGGGACGGACGGGCGGTACTCGCTCCTCGTCATGTCCCTCTCCCTCATCTCCGGCGACGATGCCCCCATGCGAACGCCGCTCATTGCAGTAATTACAGCCGTGTCATTCCCGGGAGTCAAGTCGCCGGATGATATTTCCTGCGCGCCGCGGCGTGTCGTCACGACGCGCCGGAAATCCCCCTCGAACGGGGGTCCGCAGGGGGGTTGCGCGGGGTCAGTCGCGGTGGGCGAGCCGCGCCTCCCACGCGCTGCGCACCATGTCGTCGATCGTGTGCCGCATCGCCCACTCGAGGTCGCGCGCCGCGAGGTCGCCGCTGGCGACGATGCGAGCCGGATCGCCGGGGCGGCGCGGCCCGATCTCGGGGGTGAACACGATCCCCGTCACCCGCGACATGGCGGCCATGATCTCGGCCACCGAGACGCCGTCGCCGCTGCCGAGGTTGTAGGCGGGCTCGATCGGCTTCCCGTCGTCGAGTCGGCGCGCGGCCGCCACGTGCGAGTGGGCGAGATCGGCGACGTGCAGGTAATCTCGCACGTTCGTGCCGTCCGGCGTCGGGTAGTCGTCGCCGTTGACGATCGGCGTGCGCCCGGCCACGAGCGCGTCGAATACCTTCGGGAAGAGGTTGTGCGGGCTCGTGTCGTAGACCTCCGGATCGCCGGAGCCGACCACATTGAAGTAGCGCAGCGACGTATGCCGCAACCCGGCGGCGACACCCTGGTCGCGCAGCAGCCACTCCCCCACGAGCTTCGTCTCGCCGTAGGGCGACTCGGGATTCTTCGGGGTGTCCTCGGTGACGAGATCGACGTCGGGGGTGCCGTAGACGGCGGCGCTGGAGGAGAACACGAGGCGATCGACGCCGCGTTCGGCCATCGCGGCGAGGAGGGTCGCCATCCCGGTCACGTTCTGCTCGTAGGTGTGCAGCGGTCGCTGCACCGAGACGCCCGCGTACTTGAAGCCGGCCACATGGATGACGCCCGTGACGTGATGCTGCTCGAGCACGTGCAGCACCTGGGCGCCGTCGAGCACGCTGCCCTGCACGAACGGCACGCCGGAGGGCACGAACTCGCGGTGCCCGCTCGACAGGTCATCGAGCACGACCGGCGGGAGGCCGGCCTCGAGCAGGGCCCGCACCACGTGCGCACCGATGTAGCCGGCACCGCCGGTCACGAGCCAGGTCATGGCGACCACGCTATCCGGCGCGATGACCGGTCCGCGCTCAGAGCCGGATCTCGGCCCCCGCCTCGGCCGACGCGTAGATCGCGGCCAGGATCCGGGTGATCTGGGCCCCGTGCGCGACGGGTGCGACGCTCTGCGCGCGGCCCTGGATCGTGTCGATGAAGTTCGCGATCTCGTTCGGGAATCCCGGGTCCATCTCGAAGGTCCGCGACGCGATCTGCGGGATCTGGTTCACGATCGAGCCGTAGCGCTCGGCCGCGATCTCGAGCTCCGGCTCCAGCTGCGCGCCGCCCTTGTCGCCGAAGACGGAGACGTCGATCGAGTCGCGCACAGCGTGCAGCGAGTAGCTGACCTCCAGGAGCATCGAGGCGCCGTTGTCGAACCGCACGAGGGCGTTCACCATGTCCTCGACGCTGTTGGTCGTCGGGTCGTAGTCGGAGACCGTGTAGCGCGGCAGGGTCGTCACGTTCGACCGGTTGCCCAGTCGCGTGTACGCGTTCGCGCTCACCGTCACGGCGGTCGGCGACCCCATGAGGTACCAGCACAGGTCGACGACGTGCACCCCGATGTCGATGAGCGGCCCGCCGCCCGAGATCGACTTGTCGGCGAACCAGCCGCCCGGATTGCCGGCCCGGCGGATCAGGCTGGCCCGGGCGTAGTAGACCTCGCCCAGGTCGCCGTTGTCGATGAACGTCTTGAGCACCTGCGCGTTCGGCGAGTGCCGGCGCACGAACCCGACCTGCAGGATCCGGTCGCTGCCCTCGACGACCCGCTGGAGCTCGGCGGCCTCCTCGGGCGTGCGGCTCATCGGCTTCTCGACGAGCACGTGCTTGCCCGCCTGGACGGCCGCGATCGCCCAGCGGGTGTGGCTGTCGTTCCAGGTGCAGATGCTCACGGCCTCGACCTCGGGATCGGCGAGCAGCTCGGCCGGGTCGGCGTAGGCCCGCCGGGCCCCGAATGCGTCCGCCGCGGCGCGGGCCCGGTCGAGGTTCATGTCGGCCACCGCGACGAGCTCGGCCTCGGGGTTGCGGGCGTAGGCGTCGAGATGGAACTGGGCGATGGTGCCGGTGCCGATCACGCCGATCTTCACACGTGCCATGGGGGTGTCTCCTCGTTGTGCGGGGTGCAGGATGCGCGGGATGCGGCCGGATGTCAGCTCGCCGCGAGCAGGCGACGAGCGTTGGCGAGACCGCGTTCGATGCCGAGCAGGCAGTCCTCGGCGCCCTCGAACTCGATCGAGGCATAGCCGGAATAGCCCGCCTCGCGGAGGGAGCGGGCCACCGAGACGAGGTCGAGGTCGCCGTTGCCGACGATCGCGCCGCGCAGGTACTTGCCCCCGCGACTGCGGAACCAGCCCTCCCCGGGGTCGGTGCCGCGGATGTAGAAGTCCTTGAGGTGCACGATCATCGCGTACGGCAGATTCTGCGGCACGACCGCGGCCGGGTCCTCGTCGACGCACACGAAGTTGCCGACGTCCAGGGTGGTCTTGAAGTTCGGCTCGTCGACCCCGAGCACGATCCGGCGCACCCGCTCGGCCGCCTGCACGAAGAAGCCGTGATTCTCCAGGCTCGTCGTGATCCCGCGGGTCGCGGCGTACTGCGCGATCTGCTTCGACGCCGCGACGATCACGGGCAGCGCCGCCTCGAACATCGGGGTGTCGTCACCCGGCAGACCGGGATGCGCGGCGACGTCGTGCCGCATCCGCGCGATCCCGAGACGGGATGCCACGTCGACGTAGGCCGTGACGCGCGCGATCGCCGCGGGCACGTCCTCGCCCTCGGGCGACCAGAATCTCGCGCCGACGGCGAGGTTGGAGAGGGTGACGCCCGCCGCCTCGGCGGCCGCGCGGACGCGGTCGAGGCGGTCGGCATCCCACCCGATGCTGGGGATCGGCGAGTCGGCGTCGTCGGACAGGACCGCGAGCTCGAGGTGCTCCGCATCGCTCGCGGCGATCCAGTCGATGACGTCGAAGATGTCCATGGCGCCGGTGCTCAGGCGCTGATGGAAGCTGTAGGAGCTCACGCCCAGCGTGATGTCGGGGCTCATCCCGATCCCTTCAAGTCGACCTGCGTTAACGAACTGTGAACTTCCTAGACGATTTTCCGTTCTTGCGCTAGCTTGCCACCACAACCCCGGTACACCGATGTGCCGGACCCGACCGGGTGGGGAGTGGCGTGGGAAGTCCGAGTGCTCTGCGCAAGCTGAACGACCGGGCGGCGCTGTACGCGCTGCTCGAGTCCGGGCCGCTGACGCGCCTCGACCTCGAGCAGGCGATCAGCGTCTCGCGCCCCGCCGCCGCGGAGCTGCTGCGCCGGTTGGAGGAGTCCGGGCTCGCCCGGCGCGCAGGCTACCGTCCCGGTGGCCCCGGCCCGCAGGCGCAGCTCTGGAGCATCGCCGAGGGAGCCGCATACGCCGCGGGTCTGGACGTGAACGACACCGGCATCGACGCGGTGATCGCCGACCTCGGCGGCGCGCCCGTCGGCACGGGCAAGTCCCGGCTCGCACCGGGCGACGACCCGGCGGCCGCGGTGCGCGACCTCCTCGAGACCGTCGCGGCGGATGCCGGGCTCACCCGCGCCGACGTGCGACAGGTCGTGGTCGGCATCAGCGGCTCCGTCGACCCCGCGACCGGCCGGCTGAGCCATGCGGAGCACATCCCGGAGTGGAACGGCTTCGATGTGCGCGAACGCCTCACCCAGGTGCTCGAGGTGCCGGTCGCCGTCGAGAACGACGTGAAGCTCGTGCTGAGCGACGAGTCGATCCGCGGCCGCGCCGTCGGCTGCCGCGACGTGCTGCTGCTGTGGATCGGTCAGGGCGTCGCGATCGCGATCATCGCGGACGGACGCCTGCTGCGCGGCTCGCACGGCAGCGCGGGCGAGATGGGCGTGGTGCCGGTCTCGGCGGACGGACCCTTCGCGGGCGACCTCCTGGCCACGGTGGGGATCGCGGCGCTGGCGCGGGAGCACGGTCTCCCGGATGCCGACCCCGCCGGACTCGTGGCGCGAGCGGCGTCGCCCGACGCCGACCCGCCGCACGACGGCTTCCTCTCGGCGCTGGCCGACCTGGTGGTCGACGTGCTCGCCTCCCCGGTCGCGCTCGTGGACCCGGACCTCGTCATCCTGGCAGGCGACCACGGCCTCGCCGGCGGCGACGAGCTCGCCGCCCGGGTGCGCACCCGCCTGCACCAGCGGCTCGTGCACCGGCCGCGCATCGTCGCCGGAACCGGCTACGACAACTCCGTCCGTCAAGGGGCTCTCGACGAGTCCCTGCGACGGCTCCGGGAGAAGGTCTTCGCGGACGCCCGGCACCACCGGCCCGCCGACCCGATCCACCGCTCCACTGAATCGACCTCTCGTGCCGCAGACCTCCTCGGCACGGGCTCGGGAAAGGGACACCAATGAATCCATCACGTTCGACAAGGTGGCGCCGCCTCGGTGCCACCGTCGCGGCCGCGGCCGCGATCGCCCTGACCGTCGCCGGATGCTCCGGTGGCGGCGGATCCTCCGGCTCCGGGACCGCGCTGACCATCGCCAACGTGGGCGGCGCCACCTGGACCTGCGGGTTCAACCCGTTCAACCCCGCGGTCTTCCAGCAGGCGATCGGTTTCGTCTACGAGCCACTGATCTACCAGAACACCCTCAAGAACAGCGCGCCGACCCCCATGCTCGCCACGAAGTCCGAGTGGTCGAGCGACTTCAAGACGCTCACCTTCACGATCCGCAAGGGCGTCAAGTGGAGCGACGGCAAGCCCTTCAGCGCCGACGACGTCGCGTTCACCTTCAACCTGCTCAAGAAGAACAAGGGCCTCGACCTCCAGGCCATCTGGTCATCCGGCCTGCAGTCGGTCGAGACGTCCGGCTCCGACCAGGTGGTCATGAAGTTCGCCTCGCCGGCCGAGCCGTACTTCTACTACATCGCCGACCAGACCCCCATCGTCCCGAAGCACATCTGGACGACCGGCAAGGCCGCGAGCAACCCGGTCAACTTCGCCAACCAGAAGCCCATCGGCACCGGCCCCTACACGATGACCAACTGCACGCCGCAGAACATCCAGTACCAGGCCAATCCCGACTTCTGGAAGGGCGCCCCCGCGGTCAAGACGGTCAACTACCCGTCGTACACCGACAACTCGCCCGCCAACCAGGATCTCGCCACCGGCAAGGCGCAGTGGGGGGGTCAGTTCATCCCCTCGATCGACAAGTACTACGTGGCGCGCGACAAGGCCCACAACCACTACTGGCAGCCGCCCGTGGCGAACGTGAGCCTGGCGTTCAACCTCAAGCACCCCGTCTCCGGCAACCTCGCGGTGCGGCAGGCGATCGCCTACGCCGTGAACCGCGACAACGTGTCGAAGGTCGGTGAGGACGGCCAGCAGCCCGCGGGCAACCAGTCCGGGATCGTGCTGCCGACGTTCCAGAGCTGGCTGGACAAGGACCTCGCCAGCCAGCACGACTACACGACGAACCTCGACAAGGCCAAGCAGCTCCTGAGCTCGGCGGGGTACTCCTCGAGCAATCCGCTGAAGCTGTCCGTGCTCACGGTGAGCGGGTACACCGACTGGGACGCCTCGCTCCAGGAGATCAAGCAGCAGCTCGCGAAGGTCGACATCGACCTGACCGTGCAGGACGTCGCGGGGCAGACCTACGACTCCCGGATCTACAAGGGCGACTTCGACCTGGCGTATATCGCGGAGACGGGCGGCCCCGCGCCGTACTACGAGCTGCGGCAGATGCTGTACAGCGGCAACACCGCGCCGCTCGGGCAGAACGCCTCGACCAACTACATGCGGTTCTCCGACCCGGCCGTCGACGCGCTGTTCGAGCAGTACGCCGGCGCCGGCGAGGACGAGCAGCACCAGATCGTCGACAAGCTGCAGGAGGTCATGCTGACCCAGGTGCCCGTCATCCCGATCACGGAGTCGGTCAACTGGTTCCAGTACAACACCAAGTCCTTCTCGGGCTGGCCGACGGAGCAGGACCAGTACGCCCTGCCCTCGCCGTACTCGATCCCGGACGTCGAGCAGGTGCTGCTGCACCTGAAGCCCGTGAAGTAACCGCACCATCCCGGACGCTCGTCCCGGCGGCGCCGCACCCGCGGTCCGCCGGGACGGGCCCCGACCCGCCGCACGCCGGCGGCCATCCGCGACACGCTTGAGAGGACCGGCATGAGATACGTGCTGCGACGGCTCGTCCTGTTCGTGATCACGCTCTGGATCGCGCTGACGGTCAACTTCTTCATCCCCCGGCTCATGCCCGGCAATCCCGCCGAGGCGATGATGGCGCGGTTCCACGGCCGCGTGAACCCGTCCGCCCTCAAGGCGCTCGAGGTCGCCTTCGGCATCAACACCCAGCAACCGCTCGTGGTGCAGTACTTCGAGTACCTCGGCAACACCTTCACGGGACACTTCGGCGTCTCGCTCACCTTCTTCCCGCAGCAGGTCGGCACCGTGATCGCCACGGCGCTGCCGTGGACGCTCGGCCTGGTCGGGCTGACCACGGTCATCGCCTTCGTGGCGGGCACGCTGATCGGTCTGGTCGCGGGCTGGCGCCGCGGCGGTGCGCTCGACAGCGTGCTGCCCCCGGTCTTCGTCATCACCGGCGCGCTGCCGTTCTTCTGGGTCGGTCTGCTGCTGGTGCTGCTGTTCTCGGTGGTGCTCAACGTGCTGCCCAACGACGGCGCGTTCGAGGTCACGCTGATCCCCGGCTGGAACCCCGACTTCATCGGCAGCGTGCTCTCGCACGCGATCCTGCCGGCCGTGACGATCCTGGTCATCTCGATCGGCGGCTGGATCCTGACCATGCGCAACAACGTCGTGACGATCCTCGCCGACGACTACATCCGCATGGCCCGGGCGAAGGGCCTGTCGAACTCGACGATCATGTACAGCTATGCGGCGCGCAACGCGGTGCTGCCGAACCTCGCGGGCTTCGCGATGTCGCTCGGCTTCGTCGTCTCCGGCTCGATCCTCGTCGAGTACACCTTCAACTACCCCGGCATCGGCTACATGCTGCTGCAGGCCGTCAACAACCAGGACTACCCGCTCATGCAGGCGATGTTCGTCATGATCACCGTCACCGTGCTCATCGCGATCCTGGTCTGCGACTTCCTGACGGTGCTGCTCGATCCCCGCGCCCGGACGGAGGGCTGATCATGACCGCATTCCCGACCGACGCGACCACGAACCAGGCCGTCATCGCCCCGCGCAAGAAGGGGCGGCGCCCCAACAGCGCGGGCCTCGCGGTCTGGCGCGCGATCCGCGGCAACGGCAAGGCCATGGCCGGTGCCATCCTGCTGCTGATCTTCCTCATCGCGGCGATCTTCCCGAACCTCTTCACGCCCGTGACGAAGCCCAACGACCGGGCGTACGCCCTGAGCCTGCCGCCGAGCCCGGACCACCTGCTCGGCACGACCTCCTTCGGCCAGGACATCTGGAGCCAGCTGGTCTGGGGCACCCGCGAGACCCTCATCGTCGCGGTCGTCGCCGGGGCGCTGGCCAGCATCCTGTCGGTGTTCATCGGGGTGGCGGCCGCCTATCTCGGCGGCGCGGCCGACAACGTGCTGTCCCTGCTCATCGACGTGTTCCTGGTGATCCCGGCGTTCCCGCTCATCATCGTGATCGCCGCGTACGCCAACGGCGGCAACCTCTGGGTCATCATCGGGGTGCTCGTCGTGACCGGATGGTCGTACGGCGCCCGCCAGCTGCGGGCCCAGGCGCTGTCGCTGCGACGGCGCGACTTCCTCGAGTCGGCTCGGGTGCGGGGCGAGAACTGGCTCTACGTCGTGGTGTTCGAGATGCTGCCGACGATGATCTCGCTCATCGCGGCGAACTTCCTCGGCGCGGCGCTGTACGCGGTGCTCACCGCCGCCGGCCTGCAGTTCATCGGCCTCGGCTCACCCAGCTCGGTCAGCTGGGGCACGATGCTGCACTGGGCGCAGTCGGCCGAGGCGCTGCAGACCGGGCAGCAGTGGTGGATCATCGCGCCGGGGCTCTGCATCGCGCTGCTCGGGGCCGCGTTCGCCCTGCTCAACTACGCCTTCGACGAGATCTCGAACCCGGCCCTGCGGCCGGTGCGCCGGAACAGGAGGAACCGTGACGGACAGTGATGCCCCGCTGCTGGAGGTGAGAGGGCTCAGCGTCGTCTACGACACCCCCGCCGGCCCCGTGACCGCGGTCGACGACGTCGACCTGACGGTGGGTCGCGGCGAGTTCGTCGCGGTGGTCGGCGAATCCGGATGCGGCAAGTCGACCATGCTGTTCGGCATCGCCCAGCTGCTGAGCTCGCCCGCGCGGATCTCGTCGGGCGAGGTGATCTTCCGCGGCAGGAACCTCGTGACCATGAACGAGAAGCAGCTCGCGCCCGTGCGCTGGCAGAACATGTCGGTCGTCATGCAGTCGGCGATGAACGCGCTGAACCCGGTGAAGCGGATCGCGGCGCAGTACGCCGACACGATGCGCGAGCACGGCATCCGGGACAAGGCCGAGATCCGGCGCCGCTCGGAGGAGGTGCTCGGGCTCGTCGGCATCGACACGATCCACCTGACGAGCTATCCGCATCAGCTCTCGGGCGGCATGCGCCAGCGGGCGATGATCGCCATGGCGCTGCTGTTCTCGCCGGAACTCGTCATCATGGACGAGCCGACCTCGGCGCTCGACGTCGTCGCGCAGCGCTCGCTCATGCTCCAGATCAAGGAGCTGCAGCAGCGGCTCGGCTTCGCCGTGCTGTTCGTCACGCACGATATGTCGCTCGTGAGCCACTTCTCCGACCGGCTGCTCGTCATGTACGCGGGGCAGGAGGTCGAGCTCGGCGAGACGCGCACCGTGTTCGACACGCCGGCGCACCCGTACTCGAAGGGTCTGCTCGAGGCCTTCCCGTCGATCCGCGGGCCGAAGCTGCCGCTGGTCGGCATCCCGGGATCTCCGCCCGCCCTCTCGGCGATGCCGCACGGGTGCCGCTATGCGCCGCGCTGCCCGCTCGTCTACGCGGACTGCGTCGAGGTGGAGCCGGCGCTCTACGAGGCCGACGGGGTGAAGGCGCGCTGCCTGCTGTACTCGCCCGATCACCGTCCGGCGAACGCCACCGCGCCGAGGGAGGCCCGACCGTGAGCACGCCCATCCTCGAGACGAAGGACCTCACGCGCGTCTTCCGCGTCGGCGGCTTCACGAGCCGGCGCGAGCTGCACGCCGTCGACGACGCGAACTTCGTCATCAACGGGTCGGAGATCGTCGCCCTCGTCGGCGAGAGCGGCAGCGGCAAGTCGACCATCGCGCGCCTGCTCGCACAGGTCTACAAGCCGACCTCCGGCGAGATCCTGTTCGAGGGCACTCCGCTGACGGCCCTGCGCAGCCGCTCCGATCAGATGCGCTACCGCGCGGCGGTGCCCATGGTGTTCCAGGACCCGTTCAGCTCGCTCAACCCGTCGTACCGGGTGTCGCACGGGATCGTGCGCGGGCTCAAGCTGCACCGCCCGGAGCTCGACGCCGAGGGCCGGCGCTCCGAGACCGAGCGGGTGGCGGAGGCGGTCGGCCTCAACCCGGCCCGCGAGGCGCTCGAGAAATACCCGTACGAGATGTCGGGAGGTCAGCGCCAGCGCATCGGGTTCGCGCAGGCGCTCGCGTACCGGCCGAAGGTGATCCTCGCCGACGAGCCGGTCTCCATGCTCGACATCTCCATCCGGATCGGCCTGCTCAACGTCATGGCGAAGCTGCGCGACGAGGAGCACGTCTCGCTCCTCTACATCACGCACGACATCGCGAGTGCGCGCTACGTCGCCGACCGGATGATGGTCATGTACGCGGGGCGGATCGTGGAGTCGGGTCCCGTCGACGACGTGCTGCAGGCGGCGCTGCACCCGTACACCCAGCTGCTCGTCGCTGCCGTGCCCGACCCGCGTGCGAAGCTGACGGTGACCGCGGAGCAGGCCGCGGGCGAGCCGCCCAAGGTCATCGATCCGAAGCCCGGATGCCGTTTCGCCGACCGCTGCCCGCTCGCCAAGGAGGTCTGCCGCGTGGTCACTCCCCCGCTGCTCGAGCTGAGACCCGGCCACCAGGTGGCCTGCCACGTCGCCGCCGAGAACGCCGGCCGCGAGGCCGAATCCGTGGGGGCCGCCGCATGATCGACATCCCCGAGCTCTCGGCGCGGCTCGCGGCCGCCGGCGACGACGCCGCCCTCGCGACGCTCGGCTTCCGCGACGACGACCGCGCCGACACCCGGCGCGCGATCGACGCGGCGCTGGCCGATCCGGATCGGCTCGCCGAGCTGCAGTCTATGGTCGAGCGCCTGCAGGCCAACATCGGCGCGATCGGCTCCGACGGGCCGAACCCCCTCGACGTTCCCGCGGCCCGCAGCGACTGGCGGGGGGTCGGGGTGCTCCCGCTGCTGGCCCTGCTCGCGGTCGCCGACGACGTGCGCGCCTTCCACCGCTCGCGCGGCATCCCGCCCGAGATCTCCGACCGCTCGCTCGCCGACCTGGGCCAGCAGGCCTGGGTGAACCGCCGCACCCTCGGCGCGTTCGGCCTGCACACCTACCTGTGGATGCCGGTCTGCTTCGGCGGCAACCTCTACTGGCTGGGCCGGCTGCAGTTCAACCTCGTCCGACGCGGCGACGCGTGGGCCATCTCGACCCACATCCCGGAGGTCGGACCGCTCACCCCCGAGTCGGTCGATGACGCGTTCCGGCAGGCGGTGGCGTTCTTCGGCCGGCACTTCGCCGACCACCCCACCACCGTGCTGCACTGCAGCTCGTGGCTGCTCGACCCGCAGCTGGCCGAGGTGCTCGCGCCCGAGTCGAACATGGTGAGGTTCCAGCAGCGCTGGACGCTCGAGGGCGAGGGGCACGACGCCGACGAGGATGCCGTGTTCTTCACGTTCCGCCGGCGCAACGTGACCGACCGCTCGACCCTGCCGCGCGACACCACGCTGCAGCGCGCGATCATCGACAAGCTCGACGGCGGCGGCCACTGGCACAGCTGGAACGGCACCGTCGACGAGGCGCCCTATCGGTCCGGAGCCGGCGCGTGACGACGGTCGGCCTGATCGGTGCGGGAACCATCGCGCACGAGCACCTGCCGGGATGGCTCGCGCTCGGCTACGACGTCATCGTCCACTCGATCGACGACCAGGCTCCGGTGATCACGAGCCGGTACGGCGGGCGCGCCGTCGACTCCCTCGACGAGCTCATCGCCGACGTCGACATCGTCGACGTCGCCACGCCCACCGACACGCATCGCGCGATGGTCGAGCGAGCCGCCGCCGCCGGCAAGCACGTCGTGTGCGAGAAGCCGCTGGCGATCTCGGTCGCCGACGCGGGCGCCGCGATCGCCGCGTGCGACGCGGCGGGGGTGCGGCTGTTCCCGGCGCACGTCGTGCGGTACTTCCCCGCGTATGCCGCGATGCGGGCGGCGGTCGCCGGCGGACGCCTCGGCACCCCGGCCGTCCAGCGCTTCTTCCGCATCGGCTCCGCGCCGCAGCGCCGGTGGTTCCGCGAGCCGGCGCGCTCCGGCGGCATCGCGATGGACCAGATGATCCACGACCTCGACCTGGCGCGCTGGACGGCCGGCGACGTCGCGACGGTCTACGCGACCCGGGTGGGCGACGACGCCGGCGACGGCCCTACCACCGTGCAGGCGGTGCTACGGCACCGCTCGGGCACCATCAGCCACGTCCACGGCGTGTGGGGGGCGGCGACGCTCGGGTTCCACACCGGATTCTCGGTGGCCGGGCCGGGCGGCCTGCTCGAGCACGACTCGCTGCGGCATCCGGTGCTGCAATTCGACGGCATCGTCGCGGACGACGGCGACGACGGGTATCTGCCGCCGGTCGATGCCGCGACGAGCCCGTACACGGCCGAGCTCGCCGACTTCGCCCGAGCCATCCGCGACGGCGACGACGCACGGGTCACGGCCCGCGACGGTCTCGAGGCAGTGCGCATCGCGGCGGCCGTCAACCGCTCGCTCGACGAGGGCCGGGCGATCCCCCTGGAGGACGTGCGATGAAGGTCGGCATCATCTCGTTCGCCCACACTCACGCGTTCAGCTACGCCGCCATCCTGCGCGATCGCCCCGACGTCGAGCTGCTGACCACCGATCCGGATCACGCCGACCGTCCCGCGGGCGAGTCCGGCGGACGCCCGCTCGCCGAGACGCTCGGCGTGCCCTACGTCGACACGCTCGACGAGCTGCTGGCGTGGCGACCGGATGCCGTGGTCGTCTGCTCGGAGAACACCCGGCACGGGGAATACGCGGTGCGCGCGGCAGAGGCGGGCGCGCACGTGCTGTGCGAGAAGCCGCTGGCGACGACGCTCGACGACGCGCAGCGCATCATCGCCGCGTGCGATGCGGCCGGGGTGCGGCTCATGACGGCTTTCCCCGTGCGCTTCACGCCGGAGTACGCGCAGCTGCGGCACCGGATTCAGGGCGGCGGCTTCGGCAGGGTCATGAGCATCAGCGGCGCCAACAACGGCCAGCTGCCCGTGGAACGCGCGTGGTTCGCCGACCCGTCCCTCGCGGGCGGCGGTGCGGTCGCCGACCACACCGTGCACATCGCCGACCTGGTCTTCGGCCTGTTCCCGGATGCCGAGGCCGAGGAGGTCTACGCCGTCGCGAACCGCCTGCTGCGCCCGGACCGCGAGGCCGAGACCGCCGGGTTCGTCTCGATCCGCTACTCCAACGGCGTCACGGCCGTGATCGACTGCAGCTGGTCGGTGCCCGACCACTATCCGACCTGGGGCGGCCTGACGATGCGGGTGATCGCCGAGGGCGGCGTGGCCGAGCTGGCGCCATTCGCCCAGCGGGTGGACGGCTTCTCGGAAACGGATCGGGCTCCCCTCTGGCTCTCCTACGGCTCCGACCTCGACGCCGCGATGATCGACGAGTTCCTCGGCGCGATCACCGAAGGACGCCAGCCCGTGCCGAGCGGGCGCGACGGGCTGCGTGCGCTCGAGGTCGTGCTCGCGGCCTACGCGTCGATCGCGAGCGGTGCGCCGGTGGCGCCCACCCGGTCGAGCTGAGCCCGCTGCGGTCGGCGTCATGCGCGCAGCAGCTCACGGACCGCCCGCGACTTGGTGTGAAGGAGGGCGCCCGTCTTCCCGCTGCCGGGCGGGGGCTCGAGCCAATAGCGGCCTGCCCGGCGACTGATGGTCCACCCCTCGTCGTGCAACCGGAGGTGGTGATGTCGGCAGAGGAGGATCCCGTCTGCGAGATCGGTTCTGCCGCCGTCGCTCCATCGTCGGGTGTGATGCGCTTCGGTCCAGGACGGCGTCCGGTCGCAGCCCGGCCACATGCATCCACCGTCACGGGCGACCAATGCCCGGCGCTGATGCCGGGTGTAGAACCGCTGCTCGCGGCCCATGTCGAGCACCTGCCCCGCTGAATCGAGAATGATCGACACCGTGCCGCCCGCGCAGGCGAGGCGATGCACCGTCGTCAGGGAGACTGCTTCGCCCGAATCCAAGGTTCCGTGCCCGTCGCCGGAGGTGAGCGAGCTCGCCGCGACCAGGATCCGCACCGCAGGCTCGTCTCCGCCGACCAGCACGTCGTGGTCGGACGTGCCCGACTGCCGCAGCAGCTCCGTGAACGCATCGGAGGCGAGCTGCTCCGTCGTGCGTTCGTCGTCGGCGACGCGCGCCGCCTTCTCGCGCGCCGCCGGGTCGACGAACCGAGGACCGCCTCGTCGCGGCGATGTCGCGCGATCGTAGACGGTGGTCACGATCGCCGCCGATTCCGGATCGAGCAGCCACACGATGCGGGTCATGCCATCGGGCTGGCGCACGAGCCGCAAGGATCGCGCCGCACGACGGGCACGCTCACGATCCGCGATGCCGGCCTCGTCCAACTCGTCCCGCACCTCGCGAGCACGCCTGTGGAGCCGATCGGGGTCGAGCGCGTCCGCCTCGTCGCACAGTCGGTCGGATGCCTGTTCCAGCACCTCCGCCGGAAGGGTATCGGTCGGGGCGCCGAGCCCTGCGTGGATCGCATCCGCCGCCGCGACGCTGACCCGCCCGTCGCGCACGGCGTCGCCGAGGACGCCGCTGGATGTCGCGAGAACGCCCACGCGCACCGTCGCCGCCGCGTCCCGCCCCGAGATCCCGGTCTCGACCTTCAGGAACTCCTCGACCGTGCGGTGCCCGGCGCGCTGCGCGAACCCGCTCAGGCCGAGCTCCGGCCGGGAGCGCCGGGAGACCTCTCCCGTCGTCAGAGCGGCATGGCGTTCGACGATCCGCCGCAACGAGGTCTCAACGGTGACGAGGGCGCCCAGGTCGGCGTCGGATGCCGTCGACAGGTCCGTGCCCGGCGCGGCCTCCAGCACGGCGAGCGCACCGCGCATCGCCGTGAGAAGGGGGGCCGTCGACATGCGTCAATAGTCCCGCAATCGAAGACACCTTCGAAAGCTAGAACGCCCATTCTGTAGAGAAGTCGACCGACTGCGGGTTGTGGAGGGGCACCGAAGCCTCACGTACGCATCCGCGGCCGACCCACAGATCGACGTCGCCTACGTGGAGCCGACCGGCGTCCCGCCCCCGACACCGCTGGTCGCAACGAACGTCAGCGCGTCACCGTCGAGCCGCACCGACGACTCCCCGTCGATATAGGCCGCCTGCCCGCGGCCGAGCGTCGGCCCGCCGTCGACCCGCGTCTCCCCCCGCACGCACAACGCGATCGCCGCACCGCCGAGCGGCACCTCCGCCGCGACCCCGTCGACCACCGTCAGCACGAAATCGGGAACATCGGGCCGGAACACGCGCACCCCCGGCCGCGGCTCCTCCGGCCGCAGAAGCGGCACCCGCCGGGGCGTGAAGTCCAGCACCGAGACCAGCTCCGCCACGTCGACGTGCTTGGAGGTCAGCCCGCCGCGCAGCACGTTGTCCGACGCGGCCATGAGCTCGATCCCAAGACCATCCAGATATGCGTGGATGTTGCCCGCCGGCAAGTAGAGCGCCTCGCCCGGGCGCAGCACCGCGGTGTGCAGCAGGAGCGAGATCGCGATACCCGGATCGCCGGGGTTGGTCTCGGAGAGCCGGCGGACGGCATCCCACGACACGTCGTCGGCGACCGATGAGGTCTCGACCAGAGCCACCACCAGGTCGTCGACGTCGTCGCCGCGGGAGACGAGCCACTCGAACACCGGCCGGAGGTCGGCGTCGGTGCGCAGGCGGTCGAGCAGCGGCGCGATCCGCTCGTCGCCCGCGACCGGTTCGAGCAGCGTGCGGGTCTGGGCGACCGGCCGGAACCCGCACAGCGCCCGGAACGGATCCGACAGCGCGTAGATCAGCTCCGGCTTGTGGAACGGGTCCTTGTAGTTGCGCTCGGGCGCGTCGATCGGGATGCCGGCCGCCTCCTCGCGCGCGAATCCCGCGGCCGCCAGCTCCGGCGTCGGATGCGCCTGCAGTGAGAGCGGCCGTTCGGCGGCGAGCACCTTGAGCAGGAAGGGCAGCCGGCCGTGCACGACGTCCAGCAGCGTGCCGTCGCGCCCGACCAGCCGCGCCGGCGATCCGGGATGCGCGCCGAGCCAGAGCTCCGCCTCGGGGCGCCCGCTGGGCCTTCGACCCAGCAACTCGGCGATGGCACTGGGGGAACCCCACGCGTAATCGCGCGGAGTGTTGGTGATCTCCACGAACACGTATTCGGCCTCCTAGGCATCGCTTGGAGCAACGTACCAACCGCGTTGGGCCGCATCCTGCGGGCCGCGTATCGTCCCGGACATGCCGTCGACCCTCACGCCCCTCGCCGCCGACTTCTACCAGTCGGAGTCGCTGTTGACCGACCAGGAGAAGGGCGTGCTCGCGCGCCTGCGTGAGTTCCTCGAGAGCAAGGTCAAGCCGATCGTCAACGACCACTGGGCGCGCGCCGAGTTCTTCCCGCGCTTCGTGGTCGACGGGCTCGCCGAGCTGCACATGTTCGGGATGCCGTGGGAGGAGACCCGCCCGTTCGAGAACTCGGCGGTCTTCCGCGGCTGGGTCGCTCTCGAACTCGCCCGCGTCGATGCGTCGGTCGCGACGCTCGTCGGCATGCAGAACGGCCTCGTGATGGGCGCTATCGGCGTCGGCGGGTCGGCGGAGCAGCGGGCCGAATGGCTACCGAGGTTCGCGAGCGCCGAGCTGCTGGGCTGCTTCGCGCTCACCGAGCCGCTGTCCGGGTCCGACAGCGCGCAGGGCCTGCGCACGGTCGCGACCCGCGACGGCGACGACTGGCTGATCTCCGGCAGCAAGCGCTGGATCGGCAACGGCACCATCGCGACCCACGCGATCGTCTGGGCGAAGTCGGCCGAGGACGGCCAGGTGAAGGGCTTCATCGTGCCGACCGACACTCCCGGGTGGACGGCCACCAAGATCGAGAACAAGCAGGCGCTGCGCATCGTGCAGAACGCCGACATCACGCTCGACGAGGTGCGCGTGCCGGAGGCGAACCGGCTGCAGAACGTCAACTCGTTCCGCGAGACGGCCGCGGTGCTGCGGCTCACCCGCGCCGAGGTCGCCTGGGCCACCGTCGGCAACGCGATGGGCGCGTACGAGACGGCCGTCGCATACGGCTCACAGCGGGTGCAGTTCGGCAAGACGATCGACTCGCACCAGCTCATCCAGGAGCACTACGCGAAGATGCTCGGCAACATCACCGCCTCGATCGCGATGTGCACCCGCGTCTCCGAGATGCTCGACGAGGGCATCCAGCGCGACGAGCATGCGGCGCTCGCGAAGGAGTATGCGGGTTCCCGGATGCGCGAGACGGTGGCGTGGGCGCGGGAGTCGATGGGCGGCAACGGCATTGTGCTCGACAACGACGTCATCCGATTCTTCGCGGATGCCGAGGCGATGTACTCCTACGAGGGCACACGCGAGATGAATACACTCATAGTCGGGCGCGCCATCACGGGAAAGGCCGCGTTCGTCTGAGCGCGGTCACCCGCAGGGCGTCAGCCCCCGCACGGCCTCCGTCAGCGACTTCGGCCCACCCAGGAGGGTCACCTTCGTCGCACCCAACGCGCGGATCTCGGCGAGCGTCGCCGTGGGCACGCACGTCGACGGCACGACCAGCAGCGGCGCCGGGCCCCGCGCTGCCCATGCGGCGCCCGTGAGCGCATCCGGGAAGTTGTCGCCCGTGGCCAGATAGACCGTGTCGGAGTGCGGGAACACGGCGGCGTTGACCGAGACGGATGCCGCATACCGGTCGGCCCCCGCCAGTCGTGTGGTGGGCGCGATCCGATTCAGTTGCCCCTCGATCGACGGGGACACCGAGGCGGTCCCCCCGACGATGCGGATCCGCGCGGGACTCAGCGAGCGGATCAGCGTCGTCGTCGCGGCGTCGAGCCCGGCGGCTCGACCCGGCACGAGAAGCACGGCACCGCCCTCCGCGACGGCGGCCGGCGATGCCGAGAGCGCGTCGGGGAAGGTCTCGCCGGTCACCACGTAGAGCGACGCGACGGATGATACCGCGTGGGCCAGTACGTTGCGCGACACTTCGTACCGGTCGGCCCCGCCGATCCGGATCGTGTCGGGCACGAGGTCGCTCAGCCGGTCGAACACCGAGGGCGATACCGAGGCGGGGCCACCAGCCACGACGATGTGCTGCGGCGCGAGTCGGACGATCTCGGCGGCGACCTCGTCAGGGAGCGCGTCCCGCGGGGTGAGCAGCACCGGCCCCCCGGTCGTCGCGGCCGCGGCGGCGGCCGACAGCGCGTCGGGAGCCGTGAGGCCGGTGACGACGTAGACCGTCGAGGCGCCGTCGGGATACGAGCGCTGCGACACCTCCACGCTGCCCGCATATCGGTCGGCACCCGAGACACGATCGACCCGACCCACGGCGAGCCCCGCCAGATGATCGTGGTAGGTGGTGCCCTCGGGCGCCTTCGGGGTGAAGGTGCCGTTCTGTACCAGCGCGTAGGCGTTGGCTTCCGCCCCGTCGGATGAGTCGGTCCACCACCACGCCCACGGGGCGTAGCCGATGCCGTGCTGATCGGCCCAGTCCATGAAGGTCGTGAGGAACGATGTTCCGCCGTCGGTCTCGCCGAATTCCGTGGCGATGACGGGCACGTGGGCGGCGACGGGAGCGACCTCCGCATTCCAGCACGTGACGTCGTCGCAGCGCTGACCGGGATAGTTGTGCCAGCTCGCGACGAGTTGGTCGTCGCCGAACGACTGCGTAGCGGCCACCCAGCCGCGGAGATCGTTGGAGTAGTCGAGGCCGCCGAGCAGGATGGGCTGCGCCGCATCCGCAGCCCGGATGGTCTGGACGATCTGCCTCATCCCCACCGCGGTGAAGGTGGACGTGCCGATCGGTTGGGTGTCGGCGGAGGACGGCATCGCACAGCCGCCATCCGCCCAGCAGCTCCAAGAGAGCACCGCAGACTGGCGCGAGTACGGCTCATTGAAGGCGTCGAACATGACCGAGGGCACCTTCGAGTACGCGCCGGCCACCTGCCTCCAGAACTCGATCGACTGCGGATCGGCCATCGCGCGCTGCCCGTCGGAGTCGACGCCGACGGGCGCCGACCAGTGCAGGTCGAACACGACCACGAGGCCTGCTGCGTTGAGGATGTCGACCCAGCTCCGCACGGCAGCCTGATAGCCCGCGGCTGTGCCGAAGCGCGGCGAACCGTCGGTGCCGAGCCAGCAATCCTGGTTCAGCGGCAGGCGCACCGCGGTGACGCCCCAGGACACCATGGCCTGTGCCGCGGCCGTCGAGCGACCTCCCGAAGCATCGGCCCAGCCCTGTTGACACGCGTACTCGAAGCTCGGCCAGTTGACGGCGTGCGCGACCCAGCGGGCTCCCGTCCGGCTGTCGACGAGCGAGTTCCCGACCACCTCGGGGATCGGCGCGGTCGACGTGGATGCCGGGGGCGCCGCCGGAGCCACGCCCACGTGCGCGGGGTAGTACCCGAAGTCCTGCACGAAGTAGGTGGTCGATCCGTCGGCCGACTGCCAGTAGCCGATGCCGATGTCGGTCCAGTCGCCGAGCATGTTCTGGAGGTGCCCCGGCGACTTCGCCCAGCCCGCGCTGACGACGTTCTGGTAGGTGAAGCCGGCCGCGATGTTCTCGCCGCCGGAGGTGGCGCCCGACGGCATCTGCGTGAAGAACGAGGCGTTGTGGACGAACCCGGGCCCGCCCTGCGAGGTCGGGACCGACATCCGCTGCGCCCAGGCGGCGGCGACGCGGTCGATGTCGACGTTCTCGACGAGCGGGGCCTTGCCGTTGGCTGCGCGCAGCGCGTTGGTATCGGCCAGGATCCGGGCGACCGCCGTCGGCGCGTCGACCATCCCGGCAGCCGCGGCGGGCGTCGCCATGGTCGCCGCGAGGAGCGCGCCGGCCACGATCAGCGTTCCGAACGCGAGCAGGCCCGCGCGGCCACGCCCTCTCAGCATGTGAGCCCCCCAGCGTCACACGGACCGTCGGAACCCCCGCTCCGGCTGGGCCCAGGCTAACCCTGGGGGGTGCCGCACGGTACCCCCCAGCAGGGGCGCGCACCGGTGCCCGAGAGGTGTGCCATCAGTAGCCTTGCGTCATGCCCGAGGTCTCGCTGTATCGCCGCCTCCTCGCCACCCTCGGCTTCTTCACCCTCGCCGCCGGCGACTTCTGGCGATTCCTGCTGAGCTGGTGGGGGTGGGGCGCGATCGTCGCGGTGCTCCTCGTGCTCGCCGTGATCGAGCTGGTGCGGGAGCGGTTCGACGTCCGCCGGATGCCCGTGACCCTCCTCGCGTTCCTCGCGCTGATCCTGGTCTCGGTCGCCTGGTCGGCCTACCAGGGCTGGACGGCGGTCGCGGTCGTCGCCACCCTCGTCACCACGACCTTCGGTATCTTTCTCGGTGCCGCGTTCGACCTGCGCACGCTGTTGCGCTGCCTCGGGTCCGCCCTGCGCTGGATCCTCGCCCTCTCCCTCGTGTTCGAGCTCGTCGTCTCGCTCGTCATCCGCCGGCACGTTCTGCCGCTGTTCCCGGCCCCCGGGATCGACTACGCCGACGTGCACAGGATCCCGGCCGCGTTCTACTGGTCGCGCGACCTGCTGCTCTCGGGCGGGCGCATCCAGGGGATCGTCGGCAACGCCAATCTGCTGGCGTTCGCCGCGCTCCTCGCGCTCCTCGTGTTCGCGATCCAGTTCGCCGCCCGCTCCGCGTCGCGCTTCTGGCTGGGGTTCTGGATCATCATCGCGATCGGCGTGCTCGCGCTCACCCGGTCGGGCACGGTGCTCGTCGCCGCGGCGGCGGTGCTCCTCGTGGGGGCGTTCCTCATCATCCTGCGGCGCACGACCGGGCGAGCCCGACGAGTGACCTACCTCGGGGGGGCGACCGCGGTCGTCCTCGGCGGGGCCGTGGCGGTGCTGGCCCACGGGCCACTCCTCGAGGTGCTCGGCAAGTCGGACACGCTCACCGGCCGCACCCACATCTGGCAGACCGTCCTGCACTACGCAGCGCAGCGCCCGGCCGCCGGGTGGGGGTGGATCAGCTACTGGGTGCCGACCATTCCCCCCTTCGACGATCCCGCCTTCACGATCAAGGGCGTGCAGTACTCGCAGGCGCACGACGCGTGGCTTGACGTCCTCCTCCAGCTCGGGGTCATCGGCCTCGTCGTCTTCGGTCTGTTCGTGCTCGCCACGTTGGTGCGTTCGTGGGCGCTCGCCATCCGCAGCCGCCCGGTCGGCGACGTCGTCGATGTCTTCCCTCTCCTGGTGCTCGTGCTGCTGCTCGTCCACAGCATCGCCGAGAGCCGGATGCTCATCGAGATCGGGTTCGCCCTGCTCGTCATCTGCAGCGTGCTCACCGCTCGCCACGAGTCCGCTCGGACCGCGCCGCGCGATCCCGTGCCGGTGGGCCGATGAGCACCCGCGCGGAGTCTCATCCCCTCGTCGAGCTCTTGGCGTCGCCGCGGATGGCCCAGGCTCTGGCGACGACGGGCATCGCGCTCGCCGCGCTGGTCTTCCCGTTGCAGCAGCTCATCGGATGGCCGGGGCTCATCGCCGCGCTCGTCACATTGCTCGGGCTGATGGGCACCTCCTTCGTCGCCCGACGTGAGCACCTCGAGTGGCGGGGCCTGTTGCCGATCTCGCTGCTCGCCTATCTCGTCTGGGCGACCTGCTCCCTTGTCTGGAGCCAGTATCAGTGGGCGACCGTCGGCGGACTCGCCTACCTGCTCGCGTTCACCCTCGTCGGGCTCTACATCGCGTTGTCGCGCGACACCATTCAGATCGTGCGTGCCTTCGGCGATGTCCTCCGCGTCGTGCTCGTCGGCTCGCTCGTGCTCGAGGTGCTGTCGGGCATCGTGATCAACGCGCCGATTCCGGCGCTCGGGGCCAAAGGCGGCATCGCCCTCCTCCAGCCGATCGCGGCCCTGACCTCGGCGCGCGACCAGCTCGGACTGCTCGCCGTCGTCGCCGCGATCACTTTCGCCACCGAGCTGCGAACCCAGTCCGTGCGCCGCGGCATCTCGATCCTGTCGCTCACCGTCGCGACGGCATGCATCGTCTTCACGTTCTCGCCGATCGTCGCGGGGGCGACGGTCGTGGTCGCGGTCGCTGCGGCGCTCATCTACGTCGTGCGTCGTGTTCCGGTCGAGCGCCGGCGGATGCTGCAGCTCATCATCCTGGGCCTGACCATCGTCGCCCTCATCGCAGCCTGGTTCCTACGCGGACCCATCGTCCGGCTGTTCAACGCATCGGGGGTGCTCAACTTCCGCCTCGAGCTGTGGCAGCGCATCGTCGCCGCCATGGGCACGCAGGGCACCGCGCTGCAGGGCACAGGATGGATCGGCCAGTGGCAGACCCAGATCGCACCCTTCAGCACGCTCGACAGCGCCTCGCGACCGACCAACACCGCGCTGAACGCATTCGTCGACGTGTGGTTCCAGCTCGGCATCATCGGCCTCGTGCTCTTCGCCGGGATGGTCGGCCTGACCTTCTCCCGCTCCTGGCTTCTCGCCGGACGCCGTCGCAGTGTCGTCTACGCGTGGCCGGCTGCCATCATGATCGCGCTCGGCGTGCTGTCGCTGGCCGAGAGCTCGATCCTCACCGAGTTCGCGTGGATGTGCTTCGTGATCTGCTGTCTGAAGGCTTCGCAGGAGCTGTCCTGGCGCACCGCGCTGCGTCGGCCGACCACCTAAAGAGCCGGCTGCAGCAGATCGCGAACCATGTCGAGCGACCCCTGGCTCGCGAAACGCGCGTAATCCCCTGTCGCGGCGATCCGGATGACGCCGGGGGGCCGCAGGAGCCGGGCCGGCCGCAGCTCCGCGCGCGCCGCCTCGAACCGCGCCTTGCCCTCGGCGCCACGCACACGCTCCGGATCGGCGCCAGCCGCCGCCAGCCGCGCCGCCAGGGCGGCGGAGCGAAGGGCCAGCGTCCGGGTGCGCTCCCCGCGGGGCTCGAGCACGCGACGGATCCGACGCGTGAGCGTGGGTGCGGACACTCCGATGACGTTGGCTCCGTGAAGGCGGTAGCCGACGAGGCGCTCGGGCGTCCGCCGCACCCCGCCGAACGCCGCCGCCCAGATCGCGAGCCATTCGTCGTGGAGCCACTCGGGCGGGATCGGCAGGGCGCTCTCGATGAGAGAACGGCGCACCGCGACGGTTGCACCCGTCACGATGTTGCGACGAAGGAGTACGCCGAACGCGTCCCCCGCGTCCACTCTCTGCAACTCCGATTGATGCACGGGAAGCGTGCCGAAGAGCGTCTCGGGCTGCACCGCCCCCTCGCCGTCGATGAGGTCTGCGTCCCCGAAGACCAGGGAGGCGGCGCGATCGGCGAGCGCGTCGAGCGCGACGGCGATGCGGTCGGAGCGCCAGACATCGTCCTGATCGGCCAACACCACAATTTCGCCCGACACCGCATCGAGCACCCGCGCGAAGTTGCCGGCCACGCCCAGGCGATCGCCCGGGCTCAGAATCCGCAGCATCGCGCTGCCGCCGTGCTCATCGACCATGCGCCGCACGAGGTCGAGAGTGCCGTCGCGCGATCCGTCATCGCCGACGACGACCTCGTCGGGCGCCCGCGATTGGTCGAGGATGCTGCGTACCTGCGCCTCGACGAATCGTGCGCCATCGAACGTCGCCATCGCGACCGAGACGCGGGTCATGCCCGCACCTCGGCGGCCGCGCGCCGCCCCGCGACGACTAGCAGGACGCACCCGGCCACGAATCCGGCGATCGCTCCGCCGCCGAACGCGACTCCAACCGCGGTGCCATGCGCGAGGGGCACGGGCATCAGGACGAAGGTCACGGCTACCGCGACAAGCCAGGCGATGGTCGTGAATCCGTGCCGACCGCGCGCCACGAGCGCAGCACCCACGACGATGAGTGCGGCGAGGCCCCCTGAGCTTCCGACGATGAGGCCGAGGGTGACGGGATCGATGGCATAGGCCGGGCCGAAGATCCAGCGGATCACCGGCGGGCCGACGAGGGCGACCAGAGCCGCGATCGCGACGGCGGCGCCGAACACGAGACCGCTCCAGGGGAGCGCGCGGGCGGCACCGCGCTCGCGGAACAGGACGATGAGATAGCTCTGGAGTGCCAGCGCCGGGATCACCAGCGGCGCCCGCGTGAGCGTCAGGGCGAGAGCCAGCGGCGCGAAGTCGTGCGCGCGAATATCGGGGATGCCGATCCGGATCACCAGCACCGCGCCGCTCACCAGCATCCCGGTCGCCGCCGCGGTCGCGATCAGTCGCAGCCCGTTCCACCCCAGCCGCGCCGTCGTCACGTCCACCACGGCCGTGCGCAACCGCACGCGCACCAGGGGCACGACAAGCACGAGGGCGAGCGGGAAGGGCACCACGAGCGCCACCGCGAGCGGCCCGATCCCGCCCCCGGCGGCGAGCACGATCGCGACCCCCGCCAATCGCAGCGCGCCGTCGAGCCCGATCATCGCGGCGAGCGGTCGCCAGCTCTGCACACCGTAGAGCGCGCCGCAGACGACCGCCACGACGGCGTAGAAGGCGACACCGAGGGCGACCGCGACGACGACGACGACGCTCACGCCACCCGGCAGCAGCGCGCCCCAGAGCGACGCCGAGGCGAACACCACCACGGCTACGATGAGCGCGGAGACCAGCGCGAACGGCCACGGCCGGCGGCCCGGGGGGACCACGAGCCCGGAGGCCGGGGTGGTCGCGCGGGACAGCTCCTGCTGCAATCCCCCGATGGCGCTGACGAGGAAGAACAGCACCGACCACAGCGCCGCGAACGCGGCGTAGACGCCGACACCGGTTCGGAGCGGAACGAGGGCACCGACCAGGTAGCCGCATCCTCCGGAGACCACGGTCGCGGCGAGGAGCAGGAGGGCGGGTCCGGCCAGGCGCGCGGCCACGGGGCTCACGCCGACGTCTCCCGCGGCTCAGCGGGCTGCGCCCGTGGCTCCACGGGCTGCGATGCCGGCAGGTCGCCCTCTTCCCGTCGGCGGCGGTTTGCCATGGAGCGGGCGGCGGTCGCGATTCCGGCGAAGCCGACCCCGGGGCCGACGTCTTTCAACTTGAGCGCCTGCTTCTCGACGAGGTGCCAGCTCACGACGGCGCAGGCTCCGGCTCCGACGAGGGAGAGGAACACGTAGGGAACATAGCCCCAGCGATTCACACCGGCATACGCCAGCACCTGCTCGATGATCCACCCGTAGAGGTAGACGCCGTAGGAGTAGTCGTTGCGCGCGCCCACCCGCTGGAACAATTTGGGCAGCCGCGCCGCGAGGAACAGGACGAAGTACGCCGTCGTGAAGTACCCGAGCGTGTTGAAGCCGCCGAAGCGCAGGGTGACGAGCGACACGAGGCCTGCGCCGGCCCCCAGCCAGTTCGAGTACGGAACCCGATCCGCATAGATGGCGAGGGTGGCGCCCAGGAAGAAGATGAGGCCGAAGTTCGTCGGCCAGTACGAACCCAGATACGGCACGATCCGGGCGGCCTCGGAGGAGCCGGTGCCCTCGCCGCTCAGCAGGTTGACGACCTGCAGCAGGAGGAAGCACGCCGCAATGATCGGCACGAGCACCTTCGCGCGCTTGAGCACCAGGAAGAAGAGGAGCCCGGCGATCAGCAGGTAGCACGTGAACTCGTACACGAGAGTCCAGATGGAGCCGTTGATCGGCCCGCCGTTGCCGGCCAGGCCGTACGGCGTCGTCGCCGACCAGATGTCCCAGATCTGGTACTGCCCGATGTTCAAGAGAGCGTTCGTATACAGGTAGGCCCACGGGCTTCCCGGGCCGAAGCCGAAGTAGGCCCCGAGCGCGTGCCCCTCGAGCATCCAGTAGATCGGACCGACGATGAAGGCGCCGACCAGGAGCACCGCCCAGAAGCCGGGGAAGATCCGGAGGAACCGGCGCCAGACGAACTGCAGCGCGTCGCTGGACTGGGCGCTCTTGGTCACCAGGTAGCCGCTGATCGCGAAGAAGCCGAGCACGGCCACTCCCCCGAGCGACTGCTGCTGGCGGGTCATCGCGAGGAAGGGCGCCTCGCCCCACCCGCCCAGCGGGAACGCGTGGTCGAGGATGACGAACGCCGCCAGCACGAGTCGGATGATGCCGAGCGAGTTCCGGTGGCCGTTGAGCGCCTCGCGCAGCGACATCCGGGCCTCCTCTCCAACCGGCGGAGGGCCGGGACCCCATGAATTATAGTTGCAGATGGTGTGCCCGCTGCGGCCCCGGGACCTCTGAGGAGCAGGTACATGGCGACGGATCAGCTCGAACTGTCGATCGTCATGCCGTGCCTGAACGAGGCGGAGACGCTCGCGATCTGCGTCGACAAGGCGCGCTCCTATCTCGAGCGCTCCGGCGTCGCGGGCGAGGTGATCGTGGCGGACAACGGGTCCACCGATGGATCGCAGCGCATCGCCGCCGATCACGGCGCCCGCGTCATCGACATCCCGCGCAAGGGCTACGGCAGCGCGCTCATGGGAGGCATCGAGGCCGCCCGCGGCCGGTTCGTGATCATGGGCGACGCCGACGACAGCTACGACCTGGCGCACCTCGACCTGTTCGTCGAGGCGCTCCGCGCGGGCGACAAGCTCGTCATGGGCGACCGCTTCCGCGGCGGCATCGCGCCCAGGGCCATGCCGCCCCTTCACCGGTACCTGGGCAATCCGGTGCTCTCCTGGCTCGGCCGCGTGCTGTTCCGCAGCAGGATCCGCGACTTCCACTGCGGCCTCCGCGGCTTCGATCGCGACGCCATCCTCGACCTCGGGCTGCGCACCACCGGCATGGAGTTCGCGAGCGAGCTCGTGGTCAAGTCGACGCTCGCGGGGCTCCGCATCGGCGAGGTCCCCACGACGCTCAAGAAGGACGGGCGCAGCCGCCCGCCGCACCTGCGCAGCTGGCGCGACGGGTGGCGGCACCTGCGGTTCCTGCTGATCTTCAGCCCCAAGTGGCTGTTCCTGTACCCCGGGATGGTCGCCCTCATCCTCGGCGTGGTGGGCTCGCTGGCGCTCCTGTTCGGTCCGGTCGCCGTGGGCGGTGTGGGCCTGGACGTCTCGAGTCAGCTCTACCTCTCCGCGCTGGCGATCGTCGGGTACCAGGGCGTCGTGTTCTGGTTCCTCACCAAGGCGTACGGCCAGCGCGAGGGATTCGCTCTGCCGCGCAGCCGCCTCTTCTCGGCCATCGCCCAGCGCATCTCGGTCGAGAGCAGCGTGCTCGTCGGCGTGATCGCGTTCGTGGTGGGGCTGGGCATCGCCGTCGCGCAGTTCATCGCCTGGGCCGCGTCCGGTTTCGGCGCCCTCGACACGGCGCAGACCGTCCGGCTCGCGGTGCCGGGAGCGCTGCTGATGATCCTCGGCGCCCAGACCATCATGGCCGGCATGTTCCTCGGCATCCTCTCGATCGACCACAAGAGCTGATCCGTGGCGCGCGTTCTGGTCAACTTCATGTCGTACACCGGCACGAAGGGCGGTATGGAGACGTACGCGCGTGAGCTCTATCGGGAGTTCGGCCGCCGTGACACGGGCCACGAGTTCATCGGCTTCGGCAGCACCGAGTTCATGGAGCGCGACCACAGCTGGTTCCCCGGCGAGGTCATCTCCTCGGGGTTCAGCGGCGAGAACCGCTACGCGTGGGCGTTCGCCGAGCTGTTCATGGTGTCGCGTGCCGCCCGGCGGCGCGGAGCCGACCTCATCCACGCGCCGGCGACCCTCGGACCGTGGCGCTCGCGCATGCCCGCCGTCTACACGATGCACGACATGCTGTACTTCCGCGCGCCGGAGCTGATGGCGACGCCGTTCTACACCCGCCCCATGCGCTGGCTCGAGAAGCGGGCGGCGAGCAACGCGACCCTGATCCTCACCGACAGCGTCGCGTCGGCGGAGGACATCGGGCGCTACCTGAGGTTCCCGCGGGATGCCGTCGACGTCATCCCGCTCGCCGGCACGATGCCGGTGCAGGTCTCCGGCGATCCGGGACCGCGCGAGCGCGACCTGCTGCTGGCCGTGGGCAACCGGCTGCCCCACAAGAACTTCGCAGGCCTCGTGCGAGCCATGGCGACGATCCCGGTCGACCAGCGGCCCCGTCTGATCATCACCGGCAGCCGCGGCGACGACCCGCTGCGTCCCCTGGTCGACGATCTCGGGGTGGGGGACGCCGTCGAGCTGAAGGGCTGGGTCGACGAGACCGAGCTCCAGTGGCTGTACGAGCACGCCAGCGCGCTGATGGTGCCGAACTACTGCGACGGCTTCTGCCTGCCGGCGCTCGAGGCGATGCTGGTCGGGCTACCCGTGCTGATGTCCGACATCCCCGTCTATCACGAGGTGGGCGGCGAGGCCGTCGGCTACTTCGACCCGACGGACGACCGCTCGATCGCCGCGGCCATGCTGAAGGCGGCCGCGGAGCCCGACTGGCTCGCCGAGCTCTCGACCCTCGGCCGTGCCCGCACGGCCCTCTTCACATGGCAGAAGACCGCCGATGCGACCCTGAGCGCCTTCGATCGGGCGCTCGCCGATCCCCGTCGAGCCATGTCCGTGCGCCGTCGCGCCGTGCGATAGCATGCAGCACCCCCACAGTTGAGCAGGACGGCGCCGATGCCCCTTCGCAGCGATCCGTCGTCGGATCTCCCGCTCGACGACGCCGCCCGCGAGCTCTACCAGTCGATCGTCGACGGAGAGCACCGAGCCGGTGACCGCGGCAACGTCATGTTCTGCGTGTCGACCGACGAGCTGTCCGACGGTCGCGGCGACCTGTTCGTCGCGCTGAGTCTCGGGCGCGGGCTGCTCGCGGCCGGGTGGGGCGTCTCGCTGTGGCCGACGCCGCGGTTGGTCGACGAGTCGCCGGACGACGTCGACGTCGCGATCGTCATGATCGAGTCGTTCGTTCCCGGCATGATCCGTCCGCGCACCAAGGCGATCGCCTGGGTGCGCAACTGGGCGGACCATTGGGCGGAGCTGCCCTACCTCGACGAGTTCTCGCAGATCTGGTGCAGCTCCGAGGCGTCGGCGCAGCGCATGCGGCAGTGCTTCGACGGTCCCGTGCACGTCGTGCCGATCGCGACCGACACCGAGCTCTTCCGCCCGTCGGATGAGGACTCACGCGCCCCCGAGATCGTGGCGACGGCGAACTTCTGGGGGGTGGAGCGGGGGCTGACGGCCGCCCTGGAGCACGTCGCCGAGCAGAACCCGGTCACCTGGTTCGGCGCCAACTCGCGGCACCTCCGGCTGAGCGGCCGCATCGACCACCGGGATGCCGTCGACTACTTCTCGCTGCCCGGCATCTACTCGCGGTGGCTCGTCGTCGTCGACGACGTCATCGACTCGGCGGCGCGCTACGGCAATCAGAACAGCCGGCTTTTCGACGCCCTCGCCTGCGGCGCGATGGTCGTGACGAACACCGGGAACGGCCTGGCCGAGCTGGGACTCGACGAGGTGCCGGTGTATCGCGACCCCGAGGATCTCGCGCGCATCGTGGGCGAGCTCGTGGCCGACCCCGCGGCGACGCGCGCACGGGCCGCACGACTGCGCGACGTGGTCGTGGCGCAGCACAGCGCTGTGGCGCGGGCGGAACTGGTGCGGCCCCTGCTGGAGACGGCCCTCGCGGAGTCGGTTCATCCCGGAAGGCGCTCGTCTCTCATCCGCTGGGTCACCCTGGAACGCGAGAAGCGAAGAGAGCTGGAGGTCGAGCGCGACGAGTGGCGCACGCGGTACTTCGACGTCGTCGACGACTACGGCCGCGTCCGTGCCGAGCTCGACGACATCCGCTCCTCGTCCTCGTATCGCATCACACGCCGGGTCATCGTCCCGGTCTTCGGACTGGCGCGACGGCTGGTCGGCCGGCGCTGACGCGGCCGCGCGTGCGTCACTGCGGCCTCGCGTGGAATCCGAAGCGGCTCAGGAGATGCCGAGCCGCTTGCCGAGATAGGGCATGATCGTGCGCGCGTACGTCCCCGAGATGTGGTTGACATCGGCGTAGACGACGACGCCGCCGATCACCGAGTAGCAGCGAGCGGCGTCGCAGAACGCGTCGCTCATGTCGACGCTCTTCACGGCGGACCCGAGCTGCTGGAGCGCCGCGTCCTCCGGTGTGGGCACGATGCCCTGTGAGCGCGGTACGGAGCACGGCGCCGTCTCTCCCACATGCGAGGCCAGGCACACCGGGATGCTCTCGCCCACTGTGCGAGGCCAATCCTTGATCACGTACACCGACTTGCCCTCGGCCAGGATCTGCTTCCAGGTCTCCACCACGTCGTTCGTGGTCAGGCTGTAGTGCTGCTGCGGCACGAGATAGCCGCTCGTGAAGTTCAGGAACAGCACCTTCGTGATGTCGGTGCGCGAGGCAAGCTCGTCACGCACCCGCTTGGTCCAGACCCGGCACGAGTACTGCTGCTGATCCTCCAGAGTCGGTCCCTCCACGGCGGGGATGGTCTGGAACAGGCCCGGACACCCGAACCGGGTGTAGCTGACGATCTTCCAGCCCTTCTGGGCGTAGTAGTCGCTCAGCGCCGAGATCATCGCCGCCGCGTGCGAGTCTCCGACGACCGCCATCGTCCCCTTGGTCGCCTTCGGATCGCCGAACACGCAGCTGGACCAGTCCTTGTCATACCAGGTGAGGCACCAGTGCGCCGTGTCGAGGTCCTTGCTGGCGGCGTTCAGGTCCACCGATGGCGTGAGCTTGAACGTGTTCGCACAATGACCGTCGCCGAGCAGCGCGTTCGCGCCGAAGCACCCGGAGCCATCGTTGACCTCGTGGGTGATGACCGCCTGATGCGCCACGAGCTGCTGGGCCGAGACGACGCGATCTCCAACCACCACCGAGCCGAACAGCAGGCCGCCGCACACCGCGAAGACGAATGCGGGGAGCACTCGGCGAGAGAAACGACGACTGAGTCGTACCGGATCCTCCACGAGGTACTTCGAGAGGGTGGCGAGCACGAGACTCGCCGCGAGGATGACGAGACCTTCGTACCAGTGCGGGCGGCGTCCCAGCACCAGTACGAGGGCGGTCACGATCGGCCAGTGCCACAGATACAGCGAGTAGGAGATGTCGCCGACGAACTGCGTCGGCCTCCAGGCGACCACGCCCGCCACGGGGCGCCACCGCGGCATGCCGCCCGTGATCACGAAAAGCGTGCCCACCACGGGGATCGCGGCGAGCCATCCCGGGAAGGGCATCTGGCCATTGAGCACGAACGCGGAGACGAGGATCACGAGGCCGCCGACGACGGTCAGCAGGCCCGACCCGATCACGGGCGTTGCGCGCAGCCGATGCAGCGCCTCGGGCCGTCGCGCGACAAGGGCGGCGAGGCACGCGCCGGCCGCGAATTCCCATGCACGGGTGAACGTCGAGAAGTACGCGAACGCGGGCGTGACGAACGTGAAGTAGATCGAGTAGGCGAGTGAGGCGATCACCACCGCGAACGCGAGGACGCCGAACCACGTCGCCGGGCGGACCCGGACGCGGAACACGCGCGTGAGAAGCAGCCCGGCGAGGATCAGGAGGATCGGCCACAGGACATAGAACTGCTCCTCGACCGAGAGCGTCCAATAGTGCTGGACCACCGTGGCCTGATTGTTCTGGGCCAGGTAGTCGACCGAGTCGAACCCGAGGAGCCAGTTGAGCACGTAGACCGACGCTCCGGCGACCTGGCGAAGCGTCTGCTCCCGCACGACGGCGGGAAGGACGGTGAACGCCGCCACGACGCACGCGGCGAGGACGAGGAACGCTGCCGGCAGCAGGCGGCGGATGCGGCGACCCCAGAAGGCGGTGATCCGGATCCGACCGTCGCGCTGGTACTCCCGCAGGAGGTGCGCCGTGATGAGGAAACCCGAGATGACGAAGAACACGTCGACGCCGATGAACCCGCCGCCGATCCTGCCGGGCCAGAGGTGGTAAGCGACGACAAGCAGGACGGCGAGCGCGCGGAGCGCCTGGACCTCGAGGAGGGTCTTCTCGCGCGGACGCGGGCGAGCCGCGGCGGGCCGCTCGGTGGTCGCAGCCTGGGTCGCCGTCATCGCACCGTCGTCTCTCGCACCGAGCGACCGGCCATCGATCGCAGCCCGTTGCGGAGCCGGACGAGTGCCCGGACCGTCGACGGGTGGTAGCGCACGAGATAGTCCTTGAGATAGCCGAGCCGGGTCCCGACCCGGCGGTAGGTGTCCGCGTGCAACCGGGCGTCCACCACCTCGTCGATGGCGTACCCCTGCACAGGTGCGCTGAGCTGGTCGAGTTTGTACTCGAGAAAGGTGTGACTGATCGCCGCGTACTCGGCATTGGCGACCGTGCGCGCGTGGTACCCGCCTTCACCGGCGACATACGCCGGGATCCGCTCCTGCACGTGCGCAAGGCCGCCATCCGCGTAGCCCTGGTCGGAGTAGTTGTCCCACGTCCACTCGATGCGGGTCAACGGCAGCAGAGCCTGCGGGCGGAAGACGTACATCGATCCCAGCGGCGCAAGCGGTGAGATCTCATCGAGCGGAATGTGCACGTCGAGCCGGGCGAGCAGTTCGGCCGCCCGATCCTTGTTGGTGAACCAGGCGCCGCCGAGCGTCGGGAACCCGATGTGCACGGTGGGAGGGAAGACGAGACCCAGCCCGCGCTCACGCTGGAACAGGCCCAGCAGGTTCGCCGCATAGCCCGGCGACTTGAGCAGATTATCCAGCTGCTGCGCTCGGAAGAAGTCGCCCACCGCCGCCTTCTCCTGCGTCGAGCGCTTGGAGTGGACCTTCACGATCAGGTCGTAGCGACCACCGATCAGGACGTCGCGCAGGCCGACGAAGAGGGCGCTGATGTCGCGGCCGTCGTTGGATCCAACGACCCGCACCTCGGTCCTGTCCCTCCGCACATCGTCGCGGCGATCGAGGATTCCCCGCAGAGTCTCGGCCTTCTCCTCGTCGCTCGTGGTGACGTACAGGTCATAGCTCGACGGCAGCATCTCCAGGCGGTCGAGCAGCTCGTCGGCGAGGTCGAGGTAGTAGACGTGCACGGCGGCGGCGATCCGGAACGGCTTCCGGGGATCGTAGCCGTCCATCCGGTCCGGAAGGATCTCGAGCAGCGACGCAGAGGTGTTGAGGATCTTCGGCGCTGCCGTGTGGGCGAGGTTCTGCAGGATCAGGTCGGCCGGATAGCCCTCCGCGGTCGCCGACTGGAGCAGCAAGCGCCCGATGATCGCCTCCCGATCGAGATAGAGCGGATCGTGGAAGAAGGGCCGGCGCTTGAGCACGGGGCAGCCGTCCGACAGCAGCTGCAGGGCGGCGTCGAACGCGGGGTGCGGGGTGGCCGCGTAGTTCTCGTGCGGGTAGGCGACTGCCCATGTGAACCCGGCCTCGGCGAAATAGGGGGTGAATCGGGTCTCGTGCCGCGTGATCGAGTCGTCGTACGACACGACGCGCGGCATGTCGCGCCAGTAGCGCCGCCACGCATCGGAGGCGACCATGCGGCGCCGGACCGCGATCCAATGCGACTGGATGTGCACCGGCAGCGCGAGGCGTGGATTGCGCGGGTGAGACTCCACCGCGCCATGGTCGGTGATCCCCCAGAAATCGAGTTCGCGACCATCCATCTGCGTGAAGAGAGGCGCGAGATCGCGGACCGGCCCGAACCAGGTGTAGTTAACGAGCAGCACCTCGTCGTAGTCGGCGAGCCGATCCTCTCCGAAGGCGTCAAGAGCCTCCTTGTAGCCCCAGGCGTCGAACCCGACGTTCTCGCGCTGGAAGATCTCGTCGGTCACGGCTGCGAGTCGCCCGCGGCTCTCGGCGGTGATGATCCCGTTGACGATCGCGACGATGTGATCGGCGAAGGGCCGCAACCGCTCGAGCTTGTACGGGATGTAGTCGTCGACGACACCGCGCACGTCGTAGAAGAGGTAGAAGAGGACGCGTCGCCTTCCGGGCGGGAACGTCGTCTCAGTCCTCATAGATGCATGGTTCCAAAGAGAGGGGGCTGTGGCGACAGGAGGGCGCGCCGACGCCGATCGATAGTCTGATCGTACGCGAGGCGCACCTGCGGGATTGCTGCGCCGCCCGCCGCAAGCGATCAGGAGCACCATGTCTGCCACCACCGTCCTGGTGACTGGCGCTGCCGGATACGTCGGACGTCACGTCGTGAAAGCGCTGCTGGATCGCGGTGCGCAGGTCGTCGCCACCGTGCGACCCGGCTCGAGGGCCGACGTCGACCCGCGTGCGACGGTCGTCGCCGCCGACGTGCTCGATCCGGATTTCCGGCTGGCCGACCTCGGGAGCCCCGCACCCGCGACCGCCATCCATCTCGCCTGGCAGGACGGCTTCACCCACAATGCGCCGTCGCACCTGCTGCGGCTCACCGATCACTTCCGCTTCCTGACCGGGCTGGCCGACTCGGGCGTGGGACGGATCGCCGTTCTCGGCACGATGCACGAGGTCGGCTACTGGGAGGGAGCCATCCAGGCGGACACTCCGACGAACCCGCTCTCGCTCTACGGGGTCGCGAAGGACGCGCTCCGCCGTTCCACCGACATCGCGTTGCGAGACCGTGTCGAGCTGCAGTGGCTGCGCTGCTACTACATCTACGGCGATGACCGGAACAACCAGTCGATTTTCACGCGCATCCTCGAAGCCGTCGACCGGGGGCAGACGACGTTCCCGTTCACGTCGGGCAAGAACCTCTACGACTTCATCGACGTGGCCGAACTCGGCCGCCAGATCGCCGTGGCCGCCACTGCGCCCGGGGTGACCGGCACGATCAACTGCTGCACCGGCGATCCGATGTCGCTGGCCGACGCGGTGCAGGGCTTCATCGACACCAACCGGCTGCCGATCACGCTCGAGTTCGGCGCCTACCCGGATCGGCCGTACGACTCGCCCGGCACCTGGGGCGATGCCGGCGACATCCGCCGGATCATGGCCGAATTCGGCTAGCTGCAGTGCCCAGGCAGGTTGTTGAGTCTACTGATGGGCGGGAGCTTGCCGGTGGCGGGGGGTCGTGGTGATTGTAGAAGTGCAGCCAGGCTGGGAGTGCGGCTCGGCGGGCTGATTCGTTTGTTGCAGTGGCGGCTGAAGGCCCAGCCGTCGGCGAGGGTTCGGTGGAACCGTTCGATCGTGCCGTTGGTTTGCGGGCGATAGGGACGGGTCTTTTCGCGGTGATGTGGAGGCCCATGCAAGCGTCGCGCCAGGCGTGGGATTTGTCGGCGGAGCCGTTGTCGGACAGCACCCTCTGGACCGTGATGCCGCGGTCGGCGAACCATGACACGGCTCGTTGGAGGACTCCGATCGCGGTGGCTGCGGTTTCGTTGTCGTGGATCTCGTCGTAGGCGGCGCAGGAGTGGTCCTCGATGACGGTGTGCACGAATACGTGCCGCATCAGCACACCGCGATGCTTGCTGCAGGCCTTGCCCGGAGTCGCCGCCCCGGTTCCGGTCGCCTTGCTGCTTGCCGACGACCCGCCAGCCGCCGCCATCGGGAATGATGCCGAGCTTCTTCACATCGACATGTATCAACGAACCTGGCAACTCGTGCTTGTAACGGCGGGCCCGTTCTCCGGCCTTCACATCGACATGCGAGAGCCGGTTCAGGCGGCAACGGACCAGCACCGCGTGAACGGTTGACGCCACATCCCGAGCCGTCCGGCAATCTGCACCGGACCCAGCCGCTTCCGGATCGACAGATGCACGATCTTCTTCCACCGGCTGCGGAGTCTTGTTCGGATGCGAATGCGGACGCGACGATCGGTCAGCCATCCCGTCAGCGCCGAGCTCGACATAGCGTTTGGCCCACTTCGCCGCGGTCGGATACGACACCCGGAAGAAGTCCGCCGCGACTGACCACCCCTCATCAACGATCTGGCGAGCAAGACGAAGCCGATGACGCGGCGTCAGGGTCGCATCACCGTGAGACACGAGAACCTCCTGGGCCAGAGCGAGTAGTAGCCGCTCCACTTTGCCGAGGAGGTTCTCGTCACATCAGGGCATCCAGATCAAACAACGTCCCTGGGCACTACAGCGAGCTCCGTGCCTACCTGGCCCCGAAGGGGGGGTAGACAGGTTCGGCCTTCATGAAAAAATGAAGCCTTATGGTTGAGCCTGGACTCCCACTCTCACGTCGCACGCTGCTCGTCGGCGGAACCGCGGCCATCACAGGGACGGTCCTTGGCTTAGGAACGCTGGCGTCCCCCGCATTTGCGGCATCGGTAAGCGCGGCTGGTGTCATTGCGGCAGGCCGCTCGTACTTGAATATGACCCTGTCTCAGATGCGACCCCTTACGACGCCTCCCTGGTCCAACTACCCAGACGCGGATTGGTGCGCGTGGTACGTGTCCTGGTGCCTTCGAGGGCTCGGATATGGCGAACGCACGTACGCAACGGACTTCAATTTCCTTCCAGCCAGCGCATCGCCGCAGGTCGGAGACCTGGCGGTCTTCGGCACGTACCACATCGGTTTCGTGTCTCAGGTCAGCGGCGGAATCCGAATCCTCGACGGCAACCGGGTCTCGACAGGGGCCCCGCCAATGGGGACTCGCGTGAATGAAGGCAACAACTTCGATTCGCCGGTCTATCGCCGGCCTGCTTACTCGTCCAGCGAACCGCAACTGACAGGAGACGATGACGACATGAGCGTCCTTTACTTGACCACCTCCGCATCGACTGACGGGGTGATTCCCAGCGGATGGGCATTTCTCGACAGCGGCATTGGCCCGATCCGGCCCCTGACCGCCTACCAGCGACACAACCTGCTCTGGTTCGGAGGCTACGACGACAACGGCAACGCGGGCGGGGGCGCTCCCACCGGTTCCCAGGTCCCGTTGCGACTCGCCGCGGTGCCCGGCAACACGATCCGCCAGCTCGCTCAGAGTGTGGGCTGTGCGGAGTGGGCGGGCACGCCGCCAACGCTGGTCGTTACCGGTCGGGTCTTCTACGGGAGCGAGACACCGTTTTACCCCAAGGTCTCGATCGGGTAGCAACCTGCCCGGTTGGCGTAGGGTTTGACGCTTCGCGGCGATTGGGAACCCGAGCATCGCGCGCAACACCCTCAAGGATTTGCGACCAGGAGGACTCTCGCACTCGATGTGATCATTGTCCGCGTCAGAGTCGACGCTGTCGCCGCAGTGCGGGTGGTAGAGCTGGACCCAGGCCTGCGCCTGAGGCCAGGTGGCGAGTCATTGCAGTCGGCGTTGTGTTCGCCGGCGGCAGCGCGGAGCAATCGCGGTGGGCGGCAGCCCTGGCGAAGGCCCCGCCGTTGACGAAGATTTAGGCGTGCTGTGTGGTGTCCTCTCCGGGTATCGGCCTCGTCGGAGAGGTTTAGCCCGTCGCCAGGGAGACGGTGTCGGCCGTGTGGGCCTCGTGGTTTATCGCCGGTCTCGAACCGGTCCGAGCCCGAGAGTCGCTGCGACTCGTGCAGCGACCGGCCGAACACCGCCCGGCCGGGTCGACGCCGATCCGCTCACGAGGGGCACGGCGCCGTTCATGTGGGCCGGCAACCACGTCGTCCTAGAGCAATTACGGGAAGTTCGCTCCGCACCCGACCGGGGTACATTCCGCGGCTCAGGCCGCTCCCGGGTCGCGTCCGCCCAGCCCGTGACGCAGCAGGATGCGCACGCCGCTCGCCGATCCGCCCCGGATCGCCGCCGGCAGACGGGTGAGCGCGTGCAGTCGCGACGACCAGTGACGCCGGGCCGCCGCGGCCGCCCGGTTCCACCCGAGCGCGGCGAATCGTGAGGCCTCGGAGTCGAATAGCCGGCGCTCCTGCACGAAGCGGCTGCCATCCACCGCCTTCGCCGACGACACGCTCGCGCGATGCCGCCGATACTGGAACACCACGCGGTCGTCGAGCACGAGCGAACCCCCGTCCGCGACGATGTCCAGCAGCATGATGAGGTCCTGCACCACGTCGAGGTCGGGCTCGAATCCATATCGGCGCAGCTCCGACACCCGCCAGACGAGCGACGGGAAGTACGTCCAGTTGCCGCGCAGCAGGCTCGCCGCGAGCTCCTCCCCCGCGTAGACACGCGCTCCCGTGCCCCGGAACCGCAGCATCCACTTCAACCTGTCCGGCAGCGGCAGGTAGACGGAGCCGTCGCTGTCGATGACCTCGACGCCCGGTTGCACGATCGCCGCATCCGGATGCTCGCGCAGGAGCTCCGTGACACGTGCCACGAAGCCGGGCAGCATGATGTCGTCGCAACCGAAGAGCATGGAGAACTCGCCCTCCATGCGGGAGACGCACTCGATGTAATTACGACTGACGCCCAGGTTCTGCTCGTTGCGCACGTATTCGATCCGCGGATCGCCGAGGGAGCGCACCCACTCTCCGGGTGCCTCGTCGGGATACCGATCGTCGACGACGGTGAGACGCCAATCCGGGTCGGTCTGCGCGAGCACGCTCTCGACCGCCAGCCGGAGGTGATCCGGCCGGCCGTAGAACGGCAGGAGGATGTGGAACGTCACCGCGCCAGGCCGGCGAGCACCTCGTGCACCCGGTCGATCCCCTCGTGGACCGGGAAGTGGTGGTTGCCGATGAACAGTCCGTCGACGTGCACGCGGTCGGCCGCGGGCAGTGCCTCTGGCACGACGGCGTCGTAGTGGCGCATGACGGGATTGCGGGTGAAGTTGCCGGCGACGATCGGGCGGCACTCGACCCCCGCGGCGACGAGTGCCTCGACGACCTCGGGACGGCGGCCGGCGAGAGGGCCCTCGAGGATGAACGAGAAGCCGAACCAGCTGCTCTCTCCGGTCTCGCGCTGGATGCGCACGAACGGCGCATCCGCGAACCGGTCGACGAAATGGGCCGCGTTCTCGCGGCGACCGGCCACGAGGCCCGGGATCTTCTTGGCCTGCTCGATTCCGATGGCACCGCTCATCTCGAGCGGGCGCACGTTGTATCCGGGGAGCACGAAACGGAACAGGTCGTCGAACTCCTCGCCCGTCTTCGGGAACACGTGGTTGTCTTCGGGCAGCTCCCGCGTCCATCCGTGGGCGCGCAGCGACACGAGCTCCTGGTGCAGTTGCTCGTCGTCGGTGAGGACGACCCCACCCTCCATGGTGGAGATGTGGTGGGAGAAGAACGCGCTGAATGTGCCCATCAGCCCCGCCGTGCCCGCCCAGACGCCGTCGGCCCGCGCGCCCAGCGATTCGCAGTTGTCCTCGAGGATCACGAGCGAATGCCGGTCCGCGATCTCGCGCAGCCGGCCGAATGCGATCGGGTTGCCGAGCAGGTTGACCGCGAAGATCGCCTTGGTCGCCTGCGTCACCGCCGTCTCGACCAGGTCGAGGTCGATGTTGAGGGTGTCGAGGTCGACGTCGACGAAGCGCATCCGCAGCCCGTACTGCGCGAGGGGCGAGTAGGTGGTCGCCCAGGACACCGCGGGCACGAGCACCTCGTCGCCGGCGTTCAGGTCGATACGGGGGTCGAGCACCGCCGCCGCGACCGCGAGGAGGTTCGCGCTGGAACCCGAGTTGACCATGACGGCATGCCGAGCGCCGAACAGATCGGCGAAGTGGCGTTCGAACTGCCGCACCTTCGGGCCCATCGTGAAGCGGCCGCTGTCGACGGTCTGCCGGATCGCGTCGTACTCGGCGTCGTCCCACGAGGACGTCGCGAGCGGGAGGGCGGGGTGGGTCTCCCGAGCGGGGTCGGTCATCGCGAGGCCTTCCGTTCCGAGGCGAGGTACTGGGCGTAGGACTCGGCGTAGCCGGCCGGGAGCGGTGTGGGCGCCGTCCAGCCGAGGGCGGCCGCAGCCGATGAGTCGAGGAGGCGGCGGGCGACTCCGGAGGGCTTGGTCGAATCGAAGACGAGGTCTCCCGTGAACCCGGTCACCTCCGCAGCCAGCTCATAGTACTCGCGCACCGTGTGGTCGGCTCCGGCGCCCAGGTTCAGCGCCGCCGGCCATCCGGCGAGGCCTCCGATCTGGGTCACCAGCCAGTCTGCGAGGTCGCCCGCGTAGGTGAACTCGCGACGCGCCGTGCCGTCGCCCCACACCTCGATCGACGACGAGCCGTCGACGACCGCGGCGTGCGCCTTCGCGATCGCCGCGGGCACGAGGTGCGCGCGTCCCGCGGAGAAGTCGTCGCCGGGCCCGTACAGGTTGCTGGGGATGGCGACCCGGTAGGCGTATCCGTGCTGGGCGCTGAGGTAGGCGCAGCGGCGGCCCCCGACGATCTTCGCCAAGGCGTAGCTCTCGTTGGCCGGCTCCAGGGAGCCGGTGAGAGCCGCGTCCTCCCGGATCGGCTGCTCGGCGTCCGCCGGATAGATGGCTCCGCTCGAGACGTAGAGGAGTTCGGGCACGTCGGCGGCGACCGCGCCCGAGATCACCGCGTCGTCGATGCGGAGGTTCTCCGCGAGGAAGCGATCGGGTCCGGCGAGCTTGTCGGCGATGCCGGCGACGCGAGCGGCGGCGTGGATGACGGCATCCGGCCGCTCCTCGGCGAGCGCCGCCGCCGTGGCCGCCGCGTCGCACAGGTCGACGCGCTCGCGCGTGAAGGGCACGAGTTCGTCACCGGGACGCTGCCTCGCCCACGACCGCACGATGCTGGAGCCGAGCATCCCACCGGCCCCGGTGAGGACGACTCTCACCGGGTCGCGACGACGTCGACGTGGTGCGCGCCCTCGATCTCCAGGGCGGCACGGTCGGCGTCGACCATGATCTGCGCCAGGCGCGGCGTGTGGATCTTGGGCACCCAGTCCAGCAGCTCGGCCGCTTTCGTCGGGTCGCCGATGAGCGAGTCGACCTCCGTCGGCCGCAGGTAGCGCTCGTCGAAGCGCACGTACTTCTCCCAGTCCAGCCCGGCGTGCTCGAACGAGAACCGGAGGAAGTCGCGCACGGTGTAGGCCGCTCCCGTGGCGACCACGTAGTCGGTGGGCTCGTCGTGCTGCAGCATGCGCCACATGGCCTCGACGTACTCGGGGGCGTAGCCCCAGTCGCGCACGGCGTCGAGATTGCCGAGGTAGAGCTCGGACTGCACGCCGGCGGCGACGCGCGCGACCGCCCGGGTGATCTTGCGGGTGACGAACGTACCGCCACGGCGCGGCGACTCGTGATTGAAGAGGATGCCGTTGACCGCGAACAGCCCGTACGCCTCGCGGTAGTTGCGGGTGATCCAGTACGAGTAGACCTTCGCCACCCCGTAGGGCGAGCGCGGGTAGAAGGGCGTGAGCTCGTTCTGCGGCGGCGGTGTCGCCCCGAACATCTCTGAGCTCGACGCCTGGTAGAACCGCGGCGAGACCCCCGCCGCGCGAATCGCCTCGAGGAGACGGACGGTGCCGAGGCCGGTCGACTGCCCCGTGTACTCCGGCTCGTCGAAGCTCACCCGCACGTGCGACTGGGCTGCGAGGTTGTAGACCTCGTCGGGGTTGATCTCATGCAGAAGCGTCGTCAGGCGCGACCCGTCGGTGAGGTCGGCGAAGTGCAGGAAGAGGCGGTGGTCCTGCACGTGCGGATCCTGGTAGATGTGGTCGATCCGCTCGGTGTTGAACGTCGAGGCGCGGCGGATGAAGCCGTGCACCTCGTAGCCCTTGTCGAGCAGAAGCTCGGCGAGGTAGCTGCCGTCCTGGCCGGTGATGCCAGTGATCACGGCCTTCTTGCGGGGGGTTTCGCTC
The DNA here is from genome assembly GCF_039531715.1 of Pseudolysinimonas kribbensis. Lineage (NCBI taxonomy): Bacteria > Bacillati > Actinomycetota > Actinomycetes > Micrococcales > Microbacteriaceae > Pseudolysinimonas > Pseudolysinimonas kribbensis. Next base: position 122,373 of record NZ_BAAAQO010000003.1, on the reverse strand, counting down.
ATGTCTCTTCCGTTCGCGGGCACGTCGAGTCTAGATTCAGCGCGGATCGACCCGGTCGATCCACTCCTGCAGGGCGGCGACACCCGCGGTGAGATCGAACCGCGGCGCCCAGCCGAGCGCCTCCTCGGTCGGCGCGATCTCGCAGGCCGCGTGGCGCACATCGCCGTCCCGGAACTTTCCGGTCAGGTGCGGAGCCGGTGCCCCGTGGAACTCGGCGATCGAACGAGCCAGGTCGCTGATCGTCGTCGCCACTCCGGTGCCGATGTCGAGCGGCCCCGCGGGCGCATCGGCACGATCGAGCACCGACGCGATCGCGTCGGCGACGTCGTCGATGAGCACGAAGTCGCGGGTGATCGCGCCGTCCTCGTAGAGCGGGATGGACTCCCCGCGGCGCGCGAGCTGCGAGAACAGCGAGACGATCCCGGTGTAACTGTTCGTGAGCGACTGGCCCGGACCGTAGACGTTCTGCAGCCGGAAGACGGTCGTGATCACGTCGTGCGCGCCGGCCCACGCCATCAGCAGGTGCTCCTGCGCGAGCTTGGTGGCCCCGTACACGCTGGTCGGCGCGGGGGGCGTGCGATCGGCGCGGCTGGGCAGGGGGGTCGCGTCGGCGAAATCCCACTCGCCCGCCGCGAGCTGGGCGTGCGAGCGCTGGCCGGGCGAGAACAGCGAGCCGTCGGAGCGTCGCCACTGGCCCTCGCCGTACACGGCGCGACTGCTGGCGAGCACGACGTGCCCCGGGGTCCACCCGGCTCGCCCGAAGGCGTCGAGCATCGCCGTCGTTCCGACGACGTTGACCATGCCGTGACGGGTCGCCTCCGAGAGCGACTGCGCCGTGCCGGTCTCGGCGGCGAGGTGGATCACGACATCGGGACGGAAGCCCTCGAGCAGCCGGTCCCACTCCCCCGGGTCGGTCACATCCCCGATCACCAGCTCCGCTCGCTGCGCGAGAGCCTCGGGCCGTCGCCGGCCCGCGTGCACCTGCGGGTGAAGGTTGTCGAAGGCGACCCAGCGATCGGCCCGGTCCGCCCAGCGTTCGGCGAGGGCGCAGCCGATGAAGCCGGCGCCGCCGGTCACCAGGACATTCGGGCTCGAACTCATGGTGCTCCCTTTCGCACGCCGGGGACGACGCGGTAGATCTGCATCTCGGTCGCGCCCTGGTCGACGTCGTCGAGCACCTTCAGGCACGACCGGGCGGGCGGAGCCTCGTCACTGACGACGTAGTCGACGTACTTCTGGGCGAACGCCGAGCACGCGTCGAAGTTACCGAGGATCTGATCGCGCTGGGGGTCCGCGAAGTCGGGCTCCCCCGAGCCCCAGGTCCACCGCACATGGGCGAGCCGGTTCCAGACCTGCTCGTCGGTATCGCCGGGGTCGATCTCGTGCCACATCTTCTCGGGCGGATACGTCTGCACGCCGTCGAAACCCCGCACCCCGGTCTGCATGACGAGGGCCATGGTGAGATACGATCCGACTCCGACCCAGGTTCCGGGCTTCGCCTTCTCGACCGCATCCATCGCCTTGCCCACGTGGGTCGTGTTGAGGTCGTAGACGCCCCGGTAGAACGGATTGACGGCCGCCCCGATCACGAGCGACGCGACGAGGAGCGTCCCGGCGGCGACCGGGGCGGCACGCGGGACGAAGGTCAGGCACACCGTCGCGACGATCGCGACAGCGGCGACGGGCCAGAGTCGCGCGGCCTGGAGGACGGCGGGGCTCACGGCCGCCAGCTCCCGCCACAGCACCACCGTGAGGATCGCGACGGCGAGCCCCGAGATCCCCCCGACGATCGCTAGCCGGCGCGATGGCATCTCGTCCACCCGCCGAACCACGAGCGCGAAGTACAGAGGTAGCAGCGCCGCGAACGCCACTCGGAGTCTCGCGACCGGCACCTTGTCGAGCAGGAGCAGACGAGCCACGGGATCCCAGCCGGGCACGAGCAGGAACGCGAGCACCACGAGCAGGACCGCGATCGCCGCGATGTCGAGGAAGTCGACCCGGCTCCCGCGGCGCACGGCGCGCACCACGAGGTAGATCAGTCCGGGCACGACGAACACCGCGAGCAGGATGGCGGTCGCCGACTCCGATGGATTCGGGCCCAGCGCGGTCGGCGCTCCGACCGTCGAGAAGGTCTGCCCCCACGGCGCGCCCGCGATCCCGAGCAGGGTCGGGTCCTGGTTCAGGAGCTGGCCGGTGGGGTCGGAACGGGCGCCGGGGTAGACGGTCGACTGCACGGCCGTGAGCACCGACGAGCGCGTCAGCGCCCAGGTCACGACGACGCCGATCGCCGCGGCCCCGGCGATCAGCAGGGGCGCGAGTCGCGTCACGGCGCGCCGCAGCCGGCCCTTCCGCCAGGGCCTCTCGTTGAGGACCAGCCCGACGAAGCAGAACACGAAGATCAGCACCGGCGGGGCCTGGAACGGCACGTACAGCCCGATCGCGGCCGTCACCGCGAGCCACCCGATCACCACCGCCCAGACGATCCGGGGCCAGAGGCGGTCGTCCCGCAGCATCCAGATCGTTCCGGCGAGTGCGAGAAGGGCCCACGCGGTCGGCCAGAGCGAGTTGGGTCCGTACCACCACTGGAAGATCGGCGAGAGCCACACCGCGGTCGCCACCAGGGCCGCGGTGAGCGGGCGACGCGGCATCAGCACGACGAGGAGCAGGTAGGCGCCGCTCACGAGTCCGAGGGCCGGGATCCACCACTGCCATGCCGAGCCGTGCTGCAGCCCGAGCAGGAGGTAGCCCCACATGTGCGGACGGAACAGGGTCGACCAGTCCGTGTTCGGCAGCTCCATGAGCACCGTCGCGTCCATGCCGCCGGGGAACGTCTCGTTGACCGAGGGAAAGCCCTGGCGGGATTGCGAGATGATCCAGCTCTGCTGCACCAGCCATTCGTCGGAGCGGATCAGCCGCGGACCGCCGAGGAGCGCGTTGGGGTCCGTGCCGGTGCCGAACGACATCCAGTAGGCGCCCGACGAGGTCCCGCTGATCTCGAGCACGATGAACAGCACCGAGCCGAGCACCGCGAGGAGGGGGAACCACGTGACGACCCGCCAATTCGGCAGGCCCCAGGCGCGCGGCTCCACCCATCGGCGGTAGCCCTCGATCACTCGCCTCACCTCCTCGTCACCTCGTAGATCCAGACCCGGGAGGCCCCCTCCGACATGCGGCCGATCCGGGTGAGGCAGGTGGCATCCGGGGCGGCGGTGTCGCTCACGACGTAGTCGACGTGCCGCTGCGCAAAGGCCGAGCAGGGATCCAGGGTGTTCACGATCGTGTCTTGGCGGTACTGCTGCACCTTCGGCGCGCCCGGTCCCCACTGCCAGAAGACGTGGGCAAGTGCATTCCAGACCGAGTACTCCGAACGGTCGGGGTCGATCTGAGACCACATCTTCGCCGGCGGATACGTCTGCAGGCCGCTGTACCCCCGGACGCCGGTCTCCATCACGAGCGCCATCATCTCAGCGCCGCCCACACCGACCCAGGTGCCGGGATCTCGCGCGTCGATGCGATCGATGGCCTGGCCCGTGCGAGTGTCGTTCAGGTCGTACACGCCGACGTACGCGGGGTTCACGCCACCGCCGATCCCGACGCAGGTCACGAGCAGCAGAGCAGCGGCGACCGGAACGCCGCGACGCACGAAGACGAGGTAGCACGCGCCGGCGAAGGCCACCAGGACGACGGGCCAGAGCGGACCGGCCGCCAGCAGCTGCGGGCTGTGACGGAGGATCTCGCGCCCGACCCACGCGGTCGAGCCGACCACGAGGAGGGCACCCGCGAGCCCCGACAGGCTGAACCACCGGGACCGCTCCCGATCGACGTGGCGTACCACCAGGACGAAGAGGAGGGGCAGCAGCACGGCGAGGATCACGCGCCATCGCGTCGGCGTCACCCGGTCGAAGAGGAGCACCTTGCCGACGAAGTCCAGGCCTGGCACGAGGAGGTAGACCGCGACCACCACGCACATGGCGATCACGGCGACGGCAAGCCAGTCGATCCGACGGTCGCGTCGGAACCCGCGCACGACCAGCACAACCAAACCCGGGATGACGAAGGCCGCGAACAGCGGGACCGTGGCGGCGATCGAGGCGCTCGATCCGAGCACGGTGTTCAGGGAATCGTCGTTGAGCGACTGCCCGAACACCGCGCCGAGGGAGCCCGCGAGGCCGGGGTCGGCGGCGGGCAGCTGGCCGGATGGCACGGAGCGCTGTCCGGGGTAGAAGGTCCCGGTGGCGGCCGCGAAGGTCGCGGCCCGCGTCGCGACCCAGGCGGCCAGCACCCCGGCCGCGACGACCGCCGCGATCGCCAGAGGGATGAGCCGGCGGCCGATGGCGAGGAAGCTCTCGCGCGTCTCGGACCGGTGCTGGGCGATCGCGCCGATCGCGAACGCGACGACCACCGCGACGCACGGCACGATGAACGGCACGTACAGCCCCATGGCCGTCGTCACGGCGGACCAGCCGATGATCGCCGCCCAGACCCAGCCGCCGTGGCGTTTCGAGGTCGCGAGCGTCCACCGGATCGCGGCCATCGCAAGGAGCGCCCAGGCGGCGGGCCAGAGCACATTGGGCCCCCAGTCCCACTGGAACGTCGGGCAGAAGAACACCGCGCCGGCGATGAGAGCCGCGCTCAGAGGTCGGCGGGGCAGGAACGTGATGATGGCGAGGTACGCCCCCACGACGAGCGCGAGTGCGGGGACCCACCAGAACCAGGCGATGCCCGTGTCGAGGCCGAACAGCAGGTAACCCCACTCGTGAGGACGGAACACCGTCGACCAGTCGCGGGTGGGCAGCTCCTGGAGGACCGTGGCATCCATGCCCCCGGGGAAGACCGGATTGACGACGGGGAACCCCGAGTGCGCCTGGGAGACCGTCCACCCCTGGTTGTCGAGCCATTCGTCGGAGCGGATCAGCCGCGGCGTGCCGAGCAGCAGGCGAGGATCGTGCCCCGTTCCGAAGGTGCGGAAGTGGATGCCGGACGACGTGCCGCTGATGCGCAGCAGGATCAGCACGGCGGTCGCGAGCGCTGCGAGCGCGGGGAACCACGCGAGAACCCGCCAGTTGGGCAGCCCGTCGGATCGCGGCTCGACCCACCGCGTCCACCGCGTGCGGACGCTCTCCTTCACCGTCGCCGTCGCAGGCGGCGGCTCACCTTGGAGAGGACGACCCGGGGACCGCCGTGACGCAGGTAGTGCAGCACCAGTCCGGCGTCGTGCCGCAGACCGCTTCGGGACCGGCGGCGCCGCGCCCGCTGCGCGGACGCGCTGACGACACCGCCACGGTCGCGCGCGGGATGGGGCTCAGCGACGAACCGCACGAGGGGTTCGAGCACGCGGTCCCAGGTGTAGTCCGAGCGCACCCGCTCGATGTTCGCGCGGGCGAGGGCGCGGAACGCATCGTCGAACAGGACTTTCTCGAGCGCGTCGGCGAGCACCGCGTCGTCCTCCGCGGGGACGACGACCCCGAGTTCCTCGCGCTCCACCAGCTCCGCGAAGTGGTCGCCGGCGGTCACGACCATGGGCAATCCGGCCCACAGGTAGTCGAGGATCCGGGTGCGGAACGAGAACGTGGTCTCGACGTGCGCGAAGTGGGTGCTCACCCCCGCGTCGGCCTCGAGCAGGTAGTTCTGCCGATCCGCGTAGGCGACCCAGGCGTCGTTGAAGAACACGTTGCGGTCGAGCACGCCCAGCTGCTGCGCGAGCTCCCGCGACGACGCGACGATGTCCATCTCGGGCACATCGGGGTTCGGATGCCGGGTGCCCTGGAAGAACAGGCGCACGTTCGGGCGCCGGGTCGCGAGGTCGGCGACCGCACGGATCAGGGTGGCGGGGTCGAACCAGTTGTAGAGCCCGCCGCCCCAGAGCACGACCGCATCGTCGGCGCCGATGCCCTGCCGCACGCCCTTCAGCACCTGTTCGCGATGCGCGGGGCGCTCCGGGGACAGCCCGAAGGGCACGACGTCGACGAGGCCGCGCAGATCGGGATCGCCCTCGTAGGTCGAGGGGTTCACCCGGCCCAGCCCGGCGAGCTGGCCCAGGAAGAAGTGGCGCTGGCGCTCGGACGCGACAAGGAAGAAGTCCCCGCGCTCGAGCTGCTGGTTGAGCACGTCTGTGGCGTCCTCGACCGCCTTGGCCCAGTTGACGGAGCCGAGCTCGCGTCCCTGTTCGAGCTGCTCGAGGTGCATCGGATCGTAGATGTCGACGACGACGACCTTGTCGGTGGTGCGCAGCGGCTCGAAGACGGCCATCGCCTGGCCCTGGAAGACGATGACGTCGGCCCAGCGCTCGTAGCGGGCGAACGCCCGGTCGTCGCCGGCCAGCACGCGCGCGAGCTCGAACGGCGCCGGGACCCGCTCCAGACGGCTCATCGTGAGCAGCGTCACGTCGTTGTCGGCCGACAGGCGCTCGGCGATGTTCCAGGCCCGGATGGCAGGGCCGGCCAGAAGCGGACCGATCGGATCCCCGGTCACCACCAAAACGCGCGTCGCGGTCGGCGGTTCGGTGACGTCGAACGCACCGGCGATGTTCTCGTATCCGCGCAGGAAGTCGGGGTCCTGCAGCACCGGCTCGTCGGCGCTGCCGAACAGCCGCCAGATCGCGGCATCCGAGACCACGCGGCTCGCCTGGACGGCGTCGCGCGCGGCCTTCAGGCCGGGTAGCTCCTCGACGAACCGGTCGATGGCGTACAGCGGCACGAGACCCTGGCGCGGCACCGTCTCGGCGGCGTCGTCGGGACCGCCGCGGGTGAGCTCGAACTCGGCCGAGTCGAGGCCGGCCCGCGTGATGCCGCGGCGCACCGCGAGCGCCATGGCCGCGGGGAGCGCCTGGGCGAGCGTCTCGTCGGACGCGTTCTTGTACAGGGTGAAGAGCGCGTTGCGCTCGAGCAGGTACTGCTCCTTGTGCGCCCCGAACGAGGTCATGGACGCGTGGTGCTTGTGGAACGCCAGCGACTCCGGGACGTAGGCGAACCGCCATCCCCGCAGGTTCAGGCGCCAGCCGAAGTCCACGTCCTCGAAGAACATGAAGAAGCGCTCGTCGAAGCCCCCGAGCTCGTCGTAGGCCGAGCGGCGGACGAACATCGCCGATCCCGTGCCGAAGAGCACGTCCCGCGCCGCGTCCGGCCGGGTCGGCGCAGGCTCCGCCGTGAACGGCTTGTACCCCTGGCCGAACCAGGTCATCGCCGAGCCGATGTAGTCGACCAGCTTGCCGTCCCAGTCGAGCACCCGGCTCGCGACGGCACCGACTCGGGGCGAGCGGTCGAACTCCCGCATCGCGGCCGCGATCCAGTCCGGGTCCGGACGCGCGTCGTTGTTGAGGAAGGCGATCACACCGCCGGAGCTGCGGGCCACGCCGAGGTTGCATCCGCCGGCGAACCCGAGGTTGTCGGCCGACTCGACGAGCACGACGCCGGGGGCGCCGGCGCGCAGCCGTTCGAGACTGTCGTCACCGGATCCGTTCTCGACGACGACGATCTCGAGCCGCTCGGCCGGCCAATTCTGCTCGCGGAGCCGCGCGACCGCCTCGATCGTGTCGGCGGAACCGCGGAAGTTGACGAGGACGACCGAGACGACGTCGGGTCGTGCCTGTGGCATGGCGGCCCTTCGACGGCGGACAAAACGCGCCCCACTCTACCAAGGGGGCGCCCGACGTTCGCGGAGTGCCCGAGGCTATACTTGCCCGGCCCGCCACCTGGCCGAGAAGAGCTGATGACCACTGCCGAGGATCGCTACCGACTGCTCGACAAGCAACCCTTCGTCTCGACGGCATCGGTCACCTCGCTGGCCGGCACGATCCATTCGCTCCGCGAGATCCTGCGGCACCGCGAGATGCTCGGGCTGCTCGTGCGACGCGACCTCAAGTCGCGCTACAAGGACAGCGCCCTCGGCTTCGTCTGGACCCTGATCCGCCCGCTGACCCAGCTCGTCATCTATTACGTCGTCGTGGGCAAGTTCCTGCAGGCGGAGCGGGGCATCCCGGAGTTCGCGGTGTACATCTTCGCCGGACTCACGGCCTACAGCCTCTTCTCGGAGGTCATCGGCAGCGCCACCAGCTCGATCGTCGGCAACTCGGGCCTGATCAAGAAGGTCTACCTCCCGCGCGAGGTGTTCCCGATCGCGAGCGTCGGTTCGGCCCTGTTCAACTTCATCATGCAGCTCGCGATCCTGCTGCTGGCGACGGTGGTCACCTGGCACGTGCCGTTCGATGTCGACCTGCTGTACGCGATCCCGGGCATCCTCGTGCTCCTCGTCTACGGGCTCGCGTTCGGGCTGCTGCTCTCGGCGGTCAACGTCTACCTGCGCGACATCGGCTACCTCGTCGAGGTGCTCCTGCTCCTGCTCCTGTGGGCATCGCCGATCGTCTACGCGTGGCGGTTCGTGCGCGACGTGCTGGGCAACGGAGTGCTACTGGAGATCTACACCGACAACCCCGTCACGCTGTCGGTGCTCGCATTCCAGAAGGCCTTCTGGACCTCGAGTGACAGCACGCCCTACCCCGGCCTCCTGTTGATGCGTCTCGTCATCGCCTTCGTAGTCGGGCTCGTGCTGCTGGTCGTCTTCCAGCGCGTGTTCTCGCGGCTGCAGGGCAATTTCGCGCAGGAGCTGTGAGGCGACCCCGATGACTGATCCGGTGACCGCCGTCGAGCGCCCCGACATCGTGCGCACGAAGAACGTATCGAAGCGCTTCGTTGTGCGCAAGGACAACTCCCTCAAGGAGCGGCTGGTCACCCTCGGGCGTCTGGGACGCCGCCACCGCGAGGACTTCTGGGCGCTGCGGGACATCGATCTCACGATCCGGGCGGGAGCGACGGTCGGCCTGATCGGGCACAACGGCTCCGGCAAGAGCACGCTGCTCAAGGTGCTCGGCGGGATCATCGACCCGACGACCGGATCGGTGGAGCGTCGCGGGCGGATCGCCGCGTTGCTCGAACTGGGCGCCGGATTCCACCCGGATCTCACCGGCCGCGAGAACGTGTACCTGAACGCCTCGATACTGGGGCTCAGCCGCGCCGAGACCGACGCGCGACTCGACGACATCCTCGCGTTCGCGTCCATCGGCGAGTTCATCGACTCGCAGGTCAAGTTCTATTCCTCGGGGATGTACGTGCGCCTGGCATTCGCGGTGGCCGTGCACTCGGACCCGGATCTGCTCCTCGTCGACGAGGTGCTGAGCGTCGGTGATGAGGCGTTCCAACGCAAGTGCATGGACAAGATCCGGTCCTTCCAGGAGGAGGGACGAACGATCATCGTCGTCAGTCATTCGATGGCGCAGATCCAGGAGCTGTGCGACCGCGTCGTTCTGCTCAATCGCGGCGAGGTCGTGCACGACGGGGATCCGAGCGTGGCCGTGCGGCTCTTCCGCGACCTCCTCGAATCGCGCCGGCGAGAGGAGCTGGGTGTCGAGGGGCGCGGAGGCATCGTGGAGGTCTCCGCGATCGCACAGGGACGGCAGGCGGGCGATGCCGTACAGCCCGGCGACCGCCTCGTGGTGCGCGCCGTCATCGACGACCGCAGCGGCCTCGCCGACTGGATCTGTGCCGTGCAGATCGGCAGCGAGTTGGGGCAGATCGTCTATGCGACCACCTCCAAGCGCACGGGGACGCTCTTCGGACCGCTCGACGGCCGCCGCACGGTCCAGCTCGTGCTCGATGACCTGCGACTCGGCCCCGGAAAGTACTTCATCAACGTCTCGGTCATGGACTTCGCGGGACGACACCTGCACGACGCGAGCCAGGTGGCCGACTTCAACACCAGCGACGACGGCCTGTCCGTCGGTGTCGTCCACTCCACCCCCGAATTCCGCGAGGTCCCGTGAGCCCGGCCGCCGTGGGAGTCGTCACCGTCACCTACAACACCGGCGAGACGCTGCGCGCGTTCCTCTCGTCACTGGCCTCGGCGACCGGCCGCGAGGTCGACGTCGTCGTCGTGGACAACGCGTCGGCGGATCCGGAGCCGGCTCGCGCGATCGCGACCGAGCACGGGGCACGATTCCTGGTGCTCGACAGGAACGTCGGGTACGGCGCCGGCATCGAGGCCGGGATCGAGGAGCTCGACCCCGAGATCCCGTTCGTGCTCGCGTCGAATCCCGATGTGACGTTCACTCCCGGCGCCCTCGACGAGCTGCTCGATCGAGCCGCGGCCCACCCGGAGGGCGGTGCCTTCGGACCCAGGGTGCTCGAGGGCGACGGCGCCCTGTACCCCTCGGCGCGTCCGCTGCCCTCGTTACGGGTCGGGCTCGGACACGCCCTGTTCGTACGGATGTGGCCCGCCAACCCGTGGACGCGGGTCTATCGCGCGACGCCGGACGTGACGCGCGAGCGGGCGACCGGATGGCTCTCGGGTGCCTGCCTGCTTCTGCGCCGCTCCGCCTACGACGCCATCGGCGGATTCGACGCCGAGTATTTCATGTACTTCGAGGACGTCGATCTCGGCGCCCGGATGCAGAAGGCGCACTGGCAGAACGTCTACCTTCCGAGTGCCATCGTCACCCACACCGGCGCGCATTCGACGACGAACGACTCCCGCGCGATGGAGCGGGTGCATCACCAGAGCGCGTACCGCTATCTGTCGCGGAAGTACGCCTCGTGGTATCTGCTGCCGCTGCGAGCGGCGCTTCGAATCGGTCTCGAGGCGCGCAGCCGCTGGTTGAGCCGCTCGCACTGAGCCGCCGGCGTCCCGGCGCTCAGCTGTTGCAGCGCGCCAGCTGCTGCACCGTGGGCGCCAGCGAGTTCACGCCGCCGAGCAGCGTGACGGTGGTCGCGTGCATCGACACGATGTCCTGCGTGATGGATGCCGGGATGCAGTTGGTCGCGACCAGGAACAACGGCGCCCCCTTCTTCGCCGCCAGGACCGCGCCTCCGAGCGCGTCGGGGAAGTTCAGCCCCGTCGCCAGATAGATCTGGGATGCGTTCGTGAACACCGCGTGGTTCGCCGCCTCCGACGCCTCGAATCGATCGGACCCGGTGGCGCGAGTGGTCGGCACGATCGCGTTGAGCGCGGTCTGGATCCCCGGCGTCACCGACACCGGTCCCCCGACGATCGTCACGCGCTGCACCCCGTGCGTCCGGATGAACTGCTCCGTCGCGGGGTCGAGCGTCGCCGCGCCGCCTGGCACGAGGATGACGGGGCGCCCGAGATAGCTGCCGACGCTGTCGGCGCTGAGCGCATCGGGGAAGTTGTCACCTGTCGCGATGTAGAGGTCCGGGATGGAGGTGCCGAACTTCGACGCCACGTTGCGAGAGACCTCGTACCGATCGGCTCCCGTGATCCGGGTGGTCGGCGCGATCGCGTTCAAGGACGACTCGACGGCCGCGTTCACCGAATTCGGTCCGCCCACGATCACGATCGACGACGGGTGCAGCCGGGAGATCTCGGCGGACGTCTCGGGCGGGAGGAAGGTACTCGCCGACAGGAGCAGCGGTCCGCCGGCTCTCGCCGCGAGCGGAGCGGCGCTCAGCGCGTCGGGGTAGTTGAGACCGCTCGCGATATAGACGACCGGCGCGCCGGTCGGGAACGCGGCGCGCGAGATCGCGACCGCCTGCGAGAACCGGTTGTCATCGGCCGTGCGCTGGGCGCTCGGGCACACGGGATTCGTGCCGCAGAACTGGGACACCGACGTTGTGCAGGCGAACGTGTTGTTGGCGCCGGCGCCGATGTTGACGGCACGGGCGCAGATCGAGTGGATGCCCGGTGAGACGCCCGACAGCGTCACGTCGAAGACGTGCTTGGTTCCGTAGTACGCGTACCGCTGCGCGAGAGCCGCGTCGGTCTTGTCGGCCACGTAGAGTCCCGCGTCGGCGCCGTCGACGTACAGGCGCACCGACAGGGAGACGTCGGAGTTGGCCCCGGTGTCCGGGTCGACCGCCCAGCCGTGCACCCCGATCGCGTTCTGCTTCGGCGTCGTCGCCGTGATCTCGCCGTACGGCGAGTTGTTGTTGGTGGGGGAGCCGAACCAGTCGCTCCAGTAGACCCAGAAGTTCCGGTTGCCATACGACGAGCATCCGTCGCCCGTCCCGTAGAGATTCGCGAGCGCCGCGGCGTTCGGTGTGTACGGCGTGTACAGGTAGAGCGCGTGGGTCGCCTGATTCTGGATGAAGACATTGCTGGCGCCGCAGGCGTGATTGGGGCTCCAGTACACGGCGGAGACCTTGCCGACCGGGTAGGAGAGATCCCAGCGCGTGTCGTAGATCGTGCCGGCGCCGGTGCCAGGCGGCATCGTGTATCGCTTGAACTGGTACGCCGCGGCGAACACCTGATTGAAGAAGCCGTAGTACTGGGAGTCGCACGCCGCCGTATCGGGACAGGCGTACCCCATGGCAATCCGATAACGCCCCGCGCTGGGGGCGGTACTGGTGACGAGCCCTTCCTCCTTCTGGAGGGTGACCAGGATGGTCTTCGGACTCACGCCGCACGCCTGCGCGACCTTGACGATGATCGTGGCGGCGCTCTCCGGGACCCCGCCGTTGTACTGGGAGCACATCGGTGTGGCCGGCACGGTTCGTGTCGTGTCGACGTAGTTCTTCAGACAGACGTACCCCGCCGCACACGAGGAGACCTTCGAGTTGAGGAAGTTCTGCACGTCCGCGATCGACATGGCGTTGCCGTCGTAGAAGTTCTGATCCGTCACGATGAAGCCCGGGTTGAACTGGCTCGCGACCGCCGCCTGAGCGGGAGCCGCGGACGTCAGCGGCGTCACCGGGACCAGCGCGATGACGGCTCCGGTCGCCAGTGCCGCGACCATCGTGACGAATCCGAACCCGCGTGCGCGCCGCCCCCGAGCGCGCCGCCGCTTCGTCCTGCCGTCTCCTACCGCCATGATCCCCGCCGATCGCATCCCCGCCCGACAGTACCCGGCGATCCCGACACCTGCGGCGCGGAGCGCGGCGCGTCAATCCACTCGAGCGCTCCTCAGTCCAGCGGCGATGCTCGCTGCAGCTCCCGGTAGAACTCGATCTTCTCCCCCGACTGGCCCCAGTGCTGATTGGTCTCCTCGAGCACGAACTCGAGTTCGACCGGGAGCTTGACGAGACGGCGACCGGAGTGACGTGCGAAGTGGGTGAACCAGATGTCGTCGAGCATCCAGTAGCGCGCCGGGATCTTCGTGAAGAAGCGCAGGTCGGAGAACAGCCGCAGCGAGCAGACCATGCCACCCGGCCCGACGTGGTCGGCCTCCTCGCCGGGAGCCACCGGCGCTCGGTCGAAATAGTCGCCCAGTACCCTGAACGCCCAGAACGCGGCCACCTCGTCGGGCCGATAGGCCGCGAGAGCGATGGAGACGAAATCGTCGGGGATCTGCTCGTCATCGTCGAGGACGATCACGGGTGCATCACGCCCCCGGCGCTGCAGCCGGCGCGCCCAGTAGAAGCGGGCGATCGACCCCAGGTTGAACGGGCTCTTCGCGATGTCGACGGCATGGAGGGAGCCCGCGGGCCGGAACGCATCGATGGCCTGGAGATATCGGCCGTGGTCCGATCGGCGGTTGTTCCAGAGATAGAGACGCACGCCGTCGGGATGGTCCTGCCGGTCGAGCTGCTCGAGCACGGCGCCGATCCGCTCCGGACGATTCCACAGGCACATGAGCACCGGGGTCTCATGCCCCGTCAACGACCACCTGGTGCCACGGGAGGTGAACATCCCGTGTCTGAGCGCAAGCCGGACCGTCGTGGCGGCGATGTGCTTCAGTCGCGCACGCACGCGTCGAGCCTAGAGTGTTCCACCGACTGCGGTGGGTCCGCGCGCGGGACGGACCCCGAACACCGCGGCCGCGCGGTCGACCACGGCGCAACTGAAACTCGGCGGCCCGTCCGCCCAGACGAACGCGACGCCTTCGGTCAGCCCCAGCGATCCGGCGAGGTCCTGATTGTCGACGGGGATGCCTCGGCCGACGTTGACCGGCAGCCATCCGGGCTCGAGGCCACGAGCCGCACGCGCCAGCGCTTCGCCGACATCGTCGACGTGCACGTAGTCGCGGACGAAACCGCGTGGACCGCGCAGTGGGACGGGCGGACCGGCGACGGCCGACTGGAGCCTGTTGACCAGTGAGTCCCGCATCCCGGGGCCGAACACGTTGAAGATCCGCAGCGCTGCGGCTGCGCGCAGGTCACCGCGTACGACGGCGGTCGAGAGCAGCTCCTCGGCGGCGATCTTCGACTCGGCGTAGGGTCCGACGCCGTCGAGGGCCGATGATTCGTCGACCGGACGCTCGTGGCGGTCGCCGTAGACGGCGGCCGACGACGCGAGCACGATGCCGGCACCGGCCCTCGCCGCCTCCTCGGCGAGCAGGCGGACGGCGTCGACGTTCACGCGGCGCATCGCGCCGGGATCCGTGCCTGCGCTCGTCATTCCGGCGAGTTGCACGACCACCTCCGGCCGTTTCGCCGTGAGCGCCTCACGCCAGGCTGCACGATCGGCCACGTCGAGCTCGGCATGAGAAGCGCGGATCCAGCTGACGCCCGGCGTCTGCGGCAGTCGGGCGCCGATGCGGCCGTCGGCGCCCGTCACGAGCACCCGAACCGTCATCGGATCGCGAAGCCCAGGACCCGGAGGGCGTCGACGATCTCCGCCCTGCTGATCTCGAACCGCTGTGCGCGCTCCAGCAGATCCGCGACGCCGAGCATGAATGCTGTCGGGTCGGTGACGACGTCGTCGGTGACGGCGAAGATCTTGGGATTCCGGGTCGGCGCGATGCGATCGGGCTCGTAACTCAGCTCTTCGTACATCTTCTCGCCCGGCCGCAGCCCGATGATCTCGATGTCGGCGGGGGGATCGACGAGTCTCGACAGGCTCGCCGCCAGGTCCATGATCCGCACCGGCTCGCCCATGTCGAGCACGAAGATGTCGCCGCTGGCGCCGATGAACGCGGACTGGATCACGAGCTGCGCCGCTTCGTCGAGCGTCATGAAGAACCGGGTGACCTCGGGATCCGTCACCGTCAGGGGAGCGCGGCGCGCGAGCTGGCTCCGAAAGGTCTGCATGACGCTTCCGTTGCTCTCGATGACATTTCCGAACCGCACCGCGGTCAACGAAGTGGCGGACGAATGGCGCGCGAGGTCCGTCATGGCGATCTCGCCGATGCGTTTGGTCGCGCCCATGACATTCACCGGATTGACGGCTTTGTCGGTCGAGACATAGACGACGTGCCGTACGCCGGCCTCGACCGCCGTGCGCATGACGGCGACGCTGCCCCCGATGTTGTTGTTGATGGCCTCGACCGGGTCACGCTGCATCATCGGCACGTGCTTGTAGGCGGCTGCGTGGAACACCACCGTCGGCCGCATCTCGGCGAAGACGGCCTTCAGGCGTGCGGAGCTCTTGACGTCCGCGACATGATAGGAGATCCGCGGATCGTCGGCGAACTCCTGCTCGAGAAAGAACATCCCGTTCTCCCACCAGTCGACACAGACGATCGCATCGGGATCCATGG
Organism: Pseudolysinimonas kribbensis; assembly: GCF_039531715.1. Lineage (NCBI taxonomy): Bacteria > Bacillati > Actinomycetota > Actinomycetes > Micrococcales > Microbacteriaceae > Pseudolysinimonas > Pseudolysinimonas kribbensis. The sequence goes on along the minus strand of NZ_BAAAQO010000003.1, from coordinate 106,952 downwards.
TCGCGATCTGACGCACGAGCGTCGAGCCGATCGATCCGGCCGCACCCGTGACGAGCACACGCTGTCCGCGGAGGAAGGCGGCCGACTCGAGGAGGTCGTGCTTGACCGGCTTACGTCCGACGAGGTCGAGGACGTCGACATCCGTCAAGTCGGAGAGATCGACCTGCTCCTTGGCCAGGGTGCGGTACGTGCGCGGCACGATCGCGATCTCGACGTGATCCGAATCGACGGAGTCGAGGAACGACCGCAGCACTCCCGCATCGACGGATGGGATGGCGAAGTACACCATCCCGACCTCGTGCTGCGCGATGACCCGCGACGCGTCGGCGAGCGTGCCGAGCACTTCGTCGTCGACGACGGCGTCATCGAGGAATCCGACGACCTCGCCGCCGGATTCGCGGATGCTCCGCGCGAGAGAGGTGCCAGCCGTGCCCCTCCCGACGATGAGAATCCGCTGGGCCACGCTCACCGACCGCCCAGCAGCCCTTCGAGGTAGAGCCCGTAGCCGCTCTTGGCGAGCGGCGACGCCAGGGCGGCGAGCTGCTCGTCATCGATCCAGCGGTTGCGCCAGGCGATCTCCTCGATGCAGCCGATCTTGAAGCCCTGGCGGTCCTCGATCACACGCACGTACTCCGACGCCTGCATCATCGATTCGAAGGTGCCCGTGTCGAGCCACGCGGTGCCCCTGTCGAGCACCTGCACCCGCAGGCGTCCGGCCTGGAGGTAACGCTCGTTGACGGTCGAGATCTCGATCTCGCCGCGCGCGCTGGGCTCGACCGTCTTCGCGATCCCGACGACCTCGTTGTCGTAGAAGTACAGGCCGGGCACGGCGTATTGGCTCTTGGGATGCTCCGGCTTCTCCTCGATCGAGAGCGCCGTGAACTGGTCGTCGAATTCGACGACCCCGTACCGCTCCGGATCGGCCACCTGGTACGCGAAGATCAGTCCCCCGCTGAGGTCGAGGTTGCCGCGCAGCGATGAGCCGAGACCGGCGCCGTGGAAGATGTTGTCGCCGAGCACCAGGGCCACGGAGTCCTCACCGATGAAGTCCTCGCCGATGATGAATGCCTGGGCGAGACCGTCGGGTGAGGGCTGGACGGCGTACTGCACCTCGATGCCCAGCCGGGACCCATCCCCGAGGAGACCGCGGAACTGCTCGTGATGCTCGGGGGTCGTGATGATCAGGATGTCGCGGATGCCCGCCATCATGAGGGTCGACAACGGGTAGTAGACCATCGGCTTGTCGTAGATGGGCATCAACTGCTTGGAGATGGCCTGCGTGATCGGCCACAGTCGGCTGCCGGTGCCTCCGGCGAGAATGATGCCCTTCACCGACTCAGGTCCTCGTAGTAGGCGCGCACGGCGGCGAAGTCGGGGAGCAGGCCGGCGGCGACCGCCTGCTCGAGCCCGGGTGCCTCGGTGTCCTTCGGCGACAGGAGCGGCTCACCGGCCTCAGGCGGAAAGACGAGGCCGATCGTCTCGTCGAGGGGGTTCACCCCGTGCTCAGCCGTCGGACTGTAGGTGTCGCTCACGAGGTAGCTCACGGTCGCGTCGTCGGTCAGGGCGACGAAGCAGTGCCCGAGACCCTCGGCCACGTAGATGGCCCGGCGGTCGACGTCATCCAGCAGCACGCTGTCCCACCGCCCGAACGTCGGCGAGCCGACCCGGATGTCGATGGCGTAGTCGAGGACCGCGCCGCGGGTGGCGGTCACGTACTTGGCCTGACCGCGCGGGACGTCGGCGAAGTGGATGCCGCGCACCGATCCCCGACGGGACACCGAGGTGTTGCCCTGCCGGAGGTCCAGCGAGTGCCCGACCGCCTCCGCCAGTCGATCGAACCGGTACCACTCGAGGAAGACCCCCCGGTCGTCACGGTGCTGTACCGGGGTGATCTCGTAGGCGTCCGGGATCGAGAGCTCTCGGATCTGCACCCGGCGATCCTAGCAACGGCCTCCCGATAGACTTCCGGGCGGCCCCCGCCCTGGAAAGAGAGCATCCCGTCGTGAAGATCCTCGTCACCGGCGGAGCCGGATTCATCGGCTCCAACTTCGTCCGACGCACCCTCGAAGACGCGTATCCCGGGTTCGAGGGAGCCGAGGTCGTCGTGTACGACGCGCTCACCTACTCGGGCAATCTCGCGAATCTCGCGCCCGTGGCCGACAGCCCGCGCTACACGTTCGTCCAGGCCGACATCCGCGACGCCGGTGCCCTCGACGACGTGCTGCCCGGCATCGACACGGTCGTCCACTTCGCCGCCGAGTCGCACGTCGATCGCTCCGTGCGCGACTCCGGCATCTTCGTCGAGACGAACGTGCTCGGCACCCAACGGCTGCTGGATGCGAGCCTGCGGGCCGGCATCCGGAGATTCGTGCACGTGAGCACCGACGAGGTGTACGGCTCGATCGCCGAGGGCTCCTGGGCCGAGGACCGCCCGCTCGAGCCGAACTCCCCGTACTCCGCGAGCAAGGCCGGCAGCGACCTGCTCGCCCGCAGCTACTTCCGCACACACGGCATGAACCTCTCGATCACGCGCTGCTCGAACAACTACGGGCCCTACCACTTCCCCGAGAAGCTGATCCCGCTGTTCGTCACGAACCTCATCGACGGCGCGCACGTGCCGCTCTACGGCACGGGAGAGAACATCCGCGACTGGCTGCACGTCGACGACCACACCCGCGGGATCGCGCTGGTCACGGCTCGCGGGCGGGCCGGTGAGACCTACAACATCGGCGGCGGCACTGAGCTCAGCAACCGAGACCTGACGCAGAAGCTGCTCGAGGCGACCGGACGCGACTGGTCGTATGTCGATCAGGTGGAGGACCGCAAGGGCCACGACCTGCGCTATTCCGTCGACATCTCGAAGATCCGCGCCGAGCTCGGCTACGAGCCGCAGGTGGCGTTCGAGCAGGGGCTCGCCGACGTGGTGCAGTGGTACCGCGACAACCGTGCGTGGTGGGAGCCGCTCAAGGCCCGCGCGGCTCTGCGATGAGCGCATGATCCCGTTGCGGGTGATCGTCGACGAGATCGTGAACGGCACGGCCGGTGTCGCGCGCTATGCCGAGGAGCTCACCCGCGCCGTCGTCGCGACGCGTCCGCCCGGCACCGAGGTGACCGGCATCGTCGCGTCGTCGCCGGAGGCGGACCGGCTGCTCGCCGAGCGCCTGCCCGGGCTGCCGCTGCGCAAGAGCGCCCTCGCCCGCCGGGAACTCGCCGCCGCCTGGCAGCGCGGGATCACGGTCCTGCCGGGGACGGGCATGGTGCACGCGACGAGCCTGCTCGCTCCGCTGCGACGACACGACCGCGCGGCGGATCCCGCATCCCAGATCGCCGTGACGATCCACGACGCGATCGCCTGGACCCAGCCGGACCTGCTCCCGGCACGCACCGTCTCGTGGACGCGCGCCATGGCCCGGCGCGCCGAGCGGTATGCCGATGCCGTCGTCGTCCCCACTCACGCCGTCGCCGCGGACCTCGACGAGGAGCTCGGACTCGGAGACCGGCTGCGCGTCATCGGCGGGGCACCGAGCACGACCCTGAGCCGCCCGGTCGACGCGTCCGCACGGCGCGGCGCCCTCGGACTGCCCGCGCGCTACGTGCTCGCGGTCACCGGGTGGGAGCCGCGCACGGGTCTGGCGGCACTGCTGACGGCGATGAGCCGCATCCGCGACCGCGACCTGGTCGTGGTGGGCGCCGCCGCCGCCCACGACGAGGTGCTGGCCGCGGCCACCGAGGCGGGAGCGGTCGAGCGCGTGCACGTGCTCGATCGGCTCGGCGACGACGACCTCGGGGCCGTGCTCGACGGCGCGGAGGTCTTCGTGCAGCCCAGCCTCGCCGAGGGCTTCAGCCTCGCGATGATCGACGCGTTCGCGTTCGGACTGCCCGTCGTGCTCTCCGACGCCCCGGCGCTCGTGGAGGTGGCCGCGGATGCCGGCCTCGTCGTCGAGCGCGGCGACGCCGGGCGCTTCCCGGCCCGCCTCGCCGACGCGCTGCGCGGGGTGCTCGACGACGACGCCCTGCGCGAGCGGCTCGCGGTCGCCGCCGCGGACCGCGCCCGCCTGTTCAGCTGGCGCGACGCCGGCGAGAAGGTCTGGCAGCTGCACGCCGACCTGTAACGCCGCGTCGCCCGTTCAGCCGCGGCCGGCGGAGCAGGTCCGCTGCTGCGCCGACTGCCCCGAGATCGACGACGGCAGCTTGACGGGCGTCTGCCCTGCGGCGCCGGTGGGCGTCGGGCTGGGACTCGCCGAGGCGTTCTTCGACGGGGAGGTCGGCGGCGCCGGGTTCTCGACCGCGGCGCCGCCGAGGCCGCCCGCCGCGACGGCCCTGTCGTCCGCGAGAGCCTGGGTGAGCACGGCGGCGTCGTCGGCCAGCGGCCTCGTCACGCTCTGCCCGTTGATGTAGGTGGGCGCGGAGGGGTACTGCACGAACGCGATCCGCTCCAACGGGATGCTCTTGAGTGCGAGCGCCATCGAGACGAGGGTGCCGGTCTGGCCGAGCTGCGTGCTGAGCTGCATGTTCTTGGCGGCGGCATCGGCGAGGCCGAGCACCTTGTTCGGGTCGCCCAGGGTGTTCCCGCTCGTGATCTGCCGCACGAGCGCCGACAGGAAGACCTGCTGATTGCTGATCCGCTGCAGGTCGCTGCCGGTCGAGAGCCCGTGTCGCGTCCGGAGGAACGACAGCGCGGTCTGACCCTGCAGCGTGTTCGCCCCCGCGGGCAGCTTGAGCCCGGTGTACGGGTCGTCGATCGGCGCCGCGAGGCACACCGTCACGCCGCCCACGGCGTCGCTCATCGCGACGACCCCGTCGAACTGCACGAGAGCCGCGTACGGGATGGTCAGGCCCGTCAGCTGCTGCACGGCGGCCACCACGCAGCTGAGCCCTCCGCGCGAGAGGGCCGTGTTGAAGCGGGCCTGCTGCACCGCGGGGACGGTCGTGCCATCCGGCTTGCGGCACGCGGGCTGACCCACGTAGAGGTCACGGGGAATGCTGACCGCCGTCGCCGACTGCGACTTCGTCGAGAGGTGGATGAGGATCGTGACGTCGTTGAGCGCCTCGCCGCGTTCCCCGTACGCGGGGTTCCCATCGCCCGAATCGCTGCCCACCAGGAGCACGTTCGCGCTGCCCGTGAACGGTCCCACCTGGATCGGCTTGCCGTCGGGTCCGATGATCTGGATCGTGTTGGAGCCGACCTCGGCCAGCACGTGGGCCGCACGCCCCGCGAACGCGGCCCCGGCGAAGGCGGCACCGCCGGTCGCGACGAGAGCCACGATCGCGAGCAGGGCGACGCCCGCCCGCGACGCGGGTCGCACCCGCACCAGCCGGCTGAGCCGCACCGTGTCGAGCGTGCAGACGACCCAGAGCAGCCCGTAGAGGCCCAGCACGGCCGCGAGCGCCCAGAGCACGATCGGGTTCGCGAGCACGAGGAGCAGTTGCCCGCGCAGCACGAGCGCGGCGACGATCGTCGCCGCGAGCAGGATCCAGAACAGGATCGACAGCCCCATCGCGAACCGGCCGAACCGCCGGTTGCCTGCGAGGGTCTGCGCCGACCCGGGCACGAGGATGTTGAGCCCCACGAGCCACCAGGCCCGCTTGCTCATGACCTCGGGCGACGCGGGATCCGCCGCGCGGAGCGCGTTCTGGCTCACCGGTCGGGCTGCAGCTTCGCGTTCTTCAGCGCCTCGCTCTTCTGGGCGACGAGGCGCTCGAGGTCGGCGGCGTAGGCGGCGAGGCGGGCGGTGAGGGCGGCATCTCCGGATGCCAGGATCCGCGCCGCGAGGATCCCCGCGTTGCGGGCGCCCCCGATCGACACCGTCGCGACGGGGATGCCTGCCGGCATCTGCACGATCGACAGCAGCGAGTCGAGGCCGTCGAGCTTCGCGAGCGGCACCGGCACCCCGATGACCGGCAGCGTCGTGACCGAGGCGAGCATGCCGGGCAGGTGGGCCGCTCCCCCGGCGCCGGCGATGATGACCCGGATGCCGCGGCCCGCGGCCTCGGAGCCGAAGTCGATCATCTTCCGCGGCGTCCGGTGCGCCGAGACGACCTCGACCTCGTGCGCGATGCCGAAGTCGTCGAGCGCGGCGGCGGCGTCGGCCATGACGCTCCAGTCGGAGTCGGAGCCCATGACGACACTGACCTGCGGAGCGAGGCCTCGCGACGACGGGTCGAGGGGGCTCGAGCCGGCCGGCGTGCGATCGAGGGGGGCGGTCACGCCCCTCAGGGTACGGGTCAGCCCTGGAAGAACGCGGCAGCCGCGCGCGCCCGGGCGAGCGCGTCGTCCAGCTCGTCGCCGGTCGCCGTGACGTGCCCCACCTTGCGCCCCGGCCGCGACGTCTTGGCGTAGGAGTGCAGCTTCACCTCGGGCCGGTCGGCCATGGCACCCGGGTAGCGCTCCGGCATCGTCTGCCCCTCGGGGCCGCCGAGCACGTTGATCATGACGCTCCACGGCGCGGTCGGCGACGGGTCGCCGAGCGGCAGGTCGAGCACCGCCCGCAGGTGCTGCTCGAACTGGCTCGTGACGGCGCCGTCGATCGACCAGTGGCCGGTGTTGTGCGGGCGCATCGCGAGCTCGTTGACGGCGAGGCCGCCCTCCGCGGTCTCGAACAGCTCCACGGCGAGCACCCCCGTGACGTCGAGCCGCTCGGCGATCCGGGTCGCCAGGCGGCGCGCCCTCTCGGGCAGCTCGCCCGCCCGCGGTGCCGGGGCGAAGACCTCGGCGCACACCCCGTCGCGCTGCACCGTCTCCACGAGGGGCCACGCCCGCACCTCGCCGGACGGGCGGCGCGCGACGAGCTGCGAGAGCTCGCGGCGGAAGTCGACCAGTTCCTCGGCGAGCAGCGTGCCGCCGGTCGCGAACCAGTCGTCCGCGCCGTCGGCAGCATCGACGACGCGCACGCCCTTGCCGTCGTAGCCGCCGCGCGGGGTCTTCACGACGGCGCGGCCGCCGTGATCGGCGAGGAACGCGCCGAGCTGCTCCGCGTCGGCGACCTCCGCCCAGTCCGGCACGCGTGCGTCGATCGCCGTGAGCCGGCGGCGCATGACGAGCTTGTCCTGCGCCACCGCCAGCGCATCCGGTGCGGGACGAACGACGACGCCGTCCGCGACGAGGGCGGCGAGAACGTCCTGCGGCACGTGCTCGTGATCGAAGGTGACCACGTCGACATCGCGGGCGAATGCGAGCACGGTCGCGGCATCCGTGTAGTCGCCGACGGCCGTGGCAGCGATCGCGGCCGAGCTGTTCTCGGCCTCGGCGAGCACCCGGATGTCGATCCCGAGCGCGATCGCCGGCGGCACCATCATGCGGGCGAGCTGGCCGCCCCCGATCACCCCGACGCGCACGCGCTCCTCCTGACGTCGTTAAACTGCGCGGACATCCCCATCATCCCGGATCGAGACCCCTGCCCCATGCGCACCCTGTTCGGCCAGTTCGCGCGCTTCGGCGTCGTCGGAGCCGTCGGCTTCCTGGTCAACCTCGGCGTCTTCAACCTGCTGCTCTTCACGGTCTTCGACCCGAAGCGGGTCGCGTACGGCGAGCTCTATGCGAACGTCATCGCGACGCTCGTCGCGATCGTCGTCAACTGGATCGGCAACCGGCACTGGACCTTCCGCGCCCACCGGGGCCGCCAGCTCCTGCGCGAGGGCGTGGAGTTCGGCCTCGTGAGTCTCGGCGGGCTGCTCATCGGGCTCGCCTGCCTCTGGATCTCGCACCGCGTGCTGGGGTTCGAGAGCAAGCTCGCCGACAACATCGCGAACAACGTCGTCGGCCTCGGGCTCGGCACGATCTTCCGGTTCACGTTCTACCGGCTGTGGGTGTTCAGCCCCCGCCGGGGCGACCCGGCGCCCGCCGTGTTCCCGCCCGTCGGCGCCGACGACCCCGATCCGGCTCCCGCCACCGGGGAGCCCGCTGCCTGACTCCTGCAGGCCCCCGGTCTCCAGAAACCGATCGCCGGTTTGCCATCGGATCGAGGCCGCGCGGGCCTGATCGGATGGCGAGGGGTCGATCGGTTCGCCCGCGCTACGACGACGCCGGGCGCACGTGCACGACATCGCCCGCGGCGACGCTCTCATCGCCGGATGCCGTGCGCACGACGAGGCGGGCATCCGGCGCGATCGCGACCGCCCGCCCCCGGAACTCGGAGCCGCCGGGCAGCTCCACCCGCACCTCGCGGCCGAGGGTGCCGCACGCGGCGGTGACGGCCAAGCGCAGCCCCGACGCCTCCGCACCCCGCTCGAGCAGCCCGCCGACGAGCTCGGTGATCCGCGCCAGGTAACCCGCGAGCAGCCGGTCGTCGAGGTCCGGCCCGTCCGCGGCCCCCGCCAGCACGAGCGAGGTCGCGGTGGGGACGGGCAGCTCGTCCGCGCGCAGCCGTACGTTCACGCCGGCACCCATGACGACGCCCTGCGCCGTCAGCCGACCGAGCACCCCGCACACCTTGCGCTCACCCACGAGTACGTCGTTCGGCCACTTCACGTTCACGTCGGAGTGCGGCAGCAGCGCCGCCACGGAGTCGCGCATCGCGAGTCCCGCGGCGAGCGGCAGCCACGCCGCCTCACCGGGCGGCGGCGACGGCAGGAGCACCGAGATCGCCAGGCCCCGGCCGGCCGGAGTGCTCCATCCGCGATCGCGCCGCCCGCGGCCCGCGGTCTGGTGCGCAGTGACGAGCGCCGTGTACGGCGGCAGAGCTTCGACGGCCGCCCGGTCGGCGAGTTCATCGTTGGTCGACCCGGCCTCGTCGAGCACGATGAGCTCGGGCGCACAATGACGGGCGCGGCTGAGGTTCACCGGCCGGGGCCGACGGCAGCTCGGCCCAATCCGCGGACACGCCAGCCGGCGTCTGCCCAGACCGTCGCGTCGAGAGCATTGCGTCCGTCGACGAGGAGGGCGCGGCGCACAAGCGCCCGTGCCGCGCGAGGATCGAGGTCGCGGAATTGGACCCACTCCGTGAGGAGGACGACCGCGTCGGCGTCGCGCATCGTCTCCTCCGCGGATTCCCGGTAGTCCACAGTGAGCTCCGGATGAGCGCGACGAGCCGATGCGATGGCGCGCGGGTCCGTCGCCGTCACATGGGCGCCCGCCTCCACGAGTCGACGCACGACCTCGAGCGCCGGCGAGTCGCGCACATCGTCGGATTCGGGCTTGAACGCGATGCCGAGCACGGCGATCCTCGCACCGTTCAGGTCGCCGAGCTCCTCGGCGAGGACGTCGACGACCCGCTGACGGCGGCGCGAATTGATCCGATCGACCTCTCGGAGGAAGGAGGTGGCCTCGCCGGAGCCGAGCTCCTCGGAGCGCGCGATGAACGCCCGAAGGTCCTTCGGCAGGCACCCCCCGCCGAAACCGACGCCGGCGTCGAGGAAGCGCCGACCGATCCGCGCGTCCTGCCCGATGGCGTCGGCCAGCGCCACAACGTCCGCATCCACCGTCTCGGCGACCTCGGCCATCGCGTTGATGAACGAGATCTTCGTCGCCAGGAAGGCGTTCGCCGCGACCTTCACGAGTTCCGCCGTGCGCAAGTCCGTGACCATGCGGGGAACGCCGTGCGCGAGAGCGTCGGCGTAGACGGCATCGAGCATCCGCACCGACTCCTCGTCACCCGTTCCGACCCCGTAGACGATCCGATCCGGCCTGAGCGTGTCCTGAATGGCATGGCCCTCGCGGAGGAATTCGGGATTCCAGGCGACCCGGGCGCCGCTCGGCGAGATCGCGGTCGCGAGGCGATCCGCCGTTCCCACCGGCACCGTGGACTTGCCGACGAACAGCGATCCCGCCACAACGTGCGGCAGGGCCGCGTCCACGGCGGCGTCCACGTATTGCAAGTCGGCGGCCCCGGTCGCGCTCTGGGGTGTGCCGACCGCGACGAAGTGCACCTCAGCCGGATGGATCTGCGCCATGTCGGTCGAGAACGTCAGGCGGCCCGTGGCCATCACCTGGGTGAGGAACTCATCAAGACCGGGCTCGAAGAATGGTGCTCGACCCGCGGAGAGTCTCGCGACCTTCTCACCGTCGACATCGACGCCGATCACCTGGTGACCCAGCGAGGCCATGGCGACCGCATGGACCGCACCGAGGTAGCCGCATCCGATGACGGAGATGATCACGATCGTCCATCATGCCGTGAGTCGTTCCCATACGCTGAACGGATCATGGTCCCCGGATCGGCTCCCGCCCGTACCGTCGTGATCATCCCCACCTTCGACGAGATCGAGAATCTCGAGGGGGCGGTCGCGGCGGTCTTCACAGCCGACCCGCATGTCGCCATCCTCGTCGTCGACGACGACAGCCCGGATGGCACCGGCGCCCTGGCCGACCGGCTCGCCGCCGCCGATCCCCGGGTCACGGTGCTGCACCGCACCGAGCGCGCCGGGCTCGGCCAGGCCTACCTCGCGGGCTTCCGCACCGCGCTCGCCGCCGGCCACGAGGTGCTGGTCGAGATGGATGCCGACGGCTCGCACCCGGCATCGGCCCTCCCCGCGCTCCTCGCCCGCCTCGATGCCGCCGACCGCCCCGGCGTCGTGATCGGCTCGCGCTGGGTCGCCGGGGGCGAGGTCGTGGACTGGCCCGCCCGCCGGCGGTGGCTGAGCGAGGGGGCGAACGCGTACGCGCGGATCGCCCTGCGCATCCGGGTGCGCGACTCGACCGCCGGCTACCGCGCGTACCGCGCCGAGACCCTCCGCGCCATCCCGCTGGACGACGTGCACTCGCACGGCTACTGCTTCCAGATCGACATGACGCTGCGCACGCTCGATGCCGGCTTCGGTGTCGCCGAGGTGCCGATCACGTTCCGCGATCGGCTGCGCGGCACCTCGAAGATGAGCTCGGGCATCGTCGCGGAGGCGATGCTGCGGGTGACGCAGTGGGGCCTGCGCCGCTGGTTCCGGCCCCGATCCTTGTCGAGAACCTCCAACGGATCGGCCGCAGAGCGCTCGCTAGGCTGACCGGGTGACCCCCGACGCCACCCCGACGCCCGACCTGTCCAGCACCGCGGGCCGGATCGCCGACCTCAAGGTCCGGTACCACGAGGCCGTGACGGCGAGCGGCGAGGCCGCGATCGAGAAGCAGCACAAGCGGGGCAAGAAGACCGCCCGCGAGCGCATCGAGGAGCTGCTCGACCAGGGCAGCTTCGTCGAGCTCGACGAGTTCGTGCGGCACCGCACCCACGCCTTCGGCATGGAGCGCAACCGCCCATACGGCGACGCGGTCGTGACCGGAACGGGCACCATCCACGGCCGCCAGGTCGCCGTCTACGCACAGGACTTCACCATCTTCGGCGGCTCGCTCGGCGAGGTCGCCGGCGAGAAGATCATCAAGGTCATGGAGCTGGCCCTCAAGACCGGCGTGCCGATCATCGGCATGCTCGACTCGGGCGGGGCGCGCATCCAGGAGGGCGTCGTCGCGCTCGGCAAGTACGGCGAGATCTTCCGGCTGAACACGAAGGCCTCGGGCGTCATCCCGCAGATCTCGATCATCATGGGCCCGGCCGCGGGCGGTGCCGTCTACTCCCCCGCGCTCACCGACTTCGTGATCATGGTCGACAAGACCAGCCACATGTTCGTCACGGGCCCGGATGTCATCAAGACCGTGACGGGCGAGGACGTCGGCTTCGAGGAGCTCGGCGGGGCCCTCACCCACAACAAGACCTCCGGGGTCGCCCACTATCTCGCCTCGGACGAGAACGACGCGCTCGACTACGCGCGCACCCTCGTGTCGTTCCTGCCCGACAACAACCTCGTCGACCCGCCGCACTACGAGACCGAGGTCGAGCTCGAGATCACCGATGCCGACCAGCGGCTCAACCAGATCATCCCCGACTCGCCGAACCAGCCGTACGACGTGCACGAGGTCATCGAGCACCTCGTCGACGACGCCGACTTCCTCGAGGTGCAGCCGCTGTACGCGCCGAACATCGTCATCGGGTTCGCGCGCATCGAGGGCCGCTCGGTCGGGATCATCGCCAACCAGCCGCAGGCGATGGCCGGCACCCTCAACATCGAGGCAGGTGAGAAGGCGTCGCGCTTCGTGCGCTTCTGCGACGCGTTCTCGATCCCGATCCTGACCCTCGTCGACGTGCCCGGCTACCTGCCCGGCACCGACCAGGAGTGGACGGGCGTCATCCGGCGCGGGGCGAAGCTGCTGTACGCCTACGCGGAGGCGACCGTGCCGCTCGTGACCGTCATCACCCGCAAGGCCTACGGCGGCGCGTACATCGTCATGGGATCCAAGCAGCTCGGGGCCGACCTCAACTACGCCTGGCCGACCGCCGAGATCGCGGTGATGGGCGGTCAGGGCGCGGTCAACATCCTGTACCGCAACGAGATCAAGCAGGCGGAGGCGGCGGGCGAGGACATCGCGGCCGTGCGCTCCCGGCTCGCGAACGAGTACCTCTACAACGTCGCGTCGCCGTTCCTCGCGGCGGAGCGCGGCGAGCTCGACGGCGTGATCGAGCCGGCGGCCACGCGCATCGTGGTGGTCAAGGCGCTGCGGGCGCTGCGCACCAAGCGCGCGGAACAGCCACCCAAGAAGCACGGGAACATCCCGCTGTGAGCGCGCATCCGTACCCGCCGCCCGGGACGGGCGTCGGCGCTGGCGTCGCGGCGGACGTCCGAAAGGACGTCCGCTTACAGCTCCAGCGCGCCCAAGAAGCACGGGAACATCCCGCTGTGAGCGCACGCATCGGTCCCGCTGTGAGCGCACGATGACGATCCCGCAGGACGATCCGGATGCCGTCGACTACGCGGCGCGGATCCGTGTGACATCCGGATCGCCGACCCCCGTGGAGGTCGCGGCGGTCACCGCCGTCGTCGCCGCGGCCCTCGAGCAGCTGGCCGAGGAGGACCGGCGGCGCGAGGATGAGACGCCCACCCCCTGGGAACTCAGCCGGCGCGGGGTACGGCGCCCGCTGAACCGCGGAGACTGGCGGCATCCCATCCGCTGACAACGGTTTCCGTCGACTTTGCGACGGATCCGGTTGTCCAGATGCCGGTCGGCCGTCCATCTGCACGGTCCCCGGGCACCCTGTCCCCCGGTTTCGCCGACTTCCCCGGAATTCCGGGCGACGTGTCCCCCGAAATGATGACTGCACAGGATTTCCCGGATCGCGCATAGTGGTCATGTCAGGCGTGCCTCTCAGTGCACGCCGCCATTCATCGGCTGACAAGGGTAAGCGAGCCGATGACGTGGGGGCGGGTCAGGGCGATATTCGGGT
>NZ_BAAAQO010000003.1:0-93697 GCF_039531715.1 Pseudolysinimonas kribbensis | reverse complement strand
GCCCGGGTATCTCGCGCCGGCCGCGCGCCGATACGATCTGTTCTACCCCCGCCTGCCGCGTCCTCTCGGACTCCCCCTGAAGAAGGTGCACGTGACCGTCGACGCCGCATCCGCCCCTCTGCCGAGAGCCTCCGCCGTGCGTCGCAGCGGCTGGCGGCTGCGCGCCGGCCACGCCCTGTACCGCCTGGCGACCCGGCTGCACTGGGCGGAGCCCGAGCTCAACGGGCTGCGAGCCGTCGTCCGGCCGGGCGACGCGGTGCTCGACATCGGAGCGGCCCTCGGCATGTACACCGTGCCGCTCGCCGACATCGTGGGCCGCGACGGCCGCGTCTTCGCCTTCGAGCCCCAGCGCCGCGGCGTCCTCACGGTGCGGCTCCTGCGCGTCCTCACCGGCGCGCGGCAGGGCACCACCCGTCGCGTCGCGCTCGGCCCGAACGCCGGCGACGGGCACATCGCCGTCCCGTTCCGGCGAGGGTTCCCGATCTTCGGTCACGGCCACATCGCGGAAGGGGCCGACGACGGGCAGCACCGGCTGCACCAGAGCCGCACGCACATCGACACGGTCGACGCGTGGTGCGCCGCCCACGGCATCGACCGCGTCGCCTTCATCAAGGTCGACGTCGAGGGCTTCGAGCCCTCGGTCATCGAGGGCGCGCGCCGGATCATCGACCGCGACCGTCCGAGCCTGCTGCTGGAGATCGAGGACCGGCATCTGGTGCGCTACGGGCGCGACGCCGCCGGATTCCTCGCCGAGCTGCACGAGCGCTGGCCGGAGTACCGGATGCACACCTGGGACGGTGCGCACTGGATCGAGACCGGGACGGTCGACCCCGCCACTCGCAACTACCTCTTCGCGACCGAGGCCGCGCTCGCCGGCTGACCCTCGTCCGCGGGCACGGTGCGCGGGATCTCGAGCCACAGCGCGACCGACTCGTCGTCGTCGTCTTCGAGGCCGAGGGCGCGCGCGTGCTCGTCGGGGCTGCGCAGGCCCACGACGGTGACCGCGACATCCGAGCCCTCGGGCACGGTGCGGGCGATGATCCGGTCGGCATCGGTGTCGCGGATCGCGGCGGCCAGCCGGTCGAGCACCCGATGGAGGTCGTCGCCGCTCAGGTCGTCGATGCCGCCCTCGTCGAGCAGCGCGACTGTGGCACCGCGCCGCCGTGCCCGCATCGCCTGCTCCCGCACGGCGTCGTTGAGCAGCCGCCGCCCGCGGATCTCGTCGCGGATGGCCCCCTCCAGGTGCAGGCACTCCTCGCGCTGCTCGGGGGTCAGGTCGCCGCCGGAGCGTTCGATCGTCTCGAGCATGTGCAGCGCCATCCGGCCCGTGCGGTCCAGGCGGAACTGCCGCTCCATGACGTGCGCCTCCTGCGCGGCCTGCCAGTCGGCGGTCTCGCGTTCGGCGAGCGCGAACCGCCGGGTCTCCCGGGCCGCGCGGGTGAGCGCGGAGCTGATGACGTGCGCGACCGTGACCCAGCTCGCGCTGCCGATGACGCCGAAGGTGACGAGGCCGAGCGGCCCGGCCCAGAGCGCGGTGTGGGCGGCGAGGAACGCAATCCCGCCCCACGCCCATCCGGGTCGCAGCCGGGTGCAGACGATCGTCATCAGGGCGCCGTCGCCCGCGATGTACCAGGTGGCGTAGCCGGTGCCCCGCAGATCGCCGAGGTCGACCTGGCTGCTCACGAGGAGCGTGATGGCGATGAGCGTCGACATGCTGAAGGCGGCGAGCCAGACCGGCATCCGGTTGGGGCCGATCGGCAGCAGGGTGAGCGCGACCGCGATGCCGAACAGCACCATCGCGACGATCACGGGGTAGGGCGAGCTCACCCGGTCGAGGGCGTACACGCCGAGCACGAGCACGTAGGCGCAGAACAGCCCGGCGATGCCGACGATGATCCAGCGGGGCACTCCGACGTTCACGCGGCCTCCCCGGAGTCGATCGCCGCGCTGGCCGGCGCGTCCTCTGCGGGCCAGCGCAGCAGGATCGTCGTGCCCTCGCCGGGTCGAGAGCGCACCTCGGCGCGTCCGCCGGCGTTCGCGAGCCGCTCGATGATCGACACGCGCAACCCGAGCCGTTCCCGAGAGACCCGGGAGGGATCGAATCCGTTGCCGTCGTCGGTGACCTCGACGTACAGGGCGCCGTCCCGGTCGGTGATGCGCACCCGACGGCGCGCCCCGTCCCCCGCATGGATGATGCTGTTCACTGCGGCCTGCACCGCGGCCGCATGCATCGCCTCCCCGGCGACGCTCGGGATCGCCCGTGGGCCGAGGCGGGCGACGGAGATCGCGAAGGGCGCGCTGAGCTGCTTGACGGCATCCCGGATGCCGTCGGCGACGAGCGCGATGCGCACGGCGGAACCGTCGTCGGGGGTCACCAGCGCCGCCTCGCGCAGGTGCGCGATCGCCGCCGACGCCATGCCGGCGGCGAAGGTCTGCGCGCTCGCGGTATCGGCGCGCGCCGCGGTCAGCAAGGTGGTGAGCACGCTGTCGTGCACGATCGCGTCGATGCGCACCCGTTCAGCCTCCGTCGCATGCTCCCGGACGGCGCGCGCGTAGCGGTCGAGCGCGAGCGCCTGCGCCGTGTCGACGTGGGAGGCGGCGGAGCGCAGCATCGTGATCAGGATGAGGATCGCCCCGCCGAGCATCACGGAGTAGACCGAGTCGAGCGCCGCTTTGAGCGGCGAGAGCGCACCGCCGGATTCGGTGAGCCGGAGTCCCGCGTAGAGCGCGGGGATGGCGATCAGGTACACGGTCGCCGACGGCACGGTGAGGCCGATGGCGGCCATGCCCGTGGCGACGGTCATGAGGTAGTAGATCCACGGGCTGTCGGTGCTCGGATGCACGACCACGAAGGGCCAGGTCAGCACGACCAGCAGATAGACGGCGGCGAAGGCGACGTTCGCGACCTGCACGTGCCGGCGCAGGATCGCGGCGAGCAGGGCCGCGAGCAGCGACAGCACGAGCAGGCTCACGACGGCCCAGGTCCAGCCCGGACGCGTGTCGCCGGCCTGGGCGGCGAGCACCGGCGCCGACTGCAGGAAGAACACCAGGCCGATGGCGGCCGCGGAGCGCGAGATCGCGGCATCGACGCGCGCCAGGCTGAGCGGGGCGCGGACCTGGCGAGCGGGCGGGGGGACGGCGCGAGCCGGGCTAGCGTCCATCGCCGTCGACGTCGAGCCCCGGCAGGATGCCGTCCTCGACGGCCCGGCGCAGCAGGTCGACCTTCGTGGGGGCGGGGCGCCCGACCTCGACGTACTTCACACGGATGCGGTCGAGATACTCGCGTGCGGTCGAGTAGCCGATGCCCAGCTGCTCGGCGGCGAGCTTGAGCGGCAGGCCGGACGCGTACAGATGCAGGATCTCGCGCTCCCGCCGGCCGAGCTGTGCCTTCGCGAAGTCGCGGTCGGCATCGATCGCCGTCGCCCACTCGAGGTTGTTGAGCACGTCACCGCGTGCGACCGTCGCGGCGGCGGCGATCACGGTCTTCGTGGCGGCCGACTTCGGGATGACGCCGGCGGCGCCGGCGGCGAGCGCCTCGCGCACGAGCGCGACCCGGTCGGCGATCGAGTGGACCAGCACGGCCGAGCCGGCGGCCTGGACGCGCTTGACGTTCTCGGTCACGCTCGACCCGTCGCCGAGGGAGAGGTCGAGCACCGTGACATCGACCTCGCGACCGTGCAGCCCGTTGATGAGCTCGTCGACGGTCGCCGCGGTCTCGACCACGTCGAAGCCGTCGTCGGCGAAGGCGGCGCGCAGTCCCAGCTGGACCGACTCGTGGTCGTCGACGATCGCGACGCGCACGGTGTCATGAGCTGCGGGGCGCTCGAGGGTCGGTGCGCTCATGCTGTTCTCCGGGTTTCCGAGGGGCGAACGGACCCCCGCCTCATGGTACCCCGCAGGGTCCCCGGGCACCCCGAATTCAGGCGTGTCCTTCGCGGACGAAACGACCGACGGCTTCGACGTGGTGGGTGTTGGGGAACAGGTCGAAGGCGCGCAGCGGCCCGAGCGTGTACCCGAGCCCCGCGAGCGTGCCCGCATCGCGGGCGAAGGCCACCGGATCGCACGCCACGTACACGATCTGCGCGGGCCGCACCTCGGCGAGCGCCTCGAGCACGGCGCGGCCGGCACCGGACCTGGGCGGATCGAGGATGACCGTCGCGTCGGCCAGGCGAGCGCGCTCGGCGGCCCCGGCATCCGCGAGCCCGCGCACCCAGCGCTCGACACGCGCGGTCTCGGCGCGTGCACCGACCCACTCGGCGAGGTTGCCGGCCGCATGCTCGGTCGCGCGCGCGTCGGACTCGACGCTCGTGATCCGCAGTGCCGGCCCGGCCAGGTCGCCGAGCGCGGCCGCGAGAAGCCCGACGCCGCCGTAGAGGTCGAGGTTGGCGGCCCGTGGGTCGAACAGGTCGGGATCGACAGCGTCGCGCACTGCGGCCGAGAGCGTCTCGGGCGCCGCGGCGTGCACCTGCCAGAACCCTCCGTCGTCGAGCCGGAACTCCCGGCCGCCGACGCGCTCGCGGATCGCGGTCGGCGCCTGCCGGCCGATGACGAGCCGCGCCTCACCCTCGCTCGGTGCGAGCACGTCGACCGTGTCGGCGCCCGCGAACGGCTCGCGGATCGGGGCGATCTCCTCGATCGCCGCGGTGACCAGCGGCAGGCCGGCGGTGCGGATGACGCGATGCGACCGGGCGGCGTACGGGCCGACCGTGCCATCGGCATCCACGTGCAGCCGCACCCGCGTGCGCCAGCGCGTGCCGTCGGCCTCGCCGGGAAGCGCCTCGACCTCGGTCGGCCGCTCGATCCCGGCGAAGCGCTGCAGCGCCTCGGCGAGCACCGCCGCCTTGAGCTCGCGCTGGTGCTCGTTCGCGATGTGGCCGAACTCGGCGCCGCCGGCGCGGTCGTCGGGGTCGCGCTCGAGCGCCGCCTCGGGCCAGACGTGCGGGCGCCGGTGCGGGCTCGGCTCGATCACCCGCACGGTCTCCGCCCGCCAGAACGACGGTTTCGAGTCGTCGGTGATGCGGGCGAGCACCCGCTCGCCCGGGATCGCGTCGGCGACGAACACGACGCGCCCGTCGAGCCGCGCCACGCTCACACCGCCGTGGGCGATGCGCTGCGGCTCCAGCTCGACCTCGAGCCCCGGCGACTGCGCTTTCTCGGAAGACCGGCTCACCCCTCGACAATAGGGAGCGTGACCCGGCTCTACCTGGCATCCACCTCGCCCGCCCGCCTCGCTACCCTGCGCGCGGTCGGCATCGAGCCCGTGACGATGGCGCCGGAGGTGGACGAGGACGCCGCGGTCGCCGCCGCCTCCCTCGACCACGGCCCGCTCGACGCGCTCGCGACCGTCGCCCTGCTCGGCCGGCTGAAGGCCGAGGCGGTCGCCGCGCGGGTCGGCGACGGCCTCGTGCTCGGTGGCGACTCGGCGTTCGACCTCGGCGGGGTCGTCTACGGCAAGCCGCACCGGCCGGAGGCGGCGCGGGAGCGATGGATGGCGCAGCGCGGCCAGTCCGGCATCCTCTATTCCGGCCACACGCTCATCGATGCCGCCGACGGCCGCAGCGCATCCGGCGTCGCCTCCGCCACCGTGCGCTTCGCCGACGACATCACCGACGACGAGATCGACGCGTACGTCGCGACGGGCGAACCGCTCGAGGTCGCGGGCGCGTTCACGATCGACTCGAAGGGCGCCGGGTTCATCCGCGAGGTCGACGGCGACCCGCATGCCGTCGTCGGGCTGAGCGTGCAGCTGCTGCGCACCCTGGTGCGGCGTCTCGGCTACGAGTGGCCCTCGCTCTGGAACCGGTGAACAAGCCCCGCGGGCCCGTTCTGTCGAGCTCCGACAAAGGGAGCCCGCTCCGGGCCCCATAGGCTGGGTTCTCATGGCGCGCATCACGAAGGTCCTGATCGCGAATCGGGGCGAGATCGCGGTGCGGGTCATCCGCGCCGCCCGGGATGCGGGGATCGCATCGGTGGCCGTCTACGCGGACCAGGACCGCGACGCCCGCCACGTCAAGCTCGCCGACGAGGCGTACGCCCTCGAGGGCGCCACGAGCGCCGAGACCTACCTGGTGGTCGACAAGCTGCTGTCGGTCGCGCGCCGCTCGGGTGCCGACGCCGTGCATCCGGGCTACGGCTTCCTCGCCGAGAACGCCGACTTCGCCCGCGCCGTGATCGCGGCGGGCATCACCTGGATCGGACCCTCGCCCGACTCGATCGAGCGCCTCGGCGACAAGGTCAGCGCGCGGCACGTGGCCGAGAAGGTCGGCGCCCCGCTCGCGCCCGGCACGCTCAACCCCGTGAAGAACGCGGCCGAGATCACCCGGTTCGCCAAGAAGGTCGGCCTGCCGGTCGCCATCAAGGCGGCGTTCGGCGGCGGCGGCCGCGGCCTCAAGGTCGCCCGCACCCTGGAGGAGATCCCCGAGCTGTTCGACTCGGCGGTGCGCGAGGCGACTGCGGCGTTCGGCCGCGGCGAGTGCTTCGTCGAGAAGTACCTCGACGAGCCCCGGCACGTCGAGACCCAGTGCCTCGCCGACGCGAAGGGCAACGTCGTGGTCGTCTCGACGCGCGACTGCTCGCTGCAGCGCCGGCACCAGAAGCTCGTCGAGGAGGCGCCGGCGCCGTTCCTCACCGACAAGCAGCGCAAGCTGTTGTACACGGCGTCCAAGGCGATCCTCAAGGAGGTCGGCTACCTCGGCGCCGGCACCTGCGAGTTCCTGATCGGCAAGGACGGCACGGTCTCGTTCCTCGAGGTCAACACGCGCCTGCAGGTCGAGCACCCGGTCTCGGAGGAGGTGACCGGGATCGACCTCGTGCGCGAGCAGTTCCGGATCGCCGAGGGCGGCACGCTGGACTACCCCGACCCGGAGCCGACCGGGCATTCGATCGAGTTCCGCATCAACGGCGAGGACCCGGGCCGCAACTTCCTGCCGACGCCCGGCCCCGTGCAGGTGCTGCGGTTCCCCGGCGGCCCGGGCGTGCGCGTCGACTCCGGCGTCACCACCGGCGACGTCATCTCGGGCGCCTTCGACTCGCTGCTCGCCAAGCTCATCGTCACCGGATCCGACCGCAAGGACGCCATCGAGCGCTCCCGCCGCGCGCTCGACGAGTTCGAGGTGTCGGGACTGCCCACGGTGCTGCCGTTCCACCGGGCGATCGTGCGCGATCCGGCCTTCGTCGCGGCCGACGGCCACTTCGGCGTCTACACCCGCTGGATCGAGACCGAGTTCGACAACCGTATCGAGCCGTGGGGCGGGATGCTGCCCGAGGGCGCTCCGGCCGACGAGCGTCATGAGGTGGTCGTCGAGGTCGACGGCAAGCGCATCGGCGTCTCGCTGCCGGCCAGGCTGCTGCCGGGCGGTGCGCGCGGCGGCGGGGCGGGGCGGGCATCCACCCCGATCCCGAAGCGACGCGGCGGGGGCACCGTCGGCGCCGCCGCCACCGGGGATGCGGTGAAGGCGCCCATGCAGGCGACCGTCGTGAAGCTCGCCGTCGCCGACGGCGACAAGGTCGTCAAGGGCGACCTGGTGCTCGTGCTCGAGGCCATGAAGATGGAGCAGCCGATCACGGCCCACAAGGACGGCACGATCGCGAAGCTCGCCGCGACGGTCGGCTCCACCGTCTCCGCCGGGCACCAGCTCCTCGCGATCGAGGGCTGACCCCTCGCGCGTCGCGTGCGCGCTCCGCGCCCCCCGTTCTCCACATCAGACCGCCGTTTCGCCATCGGATCGCATCCGCGCGGGAGCGATCCGATGGCGAAAGCGCGATCGGTTCGGTCAGTGCGCCCCGACCGAACGCAGGAGCGCGGCGAGTGAGGCGGGATTCCGCGCCTCGCGCCAGCCCCACCGCACGAAGGCCCGGCACTGCCGACGCAGCTCGTCCTCTCGCCGTTTCTCGTCGTAGACCACCTCGTCAGCGCTGCGCCCATCGCGGAATGCCGGGTCGAGATACTTCTGACGTCCGTCGAATTCACCGATGAGGCCGAACTCGGGCCACCAGAAGTCGACGAGCCAACAGCCGCCCGCGGATCGCGGAAACGGCTGCTGCAGGATCGCGGACGGCAGGCCGATGCGATCGATCGTCACGCGGCTGGCGGATTCGCCCGCCGAGCCGCTGCGGCCATCCGCGAAGTCGACCACATGCCGGGCGCGTACCTCTCCGTGCCGAAACGGCACACGGGCGAGCTCGCTCTCCAGGTCGGGAGCTCCTGTCCGAACAGCCAGTTGGGCTCGGGTTCGAGGGTTGAGGGCTGCATCCGCGACGGCGACCGCGCGCGAGAGATCGCCGTCACGTGCCACATCGACGACGGTGCGGGCGAGCCCCGTGACCAGCATCCCGTCGATCGTCACGACCTCGCCCCGCGGCTCGATGCGCCGGCGGATGTTCGAGGTCGACCCGGCGCGGCCCTCCGTCAGCACGTCGAACCTCGAAGCTCGCGGCCCGATCCAGGGCAGCCCCCAGGCGGCGGCCGCGGCACCGTGAGCGAGCACGATGCCGGGATGCGTCGCGCAGATCGCGCGGATGCGCATCCCATATCGCTCTTCGGCGTCGAGCGAGGTCCAGTCATCCTGCGGCAGATATGCCCCGCGGACGACTCGAACGAGTTCGCCGGCCTTCGCACGCTCGGCGAGTCGGCGGCGCGCGCTCTCCGTGCGGGCGTCACGAGCGAGAAGGAGTCGCCAGCGCCATTCCGACGGGACCATGTCGAGCATCGCGACAGCGTCACGCAGGCGCCGCGGGGCTTCGGATCCGCCCCGCTCCGTCGGTGGATGATCGGATGCCGGAGCCAGTGGGGACGAGACCCCTCGCGACCGATGCCGCATTCGCCATCCGGTGGTACCCGCGCGGGATCGAGCGGATGGCGAAACGTCGATCGGATGCGCCGGGGGCCCGCGCACGAACCCGGCCGCAGCGCGGCGTCAGCTCACGATGTGCATCGCGCGGGCCGCGTCGGTGACCGAGCCCGACAGCGACGGGTAGACGCTGAACGCCGAGGCGAGCTGGTCGACCGTGAGGCGGTGCTCGACGGCGAGCGCGATCGGCAGGATGAGGTCCGACGCCTTGGGAGCCACCACGACGCCGCCGATGACGGTGCCGGATCCGGTGCGGGCGAACAGCTTCACGAATCCGTCGCGCAGTCCCATCATCTTCGCGCGCGGATTGGACGCGAGCGGCAGCTTGTAGACCTCGCCCTGCGCGATCCCCTCCTCGATCTGGCGCTGCGACCAGCCGACCGTGGCGACCTCGGGCTGGGTGAAGATGTTCGACGTCACGTTGCGCAGCTCGGTCGGCGTCACCGCATCGCCCATCGCGTGGAACACCGCCGTGCGGCCCTGCATCGAGGCGACGGAAGCCAGCGGCAGGAAGTCGCTGCAGTCGCCCGCCGCGTACACCGACGGCATCGAGGTGCGCGCGACCCGGTTGACGCGGATGTGGCCCGACTCCAGCAGCTGAACCCCGGCCTCCTCGAGGCCGATGTGCTCGGTGTTCGGCACCGCGCCGACCGCCATGAGGCAGTGCGAGCCCTCGACCGTGCGGCCGTCGGTGAGCGTCACGACGACCCCGTCTCCGGAGCGCTCGACCTTGGCGGCGCGGCTCTTGGAGAGAACGTCCATGCCGTTGCGGGTGAACACGTTCTCGATCACCCGCGCGGCGTCGCTGTCCTCGCCGGGCAGCACCTGCTCGCGGCTCGACACGAGCGAGACCCCGGCGCCCAGCGCGCGGTAGGCCGACGCGAACTCGGCGCCCGTGACGCCCGAGCCGACCACGATGAGATGCTCGGGCACCTCCTCGAGCGTGTAGAGCTGCTTCCAGGTCAGGATGCGCTCGCCATCCGGCTTGGCCGACGGCAGCTCCCGCGGCCGGGCGCCCACCGCGACGACGAGCGTGTCGGCGTCGATCTCGTCGAAGTCGGTCCGCTTTTTGCCCGATCCGGTCGAGACCAGGATGCGGGTGGGCCCGTCGAGGCGGCCGTCGCCCGTGACGATCCGCACGCCCGCCTTGATGAGCTGCGACTTCATGTCCTCGGACTGCTGCCGGGCCAGCAGCAGGAGGCGCTGGTTCACCTGGGCGAGGTTCACGGTGATGTCCGGCCGCACGGCGCGCCCCGACGCGTTGTGCACGAAGAACTGCACCCCGAGATCGGCCGCCTCGCCCACCGCGGCCGCCGCATCGGCCGTCGCGATGAGCGTCTTCGAGGGCACGACATCGGTCAGCACGGCCGCGCCGCCGACCCCGTCGCGCTCGACGAGCGTGACCTCCGCGCCGAGCTGGGCGCCGGTCAGGGCGGCCTCGTAGCCGCCGGGCCCGCCCCCGAGGATGGCGATGCGTTGCGTCCGCTCGAACTCGTAGGGCATGCGGCTATTCTTCCGCAATGAGCACCCCCGCCACCGGGCACAACCCCTTGGACGATCCCGCGGCCGACCCCTTCGAGATCGCCCGGCAGGCCGCAGCCCAGCTCGCCGAGGCGACCGGCGTCCCGAGGCACGACATCGCGCTCACCCTCGGCAGCGGCTGGGCCCAGGCCGCCGACCTCATCGGCGAGACGACGGCGACCGTGCCGGCCACCGAGATCGTCGGATTCTCGAAGCCCGCGCTCACCGGCCACGTCGGCACCCTGCGCAGCGTGCTGCTGCCGAACGGCAAGCGGGCCCTGATCATCGGTGCCCGCACCCATTTCTACGAGGGCCACGGCGTGCGGCGGGTGGTGCATTCGGTGCGCACCGCGGCCGCGGCGGGCGCGACGACCATGATCCTGACCAACGGAGCCGGCGGCATCCGGAGCACCTGGGGTCCGGGCACCCCGGTGCTCATCAGCGACCACATCAACCTCACCGCCGCCTCGCCGCTCGAGGGCGCCACGTTCATCGACCTGACGGACCTCTACTCGCGCCGGCTGCGCGACCTGGCCCGCACCGTGGATCCGTCGCTCGACGAGGGCGTGTACGTGCAGTTCCGGGGTCCGCACTACGAGACGCCCGCCGAGGTCCAGATGGCGAAGACGGTCGGCGGCCACATCGTCGGCATGTCGACCGCGCTCGAGGCGATCGCCGCGCGCGAGGCCCGCATGGAGATCCTCGGCTTCTCGCTCATCACGAATCCGGCGGCGGGCATCTCCGACGAGCCGCTGGACCACGCGGAGGTGCTGCAGGCGGGCCGGGATGCCGAGCCCGTGATCTCGGCCCTTCTCGCGAGGGTCGTGGCGCAGCTGTGACCCTCGACCAGGCGGAGGACGGCGGCGCGGTCGAGGAGGCACGCGCCTGGATCGCCCAGGACCCGGATGCCCAGACGCGGGACGAGCTGCAGGCGCTGCTCGACGCGGCGGCCTCCGATCCCGCGGCCGCCGCGGAGCTCGAGGAGCGCTTCGCGGGGCGGCTGGACTTCGGCACCGCCGGCCTCCGGGGCGAGCTCGGCGCCGGACCGACCCGGATGAACCGCGTGCTCGTGGCCCAGGCGGCCGCCGGACTCGCCGCCTACCTGCGCGCGCGCCAGGAGCATCCGACCGTCGTGATCGGCTACGACGGACGCACCAACTCGGGCGTCTTCGCGCGCGATTCGGCCGCCCTGCTGCAGGGCGCGGGCGTTCACGCCACCCTGCTGCCGCGCGAGCTGCCGACGCCGGTGCTCGCCTTCGCCGTGCGGCACCTCGACGCGAGCGCCGGCATCATGGTCACTGCCAGCCACAACCCGGCCCGCGACAACGGCTACAAGGTGTACCTCGGGGGTCTGGACCACGGGTCGCAGATCGTGCCGCCGGCCGACGCGGCGATCCAGGCGGAGATCCTGAGGGTCGCCGCCGGCTCGATCGCCGACCTGCCCCGCGACGAGGACTACACGATCGCGAGCGAGGACCTCGTCGCGGAGTACGTGCGCCGCACGGCCGCCCCGGCCGAGCACACGGCGGTGCCGCCGTACGTCTACACGGCGATGCACGGCGTCGGATGGCAGACCGCGTCGGCGGTGTTCGCGGCCGCCGGGTTCCCGCCGCCGGTGTCCGTGCGCGCGCAGCAGGACCCCGACCCGGCCTTCCCCACCGTGTCCTTCCCCAACCCGGAGGAGCCCGGGGCGCTCGACCTCGCGGTGGCGACCGCACGCGACGCGGGAGCGCAGCTGATCATCGCGAACGACCCGGACGCCGACCGGCTCGCGGTCGGCATCCCGGACTCGTCCGCCGACACCGGGTGGCGCCGGCTGGCGGGCAACGAGGTCGGCTGGCTGCTGGGATGGCAGGCCGCGCGCCGCGTGGATGCGCTCACCCCCGACGGCGGCGACGGCACGTTGGCGGCGTCGCTGGTCAGCTCCCCCGCGCTCGGCGAGGTCGCGCGGCAGACCGGGCTGGACTACGAGGAGACGCTCACCGGGTTCAAGTGGATCTCGCGCGTCGCACGGCTCGTGTTCGGCTACGAGGAGGCCCTCGGCTACCTCGTCGACCCCGACAAGGTGCGCGACAAGGACGGTATCTCCGCGGCCGTCGCGGTGCTCGACCTCGCGGCATCACTGCGCGCAGAGGGCCGCACGCTCGCCGACGAGCTGCTCGCGTTCGCCGCGGAGTTCGGCGGGTACGCGTCGGGGCAGATCTCGATCCGGGTGCAGGAGCTCGACGACGAGATCGGGCGCATGATGGCGCGGCTGCGGGAGCGTCCGCCGGCGGAGG
Organism: Pseudolysinimonas kribbensis; assembly: GCF_039531715.1. Lineage (NCBI taxonomy): Bacteria > Bacillati > Actinomycetota > Actinomycetes > Micrococcales > Microbacteriaceae > Pseudolysinimonas > Pseudolysinimonas kribbensis. Next base: position 81,048 of record NZ_BAAAQO010000003.1, on the reverse strand, counting down.
TGGGCGGCATCCGGGTCGAGCGCATCGACGACTTCGCCGACGGATTCGCCCCGTTCCCGCCGAACGACATCCTGCGGCTGCACCTGGAGGGCGGGGCCCGCGTGATCGTGCGGCCGAGCGGCACCGAGCCGAAGCTCAAGTGCTACCTCGACGCCTGGTCGACCGAGGGGGAGGCCGCGGAGCGGATCGCACGGGCGGAGGCCGTGGTGGCGGTGCTGGACTCCGGGATGCGGTCGCTGCTCGCCTGAAGCCGGCGCGACGGCGCGGCGGCGAGGTCGAGCTCGTAGAACTGGCCGACGAGGTCGGCGCCGTAGCTGTGGTGGCGCTCCTCGGCGAACAGCCGGAAGCCGCGGGCGAGGTAGAGCGATCGTGCGGCGGCGAGCACGTCGTTGGTCCACAGCCACATGCGCCGGTAGCCGGCGGAGCGCGCGAAGTCGAGGCAGGTGTCGATGAGCGCACCGCCGACCCCGTGGCCGCGGGCGTGCTCGTCGACCAGCAGGATCCGCAGCTGCGCGTCGCCGTCGGCGCCGCGGACGCAGAGCACGCACCCGACCCGGCGGCCGTCCAGCTCCGCGATCCAGCCCGCCTGGTCGCCGGATGGCGTCCCCTCGCCGAAGTCGGCGACGATCCGGGCGACGGAGGCCTCGAATCCCTGGTCCCAGCCGAACTCGGCCGCGTACTGCTCGCCGTGCGCCCGCACCATCCAGCCCAGGTCGCCCGGGCGGTCGGCAGGACGGATGATGACGTCGCTCATCGCTCCCCTTCCACTGAAACACTCGTTTCAGTATGCTGAGGGCATGGCGGCACCGCAACCCGATCCGGAGTCCGCGCGCCGGGGCGAGCTGCGCGAGCTCTCCTACCGGTACGTGCTCGAGCACGGGCTGATCGGCCTCTCGCTGCGCCCGCTGGCGACGGCGATCGGCAGCAGCCCGCGCGTGCTCCTGTTCCTGTTCGGCTCGAAGGAAGGGCTCATCCGGGAGATCCTCGCGCGAGCCCGGGCGGACGAACTCGGGGCGCTCGGCGCGAACGGACCGACCTCGGTCGCCGCCGTCTGGGCCTGGCTGAGCGACCCCGGGCATCGCCGGCTGATGGCGCTCTGGACGCAGTGCTACGCGCTGTCGATCGCGGAGCCCGACGGACTGTGGGCCGGATGGGCGGCGCGCACCGTCGACGACTGGCTCGCCCTGATCATCCCGGAGCGCGATCCGATCGCCGCCACTCTCCAGCTCGCCGTGCTGCGCGGGCTGCTGCTCGACCTGCTGGCCACCGGCGATCTCGGGCGCACCGGGTCCGCCGCCGCGCTCTACGCGACCGGCTATCCGGCCGGCGTCTGAGCCCCGAGCGCGGCGCGCACCTCGGCCGCCGTCGTCGCCGCGGCGATGCGCTCGACGGCACCCCGTGCGTTGAAGGCGTTGGCGATCGCCGCGAGCATCGGCAGGTGCCGCTCCGGCGAGGCGGCGGCGAGCGCGAGCACGACGCGCACCGGGTCGTTGTGCGGATGCCCGAACGCGACCGGCTGCGCGAGCGTCACCACCGCGAGGCCGTCGGCCTGCACCTCCACGTCGCTGCGCGCATGCGCGAGCGCGAGCCCGGGCGCGATGACGATGTACGGACCCCGCTCCTGCACCATGTGGACCATCGCCGCGGTGTACCCGGGGCGCGCCGCACCGATCCGGGTCAGCACGGAGCCCGCGAGCTCGATCGCCCCACGCCAATCGGCGACCGTGGCTCCGAGCTCGACCGCGTCGTCGGGCAGGGCGGGCAGTTCCATCAGCGGCCGAACCCCGCCCCGATCCGCTCGACGAGCTCCTCGCGATCCTCGAGCGGGAGGAACGCGACCTCGGCGGCGTTCAGCTGGAAGGCCTCGACGTCGGTGATGTCGTAGCCGAAGGCGTCGGCCAGCAGGGCGAGCTCGCGGGTGAGCGTCGTCGCGCTCATGAGCCGGTTGTCGGTGTTGACCGTGACCCGGAAGCCGAGCTGGTACAGCAGGTCGAACGGGTGGTCGCCCATCGTGGAGCCCCACTGCGCGATCGCTCCGGTCTGCAGGTTCGAGCTCGGGCTGGTCTCGAGCGCGATGCCCCGGTCGCGCACCCACTGCGCGAGCGGGCCCATCGTGACCTCGAGCCCGGCCTCGCCGTCGGAGATCTCGACATCCTCGGCGATGCGCACCCCGTGACCGAGCCGCAGCGCGCGGCCGTCGAGGAGTGCGGAGCGGATGCTGTCGAGACCGTCCGCCTCGCCCGCGTGGATCGTGACCGGCATCCACTCGGATGCCAACAGGTCGAACGCCGCGCGGTTGCGGCTCGGCGGGAACCCGGCCTCCGGTCCCGCGGTGTCGAACCCGACGACCCCGTGCCCGCGGTGGCGCAGCGCGAGTTCCGCGATCTCGCGCCCGCGGTCGTTCTGCCGCATCGCGCTCACGAGCTGGCCGGCCCGGATGAAGCCGCCCGCGGCATCCACCGCGTCGACGGCCTCGTCGATCCCGTGCTGCACGGCCTCGACCGCCGCGTCGAGCGAGAGCCCGCGCGTCAGGTGCTGCTCCGGCGCCCAGCGGATCTCGCCGTAGATGACGCCGTCGGCGTGGAGGTCCTCGACGAACTCGCGCGCCACGCGGGTGAGGCCCTCGGCCGTCTGCATGACGGCGAGCGTGACGTCGAAGGTCCTGAGGTACTCGACGAGCGAGCCCGAGTCGCTCTGCGCGGCGAACCAGGCGCCGAGTGCGGCGGCGTCCGGGGCGGGAGCCTCGAAGCCGATCGCATCGGCGAGCTCGAGGATCGTCTGGGGCCGCAGACCGCCGTCGAGGTGGTCGTGCAGGGAGATCTTGGGCAGCTCACGGAGGGGCACGCGGCTGCCGGGCAGCGCGGCGTCGTCGCTGGCGTCGCTCATGCCCTCAACCTATCGCGCCGACCCCGATGATCCGCTCGGAGATCCGGCCCGCCGCGACCCGCGCGTGCTCGATCACGTCGTCGATGCCGTGGGCGCTCAGCGAGGTGGAGACATACGGCACCGTGAGGACGGCGCGCGCGACGCCGAGACGGTCGCGCACCGCGACGGCGACGTCGGTGATGCCCGGTTGCACGGGGTCGGCGCGGCGCAGCATCCCGTCCCGCGTGGCCGCCGCGACCTCCCCTGGATCGAGTCGCGCGTCGTACTGCGCCCGCACGTCCGCGTCGCCCAGGGCCACGAGCACGGTGCCGGTCGCGCTCTCCAGCGGGAACAGGGCGCCGACCCGCACCCGGTAGCCGAAGTCGGCCGGGCTCTCCGCCTGCGCGACGACCCGCACCGCCGCCATGTCGAGCACGCTCAGGTTGCACGACTGCCGCAGCCGATCCGCGAGCTCGCGCATCGCGGGTGTCGCGGCGACCAGCAGCCCGCGCATCGCCGGCTGCCGGTGCGCGAGATCGAACGCCGCCATCGAGAGCGTGTAGCGGCCCGAGTCCTCGTCGCGCACGAGCCAGCCGCGCGCCTCGAGCGCGACCAGCACCCGGAACAGCTGGCCGACCGTGCGGCCGGTGCCCTCCGCGATCTCGTTCTGGGCGAGCGGGTGCGGGCTCGAGGCGACGAGCTCGAGCACGTCGAACGCCTTGTCGAGGGCCGGGACGGCGTAGTCGGCGGACACCGTGTCAGCCCCTCGTCGCCGTGTCGGCGATCACCGGTCCGCGCCCATCGCGGCGAGCATCCGGCGCGCGATCTCGCGGTCGATCTCGTCGGGCACGGGCTGGGCGCCGTCGCGCAGCGAGCCCGGGTCGCGCGCGACGCGCTCGAGCGAGAGCGACTGCAGCAGGAATCCGAGGTCCATGGCCTCGAGCGAGTTGCCCTTGGGCTCGCGCCCGGCGAGGTTCATCATGCGCCCGTCCGCGAGCAGCACGACGTGCCGGCCGTCGGGCAGGTCCACGCGCTCGATCGCGTCGTCGAGGCGCTCCACCCCGCTCGCGCCGGCCTTCAGCGCGGCGACGTCGATCTCCCACGGGAAGTGGCCGCAGTTGGCGAGCACGGCGCCATCGGCCACGACCTCGAAGAAGGCGGGGGTCAGGATGTCGGCGTGGCCGGTCGCGGTGATGAAGACCTCGCCCCAGCGGGCGAACTCGCCGTTCAGCGCCTCGGTGCCCCCGACCCTGAACCCGTCGAGCGCCGCCTCGAACGCCTTCAGCTCGTCGACCTCGACCACGGCGACCTTGCCGCCGAGCTGTCGCAGGTAGTGCGCCACCCCGCGGCCGCACCATCCGTAGCCCGCGACGACGAACCGGCGGCCCGGCACCATGAGGTTGGTCAGGCGCATGAAGCTCTCGACCACCGACTGGCCGACCGCGTGCTTGTTCTCGCCGATCGCCTTGAGCAGCGAGTCGTTGATGACGATGACCGGGAACGGCACGCGGCCGGCGAGCTCGCCGCGCAGCCGGTCGCCGCCCGAGGTCGTCTCCTCGGTGCCGCCGACCAGGCGCTCGAGCGCGTCCCCGCCGCGCGAGATCGCACCGGCCGCGAGGTCGGCGCCGTTGTCGAGCAGGATGTCGGGCTCGGCATCCAGCACGGCCGCGACGTTCGCGTGGTGCTGCTGCATCGTGTCGTCGCGGGCGCCGAACACGGTCATGCCCAGGCCGCGGAGGAACGCGACGACGTCGTCCTGGGTCGAGCCGTGGTTGCCGGTCGCCACGAGCTCCGCTCCGCCGGCGGCGAGCGTCTCGAGCAGCACGGCCGTCTTCGGCTCCAGGTGCAGCGACATGCCGATGCGATGCCCGGCGAACGGGCGGTCGGCGGCGAACGCCTCGCGGGCGGCGGCGAGCAGGGGCATCCGGGAGCGGATCCAGCGCACGCGGTCGGCGCCGCGATCGGCGAGGTCGGTGTCGGCACGGGTCGGCGTCATGCGGGCAGTCTCGCATATATGAACCTGACTTTCATATACGCAGATCGCGCTAGGCTGGAGCGATGCCGACCAAGATCATCCTCGACTGCGACCCCGGCCACGACGACGCGATCGCCCTGCTGCTCGCGTGGGGCTCCTCCGAGATCGATCTCGTCGCCGTGACGACGGTCGGGGGCAACCAGACGATCGAGAAGGTGACCCGCAACGCGCTGTCGATCGCGCGGATCGCGGGCATCGCCGGCATCCCGTTCGCGCGAGGGGCGGCGCACCCGCTGCTGCGTCCCGTCGAGGTCGCGGGCGAGATCCACGGCGACTCCGGACTCGACGGCCCCGTCCTGCCGGAGCCGACGCTCGAGCTCGACCCGCGGCACGCCGCCCAGCTCATCATCGACACGGTCATGGCCGCCGAGCCCGGCGAGATCACGCTCGTGCCCACCGGCCCGCTCACCAACATCGCCCTCGCGCTGCGGCTCGAGCCGGCCATCGTCGACCGGGTGCGCGAGGTCGTGCTCATGGGCGGCGGCGCGCACCTGGGCAACTGGAGCGCGGTGGCCGAGTTCAACATCGTCGTCGACCCGGAGGCCGCGGCGATCGTCTTCGAGGCGGGCTGGCCCGTGACGATGGTCGGCCTCGACCTCACCCACCAGGCGCTCGCGACCGACGACGTCGTGGCGGCGATCCGTGCGATCGGCACCGGACCGGCGCGCTTCGCCGACGAGGTCATGGACTTCTTCGCCTCCAGCTACAAGGAGGTGCAGGGCTTCGAGCACCCGCCCGTGCACGACCCGTGCGCGGTCGCCTACGTGATCGACCCGACGATCGTGCGGGCGGTGCCGGCGCCCATCGTCGTCGAGATGCGCGGCGAGCACACGCTCGGCATGACCGTCGTCGACCTGCGCGGGCCCGCGCCGGCGGGCACTCGCACGAAGGTCGCGCTCGAGCTCGACCACGCCCGCTTCTGGGCTCTCGTCATCGACGCGATCCGCAACCTCGGCGACCCCGCTCTCTCGTGAGGTGGCACTTTTCGTCGGGTGACGGGCGTCCGATCCGACGAAAACTGTCACCTCACGAGCCGTGCACAGAGTCGGGTGCGTGGGGAAGTGCACAGTGGGCAGGGAAGGGGATGTCGGGCTGGGGGGCGAGGCGCAGAGTCTCGGGATGCGACCCGCGCCGCTGCCCCCGGAACTGGGACCCGTGTGGAGCGTCAGTGCCGCGAGGGCGCGGGGCGTGCATCCGGAGCGCCTTCGCCGCCAGGATCTCCAGACGCCGTTCCGAGGTGTCAGGACCACGTCGAGCATCGACGACGTGCGGCGCAGATGCCTCGCCTATCGGGAGCTCGCGCCGCCCGACGCCTTCTTCTCCCACGCGACGGCCGCCGAGCTCTGGGGGCTGCCGGTCGCGCGCGGCGGGCTCGCGATCCACGTCGCCCGCCCGACTGATCGTCGCGGCGCCCGCATGGCAGGCGTGATCAGCCACCATCTCCAGATCGACCCCCGGGACCTCGTGGACCTCGATGGCCTCCGCGTCACGAGCCCCGCGCGCACCTGGTGCGATCTCGCGACGATCCTCGACCTCGAGCACCTGGTTGCGGCCGGCGATCGGGTGCTGTGGCGTCGCGACCCGCTCGCCGGCCTCGCGGAGGTGCGAGCGGTCGCGCGACGGCATCCCGGACGGCGCGGGCGGCGGAATCGTCACGCCGCGCTCCCCCTCCTCAGCGATCGCTCAGACTCGCCGGCGGAGAGCGTCATCCGGATGCGCATCCTGTCCGCGGGCCTGCCGGCGCCCGTCGTCAATCCGGTCATCCGCTCGCGGTCGGGGGCATTCGTCGCCCGGGTTGACCTCTGCTGGCCGCAATACCGGATGGTGCTCGAATACGAGGGCGACCAGCATCGCACCGATGCCGCGCAGTGGCATCGCGACCTGCAACGGGTTCCCCGCCTCGAGGAGGAGGGATGGCACGTGACGCGCGCAGCCGACCCCGACCTGGCCGATACGACCCGCATCATCCGGAACCTCGAGCGCCTCATGCGCACCCGCACGACCACGTGAGGGGGCAGCTGATGTCGCCGAGCGAGGGCGAGAGGCGACGAAAGGTGTCACCTCGCGAGAGGGTTACGGGATGCGGGCCGCGATGAGCGGGCCGCCGTCGTCGACGGGGTCGCCCGGGGCGCCGACGCGGTAGGCGCCGGCGAGCGCCTCGAGGGCGCGGGCGAAGCGCTCCGGCTCGTCGGCGCTCAGGGTGAAGAGCGGGTCGCCCGCCGCGACCGCGTCGCCCGGCTTGACGTGCAGGTCGATGCCGGCGGCGTGCTGCACCGGGTCCTGTTTGCGCGCACGACCGGCGCCGAGCCGCCACGCCGCGATCCCGAACGGGAGCGCCGGCATCGCGACGACGACGCCGGCGCGGTCGGCGCGCACCGTCTCGGACTCCCTCGCGATCGGCAGCGGGGCATCCGGATCGCCGCCCTGCGCCGCGATCATCGCGCGCCAGGCGTCCATCGCCCGCCCATCGCCCAGCGCCGCCTCGACGTCGGCATCCGGCACTCCCGCGAGCTCGAGCATCTCGCGCGCGAGCGCGACGGTCAGCTCGACGACGTCGGCCGGTCCGCCGCCCGCGAGCACCTCGACCGATTCGCGCACCTCGTTGGCGTTGCCGATCGCGCGGCCGAGCGGCACGTTCATGTTGGTGAGCAGGGCCCGGATGGCGACCCCGGCATCCTGCCCCAGCGCCACCATCGTCTCGGCCAGCTCGCGCGCCCGAGCCGGATCCTGCATGAAGGCGCCCGAGCCGAACTTCACGTCGAGCAGGAGGGCCCCGGTGCCCTCGGCGATCTTCTTCGACATGATCGACGACGCGATGAGCGGGATCGCCTCCACCGTGCCGGTGATGTCGCGCAGTGCGTAGAGCTTGCCGTCGGCGGGCGCGAGCCCGGATCCGGCGGCCGAGATCACGGCGCCCACCGATTCGAGCTGCGCCATGAACTCGTCGTTCGTGAGGTTCGCCCGCCAGCCCGGGATGCTCTCGAGCTTGTCGAGCGTGCCACCGGTGTGGCCGAGCCCCCGGCCGCTCAGCTGCGGCACCGCGACGCCGAACGACGCGACGAGCGGCGCCAACGGCAGCGTGATCTTGTCGCCGACGCCCCCGGTCGAGTGCTTGTCGGTGGTTCGCTTCGACAGACCGGAGAAGTCGAGCCGCTCGCCGCTGGCGATCATCGCCATCGTGAGGTCGCGGATCTCGTCGCGCGACATCCCGTTGAGGAAGATCGCCATCGTCATGGCCGACATCTGCTCGTCGGCGACGTAGCCCCGGGTGTACGCGTCGACGAGCCAGCCGAGCTGCGCGGTGCTCAGCGAGCCGCGATCGCGCTTCGTCTTGATCAGGTCGACGACGTCGAACTGCTCGACCATCTAATGCTCCTCGCGGTACTTCTCGAGCGTGCGGGGACCGAACGCGTCCGGGATGACCTCGTCGATGGTCCGGATGCCCGACACGGTCTCCAGCAGCATGCCCTCGGCCGAGTGCTCGAACAGGAGCTGCCGGCAGCGGCCGCACGGCATGAGCGTCGCGCCGTCCCCATCGACGCACGTGAACGCGACGAGCTTGCCGCCGCCGGTCATGTGCAGGGACGAGACGAGGGCGCACTCGGCGCACAGGGTCAGACCGTACGACGCGTTCTCGACGTTGCAGCCTGAGATGACGCGACCGTCGTCGACGAGCGCCGCCGCGCCGACCGGGAAGCGCGAGTAGGGCACGTACGCGTGGGTGGCGGCCTCGTTCGCCGCGGCACGGAGGCCGTCCCAGTCGATGGCGCCGTCGTCGATGGGACTCACGATTTGATGTACGGCGTGCCGTCGGCCGCCGGGGCCCTCGACTGCCCCACCAGCCCGGCGACCGCGACGATCGTGACGACGTACGGCAGCATCAACAGGAACTCGCTCGGCACGGGCGAGCCGATGATGCCGAGCGTGGATTGCAGATTCTCCGCGAAGCCGAACAGCAGCCCGGCCAGCGCCGCCTTGATCGGATGCCACTGGCCGAAGATCACGGCGGCCAGCGCGATGAAGCCCGCACCCTGCGTGATGTCCTTGTCGAACTTCGACACCGAGTCGAGCGTGTAGAAGGCCCCGCCGATCCCGGCCACCGCACCAGCGACGGTGACGGTCCAGAATCGCGTGCGGTTGACGTTGATGCCCACCGTGTCGGCCGCCTGCGGGTGCTCGCCCACCGAGCGGACGCGCAGACCCCAGCGGGTCTTGAACAGCGCGTACCAGACCACGAACACCGCGATGTACATGATGTAGATGATGATCGTGTGCTGGAAGAACACCGGCCCGATGATGGGGATCTGGGAGAGCCCCGGGATATCGATGGTGTCGAACTTGGTGGTGTGGTTGAGGCTCGGCACCTGCGCGAACACCTTCGTGTAGAAGAAGTTCGTGAGGCCGCCGACCAGCACGTTGAGCACGACGCCGACGATGACCTGGTCGACCCAGTAGCGCAGGGCGAACACCGCCAGCACCCACGAGACGAGCACCCCCGCGACGATCGCCGCGACGAGCCCCGCCCACGGCGAGTGCGTCGCCGAGCCGACGAGCGCGGCCGAGAAGGCGCCGAACAGCAGCTGCCCGTCGATGGCGACGTTGACCACGCCCGCGCGCTCGCCCAGGACGCCGCCGAGCGAGCCGAACACGAGCGGCGTCGCGAGAGCCAGCCCGCCGACCAGCAGACCCGGGATCGGGATGCCGCGCAGATCCGCGCCCGCCCAGGTGAGGAACAGGAACAGGAACAGGACCGTGAACACGGCGCTCAGCCAGAGCGGCGAGCGCCCGCGCGACGAGAACGCGACGAGCAGGTGCGTGAGAATCGCGACGACCACGAGCAGGATCGCCACGGTGACGACGGTCGCGACCGTCGGCAGCACCACGGTGGGGATCTGGAAGAAGTCGGTGCTGGTCGAGAGCCGGAACGAGCTCTGCCCCCGGCGCGGGATCCCGAACGCGAAGACGAGGGCGGCGATCGCGAAGACGTCGAGGATGATCGGCACCTTGAGGCTGCGCACGATCACCTTCTCGTGCACGATCGGCGCCGCGGACGGGGTCAGCGTGGCGGTCGTCACTTGACGTTCCCTTCGGCGACGGCTGCGGGCGTTCGCCGCACCCTCCGGGTGGACCCGGGTTTCGGCAGCCGGAACACGGCCCGCACGAGCGGCGGCGCCGCGATGAACAGCACGACCACCGACTGGATGACGTCGACGATGTCGATCGGGATCTGCTGCAGCGCCTGCATGGTGTAACCGCCCGCCTGCAGCGCGCCGAACAGCAGGCCGCTGAAGAAGACGCCCCACGGCCGCGAGCGACCGAGAAGCGCGACCGTGATCGCGCTGAACCCGATGCCGGCATCGACGCCCGAGTTGAAGCCCGTGGTCGTCGTGCCGAGCACCTGATCGGCGCCGGCGAGGCCGACGAGGGCGCCGGAGAAGATCATCGCGAGGGTGTACACCCACTTGACGTTGATGCCCGCCGTGCGCGCGGCCCGCGGGTTCTCGCCCACGGCCCGGAAGCGGAATCCGGTGCTCGACCGGCTGAACAGGTACCAGACGGCCACCGTCGCCACGATCGAGAGGAGGAATCCGATGTTCACCGTGTACGAGGTCGCGGGCCCGCCGAGCGCGGTGATGAGATCGCTGAGCTTGGGGTAGGTCGCGTTGGGCAGATCGCCCGGTGAGACCGGGCTGTTCGAGCCGTGCGCCTGCAGCAGACCCTGCGTGCGCAGGCCGTACGCCACGAGGTAGAACGCGACGTAGTTGAGCATGATCGTGACGATCACCTCGTGGGCGCCCGTCGTCGCCTTCAGCACGCCCGCGATCGCCCCCCACAGCGCGCCGCCGACAAGACCGCCGATCGTGGCGACGAGGAAGGCGATGACCGGCGGCATCGGGAACGACCATGCGATCCAGCCCGCGACCGCGGCGCCGATGATGAGCTGCCCGCGGCCGCCGATGTTGAACATGCCGACGCGGAAGGCGAGAGCAACGCCGAGGCCCGCCGCGATGAGCGGTGTGGCGAAGGTCAGCGTGCTCATGAGCGGCGCGATCTGCACGAGGAACCCGGTGCGCTGGAAGTTCCAGATCGACCCCTGGAACAGCGACACGTACGCGCCGCTGACCGCGTTCCAGACCGCCACGAACAGATCGCTCGGGCGGGCGAAGAAGTAGCCGGCGGCGGCCTGGACGCCGGAGTCCGTCGCCGCGATGAGCACCGCCGCGACGACGAGGGCGAGCACGATCGCCAGCACCGTGAGCACCGCCCCGCCCGACATGATCTCGCGGAGCAGGTTGTTGCCGAACGGCGCCTCCGGATCGCGCCGGGCGTTGGGCTGCTGGCCCGGCTCGATCGTGTCGAGCTTCGACGACTGCGAGTGGATCGGCTCGGCCCCGCCGGCCGATCCCGTGCCGACGTCGGTCATGCGGCCACCTCCGCCGGCTTCTCGCCGGCCATCATGAGGCCGAGCACCTCGCGCGACGTGTCGCCGGGCACGATGCCCACGATCGAGCCGCGGTACATCACGGCGATCCGGTCGGCGAGGGTCACGACCTCGTCGAGTTCGGTCGAGACGACGACCACCGGGATGCCGGAGTCGCGGGTCTGCACGATCCGGGTGTGCACGAACTCGATCGAACCCACGTCGAGCCCGCGTGTCGGCTGCGACACCACGAGCAGCCGCAGCTCGCGGCTCAGCTCGCGCGCGAGCACGACCTTCTGCTGGTTGCCGCCGCTCAGGCGCCCGACGTGCGTGGTGACGCCCTGGGCGCGGATGTCGAACTCGGCGATCTTCTCCTCGGCGAACCTCTCGAGCTCGGTGAGCTGCAGGGTGCCGCCGCGCACGAACGGGGCACCGGTCGACCGGTCGAGCATGAGGTTCTCGGCGATCGTGAACTCGGCGACGAGGCCGTCGTCGGTGCGGTCCTCGGGCACGAAGCCGACGCCCGCATCGAGCACCCCGCCCACGCTGCGGCCCAGGAGCTCGCGGCCGTCGAGCCGGATGGAGCCCTCGACCCTGTTCTGCACGCCGAGGATCGCCTCGACGAGCTCTGTCTGCCCGTTGCCCTGCACCCCGGCGATCGCCAGCACCTCGCCGGCGTGGACGGTGAACCCGACGTGGGAGACCACGACCTGGTCCGCCGCATCGATGACCGTCAGGTCGTGCACGACGAACGCCTCGGCTCCGATCTTCGGTGGGTCCTTGTGGATCGACAGGTCCACGGCACGACCGACCATCATCGACGCCAACTCGGCGTTGCTCGCCGTGGGCTGCGCCTCTCCGACGACCTTCCCGAGCCGGATCACCGTGATCCGGTCGGCGACCTCGCGCACCTCGCGCAGCTTGTGCGTGATGAACACGATCGCGACACCCGTGTCGCGGAGCTGGCGCATGATCGCCATGAGCTCGTCGGTCTCCTGCGGGGTCAGCACCGCGGTGGGCTCGTCGAACACGAGCACCTTCGCGTCGCGCGAGAGTGCCTTGATGATCTCGACCCGCTGCTGGACGCCGACCGGCAGCTCCTCGACGACCGCGTCGGGGTCGACGTCGAAGCCGAACCGCTCGGAGATCTCGCGCACCTTGGCGCGCGCCGCCGCGAGGTCGAGGCGCCCGCCGAGTCGCGTCGGCTCGTGGCCGAGCATGACGTTCTCGGCGACGGTGAAGACGGGGATGAGCATGAAGTGCTGGTGCACCATGCCGATGCCGGCGTTCATCGCGTCGCCCGGGCCGGAGAAGTGCTGGACGTCGTCGTCGAGCAGGATCTCGCCCTCATCGGCCTGGTAGAGCCCGTAGAGCACGTTCATGAGGGTCGACTTGCCCGCTCCGTTCTCGCCGAGCAGGCAGTGGATCTCTCCGGGCTCGACCGTCAGGTCGATGTGGTCGTTCGCGGTGAGAGCGCCGAACCGCTTGGTGATGCCGCGGAGTTCGAGCTTCATGGGAGCCAATCTATGTGCGCCGGCAGCGCTGCCGGAATGGCGACGGGGAGGCCGGTTCGACCGGCCTCCCCGTCGGTGATGCCGTTACTGCTGAGGCGAGGACTTCGAGGTCGCCTTGATGGAGCCGTCCTCGATGCCGGCCTCGATCTTCTTGAGCTCGCCCGCCAGCCCCGGGTCGACCTTCGACTCGAAGTTGTGGAACGGCGCCAGCTTCACGCCGCCGTTCTTCAGGGTGCCCACGTACGGCGTGTTGTCGAAGTCGCCGTTCTTGGCGGCCTTCACGACCGCCTCGACGCCTGCGTCGACGCCCTTCTGCACCGACGTCAGGATGATGTCGTCCACCGTCTTGTCGGTGTTGAACACGTCCGCGTCGACGCCGATCAGGACAGAACCCTTGTTCTGGTCCTTGATGGCCTCGGCGGCGCTCTGGTAGATCGGACCGCCGACCGGCATGAGCACGTCGGCGTTCTGGTCGAGCAGACCCTGCGCGGCCGTCTTCGCCTCGACACCGGCCGCGAAGCCTCCGGTGAAGACGCCGGTCTGCGTGTCGACGTTCCAGCCGACGACCTTGACGTCCTTGCCCTTCTGCTGGTTGAAGTACTTCACGCCCTCGGCGAAGCCGTCCATGAAGATCGTCACCGGCGGGATCTGGAGGCCGCCGAAGGTGCCGACGACGCCGGTCTTCGAGTAGCTGGCCGCCGCGTAGCCGCCGAGGAACGCCGCCTGGACGGTGTCGAACAGGATCGGCTTGCCGTTGTCGACGTCGACCTTGCCGTCGCCCGTGGGCTTGCCGTCCTTGTCCTTGGCGCCCTCGTTGTCGAGGCCGTCGTCCACGATCGCGAACTTGACGTCGGGGTTCGCCTTGGCGGCGGCGTCGGTCGCCTGCGACAGGTTGAAGCCGACCGTGACGATCAGGTTGCAGTTCGCACTCAGCAGGCTGTTGATGTTCGGCGTGTAGTCGTCCGCGCTGTTCGACTGGACGTGCTTCTCCTTGATGCCGAGGCTCTTCGCCGACGACTCGAGGCCCTGCAGACCCAGCTGGTTGAACGAGTGGTCGTCGAAGCCGCCATCGTCCGAGACCATGCACGGCAGGAAGCTCGACTTGGCGTCCGTCGAGCCGCCGTTGCCGGTCGGAGCCGCCGAACAGCCGACGAGGGTCAACGCGCTCACGGCGAGAGCCGTGAGACCGCCCAGCGCGGCCTTCCGCGTGGTGAGTGTCACTGTGTCCTCCAGGTTCTCTACCGGGCAAGGGGCCCGGCGAATGAGGACACGTTACTCAATATGACGTTCGGCACCAGCGTGTTGTGGCCGACCGCATCCCAACAGTTACAAAAGAGGGCGCCCGCTGTCGGATCGCCTGATCAGAGCACTTCGCTCCGGCCGCTGAGCTTGAGGGCGTCGACGACGCTCTTGACGCGTTGCGCATGCTCGGTGGTGGTGACCAGCAACGCGTCCGGCGTATCGACGACCACGATGTCGCGCACGCCGATGAGCGAGATCACCCGCTTCGACTGGGTCACGACGATGCCGCTGGCGTGATCGGAGAGCACGGTCGCGCCGTCCCCGATGATCGCGAGCTCGTTGCTGCGGCCCCCGGAGCGGAGTTTGGAGATCGAGGCGAAGTCGCCCACGTCGTCCCAGTCGAAGTCGCCCGGGATGACGGCGAGCCGGCCGGCCCTCGCCGCCGGCTCCGCGACGGAGTAGTCGATCGCGATCTTCTCCAGGCCCGGCCAGATCCGGTCGACGGCGGGCCCGCGGGTGGCCGGATCGTCCCAGGCGGCCGCGAGCTCCTCGAGCCCGTCGACGAGAGCCGGGTGCTCGATGCGCATCTGCTCGAGCAGCACGTCGGCGCGGGAGATGAACATGCTCGCGTTCCAGAGGTAGCCGCCGTCGTCGAGATAGCGCCGCGCGGTCTCGAGATCGGGCTTCTCGACGAAGCTGACGACCTCGCGCGCGTCGTGCGCCCCCTCGATCTGCATGGGCGACCCGCAGTGGATGTAGCCGAAGCCGATCGCCGGCTCGGTGGGCGTGATGCCGACCAGCGCGATCCAGCCGGCGTCGGCCGCCGCGACCGCCTGGGTCACCGCGCGGCGGAACCCGCGCACGTCGTCGATGACGTGATCGGCCGCGAACGAGCCGATGATGACATCCGGCTCGCGCCGCTTCAGGATCGCCGCGGCGAGTCCGATGGCGGCCGACGAGTCCTTGGGCTCGCTCTCGAGCACCACGTTGGCGTCGCGCAGCTCGGGCAGCTGCGCCTCCACGGCGGCGCGATGCGCACGGCCGGTGACGACCATGATCCGCTGCTCGCCGCTCAGCGGGGCCAGTCGATCCCAGGTGCCGCGCAGCAGCGTCGACCCCGATCCGGTGAGGTCGTGCAGGAACTTCGGCGCATCCGCCCGCGACAGCGGCCAGAGCCGCGACCCGATGCCGCCGGCGGGGATGACGGAGTAGAACCGCCGCAGGGTCTGCGCCATGGCGACCACCCTATGCGCGGCACCCGCGGCACTGTCTTGATGTCGAGACAGTTAGGCACGCCTTGCCTGCGGGTGGATCGGCGCGGGCGTAGGGTGAGGAACGTCCGATCGCGAGCGTTTGGCGTGCCACCCGCCCCGTCGCCGAGGTACGAGGAGGAGCCCGTGTCGAGCCAGGTCGTCAGACCCGGAGCCGAGGCGGCCGAGCGGATCCGGGGTCCCCGGCGCCCGGCCGGAACGCTGTACCGGGGCCGCGAGGGCATGTGGTCGTGGGTGCTGCACCGGATCACCGGCGTCGCGATCTTCTTCTTCCTCTTGGTGCACATCCTCGACACCGCGCTCGTGCGGATCAGCCCCGACGCGTACAACGCCGTCATCGGCACCTACAAGCAGCCGATCATGGGCCTCGGCGAGGCAGCGTTGGTCGGCGCCATCGGGCTGCACGCCCTCAACGGGCTGCGCATCATCCTGATCGACTTCTGGAAGCTCGGACCGCGCTGGCAGCGGGTCATGTACTGGATCGTGCTGGTGCTCTGGGTGATCCTGCTGGCCGGATTCCTGCCGCGTCAGTTCGTCAACATCGCCCTCGAGTTCCAGGGGATGCCGAACGCATGACCACCCAGACCATCGAGCCGCCGCG
Organism: Pseudolysinimonas kribbensis; assembly: GCF_039531715.1. Lineage (NCBI taxonomy): Bacteria > Bacillati > Actinomycetota > Actinomycetes > Micrococcales > Microbacteriaceae > Pseudolysinimonas > Pseudolysinimonas kribbensis. Next base: position 65,099 of record NZ_BAAAQO010000003.1, on the reverse strand, counting down.
CTCAGCCCGCGCCGCCCGCCGCACCACCAACTGGGAGAAGTGGGGCTGGATCTACATGCGGGCGTCGGGCGTCGTGCTCGTCGTGCTGATCTTCGGCCACCTCTTCACCAACCTGTTCCTCGGCCAGGGGGTGCGCGCGATCGACTTCGCGTTCGTCGCCGGCAAGTGGGCCAACCCGTTCTGGATCGTGTGGGACCTGCTGCTGCTGTGGCTCGCCCTCATCCACGGTTCCAACGGCATGCGCACGCTCATCAACGACTACACCCGACGTCGGTTCCGGATCGTGCTGCTCGTGCTGCTCGTCGCCGTGACCGTCGTCCTGCTCATCCTGGGGACCCTCGTGCTGACCACCTTCGACCCGTGCCTCGACGCCTCGGTGGCGTCCCAGATCCCGCAGTGCAAGGCGAGCTGAGCGTGGAATTCGAAGACGGGGACGTCATCGACGGCGTCCACTACCACCGGTTCGACGTCGTGATCGTGGGAGCCGGCGGTGCCGGCATGCGCGCCGCGATCGAGGCCGGGCCGAAGGCCCGCACCGCCGTCATCACCAAGCTCTACCCGACCCGCTCCCACACGGGCGCGGCGCAGGGCGGCATGGCCGCCGCCCTCGCGAACGTCGAGGAGGACAGCTGGGAGTGGCACACCTTCGACACGGTCAAGGGCGGCGACTACCTGGTCGACCAGGATGCCGCCGAGATCCTCGCGAAGGAGGCCATCGACGCGGTCCTCGATCTCGAGAACATGGGCCTGCCGTTCAACCGCACGCCCGAGGGAAAGATCGACCAGCGGCGCTTCGGCGGCCACACGCGCGACCACGGCAAGGCGCCCGTGCGCCGTGCCTGCTACGCCGCCGACCGCACCGGCCACATGATCCTGCAGACCCTGTTCCAGAACTGCGTCAAGCTCGGCGTCAACTTCTTCAACGAGTACTACGCGCTCGACCTGATCATGAACGACGGCAAGCCGGCCGGGATCGTCGCCTACGAGCTGGCGTCGGGTGAGATCCACATCTTCCAGGCGAAGTCGATCATCTTCGCCACCGGCGGCTTCGGCAAGATCTACAAGACCACCTCCAACGCCCACACCCTGACGGGCGACGGTGTCGGCATCATCTGGCGCAAGGGCCTGCCGCTGGAGGACATGGAGTTCTTCCAGTTCCACCCGACCGGATTGGCGGGGCTCGGCATCCTGCTCACCGAGGGGGCGCGCGGCGAGGGCGCGATCCTGCGCAACGCCTCCGGCGAGCGGTTCATGGAGCGCTACGCCCCCACGATCAAAGACCTGGCACCGCGCGACATCGTCTCGCGCTGCATGGTGCAGGAGGTCGCGGAGGGCCGCGGCGCCGGTCCGAACAAGGACTACGTGCTGCTGGACTGCACGCACCTGGGCGCCGAGGTGCTGGAGACCAAGCTGCCCGACATCACCGAGTTCGCGCGCACCTACCTCGGTGTCGACCCGGTCTACGAGCCCGTGCCGGTCATGCCGACCGCGCACTACGCGATGGGCGGCATCCCGACCAACGTCAAGGGCGAGGTGCTGAGCGACAACGACACGATCGTGCCCGGCCTCTATGCGGCCGGCGAATGCGCGTGCGTCTCCGTGCACGGCTCCAACCGCCTCGGCACCAACTCGCTGCTCGACATCAACGTGTTCGGCAAGCGGTCGGGCAACAACGCGGTCGAGTACGCGAAGACCGCGGAGTTCGTGCCGCTGCCCGAGAACCCGGCCGCGTTCGTGACGGGACTCGTCGACCAGGTGCGCACGGCATCCGGCACCGAACGCATCGGCGCCCTGCGCAAGGAGCTGCAGGACGAGATGGATCGCAACGCCCAGGTGTTCCGCACCGACGAGTCGCTCGCGAAGGTCACCGAGACCATCCACGAGCTGCGCCAGCGGTACCAGAACATCTCGATCCAGGACAAGGGGCACCGGTACAACACCGACCTGCTCGAGGCCATCGAGCTCGGCTTCCTGCTCGACCTCGCCGAGGTCGTCGTGTACTCGGCCCGCAACCGCAAGGAGAGCCGCGGCGGCCACCAGCGCGACGACTACCCCAAGCGCGACGACGAGACGTACATGAAGCACACGATGGCCTACCTCACGGGCGACCCGCACTCGGCCGACGCCGCCGACCACATCTCGCTCGGCTGGAAGCCGGTCGTCATCACGAACTACCAGCCCATGGAACGGAAGTACTGACATGCGGGTCACGAACTACCAGGCTGGTCACCAAGTGGAACGGAAGTACTAGTCATGGCAACCGCCGTCGCCGAAGGATCGTCCGCCGCGCAGGCGCCCGCGCCCATCCAGGCCTTCACGGTCACGCTGATCATCCGCCGGTTCGACCCGGAGAAGGACGCCGAGCCGTACTGGCAGGACTTCGACGTGGAGCTGTACGCCACCGACCGCGTGCTCGACGCCCTGCACAAGATCAAGTGGGAGCAGGACGGCTCGCTGAGCTTCCGGCGCTCCTGCGCGCACGGGGTGTGCGGCTCGGACGCGATGCGCATCAACGGGCGCAACCGGCTCGCGTGCAAGACCCTGATCAAGGACCTCGACATCAGCAAGCCGATCTACGTCGAGGCGATCAAGGGCCTGCCGCTCGAGAAGGACCTCATCGTCGACATGGAGCCGTTCTTCGAGTCGTACCGCGAGATCCAGCCGTTCCTCATCGCGAGCGACAAGCCCGAGAAGGAGCGGATCCAGTCGGCCGCCCAGCGCGAGCGATTCGACGACACCACCAAATGCATCCTGTGCGCGGCGTGCACCTCGTCGTGCCCCGTGTTCTGGACCGACGGCCAGTACTTCGGCCCGGCCGCGATCGTCAACGCGCACCGCTTCATCTTCGACAGCCGCGACGAGGGCGCCCAGGTGCGCCTGGACATCCTCAACGACAAGGAGGGCGTGTGGCGCTGCCGCACGACCTTCAACTGCACCGAGGCGTGCCCGCGCGGCATCCAGGTCACGAAGGCGATCGCCGAGGTCAAGAACGCGATCATGCGGGGATCGGCCGACATCCCCGTCTCCGACCTCGCCCCCACGCCGCAGCGCGCGTAACGCCCGCGCAGCCCTGCACAGCTCGAAGCGCCCGGCCGCTGGCGCGCCGGAAGATGAGTATGGCCGGTGCTCGCAGCGGCTGGGAATCACCACGGGCACCGGCCTGTCGCCCCAATTAGTTGGACGTCACATGGGGCGGAGACCTCGCGGCCTCACCAGAAGAGACGGCGCAGGTGCCCGGCTATGACGCGACTTCCGCGAATATTTTCAGTCGAGCAGCGAAACAGAGATTCCGAGGGGCGCGAGGTCGAGCGACAGCGGCACGTTGATCCCGAGAGTGCTGAGCAGACCGCCCACCAGGCCGCCGAGCGACTGACTGAGCTTCGCGGAGTCGGTTCCCTGCGGCAGGCCGCGCAGGTGCAGCGACCAGGTGCCGTCCTGGGCGATGACCGTGGTGTAGACGGCGCCGGCGACCTGCGCGGAGACCGTGGCGCCGGGGGTTCCCTTCCCGGACAGGTCGAGGTTCATCGTCACGGGCGCCGGCCCGGAGCCGCCGAGTACGCCACCGACCGTCTGCCCGACACCGCCGACCACGCCGTCGACCGTCTGCCCGACACCGCCGACCGTGTCGCCGAGGGTCTGGCCGAGTCCGCCGCCCACCAGGCCGCCCACGGCGTCACCGAGGCCGCCGACGGTACCGCCGAGAGTGCCCCCGACGCCGTCCACGACCTGCGAGACCGTGTCACCCACGCCGCCGAGGGCTGAGCCCGAGCCGACGACGGGAGCGAGCAGGCTGCCGTCCGAGCGGGCACCGGAGCCCGTGCCGACTGCCGGCGCCGAGAGGAGTTCCCTCGCCTGCTGCGGATCGAGCACCTGCGAGGCGCTCGGCGGGGTGATGGTGTGCGGATCCGGCGCGGACGCGCTCACCCCGGCGGCGAGTCCCCCGCCGAGCACGGCGGCGACCGCGAGCGAACCGACCAGAGCGGACGTGCCCGCCGCGAACGAGAGGCCGCCGACGACGGCGGGGCCCGCGACGGTGGACCCCGCCGTGGCGACCGCGCCCACCGTGTTGACGGCGGCGGGCAGAGCCGGGATGGTCGCGGCGGCCGCCGTCGCCGGCGCCGGAGCGGACATCGCCGCGAGGAGCCCCCCGCCGATCGCGCCGCCCAGGATGAGCGGCAAAAGGATGAACGCCAGGTGCGAACCGACCTCCTCCACCTCCTCCGAGACGATGGCGCACTTCGTGCAGGTGAGCAGGTGCTCCTCGACGCGGCGGCGGTCGCGCTCCCCGAGACCGTTGCGGCTGTGCTCGCCCAGCTTGCCCATGACGAACTGGCATTCGCCGGAGGCCTGGGCGTCGTTGATGTGCGCCTGCAGCCACGCCTTCCGGAGCCCCTCGCGGGCACGGTACGAGAGCGCGGCCACACCGTTGGCGGTCATGCCCATGAGGGGCGCGACCTCGTGCGGGTCCATGCCCTCGACCTCGGTGTACCAGAGCACCGTCTGCCAGCGTTCGGGGAGGCTGCGGAACGCACGCGCCGTGAGCGTGCGGTCGAGGGCCCAAGCGGCCGGGTCATCCGGGATCCGCTCGTCCTCGAAGTCGTCGATCAGGTCGACCTGGATGTCGCGCGACTGCTGGGCGCCCCAGGTCGCCGCGAGGTTGCGGATCGTCGTATAGAGGTAGGGGCGGAAGGCGCCATCAGGCCCGCCGCCCGCCAGCACACGTTGGAAGATCCTCGCGTAGGCCTCGCTGACGAGGTCATCCGCGTCGATCGACGACGTGCACTGACGGGCGACGCGAGCAGCCGAGCGGTAGTGGCGTTGCCACAATTCGCCGAAGGCGCGCGTATCCCCCGATCGCGCGCTCTCGATCAGCTCCGCATCCGAAGTGGTGAGCTTCGATTCCTGGCTGCTCATCCCCCTGATCCATTCCCGGGCCTCTCTCCCTGTGGGAATCGAAGACGGCCGAGCGGCGGAAGATGCTGCCCCTCAGTGACGTCCTCATTGATAGAGACGCCCGATTCATTTCACTATGACGCCGGAATCACCCGGTCCTCACCCCCCATTCGGGGGGCGGCCGGACCCCTCCGGCACGCAGTCCACCCATGGTGACACCCTCCGGGCGCGAGCGCACGGGTGAGTTCGGTCGAGATCCGGGCTCAGCGGTGCGCGATCGCGGATTCCGCGGCGGTGCGCGCCTGCTGCGCCGTCACGGCCGCGAGCGCCGCGTGCACAGCGGCGCGGGCCGGCGGGGCGACCGAGAGGCTCGTCGCCCCCATGCCCGCGAACAGCACGGCGAGACGGGGATCGGAGGCCGCCTCGCCGCACACGGAGACCTGCAGGCCGGCGGCCCGGGCATCCCGGATCGCCCGGAAGGCCAGCTCCAGCACCCGGGGATCGCCCGCGTCGGTCGCGCGCGAGCGCGTGCGGACGACACCCAGCACCTGCGCCGTCAGATCGTTGGTGCCGACCGAGACGAAGTCGACGACGTGTTCGAGGAGCGAGATCTCGCGGGCGAGCGACGGGAGCTCCACGACGACGCCCACCGACCGGATGCCGACGCTCCGGGCGAGGTCGGCGAACCAGGCCGCCTCCGCGGCGTCGCGCACCATGGGAGCCATGACGTGCAGATCGCCCTGCGACTGCGCGTCGGCGAGCGCCGCGAGCTGCTCGCGCAACAGCCGCTCGTCGGCGCGCGGCCCGCGCACGCCGGCCGGCAGGAACGCGAGCGGCTTGTCCTCGCTCGGATCCCACGTGCGGATCACGACGGGCCGCCCGCCCGCCGCGTGCAGGACGGCCGCGTAGGCCGCCGCCTGCTCGGTGCGTGCCGGAGCCGTGCCGGCCTCGAGCCATAGCAGCTCGCTGCGGAACAGGCCCACCCCCTCGGCGCCCTGCGCCACCGCGACCACCACCTCGTCGGCTCCGCCCGCGTTGGCGAGCACCGGGAGGGGCGTTCCGTCGGCCAGGGCGGCCGGGCCGCGGTGCGGGATCGTGCGGGGAGCGGTCGCCGGGCCGGCGTCGCGCGCGACCGTTGCGGCCGCGGCATCCACCCGCAGCATCTCGCCGTCGCGCGCGTCGATCGGGCCGACGCCGAGCACGGCCGGGATCCCGCGCGCTCGCGCGATGATCGCCGTGTGCCCCGTGTACCCGCCCCGCGCGCACACCAGCCCGAGCACCCGGGACGGGTCGAGCAGCACCGCGTCGGCCGGCGCGAGATCGTCGGCCAGCAGGATGTACGGTGCGTCGGAGTCGGGAAGGGTCGGCAGATCGACGCCGCGCACCCGGGCGACGAGGCGTCGCCCGACGTCGAGCAGATCCGTCACCCGGTCCGCGGCGGGCGGCCCGGCGGCGGCGAGGCGCTCCGCGATCGCGTGCACGGCGCGGGTGACGGCCTCCCCCGCCTCGGCACCCGCGGCGAGGTGCGCATCGATCTCCGCACGGAGCATCGGGTCGCGGGCCATCGCGGCACCCGCCTCGACGATGCCCCGCCCGGGTCCGCGCGCCATCGCGACACGACGCCGCAGCTCCTCGGCGACCGCGTCCACGGCGGCGGCGACACGCGATGCGGCATCGCCCTGGACCGCGCGCGGCGTGGATGCCGGTAACGGCATCCACCGCACCGGACCGACGGCGACGCCCTCGCCGATGCCGATCCCGTTCCACGTCATCTGGATGCCTGCCGTACGCGAGCCTAGCCCGCCCTGACCCCGCCCTAGGCTGAGCGCATGGCCCGCAGGACCCGGACCGCGTCGCAGCAGGATCGTCCCCGTGGCGACCGCCCGCCCCGCCCCGCCGCTGCCCCGGCGAAGGCGCCCGGCCCGCTGATGGCGCGCGTGCACCGCATCGTGGATCGGGTGCAGACCTGGAAGCCCGTCCGCGTGTTCCGGCGCTACAGCGACCGGCGCGGGGCGCTCCTCGCGGCGGGGTTGTCCTTCCAGGCGGTGTTCGCCGTGTTCGCGGCGATCTGGGTCGCGTTCTCGATCGCCGGGCTCGCGCTCGAGGCGAATCCGGCGCTGCGCAACGCGCTGTTCGACCTCATCGGCACCGCGGTGCCGGGCCTCATCGACCGGGCCGGGTCGGATGGGGCGATCAGCGAGAAAGCCCTGCTGTCCACGCCCGCCCTCAGCTGGACCGGCGCGATCGCCCTGGCCGGCACGCTCTTCACCGCGGTCGGCTGGCTCGGCTCCGCCCGGGACGCGGTGCGCGACCTGGCGGGCCTCGCCGCACCGGCCACCAACTTCGCCCTGCTGAAGCTGAAGGACCTGGGACTCGCGATCGCGTTCGGCGCAGCCCTCATCGTCTCGGCGACCCTGTCGGTCTTCAGCACCGCCGCGATGGATGCCACCCTCGACCTCCTGGACGTGGACCGCCGCTCGCTCGGCGCGATTCTCGCGGCGCGCGCCGTCGGCCTGCTGCTCATGTTCGCGCTCGACGCCTGCGTGCTCGCGGCGCTGTACCGGGTCCTGGCCGGGGTGCCCATCCCGCGCGGGCCGCTCTGGCAGGGGGCGCTGCTCGGCGCGCTCGCATTGGGCGTGCTCAAGGTGCTCGGCTCGAGCCTGCTCGGCGGCGCGACCCGCAATCCGCTGCTGGCGTCGTTCGCCGTCATCGTCGGGCTGCTCATCTGGTTCAACCTGATCTGTCAGGTCATCCTCATCGCGGCGTCCTGGGTCATCGTCACGGCGACCGACCGCGGTGTGCCGCTGGATCCCATCGGCGAGCGCCGTGCCCGCAACACCGAGGTGCGGCTGCGCATCGAGCTCGAGCGGCAGATCCGCCGCGAGGTCGAGGAGGCGCTGCCGCCCGGGGTGCGCTGGTTCGTGCGACGGCGGCACCGGCGGATCGAGGAGGGGGCGGACGACGAGACGGGAGCCATCCCGACCGCGCCGACGCCCTCCGACCCCCGCGGATGACGGCGACCGACCTCGTCCTGTTCGACCTCGACGACACCCTGCTCGACCACGGCTCCGCCTCGCGCGCCGCAGGCTGCTCCGTCACCCGGTCGCTCCGGGAGATCCCCGCCCCTCGTCGTTGGCTAGCCTGGAGGCGTGGCCCGCCCCCTGCGCATCGCGTCCGTGAACGCCAACGGCATCCGTGCGGCGTATCGCAAGGGCATGGGTGAGTGGCTCGCGCGGCGCGACGTCGACATCCTGGCGGTCCAGGAGGTGCGGGCGAGCTCCGACGACGTGACCGCCCTGCTCGGCGACGAGTGGGCGCTGCTGCACGACCCCGCGACCGCGAAGGGCCGCGCCGGTGTCGCGATCGCGTCGCGACGGAAGGCGGAGATCCACCGCGTCGACCTCGCGATCGAGCAGGATCACGACACCGCAGGCCGCTGGCTCGAGGCCGACTACGACGTCGACGGCACGATCGTGACCGTCGTGTCGTGCTACGTGAACTCGGGCGAGGCCGACACCCCGAAGCAGGACGAGAAGTGGCGCTTCCTCGACGCGTTCGAGGCCCGGCTGCCGAAGCTGCGCGAGCACAACCCGCTCGCCGTCGTCGTGGGCGACCTCAACGTCGGGCACCGGACCCTCGACATCCGCAACTGGAAGGGCAACGTCAAGCGCGCGGGGTTCCTGCCGCGCGAGCGCGCCTACTTCGACCGCTTCGTCGGGGCGGAGGACGACCCGCGCTACAACGACGGCGCCGGGCTCGGCTACGTCGACATCCACCGGCGCTTCCACCCCGACGTGGAGGGCCCGTACACCTGGTGGTCGCAGCGCGGGCAGGCGTTCGACAACGACACCGGATGGCGCATCGACTACCAGCTCGCGACCCCCGACCTCGCCGCGAAGGCCGTGCGCTACGAGATCGACCGGGCCCCGAGCTACAGCGAGCGATGGTCGGACCACGCGCCCGTCGTCGTCGACTACCAGCTCTGACCTCCCGATCCGCGAAGGACCTCCTCATGACCAAGCCCGTGCTGTTCTCGGGCATGCAGCCGAGCGCCGACTCGCTGCACGCCGGCAACTACATCGGCGCCCTGCTGCAGTGGAAGACCATGCAGCGCGACCACGATGCCTTCTTCTGCGTCGTCGACCTGCACGCGATCACGGTGCCGCAGGAACCGGCGAAGCTCCGGGAGGCCACCCGGCGCACCGCCGCGCAGTACATCGCCGCCGGGATCGACCCGTCGGCATCCACCCTGTTCGTGCAGTCGCACGTGCCGGCGCACTCCCAGCTCGCCTGGGTGCTCGACACCATCACCGGTGACGGCGAGGCGCGCCGGATGACGCAGTACAAGGACAAGGTCGCACGCCAGGGCTCGGACGCCGCCTCCATTGGCCTGCTCGTCTACCCGATGCTCATGGCCGCCGACGTGCTGCTCTACGACACCGAGATCGTGCCCGTCGGCGAGGATCAGCGCCAGCACCTCGAGCTCGCCCGCGACCTCGCGCAGCGGTTCAACCAGCGCTTCGGCGAGACCTTCGTGATCCCGGAGCTGTCGATCCTGCCCGAGACGGCCAAGATCCACGACCTGCAGAACCCCGAGGCCAAGATGTCGAAGTCGGGGCCGAACGACCGCGGCATCCTGTGGCTGCTCGACGAGCCGAGCGCGATCGCCAAGAAGGTGAAGTCGGCGGTCACCGACACCGACGGCGTCGTCGCGTACGACCCGGAGCGCAAGCCCGGCGTCTCGAACCTGCTCACCCTGCTGTCCTCGCTCGGCGGCACGGCGATCCCGGCGCTCGTCGACGAGTTCGCGGGTCGCGGCTACGGCGACCTCAAGAGCGCGACGGCGGATGCCGTGGTCGCGGCGTTCTCCCCCGTGCGGGAGCGCGCGCTCGAACTGCTCGCCGACCCCGCGGAGCTGGACCGCGTGCTGCGCGTCAACGCGGACCGGGCCAACGAGGTGGCCGACGCGACCCTGGCACGGGTGTACGACCGCGTCGGATTCCTGTCACGCGCGTGAAGCCCGTCGAACTGCGCTCGGCCCGGCTCGTGCTCGACCAGCCGGTCGAGACCGACGTCGACGACATCGTGCGGTACTGCCGCGAGCGGGTGTTCGCGCTGTACCTGACGACGCCCTGGCCGTACCGCCGCACCGACGCGGAGCGGTTCGTGCGCGAGTACGTGCCCTCCGGCTGGGAGACCGAGCGCGAGTACACCTGGGCGCTGCGCCGCTCGGACGGCGGTCCTCTGCTCGGCGTGATCGGCTGGCGCAGCGCGCGCAGCGACGTGGGGTTCTGGCTCGGCGCCCCGCATCGCCGGCAGGGGTTCATGGGCGAGGCACTGGGGACGGTCGCGGACTGGCTGTTCGCGCGCGACGTTCCCGTCATCCGGTGGGAATGCGTCGTCGGCAACGCCGCCTCTGCCGCGACCGCGCGCGCGGCGGGCTTCCGCTTCACCGGCGAGGCGCCCGCCGACGTCATCGCTCGTGACGGCACCCGCCCGCCGGCCTGGCACGCGGAACTCACCCCCATCGCGCCCCGCATGCCGCGCCCCGGCTGGCCGATCTGACCCGCGCGCCGTTCCCCCGGCCCACCACGTGCCGGCATCCCCGCCCCGCCCCCGGTGCCCGGCCCGGCCCCGGTCAAAAGTTCAGGAGAATCGCCGCACATCGATCCGTTTCTGCCCGGATCGCGTGCGTCGTCCTGCACCTTTGACGCCGCGATGAATGCGGACGGCGTTCACGATCGCGCGGGCGACGAGTTCACGCTGAAAGACGATCTGCGCGTAGTCGAATCGGAGCGCCGAGTATCCCGCGGCGACAGCCGCCGCATCGCGGATGCGATCACGTGCGCGTGCCGGCGCCGAGCCGTGGAACTCGTCCCCGTCCGCCTCGACCACGACCCGTTCCTCGACGAGGAAGTCGACGCGGCCGACTCCGGTGATGACCGCCTGGAGGCGGAATCCGAGCCCGAGCTCGACCAACAGCATCCGGATCAGCGACTCGAGCCCCGACTCCGCGCGGGCATCCGCCATGGCGAGCGCGCGGTCGATCGTCGTCGAGCGTCCGGCGAGCTGGCCCGCCTGGACGAGATCCTGCCGGAGGGCACTGTCGATGGCCGCCACGAGCTCGCCGAATGGGATGCAGGACGCCGCCTGGGTGATCGCCTCGGCCGGGGACACCGCCGTGCGCGTGGCGGAGGAATCCGGCGTGCGCCAATGGCAGATGGCCGACGAAGGAGCACGTCGCGACCCGTGTGGAGCGAATTGGATGTGAACGACGTTCCTCTCGATCACCCACACGCCCAGCCGTCGCAGTTCCGAGACGCAGGCGAGCCGTCCCCCGGCAGCAACGGCCCGACGCGTCAGCGCATCCAGGCCGGGGAGGCAGAAGACGCCGTAACGAAGGCGAACGATCTCCCCGACGCGGACCGCGCTCCGGATCCATCGGTCGCTTCCACCGAACGCGACGATCTCAGCGCGAGTCACCACGACATCCCGTGAGAAACGACGGGCCAATCGCTCATCCATCCCGATGACGCTGCCGCCAGCACCGCGGCCATGCCTCCGTGGCGGGTGCATCGGTGGTGTCGACGCTGCCGACGCGGCAGTGGAGGAGTCGCGGGGCCAACGCGGGACGCGCGACACGGACCCTCGGGGGACGCCACGGCATCCGGGGGTCGCGGTCGGCCTGGCAGGAGGGCGCTCCCGCCCGCCCGAGGCCCGCTGCCCGTCAAAAGAGCAGGAACCCAACCGCGCGTCATGGCCAGATCCGACGGGACCCGCGACGAGCTCCTGGAGTTTCGACATGCCGCGGTGCGGACGGGGCGACGCGGGGCGGCGGGGTGACGCGGGCGGCGGCGCGACGTGGGGCGGCGGGGGCAGGAGGGGCCGCGGGCGTCAGGCGACGGGCTCGGCGATCGCGGGGCGCCGGCGCGGAGCGGTGAGCACCGCGCCGACCGAGGCGGCCACGACGAGCACGATCGCGATGGCGTCGGCGATCGTCAGCGCTTGCGCCAGGATGACGAAGCCGACCCCCGCCGCGATGCCCGGCGACATGCTCATGAGCACGCCGAACGGCGACGGATGCAGCCGGCGGAGCGCGACCTGTTCGACGCCGTACGGGATCGCCGATGACAGCACCGCGACGAGGAGGCCGAGCCCCAGGTTCACGGGGAGCACGATCCGCGCACCCGCCGTCGCGATCCCGGCCGGCAGGGTCAGCACCGCGGCGATCGCCATCGCCCAGGCGAGGCCGTCGAGCGGACGGGGGAAGCGCCGCCCGGACTCCGCGGACGCGAGGATGTACGCCGCCCACGAGAGCGCCGACACCGCCGCGAACGCGACGCCGAGGGGGTCCAGCCGGTGCAGGTCGAGCCCCCAGAGCAGCACGACCCCGGCGACGCCGAGCCCCGCCCAGAGCCAGGCGATCGGCCGACGGGCCATGACCACCGACAGCACGAGCGGCCCGAGCACCTCGATCGTGACCGTCGTCGCGAGCGGGATGCGCGCGGCCGCCAGGTAGAACGACGTGTTCATCACCGCGATGACGAGCCCGAATCCCGCGATCACGCCCCACTCCGCGAGCCGTCGCGGCGGGCGCGGGCGGGCGACCAGCAGCAGGACGAGAGCGGAGAACGCGACGCGCAACGCGATGACGCCGAAGACGCCCACCGACGGGAAGATCCGCACGGCGATGGCCGCGCCGCCGTCCTGCACGATCAGCTCACCGAGCACCAGCATGCCCGCGCCGATCCGCGCGCGGGCGGAGACGTCGGGCGGCACGACCTCCAGCCTAGGAAGCGCCGCCGGCGACGAACGCCGCGAGCCGCCGGGCGGCCTCCGGCGCCGGATGCCGCGACCGCAGCAGCGCCGCCGCCACCCGACCCTGCGACAGGCCCAGGGTGCCGAGCGGAACGGCACCGGCCGCGACCGCGTCGACCGCTCCCCCTCCGCCGTAGATCGCGGCGACCGGACCGGCGGCGACCCGGGTGCCGAGCGCGACGAGCACGCCGGCCTCGAACAGCTCGGCGATCGCCCCGGTCATGCCCGGGGTCGGGTTGCCGGCGCCGAAGCCGGCGATGACGATCGCGTGCGCGCCCCGATCGACCGCGGACCGCAGCTGGCCGTCGCCCGCGCCGGGGAACGCGCTCACGATCTCGACGACCGTCGCGTCGTAGCGCTCGTCGGGCGGGCCGAGCAGCGGCCGGTCGCGCCGGCCCCAGAGGTCGACGGTGCCGGAGGTCACGGTGCCGATCGGCCCGGCCTCCGGATCGGCGAAGGGCTGGGGAGCGAGCGTATGCACCTTGCGCACTCCCCGCCCGGCGAGCACGGCACCGCCGAAGGCCACGAGCACGCCGCGGCCGCGCGCGGTCGGCGCGGCCGCCACCGCCAGGGCGCCGGCCAGGTTCGCGGGGCCGTCGGCATCGGGATGATCGGCAGCGCGCTGGGCGCCCGTGAACACGACCGGCCGTGGGTCGTCGTGGGCGATGTCGAGCAGGAACGCCGTCTCCTCGAGCGTGTCCGTGCCGTGGGTGACGACGATGCCGTCGACCTCCGGGCGGTCGAGCTGGGCGCGGACGGCCTCCGCGATCGTCCGCTGGTCGGCCGGCGTGATCGCGAACGAGTTGCGGCGCAGCACGTCGACCGCCTCGACCTCCACACCCGCGGGCGCGAGGTCGGCGAGCAGGTCGGCCGCGGCGTCCCGCGCGACGGCTCCGGCGGATGCCTCGGCACCGGCCGCCGCACGCGACGCGATCGTGCCACCCGTGGCCAGCATGACGATCCGTGTCATGGCTCCATCGTGCCGGGAATACCGCTGCGCGCGCGCCGTTACACTCGGATGCAGAGCACGTGCTCCGGGGGCGGTGGAATTCCGCACCGGCGGTGAAAGTCCGCGAACCCGGCGTCGCTGGGCCGAGAGGTCCGGAGGACGCGGGGCCGATCCGGTGGAATTCCGGGACCGACGGTCAGAGTCCGGATGAGAGGAGCATGGCGGCGGCAGCCGTTTTCCGGTTGTCGCGGCATCCCGGACCGTCCTCTGAAGTGACGGAGACCGGGATGAGCAGCCAGGCGACAGCGAATGAGCACGAGCTCGCCGCGATGCGTCGCGCCCTCGAGCTCGCCGAGCTCGGCCCGCTGACCGGTGGCAATCCGCGCGTCGGGTGCGTGCTGCTGGATGCCGACGGCCGCACCGTCGCCGAGGGGTGGCACCGCGGTGCGGGCACCCCGCACGCCGAGATCGACGCACTCGCGAAGGTCGGCGGCGACGCCCGCGGGCTCACGGCCGTCGTCACGCTCGAGCCGTGCAACCACTGGGGCCGCACCGGGCCGTGCAGCATCGCCCTCATCGGCGCGGGCATCTCCCGCGTCGTCTACGGCGTCACCGACCCGGGCTCGCACTCGGCCGGCGGCGGCGCACGCCTGCGCGAGGCCGGCGTCGAGGTCGTCGGCGGTGTGCGCGCCGCGGAGGTCGAGGAGCTCCTCGAGTGCTGGCTGGCATCCGAACGCCGCGGGCGGCCGTGGGTGACGGTCAAGTGGGCCTCGACCCTCGACGGCCGCGCGGCGGCGGCCGACGGCACGAGCCGATGGATCACCGGCACCGCCGCCCGGCAGCGCGTGCACGAGGAGCGCGCGTCGAACGACGCCATCCTGGTGGGGACCGGCACGGTGCTCGCCGACGACCCGAGCCTCACGGCGCGCGGCGACGCGGGCGAACTGCTGTCGCATCAGCCCGTGCCCGTGGTGGTCGGGCGGCGCCCGATCCCGGATGACGCGGCATTGCGCCGGCATCCGGGGGGCCTCATCGAGACCGGCAGCCGCGATCTCGCGGCGGTGCTCGCCGACCTGAACGCGCGCGGCCTGCGCCGCGTCTACGTCGAGGGGGGCCCCACGATCGCCAGTGCGATCATCGCGGCGGGTCTCGCCGACGCGTACTCCCTCTATCTCGCCCCCGCCCTGCTCGGCGGCGGCCGGCTCGCGATCGGCGACCTCGGCATCCCGAGCATGGACGCCATCCGCCGGCTCCGCATCGACGGCGTCGAGCGGCTGGGCGACGACCTGCACCTGACCGCACGCGACGCAACCGAAGGGACCAGCTGATGTTCACGGGACTCATCGAGGAGGTCGGCGAGGTGCTGGCCTGGGAACCGGTCGGCGATTCGGCGCGCATCACGGTGCGCGCTCCGCTCACCGCCTCCGATGCGACGCACGGGGCGTCGATCTCGGTGTCGGGCGTCTGCCTCACCGTCGTCGACCGCGGACCGGACCGGTTCACCGCCGACGTCATGGCCGAGTCGATCCGGATGTCGACCCTCGGCGAGCGCCGCCCCGGTGACCGCGTCGACCTGGAGCGCGCCGCGCTCGTGACCGACCGGCTCGGCGGGCACATCGTGCAGGGCCACATCGACGGAACCGCCACGGTGCTCGCCGTCACGCCCGGCGACGCGTGGCAGGTCGTGCGGTTCACGCTCGACCCCGAGCACGCGCCTCTCGTCGCCCGCAAGGGCTCCATCGCGGTCGACGGCGTGAGCCTCACCGTGAGCGACGTCGCGGACGACTGGTTCGAGGTGTCGCTGATCCCCGAGACCCTCACCGCCACCACGCTCGGCGCACTGCGGCCGGGCGATCGGGTCAACATCGAGACCGACATCCTGGCGCGCCACGTGGCGCGGCTCCGGGAATTCGCCGATTCAGAGCAGCACAGGAAGGGAGCGCTCGCATGAGCCTCGCCGACATCCCCACCGCCCTGCACGCCCTGCAGGCGGGCCGACCGGTCATCGTGGCCGACGACGAGGCCCGCGAGAACGAGGGCGACGTCGTCATGGCCGCCCAGTTCGCGAGCCAGGAGTGGATCGCCTGGGCCGTCCGGCATTCGTCCGGCTACCTGTGCGCCCCCATGCCGAACGACATCGCGGACCGGCTCGACCTGCCGCCGATGGTCGCGAAGAGCCAGGATTGGCGCGGCACCGCCTACACCGTGAGCGTCGACGCCGCCGATCGCCTGTCGACCGGCATCAGCGCGAGCGACCGCGCGCACACCCTGCGCGTGCTGGCCGATCCCGCGTCGACTCCCGCGAGCCTCATCCGGCCGGGCCATATCCTCCCGTTGCGCGCCGTCGACGGCGGCGTGCGCGAGCGCGACGGCCACACCGAGGCGACGGTCGACCTGCTCAAGCTGGCCGGACTCACCCCGGTCGGCGTCATCGGCGAGATCGTCGAGGACGAGGGCGAGATGATGCGCCTGCCGGGCCTCATCAAGCTCGGGGAGGAGCACGACATCCCGGTCATCACGATCGAGTCGCTGCTGCGCTTCATGGCGGAGCAGGACTGCGAGGCCGACCCGTCCGCGGTCATCGAGGTGCCGGAGTCGAGCCGCGTGAGCTTCGAGGTGGAGACGACCGTGCCCACCGAGCACGGGGCGTTCCGGGTGCGCGCCTACCGCGATCGCTCGACCGGCGCCGACCACGTCGCGTGGATCGCGCCCGGCCCGAACGGCGAGGCGCCGTCCGACGGGGCCCTCATCCGGGTGCACTCCGAGTGCCTGACCGGCGAGGCGTTCGGCTCGCTCAAGTGCGAGTGCGGGCCGCAGCTGCAGTCCGCGCTCGACACCATCCGCGCGGAGGGCGGCGTCGTCGTCTACCTGCGCGGGCACGAGGGCCGCGGGATCGGCCTCATCAACAAGCTGCGCGCGTACCGGCTGCAGGAGGAGGGCTACGACACGCTCGACGCCAACCTGGCGCTGGGCCTGCCCGCCGACGCCCGGGACTACGGGGCGGCCGTCGGCATCCTGAAGGATCTCGGCATCGGCACCGTCAAGCTGCTCAGCAACAACCCGGAGAAGGCGCGTCAGCTCGAGGAGCGCGGCGTGACCGTGACCGAGCTCGTGCCGCTCGTGGTGGGCGTCGGCGAGTTCAACGAGGGCTATCTCGACGCCAAGCGCGACCGCATGGGGCACGCGCTGCCGACGCACGAGGTGCTGGACCAGACGCTGGCGGATGCGGCGTTGCAGGACGCGGAGCTGCAGAGCCTGCAGGAGGGGAACTCATGAGCGGGGAGGGACGCCCGGAGCTCGAGCCGCTGGACGGCTCGGGACTGAGGATCGTGATCGTGTCGGGCCTGTGGCACAACACGATCGCCGACGGTCTGCTGCAGGGCGCGCGGCGGGTGCTCGCCGCCTCCGGCGCCGACGTCACCGAGGTGCCGGTGCCGGGGAGCTTCGAGCTGCCCGTCGTCGCGAAGGCGGCGCTCGATGCGGGGGCGGATGCCGTCGTCGCCCTCGGCGTCATCGTGCGCGGCGAGACCCCGCACTTCGATTTCGTGGCATCGGCCGCGACCGACGGCCTCACCCGCGTCGCACTCGACACCGGCAAGCCGGTGGGGTTCGGCGTGCTGACCGTCGACACCGAGCGGCAGGGTCTCGATCGGGCGGGTCTGCCCGACTCGAAGGAGGACGTCGGGGGCCGGGCTGCGGAGGCCGCGATCACCACCGTGCTCGGCATCCGGAAGCTGCAGCGCTCCCTAGGCTGAGCAGCGTGACGCTCAAGGGCATCGACCCCCTCCTCAGCGGCGAGCTGCTGCAGGCGCTCGACGAGCTCGGCCACGGCGATCTCGTGGTCGTCGCCGATCGCAACTTCCCGGCGCACACGCAGGGCGCGCCGGTCGTCCGGATCGATGCGGGCGTCGTCGACGCCATGCGCGCGATCCTGTCCGTCTTCCCGCTCGACACGTTCGTCGAGCAGCCGCTCGAGCGGATGGTGCCGGAGGACGGCACCGGCGCCGAGCCCGGATTCCCGTGGACGGTGCCGGCCGAGGTGATCGCCGTCGCGGCCGCGGCCGAACAGCGCTCGCTGACCTTCCGTGACATCCCGCGGATGGCGTTCTACGAGCGCGCGAAGCAGGCGCACCTCATCGTGCTCACCCGCGAGACGGCGCCCTACTGCGACTTCGTGTTGACCAAGGGCGTCGTCTAGCGGGTCGCCGGCGAAGCGGACCCGTCGCCGCGGAGGATCGACGTCATCTTCTTGCCCCGCGCCACCTCGTCGACCAGCTTGTCCAGGTAGCGGATCTTCTGCATCAGCGGGTCCTCGATGTCCTCCACCCGGTAGCCGCAGATCATGCCGGTGATGAGGGAGGCGTTCGGGTTCATCGCGGGAGCGGCGGCGAAGAACCCCTCCATGTCGACCCCGTCGGAGACGGCTCGGCGCAGCCCGCTCTCGTCGTAGCCCGTGAGCCAGCAGATGACCTGATCCACCTCGGCGCGGCTGCGGCCCTTCCGCTCGACCTTGGCGACGTAGAGCGGGTAGATGGTGGCGAAGCTGAACTGGAAGATCCGGTGACCTGCCATGAGTCCTCTCCTGGGTGGTCCGCGCGCGATCGCTAGTCGAGGAAGAGCGCGCGCAGCCGACGGGTCGTGAAGGTGAGCCCGACGGCGATCATGACGAGGAAGTATCCGACGTGGATGAACACGGCCGGGCTCAGGATCCCGGTCGTGAGGCCGCGGAGCAGCTCCACCGCGTGCCAGAGCGGGAAGACCTCGATGACCCACTGCAGCGGCACCGGGTAGACCGACAACGGGTAGAACGTCGCCGAGAGCAGGAACATCGGCAGCAGCGCGAAGTTGATCCAGTCCATCTGCTGGAACGTCTTCAGGTAGCTCGTGATGCCCATCCCGAGGCTCGCGAAGCCGAACGCGATGAGCAGCACCGCGGGCAGCGCGAGCAGCACCGTCCACGACAGCGAGAGACCCAGCGCGCTCATGACGATCAGGAAGGCGACCGCGTACGCGCCGCCGCGCAGCAGCGCGAGCAGGATCTCGCCGAGCGCGACGTCGAGCGGGCCGAGGCTGGTCGCGAGCATGCCGTGATAGAGCCGAGCGAAGTGCATCTTGAAGAAGACGTTCCACGTCGAGTCGTAGATCGCACCGTTCATCGCCGAGACGCCGAGCAGGGCCGGGGCGATGTAGGCCGCGTACGGGATGTGGATGCCGCCGTAGGAGACCGGGCCGACGAACGATCCGAGGCCGACGCCGAGCGCGAGCAGGTAGAACACCGGCTCGACGAAGCCGGTCGCGACCACGATGTAGTTCGTGCTGCCGGTGGCGCGCAGACCGCGGTAGACGACCGCACGGGCGTTGCCCGAATAGAGGGCGCCCACCCCGCCGCGACGGCGGGTCGGCGCGATCGCCGGGCGGGTGGATGTCGAGGTCACTTGCGCAGCCTCCGATCCGTGATCCGCATGACGAGCAGCCCCGCGACGACCACGATCGCGACGAGGTACACGACGTGCACGAGGATCAGCCAGGCCGGCTCCTGTTGCCCGTACGACAGGTCGCGGGAGAGCTGGGTGCCGTGCCACAGCGGCGACAGCCAGCCGATCCACTGCAGGAAGACCGGCATGCTGGTCAGCGGGAAGACGGTGCCGCTGAACAGGGTCAGCGGCAGGATGATGACCCGGTTGACGATGTTGAACTGGCCGCGGTCCTCGGTGATCGACGAGGCGTAGGCGCCGATCGGCAGCCCGAACGCGAGCGCGGTCAGAATCGCGACCGGCAGCACGGCGAAGCCCCAGCCCGGCTGGATCGCGCCGAAGATCATCGCGATGACCAGGTAGATCGCGGCCGTGACGGCGATGCGGATGGTCGTGGAGACGAGATGGCCGAGCATGATCTGCCGGGGCGAGACGGGGCTGGCGTACATGCCCTCGTAGACCCGGTTCCACATGAAGCCGAGCAGCACGCCGAACATGTACTCCTCGGCGGCGACGCCGACAGCGCTCGCACACAGGAACGCCGGGATGACGTACTGGGCGTACGACACGCCCTCGATCCGCCCGCTCCCCCCGCCGACGAGGGTGGCGAGGCCCACGCCGAACGCGAGCAGGTACAGCAGCGGCGACCCGATGGCCGTCGCGATCCACGCGACCCAGAAGCTCGGCAGCCGCCGCAGCTCGTGCTCGGCCACATACCACCAGCCGAACCGGCGGGGCGAGGTGGCACGCGGCGCCGTGATCGCGTGACCCTCCGCGACGGCCGTCATTCGATGAGCGACCTTCCGGTGAGCCGCAGGAAGACGTCCTCGAGGCTCGAGCGGCGCACGAGACTCGTGAGCGGCTGCAGTCCGCGGCGCTGCACCTCCTGCAGGGCCGCCTCGCCGTCGTGGGCGTAGACGAGCAGCCGGTCGGGCAGCACCTCCTGCCGGTCACCGAGGTCGTGCAGCGTCCGCGCCGCCTCCGCGCTGCGGTCGGTGCCGAAGCGCAGCTCGAGCACCTCGCGCGTCGAGTACTCGCGGATCAGGGCCGCCGGCGATCCCTCGGCCATGATGCGGCCCTTGTCGACGACGACGAGCCGCTCGCACAGCTGCTCGGCCTCGTCCATGTAGTGCGTCGTGAGCACGAGCGTCGTGCCCTGCTCGCGCAGCCGGTAGAGGCGATCCCACAGGATGTGCCGGGCCTGCGGGTCGAGCCCGGTCGTCGGCTCGTCGAGCAGCAGGATGCGGGGGTCGTTGATGAGGGCGCGCGCGATCGTGAGCCGGCGCTTCATGCCGCCGGAGAGGTCGTCGACCTTCGCCCTGGCGCGGTCCTCCAGCTGCGCGAAGGCGAGCAGCTCGTCGGCGCGCTTCGCGACCTGCGCGTGGCTCAGGCCGAAGTAGCGGCCGTAGACGAGGAGGTTCTCGCGCACCCTCAGGTCGGTGTCGAGGTTGTCCTGCTGCGGCACGACGCCCAGTTGCGCCCGGATGTCGGGGCCGCCCTCGTCGGGGTCGAGCCCCAGCACCTCCAGCGTGCCGCTCGTGCGCGCGCTGACGGCGCCGACCATCCGCATCGTGGTCGACTTGCCGGCCCCGTTGGGTCCGAGCAGGCCGAACGCCTCGCCGGGCGCGACCTCGAACGAGATCGCATCGACGGCGGCGGTGTCGCCGTACTTCTTCGTGAGGTCGACGGCGGCGATGACGGCGGCGGACATGACCCTCCAGCCTAGGCACCCGCCTCCGACATCCCAACCCCGAACCGCGGCCCCTCGATCCCCTCGCCCCTTTGCCATCCGATGGCCACCGCGCGAACGGCATCGGATGGCAAAGGGGTGATCGGTTGTCGTCCATCAGCGGCGGGCGGCGGCGACACTGTCAACCTGAGTTGACATTCGGCGAACGTCAACTAACGTTGACAACATGGACGTCGGCACGATTCACACGCTCGCCGGCGACGCCGGATCCGACGATCCGATCGTGGCGCTCCGCGCGGTGGCCCAGCTGCAGCGCGAGCTCGACCGGATCGAGGCGGTCACGGTGCGCCGGGCGCGCAACGCGAACGCATCCTGGCAACTCATCGCACTGTGCCTCGGCGTGAGCCGGCAAGCGGTGCACAAGAAGTACGGACGGGCATGACCGAGACCACTCATTCTGATGACCGACGACCGGGACGGTCGATGTTCGGGAGGCCGAAGGACGACGGGCCGAGGGCGAGCTTCCGCCAGCTGCTGCCCTACCTCACCGAGCATCGCGGCATCCTGGCGGTCGTCGTCGCGCTCAGCCTGGTCGGCGCGGCCACCTCGCTCGTGCAGCCGCTGCTCGTCAGCCAAGTGATCGGCATCGTGCAGAAGGGCGGCGCGCTCGGGTGGCTGGTGTGGGCGCTCGTCGCGCTCGTCGTCGTCTCGGCGCTCATCAGCGGCATCCAGCACTACCTGCTGCAGCGCGCGGGCACGAGCGTCGTGCTGTCGGCGCGCCGCCAGCTGGTGCGCCGGATGCTGCGCCTGCCGATCTCGGAGTTCGACCGCCGCCGCACCGGCGACCTCGTCTCGCGCGTGGGATCCGACACGACGCTGCTCTACGCCGTCATCACGCAGGGACTCGTGGATGCGATCGGCGGCGCCGTCGTGTTCGTCGGCGCGCTCATCGCGATGCTCGTCATCGACCCGGTGCTGCTCGGGCTGACCGTGCTGGTGATCGCGGTGTCGATCGTCGGCGTCGTCGCGCTCTCCTCCCGCGTGCGGGTCGCGAGCCGGCAGCAGCAGGAAAAGGTCGGCGACCTCGCGGCGGCGGTGGAGCGCGCGATCAGCGCGATCCGCACCGTGCGGGCGGCGAACGCCACCGAACGGGAGACCGTCGCGGTCGAGGAGGACGCGCGCGGGGCGTACCGGGCCGGCATCCGGGTCGCGAAGATCTCCGCGCTCGTCGTGCCGGTCGCGGGGATCGCGCTGCAGGTCTCGTTCCTCGTCGTGCTCGGCGTGGGCGGCTACCGGGTGGCGAGCGGGGCGATCACGATCGCGAACCTGGTCGCGTTCATCCTGTTCCTGTTCATGATGATCATGCCGCTGGGGCAGGCGTTCGGCGCGCTCAACTCCGTCAACCAGGCGCTCGGTGCGCTCGGCCGCATCCAGGAGATCATCACGACGCCGAGTGAGGACGAGGGCGACGCGGCGCTCGAGCCGGCCGCCCCCGGGTCGTCGGACGCGGCGATCGCCTTCGACGACGTGCGGTTCGGGTATCAGGTGCCCGAGGACGAGGACGGCACAGAGGTGCTGCACGGGGTCAGCTTCGAGGTGCCGCGCGGACAGCGCGTCGCCCTCGTCGGACCCTCCGGCGCGGGCAAGAGCACGATCCTCGCGCTCATCGAGCGCTTCTACGACCCGACCTCGGGCGTCGTGCGGGTCGGCGGCGCCGACGTACGGGGAATCGACCGGCTCGAGCTGCGCTCGCGGATCGGGTACGTCGAGCAGGATGCCCCGGTGCTGGCCGGCAGCATCCGCGACAACCTGCTGCTGGGCTCCCCCGACGCGACCGACGACGACTGCCGCCGGGTGCTGCACGATGTCAATCTCGACGAGGTGCTCGCCCGCGATCCGAAGGGGCTCGACGCGCCCGTCGGCGAGGACGGCGTCATGCTCTCCGGCGGCGAGCGTCAGCGCCTGGCGATCGCTCGGGCGCTCTTGCAACAGACGCCGATCCTGCTGCTCGATGAGGCGACCGCCTCGCTCGACGGGCTCAACGAGCAGCTGCTGCGGGATGCCATCGACGCCGTTGCGCAGGATCGCACCCTGCTCGTCATCGCCCACCGGCTCTCCACCGTCGTCGACTCGGACCGCATCGTCGTGCTCGACCACGGCCGCGTCGTCGGCGTCGGCACCCACTCGGAGCTCGTGGCATCCACCCCCCTCTACCGCGACCTCGCGAAGCACCAACTCCTCGTCTGACTGGCCGAAAACGCATAGTGCGGGGGGTCCCGCACTATGCGTTTTTGGCCAGTGGGGGGGCGGGATGTCACATCCGGGTGCGCTGCCTCGTCTCGTGCGTGACGACGCAACGGAGGAGGATGCGATGAAGGTGTTCGTGGCAGGTGGCACGGGAGTGGTCGGGCGGCGGCTGGTGCCGCAGCTGGTCGCGCGCGGCCACGAGGTGACGGCGACGACGACGAACCCGGCCAAGGTCGCCGGGATCGAAGCGCTGGGGGCGCGAGGCGTGGTCATGGACGGGCTGGATGCGGCATCCGTCGGCGAGGCCGTCGCGGCCGCCGAGCCCGACGCGATCGTGCATCAGATGACCGGCATCTCCGAGAAGCACGCGGGCAAGCCCGACCTGAAGCACATCGACCGCTGGTTCGGCCCCACCAACCGGCTGCGCACCGAGGGCACCGACCATCTGCTCGCCGCGGCCGCCGCGACGGGCGTGGCGCACGTCGTCGCCCAGAGCTATGGGTCGTGGAACGGCCTCCGCGAGGGCGGCTGGGTCAAGACCGAGGACGACCCGCTCGACCTGCACGAGGGCACCGCGGCGCACGCCAACTCGCTCGCCATCGCGCACCTCGAGAAGGCGGTGCTCGCCGTGGACGGCGCGGTGCTGCGCTACGGCGCGCTCTACGGCCCCGGCGCCAGCGACGATCAGGTGGAGCTGGTGCGCCGGCGGCAGTACCCGCTCGTCGGCAACGGCGAGGGCCGCAGCTCGTGGCTGCACCTGGACGACGCGGCGAGCGCGACGGTGCTCGCCCTCGAGCAGCGCGCCCGCGGGGTGTTCGACGTCGGCGACGACGAGCCCGCGGCCGCGAACGAGTGGCTACCCGCCCTCGCCCAGGCGGCCGGCGGCAAGCCGCCCATGCGCGTGCCGGTGTGGCTGGCCCGGATGCTCGCGGGCGAGGTGGCCGTCATCATGATGACGCAGGGCCGCGGCTTCTCGAACGCGAAGGCGAAGCGCGAGCTCGGCTGGACGCTGCGCTTTCCGTCGTGGCGGCAGGGATTCCGGGAGGGATTGGCATGAGCCGGACCGCGCAGGGACGCGCCGAGGAGTTCCAGGCGCTGCGCCCGCTGCTGTTCTCGATCTCCTATCGGCTGCTCGGCAGCGCGGCGGAGGCCGAGGATGCGGTGCAGGAGGCCTGGCTGCGGTACGACGCCGTCGAGGAGGATCCGGCATCCCCCAAGGCGTTCCTCTCCGCGGTCGTGACGCGCATTTCGATCGATCTGCTGCGCTCGGCGCGGATGCGGCGGGAGCAGTATGTCGGCACCTGGTTCCCCGAGCCGCTGCTCGAGGAGCCGTACCAGGACCCGGAGCACGCGACCGAACTGGCCGACACCCTCTCGATGGCCGCCCTGCTGCTGCTCGAGCGGCTCAGCCCGCTGGAGCGCGCCGTGTTCGTGCTGCGCGAGGTCTTCGGCTTCCCATTCGATGAGATCGCAGCGACGGTCGGGTCGTCCGAGGCGGCGTGCCGCCAGCTGGCATCCCGCGCCCGCCGGCACATGGAGGAGGGCCGGCCGCGGTTCGACGCCGACCGACGAGAGCGGGAGCGACTCGCGGAGCGCTTCTTCACGGCGCTGCACGACGGCGATGTCGAGAGCCTGCGCACGCTGCTCGCCGACGACGTGCACCTGGTCGCCGACAGCGGGGGCAAGGCGCCGCAGTGGGGCACCGGGATGTTCGGCGGGCGCAACGTGGTCAAGCTGCTGTCCGCGCTCATGCCGGACTTCCTGCGGATCGGTGGCGTCGTCGAGCCGCACGAGGTCAACGGTCAGCCGGGCGCGATCTTCCGCGATCGCGGCGGGCTCGTCATCACGACCTGGAGCCTCGACATCGCCGAGGGCCGCATCCAGACGATCCGCGCGGTCACCAACCCCGAGAAGCTCGGGCACATCGGGCCGGTCGCCGACAACTGGGCGATCGTGCGCCAGGTGAACGAGGGGCGCCGGCCCGGCAGTTAGCGGGCGTCGCCCGCGACCGCCGGAGCCGGGCGGTAGCGGAGGTCGACGGTGCGGCTGGGCACCGGCCCATCGAGCAGGAGATGCCGGATGCGACCGCCGAGGGCCTCGTAGAGGCGCACACCGTCTCCCAGCAGCACCGGCGCGATGTGGATGTCGATCTCGTCGATCAAGCCGAGGTCGAGCAGTTGCGCGCAGATGGACGGGGAGAAGACCTCGACGTTCTTCCCGCCGGCGGCGTCGAGCGCAATGCGGACCGCCTCGTCGACCGGGCAGGAGAGCACCGTGATGTCGTCGATCGGCTCCGCGTCGTCGGGATGATGCGTGAGCACGAAGATCGGCCCCTGCCAGGCCCCTCCGTAGGGGCGGGAGTCGCCGATGGCGCTGTCGAATCCGGAGCGTCCGGCGAGCACGGCGCCGGTGGTCTCGATGTACTCGCGATGCAGTCCCTCGCGAGTCGTCGCGCCCTCCATGAACGCCATGTCGTGCCCCGGACCTGCGACGTAGCCGTCGAGCGAGATGCAGAAGTGCATGAGCACCTTGCCCGCCGCGGTCTGGGGCGACAGCTCCACTAGCTCTGGTGCTCCATCACGACCGTGAGCACGAAGCCCACGAACAGCGCGACGGCCACCACGACGGAGGCGATGAGGACGATCCGAGCGGCCATGAGTCAATCCTGCCCCCGATCGGTGCCGGATGCCGCCACCACCACCCCGGCGCCCCGCAGCTCCTCGAGCGCCGCGGCACTCGATTCGGCGGCGACGCCCGCGACGAGGTCGGTCAGCACCCGCACCCGGCGGCCGGAGCGGAGGGCGTCGAGGGCGGAGGCGCGCACGCAGTAGTCGGTAGCGATCCCGGCGACGTCGACGTCGTCCACCCCGAGCCGGTCGAGCACGGCCGGGAAGCCGATGCCGTCGTCGTCGGTGCCCTCGAAGATCGAGTACGCGGGGCGGCCCTGGCCCTTGCGCACGTGCACGTCGACGAGCGTCGCGTCGAGCCCGGGGTCGTACTCGGCGCCGGGTGTGCCGGCGACGCAGTGCTCCGGCCAGGTCTCGACATAGTCCGGCGGGGCGTCCGAGGCGAAGTGGCCGCCGTTCGTGCCGTCGCCGTCGTGCCAGTCGCGGGAGGCGATGACGACGTCGTATCGCTCGGGATGCGCTCGCAGGTACGCGGAGATCCCCGCCGCGACGGCGTCGCCGCCGTCGACCCCGAGCGCCCCGCCCTCGGTGAAGTCGTTCTGCACGTCGATGATGAACAGCGCCCTGGTCACCCCTCCATCCAACCGCAGCCGGCGTCGGTCAGGTGTTCGACAGGTTGTCGCCGCAGCGGTAGACGGCCGTGGCGAGCGTGTCGAGGGCGCTCTTGGCCGCCGCGCTGATGCCCGGGCCCATGGCATAGAAGGTGAACACGAGCCGCGTGCCGTCCGAGGCGTCGATGAACCCGGAGAGGCTGTACTCGATGTCGATCCAGCCGGTCTTCGCGGTGACGTGCCCGCGGGCGATCGCGTTCGGGCCGGTGAACCGCGCCTGCAGTCCGCCGGAGCGCCCCGCCACGGGCAGCGCCGCCCGCACGACGTCGAGCCCCTGGGTTCCGGCCTGCACGATGCGCATGAGCTGTGTCAGGGTGCTCGCCGGCACGGCATTGCGCGGGCTCTCGCCCGACCCGTCGCGGATCGTGAGCCCGGTGCTCGGGATGCCGTACGGCGCGAGCGCCGCCGGGATGGCCTGCTGGAGCGATGCCGCCGATCCGTCGAGCCCCTGCTTCTTCGACACGATCCGCGCGAGCATCTCACCGAGCGTGTTGTCGCTCGGCAGCAGCAGTTGCGGCAGCAGGGTGCGCAGCGGCTGCGACACCACCTGCGCGAGGCGGGACGCACCGGCCGGCGCCGTGCCCGTGCCGGCGGCGACCGAGGGCGCGACGACGCCGCCGGGGTCGGCGGCGTGCAGGGCCTGCACGAAGGCGGCCCCGGCCCGGGCCACCGGGTCCGTGCTGCGCGGGCTCGTCTCGTACGCCGGGGTCTGGCGGTCGCCGTCGACCTGCAGCGCGGTGGTGTAGGACTGGTAGCCCTGCGTGCGCTCGCTCATCTTGACGTCGGGGTCCCACGCCGTGTCGGTCCAGTAGCTCGAATCGAGCACGACCGTCGTGATCGGAACACCCGGATGCGCGGCCGCGTAGGCGGTCAGCGCCTGGGCCGCGAGGGTGGAGAGCTTCGGCGCGCCGGCGTAGACGCTCTGCGCACCCGCCGGCGTGGCGCTGAGGGTCGCGTCACCGTGCCCGACGAGCACGACCGTCCCCGGCGCCCCGCCATCGACGACATCGGTCGGGATCCGGTAGTCGGGGCCGAGGACGTCGACGGCGGCGGCCGCGACGAGCACCTTGAGCAGGCTCGCGGTCGCGGTGGGTGTCGCGGCGTTGCGATCGAACAGCACCTCGCCGGAGTCGGCTCGCGCCACCTGGGCCTCGAGCGTCATGAGGCGCGGATCCGCCGCCGGACCGGCGATCGAGCACGTACGGAGCCGGCTCGCGGTCGCGGTCGCCGACGGCGTGGGGCGCGGCGGCGGGGTCGACACCCGAGGCGTCGGAGACGGCTCGGCGACGGCGAGCGTGCGACCGTACGCCATCCCGGCGAACACGGCACCGGTGCCGAGCAGCACGAACGCGAGCGCGGCGGCGCCCACGATCCAGGCGGCCGGATGGCGCCGGAACGCCGCCGCGATCCCGCCCCCTCGAGCCTGCCGGTCGTCGCTCACGCCGACACCCTACCCAGCCGGCGTGATCACTCCCCGGGGTAGCGCAGGCCGATCTGACGCCGGATTTCGTCCATCGTCTCCATGATCGCGACCGACTCCGCGGGCGGCAGCAGGTCGCCGGCGGCGTGCCCGTGCGCGACGAGCCGCTCGAGTTCGACGGCCTGGAACTGCATCCCGCGGCCCTCGACCTTCGACTCGTAGCTCTCCAGCACCGCGCCGTCGGACCCGATCACGCGGAACGACGTCGGCGTGTACCAGACCGGGTCGATCTCGATCCGCGCCTCGGTGCCGATGATCACCGCGCGGTTCGGACCGCGTGCGTCGAGCTCGGTGTGCAGCACCGCCATGCGCGCATCCGGATAGCCCAGGACGATGGCCGTCTGCTGGTCGACGCCGGTCGCGGTGGGGTCGGACATCGCCAGCACGCGATCCGGGGCGCCCAGCACGTCCCACGCGAACGACACCGGGTAGATGCCGAGGTCGAGCAGGGCGCCGCCGCCGAGGTCCGGGTTCTGCATGCGGCCGGCGGGGTCGGCGGAGGCCTTCTGGTCGTGGTCGGCGATGAGGCTGCGCAGCTCGCCGAGCGTGCCGGCGCCGATGATCTCGCGGATGCGGATCATGTGCGGCATCCAGCGCGTCCACATCGCCTCGAGCACGATGAGGCCCCTCGACTCGGCGAGGTCGACGACCTGCTGCGCCTCGGCCGCATTGATCGTGTACGGCTTCTCGAGGAGCACGTGCTTGCCCGCCGCGAGCGCGAGCAGCGCCGCCGACGCGTGCGCCGAGTGCGGGGTCGCGACGTAGATCACGTCGACGTCGGGGTCGGCGACGAGCTCCTCATAGCTGCCGTGCGCGTTCGGGATGCCGTTGCGATCGGCGAATGCCCGCGCCTTGCCGAGATCCCGCGATCCGACCGCCGCGACCGGGGCGCCGATCAGCTGCAGGTCCTTCACGAACGACTGGGCGATACCGCCGGTGGCGAGGATGCCCCAGCGCAGGTGTTCCGTCATCCCGCCAGGCTACCGGCGCCCGGCCGGGCATCGCGGAGGGGGCGTGGCCGGCAGATGACCGGGGAGGACGCGGGGGCTGAGAACCCCACGTCCTCCCCGGAGCTGTGGGGGGCGGCTAGCAGCTGACCCAGCGTGCCGCGGCTCGCGTGAAGCTCGACGGCTCGTTCGGGATACCGCCGTGCGACATGGCGAAGTAGATGCACACGTGCGCCGTGCTGCCCGTGTAGCTCGGGCGGTACAGGGAGAGCCGGTGGTCGATCGAGATCCACCACTTCGACGCGACCGTCGCGCCCGAGTTGCCGGAGCCGCCGGCGAGGTTGCCGTCGCAGCCGCGTGCCGGCACCCCGTCGCTGCGCGGCGTGCCGCTGTGGCCCCACGCGCTGTTCGGGTCGGTGCTCGGGTCCTCGGCGATCCAGAACAGCCGGTCCTCCATGCAGGAGTCGTACCGGAAGTTGCCCGAGGGGATCGGCGTGAGGCAGTTCTGCACGCGGATCGAGTTGTAGGTGGCCGAGAACGACTGGATGTCAGCGGTCGTCGTGCCGGTGATCATCCCCTGTCCGAGCGGGTCGGCCCGCCCGGGCGCGCTGCCGCCCCCGCCGCCGCCGCTCGGGCACGACTGACCGGCCGCCGCGCGCGCGGCGCGGCGCACCGACGCGCCCCCGTCGCGGCTCGCGGCCGCCTGCGGCGTGATCACCACGGGCTTCGGCACCGGCTTCTGCGCCAGGTGCTCGGTGTCCGGGATGCTGCGCGCGGAGGCCAGCACGCTCGCCGTCTGCACCGTGACCGCGCTCGCGGCGTCGGCCGCGTCGGTCACCGGTGCCGCGGCAGCCGGATCGCTCGCCGCGACCGGCGCGATCGCCGCCGACTCGGCCGCGTACGCCGGCTCGAACAGCGATGGACCCGCGCCGCCGGCGAACGGCATCACGAGAATGAGTACGAGAGAGAAAACGGTGCCCAGAATCAGGGTCTTCTTCATGGTCCCCCCAGACCAAGCTCAGCTGAACACCGGCTCTCCCCCCGGAGATGATTCCGATGTCTGTGTCGGACGCTACGCCCGCCTGCGGGTGGTGGCAACCCCCGATGCGGGGGTCGCGACGGCTCGTGGGACCGCTTCGGAGCCCCGGGGTTCGCCGGCCTACGCCGGGTCGGGCCGGATGTTGTGGTTGCCGGCGAACACGTCGTCCGGGTCGTAGCGGCGTTTGATCGTCGCCAGCCGGCGCAGCGCGGCCGGGGGATAGATCGCGGCGACATCCTCGTCGGTGGCCGTCGACAGGAAGTTCCCGTAGGCGCCCACCACGAGCGGGCCGAGTCTCGCCCAGGTCGCGTCCAGTGCGCCACGAGCGGCCTCGACAACCGGCGGGGGGCCCGCGAGGGTCGTGATCACCAAGAGCTCGGCGGCGCGATGCGCATAGGCGGTCGCGTCAGCGGGGACGCGCGCGACGGCACCGCCGAGACTCCGGACGCCGACGAATGGTCCTCCTGCCGACGAGGCGGTCTCCACCAGCGTGTCGAGCACCTCCTGCACCGATTCGGGGTCGACGAAGGCGCTCCGAGTGACCAGCCGGATGCCGAGGGGCGCCGTGGCGCCGTCGGCGAGGACCTCGGGGTACGGCGTGAGCGCGACGTCGTCGGCGATCACCGTGCCGAGAGCGCGGATCGGCGCGAGCGCGGTGGCGGCGCGTTCCGGATCATCACCGTCGAACACGACGCGGATGACGACCGGGGCATCCGGCCCGCCGGCGAAGGGGTTGGCCAGCTCGGCGGCCGAGGTGAGTTCGTCAGGGGCGTCGCGCAGATACTCCGCCCACCCCCGAAGCACCCGCGGAGCCTCCACGGCGGGAAAGGAGATCGCACCCGAGAAGACGTCGGTCGTCCTGTGCGCGACGAAGTCGAAGGCCACGACGATGCCGAAGTTGCCGCCACCACCGCGGATCGCCCAGAACAGGTCGGGGTTCTCATCGGCGCTCGCTCGCACGAGTCCGCCGTCCGCGACCACCACCTCGGCGGCGATCACGCTGTCCAGGGCGAGACCGTATCTGCGCACCTTCCAGCCGATTCCGCCCGACAGGGTCAGCCCGCCCACACCGACGCTCTTCGTGTCTCCGGACGAGATCGCCAGACCGAGCGGAGCCAGGTGCGCCGCGACCTGCCCCCACGTGGCGCCGCCGCCGATGCGCACGATGTTGCGCTCCCGGTCGAGCAGCCGCACCTCGGCCAGCCCGCCCAGCTCGATCACCACGCCGCCCTCGTTGGTGCCGAAGCCGGCGAACGAGTGGCCACCACCGCGGACGGACAGCGGCAGCGCGGCCTGGGTCGCGAAACGCACCGCCGCCTGCACATCGGCGACGTTCGCCGGGCGCAGGACATACGCGGGGCTCCCCGACGTCAGAACGGTCCGGCGCGCGGATTCGTACGCCGGCGCATCCGGTTCGATGATCTCGCCGAGGAAGTCACCGGCGAGGGTGTCGAGATGTGAATTCATGGGGATCCTCCGTGTCCGTTCGCAGGTCGACGATCAGGCACCGGCCGGGGCCGCCGGCTCGAGGTCGGTGACGGCGTCGCCGGTCGTCACGTCGAAGGGGACCGATACCTGGTCGTGTGCGATCACCCAGGTGCCGTCGACCTTCCGAAAGCCGAATGTGGCTCTGACCCACATCCCCGCTGTCGCCGAGCCGTTCTTCAGCGTGCCGCTCAGACGTCCGAAGCCGTGACCGAACGCCACATCGCCCCCGACTGTCAGGTGGAAGTCCCGAATCTCGTACGCGAGGTCGTCGAAGAACGCGAAGGCATTCGCCCAGTTCTTCATCTTCGCCTCCACCCCGAGATGCTGCAGGGGCGGGTCGATGTCGAACGACACGACGTCCGTCGCGTACAGGCCTCTCAGCCCCTCGGCATCCTTGGCGTGCAGGAAGTCGGCCAGGGCGTCGACCTGCTGTCGGATCCTGGTCGCATCCATGTCGTGTTCCGTGGCCATCCGGTCCATCCCTTCTTCGTGGTGCATCGTGTCGATTCCGATCTCGACCCCTCGGGCGGGTTCGCGCGCGCGGTTCAGAAGCCGGCGGCTGCCCGCAGCAGCAGAACGGTGCTGCGCCCGGGCTGCGGTTCGGCGTTGAGGACGAGGAGATGATTGATCGCGCTGGGAAAGCCGTAGGCGGCTTGCGCGCGCGCGTTCTCCAGCGGCAGGCAGTGCTCCTCCAGTCGCCGCAGCGCGGCACTCAGGTCCGTCACGATCTTCTGCGCACCCACGACCCAGATCCGGCGTGCGGCGCCTCCGGAGTACGAGGGCAGCTGACTTCCGCTGGCGGACGCGATCACCAGCGAGCCCTCCTCGGTGACCGCCGCAACACTTCCGAGAACGACATCGGGGGTGGCGAGCATGCGCCGGATGTCGTCGCCCTGCGTGGCTCGGTCCATCCTCAGTGCGAGCGGCTTGAGCGCGCGGTAGCGGCCGCCGGCCGTGACGTCCTCCTCGATCCCCGAGAGGCGGAGGGTCTCACTCGCGGCGGTGAACACGCTGGCACGTTCGGGGATCAGATCGCGGACGCGGGCTCGTGCCGCGTCAGCACCGTCGAGGATCTCCGGCGAGAAGCCGCGGGCCTGCAGAGCATCGGCCACGCGCTCCACCCGGTCGGCCGGCGCGGGCCGGGCGAAGGCCGCGGGGTGCGCCCGACCGGTCATGATCGTTCTGCCGTCGGGGCGCCGTGAGCCCGGAGCCCCGCCAGACGGCTCTCGATCTCCTCCACCGGCACAGCGCGCAGCGGCTGGTCGAACGCCCATCGATGTCCGGACGGGTCGAGGACCTCCCCGGTTCGCACCCCCCAGAAGGCGTCCTCGACGTTGCGGCTTGGCGTCGCTCCGGCGGCCAGGGCACGTTGCATCGCCGCGTCGGTGTCCTCCACGCGCAGGCGGTAGGCCGCGGCCGATGTGCCGCTGGTCGCGGGGCTGGCCAGTTCGGTGCCCGGAACGGGCGCGGCCAGCGCGATCTGCAGACCGTGCAGGTCCAGCTCGGCGGTCGCGATGGTCCGGTCGGGAAGCCGGAGGATCCGGGTCACCCTGGCGCCCAGAGCCTGCTCGTACCAGCGGATGCCGCGATCCACGTCGTCGACGATCAGATGCAGGGCGAACGCCGGTGTGGTGCTGATCGCCTGTTCCATCGGGTGCTCCTCTGCCTGTTCGGATGACTCGCTACTTCGACGACACGGCGCCCGGGAATGTGAGGCCCGGGGAGGATCACCTCCAGCTGCCGAGCTTCTCCGGATTGCGGATGACCCAGAGGCGCTGGATGCGGTGGTCGGCGACATCGAACGCGTACACCGCGGCTGTCGTCCCGTGATCGAGGGCGACAAGGCCGGGCTGCCCGTTGACGGTCCGTTCGAGCAGGGTCAGGACGCCCGCACGGGTGGCCAGGCCTACCAGGAACTCGGCGATCCGATCGCCGCCCTCGATGGGGATCACGGACGCCCTGACGCGACCGCCACCGTCGGCCACGGCCGTCGCGGAGGGGTCGAGGATCGCGACCAGGGCGCCGATGTCCTTCGCCTCCCAGGCCCTCTTGAAGCTCCGCACCACGGCAGCACGTTCGCCGATGGACGCCGTGACCGGTCTCGCGTCCTTGATCCGACGGCGGGCCGAGGATGCCAGTTGGCGGCACGCGGCCGGCGTGCGCCCCACGATCTCCGCGATCTCGGTGAACGGGTAGCGGAAGACGTCGTGGAGGAGAAACGCCACGCGTTCGGCGGGGGTCAAGGAGTCGAGGATCACGAGAAGGGCCATGTCGACCGACTCGTCCAGCGTGATCCGGTCCGCCGGGTCGGCGGCCATCTCGGCGCCTCCGCTTCGCCACTGCACAGAATCGGGCAGCGGTTCGGGGAGCCACTCGCCGACGTACCCCTCGCGGCGCACGCGTGCGGAGCCGAGCAAGTCGAGGCACACCCGGCTCACGACCGTGTTCAGCCAGGCCCCCGGCGAATCGATGGCGTTCCGCTGTTCTGCGGCGAGGGCATACCAGCGGGTGTATGCCTCCTGGACGGCATCCTGGGCGTCGGCGAGGGAGCCCAGGAGCCGGTAGGCGAGATTGAGCAGCGCCCGCTCGTGGCCGAGGAGCGGCCCCCCGGATACGTCCTCGTGCCTACCGCCTGCTGTGTCGTCCACCATGCCCTCCGCTTCTTCGACGAAGCAAGGGGCCGGAATGTGACATCAGCGGCCCGGCATCGCACGCGGCGCGGACTCTCATCGTGGAGCCACCTAAGGGAATCGAACCCTTGACCTATTCATTACGAGTGAATCGCTCTGCCGACTGAGCTAAGGTGGCGCGCCCCTGAGGGGCCCTGACGAGTGTAGCCGAGCCGGGCGGACCGTCTCACCGAGCCCGGCTCACCGATCGAGGAGGGTCGGCAGCAGCTCGGCGAGCTCGGCGAACGACTCGTGGATGCGATCCGCGATGCCCTCGGAGGAGTCGCGTTCCGCGGCGAAGCACATCCACGCGTGACGCATGGTGGCGATGCACACGAGAACGACGAGCCGCGCACGGCTGGAGCGGGCCTCGGGGGTCAGCTCAGGCTGCTCCATGGCCAGGCGACGGTCCACGACATCGGTGAGCTCGCCCTCGAAATGCCGGAACCGCTCCATGCGGATCGCCGAGATGTGCGGGTAGCGGTGGAAGACCTCCTTGCGCGCCGCCATGAGCTCGGCGTCGTGGAAGGCGTGCTCGGCGGCCGCGTCGAAGAGGTGGCCGAGGTCGGCGAGCAGGGGACCGCGCGAGGCGACGAACCGCTCGATCGTCTCGTCGTCCGGCATCTGCGGGCCCTCCCCGGCGAGGGCGGCCTCCTTGGACGGGAAGTAGTTGAAGAACGTGCGCGGCGAGACGTCGGCGATCCGGCTGATCTCGTCGACGGTCGTGGCCTCGAGGCCGCGCTCCCCCACGAGCTGGAGCGCGGCGAGCAGGATGGCGCGACGGGTCGCGAGGCGCTTGCGCTCGCGCAGGCCGGGTTCGACCGCCGTCTCGGACATGGTCCTATTCTTGCATCCAGTGCATTTTTGCGCCCGCTGGCGCGCTGGAGCTCAGAGCGAAGGCCATTTCTGGCCTTCGCCGCGACGCCAGCGCCGAGGCCCGTCTCGGGCCTCGGTCAACAGTGCGGGTCGCGGCTCGGCACCTTGTCGCTCACGAAGAAATCGTCGACCGCCGAATCCACGCAGCGGTTGCCCTTGTTGTAGCCGGTGTGCCCCTCGCCCGTGCGGGTGACGAGATGACCGTTCTGCAGCTCCTTCGCGAGGTTCTTCGCCCAGACGTACGGCGTCGCCGGGTCGTCGGTCGTGCCGACCACGATGATCGGCGCCGACCCGGCGGCGTGGATGGCGACGCGATCGCGCGAGCCGGGGAACGGCCACGTCGCGCACGACGTGCCGCCCCACGACATGACCGGGCCGAACAGGGGCGCCTGCGCGTCGAGCTGGGCGGCCTGGCGGCGCATGTCGGCCGGGTCGGAGTCGGTCTTGTAGTCCAGGCAGTTGATCGCCTGGAACGCCTCGGTCTCGTTCGACGAGTACGCCCCGCTCGAGTCCCGGTCGTTGTAGGAGTCCGCGAGCTGGAACGCGATCGAGGTGCCGCCCTGGCGCACGTCGTCGAAGAGCTGGTCGAGGTACTTCCAGTTGCTCTGGTCGTACAGCGGCAGGATGATCGCGGTGAACATGGTGTTCGCGCCGAGCATGCGGCCGTCCTCCCCCGCGACCGGATGCTGCTGCAGCTGCTCGAGGAGCTGGTGCACCTGCGTCACCGCGCCGTTCACCGTGCCGTGGAACGGACATCCCTTACGACTCAGGCAGTCGCCGAGGTAGGCGCGGAAGGCGCTCTCGAAGCCCTTGGCCTGGGTGAGCGTGACGTCGAAGTCGCTCGTGGCCGGATCCAGCGCCCCGTCGAGCACGAGCCGGCCGGTCTTCCTCGGGTAGAGCTGCGCGTAGGTCGCACCGAGCAGCGTGCCGTAGGAGTAGCCGAGGTAGTTCA
Source organism: Pseudolysinimonas kribbensis (assembly GCF_039531715.1). NCBI lineage: Bacteria > Bacillati > Actinomycetota > Actinomycetes > Micrococcales > Microbacteriaceae > Pseudolysinimonas > Pseudolysinimonas kribbensis. The sequence goes on along the minus strand of NZ_BAAAQO010000003.1, from coordinate 29,279 downwards.
GCTTCTTGTCGCCCAGCACCGCGCGCAGCAGGTCGATGTCGCGCGCCGCACTGTCGGTGTCGACGTACTGGAGCAGCGCCCCGGTGTTCTTCAGGCAGGCCTGGCCGAACTGGCCGTTCTCCTTCTCGACCTGGGCGATCCACGCATCGGACCCGGGCGTGCCGGGCACGATCCCGTAGATGAAGTCGTCCAGCTCGCGCGAGCCGCCGCAGTCGACGGCGGACGACGCCCCGACGCCGCGGGGATCGAACCCGACGATGTCGAAGTGCTGCTCGAGGGTCGAGTCGACCGCATAGCTCAGGCTCTGCTTCACGAAGTCGACCCCCGATGCGCCCGGACCCCCCGGGTTCACGAGGAGCGAGCCGATCGGCGTGCCCGATGCGACGTGCCGGATGAGCGCGAGCTTGATCGACGCCTTGCCGGGGTCCTTCCAATCCATCGGCGCGCGCGCGTCGGCGCACTGGAATCCGCCGGCGCACGCCTGCCAGTGCAGAACCTGCGAGTAGAAGGGCTGCAGCGCGGGTTCGACCTTCTCCCCCGTCGGCTTCGAGGTCGTCGAGTGCGGGCGCGCGGGTGGGAACAGCGTCGAGCATCCGCTCAGCAAAAGGGCCGCTGCGCAGACGGCGGCGAGGGCCGCGACACGGATCCGGGTGCCGCGGCGGGAAGTCATCACGGGCACATCCTGCCAGGGCGGGCGTGCGATCCGGCTGAGCCGTCGCTCAGGGTCGCCGCACGGCGGCACTCTGCCCTCAGGTCGCCGCACGGCGGCACTGCGCCCCTAGGGTCGCCGCACGGCGGCGACCAGCACCGCCTCCAGGGCGAGGGCGGGCGCGACGTTGCCCTGGATGCGCTCGCGCGCCGCGGCGATCGCATCGAGCGTGGCGAGCGTGCGCTCGGGCGTCGATGCCCGGGCGGCCGACTCGAGCTCGCCGAAGATCGCGAGGTTGACCGGTTCCGAGTCGACGTCGAGCTGCCGCAGCAGGATGTCGCGGTACAGCGACAGCAGGTCGACCAGGATGCGATCGAGCCCGTCGCGCAGGCTCCGCGTCGCGCGGCGCTTCTGGTCCTCCTCGAGCGCCTTGAGCTGGGCGCGCAACCCGGGCGGAACCGTGCCGCCGGGCTCGACGCCGAGCGAGCGCAGCGCGGCGGCGCGCTCCTCCTCGTCGCGTTCGGCGGTGATGGCCTTCGCGTCGGCGTCGGCGACCTCGAGCAGCTCCGCGGCCGCCAGCACCGCGCCGGAGACGCTCCGGATGCCGAGGGCGAGCTGGAGGGTGCGCGCCCGCCGCGCCCGGGCCTCGTCGCTCGTCGCGAGCCGGTGCGCCATGCCGATGTGCGACTGCGCCTCACGCGCGGCGCGCTCCGCGTCGGGGCGCGGCACGGCATCCCGGCGCTCGATGAGGTCGGCGACCTCGGCGACGCTCGGCACCCGCAGCCGCACGGTGCGCACGCGCGACCGGATCGTCGGCAGCAGGTCGGCCTCGCTCGGGGCGCACAGGATCCAGACCGTGCGCGGCGGCGGCTCCTCGAGCGCCTTCAGCAGCACGTTCGAGGTGCGCTCGGTCATGCGATCGGCATCCTCGATGATCATGACCCGGTAGCGGCCGACGCTCGGCGAGAACTGACTCGTCGACACCAGTCGGCGCACCTCCTCGATCGAGATGACGACGCGCTCGGTGCTCAGCACGCCGAGGTCGGGATGCGTGTGCGCCTCCACCTGGGCATCCGTGACCGCGTCGCCGCCCCCGCGCGAGAGCAGTGCGGCGGCGAAGGCGTACGCCAGCGTCGATCGGCCCGATCCCGGGGGGCCCGTGATGAGCCAGCTGTGCGCGAGGGTGTCCTTGGTGTCGCCGGCGGGGGCCGCCGCCGCGGTGCGCATGGTCGCGATCGCCGCGGCCTGACCGGTCAGCTCATCCCACAGCGCCACGGCTCGAGGCTACCGGCCACCACCGGGAGCGGGTCGCGTCCGGCTCAGCCGACCAGCTCGGCGACGCGGGCGCGGATCGCAGCGGCGAGCTCCTCCACCGGGAGCGTCGCGTCGAGCACGAGGAAGCGCTCCGGCTCGGCGGCGGCGAGCGCGAGGTACGCGTCGCGCACCCGGCCGTGGAACTCGGCGGCCTCCGCCTCGAGCCGGTCGTACCGGGTGCGCGCGGCGTCGAGGCGCGTGCGTCCGATCGCGGGGTCCAGGTCGAGCAGCACGGTCAGGTCGGGCAGCAGGCCCTCGGTCGCCCAGAGCGACACGTTGCGGATCTCGCCGCCGTCGATCTCGCGTCCCGCGCCCTGGTAGGCGACCGACGAGTCGAGGTAGCGGTCCTGGATGACGACCTCGCCCCGCGCGAGCGCCGGCCGCACGAGCGTGGCCACGTGGTGGGCACGATCGGCGGCGTAGATGAGCGCCTCGGCGCGGGGCGCGATGTGGCCGCGCCGGTGCAGCACGATCTCGCGCAGCTCGTCGCCGAGCTCCGTGCCGCCCGGCTCGCGCGTGCGCACGACGGTGCGACCCGCCTCGGTGAGCCAGGTTTCGAGCAGTGCGGCCTGGGTCGACTTGCCCGCGCCGTCGCCGCCCTCGAACGTGACGAACAGACCGCCGCCGCCCGGCCGAGTGCGGCCCTGCGCCATCGGGGACCTACTTCTTCGCGACGGTGCGCCGGGCCGTGCCGCCCGTGCGCCGGGCGCCGGTCTTCGGCTTGGCCGGGCCCTTCGCCCGCTTGTCGGCGAGCAGCTGCACGGCGCGTTCGAAGTCGACGGACTCCACGTCTTCGCCCCGCGGGATCGTGGCGTTCGTCTCGCCGTCGGTCACATACGGTCCGAAGCGCCCGTCGCGGATGCGGATGGGCTTGCCGCTGACGGGATCGGCGTCGAACTCCTTGAGCGCGCTCGACGGCCGCCGAGCGCCGTACTTGGGTTGGGCGAACACCGCGAGCGCACCGGGAAGGTCGATCTCGAAGATCTGCTGCTCCGACTCGAGCGATCGGCTGTCGGTGCCCTTCTTGAGGTAGGGCCCGAACCGGCCGTTCTGCGCCGTGATCTCCTCGCCCGACTCGGGGTCGGCGCCGACGACACGCGGCAGGCTCAGCAGCATGAGCGCCGTGTCGAGATCGACGGTCGCCGGGTCCATCGACTTCAACAGGGATGCCGTGCGCGGCTTCGGCGCGTCCTTCTTGGCGGGCTTCTTCTTCGGCTTCGGCTTCACCTCGCCCGTGGCCGCATCGACGGTCTCGCCGCCGTCGGTGGGCTCCTCCGGGAGCAGCTCGGTCACGTACGGGCCGTAGCGGCCGTCCTTCGCGACGATGGTGCGGCCGTTCTCGGGGTTCTCGCCGAGCACACGGTCGCCGACCTCAGGCGCCTCGATGAGCTCGCGCGCCCGCGCCTCGGTCAGCTCGTCGGGCGCCATCTCGTCGGGCACGTTCACCCGGCGCGGGGTGTCCGATCCCTCGACGGGCACCTCGAGGTAGGGACCGTAGCGCCCGATGCGGAGGGTGATGTCGTCGGCGATGCGCACCGAGTTGATGTCGCGGGCGTCGATCTCGCCGAGGTTCTCGACGACGTTGCGCAGGCCCCGGTGCTTGTCGCTGCCGAAGTAGAACTCGGTCAGCCAGCCGACCCGCTCGGCCTCGCCGTCGGCGATCCGGTCGAGGTCCTCCTCCATCTCCGCGGTGAAGTCGTAGGCGACGAGGTCGGCGAAGTGGTCCTCCAGCAAGCGGACGACGCTGAACGCGATCCAGTTCGGCACGAGCGCGGTGCCGCGCGGCGTGACGTAACCGCGGTCGATGATCGTGGAGATGATGCTCGCGAACGTCGAGGGGCGGCCGATGCCGAGCTCCTCGAGCGTCTTCACGAGGCTCGCCTCGGTGTAGCGCGGCGGCGGGCTGGTCTCGTGGCCCTTCGCCTCGACCTCCTGGTCGTCGAGCTCCTGGCCCTCGGTCAGCGGCGGCAGGTCGTCGCCCTCGGCGTCCGCGGCCGCGTCGCCGCGCGTCTCGGCGTCCTCCCGCGTGGCGTCGGTGCCCTCCTCGTACGCGGAGAGGAACCCGCGGAATGTGATGACGGTGCCGGATGCCGTGAACTCGGCGGTGCCGGCATCCGCGGTCGCACCGTCGATCGTCACGGTCGCGGTCGACCCGCGCGCGTCCGCCATCTGCGATGCGACGGTGCGCTTCCAGATCAGGTCGTAGAGCTTGAAGTCGTTGCCCCGCAGCACGCCGGCGAGCTCCGAGGGCGTCTTGAACACGTCGCCGGCCGGCCGGATCGCCTCGTGCGCCTCCTGCGCGTTCTTCGACTTGCCGGAGTACATGCGCGGCTTCTCGGGCACCGTCTCGGCGCCGTAGAGCTTCGCCGCCTGGCTGCGCGCGGCATTGATCGCCTGCTGCGACAGGTTCGGCGAGTCGGTGCGCATGTAGGTGATGTGGCCGTTCTCGTACAGCCCCTGCGCCACGCTCATCGTCTGTCGCGCCGAGAACCGGAGCTTGCGGGCGGCCTCCTGCTGCAGCGTGGAGGTCGTGAACGGCGCCGCGGGGCGCCGCGTGTACGGCTTGGACTCGACGGACGCGACACTCCAGCGGGCGGTATCCGCACGCAGCGCCGCGGCGAGGCGCTCGGCGGAGGCCTCGTCGAGGGCGACCGCGTCGTTCTTCAGGACGCCGCGGTCGTCGAAGTCGCGACCGGTGGCGATCCGGCGCGCGTCGAGGCGGACGAGCTTGGCCTGGAACGACGGCCCCCCGCCCGTGGCGGCGAGCCGGGCCACGAGATCCCAGTATCCGGCCGACACGAAGGCGAGCCGCTCGCGCTCCCGGTCCACGACCAGGCGGGTCGCCGCGGACTGCACGCGCCCCGCGGACAGGCCAGGCCCGACCTTGCGCCAGAGCACGGGCGAGACCTCGTAGCCGTAGATGCGGTCGAGCGCCCGGCGCGTCTCCTGGGCGTTCACGAGGTCCATGTCGATCTCGCGCGTGTTCTGCTCGGCGCGCTGGATGGCCTCCTTGGTGATCTCGTGGAACACCATGCGCTTGACGGGCACCTTGGGGTTCAGCACCTCGAGCAGATGCCACGCGATGGCCTCGCCCTCGCGGTCCTCATCCGTTGCGAGGTAGAGCTCGTCGGCGTCCTTGAGGGCCTTCTTGAGCTCGGAGACCGTCCTCTTCTTCTCGTCGCTGACGACGTAATAAGGAACGAAGCCGTTCTCGACGTCGATCGAGAACCTGCCCATGAGCCCCTTCTTGAGCTCCGGCGGCAGGTTCTTCGGTTCGATGAGGTCGCGGATGTGACCGACCGAGGCCTGCACCTCGTAGCCGTCGCCCAGGTACTGGGCGATGGTCTTGGCCTTCGCCGGTGACTCGACGATCACCAGCTTCTTGCTGTCGGGCACGGTCCACCTTCCATTCGTGCGACACCATACACAGTCGTTCGCGGGGGTCGCTGACGTGCGGTCGACGGGTCATCGTGGCGGACCGGCCGTCGCGCGGGCGGTGAGCGGGATGCCGCCCACGGCGCCGGCGACCTGCACCGTGAGCACGAGGCCGTCCGCGAGGCAGCTCTGCAGCCGCGCCCCGTCAGCCGCCGCGACCCGCGCAGCGACCGGGCACGGGTCGCCGGGAGCGGCTCCGGCCGCGACGTCCGCGGCCGCGAGGGCGGCGGCATCCGCGGCGGCGAGAACCCGCTGGCGAGCCGCGAGACCGGCGCCGAGACCGACGACCGCGCTCGCGACGAGGGCGAGTGCGGCGACGATCGCGACGGCCAGTACGGCCCCCGCCCCGTCATCCCGACTCACCCCGCGGCCCCCGGTCGATCGTCCAGGGCGCAACTCGTCGCCCCCACCGCCCCGAACATCGCCGCCGGCCCGGCTCCCGTCACGCGCACTCGCACGCACACCATCCCGTCGTGCGGCGAGCTCGACCAGGCGGCGCCGGGCAGCTGTTCGCGCAGATGCCGGCTGACGGCACCGGCAGGCTCCCCGCGGCCGAGGATCCGCGCCGCGTCGGCGGCCGCGTCCTCGGCGCGCACCTGGAGGGCCGCGACGCCCGTGCCCGCCAACGCCGCGACGAGCACGAGGATGACGGCCGGAAGGGCCACCGCGAACTCGGCCGCGACGGCACCGCTCTGCCGATCGGCCCGATGCCCGCGATCGAGATCAGCCCGCGACCGTGAGCGCACGGTGCACGAGATCCGTCAGCATGCCCTGCACGGCACCGGACTTGAGGATCACGACGAGCAGACCGGCGAAGCCGACAGCGGCCATGATCACGACGGCGTACTCGGCGGTCGCGGCGCCCGCGTCCCGACCGAGTCGCCGGACGCGCGCGGCCGGCATGGAGGGAAAGGAACGGAGGGAGATTCGGGGCATGCGCTCCTGCTTTCGTTCGGGGCACGAACGGGTCGAGCCTGACGCCGTCGCCCGGTCCACGGCACGCCGGCCCGGCGATCGGGGGACGCGCCTCACAGTGCCGCCGCGGTGGACGAGAGGAGCGCGAGCAGGACCGGTGCGACGCCGAGCAGCACGAAGGCCGGCAGCACGCACAGGCCCAGCGGAGCGAGCAGCCGCGTCTCCAGCCGCGCGGCGCGCATCGCGGCCGCCGCACGCTCGCGGCGGCGCAGCTCCTCCGCCTCCGCCCGCAGCAGGGCGCCCGCCGGGACACCGGCCGCGCGACTGAACGCCAGCACCTCGGCGCCCGCCTCGCCCGGCGCCGGCAACCCGGCATCCGTCACCGACTCGGCGACGAGGGCGGTCGCGCGATCCGCGCTCGCACCGCCGCGCAGAGCGATCGCGAGCAGGTCCAGCGGCAGGCCCGGTGTCGGGTCGAGCCGGGACGCCCCGCGCACCATGCCGCCGATCCACCGGATGCCGAGCACGATCAGCCCGCCGCCGCCGGCGAGACAGACCCACCCCGGCACTGTCGTGACCAGGGCGCCCAGGGCGTTCACCCCCAGCAGCGCCGCGAGGCCGATGCCGACGAGCGGCAGGAGGAGCACGACCCGCGCGGTGGCCACCGGCCCCGCCAGCGCGACCTCCACCTCGCGTGCCGCCTGCGCCAGACCGCGCAGCGTCGCCGCCAGGTCGCGCAGGGTGGGCGCCAGCGGCGCGCCGGCGTCGGCGGCCACCCGCCACGCGGCGGCGACCGCCTGCCACCCGACGCGCTCGCTGCCCTGGACGGCGGTCGCGGCCGCGCCGATCCGCATCGCGAGCTCATGCCCGGCCGGGGCTCCGGCGGCGACCGATCGCGCGACCGCCCCACCGCCCGCGGCGACGTGCGTCCAGGCGGAGGACGGCGTCACGCCCGCATCGAGCAGCACCGCGAGCCGCTCGACATCGGACGCCGCCGCGGCGAAATCGGGGCGGCCCCTCGAGCGCGACCGCGTCATCCCGTCGACACCGCCAGCCGTCCGCGCCGGTCGAGCCGGAGCGTTCCCCGCGCCGTCAGCCGGCGACCCGACCCGGTGCGCTCGAGGTGCAGCACCGCGTCGATCGCACTGACGGCCTGGCGCGCGAGCGCCTCGGCACCGAGTCCGGCGAGCGCCCCGAGCGCCTCGAGCCGCGCCGGCACGTCGGCGAGCGAGTTCGCGTGCAGCGTGCCCGCGCCTCCGTCGTGCCCGGTGTTGAGCGCGCCCAGCAGCTCGCGCAGCTCCGCGCCCCGCACCTCGCCGACCACGAGCCGGTCCGGACGCATCCGCAGGGCCTCCCGCACGAGCCGCTCGAGCCCGATCGCGCCGGCGCCGTCGAGATTCGGCTGACGCGCCTCGAGCGCCACGACGTGCGGATGCCGCACCCGCAGCTCCGCGACGTCCTCGATCAGCACGATGCGCTCGTGCGGCGGCGCGAGCCCGAGCAGTGCGCCGAGCAGCGTCGTCTTGCCGCTGCCGCCGGCGCCCGTCACGAGGAGGTTGGCGCGGCCGCGCACCAGGTCCCGGATGCCGTCCAGCGGCACGTCGGCGAACATCCCGCCCTCGGCCAGCTCCCGCGCGCTCAACGGCCGCGTGCGCTGGAGGCGGATCGACAGGGCGGCGCCGCCCGGCGACACCGGCGGCAGCACCGCGTGCACGCGCACTCCGTCGCCGAGTCGCACGTCCATGGCCGGGGTCGCCTCGTCGACGTGCCTGCCCCCGAGCGAGACGAGACGCACCGCGAGCTCACGCGCCTCGTCGGGCGGCAGCCGCATCCCGTCGACGGCGGCCGCGCCCTGCCCGGCATCGCACCAGACCGATCCGTCGGGATTGACGAACACGTCGGTCACGCCGACGCGGGCGACGACCTCCGCCAGCACGCCGAACAACGCGACGTCGCGCGGCCCGCTCCCGACGGCAGCGGCATCCGGAGCGCGCGCGACGAAGACCACCCGACGAGGATGCGACGATCACCCGCACGCGAGACGACGCCGGCGACGCCCGGTGGAGAACGAACACCGGCGTCGCGTGGGGAGGTCTCGATACACGGCCACCGCGCGCTACTCGACCCGCTCGGTACGGGCCTCCGCGATCCCGACGATCGCCGCCAGGACCGCCGCCCGCGGCGGCGAATCCCGGCACGACCCGGCACGCATCGCGGCCGACGGAACGACCGATTAAAAAGAGAGGGGCGGCGCCCATTGGGGGGAACAGGCGCCGCCACGGCAACGCTCGATTGGGGGGAATCTTCGCGCTGCAAGACCGAGATTTGCGCTCGGATGCCCTCACTGTACTCCGAAAAGAGGACACCGCAACGGGGGTCATCTTTCATTTTCCGCAGGATTTCCTCAAGATCTGCACAAGGGCGGGTGCACCCCGGACGGGGGCCGCCCCGGAGCGGCTCTAGGATCGGATCGACAACAGCCCATCGCCGCGCGAAACCAGGCTCGAACGCGGATCGACGAGAAAGACGTCCGTCCATGGCATCGATCGACAACCTCCTCCACGAGTCCCGGCGCTTCGCGCCGGACCCCGCGTTCGCGGCCGGCGCGATCGCGAAGCCCGAGCTCTACGAAGCCGCCGCCGAGGACCGGCTGGGGTTCTGGGCCGACCAGGCCCGTGAGCTGCACTGGCACGAGCCGTTCACCCAGACGCTCGACTGGTCGGACAAGCCGTTCGCGCGATGGTTCGGCGACGGCAGGCTCAACGTCGCCTACAACTGCCTCGATCGTCACGTGGAGGCGGGCCTCGGCGACCGGGTCGCGTACCACTTCGAGGGCGAGCCGGGCGACACGCGCACCATCACGTACGCCGAGCTCACCGCCGACGTGAAGCGGGCGGCGAACGCGCTGAAGGACCTCGGCATCGGCAAGGGCGATCGCGTCGCGATCTACCTGCCGCTGATCCCGGAGGCCGTGGTCGCGATGCTCGCGTGCGCACGGCTCGGCGCCATCCACTCGGTCGTCTTCGGCGGCTTCAGCGCCGACTCGTTGCGCTCGCGCATCGACGACGCCCAGGCCAAGCTCGTCATCACGGCCGACGGCGGCAACCGCAAGGGCAAGGTCTTCCCGCTGAAGCCCACCGTCGACCAGGCGGTCGACGGTGCCGAGAGCGTCGAGCACGTGCTCGTCGTCAAGCGCGGCGGCAACGACATCGACTGGAACGACGAGCTCGACCTGTGGTGGCACGAGCGCATCGAGGCCGCCGACCCGGAGCACGAGGCCGAAGCGTTCGAAGCCGAGCACCCGCTCTTCATCCTCTACACCTCGGGCACGACCGGGCGTCCGAAGGGCATCGTGCACTCGAGCGCCGGCTACCTGACGGGCGTCGCCTACACGCACCGCAACGTGTTCGACCTCCACCCGGAGTCCGACGTCTTCTGGTGCACGGCCGACGTCGGCTGGATCACCGGCCACAGCTATGTCGTCTACGGCCCGCTCGCGAACGCCGCCACCGGTGTCATCTACGAGGGCACCCCCGACACGCCGCACCCGGGACGGTGGTGGGAGCTGATCCAGAAGTACGGCGTGAGCCTCTTCTATGCGGCGCCCACGGCGATCCGGTCGTTCATGAAGGCGGGGCGGCAGATCCCCGACGGGTTCGACCTCTCGAGCCTGCGCGTGCTCGGCAGCGTGGGTGAGCCCATCAACCCCGAGGCGTGGATGTGGTACCGCGACGTCATCGGCGGCGGGAAGACGCCGGTCGTCGACACGTGGTGGCAGACCGAGACGGGCGCGATCATGGTGAGCCCGCTGCCGGGGATCACCGCGGCGAAGCCGGGCAGTGCACAGGTGCCGCTGCCGGGCGTCTCGATCGACGTGGTCGATGACGACGGGAACGCCGTGCCGGACGGCCAGGGCGGCCTGCTCGTGATCACCGAGCCGTGGCCGTCGATGGCGCGCACGATCTGGGGCGACGACGACCGGTTCGTGGAGACCTACTGGGCGAAGTTCGCCGACCAGGGCTACTACTTCGCCGGCGACGGTGCTCGCAAGGACGAGGACGGCGACATCTGGCTGCTCGGTCGCGTCGACGACGTCATGAACGTGTCGGGTCACCGGCTCTCGACGGCGGAGATCGAGTCGTCGCTGGTCGCCCATCGGATCGTCGCGGAGTCCGCGGTGGTCGGCGCGGCCGACGAGACGACCGGTCAGGCCGTCGTCGCCTTCGTGATCCTGCGTGCGGAGCACGCCGCCGGGCAGACCCCGGAGGAGGCCGCCGAGCTGCTGCGGCAGCACGTCGCGACCTCGATCGGTGCGATCGCCCGGCCGCGGCAGGTGTTCATCGTCGCGGAGCTGCCCAAGACCCGCTCGGGCAAGATCATGCGGCGCCTGCTGCGCGACGTCGCCGAGCACCGCACGATCGGCGACACCACGACGCTCGCCGACAGCGATGTCATGCGCTCGATCTCGGATACCCTGCAGGCGGCACCGAAGACGGAGGACTGAGGTCCTCCGGTCCCTTTCGTTTCGCGAAAGAAGAAGAGGGCGACGGAGAGCAGGCGCGGCCGAGGTCAGGCGAATTCGAGCGTCAGCTCCACCTCGACGGGCGAGTCCAGCGGCAGCACCGCGACGCCCACCGCGCTGCGCGCGTGCCGGCCCTCGTCGCCGAAGACCTGGCCGAGAAGTTCCGATGCACCGTTCGCGACGCTCGGCTGCGCCGTGAACGACGGGTCGGATGCCACGAACACGACGACCTTGACGACGCGCGTCACGCGGTCCAGCGATCCGATCGCGGACGCCGCCGCGGCGAGCGCGTTGAGCGCCGCGATCCGCGCGAACGCGGCCGCCTCGTCGGCATCCACCTCACCGCCCACCTTGCCGGTCGCCGGGAGCGCCCCCTCGACGAACGGGAGCTGTCCCGCGGTGAAGACCAGGTTGCCCGACACGACGGCCGGAACGTACGCACCGGCCGGGGCCGCGACCGCCGGCAGCGCGAGGCCGAGCCCGTTCAGCGTCTCCTCGACGTTCATGCCTCGTCCCTCGGTCGCTTGAGGTAGGCGACGAGGCCGCCCTCGGGTCCGGTCACGACCTGCACGAGCTCCCACCCCTGGGCGCCCCAGTTGTTCAGGATCGCCGTCGTGTTGTGGATGATGAGCGGGGTCGTCATGTACTCCCACGTGGGCATCTTCTGGCTTCCGTTCAGCTAGGCCGAAAGGGCCATGGCGTACCCTCTAGCCTATGCCCGCCCAGAAAACGACGGCCACCGGTCTGCTCTCAGGCGTCCTGGGGATCCTCGGGTTCAGCGCCCTCGCCGGCGTCCTGGCCGCCGTCATGGTCGCTCCCGCGATCGCCGTCGGCGGGATCACCGCGAACAACACGGTGGGCATCTTCGACTCCCTGCCCGACTACATCACCCTGAGCCAGCAGCGCGAGGCGAACGAGATCGTCGCCAAGAACCCGGACGGCTCCGACTTCCACATCGCGTACGTCTTCGACCAGAACCGGCAGTCCGTCGCCCTCGACCAGATGAGCGACTACCTCAAGCAGGCGGCGATCGCCGGCGAGGATCGCCGGTTCTACCAGCACGGCGGCATCGACATCCCGTCGGTGGCGCGCGCGGCGATCGGTCAGGCGCAGGGCGATTCGGCATCCGGCGGCGCCTCGACCATCACCATGCAGCTCGTGCGCAACATCCGGTTCCAGGAGGCCTCGGCCGAGCCGCCGGGCAAGCAGCGCGATGCCGACATCAAGGCGGCGGTGTTCCCCGACCTCGGCCGCAAGGTCCAGGAGATGAAGCTCGCGATCGGCCTGGAGAAGAAGTACTCCAAGCAGGAGATCCTCGCCGCCTACCTCAACATCGTCGGCATGGGCGGCAACACCTACGGCGTCGAGGCGGCGTCGGAGCAGTACTACAGCACGACGGCGGCGAACCTGACGATCGCGCAGGCGGCGAGCCTCGTCGCGATCGTGCAGAACCCGTCGGCCAACGGCCTGTTCTCCGACAAGAACTACGCGGCGAACGAGGCCCGCCGCAACGTCATCCTCGGCTTCATGCGCTCGGAGGGATACATCACCCCGGCCCAGGCCGACGAGGCGATCAAGACCCCGGTCAAGAGCTATATCAAGCCCTCCGCACCGAAACAGGGCTGCTACAACGCGACCGCCGGGTTCCAGTTCGTCTGCCAGCTGGTCCAGGACAAGATCCACGCCGGCCAGGTGACGTCGCTCGGCCAGTCGCCGACCCAGCAGGAGGAGGCGTGGGCGCAGGGCGGGTACAAGGTCACCGTCTCGGTCACGCCCACACTGCAGACGGAGGCCAACGCCGTCCTGGCCAACTATGCGCCGCCGGGCACTCCGGGGTTCGCCCTCGGCGCGGCCGAGACCACGGTGCAGGTCGGCACCGGACGCATTCTGCTGATGGCGCAGAACAAGCCGTTCAACAACATCACCGACCCGGCGACGAAGGGCTTTTCGCAGCTCCAGCTCGCCATGCAGCCCTACAGCGCCATCGACTTCAACGTCGACCGCGCCACGTACCGCAACGGCGGCGGCGGATACCAGCCGGGATCGAGTTACAAGCCGTACACCCTCCTCAACTTCCTCGCGCAGGGTCACGGCGTGAACGAGACCTTCAACGCCAGCAAGCACACCTTCAAGTACTCGGAGTTCCCGGACACCTGCCCGGATGCCGGTGGCGGTCCCTCCTTCAACGTGCGCAACGACGAGGGCGAGGGCGGCGGGTACACCGTGGTGCGCGGTACCGCGCGCTCGGTGAACACCGTGTTCATGCAGATGGGTCAGAAGGTCGACCAGTGCGACACCCAGAAGATCGCGGAGTCGCTCGGCGTGCACAACGCGATGAACAGCTCGGACAAGAACAGCCCGTACTACAACACGACGACCCTCTCGACCCTCCCCTCCTGCATCATCGGGGGCTGCAGCAACAACGTGACGCCGCTCATGCAGGCGGCCGCCTACGCGGCGATCGCGAACCACGGCGTCTTCTGCACGCCGACACTGATCGATGACATCACGGACGCGCAGGGGGATGACCTCGGTGGCGAGAAGCGCACCTGCGGGCAGGATCCGCTGATCACACCGGACGTCGCCGACACCGCCGCCTACGCGATGGCCGCGGTCTTCGCCGGCAACGGAACGGCGAAGGATGCCGCGCCGAAGGACGGCACTCCGTACATCGGCAAGACGGGCACCACCGACTCCTCGTGGCACACCTGGACGGTGGGTTCATCACCGCACGCGTCGACCGCTCTCTGGGTCGGCAACATCGTGGGCACACAGGCGCTGCGGAGCATCCGTATCGCGACCGGCGCCGGGCGGATTCAAGCGGCCGTGCTCCGCAACTACATCTTCAAGGCGACCGCCCGCGCGGTCGACGCCTACCCCGGCCTCGCGGGAGGCGAGTTCGCGCCGCCGGCACAGAACCTGCTCGACGGTGCCAAGGCGACCGTGCCGAGCGGCCTGATCGGGGGCTCCGTGCAGCAGGCGCAGGCGGCCCTCGACGCGGCGGGCCTCACCTATCAGGATGGCGGGCCGATCGACTCGGACCTCCCCGCCGGCGTGGTCGCCAATCTCGACCCGGGCGAGGGCGCCTCGGTCGTCCAGGGCGCCTTCGTGACCGTGTATACGAGCAACGGGCAGGCGACACCCGTGCCGAACGTCGTCGGTGAGAGTCAAGGCAACGCGGTCAACGACCTGCATGCGGCGGGCTTCAACAACATCACGCCGCCCGCCTGTCAGGTGGTTCCGCCCGGCGATCCGACGGAGAACAAGGTGACCGCGCAGAACCCCGCGGGCGGCTCGTCGGCGAACCCGTCGAAACCGGTGACGCTCACGATCGCGAAGTCGACCTGCTGATGCCCCGCGGCGCCCGCACCGCGGGGGTCGCCGCCGGCGCCCTCGTGGCCGCGGGGGCGGCCGCGCTCGCGTGGGGCGTGCTCGTCGAGCGCATCCGCTGGACCGTGCGCGAGGAGACCGTGCCGGTGCTGCCGCGCGGCAGCCGCCCGCTCACCGTGCTGCATCTGAGCGATCTGCACATGGCGCCGTGGCAGGAGGGCAAGCAGGAGTTCGTCCGCTCCCTCGTGCGCTACGAACCGGATCTCGTGATCGACACCGGCGACGACCTGGGGCACGTCGACGGGATCGAGGGCATCGTGCGGGCGTATGCGCCGTTCGCCGGCATCCCGGGCGTCTTCACGCACGGCTCGAACGACTACGTCGGGCCCATGCTCAAGAACCCGCTGGCCTACCTGATCCGGTCGACCGATCGGCGTCACAACCGCGGGGCGCGGCTCGACACCGCCCGGCTCGACGCGTTCCTCGGCGACGAACTGGGCTGGCTCGACCTCGCCAACCGGGCGCACGCGCTCGAGCTGCGCGGCATCCGGCTCGAGCTGTTCGGCACCGGGGACGCGCACTACCGCCGCGACGATGTGCGGCGCATGGCGAGCGAGGTCGCGCGGCTGGGTCGCGAGGTGCGCTGGTCGGAGGACACGGACGCCGAGACCGTGCGCCTCGGCGTGACGCACGCGCCCTACCGTCGCATCCTCGATGCGCTCGTCGACTCGGGGGCCGAGCTGCTGGTGGCCGGGCACACCCACGGCGGACAGGTGCGCATCCCGGGGTTGCCGGCCCTCACCGCCAACTGCGATCTGCCCCGCGATCAGGCGAGCGGTCTCTCGCAGTGGGTGCACGGTGACCGGATCGCCTACCTCGAGGTCTCCGCGGGGCTCGGCACATCGATCTACGCGCCCGTGCGATTCGCCTGCCCGCCGGAGGCGGTCGTGCTGACTCTCGTCGCCCGGGACTGACGGCTCGGGGCCGCCCCCGCATCGGCTATCCTTGACAGGTTGCCGGCAACGGCAGCGGGGTATGGCGCAGTTTGGTAGCGCGCGTCGTTCGGGACGACGAGGCCGCAGGTTCAAATCCTGTTACCCCGACGCAGCGAGAAGAGGGTCGCCTTCGGGCGGCCCTCTTCTCGTGTGCTCCGTATCGGTTCAGGATCGCCGGGTGGTTACCGGACGACGACGCCCTTCGAGCAGGTCTGCTGGTCGGCGCTCTGCCCCTGCACCGTGCTCGGCAGGGCGATCGAGGCGGGGCCGCTCGACGACGTGGGCGTGGGCGTGGCGGTGACCGTCGATCCCGGGGCCGGCGTCGCGGGCGCGGTCGCCCCGGGCGCGAGCTCCGCGCCGCGTCCGGTCTTGCCGGTCAGCTGCACCCGCAGATCCTGCTGGAGGGCCGTCGCGACCTGCTGGTCGGCGTACGACGACGGCACGACGCGGTTCGGGTACAGCGGGCTCGACCCGACGGGGTACTGGATCATCGCGATGTTCTGCAGCGGGATCGTCTTCAGCGCCAGCGCGATCGACACCATCGTGACGACGGGGCTCAGCGAGTCGGAGAGCTGCATGTTCTTCGCCGCCGCCTCCGCGAGTCCGTACAGCTTGACCGGATCCGTCAGCACGCCGCCGCTGCGCACCGTGCGCACGAGGGCCGACAGATAGACCTGCTGGTTGCTGATCCGGCCGAGGTCGCTGCCGTCGCCGACCCCGTGCCGGCTGCGCAGGAACGCGAGGGCCGTGGTGCCCGAGATGGTGTGGCTTCCGGCGGGGAGATCGAGCCCGACGAACGGGTCCTTGATGGGGCTCGCGACGCACACGGTCACGCCCCCGACGGCGTCCGCCATCGAGGCGACCCCGTTGAAGGTGATGGATGCCGCGTACGGGATCGTGATCCCCATGAGCTTCTCGATGGTCAGCACCGGACACGCCAGCCCCCCGCGCGAGAGCGTCGAGTTGAGCATGGCGATGCTCGATGAGCCATACGTGCCGCCGTTCTTGGGGTTCGGGCACGCCGGCACCGGGATCATCAGGTCGCGCGGGAAGCTGACCACGAGCGCCGACTGATGATCCTGCGCGACGTGCACGAGGATCGTGACGTCGTTGTTGCCGGCACCCGACGACCCGGCGAGATCGGCCCGGTCCTGGTAGCCCGACTGCCCGCTGCGGGTGTCGGTGCCGACGAGCAGGAGGTTCAGGCCGCCCTTGATCGCCCCGACGCTCGGCGGCGCGGTCGCACCGTTGAGATGCGCGAGGTGGACGGTGTTGCTCCCGACGTCGCTGGCGAGCCGGCTGACCGCGATCGCACTGACCGAGACGACGGCGACCAGCACGACGGCGAGCGCCGAGGCCACGAGACCGATGATCGTGCGGACGAGGCTCGGACGCCGCTGACGACCATGGCGCGCCGACGGACCGGATCGCGCCAGCGGTCCGGACCGCGACCGCATCGCCCGGCGCTCGCTCATCCGACCATGGTCACAGACGACAGCCGCGAGCGCGGTGGGAACGTGCCGGTCATCAGCTGAAGTCCGAATCGGGGCCCGAGCCGTAGCTGAAGTCCAGCCGGGGACGCCAGCCGCGGTTGAAGGCACCGCCGCTCTCCTCCAGGTAGCACTGACCGCACAGCGACTCGTAGACGACCTCGCCCTGCTCGATCGCCACCTGATCGCCGTCGAAGACGAAGCGGCCGTCGACCTTGCGCGCGTTGAAGATCGCCTTGCGGCCGCACCGGCAGATGGTCTTCAGCTCCTCGAGGGAGTGGGCGATCTCGAGCAGCCGGCGGCTGCCGGGGAAGGCGATGGTCTGGAAGTCGGTCCGGATGCCGTACGCCAGGACCGGCACGTCCTCCTCGATCGCGATGCGCAGCAGGTCGTCGACCTGCTCCTCGCTGAGGAACTGCGCCTCGTCGATGAGCAGGCAGCTCACGTCGGAGCCCGTCGCGGCGATCACGCGGGTGCGCTCGCGCATGAAGGCCTCGGTGACGACCTCATCGGGGGCGATCGTGAAGTCGACCGCGCGGGTCACGCCGAGCCGCGAGATGATCGACGCCTCGCCCTTGGAGTCGATCGCCGGCTTCGCGAGCAGCACCTGGTGCCCGCGCTCCTCGTAGTTGTAGGCGGCCTGTAGCAGCGCGGTGCTCTTGCCGCTGTTCATCGCGCCGTAGCGGAAGTACAGCTTGGCCACTACTGGAGCAATCCGTCCTCGGCGGCCCGCCGCACCAGCTCGGCCTTCTTGCTCGCCGGCCGGCCGGCGCGCGCGTATTTCTCGCGCACGCGCCGCAGGTAGGTCTTCGCCGTCTCGTACTGCACACCCATCTGGGCCGCGACCTCCCCCGTGCTGAGGCCCGAGACGTACAGCAGGAGCGCCTCCTGCTCACTCGGGCTGAGCTTGGGCCGCTCGACGACGAGCGTGAGCTGCCGATGATGGACGACCGCGGCATCCGGTGTCAGGCCGACGACGGCGCGGGCGACGTCCATGACGGCGCGCATGGGCACCGCCTTGGAGATGAAGTCGTCGGCGCCGGCGGCGAGCGCCCGCTCGCGGGCCTCTGCCGTCTCGACCCCGGACAGCACGATCACCTTCGCGCCGGCCGCCCG
The DNA here is from genome assembly GCF_039531715.1 of Pseudolysinimonas kribbensis. Lineage (NCBI taxonomy): Bacteria > Bacillati > Actinomycetota > Actinomycetes > Micrococcales > Microbacteriaceae > Pseudolysinimonas > Pseudolysinimonas kribbensis. The sequence continues at coordinate 11,513 of NZ_BAAAQO010000003.1, read as the reverse complement.
GCAGGTGCGCACCCGCGCCTCGATCGACACCGGCTCACGCAGCTGGAAGTCGAGCAGCACGAGATCGGTCGGGAAGTTCACGTCGTGCACGAGCTCGAGCCAGGTCGTCGCGAGCACGGCGACCTCGAACTCGGGGGCGTTTTCGGTGATCCAGGATCCGAGGCTGTCGAGGAGCACCTCGTGGTCGTCGACGATCGCCACCCGCACGCGCACCTCCGGATGGCGTGCGGACGCGTCGCGCTCCACCCCGGTCGCCGTCAGCACGACACCAGCCTAGATGGTGACCTCGTTCAGAACAGGGTGGGTTGCAGCGCGGCGGCCATCGCGGGCGACAGCTCGGCGGCGATGAGCCCGGCACTCGGCATCTCGTGGCCGGTGGCGTACTCCTCGGCTGCGAACCGCGGGGATGACCCGTCGGTGGTCGGCGTGCCGGTCGCGGGATCCATCGTCGGCCGTCGATCGAGCCCGTGCGCGCACAGCAGCGGCGTGATGCGTCGGGCGAGCCAGGCGCGGTACTCCCTCGGCGGATACGAGCCGCCGCCGTACATCTCGCGGTAGCGCGGCAGCAGCTCCGGATGCTCGCGACCGAGCCAGCCCAGGTACCATTCGCGCGCCCCGGGGCGCAGGTGCAGCGCGGTGTAGGCGACCCGGGTCGCCCCGGCCTCCTCGATCATCCCGAGCAACCGATCGAGGTGCGCGATCGAGTCGGTGAGGTAGGGCAGAACCGGCATGACGAGCACCGAGACGTCGAACCCGGCGTCGGTGGCGGCGCGCACGGTCGCCAGGCGTGCCTCGGTCGTGGGGGTGCCCGGCTCGAGGCTCGCCCGCAGTTGCGGATCGGCGACGTCGATCGTCATCGCGAGCTGCACCGGCACGTGCTGCGCGGCCTCCTGCAACAACGGCAGGTCGCGCCGCAGCAGCGTGCCCTTGGTGAGGACGCTGAACGGCGTTCGCGATGCGGCGAGTGCGGCGACGATGCCCGGCATGAGCCGGTAGCGACCCTCCGCCCGTTGATAGGGGTCGGTGTTGGTGCCGAGCGCGACGTGGGGACGCTGCCAGCTCGGGCGGCCGAGTTCCCTCTGCAGAACCTCGGCGATGTTGATCTTGACGACGATCTGGGTGTCGAAATCGCGGCCGGCATCGAAATCGAGGAACGTGTGCGTATTTCTCGCGAAGCAGAAAACGCACTGATGGCTGCATCCCCGGTACGGATTGATCGTCCACCCGAACGGGAGCGCCTTCGACTCGCCGGGAACGTGGTTCAGGGCGCTCTTCGCGAGCACCTCATGGAAGGTGATGCCGGCGAACTCGGGGGTCTGCACGCTGCGCACGAGATTGTCGAGCCGGCCCATACCGGGCAGGGCGTCGCCGTCCACGACGCCGATCTGCTGCCCGCTCCACCGCATCCACTCATTCGAACATACCTTCGAATGACCGTCAAGCCGATTCGGTATTCGGATATCCGAAATGGGTCCGATATCCTGAATCCGTCCCAGCGCATTTTGACAGGAGAATTCCCGTGGCCCAGAAAGTCGTGGTCCAGCTCGTCGACGATATCGACGGCACTCCCATCGAGGCCGGCTCCGGCAGCACGATCAGTTTCGGTCTCGACGGCGCGAGCTACGAGATCGACCTCGCCGATCGCAACGCGGAGCGCCTGCGCGACGCGCTCGCCCCGTACGTCAAGGCGGGTCGCCGGGTCGGCGGACGTCGCAGCACCGGGCGCGGATCCGGGTCGTCGGCGCCGGCGAGCGAGGCGACCGCCATGCGCGAGTGGGCGCGCTCCCGCGGCATGAAGGTCTCCGAGCGCGGTCGCGTGGGATCCGACGTGGTCGAGGCGTACCGCGCGGCGCACTGACCTGACCGGTCGGGCGCGGGGGCTCAGGCGGGGATGCCGAGCTCGGCCGCCGTCTCGCGCATGACCTTCGTCGCCCTGGCCGGGTCGTCGGAGAGCCGGGTTCCGTAGGTCGGGATCAGCGTGCGTAGCTCCGGCTCCCAACCGGGGAGGCGGTCGCCGAAGCACCGCGCGAGCACGTCGAGCATGATCGGCACGGCGGTCGAGGCGCCGGGCGAGGCGCCCAGCAGCCCGGCGATCGAGCCGTCGGCGGACGCGACCACCTCGGTGCCGAACTGGATCACGGCCTTGCCGTCGGCGCCGCGCTTCATGACCTGGACGCGCTGCCCGGCGGTGATGAGCCGCCAGTCGTCTCCGTCCGCCTTCGGGAAGAAGTCGCGCAGCGACTCGACCTTGTGCGCCCGGCTCGCGAGCAGCTCGCGCACGAGGTAGAGCACGAGGTCGAGGTTCTTGAGGCCCGCGCCGATCATCGTGCCGAGGTTGTGCGGCCGGATCGACGCGAACAGGTCGAGCCACGAGCCCGCCTTCAGGAACTTCGGGCTGAAGCCGGCGTACGGGCCGAACAGCAGGCTCGGCGTGCCGTCGACGTAGCGGGTGTCGAGGTGCGGCACCGACATCGGCGGGCTGCCGACGGCCGCCTTGCCGTAGACCTTGGTCGAGTGCTTCGCGACGATCTCGGGGTCGTCGGTGCGGAAGAACTCTCCGCTGATCGGGAAGCCTCCGTACCCCCGGATCTCCTTGATGCCGGAGCGCTGCAACAGGTTCAGGGCCCCGCCGCCGGCGCCGACGAAGACGAAGCGGCCCTCGAGCGAGAAGGGCGCGCCGCCGACCTCGCGCCGGCCGGTGACCTGCCACACCCCGTCGCGGCGCTTGCGCAGGCCGGTGACCCGGTGCTCGTACCGCAGCTCGGCCCCCTTCGCGACGAGACCGTCGATGAGCAGCCGGGTGAGCGATCCGAAGTCGACGTCGGTGCCGACCTTCATGTACGTGGCGGCGATCGGCTGGCTCTTGGCCCGGCCCGGGATGAGCAGCGGCGCCCAGCGCCGGATCTGCGCCGCGTCCTCGCTGTACTCCATCCCCGCGAAGAGCGGGTGGTCCTTGAGGGCGTCGAAGCGCTTGCGCAGGTACGCGACGTTGTCCTCGCCCCAGACGAAGGTCATGTGCGGCACCGTGTTGATGAAGCGGTGCGGCTCCGGCAGCGTGCCGTCCTCGACCAGGGCCGACCAGAACTGACGGCTCACCTGGAACTGCTCGTTCACCTTGACCGCGTTGGTGATGTCGATCGAGCCGTCGGGCAGCTCCGGCGTGTAATTCAGCTCGCAGAGAGCGGAGTGACCGGTGCCGGCGTTGTTCCAGGGATTGGAGCTCTCGAGCGCCACGTCGCCGAGCCGCTCCAGGATCGCGATGCGCCAATCCGGCTGCAGGCGCTGCAGGAGCGAACCCAGGGTGGCGCTCATCACGCCGCCCCCGATCAGGACGACGTCGAACGCTTCGGGCACACCTCGATTCTAGGCGGGGCCGGCCGAGCCGTCCGGCTTCGGGGCGTCGCCCGCGAGCGACCCTCGAGGCGCCCGCCGATGCGTGATCGCGCCGAACGCGAGCGCGAGCAGTGCGCCCACGACGGCGCCGAGCGAGTTCGCGGCGATGTCGCCGACGCTCGCATACCGCGCCGGGAGCAGCGCCGCCTGTCCGACCTCGATCGCCACCGAGCTGGCGACGCACACCGCGAGCATGAGCAGCCGGCGGCCCGCACCCCGCCCGCCGAGCACCCCCAGCAGGAAGCCGAACGGCACGAACAGGATGACGTTGGCCGACGCCTCCACCACGGAGTAGTCGATCCACCCCCAGCCGCGCGCGCGCAGCAGCGCGAGGAGCGTCCCCAACGACCCGCGGGCGCCGCTGTCGACCGGAACCGGCCAGAAGGCGATCAGCGCCAGTGCCGCGAGGTAGACGACGAGGATCGCGAGGAGCACCCCATGGCGGCGCCCCGGCTTCGGCATCCCGACAGGCTATCGGCGCTCGGCCGCCGCTCCGCGCCGGCCGACCGACTACTTCGTCGAGCCCGCCAGCAACGCGCTCTCGAAGTAGCGCTGGAACGCGAAGAAGACGATGAGCGGGATGAGCATCGACGCGAACGCGCCCGACGACAGGATGTCGATGTTCGCCCCGAACTGTCTCAACTGCGATTGCAGGTAGACCGTCAGGGGCTGGGATTGCGAACTCGAGAAGATCAGCGCGACGAGCATGTCGTTCCAGGTCCAGAGGAACTGGAAGATCGCGAGGGATGCCACGGCCGGCAGGCCGAGCGGCAGCACCACGCGCGTGAAGATGCGCCACTCGCTCGCCCCGTCCAGGCGCGACGCCTCGAGCAGCTCCGCCGGCACCTGACCGAAGAAGTTGCGCATGAGGAACACCGCGAACGGCAGTCCGAAGGCGGTGTGGAACAGCACGACGCCGATGACCGAGCCGAAGATGCCGAGCGAGCGGAATAGCCCGGCGACCGGGATGAACGCGACCTGCAGCGGCACGGCGAGCAGCACGATGATGCCGATCAGCACCCAGTCGCGTCCGCGGAACTCGATCCAGCTGAGGGCGTACCCCGCCAGTGAGCCGATGACCACGACCAGGATCGTCGTGGGCAGGGTGATCAGCAGCGAGTTGCCGAGCGCACCTAGGGCGGCCGTGTCGCTCACGAGGCTCGCGTAGTTCTCGAAGGTCAGCTGCGCCGGCTTCAGGAACGCGGTCCACCATCCGGAGCCCGCCGAGTCGGTCGAGGTGCGGAACGACGAGACGAGCAGACCGACCGTCGGCACGAGCCAGATGACCGCCACGATGATGAGCACGACGTGCACGACGCCGTGCCCGAGGAAGCCGAGGATGCGCTGCGCGAGCGTGCGCGGCGCCTTGACCGAACCCGTGTCGATCGTCATCGCTGGCTCCGGAATCGTCGGACGTTGAGGATGATCGCCGGCAGCACGAGCACGAGCAGGAAGATCGACAGCGCGCTGCCGAGGCCCTGGTCGTTGCCGCCGCCGAACGAGACGTTCCACATCTGGACCGCGATCACGTTGGCCGCCGGTTTCGACGTGCCGGGCGGGATCACATAGACCAGGTCGAAGATCTTCAGCACGTTGATGATGAGCGTCACGAGGATCACCACCAGCACGGGGGCGAGTTGCGGCACCGTGATGCGACTGAAGACCTGCCACTCGTTCGCGCCGTCGGTGCGGGCCGCCTCCAGCAGCGAGCGGTCGATCGCGGTCAGGCCGGAGCCGACCATCACCATGCAGAATCCGGCCCAGATCCAGACGTAGGACAGGATCACGACGACGTTGATGAGCTGCGGCCCGAGCCACGGCACCCCGTTGAACGGCTCCCGGAAGTTGGAGCTGGGCAGTTCGACCGTGTAGCTCGTGCCCGGATCGAGGCCGCTGAGCGTGAACCGGCCGTGGTCGTCGGTGAGCGCCGTCGCCGCCGCCTTCGTCGAGCCGGCCGGGAGCGCCTCGACCGTCACCCTGATGAGCGAGTTCTTGCCGTCGCCCAGCTGGTTGGGCGTTCCGCCGCCGCCGAGCACGAAGTCCGACCACACGGTGCCGGTGATCTGGGTCGCCTTCGCAGCAGGCGCCTTCGTCGCGACCGGGTCGCCCTTCTCGAAGGTGCCCGCCTGGATCGCCACCAGTGGGAAGTCCACCGTCTCGCCCGCCTGCACCGCGCTCTTCGACCGCACCGCGCCATCGGTCTTGACGATGTCGGCGTTCGGTCGCGGCTGCGCGCCGGGGTACGAGCTCGACGGCGCGAACGCGTCGTGCACCGTCACCGCGATGGCGTTCGCGACACCGACCTTCGGGTTCTCCTGGAACACCGAGCGGAAGATGACGCCGGCCGCGAGCATCGAGATCGCCATCGGCATGAAGACGATGAGCTTGAACGCGGTCTTCCACTTGACCCGCTCGCTCAGCACCGCGAACACGAGGCCGAGCACCGTGCACACGATCGGGGCGACGAGCACCCAGATGATGTTGTGCAGGATCGCGCCCAGGGTGTCGGCCTGCGTGAACATGTCCACGTAGTTCGCGCCCGCGTTGAAACTGCCGCGCGCGTCGAACAGCGACCGGATGGCGGTGTAGAAGATCGGATAGACGACGAGCGCGCCGAGCAGCACGATCGCCGGAGCGAGGAACGCCATCGCGAACTTACCCGCGCTGTTGCTGCTCGACCCCCGCCTCCGCACGGGATGGGGGGCCCGCGGCCGCGGCGCCTTCGCGGCGACCGCGGCCGGGACCGTGTCGGCCATGGGTCAGCTCTTGTACGCGGCGGCCGCGGCGGCCTCGAGCTTCTGCTGGACGCCCGCGACGTCGGTCGGGTTCGCGTAGAAGCCGAGCAGGATCTGCCACTCGCCCTGACCCTCGGTGCCGCCGAACGCGCTCGGCGCCAGGTCGGACATGTCGAACTTCAGCACCTTCGCGCTGAGCAGCGCCTGCGCGATCTGCTTGCTCGTGGCATCCGGGTACTTGCCGGTGTCGGCCTTCTGGTTCGGCGAGGTGAAGCCGCCGAGCGGGATCCACGCGTTGGCCGCCTCCGGCATCGCGAGGAACTTCATGAGCGCCATCGTCGCCTTGTCGTCCTTGAACGCCACGGCGACATTGCCGCCGCCCACCACCGACGCGGGCGAGTCGTCGATCGACGGGAAGTCGTAGAACTTCGCCCCCGTGCCGACCTTGGTCTTGGTGTCGCTCGCGATGTTGGTCGCCACGAAGTCGCCCTCGTAGGTCGTCGCGGCCTTCGGGTTGGCGCCGAAGACCTCCGTCACCGCGTCGCCGAAGCTGCGTTGCGCACCGCCCGGCTCGATGTAGTCGGCGCTCCACAGGTCCTTGAGGATGTCCAGGGCCTTGGTCACCGACGGGTCGGTCCACGGGATCTCGTGGTTGGCGAGCTTGTCGTACATGTCACCGCCGGCGGTGCGCAGGTACACGTTCTCGAACCAGTCCGTGAGCGGCCACCCGACATCGGCGCCGATCGACAGGCCCGAGACGCCCGAGTCCTGCAGCGTCTGCATGTCCTTGGTGAACTGGTCCCAGGTCTTCGGCTCGTCGATGCCGGCGTTCTTGTACAGCTGCGTGTTGTACCAGACCGTCGACTTGTTGGAGCCCTTGAACCAGACGCCGTAGGGCTTGCCGTCGACTTTGCCGAGGTCCTGCCAGGTCTGCGAGTAGTTGGCGTCGACGGTCTTCGTCACGCTGCTCGGCAGCGTCTTGAGCGAGCCGTCCGCGGCGAGCTGCTTGAGCAGGCCCGGCTGCGGGATGAGCGACACGTTCGGCGGGTTGCCACCGGTGATCTGCGTGCCCAGCACGGTCGCGACGTTGTTGCCGAGGCTCTTGTAGTCGACCGTGGCGCCGGTCGCCTTCTCGAAGACCTTCAGCACGGCCTCGAAGTCCTTCTGCTCCGCGCCGCTCCAGTCGGCCGAGACGTTGAGCGTCTGGCCCTTCAGGTTCGGGAGGCCGAGGTCGTTCCCGCTCGTGCCGCCGCCCCCGCCTCCGCTGCTGCCGCCACCCGCGCATGCGGCCAGCAGCGTCGCGCTCGCGATCGCGGCGGTCGCGGCGATGATCCGGCGGAATGTCTTCGATGTCATTCGGGCCTCCCTGCCTCATTGCGCTCCAACGCCCGGATCGCGGACGCGGAGGTGCGTTTCGACACTACGTCGGTTTTCTGCGACGTGAGAGAGGGCTCTCAGGAAGCGCGGAGGTAACGAGGTGCGCGGCTCGTCAGGCGACCGTGCTCTGCGCCAGACGCGCGGCCGCGAGCTCCGCGAGCTGCACCGCGTTGAGGGCCGCGCCCTTGCGCAGGTTGTCGTTGGAGATGAAGAACGCGAGACCGCGACCACCGGGCGCACCCTCATCACGACGCAGCCGGCCGACGAGACTGGGGTCGGCGCCGGCGGCGTGGAGCGGGGTGGGCACCTCCTCGAAGCGCACTCCCGGCGCGCCCTCGAGCAGCTCGCGCGCGCGCTCGGGGCTCAGCGGCCGCGCGAACTCGGCGTTGATGCTCAGCGAGTGACCGGTGAAGACCGGCACGCGCACGCACGTGACGCTCACCGGCAGCCCCGGGATCTCGAGGATCTTGCGGCTCTCGTTGCGGAGCTTGTGCTCCTCCACCGTCTCGTTGTCACCGTCATCGACCAGGTCGCCGGCGAAGGGCACGACGTTGAATGCGATCGTCTCGGGGAAGGCGTGGTGCTCGGGGAACTCGACCGCCGAGCCGTCCCGCACGAGGCCGATGGCATCCTGACCCAGCGCCGCCGTCGCCTGCTCGAGCAGCTCGGCACCGCCCACGAGGCCCGCGCCGCTCACCGCCTGGTAGGTGCTGACGATGAGACGGGTGAGGCCGGCCTCCTCGTGCAGGGGCCTGAGCACCGGCATCGCGGCCATGGTCGTGCAGTTCGGGTTGGCGATGATGCCCTTGCGCGCCTCGTCCATCGCGTGCGGGTTGACCTCGCTCACGACGAGCGGCACGTCGGGGTCCATGCGCCAGGCGCTGGAGTTGTCGATGACCAGAACGCCCGCTGCGGCGAAGCGCGGGGCCTGCACGCGGCTCATGGTGGCGCCGGCGCTGAAGATCGCGATGTCGAGGCCGGTCGGGTCGGCCGTGGAGGCGTCCTCGACGACGATCGGCTCGCCGCGGAAGTCGAGGGTGCTGCCGGCACTGCGGGAGCTCGCGAAGAACCGCAGCTCACGGATCGGGAAATCGCGCTCCTCGAGGAGGCGGCGCACGACCGCGCCGACCTGGCCGGTGGCGCCGACGACGCCGAGGCGGACTCCGTCTGTGCTCATGGAACGATCGTACCGGCGCCATCCGGTTGCCGCCGTCGCCGCAGGGACCGGCGCCGCACCTCGGGGTTCAGCGGCCGGTGCCGGCGTACACGACGGCCTCGGCCTCGCCGTCGAGCTCGAACGCCGCGTGGACCACGCGCATCGCCTGCTGGAGAGTGTCGGCCCGGGTGACCACCGAGATGCGGATCTCGCTCGTGGAGATCATCTCGATGTTGATGCCGGCATCCGAGAGCGCGCGGAAGAGCTGCGCCGAGACACCCGCGCTCGAGCGCATGCCCGCCCCGACGACCGAGAGCTTGCCGATCTGATCGTCGAACAGCAGCGCGTCGAAGCCGACGGCGTTCTGCTCGGCGCGCAGCGATGCCAGCACCTTCTCGCCCTCGACCTTGGGCAGCGTGAACGAGATGTCGGTCAGCCCCGTCGAGGCGGCCGAGATGTTCTGCACGATCATGTCGATGTTCGCGCCCGTCTTGGCGACGATCGTGAAGATCTCCGCCGCCTTGCCCGGCACGTCGGGAACGCCCGCGACCGTGATCTTGGCCTCGCTCAGGTCTCCGGCGACGCCGGTGATGATGGGCTCCTCCACGGAGTCTCCCTCCTTCGAGTTCACGACCCACGTGCCCTCGTGGTTGTTGAACGACGACCGCACGTGCATCGTCACGCCGTGCCGGCGCGCGTACTCCACGGCCCGGATGTGCAGCACCTTCGCCCCGGACGCCGCGAGCTCCAGCATCTCCTCGCTGGTGACGACGTCGAGCTTGTGGGCCCGGGGCACCACGCGCGGGTCGGCCGTGAAGACGCCGTCGACGTCGGTGTAGATCTCGCACACGTCGGCGCCGAGCGCGGCGGCGAGCGCCACCGCCGTCGTGTCGGAGCCGCCCCGGCCGAGTGTCGTGATGTCACGGCTGTCGCGGTTGAACCCCTGGAAGCCCGCGACGATCGCGATCGCGCCCTCGTCGAGCGCCTCGCGCAGGCGCACCGGGGTGACGTCGACGATCCGGGCGGCCCCGTGCTGCGCATCGGTGATCATGCCCGCCTGACTGCCCGTGTAGGAGCGCGCATCGACGCCCATCGACTTGATGGCCATCGCGAGCAGCGCCATCGAGATGCGCTCGCCGGTCGTGAGCAGCATGTCGAGCTCGCGTGGATCCGGGAACGGGGTGACCTCATGCGCCAGATCGACCAGCTCGTCGGTCGTGTCGCCCATCGCGCTGACGGCGACGACCACCGAGTTGCCCGCCTTGCGGGTTTCGACGATGCGCTTGGCGACGCGCTTGATGCTCTCGGCATCGGCGACCGAAGATCCGCCGAACTTCTGCACGATGAGGCTCATCTGGTCTCCGGGAAGGCGTGCGCGGAGCGCGGGAACGGAGTGCCAGCTTACCGGCGCGCCGATGCCACGATGTCCTCGATCAGCTCGGCCGTCTGCTGCCACGCCGCGACCGACCGCGTCGGGATGCCGAGCGCGACGACCGGGAAATCGTTGCCGTCCGGGTCGAGTCGGTCGCCGATGAAGAGCATGCCGGTGAACGGGATGCCGGTGAGCTCGGCGAGCCTGGCCATCCCGTACGCCTTGTCGATCCCGCGGCGGGTGATGTCGACGCTCGTCGAGCCCCCGGAGCGCACCTCGAGCTCCGGCAGGCGGGCCTGCACCGCCGCGCGGAGGGTGTTCTTCTTCGTGCCGCTCGGGTCCCAGGCCTTCTTCGCCTCGACCGGTGCGGCCTGCCCCAGCGCCGAGAACGTGATCTGCGAACCACGGTCCTCCAGGATCGGGCCCCACGTCTCGGACTCCCAGACGCCGAGGCGTCGGGCCTCCTCCTCGAGGGCCTGCAGCGCCGCCGCCTTCTCGACGTCGGTGAGGTTCTCGGCGTACTGCTGTGCCCAGGCGGCGCCGTCCCAGCGGAAGTACTGCGTTCCGCAGGTCGGCATGAGATGGAGCCGATGGAGCGCATCGCCCGCCGGCAGGTGGGTGAGCACCTGGTCGCGGAACTGCTCGAACCGGCCGCCCGAGATGATGCAGACCTCCGTGACGGCGAGCAGCTCGCCGAGCAGCGTCGCCATCCGGGGATCGATGGGCGACTTCGAGGGGGCGAGCGTGTCATCGAGGTCGAAGGCGACGAGGTGGACGGTCACGATCGTCCAGTATCCCAGGGCACGTGACCGGGATCCTTTGGCCGACGCCGACAAAGCGGCCCGGCGACCGGAACGCGGGTGGCTACCGTGAGCCCATGAGCGACGCCGACACGACGACCGACGCGAGGCCGGGCTGGGGTGAGGAGCGCAGCCTCACCGTGCGCTGGAACGACCCGGCCCCCGTGCTGGGCGTCGCGCGCACGATGACCGGGCTCTCCTACATGGAGGGCCTGCGCGACGGGATCTACCCGCCTCCGCCGATCGCGCAGCTGCTCGGGATGAGCATCGAGACGGTCGCGAGGGGCGAGGTGGTCTTCACGGTCGATCCGCACGAGAGCCAGTACAACCCGCTCGGCGTCGTGCACGGGGGCGTCGCCTGCACGGTGCTCGACACGGTCGTCGGCTGTGCCGTCCACACGACCCTCGAACTCGGGTGGTTCTACACGTCCATCGACCTCAACGTCAGCTACCTGCGTCCGTTCACCCTGGCGACGGGGCAGCTGCGGGTCACGGGCCGGGTGACCAAGCCCGGCAGGCGCGTCGCCTTCGCCGAGGCCGTCGCGGTGGATGCCGAGGGTCGCGAGATCGCGACCGCGACGAGCTCGCTGCTCGTGATGGCACCGGAGCGCGGCTAGATGTACCGGGCCATGACTTTGGTGCCGTTGCGGGTCTTGTGAAACGGGAGGACCTCCGGGCTT
>NZ_BAAAQO010000002.1:1136152-1208471 GCF_039531715.1 Pseudolysinimonas kribbensis | reverse complement strand
AGCCCGGAGGTCCTCCCGTTTCACAAGACCCGCAACGGCACCAAAGTCATGGCCCGGTACATCTAGAGCCCGGCGATGATCTCGCGCATGAGCTGGGCGGTCTCGCTCGGCGTCTTGCCGACCTTGACCCCGGCGGCCTCGAGGGCCTCCTTCTTGCCCTGCGCGGTGCCCGCGCCCGACGAGACGATCGCGCCGGCGTGGCCCATCGTCTTGCCCTCGGGCGCGGTGAAGCCGGCGACGTAGCCGACGACCGGCTTCGTCACGTACTCCTGGATGAATGCCGCCGCGCGCTCCTCGGCGTCGCCGCCGATCTCGCCGATCATCACGATCGCCTTGGTCTCCGGGTCGTCCTGGAACGCCCGCAGCGCGTCGATGTGCGTGGTGCCGATGACGGGATCGCCGCCGATGCCGATGGCGGTCGAGAACCCGAGGTCCCGGAGCTCGTACATCATCTGGTACGTCAGGGTGCCGGACTTGGACACGAGGCCGATCGGCCCGGCGCCGGTGATGTTCGCCGGCGTGATCCCGACCAGCGCCTCGCCGGGCGTGATGATGCCGGGGCAGTTGGGGCCGATGATCCGGGTGACGCCGCGCTTCGCCTTCGCGTGCGCCCAGGCCCGCGCGGTGTCCTGCACGGGCATGCCCTCGGTGATGACCACGAGCAGCGGGATCTCCGCGTCGATCGCCTCGATCATCGCCTCGCCCGCGAAGGCGGGCGGCACGAAGCTGATCGACACATCGGCGCCGGTGGACTCCATGGCCTCCTGCACGGTCGCGAAGACCGGGAGGCTGACGGGGTTGCCGTCCTTGTCGGTGTGCTCGACGGTCGTGCCGGCCTTGCGGGCGTTGACGCCGCCGACGACCTGCGTCCCGGCCTTGAGCATGAGCGCCGTGTGCTTGGTGCCCTCGCCGCCGGTGATGCCCTGGACGATGACGCGTGAGTTCTTGGTCAGGTAGATCGACATCTTCTTCGCGTCCTTACTTCGCGGCCAGCTCGGCGGCCTTGTCGGCGCCGTCGTCCATCGTGGTGGCCAGGGTGACGAGCGGGTTGTTGGCGGCCGCGAGGATCGCGCGCCCCTCCTCGACCTGGTTGCCGTCGAGCCGCACGACGAGCGGCTTGGTCGCGGTGTCGCCGAGGATCTCGAGCGCCTTGACGATGCCCTCCGCCACGGCGACGCAGGACGTGATGCCGCCGAAGACGTTGACGAACACGCTCTTGACCTGCTCGTCGCCGAGGATCACGTCGAGGCCGTTCGCCATGACGGTCGCGGATGCCCCGCCGCCGATGTCGAGGAAGTTGGCCGGCTTCACGCCGCCGTGCTTCTCGCCGGCGTAGGCCACGACATCCAGGGTGCTCATGACGAGCCCCGCGCCGTTGCCGATGATGCCGATCCCGCCGTCGAGCTTGACGTAGTTCAGGCCGAGCCCCTTGGCCTTGGCCTCGAGCGGGTCGGCGGCGCTGGTGTCGACGAGCTGCTCGTGCTCGGGGTGGCGGAACTCGGCGTTGTCGTCGAGCGAGACCTTGCCGTCGAGGGCGACGATCGAGCCGTCGCCGGTCAGCACGAGCGGGTTGACCTCGACGAGCGTCGCGTCCTCGCCCGTGTAGACCTCGTACAGCTTCACGAAGACCGGGGCGACCTTGTCGACGAGCTCGGCCGGGAACTTCGCGGCGACCGCGATCTCCGTGGCCTTCGCGAGGTCGAGACCCTGCTCGGGGTCGACCTCGACGCGGGCGAGCGCGTCGGGGCGCTCCTCGGCGAGCTGCTCGATCTCCATGCCGCCCTCGTAGCTGCTCAGCGAGAGGTAGGAGCGGTTGGCCCGGTCGAGCAGCACCGAGAAGTAGAACTCCTCCGTGATGTCCGCCCCGGCGGCGACCATCACCCGGTGCACCGTGTGCCCCTTGATGTCCATGCCGAGGATCGCCTGCGCGGCCGCCTCGGCGTCATCCGGGGTCTTGGCGACCTTGACGCCGCCGGCCTTGCCGCGACCGCCGACCTTGACCTGCGCCTTGACGACCGTCACGCCGCCCAGCTTCTCGGCCGCGGCGCGCGCCTCGGCCGGGGTGTCGGCGGTGATGCCGGCGAGCACGGGGACCCCGTACTTCTCGAACAGATCACGGGCCTGGTACTCGAAGAGATCCACGTATGTCTTCCCTGAATTGGGGTGAGGGGAACGTTCCGCCCGATGGTCTCTCGACGCCGAGATAGTTCGATATCGAGACATCTGGGCCGCAGAAGACTCTACCCCCGCCACCCCGGCGGTCTCTGCGCGAGGCCGGGTGCCGGTCAGGAAACTTCCCGGGATCTTCGCGCCGGTGTCACGCTGGAGCGGTGCACAGCCCCGCGATGGATCGCTACGCGCGGGATGCCGCGATCGTCGTCGGCGGCGCGGCGGCGATCCTGCTGCAGGTCGCCGATCCCGTCGTGGCGCGCGGCGTCGCCGAGCACAGCGCGTTCCGCGACGACCCGGTGCGCCGTCTGCGGCACACGTTGACCTTCGTCTACGGCGTGCTCGCCGGCGACGAGCGGCAGCGGGCGCGAGTCGCCGCCGTCACCGATCGCGCGCACGAGGGCGTGCCGGGAGCGCGCGACGTCGATCGGCAGTTGTGGGTCGCGGCGACGCTGTACGAGGTCGGCCGCTCGGTGCAGGAGCGGCTGCGCGGACCGCTGCCCGCCGACCTCGACGCCGAGGGGCTCGCGGCGAGCGCCGACCTCGCGACCGTGCTGCAGGTGCCGGCCGATCGCTGGCCCGCCGACCGCACGGCGTTCGACGCCTATTGGCGGGATGCCGCGGCCGCTCTCGAGGTCGGCGACGACGCGCGCTCGATCGCCCGCGATCTCCTCCACCCGCGCCACATGGCGTGGTGGGCGCGGGCCGCGATGCCGCTCGTGCGGGCGATCACGCCGACGCTGCTGCCGGCATCCATCACGGCGGCCTACGGGTTCGCGCCCGGGCGTGCGCGGATCGCCTGGGGCGTGCTCCGGATGCTCGTGCGCCTCACGCCGTACCGACTGCGGAGCCTGCCGGCGCGCCGCCTGCTCGCGTCGCTCTGAGCGGGGCCCGTCAGCCGACGGTGTGGTTGCCGCCGAAGATGCCGGCCTGGGTCGTCGCCGCGCCGATCGCGTCGGCGACCTCCTGGAAGGTGTTGGCAGCACGGCTCGCGCCGATCGCCCCACCGCGCAGCGCGCTGCCCGCGGTGTCGCGCGAGAGGCGCGCGACGAGCTTGCCCTCACCGTCGACCGAGAACCCCAGCTGGAACTTCATGTAGAACTTCTTGCCGGCGAGTGCTCCGAACGCGATGCTCAGGCCGTTGCTGCCCCGCTCGAGGTCGAAGTTCCACGCGTCGCGCGCGGTCACGGCGAAGCCCTGCTGCGCGGTCGCGTCGAGCACCACCTTCTTGGCGGCCTCCTGGTCACCGGTGAGTGCGAACTCGATCATTGAAGCCACGGGGGAATCTCCTCAAAGGGTCGGAGGTGAGGGAACCTTCTCACTGTACCGACCGTCGTCGGCGCCCCGGACCGGCTCCCCGGATAGTGCGGCGGGGCGTCATGACCGCTCGCCACGTCGACGATCAGGCCGTCCGCGGCAGCAGGCGCAGCGTGGAGGTGACCGCGTCGAAGAGGTCGAACAGGGCGTCGGCGAGGTCGAGCGCCGGCGACGCGCCCTGCACGAGCAGCAGCCGCTCGCCGTCGACGGGCACGAACGTGCGCATGACCAGGGTGCGCACGCGCTCGCGGCCGCCCGGCACCTCGACGTCGACGATCCCGTGCGCGCGTGCGACGCGGCCGATGCCCTCGATCTCGACGACGCCGCGCATCATGAAGGGCTCGCCGTCATCCGCCTGCTCGCGCACGGACAGCGCGTCGACGAGGGTGTCGAGGGCTGCGCCGCC
The DNA here is from genome assembly GCF_039531715.1 of Pseudolysinimonas kribbensis. NCBI lineage: Bacteria > Bacillati > Actinomycetota > Actinomycetes > Micrococcales > Microbacteriaceae > Pseudolysinimonas > Pseudolysinimonas kribbensis. The sequence continues at coordinate 1,204,579 of NZ_BAAAQO010000002.1, read as the reverse complement.
CGGGGGCGGCGGGATCACCGACACGCTCAGGGCGCCGGGGATGAGCTGCTCGTCGGCCGTCGTCACGAAGCACGCGCAGTACACGGCGCCGGACTCCCACGCGTCGCGCGCCTGGCCCCGGAGGATCCTCGCGAGCTCGGTGCGATGCTCCCGCAGCTCGGGCACGGCGCGCACGCGCTCCTCGACGAGCATCCGGATGAGGGCGTCGCGCGAGCCCGGACGCACCGGCAGCTCGAACCAGCTGTCGGGCACGGTGAGCGCGAACAGATCCGGCGGGGCGACCGTCGCCATCAGGGCTCGGTGTAGAACGGCTCGGCGTTCTCGCGCATCCATGAGACGAACTCGCCGCCGTCGTTGGTGAACACCACGTTCACCGCGATGCCCGGTTGGCTGTTCGCGGCTCCGACGGCCCGGATGACCGAGCCTCGCACATCGGGATTGTCGGGGTCGATGTCGACGCCGAGCACGAGTCCGGGGGCCTCGGCCCCGACCTGCGCCCAGCATCGGCGAGCGTTGCGGACGGCCGGCAGCGCACGGAAGGCCTCGTCCACCCGCTGGAGCAGCTCGACCGGCTCCTCGGCGGGCTCGCCGATCCGGATCGTCGTGCCGGCGGGCACCATCGAGCCGCGACCCAGCCGAAGCTGCACCGTCGCGGCCGCGACCGGAAGGCCGAGCTCGCCACCCGGGTTGACCGCGATGCCCAGATGCGCCGGCACGCCCGCCATGAACTCCCGCACCGGCGCCTCGGCGACGGACGACGTGACCCCCGCGGCGGTCGCCTGCTCCGCCGACGTGAACATCGACACGTACGGCAGATCCCCCACGGTCATCACCGTGAGGCTGGCGCCGCCGTCGGGAGCGACGGCGACCGGGAAGTACCCGCTCGAGACGAAGAGCGCGTCGACGAACGACTCCACGCCCGTCTCGCCGCGCGACGCGGCCTGCAGCACGATCTCGAGGTCGTTCGAGGGGAACGTCATAGGGCCGCGATCCTCCGTCGCACGGAGGCCGGCAGATCGGCCTCGTCGATGACCAGTATCCCGGGATGCGGCACGGGGCCGAACGTCGCGCGGATCCGCGCCGCGAGCGCCGCGGCGCCGAGCGCCCCCGGGACGACGATCCACCACGCGCGATCGCCCGACGTCGCGATGTACACGCGGCCATCGGCGCCGACCCCGCGGTGCAGCAGCGTCGTGTCGCGCACGCGGCCGGCACCGGGCGGCACGAGCCGGATCGACGCCGTGCGGAGCACGCGCGGATCGGGCGCCGAGGGCGCCATCCCGAGCGGATCCGGGTCGCCCGGTGCGATCTCCACCGCTCCGCCGCCCTCGAATGCCGGGTCGGGATCGACCGCCAGGAACCAGCGGTCCGGCACGGCATCCACAATCGCCCGCAGCGTTCGGCGGTCGGCGGGACGGTCCGGAGCCCCGTGCGTGTACGCCGCGATGACGCCGAGCCCGCGCTCGGCCTGCGCGTACAGCTCGGTGCCGCCCTCCGGGCCCCGCAGCACCACGAGCTCCTGCTCCCAGCGCAGGTCCGTCGCCACGAGCTCGGAGGTCACGGGAGGATCGGGGTCCGGACCGCGTTGTCGAGCTGATCCTTGAGCGTGCTGCGCAGCGCCCCGGTCAGGTACACCTGCTGCTCGCCGCCCGGGAGGCGCCCGGGGAAGATGTTGGAGACCCTGCCGCCGTCGATCCGGCCGAGGCCCGTGCTGATCTGCTCCCCCGCCGGTCCCTCGAAGATGGTCGACCCGTGCGGGATCGTGACCTGCACGTTGTGCGTCGCCTGCGGCAGGGCCTTGTGCAGCGCGTGCAGGTCGCCGGGATTGGTCATGTTCCATTCGGGCTTGAGCGCGAACCCGAGCTGCGACGACAGCGTGCCGCCCGACTCGTGGTGGCTCCAGAACCCGCCGCCCGCCTGCTGGACGTAGTCGCCGTTCGCGTTGAGCGTGTCGGTGACCGTGCGGTTGAGCATCGTGTCGTGGGTGACGACCACCTGGTTGTAGGTCGAGGACCGGAAGGTGTCGGCGACCGCGTCCGAGCCGCCGCTCAGCGGTCCGTGCTCGATCGCGCTCCAGTGCTTGACGATGATGTTGCCCTCGTCGGTGAACTTGCCCCCGGACACGGCATGCATCGCCACGCGGACGGCCATGGCGCCGCGTCCGGACCCCAGGCCGGCCTGGGTGATCGGCCGCACGACCGCCTGGAGGGCACCGGTCGCCGAACGGACGCCGTCGGCGACCCGCGAGATCGCCGCGCCCGCACGCGTCACCGCGGGCAGGAGCCGCTCGCCCACGCGGGCCACGGCTGCGACGGCGGTCAGGGCGCCCGCGACGTGCGCCGCCGTGCCGAGCAGGGCGATGACCTTGCCGCCGGGGATGAGGCCGATGGCGAGCATGAGCAGGTCACCCCAGGCGTTGCCGCCCTGAGCGATGGTCAGCAGCGCGTTGATCACCAGCAAGGCCGTCGCGGCCAGCACCAGCGCCCACACGAGCGGACCGCCGACGAAGATCGCCACGATCGACACGATCGTCAGCACCACCGTCGCGATCTCCACGACCGCCTGCCACGCCGCCGAGTCCTGGATCGCCTCCCACACGCTCGAGGGCTTGACCGCCGCGCCCTTCGCGTCCGTGATCGAGGTCACCGCGGCCTTCTCCGCGTCATCGCGGGCCGCCTTCGCCTCCATCACCAGACGCTTCGCGGCCTCCAAACGGGCATTGGCCGACGCGACCTGCGCGCTCGCCGCGTCCATCGACGACTGCGACTGCGACATGTTCCGGCTCGTCGCCCGCAGCTGCGCATCGGTCGGCATGCTCACCCCGTCCGGCGGCGGCACGTCCTGATACTTCTTCTGCAGCTTCTGCTGCGACAACTGCTGCGCGTGCGCCGTCGACCAGCTGCCGCGCGCGTCGTCATACGCCGACTGCGCCGACTGCAGATCCGCGTGCGCATCGCGCGCCTGCGCCAGCCCGCGATCCGCCTGCGACTGCGCATCCTCCAACGCTGACGCCCACACGCCCAACGCGGCCGCGACGAGCGAGTACGAGTCGTCCGCCTTCGACAGCTCGCCCGGCATCCGATCCGTCTCGGAGCGGAACACCGAGCCCGCGTCGCCGACCCACGCCTCCGCCGAGTGCGAGGCGCGCATCCCCCGCACCACACTCGCCGCATTCGCCGCGACGTAGGCGATGTCCGTGTACTTCTGCGCCACCTGCCGGATGCCGAACGCATCCCCCGGAGTCGGATCCACGTCGAGATCGACGAGATACCAATCGCTCGGCCGCACCATCACTCGGCGTGCTTCCCGGCGCCGGACCCGGTGCCCGCGTCGTCGTGGCTGGTCAGCGCCTTCGCGATCTGCTGATCGGTCGAGTCGTAGGTGTCGGCCGAGTCGGAGAGCATCGAGCCCAGGGCGTCGATGTCGTCGTGGATGCGCTTGCGGCCGACGTCCCAGGTGCGCTCGAAGTCCTCGAGGGCGTCGACGACCGGGTCGGATCCGATGTCGAGATACGCGCCGTAGAACGCGTCCTGGGTGCCGTCGATGTCGGTCGCGATCTTCGAGAGCTGACCGGAGAGCTCCCGCAGCGCGCCGCTATCGACCTTGAGGTGGTCGGCCATCGATCAGGGCGTCAGCCCTTGAGGCCCTGCGCGAGACCCTGGTCGGAGTCGCGGAAGGTGCTGGCCGCCTTGGTGAGGAAGCCGGAGAGGCCCTCGAGCCCGTTGACGGTCTTCGAGATGCCGTCGTTGAACTCCGCGTAGGAGGCCTCGAACGCCTTCGACGACGCGTCGGTCACGAAGCCGGAGTTGACGAGCTCGTCGACCTGCTTCTTGAGGTTCATGAGCTGCGACTCGATCTCGCCCTGGCCCGAGGTCAGGCTCTTGGCGACGGTCTCGAGGTGGTCGTAGCTGACGTTGACGTCGAGGGCCATGGTGGTGATCTCCTTGCGCTGGAACGACGAGTGAGCAGAAGTCGAGGAATCAACCCCTTCCCCAGGCTAGCCGGTGGCGGCGCGACCGCAACCCGGATATCCCCAGGGTCAGCCGTTGTCCTTCAGGCTCTTGCCGAGCTTGTGGTCGGTCTCCTGGAAGTTGTCCGCCGCCTTGGTCAAGAAGGTCGCGAGCCCGTGCATGCCGCCGACCGTCTTGGTGATGCCGTCGTTCAGCTCCTTGTAGACCGAGGCGAACTCGGGTGACGACGTGTCGGTGATGAAGCCCTCGGCGACGAGGTCGTCGACCTGACGCTGCAGGCCGGCCACCTGCGACTCGATGTCGGTCTGCGCGGTCTTCATCGCAGCGGCGAGGTCGTGCATCTTGCCGTAGTCGATGTCGAGAGGCATGCCGTCAGGCTACTCGTGCCGAGCATCGCTCGGAACGGCTCTCCCCAGGCCCCGAGGATCACTCCGCCCGCCGCCCTAGACTCGCGGCATGCGTGCGCTCGTGACGGTGTCCGGCGCGCGAGGGGGCTCGAGGGAGCGCGTGCTCGTCGAGGCCGACGGCTCCGTGCGCCTCGACGAGGTGCTGCCGGAGCTGGCCGGCGTCGCCGCCGCCGACCTGCAGCGAGGTCCGCTCGCGGCCGTCGTCGACGGCCGGTTCGTGCCCGTCACCGACGAGCTCGATGCGGCCGGACTGCGCGATGGCAGCGTCGTCGTGATCGGTCCGCGCGGAGAGCTCACGACAGCCGACGACGGGTCGACGGACTCGCTCGTCGAGCTGCGGATCGTGTCGGGCCCCGATGCCGGGGCCGTGGCGCCTGCGTGGCGCGGGTCGATCACGATCGGGTCGGCTCCCGATGCCGGCCTGCGGATCGACGACGGCATCCGGGTCCGGCCCATCGAGCTGGTGGTCGACATCGAGACCGCCGACGCGGTCACGGTCCGCGCGGCCGCCGAGACCACGACCGCGCTCCTCGACGGAGCGCCGATCAACCCCGAGGCCGTGCCGTGGCCGCTCGGCGGTCAGATCGAGCTGGCCGGCCGTCTCATCGAGCTCGCCGCACCGGACCTCGGCGACGCGGCGCTGCAGCCCTCGGCCGACGGCGCCGGCCTCGACTACAACCGACCCCCGCGCATCCTGCCGCCCGAGTCCGCCACCGCGCTGCGGCTGCCCGCGCCGCCGCCCGAGATGCCGGCCCGGCCGTTGCCGATCCTGGCTGCGCTCACGCCGCTCGCGATGGCCGCCGGCTCGGCGATCGTCTTCCACAGCTACTTCTTCCTGCTGATCGCCGGCCTGTCGCCGCTGATCATGGTCGTCAACCACGTGACCAGCAAGCGTCGCGGGCGCACCTCGAAGCGCGCCCAGCTGGCCGCCTACCGCGAGCACAAGGAGACGATCGAGGCGGAGGCGCAGGAGGCGCTCGTGCAGGAGCGCACCGAGCTGCTGCGCTCGTCACCGGATGCCGCCGCCCTCGCGGAGATCGCCACGCGCCCGCTGCCGCGGCTCTGGGAGCGGCGCGGCGCCGATCCGGACCACCTGCGGCTGCGCCTCGGCACGGCCACGCAGCCCTCGCGGGTCACGCTCGACGACCCGGAGCAGCTCGAGCACCGCCGCCGGGTGACCTGGGACGCGCGCGACGCGCCGGCCGTCGTGCAGCTCGCGGAGCGCGGCGTCATCGGGATCGCCGGATGGGGCGACCGGCCGCGCCGGCTCGCGCAGTGGGCGGTCGCGCAGATCGGCGTGCTGCAGAGCCCGCGCGACGTGCGCGTCTACCTGCTCACGGACTCGGCGGGGCGCGACGCCTGGGGCTGGATCGGCTGGCTGCCGCACACCCGGCCCGGGTTCGGACAGGACACCATGGCCACGATCGGCGTGACCGCGGCGAGCACCGCCCGGCGGATCGCCGAGCTCGGCGCGCTCATCGCCGCCCGCCGCGCGGCGCTCGGCCGCGGCGACCGCTGGACCGGCGACGAGGTCGTCGTGGTGATCGACGGTGCGCGACGGCTGCGCAGCATGCCCGGCTTCGTGCAGATCCTCAAGGAGGGTCCCGCGGTCGGCATCTACAGCATCTGCGTCGACTCCGAGGAGCGGCTCTTGCCGGAGGAGTGCACCGCCGTCGCGATCGTGGAGCCCGAGGGCGTCGTGATCCGGCAGCAGCGGGTCGACGTGCTCTCCGGCATCCGGCCGGACCTCGTCGACGACGGCTGGTTCGATCGCGTCGCGCGCGCGGTCGCTCCGATCCGCGACGCGAGCCCGCAGGGCGACGACGGCACGATTCCCGCTTCGAGCCGCCTGCTCGACGTGCTGCGTCTCGAGCCGCCGACCGCCGACGACATCGAGGCGGGCTGGCTGCTCTCGCCGCGCTCGACGACGGCGGTCATCGGCGAGTCGATCGACGGTCCCTTCTCGATCGACCTGCGCGCCGACGGACCGCACGCTCTCATCGCCGGCACCACCGGATCCGGCAAGAGCGAGCTGCTGCAGACCCTCGTCGCGACGCTCGCCGTCGCCAACCGGCCCGACGAGATGAACTTCGTGCTCGTGGACTACAAGGGCGGCGCCGCCTTCAAGGACTGCGTCGACCTGCCGCACACCGTCGGCATGGTGACCGACCTCGACGCGCACCTGGTCGAACGCGCGCTCGAGTCGCTCGGCGCGGAGCTGCGCACCCGCGAGCAGCTGCTCGCCGTCGCGGGTGCCAAGGATCTCGAGGACTACCTCGACCTGCGCGGCCGCACCCCCACCCTCACCCCGATCGCGCGGCTCGTGATCGTGATCGACGAGTTCGCCTCGCTGGCGCGCGAGCTGCCGGACTTCGTGCGCGGCCTCGTCAACATCGCGCAGCGCGGCCGGTCGCTCGGCATCCACCTCGTGCTCGCGACGCAGCGGCCGAGCGGCGTGGTCTCGCCCGAGATCCGCGCGAACACCAACCTGCGGATCGCGCTGCGCGTCACCGACACGGCCGAGAGCTCGGACGTGATCGACGCGCCGGATGCCGCCCGCATCGGGCAGGGCACCCCCGGCCGCGCCTACGTGCGGCTCGGGGCGGCGTCGCTCGTGCCCTTCCAGACCGCGCGCGTCGGCGGTCGTCGGCCGGGGAGCGTCTCGTCGGGCCCGGCCGCGCCGTTCGTGCGCGCCGTCTCGTTCGCCGAGCTCGCCGATCCCGAGCCGCAGCCGCCGTCGGAGGATCGCGGGCCCGGGGATGCCGACGACACCGATCTGCGCGCGCTGGTCGGCGCGATCCGGGCCGCCGCGGGCGCCGCCGGCATCCCGGCGCCGCGCCGCCCGTGGCTGCCGCCGCTGCCGGAGCTGCTCACGGTCGAGCAGCTGTGGGCCGGGCATCCGGCGCCGAAGCCGCTCATCGCCTACGGCCTCGAGGACCTGCCCGACGAGCAGCTGCAGCAGGCGGCCGCGATCGACCTCGACGCGTTCGGCCACCTCTTCGTCGTCGGCGCCGCGCGGTCCGGGCGCAGCCAGGCCCTGCGCACCATCGGCGCGGTGCTCGCCGCGAAGCTGCGCGCGAGCGACCTGCACCTCTACGGCATCGACTGCGGCAACGGCGCGCTGCTGCCGCTCGCCGACTTCCCGCACGCCGGCGCGATCGCGCAGCGGCACCAGACCGAGCGGGTGCAGCGCCTGCTCGCGCGGCTGCTTGCGGAGCTGTCCCGGCGCCAGGCCGTGCTCGCCGCGAGCGGGTACGCGACGCTGCCCGAGCAGCGCCGCACCGTGCCGTCGGCCGAGCGGATGCCGCACATCGTTCTGCTCGTCGACCTCTGGGAGGGCTTCATCGCGAGTCTCGGCAACGTCGATGCAGGCGCGCTCGTCGATCAGGTGCAGCTGCTCCTGCGCGAGGGGGCGAGCGCCGGCATCCACGTGGTCATGAGCGGCGACCGGCAGCTGCTCTCGGGGCGCATCTCGACGTTCGTCGACGAGAAGCTCGTGCTGCGCCTCACCGATCGCACCGACTACTCGCTCGCGGGGCTGAACCCCCGGTCGATGCCGGACGAGCTCGCGGCGGGGCGCGCGTTCCGCGCCGGGAGCGGCATCGAGGTGCAGCTCGCGGTGCTCAACGCCGACACCACCGGCGCCTCGCAGGCGATGGCTCTCCGGGCGATCGCGGCCCAGGCGACCCGGCGGGATGCCGGCATGCCCGAGGACCGCCGCCCGTTCCGCATCGATGTGCTGCCCACGACGCTCACGATCGCCGACGCGCTCGAGCGCACCGGTCCCGAGCGCAACCGGCGCGGCTGGGCGCTGGTCGGCGTCGGCGGCGACGAACTCCGCGGGCGCGGGGTGGACCTCCTCGGCGAGGGGTCGACGTTCATCGTGGCGGGGCCGCCGAAGTCGGGGCGCTCCACCGTGCTGACGACCATGGCATCCACCCTCATCGCGGGCGGCGCCTCGGTCGTCGTGGCGGCGCCGAAGCCGTCACCGCTGCGCGACCTCCCGGGGGCGGTCGCGGTGCTGACCGGGTCCGACCTCACCGAGGAGGAGCTCGCACCGCTCTTCGACGGGGTGCGCGACCGCGTGCTCGTCGTGGACGACGGCGAGTTGCTGCGCGACGCCACGGCCAAGCCCTGGCTGCGCGACCTCGTGCGCGAGGCCCGCGAGCGCGGCGTGGGCATCGTGCTCGGCGGCGACATCGCCGAGGTCGCGGCCGGGTTCAGCGGCTGGCAGGTCGAGGTGCGCAAGGGGCGCCGCGGGATCCTGCTCAGCCCGCAGAACATCACGGACGGCGACCTCGTCGGGGCGCGCCTCGCGCGCTCGAGCATCGGCAGCGGCGTGCAGCCGGGTCGCGGACTCGCGAACCTCGGCGACGGCGAGCTGACGCTGCTGCAGCTGCCGCAGTAGGCGACTCCGAATTCCCCGGACCTGCGCATTCGACACGGTCGAGTACGGTCGGCAGCATGGACCCCGTCCCCGCCCGCGACCTCACGCCTCTGGAAGCCGCGATCCGGAGCTTCAACGCCGGCGAGGATCCGAGCGCGGGAGTGCTGCAGCGGGCGTTCCTCGCAGGTCGCGTGCGGGTGCTGTCCGCGTCCGAGATCCCCACGGACGGGACTCTCGACGGCGCGCGCCTGTTCGGCCTCGGCGGCGCGGAGGGCGAGGGCTACCTCGTCGTCTTCACCGACGAGGATCGCGTCCCGGAGGACGTCGGCAGGGCGCACCCGTGGATGCTGGTGACCTCGGGCGAGTCGGCACTCGGTCTCACGACGCAGGGGATCACCGTCAACCCCGGGAGCGATCCGACGCTGGCCGTCGCCGTGAAGAGCGCCGGCGTCGAGGACATGCGGGCGCTGGCCCGAGCGCGGCATGCCACGGCCGACGCACGAGCGGCCCGCGCACCGCACGAGCTCGAGAGCGCGATCGCCGCGACCGGCGTCGACGGCATCACCGGTGTGGAGATCCTGCGCTTCGCGGCGACACTCTGGCCGGCTGCCGTCGTCGTGCCCAGCTCCCGACCGCTCGAGGGCCCGATCGACCTCGACGCCTGCTACACCTTCGGCCCGGACGACGGACGGCTCCTCGCCGTGTTCACCGATCGCGACCAGTTGGGCGAGTTCACCGCCGCCCACGTGCTGGAGACCACCGGGGGCGAACTCGTGCATCGGCTCCCCGACGGCGCGAGCCTCATCATCAATCCGCAGCGTCCCGACCAGCTGGCGCTCAGCGCCGAGGGCCTGCGGCTGATGGCCACGATGGCCGAGCGGCCGATGCCGCCGGATCCCGGGGCCGGGGCCCCGACACCCGAGCCTCCGACGTCTGGGGCGCCCGCGGCCGAGGAGGGCCGCCGCCGCGGTCTGTTCGGCCGACGTCGCGCCTGACCCGCAGGACGAACACGGAGAGGGCGGAGAGCATCAGCTGCCCCCGCCCTCTCGATGCGTCCAGGTCAGTCGGCCAGGATGCGGTACAGCTCGCGCCGCAGCTCGTCCATCTTCTCGGTGGCGGCCTTCCGCTGCTCGGGCGTCGCCGTGCGGGGGAACTGCTTCACCGCGTCGAAGAGGCGGCCGATGCTCTGCAGGAACTCGCGGTCGGGGCCCGGGAACCCGGTGGGCTGCGCGAAGACGTTCGCAATCGCCTCCTCGTGCTCCGCCGCGTAGGCGCGGCCGTCGTCCGTGAGCTCGTAGTCGCCCTTGCCGGGGCCGGACGGCTGAACCGCCAGACCTTCGTCGACCAGCTGCTGCAGGGTCGGGTAGACGGAGCCCGGGCTGGGACGCCAGGCGTGCTCGGTGCGCTCCGCGATCGCCTTGATGAGGCCGTAGCCGCTGGCAGGCGCCTCGTTCAGGAGGGCGATGATCGCCATCCGGACGTCGCCCCGGCGGGCGCGCGGACCGCCCCACGCCCGGGCGAACTCGTTACGCATGTAGCCCATGCCGCGGGGGTCGAAGCCGGGGTCGAAGCCCTCGCCGCCGAACGGGCCGTGACCGCCGCGGTGTGCGCGGCCGTCGAATCCGGGAGGGAAGTGTCGGTTCTTCATGGTGTTTCTCCTTCGTCGTGAAAACCTGTAGCGATAGTAAGCGATATATCGCTGACCTGTCAAGCGCTCAGCCCCTAGGCTTACCCGGTGAGATTCGTCGCCCTCCGCGCCCCCTGGTACAAGGGCTACTGGGCCGGGGGGTCGCTCATGATGGGCGGCGACAACATGGAGCACGCCATCACCTACTGGGTGATGTGGCAGACGTTCCACTCGCCGATCCTGGCGGGGCTCGCCGTGCTGACCCACTGGTTGCCCCACCTCTTCTTCTCGATCCCGCTCGGCGGTCTCGCCGACCGGTTCGACTGCCGCCGGCTCGTGCAGGTCTCGGGGCTGCTGTTCATCACGGCGTCCGTCGGATGGGGCGTGCTGTTCGCCACGAACTCGCTCCAGCCCTGGGAGTGCGTCGCCCTCTTGCTCGTGCACGGCTTCGCGAGCGCCATCTGGAAGGCGCCCGACCAGTTGATGCTCTACGACATGGTCGGGCCGGAGGGCGTGCCGAGCGCGGTGCGCCTCATGGCGACGGGCCTGACCCTCGGCCAGCTCGTCGGCCCCGCGATCGGCGCGCTGCTGCTGACCACGGTCGGCCCGACGGTCGCGATCTTCCTCAACGTGCTCATGTACCTGCCGTTCATCACGTACCTCTTCATCACGCCGATGACCGGGCATGTGCGGGATGCCGGACGTCGCGCGGCGGCGCACTGGAGCGACATCATCTCGGTGCTGCGCGATGTGCCGAAATATCCGGCGATCCTGATCGTGATGATCCTGCAGGGGGCGGTGGCCCTGTTCATCGGCGCAGCGCTCATGCCCCTGCTGCCCGAGTTCGGCGGCACCCTCGGCGTCCCGGACGGGGCGGGCTATGCCGTGCTCATCTCCTCGATGGCCGCCGGCGCGCTCGTCTCGGGCATCACACTCGAGGCGATCGGGCGCATTCGGGCGAGCGTCCGCGTCGTGATCACGACGGCCATCGCGTACGCCCTGTCGATCCTCGTCTTCGCGTTCTCGCACAGCTATGCGCTGTCGATCGTCGCCCTCTTCGTCGCGGGCGCGGGCAGCCTGATCACGTCGTCGACCTCCACCACGATCGTGCAGCTCACCGCGCCGCCCGAGCGCCGCGGACGGTTCGTGGGCGCCGCCGGGATGACGTCCAACGGCTTCCAGGCCGGCAGCGGCATCCTGATGGGCCTGCTCGCGGGCGCGCTCGGCGTGAGCGGCGCCGTGGCGTTCGGCGCGGTCGGGATCCTCGTCGTCGCCGCCGCGCTGCTCGTCGTCGTGCTGGCGCGCGGGCGCCGGATGCCGGCTCCGGTCACGGCGACGATCCAGGTCGTCGACACGGCGTCGAACCCCGTCGTGGAGTAGTGCCTCGACGACGGGTCAGTCCGTCTCACGCCGCACGGGCCTCGTCGCCAGATCGGCGATCACGCGCCGCGACTCTTCCGCCATTCCGCGATGAACTCCTCCGGCTTGAGCGCGGTCCCGAGCACGAACGCGCCCGATCCGTCGCGCGGCACAGCGATCGGACCATAGAGCTGCTGAAGGAAGACATCCTTCGTCTCCAGGTATTCGACGCTGTTCCAGGCATAGAGCACGACGTCGCCGAGGTCCGTCACGCGGATCCGTCCGTCGTCGCCGGTCCAGAACGCCGCAGGCCGGGCGATTTCGACCTCGAGCTTCTTGAGCATGCGCTCCGCCTCGGGGAATGTCGCATCGTTCACAGAAACCACCTTCCCGCAAGGAAAAACAGACGTTCGAACGGTTCGAGTCGAGCGAACTGACCGATCTGGCCGTCCACGAAGACGACGCCGTTCTGATCATGAATCACATTGAAAACGTGACCAACCAGCTCTGGCCCGCGGTCCACGAACACCACCGAGGTTGCCCCATCTCCGGCATCGCTCATCGAGCGTACGACATCGTCGTAACCTCCGACCTGACCCCAATGACCACCCAACGCGTCCGCGACGTTCGAAATAGGCGCACCGCCGGCTCCGACGGAACCTGCCACCTCGACGCTCCCCGCGGACAGCGTGCGATCGGTGGCGACGACGCAGTTGGTGCAGTTGTCCATGAATCCGGGCTGCTGCTTGAGGGCGCGTCCGAGGTTCACGTCGCTCAGCTTGGGATACGCGTGCTGGAACACCGACGTCATGAGGCCCGGCGGGCCCGACTCGGCATGGATCGCCTTGAGCGTGCCACCGGGCACCGCCGTCGCGAGATCGGAGATCCTGCGCACCAGCGGCACGATTGTCTCGGACGAGGCGACACCATTCCGCAGGTCGCTCGCGACGCGCTGGACGGCCTCCCCCGCGCGCACCACCGTCGGCACGACGCGTTCCCCGACTCTGGTCAGGGCCATCGCCGCGACGGCCGCGTGTCCGGCGGTGCCTGCGAGGGCGAGCAGGCGACCGCCGGGGATGAGTCCGATGGTGAGGAGGGCGAGTTCGCCCCAGGCGTTCTTGCCCTGAGCGATCGACATCAATGCGTTGAGCATGAGAAGGGCCGTCGCCGCGATGATCAGGGCCCACACCAGCGGACCTCCCACGAAGATCGCGACGATCGACACGATTGTCAACACCACGGTCGCGATCACCACGATCGCCTGCCACGCCGCGCTGTCCTGGATCGCTTCCCACACCGATGAGGGCTTGACCGCCTTGCCCCTGGCGTCGCCGATCGCCTTCACCGCGATCTTCTCGGCACCATCACGGGCGGCCTTCGCCTCCATGACAAGACGCTTCGCCGCCTCCAGCCGCGCATTCGCCGACGCCATCGACGCGCTCGCCGCATCCATCGACGACTGCAACTGCGACACGTTCCTGCCCGTCGCCCGCAACTGTGCATCCGTCGGCATCGTCACGCCTGAGGGCGGCGGCACATCCTGATACTGCTTCTGCAGCTTCTGCTGGCTCAGCTGCTGCGCATGCGCCGTCGACCACGACCGCTGCGCCTCGTCATACGCCGACCGCGCACTCGCCAGATCCGCGTGCGCCTCCCGCGCCTGCGCCAAACCTCGATCCGCCTGCGACTGCGCATCCTCCAACGCCGACGCCCACACACCCAACGCACTCGCCACCAGCGAATACGAATCATCGGCCTTCGACAGCTCCTCCGGCATCCGATCCGTCTCGGACCGAAACACCGACCCCGCCTCACCAACCCACGCCTCCGCCGATTGCGAGGCACGCATTGCCCGCACCACACTCGCCGCATTCGCCGCCACATAGGCGATGTCCGTGTACTTCTGCGCCACCTGACGGATCCCGAACGAATCACCCGGCGTCGGATCCGCCTCCAGATCGACCAGATACCAATCCGACGGACGCACCACGCTGACATCGAAGCATCTCGAAGGTGGGGTCTGTGAGATTTGCCCACATCCGCGGTGTTCGCAGCGCCTACAGCTTCTCGATCGGCGCGATCTTGATGAGCAGCCGCTTGCGCCCCGCCGTGTCGAACTGCACCTCGGCGATCGACTTCGAGCCGGTGCCGGTGACGTCGGTCACCCGACCCTCGCCGAAGTCGGTGTGCCGGATGCGGTCGCCAACCGCCAGCGTCAGGTCGCCGTTGTCGCGCACCGTCGCCGTCACGGCCGAGGTCCATTCCTTCTTGGGCCGGTCGGAGGGGAACGAGGTCGAGTACGAGAACTTCGGGCGTCCGCCCTCGCGCGAGGTGACGGCCCGCGGACGCATGGCGTTGCGGCCGGCCGCGTCACCCGGCGACTGCTTCCAGTCGATCAGGGATGCCGGGATCTCCTGCAGGAACCGTGACGGCATCGCGACGCTCGGCTCGCCGAACAGCGACCGGGTCATCGAGAGCGAGACGTACAGGCGCTTGCGTGCTCGGGTGATGCCGACGTAGAACAGGCGCCGCTCCTCGGCGATGCCGCCGGGTTCGCCCGACGAGATGCGGTGCGGCAGCAGCTCCTCCTCGACACCCGTCAGGAACACCGCGTCGTACTCGAGCCCCTTCGCCGTGTGCAGGGTCATGATCGACACCGAGCCGTCCTCGTCGTCGATCTCGTCGGCCGCGGCGAACAGCGCGACGCCGGTGAGGAAGTCGACGAGGTTGCCCTCCGGGGTCTGACGCCGGAACTCGCGGGTCTGCGCCACGAGCTCCTCGAGGTTCTCGGCGCGGGCCTCGTCCTGCGCGTCGCCCGACGCGCGCAGCCCGGCGAGGTACCCGGTCTGCTGGAGCAGCGTGTTCAGGATGTCGGCGGGCGCGGCCGTGGCCGCCGTGGCGGCGACGTCGTCGAGCAGCTTCGCGAGATCGAGGATCGCCCCCGTGACTTTCGCCCCGAGGCCGAGGGAGGCGGCATCCCGCATCGCATCGCGCAGCGTCTGCCCGGTGCGCTCGGCGTGCGCCTGCAGCGCCGCCTCGGTCGCCGGGCCGATGCCGCGCCGGGGTACGTTCATCACCCGGCGCAGGGCGAGGTCGTCGTCCGGGTTCGCGATCTGGATGAGGTACGCCATGGCGTCCTTGATCTCGGCACGCTCGTAGAACTTGGTGCCGCCCGGGATCCGGTACGGGATCGCGGAGCGGATGAAGATCTCCTCGAGCGGCCGGGTCTGCGCGTTGGTGCGCACGAAGACCGCGACGTCGTCGTAGGTCTCGCCCGCCTTCTTGAGCGCCTCGATCTCGTCGGCGACGAACTGTGCCTCGTCGTGCGCCGAGTAGCCCGTGTAGCCGACGATGCGCTCGCCCGCGCCGCCGGTGGTGAAGAGGTTCTTGGCGACCCGGTCGAAGTTGTTGCCGATGACGGCGTTGGCCGCGTCGAGGATGTTCTGCGTGGAGCGGTAGTTCTGCTCGAGCAGCACGACCTTCGCCTGCGGGAAGTCCTGCTCGAACTCGACGATGTTGCGCATGTCGGCGCCCCGGAAGGCGTAGATCGACTGGTCGGAGTCGCCGACGACCGTGAGCGTGGCCGCGGGGATGCCGCCGTCGGCACCGACGCGCATCCGGGTGTCGAGCGGCACGTGCTCGGGCGCGACCGGGCGCACCAGTTCGCGGATGAGCGCGTACTGCGCGGCGTTGGTGTCCTGGTACTCGTCGACGAGCACGTGCCGGAACCGGCGCTGGTAGAGGGCCGCGACATCCGGGAACGCGCGGAACAGGTAGACCGTCTCGGCGATGAGGTCGTCGAAGTCGAGGGCGTTCGCGCGTCGCAGGCCCTGCGTGTAGCGGCGGAACAGCTCGAGGAACGCGGACTCCTTCGGGTCGTCCATGTTCACCTGCCGGGCGAACAGGTCGACGTCGGTGAGCTCGTTCTTGAGCTTCGAGATGCGGTTCGCGACGCCCGCGACGCTGAAGCCGAGGGTGTCGGCATCCAGCTCCTTCAGGATCCGCTTGAGCAGCGCGCGGGAGTCGGCGGTGTCGTAGATCGTGAACCCCTGCTTGAGGCCCATGACCTCCGCCTGCCGGCGCAGGATGCGCACGCACGCCGAGTGGAAGGTCGAGATCCACATGCCGTCGGCGTCGCTGCCGACGAGCTCGCGGATGCGCCCGCGCATCTCGGCGGCCGCCTTGTTGGTGAACGTGATCGCGAGGATCTGGCTGGGCCACGCCTCGCGGCTCGCGATGAGTCCGGCGATGCGGCGGGTGAGCACGCTCGTCTTGCCGGAGCCGGCGCCCGCCACGATGAGCAGCGCGGGCCCGCGGTACAGCACCGCCTCGCGCTGCTGCGGGTTGAGCCCGGCGAGCAGCTCCTCGTCGACGGTCACCGCGTCGGGGGTGGCCTGGTCTCCATCGAGGTCATCGAGGAGCCACGTCATGATCCCCGATTCTACGTTCGGCCTCCGACCCCGGCTCGTGCTCCCCGAGGCCTACTCGGCCCGCTCGCGCGCGGCGACTCCGAGGTCCGGATGATCGACGAAGATCCCGTCGACACCGGTGGCGATCGCGGCGCGGTACTCCGCCATCCAGTCGCCCCAGTCGGCCTTCGAACCCGAGCCGCGGTGCGCGGGGGCGAGGAAGCGGTTCTCGGGGCGCAGCGTCCAGGTGAAGGCGAGCATCCCGGCGTCGTGCGCGCGGTCGACGAGCTCCGGCGAGCGGAACAGCCGCGGCTTGCCGACGCTGATGCCGTCGACGTCGAGGGCGCGCAGCTCTCCCGCGACCTCCGCGTCGTAGGCGACCGCGGTGTCGGGGGCGTGCCCGCCGTCTTCGATCAGGTACACGTAGCGGGCGGCCACGCCGCGATCCCGCATCCGGTGCAGCAGGCCGCGCTCGAAGCACTCGACTACGAGACGCTCCGGATGCCGCCAGCGACCCAGCTCGGCCGCGACGAGCTCGTCGAGCGGCAGGCCGATCGACGCGAAATGGGTGGGGTGCTTCACCTCCGCCACGAGCGTCATCGGCCGCCCTGCGGCGTCGAGGATCTCGAGGAGGTCGCGCAGCCGGAGGATCGGATCGAGTCCGTCGAAGGTCGCCGAATGCTGCCGCAGCTCGGGCAGGCGCTCGACCGCGCGCAGGGTCGCGAGCTCGGCCCAGGTGAAGTCCTCGGTGAACCAGCCGGTCAGCCGTACGCCGTCGATCGTCTTCGTCGTGCGGCGGTCGGCGAACTCCGGATGCCGCGCGACGTCGGTCGTGCCGGAGATCTCGTTCTCGTGCCGGAGCACGAGCTCGCCGTCCTTCGTCGCGACGATGTCGGGCTCGATCGCGTCGGCGCCGAGGGCGATCGCGAGCTCGTATGCGGAGCGCGTGTGCTCCGGCCGGTAGCCGCACGCGCCCCGATGCCCGATCACCAGAACGGGGGTCGAGGGACGAGGGCCGGCGCTCATGACGCCACGGTAACGTCGAGGTGACATGTCCGCCTGTGCGAACTGCGCCCGAGAGCTTCGCCCGGACTGGAAATTCTGCATCCACTGCGGGACGCCCACCGGCGTCGTGCCCCCACGCCCGGATGCCGTGGCCGGGCCCGCCACGGCGTCCGTCGCCGAGCCCACCGCGGAGCCCGTCTCCCACGCCGTCGGCGATGGCCACCCGGTGACGCTGCCCCTCGCCCCGCCACCGGTCGCGCCCGCCGCTCCCCCGACCCCGATCCGCACCCGGTCACGCGAGCGCGTGCGGCTGCGTCGCCGGCGCCTGAATCCGCTGGCGGTCGTCGCCCTCGTGCTCGGGTGCCTCGTGAGCCCGGTCGCCGCGCTGTTCGGCCACATCGCGCTCATGCAGATCGCGGCATCCGGTGAGCGCGGACGACTGGCGGCGATCATCGCGATCGTGCTCGGCTACGCGTCGCTCGTGTTCATCGTCGGTCTCGGCATCGTCTACCTGGTCGGCAACGCCTGAAGCCGATCGAGCCCGGCAGGGCTGCGCGGTCGCGGTCGGTGCCGGGCGGTCTGGGGGCGGTCTCAGGGCACCTGCCCAGCAACGATGTCCAGGAAATTCTTAGAATCGATGATGGCCAATTTCGCCTTCTCGAACTCCCCCGCCTTCGACGACCGGGCCGCGCGCCGGATCGCCCAGCGGGACGCCGTCGCCGGCGTGCCCCCGGTGCCCGTCCCGACTGCGGAGCAGCTCCAGGCCCAGTACGACCTCCCGACGGCGACCGCCGACGAGGCCGGCCGGATGACCTACGAGGACACCATCGTCAAGACGCTGATCTCGTTCGGCATCCTGGTGGCGGCCGCGGCGATCGGCTGGTTCGTGCCGATCGTGACGATCCCCGCCGCTCTCGTCGGCTTCGTGCTCGCGCTCGTCAACACCTTCAAGCGCAAGCCGTCGCCCGCGCTCGTGCTGCTGTACGGGGGCGCCGAGGGCCTCTTCGTGGGAGGCATCTCGAGCTTCTACGCGTCGCTGTGGCAGGGCATCGTCCCGATCGCGGTGCTCGGCACGCTGGGTGTGGTCGGTGTCACGCTCGCTCTGTTCGCGAGCGGCCGGGTGCGGGCGTCGGCGAAGGCGACCAAGGTGTTCCTGGTCCTGCTGGTCGGGTACCTGGTGTTCTCGGTGATCAACGTCGTGCTGATGCTGACCGGTGTCGTGAGCGGGTTCGGCGGCCTGCGCGACGTGACGATCTTCGGCATCCCACTCGGCATCCCGCTCGGGATCCTCGTGGTGCTGATGGCGGCCTACTCGCTCGTCGTCGACTTCGACCAGGTGAAGCGCGGTGTCGAGACCGGCCAGCCGCGGATCTACGGCTGGACCGCAGCCTTCGGGATCATGGTCACCGTCGTGTGGCTGTATCTCGAGATCCTGCGGCTCGTGTCGTACTTCATGCCGCGCAACTAGCTGTAGTTCCTCGGGACGTTGTGATCGTTTGAGGTAGCGAAGACCTCCGGGACGATGTGGGTAACCACACTCTCATCGTCAAACCGGAGGTCTTCGTGACTCACGTTAGAGCGCCTTTCGCGCCCGAGGGCAGGCTTCGGCTTGCCCGGTTGATCGTCGAGCAGGGCTGGTCCGCGAGACGAGCTGCTGAGCGGTTCCAGTGCTCGCCGGCGACGGCTTCGAAGTGGGCTGCCCGATATCGGGCGGGGCTGCCGATGACGGATCGCAGCTCACGCCCGCACCAGTCGCCCACCAGGTGCTCGCGGCGGCTGGAGCATCGGATCGTCGCGTTGCGTTTCGTTCGTCGCTGGGGTCCGCATCGGATCGGTTATCACCTGGGCATCCCGCGCTCGACGGTCGGAAGGGTGCTTGAGCGTTATCGGATGCCGTTGCTTGCACATCTGGATCAAGCGACCGGACTGCCGGTCCGGCGGTCGCGTCTCGTTCGCTATGAGAAGGCCGCTCCGGGCGAGTTGGTCCACGTTGATATCAAGAAACTCGGCCGCATCCCCGATGGCGGAGGCCACCGCACCCTCGGACGCACCATCGGCAACCACAACAACAAGAAGCAGGGTCGTGGCTATGCGTTCCTGCACCACGCGGTCGATGATCACTCCCGGCTGGCCTACTCCGAGATCCTCGCCGACGAACGCAAGGAGACCGCAGCCGGTTTCTGGATCCGAGCCGCAGCGTTCTTCGCCGCCGCAGGCATCCGCATAGATGCTGCGATGACCGACAACGGATCCTGCTATCGCTCTCGCGACTTCGCCGCCGCCCTCGGCAGCACCCGACACGTCTTCACCCGCCCCTACCGACCCCAGACCAACGGCAAGGTGGAGCGGTTCAACCGCACCCTCGCCGCCGAATGGGCCTACGCCAAGCACTACCCCTCAGACGAAGCACGAGCAGCCGACTATCCCCGCTGGCTGCACTTCTACAATCACCACCGACCCCACACCGGAATCGGCGGCCTTATCCCAGCAGCCCGCGTCCACAACCTCACGGGGAACTACAACTAGCGCGTCCCGCTATTCCCATTCGATGGTGCCCGGCGGCTTCGACGTGACGTCGAGCACGACCCGGTTGACGCCGGCGACCTCGTTCGTGATGCGGTTCGAGATGCGCGCGAGCAGGTCGTAGGGCAGCCGGATCCAGTCGGCGGTCATGGCATCCTCGGATGACACCGGTCGCAGCACGATCGGATGCCCGTAGGTGCGGCCGTCGCCCATGACGCCCACCGAGCGCACGTCGGCCAGCAGCACGACCGGGCACTGCCAGATCTCGCCGTCGAGGCCCGCCGCGGTCAGCTCGGCACGCACGATGGCGTCGGCCTCGCGCAGCAGATCGAGGCGTTCCCGCGTGACCTCGCCGACGATCCGGATGCCGAGCCCCGGCCCCGGGAACGGCTGCCGTCCGACGATCACCTCGGGCAGCCCGAGCTCGCGGCCGATGGCCCGCACCTCGTCCTTGAACAGGGTGCGCAGCGGCTCGACGAGCTCGAACTGGAGGTCCTCCGGCAGGCCGCCGACGTTGTGGTGGCTCTTGATGTTCGCGGTGCCGGAACCGCCGCCCGACTCGACGACATCAGGGTAGAGCGTGCCCTGCACGAGGAACCGGATCGGGTCGCCCTCGGCCGCGAACTCGGCGATGAGCTCGGCCTGCGCCTGCTCGAAGACCCGGATGAACTCGCGTCCGATGATCTTGCGCTTGGTCTCCGGATCGCTCACCCCGGCGAGCGCGTCGAGGAACCGGTCGACCGCGTCGACGGTCACGAGCCGCACACCGGTCGCGGCCACGTAGTCCCGCTCGACCTGCTCCCGCTCGCCCGCGCGCAGCAGCCCGTGGTCGACGAACACGCATACGAGCTGGTCGCCGACCGCCTCGTGCACGAGCGCCGCGGCCACCGCGGAGTCGACGCCGCCCGACAGGGCGCACAGCACCCGGCCGGACCCGACCTGCGCGCGGATCTTCGCGACCTGGTCGGCGATCACGTTGCCGCTGTTCCAGTCGGCCGGGATGCCGGCCTCCTTGTGCAGGAACCGCTCGATCACCGCCTGCCCGTGCTGCGAGTGCCGCACCTCCGGGTGCCACTGCACGCCGTAGAGCTTGCGCTCGTCGCTGCCGAACGCGGCGACCGGGGTGTCGTCGGTGGTGGCGAGCACCTCGAAGCCTTCGGGCGCCTGCACGACGGAGTCGCCGTGCGACATCCACGCGGTCTGCTCCTCGGGCTGCCCGGAGAGGAAGCTGCCGGCGACCGATCCGTCGGGGTGCGCGACGTGCACCTGCGTCGACCCGTACTCGCGACGCCCGGTCTTGGCGACCTCGCCGCCGAGCTGCTGCGCCATCACCTGGAAGCCGTAGCAGATGCCGAGGGTCGGCACGCCCAGCTGAAGGATGCCGGGGTCGAGCTCCGGCGATCCGGGCTCGTAGACGCTCGACGGCCCGCCGCTCAGCACGATGCCGGCCGGCTGCTTCGCGGCGATCTCCTCCGCGGTGATCGTGTGCGGCACGATCTCGCTGTAGACGCCGGCCTCGCGCACCCGGCGCGCGATCAGCTGCGCGTACTGGGCGCCGAAGTCGACGACGAGCACCGGCCGCCGGGTGGCATCCGGCTCCGACGCCGGCTCGGTCACGCGGCGACCTCCGCCGACGCGGCGGCCGGCACCTCCGCGAGCCGGGCGTTCACGTACGCCGGGATGCGGAACTCGAAGTAGAAGGAGAGGAACGGGATGATGCCGCCGAGCGCGAAGAACAGGAACCGGCCGAACGAGAACCGCAGCATCCGCCACAGCAGGAAGTCGAGGCCGAGGTAGAGCACGTACAGCCAGCCGTGCGCGATCAACTCGAGGGTCGAGAAGTTGACGGCCGTGATCTCCTTCGGCGGCACGAGCGCGACCAGCCCGAACGGGCCGCCCACCTCGATGTCGACGTGGAAGGCGTAGCGGAGCACCATCATCGTGCACAGGCCGAGCAGGAAGACGCCCGTGACGATCGCCGAGACCCGGAAGACCGCCAGCACGATGCGGATGCGCGGCACGTCCTCGGGGCGGGGTCCGGCGGGCATGCCCCGATTCTACGGGCGGCGGATGGGCGGTCGCCGACCGCCGGATCCCTACGCTGGTGCCCATGGGACTCGAGCTCGGCATCTACGCCGTGGCCGCGGTCGCCGTGATCGTGGCGGTCGCGGCGTTCTCGCAGAAGCTCGGGATCGCGGCGCCGATCATCCTGGTCGTCGTCGGGGTCGGCATCTCCTACCTGCCGGGCGTGCCGTTCATCGAGGTGCCGGGGGAGCTGGTGCTCGACGCCGTGCTGCCGCCGCTGCTCTACGCGGCGGCGATCACCGTGCCGATCACGGAGTTCCGGCGCAACGCCGCGCCCATCGTCAGCCTCTCGGTGCTCCTGGTCATCGCGACGGCCTTCGGCGCGGGCTTCTTCCTGTACGCCGTGCTGCCCGACCTCAACCTGGGCGCGGCGATCGCACTCGGCGCGATCATCAGCCCGCCGGATGCCGTGGCCGCCACCTCGATCGGCCGGCGGTTGGGGCTCCCCCCACGCCTGCTCGCCCTGTTGGAGGGCGAGGGACTGCTCAACGATGCGACCGCCCTCGTGCTGCTGCGCTCGGCCCTCGCCGCCGCCGCGGGCACTCTCGCGACACCGTGGAACGCGATCGGCGACTTCCTGCTCTCCGTGGCCGTGGCCGTCGCGATCGGCCTCATCGTGGGCATCGTCACCGTGTTCATCCGCTCGCGCCTGTCCGACAGCGTTCTCGACACCGCGATCAGCCTCGCCGTGCCGTTCGTCGCGTTCATGCCCGCCGAGGCGCTCGGGGCATCCGGCGTGCTGTCGGTCGTCGTCGCCGGCCTGTACACCGGCCACTCGCGCTCCCGTGCCCTCTCCGCGCAGGCCCGGATCACCGAGCGCACCAACTGGCGCACGATCCAGTTCCTGCTCGAGAACGGCGTCTTCCTGCTGATCGGGATCGAGATCCGCACCCTCATCAACGACATCGATCCGCAGGTGCTGGGGCTCGGCGAGTCGATCGGGATCGGCCTCATCGCGACGCTCGCCGTCGTCGTCATCCGCTACCTCTGGGTCGGGCCGCTCCTGCTCGGGATGGCCGG
Source organism: Pseudolysinimonas kribbensis (assembly GCF_039531715.1). Classification (NCBI taxonomy): domain Bacteria; kingdom Bacillati; phylum Actinomycetota; class Actinomycetes; order Micrococcales; family Microbacteriaceae; genus Pseudolysinimonas; species Pseudolysinimonas kribbensis. Next base: position 1,181,786 of record NZ_BAAAQO010000002.1, on the reverse strand, counting down.
GGTCGCCCGGCGCGCGGAGCGGCGGATGCTGCGGGAGTACCTCGTCATCCACCACTACCGCAATCATCCGGTCACCAACGTGCTGCAACGGCGGCGCAAGGCCCAGCTCGAGCGGCGCTTCGAGCGTGACCGGGCCGACCTCGAGCACCATCGGCAGCAGCAGGTCGGATGGCGCGGCGGCGTCGTGCTCGGATGGACCGGCATGCGCGGCGTGGTCACTCTCGCCGCCGCGCAGTCGCTCCCCATGGACCCCGACGTGATCCCGTACCGTCCCCAGCTCGTGCTCATCGCGTTCACCGTCGCGGTCGTCAGCCTCGTGCTGCAGGGCGGCACGCTGCCGCTGCTGATCCGGGTGCTCAAGGTGCGCGACGACGACACCACCGCGCACCAGGAGGACCTCGCCCGCCTGCTCGACGACCTCAGCCAGGCCGGCATGGGCGTGCTCGACGATCCGGAGACCGCGATCGGCGTCGAGTCGCCGATCGACCCCGACGTGATCGAGCGCGCCCGGCAGTCGAGCTACATCCGGGCGGAGGCGGTCTGGGAACGCGCACGATCGCAGAACCTGGCGACCTCCGACCAGCCGCACCTGCTCTACCGCGCCCTGCGGCTGGCCATGGTCGAGGTGGAGCGCGAGAAGCTGCTCGAGGAGCGCCGCAAGGGCGCCTACTCCACGCGCGCGCTCGACGACGCCCAGGCGCTGCTCGATCTGGAGGAGTCGCGGCTGCGGCTGCGCGGCGGTGGCATGCAGCGCTGAGCGGGGTTACTCGACCTGCTCGAGCGACTCGTTCTCGTGTTCGACGACGTCCCTCACGAGGCGGTACCAGAGGTAGATCGCGAAGCCTGCGAAGACCGCCCACTCGATCGCATAGAACAGGTTGAGCCAGTTGACGGCATCCGGGGGGATCGGCCGGGGCGAGTCGATCCGGGTGAGGCCCTCCGGCGCCGAATGCGACACCAGATAGCCGGGGTAGACGTGCCCGGTGAAGTGCGCCCACTGGTTGATGAAGGCCGCGACCGACGCCGCCGACTGCACGCCCTTCTCGGCCTTCGGACCATCCGGAGCCTCCGACGGCAGGTAGCGGCCGACGAGCGGGGTCGGGATCGCCGCGGTCGCCTCGGCCGCGCGGGCGGCGGCGCGCGTGGGCGCCCATCCGAGCGCGACCGCCAGCTCGTCGCCGTCCGTCGTGACGGCGTGCCCGACGAGCCACCAGCCCTGCCGGTCGCCGTTCAGCCGCTCGCTCAGCAGCACCCAGTCGCCCGGAACGAGCTGGGCGTCGACGCTCGCCATGCGTCCGAGCTGGTCGTCGCGGAACGTCGTGCCGGTCTTCGCGAACGACGTGAGCGGCACGACCTTCTCGGTTTTTGGTCCCGAGGTCGCGGTGGAGGCGACGCTGCGGCCCAGCTGCCACTGGCCGAGCCAGGCGAAACCGGCGGCGAGCGCGAGGGCGAGCACGAGCGCGGCGATCCAGCGCGGCCGGCGGGCGACGCGCGCGAACGTGACGGGCTCGGCGAACCGTCCGGGGGCGAGCGTCATCAGTACTCCGGGTCGCGACGGCGGGCGCTGTCCCGGTCGACGGCCTCGACGTCGACGGCGGATTCGGTGTCGGCCTCCGCCGCGGCGTCGGCGGTCTGCGCGGCGTCGGCCGTGACGACGGCCTCCTCCTCGGGCCGCTCTCCCGCGGCGATCTCGAACGCCTCCGGCAGATCGTCGCCCGACATCGCGGCCTCGGCGAGGGCGAGCTCCGCCTCGCGCTCGACGTCGACGTTCGGGCTGGTGACGATCCGGCGCCGGCGCCGGCCGAAGAGACCGCCGATGCGCTCCGAGTTGACGGCCAGTATCGGCCCGACGATCGCCATGATCAGAACGTACAGACCGGCGAAGGGAGTCAGCCGGGAGTCGAGGCCCGCCCCCGCCGCCAGCGTCGCCAGGATGAGCGCGAACTCCCCGCGATTCTGCAGCATCGCGCTCACGTTCAGCCCCTCCGCGGGCGTGAGCTTGTTCAGCACCGCGATGAGCTGACCGCCCGCCGTGTTGAGCACGAGCGTGAGCACCACCGCGAGGATCACCGGCACGAGCACCGACCCGAACTGCGACGGTTCCAGTGCGAGCCCGAACTCGAGGAAGAAGAAGGCGGCGAACACGTCGCGCAGCGGCAGGGACAGCTGCTCGATGCGCGCCCGGAACCGTGTCGCGCCGAGTACGAGCCCGATCAGGAACGCGCCGATCGCGTCGGAGACGCCGAGCAGCTCGCCGATGCCGCCGAACGCGACCGCGAGACCGAAGAACACGATCGTGAACAGTTCGTCGTCGCGGGTGCCGATCAGTCGCGAGACGAACCGGCCGCCCCAGCGCGCGAGCACGAACATCCCGATCAGGAAGCCGAACGAGATCGCGAGCTCGCCGACGATCTGCCACACGTCGGTCTTGCCGTTCAGGATGACGGTCACGATCGCCAGGTAGATCGCGATGAAGACGTCCTCGACGATCGCGATGCCGAGCACCGTCGGGGTCTCGTTGTTCGCGAGGCGGCGCAGCTCGATGAGCAGCTTCGTGATGATCGCGCTGGAGCTGGTGGCGGTCATCCCGGCGATGATGAGCGCCTCGCGCGTGCCCCACCCGACCCACAGCCCGAACAGGAAGCCGACGCCGAAGTTGATGATGATCCGGCTGCCGCCGGAGATGATCAGGCTCGTGAAGTTGCCGAAGAAGGCGTCCTGGTCGAACTCGAGGCCGAGGTTGAACAGCAGGAAGATGAGCCCGAAGACGGCGATGAGGTGCACGTCGGCGGACGGCACCTCGAGGGGGAAGAAGTGGAAGTTCGGGCTCGCGATGAGGCCGACCAGCATGTAGATCGGGATCGCCGGCAGTCCGATGAGCTTGCCGAGCCGCCCCAGGATGTAGGCGATGACGAACAGCGCGCCCAGCACGAGAAGCTCTTCGCCGATGGACTGGCCGGCATCGGACTGGGCGGCGAACAGCATCAGCGACCCGGCGGAGCGACGGCCTCGGACTTGGAGAACTCGCCGGCACGGTAGAAGTGGAACGCCTTCGCGACCTTCTCCGGAGCGCCCGCGAGCACGAGCGTGTCGCCCGGGAACACCTTGAAGTGCGTGTCGGGAGCGGGATTGGCGGACTCGCCGCGGACGACGGCCACCACGGTCACGCCGGCGAGCCCGCGCTCGGTCATGTCGCCGAGCGGCTGACCGGCGATGTGGTCGTCGTAGTCGACGTGGAACCAGTCGATGGACAGGCCCGGGATCTGGTCGAGGCCGCTGAGCGACTCGGTGATGCGGGTGCCGCCCAGCAGCTCCGCGAGCGTGTGCGCCTCGTCCTCGTCGAGCCGGAGCGAGACCTTGTTGGTGTGGTCCTTGTCGGCGGCGTCGGCGAACGACACGAGGTCGCTATGGCCGGAGCGGTGGGTGATGACGCCGACCTTGCCACCGTCGTCGGTCACGAAGGTGTGCAGCACCCCCACCCCGGGGAGCTTCACACGACGGACGTCGACCATCCTTCTATTCTACCGGCGCTCGTTTCGGGGCGCCCGGGGTTCGCGCAGAGCGAGGTCAGCTGCGGGTGTACGGCGCGACGACGACCTCGACGCGCTGGAACTCCTTGAGATCCGAGTAGCCCGTCGTGGCCATCGACCGGCGCAGCGCGCCGATCACGTTCGTGCGGCCGTCGGCCGCGCTCGACGGGCCGAACAGCACCCGCTCGAGCGGCGCCACCGTGCCCACCTCGACGCGGTGACCGCGCGGCAGCTCCTCGTGGTGCGCCTCGGCGCCCCAGTGCCATCCGGCGCCGGGCGCCTCCTCGGCACGGGCCAGGATCGAGCCGAGCATGACCGCGTCGGCGCCCATCGAGATCGCCTTGACGACGTCGCCGGAGGTGCCGAGGCCGCCGTCCGCGATGACGTGCACGTAGCGGCCGCCCGACTCGTCGAGGTAGTCGCGGCGTGCGCCGGCGACATCCGCGACGGCGCTCGCCATCGGCGCGTGGATGCCGAGGCTCGTGCGCGTCGTCGACGCGGCACCGCCGCCGAAGCCCACGAGCACGCCCGCGGCGCCGGTGCGCATGAGGTGCAGCGCCGCGGTGTAGGTCGAGGCGCCGCCGACGATGACCGGCACGTCGAGCTCGTAGATGAACTTCTTGAGGTTGAGCGGCTCGGTGGTCTTGCTGACGTGCTCGGCGCTCACCGTCGTGCCGCGGATCACGAACAGGTCGACGCCCGCGCCCACGACGGTGTCGCTCAGTTCGGCCGTGCGCTGCGGGCTGAGGGCGCCCGCGACCGGCACGCCGGCCGCCCGGATCTCCGCGAGGCGTTGGGTGACCAGCTCGGGCTTGATGGGCTCCGCGTAGATCTCCTGCAGCCGCCGGGTCGTCTCCGCCTGCGGCAGCGCGCGGATCTCGGCGAGCACCGGCTCCGGGTCGTCGTACCGGGTCCAGACGCCCTCGAGGTCGAGCACGCCGAGCCCGCCGAGGCGGCCGATCGCGATCGCCGTCTCGGGGCTCACCACGGAATCCATCGGCGCCGCGAGCACCGGCATCTCGAAGGTGAACGCGTCGATCGTCCAGCTGACGCTGACGTCCTGCGGGTCGCGCGTGCGGCGACTGGGCACGATCGCGATGTCGTCGAAGGTGTACGCCCGCCGCGCGCGCTTCGCACGCCCGATCTCGATGTCGCTCACCATCAGATTCTAGTGAGCGCGATGCGGCCTTCCACGGTGCGGGGAGTCAGGCGGTACGGCTCCAGCACGCCCGGGCCGCAGGATGCCGTGCCGATGCCGTGCTGCGCGAGATCGATGGTGAGCCAGCTGCCCTCGCCGGGGTCCGGGAGATCGGTGGGGTGTGCCGCCGCGGCGAGCTGGGCGGCGGTCCACGGGCTCACCGTGAACGCGAACGGCTCGCCCGTGATGCCGAGGCCGCTGCCGCGCGCGTCGGTCAGATCGACCGATACGACGCCGCGGCGCGAGCCGTTCTCCTGGGGGCGCACGTAGTCGGTCCGCAGCTCGTCGGGGCTCGCCGACCACTCGCCGAGGCGCGCCGCGAGGCCCGTGTCGGGGTACGCCTGCCCGGGCCCGAGCCCGAGCCAGTGAGCGCTCGGTGCGAACGGGAGCCGGAACCGCAGCCCCGCTCGCGCCCAGGTGCACGGCCACGCGCCCACGGGCTCCACCCGCACGCCCATGCCGAGCACGTCGCCGTCGCTCGTGTACCGGATGCGCACCCGCGCGCCCCAGTCGAAGATCGCGGGCGCGACCCGGGTCACGATCTCGACGAACGTGCCGCCGGCCTCCACCGACTCCACGCGGGTGGTCAGCCGCGGCAGCTCCGCGGCCTCCCACGCCTGCTCCTCCGAGAGCTCCTCGCGGTCGTGCCCGCGCAGCGGCAGCAGCCCGTGGCCGCGGTCGTTGTCGGTGGGCGCGCGCCAGAGCACGAGCTCCGGGCCGCCGAGATCGAGGTCACCCCGGTCCGGGTCGTCGAGGCGCAGCAGTCCCGTGACGGCGTCGATGCGGGCGGAGCCGAGCGCGATCGTGCGGCCCTCGCGCCGCGGCGCCCCCGTCGCGGCGGGAGCCGCCGGCACCGCGAGCGCGCCGCGCTGCGCCCACGCCACCTCGTGCCCGGCGGGTGCCCAGGTGCTCTCGCCGGCAGTCACCACGCGGATCGTGAGCACCCCGTCGCCGCGCGCCCGGTCGGGCAACGGCACGACGGCGCTCTCCCGCGGCGCGACCTCGGGCAGCGCGAGTTCGCCGCTCACGACCGCCCCCGCGGCGGTCGACAGCTCCCACTCTGCGCGCAGCCACGACACCCCGATGTGGTCCTGCCGGTTCGCGATCTCGACCTCGTCGGCGCCGATCCGCATCCGCACCGGTGCGAACACGGTCGCGAGATCCGCGAGCTGCGGGCGGGGGTTCCGGTCCGCATCGACGAGGCCGTCGGCCACGAAGTTGCCGTCGTGCACGGGCTCGCCGAAGTCGCCGCCGTATGCCCAGTACTCCCGCCCGTCGGGCGTGCGGCGCCGGATGCCGTGCTCCAGCCACTCCCACACGAATGCGCCCGCCATCCGGTCGCTCGAGTCCAGCAGCTCCTGGTACTCGGCCAGCCCGCCCGGCCCGTTGCCCATCGCGTGCGCGTACTCGCAGAGCAGGAACGGCATCCCGCGTCGGCGCGCATCGAGAACGGGGTCGTCGAGCGGCGGCTCCTCGCCGCGCGCGATGAGGGCGACCTCCTCGGGATGCGCGTACATGCGCGAGTAGACGTCGGTGTCGGCGGCCGTCCAGTCGCCCTCGTAGTGCAACGGCCGCGACGGGTCGCGCCGCCGCGCCTCCTCGGCCATCGCCGCGAGGTTGCGACCGACGCCCGACTCGTTGCCGAGCGACCACATGATCACGCTCGGGTGGTTGCGGTCGCGCTCGACGGTGCGCGCCATCCGGTCGCGGTAGGCGGCCTCGTAGGCCGGGTCGTCGCTCGGGTTGCCGCGCCAGTCGACGTGGATGAAGCCGTGCGTCTCGAGGTCGCACTCCACGATGAGCCAGAACCCGAGCTCGTCGGCGAGGTCGGCGAGGTCGGGATGCGGCGGGTAGTGCGAGGTGCGGATCGCGTTGATGTTGTGGCGCTTCATGAGCCGCAGCTCGTGCTCCACGGTCGCCCGCGGCACGACTCGGCCGAGGTCGGGGTGGTGCTCGTGCCGGTTGACCCCGCGCAGCAGCACCGGCCGGTCGTTGACGAGGAAGCGGTGCCCGTCGATGCGCACCGTGCGGAACCCGATGCGCAGCCGCGCGGTCTCGCCCGGAGCCGCCACCACGAGGTCGTACAGCCGCGGCGCCTCCGCCAACCACGGCTCGGCTCCCGGCACCTCCACCCGCTGCCCCGCGGCGAGCTCGATGCCCAGCTCGGGCACGCTCACCCGGGCGGGCGCGTCGGCATCCACCTCGACCCGCAGCGTCGCGACGCCGTCCCGCCAGTCGGCCTCGACCCGCAGGTCCCGGATGCCGTCCGCCGGCCGGTCGAGCACGGTGACCGGCCGGAACAGCCCCGGCAGCCACCACATGTCCTGGTCTTCGAGGTAGCTCGTCTCGGCCCACCGCGCGATCCGCACGACGAGCAGGTTCGAGCCGGACCGCACCTCGCGCGACACGTCGAACTCGTGCACGAGCCGGCTGCCGCGGGTCGTGCCGACCTCGACGCCGTTGACCACGACCGTGCCGGCGGCGTCGACGCCCTCGAGTCGCAGCACCGTCGCATCCCCCGGCTCCCAGTCGAAGCGCACCGCGTGGTCGGCGACCGGGTTCTCGTCGGGCACGAAGGGCGGCTCGACCGGGAACGGGAACTTCGTGTTCGTGTACCAGGGGCGTCCGTGGCCCTCGGCCTGCATCGGCCAGCTCGACGGCACCGGGATCCGGCCCCAGCCGTCGATCGCGAGCTCCGGATCGCCGAGGTCGTCCGGCGCCTCGGCCCACGACGGCGAGAACCGCACGGCCCACTCGCCATCGAGCGACAAGGTGCGCGCATCGGTCGCGAACCGCGCGCGCGCGGCGAGCGCGTCGGATCCCGTGAAGTCGGTCACCGCACCTCCCGTACGTCGAGCAACAACGCGTGCTCGGGCAGCAGTGCGGGCACCGGCACGCCGATGACCGCCAGCGCCGCGCCGGTCAGCTCGAGCTCGCCACCGGCCGCGATCCACGCGGGAGCACCGCGCTCGCCGACGCCGCGCTCGTCGAGCGGCAGGCCGAACCGCACCCGATAGCGCCGTGCCGGGTCGAGCCCGGGCAGTGTCGCGGGCGGGGTCTGCTCGTCCGGGGCGAGCGTCAGCTGCGCCACGACGAACACCGCCTCGGAGCGGTCGTCGGCGACGACGCCGTAGACCGTCGACGACGGGCCGCGGTCGTCGGCGTGCACGAGACGACCGGAGTGCAGCAGCTCCCGCCGGTCGCGGTAGTAGGCGATGGCCTGCGCCAGTTCGGCGCGCTCCGCGTCGGACGCGCGCAGGATGTCCCACTCGATGCCGAAGTGCCCCACGAGCGCGGTGATCGCCCGGAACGACAGGTCCTGCGTGCGGCCGGTCGTGTGCGAGTGGGCCGGGCCGATGTGCGCGCCGACCAGCTCGGGCGGGATCAGCGCCTGCGTGCCGCGCTGGATCAGTTGCCGTTCGAGCGCATCGTTCGTGTCGGAGGCCCAGACCCGATCGGTGCGGGCGAGCACGCCGAGGTCGACGCGCGCGCCGCCCGACGAGCAGCTCTCGATCTCGACGTCCGGATGCCGCCGCCGCAGCTCGTCGAGCATCCGGTACGCGGCGAGGGTCTGCGCGTGCGTCGAGGCGCGGCCACCGGAGCCGAGCTCGGTCTGGTCGCGGTTCTGGTCCCACTTGAGGAACGCGATGCCCTGGTTCTCGCTGAGCAGGGCGTCGAGCTGCCCGAGCACGTGCGCGAACGCGTCGGGGTTGACGAGGTCGAGCACCTGCTGATGCCGCCACTCCAGCGAACGCCGGCCCGCGGGTCCGGCGATCCAGTCGGGGTGCGCCCGCACCAGGTCGGAGTCCTCATTGACCATCTCGGGCTCGACCCAGAGGCCGAACCGCATGCCGAGCGCCTCGACGCGCTCGATGAGGGGGCCGAGCCCCTGCGGCCACACGTCGGCATCGACGACCCAGTCGCCGAGCCCCGCGTGGTCGTCGCGGCGGCCGCGGAACCAGCCGTCGTCGAGCACGAACCGCTCGACGCCGACCGCGGCCGCGGTCTCGGCCAGGCGGCTGAGCTCGTCCAGGTCGTGGCGGAAGTAGACCGCCTCCCAGGTGTTGAGCACCACCGGACGCGGGGTGCGAGGATGCGTCGGTCGCGCCCGCAGCATCCGGTGGAACCGTGCGCTCACGCCATCGAGCCCCTCGGTCGAATGCGCGGCCAGCAGCTCCGGAGCCGTGTACCTCTCGCCGGCGCCGAGCACGACCTCGCCCGGATGCAGCAGCTCGCCCGCGGCGATCACCGTCTGACCGTCGCCGAGTCGCTCGACGCGGTGGCGGTGGTCGCCGCTCCAGGCGAGGTGGATGCCCCACACCTCGCCGCGGCCGAAGCCGAACCCGGCGGTGCCGGCCGCGAACAGCCCGGTCGCATCGTGACCGGTGCGGCCGTGCCGCCCCGCACGCACCCACTCGCCGTGCGCGATCCCGTGGCGCTGCTGCTGCTTCTCGCGACCCCAGCGTCCGGCGTGGTCGAGCACCTCGGCCGCCCGCGCCGGCAGTGGCAGCGCCAGCTCGAGGCCCACGAGGCGATAGGCGGCGTCGCTCGCGTTCTCGAGCTCCGCCGACGCGTGCAGGATGCCGTGCGCGTCGAGCTCGAGCCCGATGCGCACGCGCAGCCGCGCCACGGCATCCTCGAGCTCGAGGTCCAGGCGGGTCGCGGTCGCGTCGGCCGACCGCACGGTCAGCAGCGGCGAGTAGCCCGAGCCGTCGTCGCGCGCACCGCTCAGCCCGGGAGCGCCGCGCCATCCGCGGGACGCCTGCGGCACGAGCGAGGGGCGAATCGGCACGTCGAAGTTCGACCGCGGCACCGCGGGGAGCAGCAGTGCGGCATCCGGCAGCGGCGCGGGCAGTGCGTCTCCCCAGTGCACGATGACGGCGTCCCCGTCGCGCAGGTCGACGAGCAGCGCGGTGCCGCCGTTCTCGAGGTAGGCCTGCTCCATTCCCGCGGGCACCGTCAGCCCTTGCTCGCGCCGAGGGTCAAGCCGGCCACGAACTGGCGTTGCAGCGCGAGATAGACGATGAGGGTGGGGATCACGATGATGACCGCCCCGGCCGCCAGCAGGTTGTAGTTGGACAGGAACTGCCCCTGCAGGTTGTTGATCGCGGTCGTCACCGGCAGCCGGTTGCCCGACTGGATGAGGATCAGCGGCCAGAAGTAGTCGTTGTAGATGAAGATCACCTCGAGTGTCGCGAGCGCGGCGAGCGCCGGGCGGGTGAGCGGCATGATGATCCGCACGTACTGCGTCCACACGCCCGCGCCGTCGACCCGCGCGGCCTCGGTCAGCTCGGTCGGGATCGCCTTCATGTAGTTCGACAGCACGAACGTGCAGAAGCCGATCTGGAATCCGGTGTTCGCGGCGATCACACCGACCAGCTGGTTCAGCAGCGTGCCGGAGTCGGAGATCGAGTACGGCAGCTGGATCAGCTTGAACAGCTCGAAGATCGGCGTCGCGAGCACCTGCGGTGGCAGCAGGTTGCCGGCGGTGAACATGATGAGCAGCGTCACGTTGAACTTCCACGAGAAGCGGCTCACCGCGAACGCCATCATCGACGCGAACAGCAGGGTGAGGATCACGGTCGGCACCGTGATGATCACGGAGTTGAGGAAGTAGGTCGGGAATCCGCCCTGGTTCCACGCGTCGATGAAGTTCTGCAGGTTGTAGGTGCCGGCGATCGAAAAGTACCCGTACTTGTCGGTGTCGGCCTTCGGGCGCAGCGCCGTGTACAGCGACCACAGCAGCGGGATCAGCCACATCACCGCCATGACGATGAGGAACAGGTGCGTGCCGACGTGCGGGCGCCTGCGTACCGGCCCCGTCCTCGACGGGGTGCGGGCGCTGACGGTGACGGCGCTCATTCAGATCTCCCGGTTGCGGAACGTGCGGACGAGATAGAAGACGATCGGCACGAGCGAGATCACGAGCAGCACGACCGCGAAGGCGCTGCCGATGCCGATCACCTGCGTCTCGCCGACCAGGTACTTGACGACCAGCACGCTCAGCAGCTCGAGGCCGTTGTTGCCGCCGTTGATGACCCACACGATGTCGAAGGCGCGCAGCGACTCGATGATCGTGATGACCACGATGATCACGTTCGTCGGCGCCATGGCGGGGAAGACGACGCGGAAGAAGGTCTGCGCCCCGTTCGCCCCGTCGAGGGATGCCGCCTCCCGCAGGCTCGGGTCCACGCCCTTCAAACCCGCCAGGTACAGGATCATGATGTAGCCCGCGTGGCGCCAGGTGGCCGCGACGAGCGCCGCCCACAGGTTGACGTTGGCGTTGCCGAACCAGTCGATCGCGCCGCTCGTGCCGGCGGTGCCGAGCAGGTTGTTGATGAAGCCGTTGTCCTGCGAGTACATGAGCTCCCAGATGATCCCGATGAGGGCGACCGAGAGCATGACGGGCAGGAAGAAGATCGACTGGTAGATGCGCGATCCACGGATCTTCTGATCCAGCAGCACGGCCAGCAGCAGACCGAGCGGCGTGCCGATGACGGCGAGGAACAGCAGCCAGACCACGTTGTGCAGCAGCGCTGGGAGGAACTGCGGCGACTGAGTGAGGGCGAACGTGTAGTTGGTGAGCCCGTTCCAGTGGAAGCTCGTGAACGACAGGCCGTCCCACTTCATGAACGAGAGGACGACGGAGGCGACGAGCGGCAGCCAGACGAGGATCACCTGGATGATCGTCGGCAGGCCGATCATGACGCCCAGGACCCCGCGGTCCCGGCCGGTGAGCTGACGCAGATGCCTCCGCGGCGCCGGGGTGACCGACGCCGCGGAGATCGGGTTCAGATCCGTCACGCTACTGCTGGGCGTAGAGCGTCTTCGCCTGCGACTCGATGTTCTTCAGGTCGACGGAGCCGCTCTTGAGGAAGTCGAGCATCGCGGGCTCGAGCACGTTGCTCGCCATGGCGGGCAGCGCGTCGCGGTCGAAGAACTGGCTGATCGACTTCGCGTCGGCGATGACGCCGCCGAGCTTCTTCGTGAACGCCGAGTAGCCCGACGTGTCGGCGTCCTTGGCCGTCATGATGTTCGACTTGTCGATCGAGTAGTACGCCTCCTGGCCGGCGCCGGAGCCCATGAACTGCAGCATCGCCTTGGCGGGAGCGCTCTGCCCGCCCTTCTTCGACAGCATCAGCCCGTCGATCGGAGCCTCGACCGCGTCGGTGCCCTCGACCTTGACGGCCGGGAACGGGAAGAAGTCGATGTCGGCGAGCACGGTCGCATCCGTGAACTGCTGGGTGATGAACGAGCCGAGAAGCATCATGCCCGCCTGCTTGTTGCCGAGCTTCTGGGCGCCCTCCTGCCACGTGAGGCCCGCGGCGCTCGGGTCCATGTAGGGCAGGAGCTCCTTCCAGGTGTCGAAGACCTCCTGCACCTTCGGCGTGTCCCAGCCCTCCTTGTGCGCGCACAGGTCGACGTGGAACTGGTAGCCGTTGATGCGCATGTTCAGGTAGTCGAACGTGCCGCACGCGGGCCACTGGTCCTTGTCGGTGAAGGCGACGGGGATGATCCCGTCGGCCTGCATCTTCTTGGCGAGGGTGATCAGGTCGTCCCAGGTGCCCGGGATCGTGTAGCCCTTCTCGGCCCAGAACGACTTGCGGTAGAAGAAGCCCCACGGGTAGTTGTAGTTCGGCACGAAGTACTGCTTGCCGTCGTCCGCCGTGGACGCCTTCTTGAGCGCCGGCGAGAAGTTGTCGCCGATCTTGTCCCAGACGTCGCTCACATCGCCGACGAGGCCCTTGCTCGCGTAATAGCGCATCCGGTAGCCGGCGAACCAGGTGAACGCGTCATCCGGGCTGCCCTGCAGGTAGTTGGTGATCTTGTTCTGGAAGCTGTTGTGGTCGCTCGTGTTGACGGTGACCGTGTCCTTGGACTTCTTCTCGAAGGCGGATACGAAGGCCGCGTAGGCCTTCTTCGGCACGGGGTCGGACGCGTTCGAGCCGAAGGTCAGCGACCCGGTGGAGGATCCACCGCCGCCGCCGTTGCTCGGGGCGCAGCCCGCGAGCGTGGGGATGGCGATGAGTCCGAGCGCTCCGACGCCGAAACCGGTCAGGAGACCGCGGCGGCTGAGCTGCGCTGTGGTGGGGTGCGGCATGGATCGACTTCCTTGTCTCTCGGTGGTCGCGACGCGATCAAGTTGACCGGTCACGTAGGAGCGTAGGCCCACCCGTCCGGGGGAGTCAATCGACTTCCGGAGGCGGGATCAGACGCGCGGCGGCGCCGTGCTCTCGCGCACGTGCAGAGTCGTCTGATCCGTGATCTCACCGGCCGGCGCCGGCCGACCCTCGATGAGGGCGACGATGCGGGTGATGGCGGCATCGCCGAGCGCGGCGAACTCCTGGCGCACCGAGGTCAGCGGCGGGGTCGCGTGCCGCGCCTCGGGGATGTCGTCGAATCCGACGACGCTGAGCTCGCGCGGCACGTCCATGCCGAGCTCGTGCGCGGCGTGGAGCAGGCCGATCGCCATCTGATCGTTCGACACGAAGACCGCCGTGGCATCCCGCGCCGGCAGCACCCGCAGCCCGATCGCGTACCCCGAGTCGGCCGACCAGTCGCCGTGCTCCACCGGCAGCTGCTCGAGTCCCGCCTCATCGAGCGCCTGCCGATAGCCCTCGACGCGCTGCTCGACCTCGGCCCAGTGCAGCGGTCCGGCCAGATGCAGGATGCGACGGTGGCCGAGTCCGATGAGGTGCCGCACGGCGAGCAGGGCGCCCTCGCGCTGCTCGAGGGCGACCGTGTTGGCCGGTCCCCCCTGCCACTGCAGCGTGAGGGACGGCTTGCCGCCCAGCCGCCGCTGGATGAGCGGCCACGTGCGCTCCTGGGGGGCGATGACGATCATGCCGTCGACGCCGTGCACCATGAGCTCGTCGAGCGCCTCGGCGATCTCGTCCTCCGCCTCGGAGAGCACGGTGACCGCGGTGATCGCGTAGCCCTGCGCGCGCGCCGCGCGTTCGATCGCCTCCTTGATGCTCGCGGGGCCGAACATCGTCGCCGCCGTCGTGATGAGTCCGATCGTGCGGTGCCGCGAGGAGGCGAGGATCCGGGCGGCGCGGTTCGGCCGGTAGTCGAGCTCGTCGATCACCTTTCGCACCCGCTCGGCGGTGGCGTCGGTCATGCCGGGCAGGCCGTTGAGCACGCGCGACACGGTCTGGCGCGAGACCCCCGCGCGCGCGGCCACGTCGCGGATCGACGCCGGCCGCGTGCTCTCCGCCTCCACGCCGCGATCGTAGACCCGCGCCGGGTGCGGGGCGTTCAGCGCGTGTAGTTGGGCGCCTCGACGGTCATCTGGATGTCGTGCGGGTGCGACTCCTTGAGCCCCGCCGGGGTGATGCGCACGAACCGACCGCGCTCCTTGAGCTCCGGGATCGTGCGCGCCCCGACGTAGAACATCGACTGCCGCAGCCCGCCGACGAGCTGGTACACGGTCGCGCCGAGCGCGCCGCGGTAGGGCACCCGGCCCTCGATGCCCTCGGGGATCAGCTGCGCATCGGACGGCACGTCCGCCTGGAAGTAGCGGTCGCGCGAGTACGAGGTCTTCTTGCCGCGATCGCTGAGGGCCCCGAGCGAACCCATGCCGCGATAGTTCTTGAACTGCTTGCCGTTGACGTAGACGAGGTCGCCGGGCGCCTCGTCGGTGCCCGCGAGCAGCGAGCCGAGCATCACGGTGTCGGCGCCCGCGACGAGCGCCTTCGCGATGTCGCCCGAGTACTGCAGACCGCCGTCGGCGATGACCGGGATGCCGTCCTCGCGCGCCGCGAGCGACGCCTCGTACACGGCGGTCACCTGGGGCACTCCGACCCCCGCCACGACCCGCGTCGTGCAGATCGAGCCCGGGCCGACGCCGACCTTGATCGCGTCGGCGCCCGCGTCGACGAGCGCCTGCGCGCCCGACCGGGTCGCCACGTTGCCGCCGATGATGTCGACGCCCGCGAACGCGGGGTCGGACTTGAGCCGCGCGATGATCTCGAGCACGCCCCTCGAGTCGCCGTTGGCGGTGTCGACGACGATGACGTCGACCCCCGCATCGAGCAGGGCTCCCGCGCGGTCCCACGCGTCGCCGAAGAAGCCGATGGCCGCGCCGACGCGGAGGCGTCCGGCGTCATCCTTCGTCGCGTTGGGGTACTTCTCGCTCTTGTCGAAGTCCTTGACCGTGATGAGCCCGCGCAACCGGCCCTCGGCGTCGACGAGCGGCAGCTTCTCGATCTTGTGCTGCGCGAAGATCGCGACCGCGTCATCCGGGTCGATGCCCTCGGGAGCGGTGATGAGCGGCATCGTCGTCATCACGTCGCGCACGAGCGTGCTCGCCTTCTCGAACGGCGAGACGAAGCGCATGTCGCGATTGGTGATGATGCCCACCAGCCGGCCGTCGTCCTGCACGACGGGCAGGCCGGAGACCCGGAAGCGACCGCACAGCTCGTCGACCTCCGCGACCGTCGCGTCGGGGGTCGTCGTCACCGGATTGGTGATCATGCCCGACTCGGAGCGCTTGACCTTGTCGACGTGGGCCGCCTGGTCCTCGATCGACAGGTTGCGATGCAGCACGCCGAGACCGCCCTGCCGCGCCATGGCGACCGCCATGCGCGACTCGGTCACGGTGTCCATCGCGCTCGACACGAGCGGCGAGGCGAGGCTGATGCGGCGGGTGAGCCGGGATGCCGTGTCCGCCTCGCTCGGGATCACGTCGGTGTGACCCGGCAGCAGCATCACGTCGTCATAGGTGAGGCCGACGAAGGCGAACGGGTCGTGCTGTTCCATGGCTGTCCTCTGGGCCGAGTTCGGGAGTGCAGAAGCGCCCGGCTGCGACGGTGGAGACCGGTGTTCCATGCTAACGGGACAGCGGCTCCCGGCATTCCGCGGCACGGGCCCGGAACGCGGCGCGTTCAGAAGCGGACGGTGCCGCTCCGCGCGTACTTGTTGCTGCCGTCGTAGGCGTACACGCCGTAGCTCGCGACCGCCGGCGCATCCGACCGGTCGAGGTCGAGGGTGCCGCTCAGGCCGTCGTAGTCGATGTCGGGCTCCGTGCGCAGCACGTCGACGCACTCGGCGTAGCTGCCGCACTTGATGCCGCCGGTCGATGCCGCCACGAGGTGCGAGGCGACCGCCGGTCCGGCGTCGTCGTGGGCGAGGTCGGCGGCGAGCGCGGCGAGCACGACCGCGTCGTAGGTCTCGGGAGCGTACGCGAACGAGCCGAGCCCCGAGGTCGCGCCCTTCAGCTTGGCCTGGAACGCGGCGTCCGCTGCGGCGCCCTCCAAGATGCCCCGCACGCCGGCGAGCATGCCGCCCTGCAGCGCCTGCGAGTAGTCGGCCATGTTCTGGCCCGTGAGCCACAGCTTCGTGCCGCCGAGCCCCGCCGAGGAGAGCGCCGTGATGAGCGAGCGGCTCAGGTTGCCGTTGTCGGGCGTGGCCAGCACCACCGCATCCGGGGCCGCCGCCTTCGCCTGGCCGGCGATCGCCGCCGCATTCGCGCCCGAGAGCGGCACCGTGATGGATGCCGCGAGCGTGCCGCCGTGCGCCGCGAGCGCCGCCTTCAGGGGCGCGGCGATCGAGGCGCCGAGCGCCTCCTGGGTCGCGACGAGCACGACCTCCTTGGCGCCCTTGCCCGGGAGCAGCGACCCGAGCACGGTGCCCTCGTGCCCGAATGCCGGCACCGTGCGGAAGAAGTCGGGCTGATCCGCGAGCTGCGGGTATCCGGCCGCCGGCGAGATGAGCGGCACGCCGGCCTTCTGCGCCGGGTCGAGCAGTCGCTGCGCCAGCGCCGACGAGACGGGACCGACGACCACGTCGGCGTGGTTCTTCACGAGGTCGGCGAACGAGGCCTCGGCCGTGCGTGTGGATGCATCCCCGGAGTCTCGCGACACCAGCACGACGGGCTTGCCGTTGACGCCGCCCGCGGCGTTGATGTCGGTGACCGCCACCTTCACGGCGGCCGCCATGGGCGGAGTGATGTAGGTGCCGCCCCCCGTCGTCGGGAGGAGCGTCCCGATCGTGAGCGTGCCGTCGCCGGCCGGGCGCACGGTGGGCGTCGGCGTGGTCGTGGGGGTGGGCGTCGGCGCACTGGTGCACCCGGCGAGCAGGCCGGCGAGGGCGAGCAGGCCGAGTGCGGCAGCGCCGCGTACGCGGGGGACGCGCGGCATCGCCATCCTCTCGGGAAGGGTCTTACGGGCTGCGGCGACCCTATCGCGACGTCAGCGGATCTCCGGGGACGCCGGCAGCGGCACCGTGCCGCGTCGCCGGGATGCCGCGACGAGATCGACGGTCAGCAGCACGAGGGCCAGCCACACCATCCCGAATCCGATCCACCGCCCCGCCGGCATCGTCTCGTGCAGCAGCGCCACCCCGATGACGAACTGCAGCGTGGGGATGATGTACTGCGCGAGCCCGATGATCACGAGCGGCAGGCGGCGCGCCGAGCCGGCGAACATGAGCAGCGGGATGGCGGTGACCACCCCGGCGAGGAGCAGCGCCACCGTCTGCCCCGCCCCGTGCCGTCCGATCGCCAGACCCGTCCCTCCCGCGACGATCGCCAGCTGCACGAGCGCGAGCGGGGTCACCCACGCCGTCTCGAGCGTGAGGCCGCTCAGCGCATCGACCCCCGGTCCCACGCGCTTCTTCACGAGCCCGTACAACCCGAACGATGCGGCGAGACCGAGGGCGACCCACGGGACGGTGGCGCCGCCCACCGCGACGACCACGATCGCCACGACCGAGACGCCCACGGCGGTCCACTGCAGCGGACGCAGGCGTTCGCGCAGCACGAACACCCCGAGCAGCACCGTCACGATCGGGGTGATGAAGTATCCGAGCGCGGCGTCGACGACCTGTTGGGCGTCGATCGCGATGACGTAGATCTCCCAGTTCGCGAGGATCAGCACGCCGCTGAGGGCGAGGGCGAGCAGCACGCGCGGCGTGCGCACGATCCCGGCGATGCGCGGCCAGCCGCGCAGCACGGTGATCAGCAGCGCGCAGAACACCAGCGAGAGCAGCACGCGGAACGAGACGACCTCGTAGGCCGTCGCCGGGACGAGCAGGAGGAAGTAGAGCGGGAACAGGCCCCACAGCACGTTCGCCCCGACGGCGAGCGCGATCCCCCGACCAGACGCCGAAGGCCCCGCCGGTGCGGCGGGGCCTTCGGATGAGCTGCGGTTCGTCAGCCGACGATCGCGAGCACGTCGCGAGCCGACAGGACGAGCAGGTCGTCGCCGCCGAACTTGACCTCGGTGCCGCCGTACTTCGAGTACAGGACCTTGTCACCGACCTTGACGTCGAGCGGCACGCGGTTGCCGTTGTCATCGATGCGACCGGGGCCGACCGCCACGACCTCGCCCTCCTGGGGCTTCTCCTTCGCGGTGTCGGGGATCACGAGACCCGACGCGGTGACCTGCTCGGCTTCGACCTGCTTGATGACGATGCGATCCTCGAGCGGCTTGATGGAGACCGACACGTGTGACCTCTTTCTGAAAGTTCTAGGGTTGGCACACTCCGGTCGGGAGTGCCAGATCAACTGTAGCGCCTCGTTAGCACTCGTTCAATGCGACTGCCAGCCACCCCCGGTCGAGGGCGCAGGACCCCGCGTCGCCTCGGCCCAGGTCACGGGTTCAGGACCGGGTCGCGCCTCCCCCCTCCCCCCTCCCCTCTCCCCCCGTCAAAGGTTCAGGACCCCGGCGGCGCGTCTCGGCGATCGCGGCCCGGACGCGCCGCCCGATCCTCGACTTTCGACAGGATGGGGGGATGGACGCCGCCGAACTGCGCGCGCTGCTCACGCCCGAGGGGCTGCGGCTGCTCGACGAGGTGGGGCCGATCGACCGCACCGCCGACGTCGTGCGCCTCGTGTCGCGGCTGCGCGCCGACGGGCATCCGCCGGCTCTCGTCGCGGCCGTGCTGGAGCAGGCCCGGCTGCGCTCACGCGCCCGCGCGAAGTTCGGCGAGTTCGCCGACCGCATGCTGTTCACGCCCGATGGGCTCGAGCAGGCGACGCGGCTGCGGGTGGCCGCCGTGCACGCGGGGCGGTTCCGGGATGCCGGCATCGACGTCGTCGCGGACCTCGGCTGCGGCATCGGCGGCGACGCGATCGCCCTCGCCGGCCTCGACCTCGGCGTCGTCGCGGTCGAGCGCGACGAGGTCACCGCCGCCGTCGCCGCGTACAACCTCGCCCCCTTCCCCTCGGCCCGGGTCGAGGCGGGCGCCGCCGAGGAGGCCGACCTCGCCGCCGTCGGCGCGGTCTGGCTCGACCCCGCCCGCCGGTCCGAGGGCGTGCGGCGGCGCGACCCGGCCGCGTGGTCGCCGCCCCTGGACTGGTCGTTCGGCCTCGCCGATCGGCTGCCCGTCGGCGTCAAGCTCGGCCCCGGCATCGACCGCGACCTGCTGCCGGCCGGCGCGGAGTGGCAGTGGATTTCCGCCGACCGGGATGTCGTGGAGGCCGTCGTATGGGCCGGCGGCCTGCAGCGCGAGGGCATCGGTCGCGCGGCCCTCGTGCTGGGCGCGCACGGTGCGGCCGAGCTCACGGGGCCGCGGGATGCCGACGACGCGGAGGCCGGCGGGCTCGGCGAATACCTGGTGGAGCCCGACGGCGCCGTCATCCGGGCCCGCCTCATCGGCGACCTCGCGCGCGGTGTCGAGGGGCGGATGCTCGACCCGACGATCGCGTGGATCACTACGGACGCAGAGCCGACCACGCCGTTCGGGGCGGTGTTCCGCGTGCGCGAGCGTTTCGCGCTCGATGTGAGGACTCTCAAGAAGGAGCTCGCGGCCCGCGGGATCGGCACGCTCGAGATCAAGAAGCGCGGCGTCGACGTCGACCCGGCGGAGTTCCGCAAGCGGCTCGCGCTGCGGGGAGAGAACAGCGCCGTGCTGGTGCTGACGCGGATCGCCGGGGCGCGGGTGGCGATCCTGGCCGACCGCGTCTGAAGCCGGGTCTGAAGCCGACCCGCGGACTGAAGCCCCCCGGGAACGACGAAGGGGCCGGACTCGCGTCCGACCCCTTCGTACTGCTCGACTCAGTACGAGTTGAGGTTGCCCACCGAGGCCAGCGCCACGAGGCCGATGATCGTGAAGATCAGCACGAGGGCGGCGATCACGAGGCCCACGATGCTCAGGATGAGGCCGATGAGCTTCATCCAGTTCGGGGCCTGCGGCTCGCGGCCACGGGCGATCAGCGAGATGATCAGGCCGGCGATGGCGACGAGCAGGCCGAAGATGAAGACCCACGAGAAGACGACCGCGGCGATGCCGAGGATGAATCCCGTGAGGCTCAGGCCCTGCTTCACCGGGGTGCCCGGGGCGTAGGCCGGCGCTGCAGGGGCGGCCGGCGTTGCCGGCTGCTCGGGCGTCGGCGGAGGAGGAGTGGCGTCGCTCATGGGAGCTCCTTGTCTTGAGGCGTGCCTAATACGGGGTAATCCTGGCAGCGCCCTGGGAGGGCGTCAATGCGAACCGCCGTGCGGACCCAATGTGGATTCGATCAGTTCTCAGCTGCCGGAGAAGGATCCTGTCGAGGCGGCGATGCCGAACACGACGGCCAGGATGACGATGTACGCGACGATGAACAGCACCCAGAGGCCGACGACGACGTAGCCCACGATGACGCCGGCGAGCGCCATCCCGCGCCCGGCCTCGGCGGTCCGCTTGATCTGCGAGAGCGCGATGTGCCCGCAGATGATGCCGCCGACGGCGGTGATCCCGCTCACCAGGCCGACGAGCGACAGGATCATCGACACCAGCGCGAGCGTGTTGGTACGGGGACCGGCGACGTAGGCGGGAGGGTACGGCTGGCCGTAGACCGGCTGCCCGTACACCGGCTGGCCGGCCACCGGCTGGCCGTAGACGGGTTGACCCGGCATCGGCTGGCCCGGCACCTGCTGACCCGGCGCCTGCTGACCGTAGGGCGGCTGACCGGGCGCCGGCGGCACGGGCATCGCGGCCGGGTCTCCCGGCGGCACCGGGGGCGTGGGCGGGACGGGCGGCGTCGAATCGCTCATGGGGCTAAGCCTGCACCACGGTCGCGGGCAGGGTCGAGTCGGCGCCCACATCCCATCCGGACGGTGCCCGCCCGGCCATGACCAGCTGCGCGCCGACCGCGGCGATCATCGCGCCGTTGTCGGTGCACAGCGCGAGCGGCGGGATCCGGAGCGCGACACCGGATGCCGCGGCGCGTTCGGTCGCGACCTCCCGCAGCCGCGCGTTCGCGATCACGCCGCCGCCCAGCAGCAGTCGTGGCACCCCGAGCTCGCGGCAGGCGGCGAGCGCCTTCGCGGTGAGCACGTCGACCACGGCCTCCCGGAACGATGCCGCGACATCGGCGACGGGCACCGGCTCACCGCGCGCCTGGCACTGCTCGACGTAGCGCGCGACCGCCGTCTTGAGCCCCGAGAACGAGAAGTCGAACCGGTGGGCGGCCTGATCCTTGGCGGCCGTCAGGCCGCGCGGGAACGCGATCGCCGCCGGATCGCCGCCCGCGGCCGCGCGGTCGATCTGCGGCCCGCCGGGATAGGGCAGCCCGAGCAGCCGGGCGACCTTGTCGAAGGCCTCCCCCGCGGCGTCGTCGACCGTCTCGCCGAGCAGCTCGACGTCGTCGAGCAGGTCGCGCACGAGCAGCAGCGACGTGTGGCCGCCGGAGACCAGGAGCGCGACGGTGGGCAGCTCGAGCGGGCCGCCGCCGGCATCCGCGGGCCGCAGCAGGTCGACCCCGACGTGCCCGACCAGGTGGTTGACCGCGTAGAGCGGCCGGCCGAGCGCGATCGCGAGCGCCTTCGCGGCGCCGACGCCCACCATGAGGGCGCCCGCGAGCCCGGGTCCACTCGTCACCGCGACGGCGTCGACGTCGGAGAGCGCGACACCCGCCTCGGCGAGCGCGGCATCCAGGGTCGGGGTGAGCGCCTCGAGGTGGGCGCGTGCCGCGATCTCGGGCACGATGCCGCCGTAGCGGGCCTGCTCGTCCATCGAGGAGGCGATCGCGTTCGCGAGCAGCGTCGTGCCGCGCACGATGCCGACACCGGTCTCGTCGCAGCTGGTCTCGATCCCGAGGATCAGCGGCTCGCGGGTCACGACGCGGTCCTCCTCATCACCCAGGCGTCCTCGCCGTCGGGCTGGTAGTAATGCGGACGCACCGCGATGCGCTCGAATCCGAGCGAGGCGTAGAGGCCCTGCGCGATCCCGTTGCCGGCGCGCACCTCCAGGAACACCTCGTCGGCGCCGCGGCGGCCGGCCTCCGCGAGCAGCGCGTTCAGGAGCGCGCGGCCGATGCCGCGACCGCGCGCCGGCTCGGCGACCGTGAGGGTCTGGACGTCGCCCTGGTGTGATCCCTCGGGCGCCAGCAGCCCGCCGTATCCCTCGATGCCGGCGCCGCTCCCGTCGCCGCTCTCGTCGACCGCGACGAGGTAGTAGCCGTGCGGACCGCTCAACTCGGCGCGCATCGACGAGGTCGACCAGGCGTCGTCGGGGTAGCTGGCGCGCTCGATCGCCATGATCGCGTCGAGGTCGCTCGCCTCGGCGCGCCGCAGCACCGTCACGACCCCACCCGCTTCGGGACGGAGAGCGTGACATCCGGGGCGCGCAGGTACAGCGGCTCGACGGGGCCGAAGCCCCGCCCCGCCGCATACAACCGCTCGCCGAGCATGCCGAGTGCTCCCGCCGGGATCGCCGGGGCGTCGATCCGTCGGTAACCGGCGACGACGGCGTCGATCTCCCCCACCGGCGCGAGCGCCGGACCGGCCACGCGCACCGGCAGGCCGAGCTCGTCGGCGGCGGCGTACGTCGACCACGCGAGCTCGCGACGTCGGGCATCGGTCACGACGGCGATCGGCTCCGTGGCATCGAGGGCGAGCGCGTCGTGCGAGGCGAGCGGCACGACCGGCCTGCCGACGCCGGAGGCGAAGGCGCGCGCGGCCGCGATGCCGACCCGAAGTCCCGTGAACGGCCCCGGTCCCATGCCGGCGACGACGCCGCTCAGCTCGAGGGGTGCGACGCCCGCGCGCTCGAGCGCGCGCAGGATGAGCACACCGATCACCTCGGCGTGGCGGCGGGTGTCGGCCTCGTCCTCCTGCGCCAGGATGCCGCGGTCGCGATCGACGACGGCGACGCTCGTGCCCGCCGAGGTGTCGATCGCGAGCAGCACGATCCGAGCCTACGAGCCCAGGGCGTTCAGCACCGGGGCCCACCGCGCTCCGGATGCGTCGATCGTCACGCGCCGCGGCTCGGCCTCGGCGTCGGGGTCGCCCGCCGCGGGGCGCTCGATGCGCAGCCGGAGCCAGGAATCCGCATCCACCCGGTCGTTCGGCCACTCGACCACGACGATCGAGCGCTCGAGGTCGAGGTCGAGGTCGTCGAGCTCCGCGGCGCTGCCGAGCCGGTAGGCGTCGACGTGCACGAGCGGCGGGCCGGATGCCGTGGGGTGCTCCCGCGCGAGCACGAAGGTGGGGCTCGTCACGGCACCGCGCGCGCCGAGCCCGCGCCCGATGCCGCGCGTGAGCGTCGTCTTGCCGGCGCCGAGCTCGCCCTCCAGCAGCACGAGGTCGCCCGCACGGAGCTCGCGCGCGAGCCGCTCGCCGAGCGCCTCCATCGCCTCAGGGTCGGCGATCGTCAGCTCGAGGTCGCTCACGCCGGCACCCGGGGCACACGCGGGCCGACGCGCGTGACGATCTCGTAGCCGATTGTGCCGGCGGCGGCCGCCCAGTCCTCCGCGGAGGGTGCTCCGGTCGCGGGGTCGCCCCACACCACGACGCGATCGCCGACCGCCACGTGCGCGTCGCCCACGTCGACGACGCACTGGTCCATCGCGATCCGGCCGACGACGGGATGCCGGCGGCCGCCGATCGCGACCTCCGCCTCGCCCGTCGCGGCGCGCGGCAGCCCGTCGGCGTAGCCCAGAGGCACGAGCGCGAGCGTCGTCTCGCGCTCGGTGCGATGCACGAAGCCGTACGAGACGCCCTCCCCCGCCGGCACCCGGCGCACGGCGGCCACCGACGCGGCGAGCTCCATGGCGGGGCGCAGCCCGAGGGCCGCGACGTCGACGTCCTCGGCCGGCGGCAGCCCGTACATCGCGATCCCGATGCGCACGAGGTCGTACCGCGTCGCCGGAGCGGCGATCGCGGCCTCGCTCGCGGCGAGATGCCGCACCTCGGGGTCGAGGCCGGCCGCGCGGGCCGCGGCCACGGCATCCTCGAAGCGCCGCCGCTGCCGCTCGGTCTCGCGCGCTCCGGCGTTGGCGAGATGGCTCCACACGCCGCGCACGCGGAGCACGCCGGTGCGCTCGAGCTCGGCGGCGCGCGCCACCGCCGCATCCCAGTCGGCCGGCGGGATGCCGTTGCGGCTGAGACCCGTGTCGATCTTGAGGTGCACCACCGCGCCCACCGCGCGCTCGAGCTGCTCCCGCGACGAGACGCCGATCTCGATGCCGGCGTCGACCGCGGCGTCGAAGTCGGCATCCGGAGCATGGAGCCAGGCGAGCACGGGCGCGTCGATCCCGGCGGCGCGGAGCTGGAGGGCCTCGGCCAGGTCCGCGACGCCGAGCTGGTCGGCGCCGCCCTCCAGCGCGGCACGCGCCGCGAGCTCCAGCCCGTGGCCGTACCCGTTCGCCTTGACGACCGCGAGCACGCGCGCCGGGGCCACGAGCCGCCGGATCTTCGCGACGTTGTCCCGGATCGCGGACAGGTCGATCCGCGCCTCGCGCATCATCGCTCGGCCACCACCATCGCGACCGCGACGCCGGCGTCGTGCGACATCGACAGGTGCCACGACGTGATGCCGCGCGCGTCGGCGAGCGCCGCGGCCGCCCCCGAGAGCTCGACCGCGGGGTTGCCGAGGTCGTCGCTCACCACGACCATGTCGTGCCAGCCGACGCCCGTCGACTCGCCGAGCGCCTTGATGACGGCCTCCTTGGCCGCGAACCGTCCCGCCAGCGACCGCAGCGGGCGCTCGCGTTCGCTGGGGGCGAACAGGCGCTCGAGCAGCACGGGCGTGCGGCTCAGGGCGCGCTCGAACCGGGCGAGGTCGACGACGTCGACGCCGATCCCGACGACGGCCATCGGATCACTCGACCGTGACCGACTTGGCCAGGTTGCGCGGCTGGTCGACGTCGAGACCCTTGGCCGAGGCGAGCTCCATGGCGAACACGTGCAGCGGCACGACCGCGAGCAACGGCTCGAACATGGGGGCGGCGAACGGGATCCGGATCACCTCGTCCGCGAACGGCGCGACCGCGACGTCGCCGATCTCCGCGACGGCGATGACCCGCGCCCCGCGCGCGCGGATCTCCTGGATGTTGGAGACCACCTTCTTATGCAGCGAGTGCTCGTTGCGCGGGCTCGGCACGATCACGAACACGATCTGCCCGGGCTCGATGAGCGCGATCGGGCCGTGCTTCAGCTCACCCGCGGCGAAGCCCTCCGCGTGGATGTACGCGAGCTCCTTGAGCTTGAGCGCCCCCTCGAGCGCGATCGGGTAGCCGACGTGCCGACCGAGGAACAGCACGGACTGCGTGTCGGCCATCCAGTGCGCGAACTCCGCGATGCGGGCCGGCGTCGACTCGACCACCTGGTCGAGCTTGTCGGGGATGTCCTGCAGCTCGGCCAGCAGCTTCGCGATCGCCGGCTCGTCGAGCGCACCGCGCAGCCGGGCGAGGTGCAGGCCCAGCAGGTAGAGGGCCGTGATCTGGGCGACGAACGCCTTCGTCGAGGCGACCGCGACCTCCGGCCCGGCGTGCGTGTAGAGCACGGCGTCGGACTCGCGGGGGATCGTCGCGCCCTGCGTGTTGCAGATGGAGACCGTGTGGGCGCCCCGCTCCTTCGCGGCGCGCACCGCGAGCAGGGTGTCCATCGTCTCGCCCGACTGGCTCACCGAGACGACGAGGGTGCGCTCGTTCACGACCGGATCGCGGTACCCGAACTCGTGCGAGAGCTCGACGTCGACGGGCAGCCCGGCCCACGACTCGATCGCGTAGCGGCCGACGAGCCCCGCGTACGCCGCCGTGCCGCAGGCCAGCACGATCACCCGGTCGATGCCGGTGAGCGTGTCTGCGATGTCGTCGAGCTCGGGGAGCGTCACAGCGCCGTCATGGATCCGGCCGAGAAGCGTGTTGGCGACGGCCGCGGGCTCCTCGCTGATCTCCTTGCGCATGAAGCTCGACCAGCCGCCCTTCTCGGCGGCGGACGCGTCCCAGGCGATCTCGAACTCGGTGGCGGCGACGGGGGTGCCCGCGAAGTCGGCGACCTCGACGCCATCCGGCCGGATCGTCACGATCTGGTCCTGCCCGATCTCCATCGCGCGCCGGGTGTGCTCGACGAACGCGGCGACGTCGGAGCCGAGGAAGTTCTCGCCGTCGCCCAGCCCGATCACGAGGGGCGAGTTGCGCCGCGCGCCGACGACGACGCCCGGCGCGTCCTGGTGCATGACGAGGAGCGTGAAGGCGCCCTCCAGCCGGGCGACGGTTCGGCGCAGCGCCTCGGTGAGGTCACCGGTCTCGCGGTAAGCCCGGCCGACGAGCAGCGCCGCGACCTCGGTGTCGGTCTCGCTCGTGAAGTCCTCGTCGCCGAGCTCCGCCTTGAGCTCGGCGAAGTTCTCGATGATGCCGTTGTGGATGAGCGCGAGCCGCCCGTCGTCGCCCAGGTGCGGGTGCGCATTCGCGTCGGTGGGGCCGCCGTGGGTCGCCCACCGCGTGTGCCCGATGCCAGTGCGGCCGTCGGCCATGCCGCTGCGGTCGAGGTCGTCGACGAGCGCCCCGAGCTTGCCGGCCTTCTTGCGCGTGCGCAGCACGCCGTCCACGCCGAGCACGGCGACGCCGGCGGAGTCGTACCCGCGGTACTCGAGGCGCCGGAGGCCCCCGAGGAGCACGTCGACGGTGCTGCCCGGACCGACGTAGCCCACGATTCCGCACATGGGCTCGATCCTATGGTCTGGCCCTGTCGGTAATCTGGTGCGGATGTCCGACCTCGGCGCCTCCGGAACGACGCCGTTCGTCGAGATCGAGCGCCGCGACTGGGCCGCCCTCGCGCCGAGCGCGCCGATGCAGCTCACCGAACGCGACATCGAGCGTCTGCGCAGCCTCGGCGACCCCCTCGACCTCGACGAGGTCGCCGAGGTCTACGTGCCCCTCAGCCGTCTGCTCAACCTCTACGTGCAGGGTGCCCGCGGCACCCGCCGGGCCGCGAGCGAGTTCCTGCGGCACGACATCGCGCCGACGCCGTTCGTCATCGGCGTGGCCGGCTCCGTCGCGGTCGGCAAGTCGACGATCGCCCGGCTGCTGCGCGAGATGCTCGCCCGATTCCCCGACACCCCGCAGGTCGAGCTCGTCACGACGGACGGGTTCCTGCTGCCCAACGCCGAGCTCGAGCGGCGCGGACTCATGCAGCGCAAGGGCTTCCCCGAGAGCTACGACCGCCGGGGGCTGGTGCGGTTCGTGAGCGAGGTCAAGAGCGGCGCATCCGAGGTGAGCGCACCCGTCTACTCGCATCTCGTCTACGACATCGTGCCCGGGCAGGCGGTCGTCGTGAAGCGCCCCGACATCCTGATCGTGGAAGGCCTGAACGTGCTGCAGCCGGCGGTCGGCGGTCGGCTCGCGGTGAGCGACCTGTTCGACTTCACGATCTACGTGGATGCCCGCACGGCCGACATCGAGCGCTGGTACGTCGAGCGGTTCCTGCGCCTCCAACGCGGCGCGTTCGCCGACCCGGACAGCTACTTCCACCGCTACGCCGACCTCACGGAGGGCGAGGCGGTCGCCCGCGCCCGCTCGATCTGGGCGGAAATCAACGGCCCCAACCTCGAGCAGAACGTGCTGCCCACCCGGGGCCGCGCGTCGCTCGTGCTGCGCAAGGACGCGGATCACTCCGTGTCGACGGTACTGCTGCGCAAGCTCTAGGACTCCAGCGCGCGCTCCAGCAGGAACACGGGGATCCGGCGCTCGGTCCTGGTCTGATAGACCGCGTAGTCGGGCCACGCCGCAACGGCGCGTTCCCACCACGTGCGGTACTCGTCGCCGTCGAGCTCCCGAGCCGTGTAGTCGTGCTTCTCGGGGCCGTCCTGCAACTCGACGTGCGGGTTCTTGACGAGGTTCCAGTACCAGACCGGATGCTTCGGGGCGCCGCCCATCGACGCGACGACCGCGTACTCGCCGTCGTGCTCGACCCGCATGAGCGCCGTC
This sequence comes from Pseudolysinimonas kribbensis, assembly GCF_039531715.1. Taxonomy (NCBI): domain Bacteria; kingdom Bacillati; phylum Actinomycetota; class Actinomycetes; order Micrococcales; family Microbacteriaceae; genus Pseudolysinimonas; species Pseudolysinimonas kribbensis. The sequence goes on along the minus strand of NZ_BAAAQO010000002.1, from coordinate 1,153,924 downwards.
TTGCGCAGCTTGCCCGTCTTCGCGCCGACGCTCGTCAGCACGATGATCGGCCTGCCGCGCATATCGGGCGACTCGGCGCCGCCGCTCGCCTCATAGACGTCGGCCTGCTTGCGCGCCCACTCGGCGGTGCTCGGTGCGTACTCGCCGCTCAGCGGCATGGTGTCCTCCTCGGCTCGGAGAGGATCTCAGGCGACGACCGCGAGCCGATCCCGGACGACATCCGCGAGTTCGTCGGCGATGGCGACCGCGGCGTCGTGATCCTCCGCCTCCACCATGACACGCACGAGCGGCTCCGTGCCGGACGGGCGCAGCAGCACGCGGCCGGTCGACCCGAGCCGCTCCTGCGCCGCCGCCACCGCCGCGGCCACGGCCTCGTCGGAGTCGAGCCGCTCGCGGTCGACGCCCTTCACGTTCAGCAGCACCTGCGGGTAGACCGTCATGACCTCGGCGAGCTCCGCGAGCGGCTTGCCGCTGCGCACGATCTCGGCGGCGAGCTGCAGTCCGGTCAGGATGCCGTCGCCGGTCGTCGCGTGGTCGCGGAAGATGATGTGCCCCGACTGCTCCCCGCCGAGGCTGAGCTGCTGCGCGTCGAGCTCCTCGAGCACATAGCGGTCGCCGACCTTGGTCTCGACCATCCGGATGCCGTGCTCCTGCATCGCGATGCGCAGGCCGAGGTTGCTCATGACCGTGGCCACGAGGGAGTCGCGGGCCAGCAGACCGCGCTCCTTGAGCGACACCGCCAGGATCGCCATCATCCGGTCGCCGTCGACGATCTCGCCGTTCGCGTCGATCGCGAGGCAGCGGTCGGCGTCGCCGTCGTGCGCGATGCCGAGGTCGGCGTGGTGCTCGAGCACCGCCGAACGGAGGTGGTCGAGGTGGGTCGACCCGACGCCGTCGTTGATGTTGAGACCGTCGGGGTCGGCGCCGATCACGGTGACCTTCGCGCCGGCGAGCGCGAACGCCTCCGGCGACGCTCCGGATGCCGCCCCGTGCGCCGCGTCGATCACCACGTGCAGGCCCTCGAGCCGCACGTCGAGCGTGCCGACGAGGTGCACGATGTAGCGGTCCTCGGCGTCGGAGAAGCGCCGGATGCGGCCCACTCCCCCGCCGGTCGGCGTCATCTTCGGCTGGCTGAGCGCGAGCTCGATCCGGTCCTCGACCTCGTCGGGCAGCTTGGTGCCGCCGATCGCGAAGAACTTGATGCCGTTGTCGGCCGCCGGGTTGTGCGAGGCGGAGACGACGACGCCGAAGTCGGCGTCGATGTCGCCGATCAGGAACGCCGCGGCCGGGGTCGGGATGACTCCGGCATCCAGCACGTCGACGCCGGAGCTGGCGAGCCCGGCGGCGACAGCCGCGGCGATGAACTCGCCCGAGACTCGCGGGTCGCGCGCCAGAACAGCGGTGGGCCGGCGGCCCTCGGTGCGCAGCTGGTCGGCGTGCCGACCGTGCGTGAGCACCCGCGCCGCCGCCTGGGCGAGCCCGAGGGCCAGGTCCGCGGTGACGACGTCGCCGTTGGCCAGGCCCCGGACTCCGTCGGTCCCGAACAGGCGGGGCATGGCGGTTACCGCTTGGAGAACTGCGACGCCTTGCGGGCCTTCTTGAGACCGGCCTTCTTGCGCTCGATGACGCGGGCGTCGCGAGTGAGGAATCCGGCCTTCTTGAGGGCGGGGCGGTTGTTCTCGCGGTCGATCTCGTTGAGCGCGCGTGCGATCGCCAGGCGCAGGGCACCGGCCTGGCCCGAGGGTCCGCCGCCGGTGATCTTCGCCGTCACGTCGTAGCTGCCCGCGAGCTCGAGCACCTTGAACGGATCGTTGATGAGCTGCTGGTGCAGCTTGTTGGGGAAGTAGTCCTCGAGCGAGCGCCCGTTGACGATGAAGCCGCCGGTGCCGGGCGTCAGTCGCGCGCGGGCGATGGCCTCCTTGCGTCGGCCGACAGCCGCGCCGGGCACGCTGAGGTTGCGCGGAGCGCGGACCTCGGCGGTCTCCTCGGCCGGGGTCTCGGTGGAATAGCTCTGGAGCTCGGGAGCCAGGTCCTCGATGTTCGCCATTGTCTGTCCTAAGAAGTCGATGCGGGCGCTTACTGCGCGACCTGGTTGAGGGTGTAGGGCGTGGGCTGCTGCGCGGCGTGCGGGTGCTCGGCGCCCGCGTAGACCTTCAACTTCTTGATCTGGGCACGGCCCAGCGAGTTCTTCGGGAGCATGCCGCGCACGGCCTTCTCCACGGCGCGCGTCGGGTGCTTCTCGAGCATCTCGATGTAGGTCTCGCTCGAGAGGCCGCCCGGGTAGCCCGAGTGGCGGTAGGCGAGCTTCTTCTCGAGCTTCTGGCCCGTCAGCGCGACCTTCTCGGCGTTGATGACGATGACGAAGTCGCCCATGTCCATGTGGGGGGCGAAGGTGGGCTTGTGCTTACCGCGGAGCAGCGCCGCAGCGTGGCTGGCGAGACGGCCGAGCACGACGTCGGTCGCGTCGATGACGACCCAGTCGCGCTTGATGTCCGCCGGCTTGGGGCTGAACGTACGCGTCATGAATGACTCGTTTCTGTCGAGGAGAATCGTGAATCCCGCTCCGGTGAGCGTTCTCGGCGGATCGCCGGGAACCCTGCGGTGGAGGGCTCGGAACGTCGCCCACGCGGGTGGGCAACCTCAATAGGTTAGTCGATCGGCGTCGATTCGGCCAATTCCGGCGCACCCGCCCGCTCGGGGCGACCGGGCTCAGGTGGCGGAGCGTGCCCGTGCGCGCCGGCGCCCGCGGATCCACAGCAGCACGGCGAGCGCGACCACGATGATGGCGCCGCCGATGATCGCGGTGATGACCAGGGGCGCGTTCGACTGCCCCGCCGAGGCTCCGGGCGACCGCACCGAGTGTGCCGGATCGACGACTCCCCGGATGCCGTCCGGGTCCGCCGTGCGGACCAGGATCCGACCTGGCTCCCCCTCCGGATACAGGGTCGCCAGGGTCGTGAAGCGCACCTCGCCGCGGGGAATGCGGCCCACACGGACGGTGGTCTCGCGGCTGACCGTCTTCCCCGCCCCGACGGTGATCGGCCAGCTGAGGTCGGAGCCCGTCTTCTTCCCCGACGCCGAGTGGGCGTACGACGCATAGCCGGGCACCGTGACCTGCAGTGTGCCCTTGACCGCACTGGCGCCGGCGTTGGTCACGGCAGCCGTGTAGGTCAGGATCGCGCCGGACTCGGTCTGAGTGGTCGCGTCACTGAGCGTGATCGACAGGCCCGCGGGCGGAGCGACCGCCGCTGCCGGCTCGACGGAGGTGAGCCCCGTCATGGCGAGCGCGGCGAGCCCCGCCAGGATGGCGGCGGACGCCGCCCGTGAGCGCCTGCCGGCCCGCGCTGTGGTCCGATTCATGCCCGCGACCATCTCCTGTCTCCGAGAACGTGGCGACTGCAGCGGCATCAGCTACGACGACGACGGAGCCGGATTGCGAGGGTGATGAGCGCGCCCGCCGCGAGGAGGGAGACGGCCCACAGCAGCGCCGGCATCACGTCGAGCCCGGTGAACGCCACCTGGCCGCCGGACGCCGTCGCCGACCGGACCGTGACGTTCGCGGCGCAGGACGGATCCGGATCGCCCGGCAGGCAGTTCGACATCACGCCCGACGGGTCCTCCGGTGTCACCACGGTGTTCAGCAGCCTCTCGCCCGCCGACGCGTCCGCGGCCAACCGCACCGAGTACGTGACCGACACGACCCCGCCGATCGGCAGCGCGCCGGACCAGTGGATGGTCGGCTCCGCGTAGGTCGCGCCGCTGTCGACGTCGCCGTCATAGCTCGCGTACGTCAGGACGTTCGTCAGGTCGTCGCTGAACGAGGCGGGCCGATCCTGCGTGAACGCCACCTCGCCGGTGTTGATGACGGTGATCGTGTAGTCCACCACCGCACCCGGCACCGCCGTGGCGGCGTTCGCCGTCTTGACCACCCGGAACGACTGCACGGGCACCGTGACCGAGCACGCCGGGTCGGACGACCCGGCGACGCAGTCGCCGCCCGGGGTGACCACGGTGTTCTTCAGCAGATGATCCCCCGAGTCCGGTGTGTTCACGGTCACCGAATAGGTGATGGCCTGCGACCCCCCGATCGGCAGCGCCCCGCGCCACGACAGTGTGGGAGCGACATACGTCGCGCCGTTCGTCGCGTCGAAGTCGTACGTCGCGTCGTCCAGAACCCGGGACAGGTCGTCGGTGAAGGTGGCGGGCGCCGCCGAGGTGTAGTCGACGGATCCGGTGTTGGTGACCACGATCGTGTAGGTCACCACCCCTCCCTGCAGGGTCGACGTGGTCGAGGCCGTCTTGGCGACCGTGTACGACTGCACCGGAACGTGGACCGCGCAGTCGGGGTCGGTGGTGTCCGCCGTGCAGTTGCCGCCCGAGCCGACCGGGGTCAGCACCGCGTTGTCGAGCGACTGATCGCCGTGGTCCGGATCGTCGACCGTCACCGAGTAGGTGATGGTCTCCGACTCTCCGACCGCCAACGGCCCGGACCACGACAGGGTCGGCGCCGAGTACACCGCCCCGTTGGTCGCGTCGTCGTCGTAGCGGGCGTCGTCGAGCACCTGCGACAGGTCGTCCGTGAAGCTCGCCGGCTTCGCCGCCGTGTAGTCGGTCGCCCCGATGTTCGTCACGACGATCGTGTAGGTCACCGTGGATCCCGGGCTCGTCGTGGTCGTGGAGGCGGACTTCGTGACGTGGAAGGCGGTCGTGGGCACCTGCACCGAGCACGACGGATCGGTCGACCCGTCGAAGCAGTTGCCGGTCGAGCCCGTGACGACGGCGTTGGTCAGCAGCGCATCCCCGGCATCCGGCGTGTTCGCCGTCACGGAGTAGGTGAAGGTGAGGCTCTGGCCGACGGCCAGGGCGCCGGACCACGACAGCGACGTGCCGTCGAAGGTCACCCCGGCGGTGGCATCGCCGTCGTACGTCGCGTCGTCGAGCACGCTCGACAGGTCGTCGACGAACGTCGCGGGGTCGTCCACGGTGTACGGCACCTCGCCGGTGTTGGTGATCGTGATCGTGTACGGCACGACGTCGCCCGGGTCGGCGGTCGTCGCCGAGCTGGTCTTCACCGCGCGGTACGCCTGCACGGGCGTGTGCGTGGAGCACGCCGGATCATCCGAACCGGCCGGGCAGTTGCCCACCCCCGGCGGGGTGAACACGGTGTTCGCCAGCACGTGGTCCCCGTTGTCGGGGTTCTTCACGGTGACCGTGTACGTGATGGTCTGCGTCGCGCCGACCGCCAGAGCACCGGACCACGACAGGGTCGGCGCCGCATACGTCGCCCCGTTTGACGCGTCGTTGTCGTAGGTCGCGTCATCCAGCACGCCGGAGAGGTTGTCGGTGAACGTCGCCGGGCGCGTGGCGGTGTACGCGAACTGCCCGGTGTTGGTCACCAAGATCGTGTACGTCACCGTCGCCCCCGGAGTCGCGACCGCGGCCGAAGCCGACTTGGCGACCGTGTAGTCGGCGACCTGGGTGGTCGTGCTGCACGCGCTCTGGCTGACGCAATCGCCACCCGATCCCGTCGGTGTGACGGCGTTCGTCAGGAGGTGATCTCCCGCGTCGGGGGAGTCGACGGTCACCGAGTAGGTGATCGTCCGTGTCCCGCCGACCGCGAGCGCTCCGGACCACGACACGGTCGGAGCCGCGTAGGTCGCACCGTTCGACGCGTCGTTGTCGTACGTCGCGTCGTCCAGCACGGCCGCGAGGCTGTCGCTGAACGACGCCGGATGCGCGGCGGTGTACGCCACCGAGCCCGTGTTGGTCACCGTGACGGTGTAGCGGACGGTGCCGCCGGGCGCCGTCGAGGTCGTCGAGGCGACCTTCGCCACCGTGTAGGACTCGACCGGTGTCGTCGTGTCGCACCCGCCCGTCGTCGCGCACGCGCCTCCGGATCCGGTGGGAACGACCGCGTTCTTCAGGATGTCGTCGCCGCCATCCGGCTCGTCCACCGTCACCGAGTACGTGATGGTGCGGGTGGCGCCGACCGCGAGGTCGCCCGCCCACGACAACGTCGGAGCGGCGTAGGTCGCGCCCGCGCTCGCGTCGCCGTTGTACGCCGCGTCGTCCAGCACTCCCGTGAGGTCGTCCGCGAAGCTCGCGGGGTTCGACGCGGTGTAGGCGACCTGCCCGGTGTTGGTGACCAGCACGGTGTAGGTCACCGTCGCACCCGGCGTCGCGGTGGCCGTCGACGCCGACTTCGCCACCGTGTACGAGGCGACCGGCGTCGAGGTCGTGCACGCCTCGGGCGTCGTGCAGGTGCCGCCGGATGCGGTGGGCACCGCGGTGTTGGCGAGGACGCCGTCGCCGGTGCCGGGATCGTCGACGGTCACGGAGTAGGTGATCGTCTCGGTGGCGCCCACGGCCAGCGCACCGGACCACGACAGGGTCTGCGATGCGTAGGTCGCCGCATTCGTCGCGTCGTCGTCGTACGCCGCGTCGTCCAGCACGTCGGCGAGGCTGTCGGTGAAGGTCGCCGGGTCGGCGGCCGTGTACGGAACGGCGCCGGTGTTGGTGACCGTCACGGTGTAGTCCACGGTCCCGCCGGGTGTCGTCGTCGTCGCCGACGAGCTCTTGGTCACGGTGTACGACCGCACCAGCGTGGTCGTCGAGCAGTCGCCCGCGGCGGCGCACGAGCCGCCCGCCGCGCTCGGCACGACGGTGTTGTGCAGCGCGTGGTCACCGGTGTCGGGGCCGTCGACCGTCACCGAGTAGCTCACCATCTCGGATCCGCCGACGGGCAGCGCTCCTGCCCACGAGAGCGTCGGCGCGGCGTAGGTGGCCCCGTTGGTGGCGTCCCCGTTGTAGGTGGCGTCATCGAGTGCCGCGCTCAGGTCGTCGGTGAAGGTGGCGGGGATGGCGGCGGTGTAGTCGACGTCTCCCGTGTTGGTCACCAGCACCGTGTACGTCACCCGCGATCCCTCGGTCGTCGAGGTCGTGGAGACGGTCTTCTGGACGGTGTAGGACTGCACGGGCACGTGGACCGCGCAATCGGGGTCCGTGGTGTCCGCGGTGCAGTTCGCGCCGGATCCCGCGGGGGTCAGCACGGCGTTGTCCAGAGCATGGTCCCCGTTGTCAGGATCGTCGACAGTCACGGAATACGTGATCGTCTCCGAAGCGCCGACCGCGAGCGGCCCGGACCACGACAGGACGGGGGCCGAGTACACGGCGCCGTTGCTGGCGTCGTTGTCGTAGCTCGCGTCGTCGAGGACCCCGGCCAGGCTGTCGGTGAAGGAGGCCGGGGCCGCCGCCGTGTAGTCGGTCGCTCCGGTGTTGGTGACGACGATCGTGTACGTGATCGTCGCGCCGGGCGTGGTGGTCGACGCGGACGACGTCTTCACGACGTCGAACGCCTTCGTCGGCACGTGCGCGGAGCACGACGGGTCGGTGGAGGTCACCGAGCAGTTACCCGTCGACCCCGTGACGACCGCGTTGTTCAGCTCCTGGTCGCCCGCGTCCGGGGTGTTCACCGTGACCGAGTAGGTGATCGTGACGGTCGCGCCGACCGCGAGCGGTCCCGACCACGAGAGCGTCGGCGCCGCGTAGGTCGCCCCGCCCGTGGCGTCGTTGTCGTAGGTGGCGTCGTCGAGCACGTCCGAGAGCGAATCCGTGAAGGTCGCCGGGGCGGCCGCCGTGTAATCCACCTGTCCCGTGTTGGTCACGGTGATCGTGTACGGCACGACCTCACCCGGGGTGACGGTCGTCGCCGTGGTCGTCTTGACCACCCGGTACGACTGCACCGGGGTGACCGGCGAGCAGGCGGGATCGGTCGATCCCGCCGAGCAGTTGCCGACGCCCGGCGGTGTGAACACGGTGTTCTTCAGCAGGTGATCGCCGTTGTCCGGGTTGTTCACGGTCACGGAGTAGGTGATCGTGTGGGTGCCGCCGATCGGCAGCGCCCCGGCCCAGCTGAGTGTCGGCGCCGAGTAGGTCGCGCCACCGGTCGCATCGCCGTCGTACACCGCATCGTCGAGCACACCGCTTAGGTTGTCGGTGATGGTGGCGGGCTTGGCCGCGGTGTACGCCACCTGCCCAGTGTTGGTGACCACGATCGTGTAGGTGATGCTCGATCCGGGCGTCGTCGACGACGCCGAGGCCGTCTTGGACACCGTGTACGTTCCGACCGGGGTGTGCGTCTGGCAGGCGTCGGCGGTCGCACAGGTTCCCCCGGTGCCGGTCGGCACGACGCTGTTGGTCAGTACGTGATCGCCGGCATCCGGTGTGTTCACGGTCACCGAGTAGGTGATCGTCTGGATGCCGTCCACCGCGAGCGGGCCGGCCCACGACACGGTCGGCGCGGCATACGTCGCACCGTTCGAGGCATCGCCGTTGTAGGTCGCGTCGTCGAGGACACCGCTGAGGTCGTCGGTGAACGAGGCCGGCGTACCGGCTGTGTAGGCCACCTTCCCGGTGTTCTTCACGGTCACGGTGTAGACGACGGTGCTGCCGGGACTCGTGCTCGCGGGCGACGAGGTCTTGGTAACCGTGTACGCGGCGACCGGCGTCGACGTGGTGCAGGCCGCGGGGGTGTCGCAGACGCCGCCGTCGCCGGTCGGCGACACGGAGTTCTTCAGCACGTGGTCGCCCGCTTCGGGCGAGTTCACGGTCACCGAGTAGGTGACCAGCTGGGTCGCGCCGACGGCGAGCGCCCCCGACCATGACACGTTCGGAGCCGAGTACGTGGCGCCCGCGGATGCGTCGTTGTCGTAGCTCGCGTCATCCAGCACTCCGGTCAGGCTGTCGGTGAACGTCGCCGGGTGGGCGGCCGTGTATGCGGCCTGGCCGGTGTTCGTCACCGCGATCGTGTACGTGACCTTCTGTCCTTCGGCCGCCGAGGTGACGGAGACGGATTTCGCGACCGTGTACGACTCGACGTCGACGGTCACCCTGCAGGCGGGGTCCGCGTTGCCGGTCACGCAGTTGCTTCCGGTGCCGCTGGTCACCGTGTTCGTCATGACCTTGTCGCCGGCATCAGGGCTGTCGACGGTCACCGAATACGTGATGGTGATGGACTGCCCGGGCATGATCGAGGGCGCCGACCAGTTCAGGGTCTGGCCGCTGACCGTCGCGGTGCCCGAGCTCGCGGCGACATCGCCGTCATACGCGGCATCGTCCAGAACGCCGGACATGTCGTCCGCCAGGGAGGGGTTCAGCGAGGGCGCGGCGCTCGTCGCGGGCTCGGACACCGTCACCGTGTAGGTGACCTTGGAGCCGGGCGCGATCGGGCTGCCGGCGGCGGGGACGGAGGTCTTCGCGACGTGATACGGCTCCGGGACGGCGATCCCGGCCGGGTCGCTCGCGGTGAGCACGGGACCCGACGGCGGCGTGACGCTCGCGGAGGCCGTGTTCACGGTCGTTCCGACCACGGCGGTCGACGTGCAGGTGTTCGACGCCGAGGCCCCGGCGGCGAGCGAGGGCACCGTGAAGTCGCAGCCCGGCACCAGGGAGTCGGTGACCGGGATGTCGGTCAGGGTGCCCGTGCCCTTGTTCGTGACGGTGATCTTGTACGGCACGGCGTCGCCCGCCGCGTACTGCTGGTAGTCGGCGGTCGCGTTGGCGTCATGCCAGTCCGCCGCCGTCGCGGGGTTGCCACCCTTGACCAGCACGTACTTCTTGAGGTCGAACGCGTAGCAGTCGCCGATGGTCGTCGTCGCGCTCGAGAGCATGGGCAGGGCCGTGTGCCCGGCGAACGACAGGGCCGAGTTCACCAGCACCTGTCCCGGCTGGTTGTCCGTCGCCGACGGCGCCGTGCAGCTCGTTCCCGCCGGCGTCGTGAACGCGATGCGGATCCTCTGGGTGGCGCCGGGAGCGAGGGCGGGCGCGATGACCCGAATGGCGGTCGGGTGCGCGACGGCCGTGGCGGACCATCCCACCGTGTTGCCGCTGATGCTCCCCGGCGTGCCTCCGTTCGACGCGGCGCGCGGGTCGTTACTGAGCGATCCGATCGGCGCGGACGAGTAGTACACGGTCGATCCGGCGGGAGGCGTCACGCCGGTGATCGAGTAGCCGCCGGTGATATTTGTGCCGCGACCGTCCGCTGTGCTCGGCAGGATGTCAATGGTGTCCGTGAAGGAGTTGGTCACAGGGTCCTGCGAGTTGATCGCGAGGTCCCACGCCGAGCTGTCGCCGTAGAACGACAGCACGTTCGACTCGACCGACTTGCCGAGCGTGGTGGCGCTGTTGCTCGGGACGGTCACTCTCGCGCTCGCCTGCCGGACGGCGGCCGGGCGGTTGTCGCCGGGCACGTCGATCTGGGCGACGTTGGTCAAGACGGTTCCCGGCGCGACCGAGGCGCTCGCCGGGATCTGCGCCCGGTAGGTGATGGGCTGCGCCGTGTTCGCCGGCACGTTTGTGAAGGTGTAGCTGAGCACCTGCTGACCGGAGCCGTTGGTCGACAGGGCCGGCGTCGGAGTGCCCGAGCCGGCGACATAGGCCATGCCGGCCGGGAGGGTGTCGGTGACCGTGAACGTCTGGTTCGGCGGGGTCTGGACGGCGAGATCCGCCTCGGCGCTGAGGGTGTAGGTCACGGGGACGCCGGGCTGTGCCGTCGTGCTCGGCGTCGTCTTGGTGATGACGCCGGTCGGGCCCTGGATGCGCAAGGCGTCGCGCATGCCGTTGGTGTTGGGGCCGTAGGTGCTGCCCGGAATGGTCGCGTAGACCGTCGGGTTGGTGCTGAGGTTGGTGTAGTTGTTCAGGGTCGGATAGCCCGGGAACACCGTCGCGGTGTTGTAGGGCGCGTTGAACGCCCCGACCACCCACGACTCCGCACCGATCGGGGCCGTCGGCGGAATGTAGCCCCAGACTCGCAGGAAGTGGTGGAACTGCTTGTCCACCGCCGGATCCCAGGTCATCTTCACCGCGGTCACACCTGCCGGGAGGGCGGCGATGCACGGGTCATCCGAGTACGCAGGCGAGATCGAGATGCTCTGCGTGGCGCACGCGGCGCCGACCGGGGCGGCGATCCACGGACTCCCCGCCACGCCGACCGGCTCGCCGCAGGTCTCCGTCTTCGTACTCAGCGCATCGGTGCGGTACCAGAGATGTGCGGTCTTCATGTTGGAGTACGAGGCTCCATCTGCGGCGACGAAATCCGCCCATCTCGGAGTGAACGCGGCCGGGTTCTGCACCATCACGCAGGAACCCGCCAGATTCGCCGCGCCCGGACCGCTGTACGTCGACCACGTCACGCTGTCCGCCTGACCCACGAGAGGCTCGTCGGCGAGGGTGTACGGGCCGGGATCGGTCGACGAGCGCGCCGGAGGCCAGGGGAGCGTCTTGTCCTGCGCCGTTCCCGGTGCCACCCAGAGATTGGCGTCCCACGGCGCGCGACCGGCGGTGGGGCCGCCCTGCCAGCTCATCGAGAACACACCGGGGAGGACCAGCGTCGTGCCGGAGACGTCGTTGGTGGTGTTGGTCTCCGGCTGCGTGACCCCATCGCTGAAGACGAAGGGGGTCGAAGTCGCCCCGAACGTCACTCCCACGGTGGTCGTGATCGGAGTCGTGTAACTGAACAGCAACTGGCCGGAGGCGACGAAGGTGCTCGTCGACGGGATCGCGTTCCCCAGACTGTCGACGGTGGGGACCTGCTTGAGCGAGTAGTCCAGCCCGCTCAACGTCACCGTGTAATGCGTGCTGCTGCCGGTGATGGTGCACGTGGGCGCATTGGTGCGGTTCTTGAAGGCGGAATCGGAGTAGGGGATCCCGGTGGCCTGGGCCGAGTCGTCGACCGGCCGGCAGCCCTCCCATTGCAGTCCCGGGAGCTGCCCGGCGACGGAGACCGCGATGTCCACCGTGAACGAATAGCTCGACGGACCCGGGATGCTGCCCGTCGTCATGGCGACGCCGTAGTCGACCACCACGGTCGGACGGTTGCCGCCGCTGCGACTCTGCACGGTGGTCTGCTGATAGTTCTGGTTCGGCGCGCTGAGCACGAGGTCCATGCCGTGCGTTCCCGTGATGGGAAGCGACGTCGTGGTCGCGGGCCCCGCCGTCGCGACGGCCGAGTCGGAGGTGACCGTCCCGGAGACGGAGAGCGCGGATCCCCCCGCTCCTGTGGCGCGCACGGGCGCCTGGATCACCGAGGCCGTGCCCTCGGTGATGGTGCCGAGGTTGCACACCAGCGTCGAGCCGTTCGCCGAGATCGAGGAGACGGGCGTGACGCCCTTCGTCTTGCAGACGGTGGGGATGCTGGCGAACACGCCGTTCGTGACGGTGAGCGTCGCGCGCACGTCGTTGACCGGGTCGTTCGCCTCCGGATCGGTGGCATCGTTCGTGCTGATGTGCCACTCGGACGTGACCGCCTTCCCGTATGGCGCCGACGAGGGGCTCCCGACCCAGTTCGCCGTGATCTCGTGCACGGCCGTGGTGGCCGCGTTGGCGGCGCCGGCCAGACCGAAGACGGAGAAGCCGGCGATCGTCAGCACCACCGCCGCTGAGAGCGCCCGGAACCCGCGGGTGGGCGAATCCGTGTACCAGAAAAGACCCCGCACGCCGATGGCCCGCCGATGCTGCGCCGGGTGCGGCTCCGGTCGGCTATTTGACGACATGCCCCATCGACCGTGCATGGCTGCTCCCCCTGTTGCTGTCACCCGAGCCGATCGGCCGCGCCCCCCGCGGCCTCGATCAACGTTGAATCGAGGGTTGACAGTTGGATTCAATCGCGTTGAACATACCCCCTCGGGACCGATTCCGAGAATTCACCCGTTTATCACCTGGTCACGTCGGCCGGCTCCCTCAGTCGGCCGCCTGCAGCTCTCCCGCATCGCGACGAGCGCGGGTGCGCTCCACGCGTGACGCGAGCTCGTCGTCGGAGGGATAGCCGACCTCGACGAGGGTGAGACCGCGGGCCGGCACGACCGTGAATGCCGACGTCCGGAGGCCGGCATCCCGCAGCGCCGCCGTTTCGCCGCCGGCGAGCCGCCCCTCGCCCGCGGCGATGCACGCGCCCACGAGCGCACGCACCATGCTGTGGCAGAAGGCATCGGCACGCACCTCGGCTACGAGCACACCCGAGTCGTCGCGCTGCCACGAGAAGGCCTGCAGCGTGCGGATCGTCGTCGCCCCCTCACGCGGACGGCAGAACGCGGCGAAGTCGTGCAACCCCAGCAGCGACTCCGCGGCATCCAGCATGGCCGCCTCATCCAGCGGGCCCGGATGCCAGAGCGTGTGATCGCGACGACGCGGGTCGCGCTCGCCGGCGGCGTCCGCGATCCGGTACTCGTACCGCCGCCAGAGCGCCGCGAACCGCGCATCGAATCCCGCCGGAGCCACCCCGCTGCGGCGGACGACGAGATCCGAGACCGGACCGCCCATGCCCGTGAGCCGTCGTGCGAGCGAGTCGGGCCCCGACGACGTCGCGTGGCCCCGGACGCGCGCGAGCACCGCGAGCTCCCCGGCGCCGAGGTCGACGTGGCCGACCTGGCCGGTCGCGTGCACGCCCACGTCGGTGCGGCCGGCGACGGTCACGCGGGGCGTCGCACCGGTCGAGGCGAACAGCGCGGCGAGGCGCTCCTCGAGCTCCCCCTGCACGGTGCGCAGTCCGGGCTGGCGCGCCCATCCGGAGAAGCCGGTGCCGTCGTAGGCGATGTCGAGCCTCACCCGGACGACTCCTGGATCGATCCCGGCCGGCCCCGCCTCGAGCATGCCGCGAGTCTAGGCTTGACGGCGCACCCGCCCCGATCCCGAAGCCCCATGACACCGAGTCGACCGAGCCGCCCCGCGCCTGCGCCCGCGGAGACGCCCTCGACCCGCGAGGACCCCGTGACCCGGCTGCCCGGTGCCGGCCCGTACCGTGTCGTCGGCCTCGACGGCGTCCGCGCGATCGCCGTCGTGCTGGTCATCGTCTTCCACCTCGGCCCCGGCGCCCTCGTCGGCGGCTATCTCGGTGTCGACGTCTTCTTCGTGGTCAGCGGGTTCCTCATCACGACGCTGCTGGTGCGCGAGCGCGACGAGACCGGGCGCATCCGGCTCGGGTCCTTCTGGCTGCGACGCGCTCGACGGCTGCTGCCCGCGCTCGTCGTGCTCGTGCTCGTCTGCTGCAGCGCGGCATGGGCGATCGGCGGCGATGTGCTGGTCGGTATCGGCCGCCAGCTGATCGGCGCGGCGACGTTCAGCACCAACTGGCTGCTCATCGCGAGCGGGTCGACCTACTTCGGCACCGGCTTGCCGGAGCTGTTCCGCAACCTGTGGTCGCTCGCCGTCGAGGAGCAGTTCTACCTCGTCTGGCCGCTGCTGCTCGTGCTCGTTCTGCTGCGCATCCCGCGCTGGCTGCGCATCGCGATCGTGCTGCTGCTCGCCGCCGCCTCCGGGCTCGCGATGGCGCTGCTGGTGGACCCGACCGACAGCACCCGCGTCTACTACGGCACCGACACGCACGCCTTCGGACTCGCCATCGGGGCGGTTCTCGCGTTCGCCGCGGTGCGGTGGCCGATGCGCCGGATCGCCTGGCCGCGCGCCGTCCGCTGGCTGCTGCCCGTCGTCGGCGTGTTCGCCCTCCTCGCGCTGATCGGCCTCTCGGTCGTCCTCGACGGCGCCGACCCGGACGCCTACCGCGGCGGGCTCGTGCTCGTGGCCGTCCTCACCGCGGCGGTCATCACGTCGCTGCTGGTGCCCGGGTCGTGGCTCGGCCGCGCGCTCGAGACAGGCCCGTTCCGGTGGGTCGGCCGGCGCAGCTACGGCCTCTACCTCTGGCACTGGCCGGTGCTCCTGCTCGTGCAGAGCGCACTCCCGACGTGGCAGCGCGACGGGTGGCAGGGCTGGGCGCTCGGCGGCATCGCCGCCGCGATCACGGTCGTCGCGTCCGCCCTGTCGTACCGCTTCGTCGAGCAACCGGTCCGGCGGTTCCGGTTCCGCCGCTCGGCACGTCCGTCCGGCCGCGCACGGTGGCGCGTGCCGGTGTGGGCGGTCGCGATCGGAGCCCTCCTGGTCGTCGCGGGGGCGGGCAGCACGCTCGCGCTCGCCGCCGATCCGGGCATCGGGCAGACCCAGCAGCAGGTGGAGGCCGGGCGCAAGGCGATCCGATCGGCATCGCCCGCGCCGACGCCGGATGCCGCGCCCACGCCCGGCGCCTCGGGCACCCCGACACCCGTGCCGACACCGGTCGGCGGCAACCAGGTCACCGCCATCGGCGACTCGGTCATGCTCGCGGCGGCCCCGGAGCTGCAGGCTGGACTGCCGGGCATCGCGATCGACGCCGCCGTGTCGCGCTCGATGTATGCCGCCCCGGGCATCATCCAGGCGGACCTCGACGCCGGGTCCCTGCGCAAGGTGGTGCTCATCGAGCTCGGCACCAACGGCCCGATCGATCATGCGACGCTCGAGCAGATCCACAAGCTGGTCGGACCGGACCGCGAGATCATCGTGGTCTCGGCGCAGGCGCCGCGCGGCTGGACCCCCGGCGTCAATGCGGCGCTCACCGCCTTCGCGGACCGGTACCGCAACGTGGTGCTCGCGAACTGGCACGACGCCGTGCAGCCGTATCTCTCCGAGCTCAACCGCGATCAGATCCACTTCGGCGGGGCGGGAGCCCGGCTCTTCACGAGCGTCGTCAAGGACGCCCTGCAGCAGCTGGCCGAGCTGCCGCCCCCGCGCGACGAGCGCGACGATCTGGCCCTGCCGATTCCGGTGTAGCGCGCCTACGCTGGCCGGATGGCGCTGCCGCTGCACCCGCCGACCGAGCCGATGCTCGCGACCGCCGTCGACGCGGTGCCCGAGCCGGACGCGGTCGAGGGCGGGTACGACTACGAACCCAAGTGGGACGGCTTCCGGGGCATCGTCTTCGCAGATGGCGCGGACGTCGAGATCGGCAGCCGCGGGTCCAAGTCGCTCACGCGCTACTTCCCCGAGCTCGTCGACGTGTTCGCCGCGCAGCTGGGCGAGGGCTGCGTGGTCGACGGGGAGATCGTCGTGCGCACCGGCCGGCCCGGCGCCGAACGGCTCGACTGGGACTCCCTGTCCCAGCGCATCCACCCGGCAGCCAGCCGGGTCGCGAAGCTCGCCGAGGAGACGCCGGCGTCGTTCGTGGCCTTCGACCTGCTGGCTGCCGACGGCCGCTCGCTGCTCGACGAGCCCTTCGCCCAGCGCCGCGCCCGGCTCGAGACCCTCTTCGCCGACGTCGCGCCGCCGCTGCACCTGAGCCGGACGACCCGGGATGCCGCCCTCGCCCGCCGCTGGTTCACCGAGTTCGAGGGGGCCGGCCTCGACGGGGTCGTCGCCAAGCCGCGGGCGGCCGCGTACCAGCCGGGCAAGCGGGTGATGCGCAAGGTCAAGCACCACCGCACCGCCGACGTCGTGCCGGTCGGCTACCGGGTGCACAAGTCCGGCACCGGCGTCGGGTCGCTCCTGGTCGGCCTCTACGACGCCGACGGCACGCTGCGCGGCGTCGGCGGCGCCTCGGCGTTCAGCACCGCCCGCCGGCTCGAGCTTCTGCACGAGCTGGAGCCGCTGGTCGAGCGCGATGCCGCCGGCGAGCCGGTGCGCGGCGAGGGCGAGCGCAGCCGGTTCTCGGCCGCCAAGGACGTCGGCTTCGTGCGGCTGCGCCCCGAGCGCGTGCTCGAGGTGCGCTACGACCAGCTCGAGGGCGGGCGATTCCGGCACGCCGTGCAGTTCGAGCGCTGGCGGCCGGATCGCGACCCCGCGTCGTGCCGCTACGACCAGCTCGAGAGCCCCCCGGCCTACGACCTCGACGACGCGCTCGGCTGAGCCGGACCGCGACTACTCCGCGGATTTGCGCGCACGGCTCGGCTGCACGCGCGGCGGCTCCCCCGGCATCTTCGGATACTCCGGCGGGTAGGGCAGCTCGCCGATCCCGGCCGCGAGGTCGCGCTCCCACCAGCCCAGCAGCACGTCGAGGGTGCCGCGGTGCTCGGCCATCCCGCGCCACGGATCGCCGTGCGCGCGCAGCCGGTCGGGCACCGACCGCACGGTGAAGGCGGTCGGGTCGACGCCGTCGAGCTCGTCCCACGTGATGGGGGTGGAGACCACCGCGCCGGGCCGGGCGCGCGGGCTGTAGGCGCCGGCGATCGTGCGGTCGCGCGCGGTCTGGTTGAAGTCGACGAACACCCGCTCGCCGCGCTCCTCCTTCCACCATGCCGTCGTGACCTCGCCCGGCATCCGGCGCTCCAGCTCCCGCGCCGCGGCGATGACGGCGTGCCGCACGTCGATGAAGTCGCGCACCGGTTCGATGGGGGCGTAGACGTGCAGGCCGCGGTTGCCCGATGTCTTCACGTACGGCGTCAGCCCGGCCTCCTCGAGGATCCCCTTCAGCACGGGCGCCGCGCGCACCGCATCGGCGAAGCCGACGCCCGGCTGCGGGTCGAGGTCCATGCGGAGCTGATCGGGATGATCGATGTCCTCGGCGCGGGAGGGCCAGGGGTGGAACACGATCGTGTTCATCTGCGCCATCCACACCGCGGCGGCGGGCTCGTCGATCACGAGCATGGGATGCGCGCGGGCGCTCGGGAACGTCACCATCGTCGTGCGGATGAAGTCCGGGGTGCCCTTCGGCGGCGCCTTGCTGAAGAACTCCTCGCCCTCGATCCCGGCGGGGAAGCGCTGCAGGGCCACGGGCCGGTCGCCGTTGGCCTCGACGAACGCGTCGCCGACCGCCACCAGATACTCGACGAGCTCGCGCTTGGTGACCCCGGCATCCGGCCAGAGCACACGGTCAGGGCTGGAGACCCGCATCGACCGTGGGCCGTCGGGTCCCTCGACGTCGAGCGTCACCGCGTCCGCCATGCCGCCACCGTACGCCGCGACGACGACGAACGCCCC
>NZ_BAAAQO010000002.1:1104574-1136113 GCF_039531715.1 Pseudolysinimonas kribbensis | reverse complement strand
GGCGTTCGGGTGCTGTCTGCTGTGGCGTTACTTCGCGTCGTCCTCGGCCGGCGCGGCGTCGGTCGATCCCTCGACCGCCTCGTCCTGCGCCTCGACCGCGGCCTCCTCGACCTCGGGGGCGTCGGACTCGGCACCGCCCTCGGCCACGACCTCGGACTCCTCGGCCTCGATCGCCTCGTCGGCCTGGGCGGTGTCGGCCTTCTTCGGAGCCGCCTTCGGCGTCTCGTTGCGGGCGGCGGACTTCTTCGACGACGCCGGCTTCTTGTTCACCGGCTCGAGCACCAGCTCGATGACGGCCATGGGGGCGTTGTCGCCCTTGCGGAAACCGGTCTTGATGATGCGGGTGTAACCGCCCTCACGCTCGGCGACGAGCGGCGCGATCTCCGTGAAGAGCTCGTGCACGACCGACTTGTCGCGGATGATCGTCATCACCCGGCGTCGGGCGTGCAGATCACCCCGCTTGGCGAAGGTGATGAGGCGCTCCGCCAGGGGGCGCAGACGCTTGGCCTTCGTCTCCGTGGTCTGGATGCTCTTGTGGGTGAAGAGGGCCGACGCGAGGTTCGCGAGCAGCAGCCGCTCGTGCGCCGGGCCTCCCCCGAGTCGGGGTCCCTTGGTGGGCTTGGGCATTGTTCCGTGTCTTCCTGTGTCTTCCGAGTCTCAGAGCCGTGGAGCGTCAGACGTTCTCGTCGTCGTAGCCGCCGTAGAAGTGCGCGCCGTCGAAGCCGGGCACGCTGTCCTTGAGCGACAGACCCATCTCGGTGAGCTTGTCCTTGACCTCGTCCACCGACTTCTGGCCGAAGTTGCGGATGTTCATGAGCTGCGTCTCCGACAGCGCCACGAGCTCCGACACGGTGTTGATGCCCTCGCGCTTGAGGCAGTTGTACGAGCGCACGGACAGGTCGAGGTCCTCGATCGGCATGCTCAGCTCGCTCGAGAGCACCGCGTCGACCGGCGCGGGGCCGATCTCGATGCCCTCGGCCGCGGCGTTGAGCTCGCGGGCGAGGCCGAACAGCTCGACCAGGGTGCGGCCGGCCGACGCGATCGCGTCGCGCGGGGTGATCGCGGCCTTGGTCTCGACATCCACCACGAGGCGGTCGAAGTCGGTGCGCTCGCCGGCGCGGGTGGCCTC
This sequence comes from Pseudolysinimonas kribbensis, assembly GCF_039531715.1. NCBI lineage: Bacteria > Bacillati > Actinomycetota > Actinomycetes > Micrococcales > Microbacteriaceae > Pseudolysinimonas > Pseudolysinimonas kribbensis. The sequence goes on along the minus strand of NZ_BAAAQO010000002.1, from coordinate 1,134,984 downwards.
GACCCGGTAGGTGACCTTGAGCACGGGCGAGTAGATCGAGTCGACTGGGATCTGACCGGCCTCGCTGAACTCGCTGCGGTTCTGGGTCGCCGACACGTAGCCGCGGCCGCGCTCGATGGTGAGCTCGAGCTCGAACTTCGCCTTGTCGTTGAGCGTCGCGATGACAAGCTCCGGGTTGTGGATCTCCACCCCCGCCGGCGCCGAGATGTCGGCGGCCGTGACGACGCCTGCGCCCTGCTTGCGCAGGTAGGCGGTGATCGGCTCGTCGTGCTCGCTCGAGACGGTCAGGTTCTTGATGTTGAGGACGATGTCGACGACATCCTCCTTGACACCCGGAATCGTGTCGAACTCGTGCTGGATTCCGTCGATGCGGATGCTGGTCACCGCGGCGCCCGGAATGGACGACAGCAGGGTGCGACGCAGCGAGTTGCCGAGGGTGTAGCCGAAGCCCGGCTCGAGCGGCTCGATCACGAACCGGGACCGGAACTCGGAGAGGTTCTCCTCAGACAGGGTGGGGCGCTGTGCAATGAGCACGGATGGTTCCTTTCGGCGAGGGCGTCCGCCATATGACGCCCACGTGAAGTACGGCGGGTGGCTGGGCCGCCGGGGTTTTGAGTTGTGAAGTTCAGTGGCTGGCTTCCGGCGCTGCGGCCGAGACGGCCGCAGCGTGAGGCCGCGGCGGAAGGCCAGAAATGGCCTTCCGCCCGGTCTCGTAGCTAGACGCGCCGCCTCTTGGGCGGCCTCACGCCGTTGTGCGCCTGCGGCGTGACGTCGTTGATCGAGCCGACCTCGAGGCCCGCCGCGGTGAGCGAGCGGATCGCGGTCTCGCGACCCGAACCCGGACCCTTGACGAAGACGTCGACCTTCTTCATGCCGTTCTCCTGCGCCTTGCGCGCGGCCGACTCGGCGGCCATGCCCGCGGCGTACGGCGTCGACTTGCGCGAGCCCTTGAAGCCGACGTCGCCGCCGGAGGCCCATGCGATGACCGCACCCGAGGGATCGGTGATCGAGACGATGGTGTTGTTGAACGTCGACTTGATGTGGGCCTGGCCCACCGCGATGTTCTTCTTCTCCTTGCGGCGCGGCTTGCGGCCGGCGGAGGCCTTCGGAGTGGCCATTACTTCTTGCCTGCCTTCTTCTTGCCGGCGACGGTGCGCTTCGGTCCCTTGCGGGTGCGGGCGTTGGTCTTGGTGCGCTGACCGCGCACCGGGAGGCCGCGACGGTGGCGGATGCCCTCGTACGAGCCGATTTCGACCTTGCGGCGGATGTCGGCCTGCACCTCGCGGCGCAGGTCGCCCTCGACCTTGTAGGTGCCCTCGATGTGATCGCGGAGGGCGACCAGCTGGTCGTCGGTGAGGTCCTTCACGCGGATGTCACCGGAGATCCCGGTCTCCTGGAGAGTCGCGAGAGCGCGCGTGCGCCCGACTCCGTAGATGTAGGTGAGTGCGACCTCCACGCGCTTGTCGCGCGGGATGTCGACACCGGCGAGACGTGCCATGTCGGCAGTTCCTTACTCGGTATCCGGAGGTCTGCGCGTCACCGGTGCTCGGGCCTCCGGACCCGGGGTGTCACGCCTCGCGGCGATCCTGGTGACGCTCTGTTCTGTTCTCTTGTCCCCGGCTTGGCCTGGGGGTCCGAGCCCGAGACGGGCTCGGCGTCAGGGGAAAGAGGTCCGAAAGGACCTCTTTCTTATCCCTGACGCTGCTTGTGGCGGGGGTTCGACTTGCAGATGACCATGACGCGGCCGTTGCGACGGATCACCTTGCAGTGGTCGCAGATCGGCTTGACGCTGGGGTTGACCTTCATGTTGCTGCTTCTCTCGCTGTCATCGTGACCCGGGCGGCGGATGCCACGGCGGGACCGTTACTTCTCAGCGGACTACTTGTAGCGGTGGACGATCCGGCCGCGAGTGAGGTCGTAAGGACTGAGCTCCACGATCACGCGGTCCTCCGGGAGGATGCGGATGTAGTACTTGCGCATCTTGCCCGAGATGTGGGCGAGAACCTTGTGTCCGTTGCTCAACTCGACGCGGAACATCGCGTTCGGAAGAGCCTCGAGCACCGAGCCCTCGATCTCGATGACGCCGTCCTTTTTGGCCATACTTCGGTGAATCAGCTCCAAGAGTCTGCTGGTCGTGCGGGATTGTGTGGTCTGCAGAGCGCAGACACCAAGGGTCAACCTTACGCGATGGCGAAGTATTCCGCCAACTGCACCTCCCCCACGGGCGGCGCGCCGTTCGCGTCGTCGGTCACGCGGCGCGGGCGATGCCGCGCGCCGACAGTGCCGCGCGGATGCGCTCCCAGACCTCGTCGACCGTGCCGAGCCCGTCGACGCGCAGCAGCAGCTCGCGGTCCCGGAAGATCTCGAGAAGCGGCTGGGTCTCGCGCTGGTAGACGGCCTGCCGGTGCCGGATCGCCTCCTCCGAGTCGTCGGCGCGGCCCTGCTCGCCGGCGCGCTGCCGCAGCCGGCGCACGAGCTCCTCGGGGTCGGCCACCAGCTGCAGCACGGCGTCGAGCGAATGGCCGTGCGATGCGAGCAGGCCGTCCAGGTAGGCGACCTGATCGGGCGTGCGGGGATAGCCGTCCAGCAGGAAGCCGCCGTCGGCGTCGGCCTGCTCGAGGCGATCCTTCACGAGCGCGTTGGTGAGCTCGTCGGGAACGTAGTCGCCGTTGTCGACGATCGCCTTGACCTGCTTGCCGAGCTCGGTGCCCTCGGCGATGTTGCGGCGGAAGATGTCGCCCGTGGAGATCGTCGGCACATCCAGGTACTCGCAGACACGAGCAGCCTGGGTCCCCTTGCCGGCGCCAGGGGGACCCACGATGAGCAGGCGGGTCACCGGAGAAGGCCCTCGTAATGCCGCTGCTGCAGCTGCGAGTCGATCTGCTTCACCGTCTCGAGGCCGACACCGACCATGATCAGGATGCTCGTGCCGCCGAACGGGAAGTTCTGATCCGCGTTGATGAGGGCGAGCGCGATGAGCGGGATGAGCGCGACCAGACCCAGGTACAGCGAGCCCGGGAGCGTGACGCGGGTGAGCACGTAGTCCAGGTACTCGGCCGTCGGCCGGCCGGCGCGGATGCCCGGGATGAAACCGCCGTACTTCTTCATGTTGTCGGCGACCTCGTCCGGGTTGAACGTGATCGCGACGTAGAAGTAGGTGAACCCGACGATCAGCAGGAAGTAGATCGCCATGTACAGCGGGTTGTCGCCGCGGGTCATGTTGTTGTTGATCCAGTCGACCCAGGCGGGGTTCTTGCCCGTGGCGCTCTGGTTGAACTGGGCGATGAGGGCCGGCAGATACAGCAACGACGAGGCGAAGATGACCGGAACGACGCCCGCCATGTTCACCTTGATCGGGATGTACGTGTTGTTGCCGCCGTACGTTCGCCTGCCCACCATGCGTTTCGCATATTGCACCGGGATGCGGCGCTGCGACTGCTCGACGAAGATGACCGCGACGAGGATCGCCAGGCCGACGATCACCACGCCGATCACCAGCTCGACGCCGTTGTTGCCGCCGTTCGCGTAGACCTGCTGCATCGACGGGATGAACCGCGACGCGATCGAGGTGAAGATCAGGATCGACATGCCGTTGCCGATCCCGCGCTCGGTGATCATCTCGCCCATCCACATGATGACGCCGGTGCCGGCGGTCATCGTGATGACCATGAGCACGATGCCGACCCACTCGAAGGGGTCCGGCGGCAGCGAGAGCAGGCTCTGGCAGGAGCTCGAGTTGTTCGACGTGCCGAACAGGGCACCGGTGCGCGCGACCGTGATGAGCGTCGTCGACTGGAGCAGGCCGAGGCCGATCGTCAGGTAGCGGGTGTACTGGGTGAGCTTGGCCTGTCCGGCCTGACCCTCCTTGTACAGGTTGTCGAAGTGCGGGATGACGACCCGCAGCAGCTGCACGATGATCGACGCCGTGATGTACGGCATGATCCCGAGCGCGAAGATCGACAGCTTCAGCAGCGCGCCGCCGCTGAACAGGTTGACGAGGTCGTAGAGGCTGCCCTGGTCGCCCGAGACGCCGGCGAGGCAGTCCTGCACGTTCTGGAAGTTGACGAACGGCGACGGGATGAACGATCCCAGGCGGAAGAGCGCGATGAGCGCCAGCGTGAAGAGGATCTTCTTGCGGAGATCCGGTGTGCGGAAGATCCGCCCGATCGCGCTGAACACGTCGCCTCCCGGAGTGTCGTGGGGCTGGGTCTGCGAGGACCCGGGGTCCGGCGGCCCCCGGAGGGGCCGCCGTCCCGAATGGTTGCGGTGAGCCGGCGCTACTTGATGGTGCCGCCGGCGGCGACGATCTTCTGCTCCGCAGAGCTCGAGACCTTGTCGACCGCGACGTTCAGCTTAACCGAGATGTCGCCGGTGCCCAGCACCTTGACCTTCTCGTTCTTGCGCACGGCGCCCTTGGCGACCAGGTCGCCGATGGTGACGTCGCCGCCCGAGGGGTAGAGCTCGGCCAGGCGGTCGAGGTTGACCACCTGGTACTCGACCCGGAACGGGTTCTTGAAGCCGCGCAGCTTGGGCGCACGCATGACCGCGTTGAGGTTGCCGCCCTCGAGGCCGACGCGCACCTGGTAGCGGGCCTTCGTGCCCTTGGTGCCGCGGCCGGCGGTCTTGCCCTTCGAGCCCTCACCGCGACCGACCCGGGTCCGGTCCTTCTTGGAACCGGCGGCCGGACGCAGGTGGTGCGCCTTGAGGATCTGCGGACGTGACGCGCTCGGCGCCGACTTCTTCGCGGCGGCCTTCGTCGGAGCCGTGGTCGCCGACTTGTCGGCGGACGCGGCGGCGGTGTCGTCGCTCTTCGGCGCCGCGGCCTTCGACGCAGCCGGGGCCTTGGCGGCCGGCTTCTTCTCGGCGGCCGACTTGTCGGCGGCAGCCTTCGTCGTCGCGGGCTTGGCGGCGGCCTTGGCCGGCGCCTTCTCCGCAGCGGGCTTCGCGGTGGCGCTCTTCGCGGGCGTCTTCTTCTCGGCCGCCGGCTTCGCGGCCGGCGTCTTGGCGGCGGCCGGCTTCTTGGCCGGCGCCTTCTTGTCTTCTGCTTCAGCCATCAGTCAATCTCCTCGACCTTCACGAGGTGGGCGACCGTGCGGACGTAGCCACGGTTGGCCGGGGTGTCCTCACGGACGACGGTGTCGCCGATCCGCTTGAGGCCCAGGCTCCGCAGTGTGTCGCGCTGGTTCTGCTTCTCGCTGATAACGGACTTGGTCTGGGTCACCTTCAGACGCGCAGCCATCAGGCACCTGCCTTCCCGGTGTTGTAGACGCCCTGCGCGGCCGCGCGGTCATCGGCCTCGGCGCGCACGAGGCGCTCCGGGGCGACGTCCTCGAACTCGAGCCCGCGGCGGGCGGCGACGGCGCGCGGCTCTTCGAGCTGCTTGAGCGCCGCGACCGTGGCGTGGACGATGTTGATCGTGTTCGACGAGCCCAGCGACTTGGACAGCACGTCGTGGATGCCGGCGCACTCGAGCACGGCACGCACCGGTCCGCCCGCGATGACGCCGGTACCGGCGGCCGCGGGACGCAGCAGCACGACGCCGGCAGCGGCCTCGCCCTGCACCGGATGCGGGATCGTCTTGTTCGTGCGCGGGACGCGGAAGAAGTTCTTCTTCGCCTCCTCGACGCCCTTGCTGATCGCCAGCGGCACCTCGCGCGCCTTGCCGTAGCCGACGCCGACCGTGCCGTTGCCGTCGCCGACGACGACGAGCGCCGTGAAGCTGAAGCGACGGCCGCCCTTGACGACCTTGGAGACGCGGTTGATCGTCACGACGCGCTCGAGGAACTGGCTGTCGCCGCGGTCCCGCGAGTTGCGGTCGTTGCGCAGACTCCGCTCCCGGCCCCCGCGGCGCTGCTCGCGCTCGTTGGGATTCGAGATCGTGCCGGCCGCCGTCTCGACGACCTGACCCTCGCTGACGGTCGCGTCGGTCGAACTGGTGTCGCTCACCGGTGCGGTGTTCTCCTGGGTGTTGGACGTGTCGCTCACAGGCTCAGGCCTCCCTCGCGAGCGCCCTCCGCGATTGCGGCGACGCGCCCGGCGTACTTGTTGCCGCCGCGGTCGAACACGACGGTGTCGACCCCGGCCTTCTTGGCGCGCTCGGCGACGAGCTCGCCGACCTTCCGCGCCTTGGCGGTCTTGTCACCGTCGAACGTCCGCAGGTCGGCCTCGAGGGTCGACGCCGACGCGACGGTCTGGCCCTTCGTGTCGTCGACGACCTGCACGAAGACGTGGCGGGCCGAACGGGTCACGACGAGGCGCGGGCGCTCCGGCGTTCCGGCGATGTTCTTGCGCAGACGCGCGTGACGACGGTTCCGCTGCGCGGACTTGCTCTTGGCGGTCTTGCCGCCCGCCAGATGGCGCTGTGCGGTCATTACTTACCACTCTTTCCGGCCTTGCGGCGCACGACCTCGCCCGCGTAGCGCACGCCCTTGCCCTTATAGGGCTCCGGCTTGCGCAGCTTGCGGATGTTCGCGGCCACCTCGCCCACGGCCTGCTTGTCGATGCCGCGGACGGTCAGCTTGTTGTTGCCCTCGACCTCGAACGAGATGCCGGCGGGCGGGTCGACCGTGATCGAGTGCGAGTAGCCGAGGGCGAACTCGACGGAGCCGCCCTTGGCCTGCACGCGGTATCCGGTGCCGACGACCTCGAGGCCCTTGGAGTAGCCCTCGGTGACGCCGATGATCTGGTTGGCGATGAGCGTGCGGGTCAGCCCGTGCAGCGACCGCGAGACGCGCTCGTCGTCGGGACGGGTGACGAGCACCTGGCCCTCCTTGAGCTCCACCGCGATGGGGCGGGCGACGGTGAGCGAGAGCTCGCCCTTCGGACCCTTGACCGCGACGGCCTGGCCGTCGATGGTGACGGTCACGCCCGCGGGCACGTCGATGGGGAGACGTCCGATTCGAGACATGTCAGGTCACCACACGTAGGCGAGGACTTCCCCGCCGACGCCCTTCTTGGTCGCCTCGCGGTCGGTCAGCAGACCGGAGGAGGTGGACAGGATGGCCACGCCGAGGCCGCCCAGCACGTGGGGAATCTCGCTCGACTTCGCGTAGACGCGCAGGCCGGGCTTCGACACGCGCTTGATGCCGGCGATCGACCGCTCGCGGTTCGGGCCGTACTTGAGGTCGATGGTGAGCGTCGAGCCGACGCGCGCCGGGTCGACCGTCCAGCCGGTGATGTAGCCCTCGCGCTGAAGGATCTCGGCGATGTGGGTCTTGAGCTTCGACGACGGCAGCGACACCGACTCGTGATACGCGCGGTTGGCGTTGCGGAGTCGGGTCAGCATGTCGGCGACCGGGTCGGTCATCGTCATGGGATTGTCTCTTCTCTTCTATCTGGTATCGACTCGGGGACAGTGCCCTGGGGGATGGCCCGGCCGACCTGGATGGGTGGGCGACGCGGCTAGGCCGCGGCGTCCTGGTTCCGGAAGGGGAAGCCGAGGCGGCGCAGGAGCGCGCGACCCTCGTCGTCCGTCTTCGCGGTGGTCACGACCGTGATGTCGAAGCCGCGCACGCGGTCGATCTGGTCCTGGTCGATCTCGTGGAAGATCGACTGCTCGGCCACGCCGAAGGTGTAGTTGCCGTTGCCGTCGAACTGCTTGTCCGAGAGCCCGCGGAAGTCGCGGATGCGCGGCAGGGCCAGCGACAGCAGGCGGTCGAGGAACTCCCACGCCCGGTCGCCGCGCAGCGTCACGTGGGCGCCGATCGGCATCCCTTCGCGCAGCTTGAACTGCGCGATCGAGACGCGCGCCTTGGTGACCTGCGGCTTCTGGCCGGTGATGAGGGCGAGGTCCTTGACCGCGCCGTCGATCACCTTGGAGTCCCGCGCGGCCTCGCCGACACCGGTGTTGACGACGATCTTGACGATCCCCGGCACCTGGTGCGGGTTGGTGAAGCCGAACTCCTCCGCGAGCGCCGGAGCGATCTCGGAGCGGTACTTCTGCTTGAGGCGGGGCTGGGTGGTGCCAGTCTCCGCGGCAGTCGCCTTGGCCATCAGAACTTCTCTCCGGACTTCTTCGCGTACCGAACGCGAACGGTCTTCTTCACGCCGTCCTTCTCCACCGTCTCCTCGCGGAATCCGATGCGGGTCGGCTTCTTCGACTTGGGGTCGACGAGCTGCACGTTTGAGATGTGGATCGGGGCCTCATGGGTCTCGATGCCACCGGTCTTCGTGCCGCGCTGGGTCTGGCCGACCTTCACGTGCTTCGTGACGTAGTTGACGCCCTCGACCACGATGCGGTCCTGATCCTTGAGGATCTCGATGACCTTGCCCTGCTTGCCACGGTCGCCACCGCGATCCTGAGTCGGACCGGTGATGACCTGGACGAGGTCGCCCTTACGGATGTTCGCCATGAGTTAGATGACCTCCGGGGCCAGCGAGATGATCTTCATGAACCGCTTGTCGCGGAGCTCGCGACCGACGGGTCCGAAGATGCGGGTACCGCGCGGGTCGCCATCCGACTTGAGGATGACGGCGGCGTTCTCGTCGAACTTGATGTAGGAGCCGTCGGGACGGCGGGTCTCCTTCTTGGTCCGGACGATGACCGCCTTGACGACATCACCCTTCTTGACGTTGCCGCCCGGGATCGCGTCCTTGACGGTCGCGACGATGACGTCGCCGAGACCGGCGTAGCGACGGCCGGAGCCGCCGAGCACGCGGATGGTGAGCAGCTCCTTGGCGCCGGTGTTGTCGGCGACCTTGACGCGGGATTCCTGCTGAAGCATGGCCTACTTCGCCTTCTCGAGGATCTCGACCAGACGCCACCGCTTGGTGGCCGAGGTCGGACGGGTCTCATTGATGAGCACGAGGTCGCCGATGCCGGCGCTGTTGGCCTCGTCGTGCACCTTCACCTTGCTGGTGCGGCGGATGACCTTGCCGTACAGCGGGTGCTTCACGCGGTCCTCGACCTCGACGACGATGGTCTTCTCCATCTTGTCGCTGGTCACGTAGCCGCGGCGCGCCTTGCGGTAGCCGCGAGCGCTCGCGTCGCGCACGTCGTGCGCGGAGTGCTCGTGACCCGACACCTCGGCCGCAGCGGCGTCGGCCTTCTCGGCCTTCGGGGCAGCGGCCTTCGGCGCGGCCTTGGCGGCCGGCTTCTTGGCCGGAGCCTTCTCCGCAGCAGCCGTGGCCTCCGCAGCCTCGGGCTTCTCGGTTGCCTTCGCCATTACTTGCTCGCCTCCTCGGCGGTGTTCTCGTCGGTCGTGACCTCGTCGGCGGGCGCCTCGGTGGTCTCGGCCTTCTTGGATCCGCGCTTCGGCTTGGCCGGCGTCTCGACGGCGACCGGAGTCGGCCGGATGCCGAGCTCGCGCTCGCGGATCACGGTGTAGATACGGGCGATGTCGCGCTTGACCGCGCGCAGGCGCCCGTGGCTCTCGAGCTGCCCGGTGGCCGACTGGAAGCGCAGGTTGAACAGCTCCTCCTTGGCCTTCTTGAGCTCGTCGACCAGACGATCGTTCTCGAAGGTGTCGAGCTCGACGGTGCCGAGCTCCTTGGATCCGACGGCCATCAGGCGTCGCCCTCCTCACGCTTGATGATGCGCGCCTTCAGCGGCAGCTTGTGGATCGCTCGCATGAGGGCCTCGCGGGCGAGTCCCTCATCGACACCGGCGACCTCGAACAGCACGCGGCCCGGCTTCACGTTCGCGACCCACCACTCCGGCGAGCCCTTACCGGAACCCATGCGGGTCTCGGCGGGCTTCTTGGTGATCGGGCGGTCCGGGTAGATGTTGATCCACACCTTGCCGCCGCGCTTGATGTGACGGGTCATCGCGATACGCGCTGACTCGATCTGGCGGTTGGTCACGTACGCCGGCGTGATGGCCTGGATGCCGAACTCGCCGAAGCTGACCTTCGTGCCACCGGTCGCGGCCCCATCCCGTCCGGGGTGGTGCTGCTTGCGGTGCTTGACCTTGCGGGGAATGAGCATGGTTACGCCTCGGCTCCTGCGGTGGCGGGCTGCTCGGCGCGCGGACCGCGGCCACGGCCGCCGTCACGACGCTCCGGGCGCGACGACTTCTGGGCCGCCTGCTCGCGAGCGAGCTCCTTGTTGGTGATATCGCCCTTGTAGATCCAGACCTTCACGCCGATCCGGCCGAAGGTCGTGCGGGCCTCGTAGAAGCCGTAGTCGATGTTCGCGCGGAGCGTGTGCAGCGGCACCCGGCCCTCGCGGTAGAACTCCGACCGGCTCATCTCGGCGCCGCCCAGGCGGCCGGACACCTGGATCCGGACGCCCTTGGCGCCGGCGCGCTGCGCGCCCTGCAGACCCTTGCGCATCGCGCGGCGGAAGGCCACGCGCGCGCTGAGCTGCTCGGCGATGCCCTGCGCGACGAGCTGAGCCTCCGCCTCGGGGTTCTTCACCTCGAGGATGTTGAGCTGGATCTGCTTGCCGGTGAGCTTCTCGAGGTCGGAGCGGATCGCCTCGGCCTCGGCGCCGCGGCGGCCGATCACGATGCCCGGGCGGGCGGTGTGGATGTCGACGCGGACCCGGTCGCGGGTGCGCTCGATCTCGATCTTGGCGACGCCGGCGCGGTCGAGGCGCTTCGTCAGCAGGCGACGGATCCTGACGTCCTCCGCCACGTAGTCGGCGTAGCGCTGGCCGGGCTTGGTCGAGTCGGAGAACCACCGCGACACATGGTCGGTGGTGATCCCCAGACGGAAGCCGTACGGGTTGACCTTCTGGCCCATTACTTGGTCCCTCCGAACTCATCGGGTGTTGCGAGCTCGACGGTGATGTGGCTCGTGCGCTTGTTGATGCGGAATGCGCGGCCCTGGGCGCGCGGCTGGAACCGCTTCAGTGTCGTGCCCTCGTCGACGTAGGCCCGGTGCACGACCAGGTCCTGCTCGTCGAGGTAGCTGTTGCTGGCATCCGCCTTGACCCGCGCGTTGGCGATGGCGGACGCGACCAGCTTGTAGACCGGCTCGCTCGCCGACTGGGGTGCGAACTTCAGGATGGCCAGGGCCTCCTGCGCCTGCTTGCCGCGGATGAGGTCCACGACGCGACGCGCCTTCTGGGGCGTGACGCGGATGTGCTTCACGCGTGCGATCGACTGGACCATCAGCGACGCCGTCCCTTCCGGTCGTCCTTCTCGTGGCCGCGGAAGGTGCGGGTCGGCGCGAACTCGCCGAGCTTGTGGCCGACCATCGTCTCGGTGACGAAGACGGGGATGTGCTTGCGACCGTCGTGCACCGCGATCGTGTGACCGAGCATCGAGGGCACGATCATGGAGCGGCGCGACCACGTGCGGATCACGTTCTTGGTGTTGGCCTCGTTCTGAGTCGAGACCTTGCGGAGCAGGTGCTCGTCGACGAACGGGCCCTTCTTAAGACTGCGCGGCATTCTCTTCGCTGCTTCCTTCTCGAGCCCTGGCTACTTGCGCTTCTTGCCGACGGTGCGACGACGGATGATGAGCTTGTCGCTCTCCTTGTGGGGGTGCCGGGTGCGACCCTCGGGCTGACCCCACGGGCTCACCGGATGACGACCACCGGAGGTCTTGCCCTCACCACCACCGTGCGGGTGGTCGATCGGGTTCATGGCCACACCGCGGACGGTCGGGCGGATGCCCTTCCAGCGGTTGCGGCCCGCCTTGCCCCAGTTGATGTTCGACTGCTCGGCGTTGCCGACCTCGCCGATCGTCGCGCGGCAGCGCACGTCGACGTTGCGGACCTCGCCCGAGGGCAGGCGCAGCTGGGCGTACGGGCCGTCCTTGGCGACGAGGCGCACGCTGGAGCCGGCCGAGCGGGCGAGCTTGGCGCCCCCGCCGGGCTTGAGCTCGATCGCGTGCACGACCGTGCCGACCGGGATGTTCTTGAGCGGCAGGTTGTTGCCCGGCTTGATGTCGGCGCCCGGGCCGCTCTCGACGATGTCGCCCTGGTTGAGCTTGTTCGGCGCGATGATGTAGCGCTTCGTGCCGTCCACGAAGTGCAGCAGCGCGATGCGCGCCGTGCGGTTCGGGTCGTACTCGATGTGCGCGACCTTGGCGTTGACGCCGTCCTTGTCGTTGCGCTTGAAGTCGATCACGCGGTACTGGCGCTTGTGCCCTCCGCCGATGTGGCGGGTGGTGATCCGGCCGGCGTTGTTGCGGCCGCCCGTCTTCGGGAGCGGACGCAGCAGCGACTTCTCGGGCGTCGACCGGGTGATCTCGGCGAAGTCGGCGACCGACGAGCCGCGACGACCCGGGGTGGTCGGCTTGTAATTGCGAATGGCCATGGTTGTTCTCCCTGCCCCTAGCCGACAGCCGTGAAGATGTCGATCGAGCCGGACTTGAGGGTGACGATCGCGCGCTTGGTGTCCTTGCGCTTGCCGATGCCCCGGCTGGTGCGCTGGGCCTTGCCCGTGCGGTTGAGGGTGTTCACCGAGTCGACCTTGACGCCGAAGATCTTCTCGATCGCCAGTTTGATCTCGGTCTTGTTCGAGCGGGGGTCGACGATGAAGGTGTACTTGCCCTCGTCGATGAGCCCGTAGCTCTTCTCGCTCACGACCGGCGCGAGGATGACGTCGCGCGGGTCCTTGTTGTAGCCGCTCACTTGGCAGCCTCCTCGGTCTTGCTCCGGGACTCCACGAAGGAGTCGAAAGCCGCCTTGGTGAAGACGATGTCGTCGCTGGTCACGACGTCGTACGCATTCAGCTGGTCGGCGAACAGCACGTGGATCTCCGGGATGTTCCGGACGCTCTTGTACCCGGCCTCGTCACCGCGCGCGAGCACGATGAGCACGTTGCGCACGGCGCCGAGGGCGTCGAGCTGCGCGACGGCCGACTTGGTCGACGGCGTCTCGCCGCCGAGCACCGACACCACGTGCAGACGCTCGCCACGAGCGCGGTCGCTGAGCAGACCCAGCAGCGCGGAGGCGATCATCTTCTTGGGGGTGCGCTGGGCGTAGTCGCGCGGCACAGGGCCGTGCACGATACCGCCGCCGCGGTGCTCCGGGGCGCGGACCGAACCTTGACGGCTGCGGCCGGTGCCCTTCTGCTTGAACGGCTTGACACCCGATCCGGAGACCTCGCCGCGGTTCTTGGTGGAGTGGGTGCCCTGGCGGGCGGCCGCGAGCTGCGCGGTCACCACCTGGTGGATGAGCGGCACGTTCGGGGTCACGTCGAAGAGCTGCGCGGGCAGCTCCACGGAACCGGTCTTCTTGCCGGTCGCGTCGACGACGTCGACAGCAGCCATGGTCAGGCCCCCTTCACGGCGGTACGGACGAAGACGATGCGGCCGCGGGCGCCGGGGACGGCGCCCTTGACCAGGAGGAGGCCCTTCTCGGCGTCGACCGAGTGGACCGCGAGGCCCTGCACGGTGACGCGCTCGCCGCCCATGCGGCCCGCCATCCGCATGCCCTTGAACACGCGCGAGGGCGTCGAGGACGCGCCGATCGAACCGGGCTTGCGGTGGTTGCGGTGCGAACCGTGGCTGGACGAGACGCCCTTGAAGTTGTGGCGCTTCATGACGCCGGCGAAGCCCTTGCCCTTGCTCGTGCCGACGACGTCGACCAGCTGGCCGGCCTCGAAGATGTCCACCGCGAGCTCCTGACCGAGGCTGTACTCGGCAGCGTCGGAGGTGCGGACCTCGGTGAGGTGTCGGCGGGGCGTGACGCCCGCCTTGTCGAAGTGGCCGGTGCTCGGCTTGTTCACCTTGCGCGGGTCGATCACGCCGTAGGCGATCTGCACGGCGGTGTAGCCGTCCTTCTCCTCCGAGCGGACCTGGGTCACGACGTTCGGAGTGATCTGGACGACGGTCACGGGGACGAGCCGGTTGTCGGCGTCCCAGACCTGGGTCATACCGAGCTTGGTGCCGAGCAGACCCTTGGTCGTCTTGACTGCAGTCATGGCGGGGTCCTTAGAGCTTGATCTCGATGTTGACGTCAGCGGGCAGATCGAGACGCATCAGCGAGTCGACGGCCTTGGGCGTCGGGTCGATGATGTCGATGAGCCGCTTGTGGGTGCGCTTCTCGAAGTGCTCGCGGGAGTCCTTGTACTTGTGAGGGGAACGGATCACGACGACCACGTTCTTCTCCGTGGGCAGCGGCACCGGGCCGACCACCGTCGCGCCCGCGCGGGTCACGGTGTCGACGATCTTGCGTGCCGACGCGTCGAGTCCGGCGTGGTCGTACGACTTCAGCCGGATGCGGATCTTCTGTCCCGCCATGCGTTCTCTCTCTCGTTCCATGCGCGGTCCCGTCCCCGTCTCCGGTTCCGGTCCGCACCCGCGCGACACTGCTGTTCGCGCACCGCTGTTCTTCTGTCAAAGCCCCTTCGCACCCCGCGGTCGGGCGTGTCGTGCACGCGGCACACACGTCTCCCACGAAGGATCGGGGTTCGATTGAAGCTGTGTTCTTCTACCCGCGGCCCAGCCCGGCGATTACTCGGGGCTGTGCACTGCTCTGGCAGTGAACCGCGCGCGAGGCGCGGCGTATTGAACTAGAAGAGTTTGCCACACCCCGGGAGGTGCTGCAAGCCGGGCGTGTCGCCTGAAGGTGGAGGTCCTTTCGGACCTCCACGGCGACACGCCCCGGCGACCGTCTCGGGCGCCGGTTGTCGGCCTGAGCGGTCAGCTGACGCTACTCGAAAAGCAGCGCCCGGAGCTCGCTCTCGGCGGCGTGCAGCCGGTTCGGGTCGATCGTGCGTCCCTCGTCGTAGAGGTCGACGACCCGGGGGTCGACATAGCTGGCGCGGGCGACGGCGGGGGTGTTGCCGAGCACCGCGGCGGCGACCCGCATCGCCTCCGCGACGGCACGCTTGCGGGCCGTCGGCGACGACTTCGGCCCGGCCTGCGCGAGCGAGGCGGCCGCGGCGATCGTGCCGTGCAGGGTGCGGAAGTCCTTCGCGGTGAACTCGCCGCCGGTGCGCTCATGGACATCCGCGTTGATGTCGGCCGCGGCCACCGGATGCCATCGCCCGTCCTCGTGCCAGGCCAGCAGCTTCGCTCGAGTGCCGCGTCGCTTCAGCGCCCGGACGACGGCGGCGAGGTCGGCATCCCGGATCTCGCTGCGCCACTCCTTGCCGCTCTTGGCCGGGAAGTCGAGCAGCACCTCGTCGCCGCGCACCTTCGCGTGCGCGCCCCGCAGCGTCGACAGGCCGTAGCTGCCGTGCTCGTCCGCGTAGCGCTCCGACCCCACCCGCAGGCTGCCCGTGTCGAGCATCCGGAAGGCCGCCGCGAGGACGCGCTCCCGGCCGAGGCCTTCGCGCCGCAGATCGAGCGTGACGCCCCGCCGCGCGACCGGCAGCGACTCGGCAAGGGTCAGGGCGCGGTCGAACTTGATGCGGTCCTTCTGCTCGCGCCAGGTCGGGTGGTAGAGGTACTGGTGGCGCCCTGCGACGTCGATGCCGGTCGCCTGGATGTGGCCGTTGGCGTAGGGCGCGATCCACACGTCGGTCCAGGCGGGCGGGATCGCGAGGGCCGCGATCCGGTCGAGGAGCACCGGGTCGTCCACCCGCTGCCCCGTGACGTCGCGATACCAGAAGCCCCGACCGGCGCGGACGCGACGGATGCCCGGTCCGCTCGAATCGGATCGGCGCAGGCGCGGCATGGCTCGACGGTATGCGGCGACCCGGGCCGTGCGTCGAGTGCCCAGCCGGAATCCAGAGGTCGGCCGCATCATCCGAACGACGTCTTGCCATCCGATCGCATCCGCGCGGGGCGCGTCGGATGGCAAAGAGACGATCTGTTGTCAGCGGGGACGCGGAAAGGGGCCGAGCCGTGTGGCTCGACCCCTTCGCGTGGTGCGGGTACTACTTGAGGATCTTCGTGACCGTTCCGGCGCCGACGGTGCGGCCGCCCTCGCGGATGGCGAAGCCCAGGCCCTCCTCCATGGCGATCGGCTGGATCAGCTCGACCGACATGCCGACGGTGTCGCCGGGCATGACCATCTCGGTGCCCTCGGGCAGCGTGATGACGCCGGTCACGTCGGTGGTGCGGAAGTAGAACTGCGGACGGTAGTTCGCGTAGAACGGGTTGTGACGGCCGCCCTCGTCCTTGGACAGGATGTACGCCGTGCCCTCGAAGTTGGTGTGCGGCGTGACCGAACCCGGCTTGACGACGACCTGACCGCGCTCGACGTCCTCGCGCTTGGTGCCGCGCAGGAGCAGACCGCAGTTCTCGCCGGCCCACGCCTCGTCGAGCTGCTTGTGGAACATCTCGATACCCGTGACCGTGGTCTTCTGCGTCGGGCGGATGCCGACGATCTCGACCTCGGAGTTGATCGCGAGGGTGCCGCGCTCCGCGCGACCCGTCACGACCGTGCCGCGGCCGGTGATGGTGAAGACGTCCTCGATGGGCATGAGGAACGGCTTGTCCTTGTCGCGCACCGGGTCGGGGATGCTGTTGTCGACGGCCTCCATGAGGTCGAGGACCGACTGCGTCCACTTCTCGTCGCCCTCGAGCGCCTTGAGGCCCGAGACGCGCACGACCGGCGCGTTGTCGCCGTCGAAGTCCTGGCTGCTCAGCAGCTCGCGGACCTCGAGCTCGACGAGCTCCAGGATCTCCTCGTCGTCGACCATGTCGGCCTTGTTGAGCGCGACCAGCAGGTAGGGCACGCCGACCTGCTTGGCGAGCAGCACGTGCTCGCGGGTCTGCGCCATCGGGCCGTCGGTCGCCGCGACCACGAGGATCGCGCCGTCCATCTGGGCAGCACCGGTGATCATGTTCTTGATGTAGTCGGCGTGACCCGGGGCGTCGACGTGCGCGTAGTGGCGCTTCGGCGTCTCGTACTCGACGTGCGAGATGTTGATCGTGATGCCGCGCTGGCGCTCCTCGGGAGCGGAGTCGATCGACGCGAAGTCACGCGGGACGTTGACAGCCGACGGGTACTTGTCCGCGAGCACCTTCGAGATGGCGGCGGTGAGCGTCGTCTTGCCGTGGTCGACGTGACCGATCGTTCCGATGTTGACGTGCGGCTTGGTCCGCTCGAACTTGGCCTTGGCCACTGTGGGTCCTCCTCAGGATCCGGATTTCGGTTACTTACTGTAGTGGGGCTCTGCCGCCCCGGCTTGTTGAGCTAGTCGCCCTTGCCCTTGAGCACGATCTCGTCGGCGACGTTCTTCGGCACCTCGGAGTAGCTGTCGAACGTCATCGAGTAGACGGCCCGGCCCGAGGTCTTCGAGCGCAGGTCGCCGACGTAGCCGAACATCTCCGACAGCGGCACCTTCGCGGTGACGACCTTGACGCCGGTCGCGTCATCCATCGACTGGATCTGGCCGCGCCGCGAGTTGAGGTCGCCGATCACGTCGCCCATGTACTCCTCGGGCGTGCGCACCTCGACCGCCATGAGCGGCTCGAGGAGCACCGGCTGCGCCTTGCGGGCCGCCTCCTTGTACGCCATCGAGCCGGCGATCTTGAACGCCATCTCGGAGGAGTCCACGTCGTGCGCGGCACCGTCGACCAGGGTCGCCTTGACGCCCACGGTCGGGTAGCCCGCCAGCACGCCGACCTGCATGGCGTCCTGGATGCCGTGATCGACCGAGGGGATGTACTCGCGCGGCACGCGACCGCCGGTGACGGCGTTCACGAACTCGTACGAGGTCTCCGGGGTCACCTCGAGCGGCTCGAGCGTGATCTGCACCTTGGCGAACTGGCCGGAGCCGCCCGTCTGCTTCTTGTGGGTGTAGTCGTACTTCTCGACCGCGCGGCGGATCGTCTCGCGGTAGGCGACTTGCGGCTTGCCCACGTTGGCCTCGACGTTGAACTCCCGCTTCATGCGGTCGACCAGGATGTCGAGGTGGAGCTCGCCCATGCCCTTGATGATGGTCTGGCCGGTCTCCTGGTTCTGCTCGGTGCGGAACGTCGGGTCCTCTTCGGCGAGCTTCTGGATGGCGGTGCCCAGCTTCTCCTGGTCCGCCTTCGTCTTGGGCTCGATCGCGACCTCGATGACCGGCTCCGGGAACGTCATCGACTCGAGGATCACCTGCGCGTTCGGGTCGCTCAGGGTGTCACCGGTGGTGGTGTCCTTGAGGCCGATGACCGCGTAGATGTGCCCGGCGGTCACGTGATCGACCGGGTTCTCCTTGTTGGCGTGCATCTGGAAGATCTTCCCGATGCGCTCCTTCTTGCCCTTGGTCGAGTTGATGACCTGGGCGCCCGTGTCGAGGTGGCCCGAGTACACCCGGATGTAGGTGAGTCGTCCGAAGAACGGGTGCACCGCGATCTTGAAGGCGAGCGCCGAGAACGGCTCCGAGGCGTCGGCGTGACGCTCGATGACCTTCTCCTCGTCGCGGATGTCGTGTCCCTCGACTGCCGGCATGTCCAGCGGCGACGGGAGATAGTCCACGACCGCGTCGAGCATCGGCTGCACGCCGCGGTTCTTGAACGCCGAGCCGCAGAACACCGGGTACAGCGCGCTGTCGATGGTGAGCTGACGGACGGCGGCCTTGATCTCCTCGGGGGTGATCTCCTCGCCGGCGAAGTACTTCTCGAGAAGCTCCTCGCTCGTCTCGGCGACCGTCTCGAGCAGCACCGCGCGGTACTCCTCGGCCTTCGCCTGAAGGTCGGCCGGGATCTCCTCGATGGCGTACTCGGCGCCCATCTTCACGTCGCCCTTGGCATCGCCGCGCCAGGTGAGCGCGCGCATGTAGACCAGGTCGACGACGCCTTCGAACGACGACTCCGCGCCGATCGGGATCTGCATCACGAGCGGCTTCGCGCCGAGGCGCTTGATGATCGTGTCGACGGTGAAGTAGAAGTCCGCGCCGAGCTTGTCCATCTTGTTGACGAAGCAGATGCGCGGCACGTCGTACTTGTCGGCCTGACGCCAGACGGTCTCCGACTGGGGCTCCACGCCCTCCTTGCCGTCGAAGACGGCGACCGCGCCGTCGAGCACGCGCAGGTTGCGCTCCACCTCGACGGTGAAGTCCACGTGTCCGGGCGTGTCGATGATGTTGAGCTGGTAGCCCTCCCAGAAGCACGTGGTCGCCGCCGACGTGATGGTGATGCCGCGCTCCTGCTCCTGCGCCATCCAGTCCATCGTCGCGGCGCCGTCGTGCACCTCGCCGATCTTGTGGTTGACACCGGTGTAGAAGAGGATCCGCTCGGTCGTCGTCGTCTTGCCGGCGTCGATGTGCGCCATGATGCCGAAGTTGCGGACCTTCTTGAGGTCGGTGAGCACGTCCTGTGCCACGGGGGTTCCTTACTTCTTGGTGGTGAGAGGGTCGAGTAGCGCGAAGCGCGCATCGAGACCGGGGTTTCGATACGCCGCTTCGCGGCTAGTCGACCCGCAGGGTTGTTACCAGCGGTAGTGCGCGAAGGCCCGGTTGCTCTCGGCCATCTTGTGGGTGTCCTCGCGGCGCTTGACCGCGGCACCCAGGCCGTTGGAGGCATCCAGGATCTCGTTGGTGAGGCGCTCGGTCATCGTCTTCTCACGACGCGACTTCGCGTACGAGGTCAGCCAGCGCAGCGCGAGGGTGTTCGCGCGGTGCGGCTTCACCTCGACCGGCACCTGGTAGGTCGATCCGCCGACGCGGCGGCTCTTGACCTCGAGGGTCGGGCGCACGTTGTCGAGCGCCTTCTTGAGCACGGTGACGGCATCCTGATCGGACTTCTTGGCGACGCCCTCGAGCGCGCCGTAGACGATGCGCTGGGCGAGGTCCTTCTTACCGTCGACCAGGATCTTGTTCACGAGCTGGCTGACGACGGGGGCACCGTAGACGGGGTCGTTGACGACGGGGCGCTTGGGCGCGGGTCCTTTACGAGGCATCGGCTTACTTCTTGTCGAGCTTCGCGCCGTAACGGCTGCGAGCCTGCTTGCGGTTCTTGACGGCCTGGGTGTCGAGCGCGCCGCGCACGATCTTGTAGCGCACGCCGGGGAGGTCCTTCACACGACCGCCGCGGACGAGCACCATCGAGTGCTCCTGCAGGTTGTGGCCCTCGCCGGGGATGTAGGCGGTGACCTCGGTGCCGTTGGAGAGCTTGACGCGGGCGACCTTGCGGAGGGCCGAGTTCGGCTTCTTCGGGGTGGTGGTGTACACGCGCGTGCACACGCCCCGCTGCTGCGGGTTGGCCTTGAGGGCCGGCGCCTTGGTCTTGACGACCTTCGGCGTGCGGCCCTTGCGGACCAGCTGCTGGATGGTGGGCAAACCTGCTCCTATGTCATTGCTGCACGGTGACAGCGTTGATGGTGTTCCATCGGGATCCGCCCCCGGCACCGGAATCGGTGCGGGACAGCTGACGGATATGCCGTGGGGGTCGAGCCGCCGGGTGGCGGTGACCCTTCCCCGCGCGCATCCCAACAGACCCTCGCGGGCGTTCGTCAGGCATGGGGAACGTGTGCGACGAGCGCACACCCGAATAAGGGTACTACTTCGTGGGCGTCGGCGCAGGTCGGGGCGTCTGCACGGTGCTCGACGGGGTCGGAGTGGGCGTGGCGGCGCCGGTCGATGTCGGCGAGGATGTGGCGCTCGGCGAGGCTGCGGACGCCGAGGGATCGTGCACCACGAAGACGAACCCGGACACCGTTCCACCCGCCGGGGAGCTCGTGTACGCCATCGAGCTGACGAGGATCAGCCGCTTGCCGGTCTGGAGCCCGTTGACGAAGGCCGTCACCTGGCTCGGGCCGCTGCTCAGCGAGATGTCGATCGGCACGACATAGAGCTTCGACGCCAGGTCGCCAGTGGGAGTCTTCGGAGCGGCGGCGACCGGAGCGGCGGCCGTCGCGGCCGGGGCCGGCGTGGCGGACGCCGCGGGCGTGGCCGACGAGGTCGGCTGCGGCGTCGACGACGCCGCCGACTTCGCAGGCGTGCCGCTGCCGCCCGCGGTCAGGCCGTAGGGCTGCGCCTCGCCGGCCGTGATCGAGGTGATCGACGCTCCTGCTGCCGAGGCGATCGCGGCGACCTGGTCGAAGAAGTCATCGAGGTCGACGGTACCCGGCACTGAGAGCTGGAGGCTCGCCATCTGAGCCTGCAATTCGTCGAGCTTGTCGTACTGGCCCCGCATCGAGGCGAGCACGGTGCGCTGCTGCGCGTTCTGCTGCTGAACCTGCGCGCGGCTCTGGTCGGCCGCGGCCGCCTGCTGGAGCAGCGGCGATGCGCCGAGGAACCAGCCGAGGGCCACGATCACGAGCACCGCGAGCACCGCGATCAGGTGCCAGGTGCGTGGGCTGCGCATCATCGCGATGCTCCGTCCGCCGGGGCGTCGCTCGACGCCGGTGCCGGAGTAGCGAAGCGTCCCGACAGGGCGCCTGCGCCGAGCGTCAGCGAGATGGTCGTCTCGACCCCCCCATCGCCGGCAGTGGAAGACTGCACCGTGGAGTCCGCGTACCCGGGCAGGCTGCGCAGCATCGCGGTGACCGCCTCGATGTCCGGCGGTGCCGGGCTCGAGATCACCAGCGCGAGCACGGCGATCCGCGGCGCACGCAGGGGACCCTCCGGAGCGAGCGCGGCCCCCCATGGCGTCTGGCCCGTCGCCGTGACCGACGACAGCGAGACACCCTGCGGCAAGCCCGACCCGATGCGGCCGATCAGCGGGGCCCACAGCACCTCGAGCGAGGTGCCCACCTGCTGCGTCTGCTTGATGGCGCTGACGGTCGAGGCGATCTGCGTCGCCTGGTGATACTTCGCCTGCGCGGAGATCACGGTCTGGGTCTCGGACTGCGCCGAGGCGAGCGCCGCCTGGGCGGAACCGGCGGTCACGACGCCGAATCCGTACATCGCCGCGGCGACGGCGACGCCTGCCACGAGCGCCAGGACGACGAGGCGCTGTGCGCTGCGCACCTTCTCGCGAGCCTGGACCGAGGGCGGCAGAAGTTGCACGCGCGGCTCGCCCGCGAGCACCAGATTCCGCGTGGCGTTGGTCGTGGCGCTCATGCGTGGCTCCCGAGCGCGAGGCCGATCGCGGTGACGTACGCGTCCTGCTCTGTCGGCGCCGGCCGCGCCCGGGCCTTCGAGGCGACGGCTACGTAGGGGTCGGCCGCGGCGATGGGCAGCTTCGTCATCTCCGACAGCGCGCCGGCGAGTCCGCTCAGCTGGGCTCCGCCGCCGGAGAGCACGATCCGCTGGATCGGCGCGGCAGGGTGCGCGTTGGCGTAATACGCGAGCGTGTTGCGGATGCCGGAGATCAGCTCGCCGACCACCTCGTACACGATCTCGATGATCGGGCGGTCTTCCAGGCGCATCATCGGACCGCCCATGCCGAGCGCGCGCTTGGCCTGCTCCGCCTGCTCCGGTGGCCACTGCAGCCGCGACGCGAGCATCCTCGTGACGTCGTCGCCGCCGTTGGGAAGAATGCGGACATAGCGCGGCACCCCGTCGTCGACCACGACGACGTTAGTCGTGTTCGCCCCGAGCGAGACGATGACGTCACGGCCGCGTGCGGTGCGCAGCGGCGCGAGAGCGCGCGCGACGGCAAAGGGGATCAGGTCGACGTGCACCGGATGCAGACCGGCGCCCATGACGGCCGCGACATTCGCCGTGATCGCGTCCTTGAGCCCCGCGACGAGCAGCCCGCCCACGGCCGGACCGTTCTCGCCCTGCTCCTCCGTCAATGGGTAGAAGTCGAGCAGCACGTCGGCGATGGGCACCGGCAGCAGCTCCTGCACGTGGAACGGAAGCGACTCGCGGATCTGCTCGAGCGGAGCCCGCGGAACCGTCAGGTCGCGAGCGAACACGCGCTGTCCCCCGATGCCCAGCACCACGTTCTTCGACTTGAAGCCCGCCGCGGACCACAGCCGGCGGAGCGCGGTCGCGACCGTGCTCTGCTCCACCACCTCGCCGCGGCGCACCGCCGATTCCGGCACCGCGATCTCGTGCTGCCGGACGATCAACGGCTTCGCCGTGTCACATCCCTGCACCTCGACGGCGCGTACGGCATTGCTGCCGATGTCGACACCTACGACTGTCGTTCCCATTGCGGATCCCCCGATTCCGTATTTCTTTCAGTGACTCACGTCAGCCCGAACAGGGCGAGGTAGCTGGCGACGATCCGATCACCGAAGAGGATGCCGATCCAGGCTCCGGCCAGCATCCACGGCCCGAAGGCGATGGCGGTCTTGCGTCCGCGACCGGCGGCCAGCAGCACTATGCCGAACAGGCCGCCCAGGATGAATCCGCCGATGCCGGCCACGACGAGCGGCGCCCAGCCGAGCCAGCCCGCGAACAGGCCGATCACGCCCGCGAGCTTCACGTCGCCGAGCCCCATGCCGCCGGGCCGCGGCACGGCCAGCAGCAGATAGACGACGAGCATTGCGCCGGCGCCCACGGCCGCGCTGATCAGCCGGCCGAGGTCGGCGCCGAGCCCGGCCGAGAGCGTCAGCAGAACTACGCCGACGGGGTAAGCGGGCAGCACGATCGCGTTCGGCAGCCGATGGGTCTCGATGTCGATGACCGCGAGCGCGAGGCTGATCGCCGCGAGGTAGAGGAACGCGGCCAGCGCAAGAGCCGATGAGCCGAGCATGGTGGCCGACGCCGACGCGAACAGCGCGGGCGCGAAGAACTCGGCTACCAGCACGAAGAACGCGGCACCGGCGAGTTCGATGAGCGGGTAGCGGATCGAGATGCGAGCTCTGCAGTCGCGGCAGCGCCCACGCAGCACGAGCCACGAGACGAGAGGGATGTTGTCATGCCACCGCACCTCATGGCCGCACGATCCGCACGCGCTCCGCGGCGACACGATCGATATGCCGCGCGGCACACGGTAGACGACGACGTTCAGGAACGACCCGATGATCGATCCGAACGCGCCGAGCGCGACGACAGCGGCCATCAGTTGGACTCGGAGACGTTGCGGGACGACAGCAGGGTGCGAGTCGACTCGACGTCATTGGTCGTCGTCGTCGACGTCGTCGTGGTCGACACCGGGGTCGACGGCGTGGCGTGGCCCGTCCACAGGTCCCAGCCGGGCAGGCCGACCGTGAGGTAGTGAAGAGTCGCGCCGCCGGAGATGCCCGCCTGCCCTGCGAACACCTGACCATAGAGGTTCAGGCCCGAGGCCAGAACGATCTGGCAGGGGCTGTACATCATGAGAGAGATGTTCGACTGCACGGTGAACCCGCCGTCGATGTTGTAGCTCGAGCCGCTGGGGCAGGTCGGCTTGCCGTCGGCCGTGCTGTCCGGCGTGACCATCCAGAGGCGCGCGTTGGCAGACGAGGTGAAACCACCGCTGCCGGTCATGCTGAACTTGTTCGAGATGATCGCCATGTCCCCGTCGAGGGCGATCTTGTCGGCACCGCCGACGTAGATGCCGCCGGTGCATGCGAGGGCGTTCACGACGATCGGCGTGCTCGGGTGATCCTGCACGGCATTCCGCAATTCCGTCGTGCCGCACGTGCCACTGGTGGCGGGCAGCTTGACCTCGGTGAACCCCGTCCAGTCGCTCGCGGTGTAGGCGAAGTCGACCCAGTCCGGCACCACGGGCACCGACGGGGTCGCATACGGGCTGGTGCCGGGCGTGGAGGGGCTCGTCGTGGTGATGGTGCCCGAGACGAGACCGCTCGACCACGCGGGCGCCGAATACGTCTTGGTCGTGACGTTCCCGCTGATCTTGGAGCCCCAGTCCATGGTCGTCGCGCCGTAGATCCATGCGTTGCCGCCGACCTTGCCGCCGCCCGAGAACGTGAGCGACGTCGCGGTCACGTTCTTGGAGACCGAGCTGCTGCCACCCGACATCGACACCGGGCCGGTGGACCAGAGGCTGCCACCCACCGATCCACTGGGGATCGAGACGCCGGCCGCGACCACGTTGCCGCCGACCTTCACGCCGCCGGAGATCGTCGTGGAACCGGTCGACCAGACGTTGCCCGCGATGTTGCACGATCCGCTGAGGTTGAGGTTGCCCCCCTGCACGACCAGGTCGGAAGCGCCCGATGCGGCGCCGGAGCATGAGACATTGCCCGTCTTCACCATGATGTCGGGCGAGTTGCCGTCCACCGAGACAAGCGTGCCCGAACCGCTGAAGCCCTGCGAGCTGTAGGCGTACACGGCAGGGCCGCTGGAGTTGATCTGCGTCGGCGGCGTCGTCGTCGTCGTGCTCGTGCTCGTCTGGGTCACCACGGCGCCCGCCGAGAGGATCGCCTCGAGGTTGGTCCTGTCGCCGGACGTCGCTGCGCCGACCGCGTTCGCGTCGGCGTAGCCGGTGGAGAGGATCCGCACCTGCGTCGACGTGTCGGAGGGGCATCCGCGGCGCCAGCCAGTGCCGAACGGCATCCAGATGGTGGCGAAGTATGCCGGCGTCGCGCCCACGTCGCTGCGGTACGCGCCACCGTGAACCGCGCAGTCCTGGGCGACGAGACCGGCTCGCGCCGCGGCGATGCCCGCCTCGGCGGCGGCCTGCGACTGCACGCCGGCACGGGTGTTGGAGCTGTAGCTGACGGCCGTGATGACGGAGCTCGCGACCACGGTGGTGAGCAGCATGCTGACGCCCATGAGGCCGAGGACGGCGGCCAGGGCGACGCCCCGGTCGTCGCGGGTGCCGCGGAGGGAGCGCTGGATACGGGTCAGAAGCATGAGTTGTCCTCCGTGGTGCCGGTCAGAGGTGATGCCGAGGTCTGAATGGCGACGGACGGATGCCCGGCGCGGTGGGTGTCGAACGTGACGGTGAGCACGCTTCCCGTGTCGTCCGGCGCGAAGACCGGGGCCGTGCCCCGGGGCGTGACACCGCTGGCGAGCAGCGTCCAGCTGGTGAGCTGGGCCGACGTCGGCGCGGTGATGCGGGTGCCGGGTGTGCTCGTCGTCATGCGGAGCGACTCGTCGGCAGCGGAGTAGTACCAGCCGTAGCAGGTCCAGGTCAAGGTGCTGCCTGTGCCCGCGGAGCGGGTGACGAGCAGTTGGTCGGATCCGACCGACGTCACTCGGAATCCGGAACCGTTCCGCACCCGGTCGGTGATGGTGGTCGCGACCTGTTGCCCGGAGGTGGTCGAGGACGTCACCGCGTCGACCGTCTGCTGCGTCTGGGTGAGGCTGATGAACAGCCCCCCGATGACCGTCATGACGAGCGTCGTGAGGGCGAGGGCGACCAGCATTTCGACGAGCGTGAAGCCGCTGTCACTCGCGGTGTGGTCAGTCATGTTTCACGTACACCAGGGTCGAGGCGGATGCGACGGTGTCGCCGCTGTCCTGCCGGACCGCGGACACCGTCACCGACACGGTCCCGCCGACGGCGGTGGGGCAGGCTCCGACGCTCGTGGTGACCTGGATCTCCACGCCCTGCGGATCGGTGAGCTGCTGCATGCCCGCGACGGACTCGACGAGGGTGCACTGCGGTCCTTTGGCCTGCGCTTTCTGCAACTGCTGGTTGACGAGCTGCGTGGCGGTGGCGAGCGTCGCGTTGGAGGACGACTGCTTGAGCCCCTGCACGAGGATCGGCAGGAACGCCATCGCGAGGATGGCGAGCATGAACATCGAGACGACGATCTCGACGAGGCCGAAACCTTCGTCCTCGGTGGTGATGCGATGCATGACGTCGACCCCCCTTCTCGTCGCCGAATTTGAAGCGAGTCGTGGGGCGCCGCGATGGACGCCCCACGACTCACGATCAGCGGGTTACGGTGTTGCCGCGCAGGTGCCGTCCTGGACGCCACCGCTGTTGGTGATGTGGAAGGGCTTCTTGCCCGAGCTGGCGCTGGTCGCGTCGATGCAGAAGTCCGGGCCATCGCCCTTCGCGATCGTGACCGTGACACCGGCGGTCGGGACGAATCCGTACGCCTGCGTCTCTAGATCGGCGATGGCGGTCGTGCCGGCCGGAGTGTCGACCAGGAAGCTGACATAGGCGACCTTGGCGTTCGCGAGATCGGACTTCGCAGCGGAGTCCTTGGCCTGGTCCTGCTGGCCGAGGAAGACCGGGATGGCGATCGCGGCGAGGATGCCGATGATCAGAACGACGACGAGGAGCTCGATGAGCGTGAAGCCGCCCTCGTTGTCCTCGAGACGCTCACGCTTGGTGCGCAGCGAGTTGTGGATTGCAGTAATCAATTTCCCATCCTTTGTCGTAAGACGTGTGTTGGACGGGTGGCCCCCCAAAAATGACCCCCCAAGTGAATATTCAGTTGTGGAAATGAAGTTGTGAATCCCGCGAACGGGGGCAATCCGGTTGTGACACGCCCCCAGTTGCAGGGTCAGTGGACGTTGTTGTAGATCGTGAAGATCGGCATGTAGAGCGCGACGATCATGCCGCCGATGACCGTGCCGATCACGGCGATCATGAGCGGCTCGATGAGCGAGGTGAGCTGCTCGGTCGTGGTCTGCACCTCCTCGTCGTAGAAGTCCGCGATCTTGCCCAGCATCTGCTCGAGCGAGCCCGAGTCCTCGCCGACGGCGATCATCTGGGTAACCATCGACGGGAACACCGGCTCCTCGGCCAGCGGCGCCGCGATCGTGCGGCCGGAGCGCACCGAGTCCTGCACCTTGCGCAGTGCGTTCTCGATGACCCAGTTGCCCGAGGTGTCGCCGACGATGGAGAGCGCCTGCAGAATCGGCACACCCGAGTGCGTCATGGTGCTGAAGTTGCGCGCGAACCGGGCGATGGCGACCTTGCGGAACAGCATCCCGAACACCGGTACCTTGAGCCGCCAGGGATCGACCCGAGCACGGACCTTCTCGTCGTGCTTGTGCCGGTTCCACCACCAGGTGAACGCGATGATGCCGACGGCCAGCACCGGTCCGATCCAGATCATGTTGTGCGAGATCGTCACGAGGATCTGTGTCGGCAGCGGCAGCTGGCCACCGAGGCTCTTGAACATGTTCTCGAAGATGGGAACGATGAACGTCACCATTCCGACCACTGACAGCAGCGCCATCACGAGCACGACGACCGGATAGGTCATCGCCGACTTGATGGTCTGGCGCAGCTTGACATCCTTCTCAAATGTCTCCGCGATCGAGTCGAGCGACTGGTCGAGGAACCCGCCCACCTCACCGGCCCGCACGAGATGGATCATGATCGGCGGGAAGATCCGTCCCTGCCGCGCGAGGGCGTCGGAGAGCGAGGATCCGGTCTCGACGAGCCCGCGCACCGACGTGAGAGCGCGGGCGAGCTTCTTGTTCTCGGTCTGCTCGCTGAGGATGGTGAGCGAGCGCAGCAGCGACAGGCCGGCGCCGACCATCGTCGACATCTGCCGGCTCATGACGGCGAGGTCCTTGAGCTTGACCTTCTTCTCGAGGAAGGAGATGTTGAGGTCCATCTGGAGACCGCTGCCGCCGGTGAAGGTCGACACCTCGATCGGCGAGATCGACATCGTGCGCAAACGCGTGACGACCGCGGCCTCGCTCGGCGCCTCCACCTTGCCCTTGACGAGCTTGCCGGCGCCGTCGCGCCCCTTGTAGGCGTAGGTGAGCAGATTCGACATCAGAAGCCCCCCAGCTGGCCGAAGCCGGCCGTCGGATCGTTGTCGCCGGTGCGGTGCACCAGACGTTTGAAGTCCTCGACGTCGTGCACCTTCTCCAGCGCCGCGCCGTACGTGATCAGGCCGCCGTTCACGAGCTCCGCCAGGTGCTGGTCCATCGTGTGCATGCCGTTCTGGCGCCCGGCCTGCAGGGAAGAGCGCACCTGGTACGTCTTGCCCTCGCGGATGAGGTTCGCGATCGCGGGTGTCGTCACCATGACCTCCGTCGCCACCGCGCGGCCGACACCGCCCGCCCGCTTGACGAGCGTCTGACAGACGACGCCCTGCAGGGTCGACGCGAGCTGCGTGCGCACCTGCCCCTGCTGATGCGGGGGGAAGACGTCGATGACGCGGTCGATCGTGGATCCGGCATCCTGGGTGTGCAGGGTCGCGAACACGAGGTGGCCGGTCTCGGCGGCGGTCAGGGCCACCGAGATGGTCTCCAGGTCGCGGAGCTCGCCGATCAGGATCACGTCCGGGTCCTGGCGCAGCACGTGCTTGAGCGCGTTGCCGAAGCTGTGGGTGTCGTTGCCGACCTCGCGCTGGTTGATCAGCGAGCGCTTGTTCTGATGCATGAACTCGATCGGGTCCTCGACCGTGACGATGTGGTCGGATCGGGTCTGGTTCACCAGATCGACGAGGGCGGCGAGGGTCGTCGACTTGCCGGAACCGGTCGGGCCGGTCACGAGCACGAGGCCGCGCGGGAGCTTGGCGAACTCCGCCACGACCTCCGGAACGCCCAGCTCGTCCAGCTGTTTGATCTCGACCGGGATGAGACGGAACGCCGCGCCGATGGCGCCGCGCTGCAGGAAGTAGTTGACGCGGAAGCGTGAGCTCTCGGACAGCGTGAACGCGAAGTCCAGCTCGAGCTCCTCGTCGAACTTCAGCGCCTGCTCGTCGCTCAGCAGGCTGTAGAGCGCCGCGGCGACGCGCTCCCGATCCCAGACGTCGGTCTCGTCGATGGCGCGGAGGCCGCCGTCGACACGGATCATGGGTGGCGCGCCGATCGACACGTGGAGGTCGGATGCCCCCTCGTTGACGACCGTCTCGAGCGCGGCCAGGAGATCGGCATCCGCCTTCCCGCGGGCCGCCTGCGTGTACTCGTCGTCCATGAAGACGGCGCGACGTGACTCCTTCTCCTTCACGAGGCGCAGCGGCGGCAGCGGCTCGTACTCCGGCATCGTGAGCAGGGACTCGAGCGGCGCCGGCGTGAGGCCCGGGATGCTCGTGCCCTGCGGAACCGGGGTGGCCACGGATGCCGCGGGTGCGCTCAGCACGGAAGGTTCAGCATCGAGCGAGTACACCGGGGTCGACAGCAGCGGGTCGCCGGGAGCCGGGATCAGGCCCGGGATCCCGGAGGGAGCCGGTGCCGGGGCCGGCGTCGCAGAAGACGCCGGGACCGACGGCTGCTCGACCGGCGTGACCGCGGGGGGCGGCAGCTGCGAGTAGTCCACCGCCGGTCCCGGCAGCTCAGGGGGGAGCTCGCCGCGCGTGGGCGGCATGGCTCCCGCGGCGCCCGGTGCTCCGAACGGCGGCTGCGCCGGATCGGTGACCGGGATCTCATAGGCCGGCTTGTTCACGGTTCCTCCCTCGGGAACGGCGGCATGACTCGGACTCACGCGACCACTCGCAGGATCTCCTCGATGGATGTCAGACCCAGCTGCGCCTTCGCCCAGCCGTCGTCACGCAGGGTCGACATGCCCTGAGCGACCGCGGCGCGCCCGATCTCGGCGCTCGACGCGCGGGCGACCGCGAGCCGCTCGATGTCCTCCGAGACCGGCATGACCTCGTGCAATGCGATCCGGCCTCGGTACCCCGTGTTGGAGCAGGAGGTGCAGCCGATGGGCTTGTAGAGGGTCGGGACCACCGTCTCGTGCCCGGCCATCAGACGCAGCGCCACGAGCTCCTCCAGCGGGTGCTGGTACGCCTGCTTGCAGCGGTCGCACAGCCGCCGTGCGAGTCGCTGGGCGACCACGCAGTCGAGTGCGGAACCCACCAGGAACGGCTCGATGTCCATCTCGATGAGGCGGGTGACGGCGCTCGGCGCGTCGTTGGTGTGCAGGGTCGAGAGCACGAGGTGACCGGTGAGGGCCGCCTCGATGGCGATCTGCGCGGTCTCGTGGTCGC
>NZ_BAAAQO010000002.1:928242-1104488 GCF_039531715.1 Pseudolysinimonas kribbensis | reverse complement strand
TGCACCTGGTTGATGCCGTCCATCCGGTACTCGACCGGGTCCTCGACGGTGATGACGTTGATCTCGGGGCGCGCGACCGCGTGCAGGGTCGTGTAGAGCGTCGTCGACTTGCCCGACCCGGTCGGTCCCGTGACGAGGATCATGCCGTAGGGCTTCGTGTACGACGCGCGGTAGACCTCCGCGTTGCGCTCCAGCAGGTGCAGCTGATCCATGCCGAGGCCGGTCGACGCGTTGTCGAGGATGCGCATGACGACCTTCTCGCCGTACACCGTCGGCAGGGTCGCGACGCGGAGGTCGATCTGACGGCCGCCGTGGATGACCGACATGCGGCCGTCCTGCGGCTTGCGGCGCTCGGCGATGTCGATGTCGCTCATGATCTTGAGCCGCGAGATGACGCCGTTCTGGATGTTCTTGGGCGCGCGCTGCATCTCGTGCAGCACCCCGTCGATGCGGTACCGCACGTGCATGTCGCGTTCGGCCGGCTCGATGTGGATGTCGGACGCGTGGTCCGAGATCGCCTGGCTGATGAGCAGGTTGACGAACCGCACGATCGGGGCGTCGTCCTCGGTCGGCTCGGTGACGGGCACCAGGTCGCCGCCGCCGGACCCGCTCTCCTCGACCATGGCCGTGGTCAGCTCGCTGAGCTCGCCGTCGGACCGCACGAAACGCCCGATCGCCGCGAGCAGGTCGCTGCGCTCGGCCACCACCGGCGCCACCTGCATGCGCACGGCGGCGCGCACGTCGTCGAGCGCGAGCACGTCGCGCGGCTCGGCCATCGCGAGCATGAGACGGTCGCCGTCGCGCGCGATGGGCAGCACCTCGTGCCGGCGCAGCAGGGCGCCCGGCACGAGCGCCACGCACGCCTGATCGACCGGGAACTCGGTCAGGTCGACGAACGGCAGGCCGAGCTGCGCGGCACGGGCGGTCGCCACCTGGCTCTCGGTGACGATCCCGCCGAGCACGAGGTCGCGCACGAACGCCTCGTCTTCGACGGGGTCGCCCGAGAGCGCGTCGAGGCTCGTGATCGGCATGTGGCCGCGGATGACGAGGATCTCCGACAGGGAGGACATCACCACCCCCTCGGTGGATGCCACGGTCCCCGCGTACCCCCCGATCCGCGAGAACACCGGGGACCACGCGTGCGTACGCGAGACACCCCCCGGTGCACTCAGGCTAAGAGGGGGCTCCCCCGCCGGGATAGTCCCGTGATCGGGGGTCGGGCCGCACGCGCGGGCGCGCGCCCTCGATACGCCGCCGCGCCGCTACTCGACCCGCTCGGCGGGCCGGTTCTCGTACTGGGCGCGCTTCTCGGCGAGCTCGCGGTCGTACTGCTCGCGTGTCTGGGTGTTGCGCGCCCGCACCCTCCGGCCGCGCGCGGCGATCGCCAGGCCGAACCAGATGGCCACCTCGCGCGCGATCACGGCCGCGGCGATGACCTGCGGTACGAGCGCCACGGCCGAGAACGCGAGGTTCTGGTGCGTGAAGACGTTGCCGACCAGCAGCAGCAGCCCGATGCTCGCGAAGTAGACCACGAACGCGAGCAGCAGGCTGCCGAAGACGTGCGCCGCCCAGCCCGCTCGGTTGACGATGACGACCTCGAGGATGAACGCGAGCACGAACACGAGGATCGGCGCCCAGAACAGCGCGCTGCTCACGAACGTGCCGAACCGGTCGCCGAAGAACGCGTCGCCGCCGAGGAAGTAGATGAGCGCCGCGACCACCGCGTAGACCGCGGCGAACACGACGGCGCCGAGGACGGCCAGCAGCACGCCGATGACCCGGTTGCCGCGCTTGCGCGGCGGCGGTGCGGTCTCGACGTAGACCACCTGGTGGGTGGAGGCAGGGGCGGGTGCGGCGGCCCCGGGCGCTTCGGCCTCGGGTGTTTCGGGCTCCGCGGGCCCCTCCGCCGACGGCGCGACGGGCACGGCCGCCGGATCGTCGGTCACCGGCACCGGCTCGGCACCCGCCGGCACGGCCTCGACGTCGGGGGCCGCGGCATCGGAGGGGACACCCTCGTCGCGGACGGGCTTGTCTTCGCTCATGGGCGGACTCCTTCGGAGGTCGGGGCTCACTCTATCGACGGGGCCGCCGAGGGGGTATAGACGAAGGGCCCCGCCGTGATGGCGGGGCCCTTCGGGTGGTGGGATCAGTTGTACGTGCCCGGGGTGAAGTCGTCCGTCGAGAAGCTGTCGAAGTCGACGAAGCTCAGGTCGGACTCGTTGAACACCGAGTCGTCGGAGAAGATGCGGTTCGGGTAGCGCTCCGCCTTCGCCTCCTCGGTCGCCTCCACGGAGACGCTCCGGTACTTGCTGAGGCCCGTGCCTGCCGGGATCAGCTGACCGATGATGACGTTCTCCTTGAGCCCCATCAGCGGGTCGGACTTGCCCTCCATGGCGGCCTGCGTGAGCACGCGGGTCGTCTCCTGGAAAGACGCGGCCGACAGCCACGACTCGGTCGCCAGGGATGCCTTGGTGATGCCCATGACCTCCTGGCGGGCCGACGCGGTCTTCTTGCCCTCGGCGAGCGCGGCGCGGTTGATCTCGTTGTACCGCGAACGGTCCACGAGCTCACCCGGCAGCAGCTCGGTGTCGGCGTGCTCCACGACGGTCACCTTGCGCATCATCTGACGCACGATGACCTCGATGTGCTTGTCGTGGATCGGCACGCCCTGCGAGCGGTACACGCCCTGCACGCCGTCGACCAGGTGCTGCTGCACGGCGCGGATGCCCTTGACGCGCAGCACCTCCTTCGGGTCGAGGTTGCCGACCACGAACTGCTGGCCGAGCTCGACGTGCTGCCCGTCCTCGATGAGGAGGGTGGCGCGCTTGAGCACCGGGTACGCGTGCACCTCGTCGCCGTTGTCGGGCGTGAGGATGATGCGGCGCTGCCGCTCCGTGTCCTCGATCGTGACGCGACCGGCCGCCTCGGCGATCGGCGACGCGCCCTTCGGGGTGCGGGCCTCGAACAGCTCCGTGACACGCGGCAGACCCTGGGTGATGTCGTCCGCGCCGGCGGTGCCGCCCTGGTGGAACGTGCGCATCGTCAGCTGGGTGCCGGGCTCGCCGATCGACTGGGCGGCGATGATGCCGACCGCCTCGCCGATGTCGACGAGCTTGCCGGTCGCGAGCGAGCGTCCGTAGCAGGCGGCGCAGACGCCGACCGCCGACTCGCAGGTCAGCACCGAGCGCACCTTGATGGTCTCGACACCGGCCGTGATGAGCTGGTCGATGAGCACGTCGCCCACGTCGGAGCCCGCCTCGGCGATGACCCTGCCCTTGGCATCCACCGCGTCCTCGGCCAGCGAGCGCGCGAACACCGAGTTCTCGACGTTCTCGTCGCGGACGAGCTTGCCGTCGATCATGTCGGCGATGCGGATCTCGAGACCGCGCGTGGTGCCGCAGTCGTCCTCGCGGATGATCACGTCCTGCGACACGTCCACGAGGCGCCGGGTGAGGTACCCGGAGTCCGCGGTGCGCAGAGCGGTGTCGGCGAGGCCCTTGCGGGCACCGTGCGTGGCGATGAAGTACTCCGCCACCGACAGCCCCTCGCGGTACGAGGAGATGATCGGGCGCGGGATCGTCTCGCCCTTCGGGTTCGCCACCAGGCCTCGGATGCCGGAGATGTTGCGCACCTGCAGCCAGTTGCCTCGGGCGCCCGACGACACCATCCGGTAGATGTTGTTGTCCGGCTGGTACGCGTCCTGCATCGCCTTCGCGACCTCGTTGGTCGCCTCGGTCCAGATGTCGATGAGCTCCTGGCGACGCGAGGCGTCGTCGATGAGTCCCTTGTCGTACTCGTCCTGGACCTTCGTCGCGCGCTTCTCGTACGCGGCGATGATCTTCGGCTTGCTCTCCGGGGTGACGATGTCGCTCAGCGCGACCGTGACGCCGGAACGCGTGGCCCAGTAGAAACCCGCGTCCTTGATCCGGTCGAGCGTCGCGGCGACCTCCACCTTCGGATAGCGCTCGGCGAGGTCGTTGACGATCGCCGAGATCTGGCCCTTGTCGGCCAGCGCCTCCACGTAGGGGTAGTCCTCCGGCAGCGCCTCGTTGAAGAGGGCGCGGCCGAGGGTCGTCTCCACGCGCGCGGTCGAACCCTGCTCGAAGCCGTCGCGCTCGGCGGCGTCCTCCTCGCTCAGGTGCAGGTTCTCGATGCGCAGACGGATCTTCGCGTTGAGATCGAGCGAGCCCTGGTCCTTCGCGAGGATCGCCTCGGCGACGGACGAGAACGCGCGGCCTTCGCCGGTGGCGCCGTCCTTGAGGGTCGTCAGGTGGTGCAGACCGATGATCATGTCCTGCGAGGGCAGGGTCACCGGGCGGCCGTCCGACGGCTTCAGGATGTTGTTCGACGCGAGCATGAGGATGCGGGCCTCGGCCTGCGCCTCCACGCTCAGCGGCAGGTGGACGGCCATCTGGTCGCCGTCGAAGTCCGCGTTGAACGCGGCGCAGACGAGCGGGTGCAGCTGGATCGCCTTGCCCTCCACGAGCTGCGGCTCAAACGCCTGGATGCCGAGGCGGTGCAGCGTGGGCGCGCGGTTCAGCAGAACCGGACGCTCACGGATGATCTCCTCGAGCACGTCCCACACCTGCGGGCGCGAGCGCTCCACCATCCGCTTGGCGGACTTGATGTTCTGCGCGTGCGACAGGTCGATGAGGCGCTTGATCACGAACGGCTTGAACAGCTCGAGCGCCATCTGCTTCGGCAGACCGCACTGGTGCAGCTTGAGCTGCGGTCCGACGATGATGACCGAGCGGCCGGAGTAGTCCACGCGCTTGCCGAGCAGGTTCTGGCGGAACCGGCCCTGCTTGCCCTTGAGCATGTCGCTCAGGCTCTTGAGCGCGCGGTTGCCCGTGCCCGTCACCGGACGGCCGCGGCGGCCGTTGTCGAACAGCGCGTCGACGGCCTCCTGCAGCATCCGCTTCTCGTTGTTGACGATGATCTCGGGAGCCCCGAGGTCGAGCAGACGACGCAGACGGTTGTTGCGGTTGATCACGCGGCGGTACAGGTCGTTCAGGTCGGACGTCGCGAAGCGGCCGCCGTCGAGCTGCACCATCGGGCGCAGCTCCGGCGGGATCACCGGCACGACATCCAGCACCATGGCGGCCGGCGAGTTGCCGGTCGCGAGGAACGAGTTGACGACGCGCAGGCGCTTGATCGCGCGGATCTTCTTCTGGCCCTTGCCGTTGGCGACCTGGTCGAGCAGATCCTGCGACTCGGCCTCGAGGTCGAACGCCTGCAGGCGACGCTGGATCGCCTCCGCGCCCATGTGCGCCTCGAAGTACAGGCCGAAGCGGTCCTGGAGCTCGTGGAATACCGAGTCCTCGGGCTTCAGCTCGCCGACCTTCAGGCTGCGGAAGTCGTCCCACACCCGCTCGAGCTGCGCGATCTGCTCGTCGTACGACTTGCGGATCTGCGACATCTCCTTCTCGGCGCCGTCCTTGACCTTGCGCTTCTGGTCGCTCTTGGCGCCCTCCTCCTCGAGCGCCGCGAGGTCGGTCTCGAGCGTCTGCAGACGCGTCGCGATCTGGCTGTCGCGCTGCTGCTCGAGCTGCGAGATCTCGAGGCGGAGCTCGTTCTCGAGGCCCGGCATGTCCGCATGGCGCGCCTCCTCGTCGACCGAGATCACCATGTAGGCGGCGAAGTAGATGACCTTCTCGAGGTCCTTCGGCGCCATGTCGAGCAGGTAGCCGAGGCGGCTCGGCACACCCTTGAAGTACCAGATGTGCGTCACCGGGGCGGCGAGCTCGATGTGGCCCATGCGCTCACGGCGCACCGAGGACTTGGTGACCTCGACGCCGCAGCGCTCGCAGACGATGCCCTTGAAGCGCACGCGCTTGTACTTGCCGCACGAGCACTCCCAGTCGCGGGAGGGCCCGAAGATCTGCTCGCCGAACAGACCGTCCTTCTCGGGCTTCAGCGTGCGGTAGTTGATGGTCTCCGGCTTCTTGACCTCGCCGTACGACCACGCGCGGATGTCCGCACTGGTCGCGAGTCCGATCTTGAGCTGATCGAAGCTGGTTGCACTGATCACGTGTCGTGTTCTCTTTCGCTGGATTCAGTCAGTGACGTTGTGAGTGCCGGTGATCAGATGTCGTCGATCGACGACGTCTCGAAGCGGCTGGAGATGTTGATGCCGAGCTCCTCCGCGGCACGGAAGACCTCGTCGTCCGTGTCCTTCAGGCTGATCGGCTGGCCGTCGGCGCCGAGCACCTCGACGTTCAGGCACAGCGACTGCATCTCCTTCATGAGCACCTTGAACGACTCCGGGATGCCGGGCTCCTGGATGTTCTCGCCCTTGACGATCGCCTCGTACACCTTCACGCGGCCGAGGATGTCGTCCGACTTGATGGTGAGCAGCTCCTGGAGCGCGTACGCGGCTCCATAGGCCTCGAGGGCCCACACCTCCATCTCGCCGAAGCGCTGGCCGCCGAACTGCGCCTTCCCACCCAGCGGCTGCTGCGTGATCATCGAGTACGGGCCGGTGCTGCGGGCGTGGATCTTGTCGTCCACGAGGTGGTGCAGCTTGAGGATGTACATGTAGCCCACCGAGACCGGAGCCGGGAACGGCTCGCCGGAGCGGCCGTCGAACAGCTGGGTCTTGCCGGAGCTGCCGATGAGGCGCTCGCCGTCGCGGTTCGGGCGGGTCGAGTCGAGCAGCCCCTCGATCTCCTCCTCGCGCGCACCGTCGAAGACCGGAGTGGCGACCTTCGTGCCGGGCTCGGCCGCGTGGGCCTCCTTCGGCAGCTGCTTCGCCCAGTCGGGGTTGCCCTCGACCTCCCAGCCCTGCTTGGCCACCCAGCCGAGGTGCGTCTCGAGCACCTGGCCGAAGTTCATGCGGCCGGGGATGCCGAGCGGGTTGAGCACGATGTCGACCGGGGTGCCGTCCGCCAGGAACGGCATGTCCTCGACCGGCAGGATCTTCGAGATGACGCCCTTGTTGCCGTGGCGTCCGGCGAGCTTGTCGCCCTCGGTGATCTTGCGCTTCTGGGCGATGTAGACGACCACGCGCTGGTTGACGCCCGAGCCGAGCTCGTCGTCGCCTTCTGCTGAGTCGAACACCTTGACGCCGATGATCGTGCCCTCCTCGCCGTGGGGCACCTTGAGGGAGGTGTCACGGACCTCGCGGCTCTTCTCGTTGAAGATCGCGCGGAGCAGGCGCTCCTCGGCGCTCAGCTCGGTCTCGCCCTTCGGCGTGACCTTGCCGACGAGGATGTCGCCGGGGGCGACCTCGGCGCCGATGCGGATGATGCCGCGCTCGTCGAGGTCGGCCAGCAGGTCGGGGCTCACGTTCGGCAGGTCGCGGGTGATCTCCTCCTTGCCGAGCTTGGTGTCGCGGGCGTCGACCTCGTACTCCTCGATGTGGATCGAGGAGAGGACGTCGTCCTTCACCAGGTTCTGGCTGAGGATGATCGCGTCCTCGAAGTTGTGACCCTCCCAGGGCATGAACGCCACGAGCAGGTTCTTGCCGAGCGCGAGCTCGCCCTGGTCGGTGGCGGGCCCGTCGGCGATGACCTGACCGGTCTCGATCCGGTCGCCGGCATCCACGATCACGCGGTTGTTGTACGACGTGCCCTGGTTGCTGCGCTCGAACTTGCGCAGGAAGTACTCCTGCGTGCCACCTTCGTCGAGGGTCACCGAGACGACATCAGCACTGACCTCGGAGACGACACCGGGCTTCTCGGCGATGACGACGTCACGCGCGTCGATGGCGGCGTAGCCCTCCATACCGGTGCCGACCAGCGGCGACTCGGAACGCAGCAGCGGCACGGCCTGGCGCTGCATGTTCGCGCCCATGAGCGCGCGGTTCGCGTCGTCGTGCTCGAGGAACGGGATGAGCGAGGTCGCGACCGACACCATCTGGCGCGGGGAGACGTCCATGTAGTCGACGTCCTCGCGGTGGAACAGGTCGACCTCGCCGCCCTTGCTGCGGGCGAGCACGCGGTCCTCGGAGAACTTCTTGTCGCTGGTCAGCGGCGCGTTCGCCTGGGCGACGATGTGCTCGTCCTCCTCGGAGGCGGTCAGGTAGTCGATCTTGTCGGTGACCTTGCCCTTCTCGACCCGGCGGTACGGGGTCTCGATGAACCCGAACGAGTTCACCCGGGCGAACGACGCGAGCGCGCCGATGAGGCCGATGTTCGGGCCCTCGGGGGTCTCGATCGGGCACATGCGGCCGTAGTGGCTCGGGTGCACGTCACGGACCTCGACGCCGGCGCGCTCGCGGCTCAGGCCACCGGGGCCGAGAGCCGAGAGGCGGCGCTTGTTGGTCAGACCCGCGAGCGGGTTGTTCTGGTCCATGAACTGCGACAGCTGCGAGGTGCCGAAGAACTCCTTGATCGCGGCGACGACGGGTCGCACGTTGATCAGGGTCTGCGGGGTGATCGCCTCGATGTCCTGCGTGGTCATGCGCTCGCGCACCACGCGCTCCATGCGGCTCAGGCCGGTGCGCACCTGGTTCTGGATGAGCTCGCCGACCGCGCGGATGCGGCGGTTGCCGAAGTGGTCGATGTCGTCCACGTCGAGACGCAGCTCGACCGGCTTGCCGTCGCGGATGCCCGGGAGCGTGGCCTGCTCGGCGTGCAGCGCGACGAGGTACTTGATGGTCGCGACGATGTCGTCGATCGTCAGCACCGAGTCCTTGAGCGGCGCGTCGAGGCCCAGCTTGCGGTTGATCTTGTAGCGACCCACCTTCGCCAGGTCGTAGCGCTTCGGGTTGAAGTAGAAGTTGTCGAGCAGCGCGCGGGCGGCCTCGGCGGCCACCTGCTCGCCCGGACGGAGCTTCCGGTAGATGTCGCGGAGCGCGTCCTCCTTGGTGAGGATCGGGTCCTTCTCGAGCGTCGAGGCGATCGACTCGTAGCCGGCGAAGCGCTCGAGGATCTCCTCGGACGTGAGGCCGAGGGCCTTGAGGAACACCGTGACCGATTGCTTGCGCTTGCGGTCGATGCGCACGCCCACCTGGTCGCGCTTGTCGATCTCGAACTCGAGCCAGGCGCCGCGGCTCGGGATGATGCGGGCCGAGTAGACGTCCTTGTCGGAGGTCTTCTCCATCGTGCGCTCGAAGTACACGCCCGGCGAGCGGACCAGCTGCGAGACGACGACGCGCTCGGTGCCGTTGATGATGAAGGTGCCCTTGTCGGTCATGAGCGGGAAGTCGCCCATGAAGACCGTCTGGGTCTTGATCTCGCCCGTCATGTGGTTCATGAACTCGGCGTTGACGTAGAGCGGTGCGGCGTAGGTCTTGCCGCGCTCCTTGCACTCGTCGATGGAGTACTTGGGCTCCTCGAGCTCGGGGTTGGAGAAGCTCAGCTGCATGGTCTCGCTGAGGTCCTCGATCGGGGAGATCTCCTCGAAGATCTCGTCGAGCCCGGTGGTCTCGTTCACGCCGGTGTCACCGGCCTCCTGAGCCGCCGCGACACGCGCCTTCCAGGCGTCGTTGCCGACCAGCCAGTCGAAACTGTCGGTCTGCAGCGCCAGCAGGTCGGGGACCGTGAGCGTGTCGGCGATCTTCGCGAACGAGAGCCGCGATGCGGTGCGGCCGTTCTGGGGGGCGTTCTTACTGGATGCGGAGCGCGCAGCAGCCAAGGGAAATGCAACCTCCGTGAGGCTCGACGGCCTCTCGTGTGTGGGCAGGTGAGAGACGCCCCCGTTCAGACACCGTCCCGCCGCTATTCTCGGGAGGGTTTCTTCGCGCGTGAGCCGACCGCAATATGACGGCACGGAGAAGGTGGGAGCGCAAGGATCAAGCTTAGGCGATAACGGCGCGCCGTGTCCAGCTATTCCTTGACTTGATTCCGGATCAGCGCTATAAGCGTGCTCGTCGTGGGTTGAGGAGCGCCGCCCGGCAGGACGACGCGTCTCGACACCCCGCCGTGATGTCCCGGGTTTCGAGACGCGTGCCGCGTCGCGGCGCGCTCCTCAACCCGCGGAGCCGAGGGCGAGGGCGATCGCCTGGCCGCGGTCGCGCGCGGGGAGCTTCGCGAAGATCGCGTTCACATGCGATTTCACCGTCGCGACGCTCAGGAAGAGCTGCCGAGCGATCTCGGCGTTGCTGCGGCCGGCGGCGATGAGCTCGAGCACCTCGGCCTCGCGTCGCGTGAGCTGCGGAAAGCGCTCGGCCACGGGCACGGCGCCGGCCGGCGCGGCGGAGAACCCCGCGACCAGCCGTTCGCCCACCTCGGGCGCGAACGTCGACTGCCCCGCGGCGGCCGACCGCACGGCGGCGGCGAGCTCGTCGCGACCGGCGTCCTTCGTGAGGTAGCCACGCGCCCCCGCCCCGAGCGCGCCGGCGATCGACGCGTCGTCGGCGAACGTCGTGAGCACGACGACGGCGATCCCCGGATGCGCAGCCTTGATCCGCGCGGTCGCGCCGGCGCCGTCGAGCACGGGCATCCGCAGGTCCATGAGCACGACGTCCGGCGTGGTCGCGTCGGCGAGCCGCACCGCCTCGGCGCCGTCGGCCGCCTCGGCGACGACCTCGACATCCGGGAGCACGCCCAGCAGCGTGACCAGGCCGTCGCGCACGATCGCCTGGTCGTCGGCGACGAGCACGCGGATCATGCTGCTCATGCCGGAAACGGTAGCCCTCTCGTTCCGGCGCGGGGACATGGAAGCCCCCTGATGAGCTACGAGCCCTCGGATCGCGCGTCGAGAGCCCCGCCCAGCAGGCGGGCGAGCCATCGCGCACTGGTCTTCGGGATGCGACGCTGCGTCGGATAGTCCACATGGACGATGCCGAAGCGGCGGCTGAAGCCGTACGCCCACTCCCAGTTGTCGATGAGCGACCACACGAAGTAGCCCCGCAACGGCAGCCCCTCGGCGACCGCCTCGTGGCAGGCCTCGAGGTGCGCCTGCAGATAGGCGGTGCGCTCCGGATCGTCGACCGTGCCGTCCGGTGCGACCTCGTCGGGCAACGCGGAGCCGTTCTCGGTCACGTACAGCGGCAGGCCGGGGGCGCGCTCGGCCGCCATCCGCAGCACGTCGACGAGCCCGTCGGGGTGGATCTCCCACCCTATCTGGGTGCGCGCGGCGCCGGTGTCGACCATCCGGACGAACTCGCTGCCCGGGTTCGAGCTCGGGCCCGGGTCCGGCTCGCCGGCCGCCGTGGTGTGCCGGCTGTAGTAGTTGACGCCGAGGAAGTCGATCGGGCGCGAGATCTCCGCCAGGTCGCCTGCCCCGGCGTTCTCGTAGAACCACTCCCGCTGCCCGAGATCGTCCAGCACATCCTCGGGGTAGGCGCCGCGCAGCACGGGGTCGAGGAAGAACCGGTTCGAGAGGCCGTCGATCCGGCGGGCCGCGTCCCGGTCCGCCTCGCCGTCGCTCGCCGGCACCACCGAGTACAGGTTGAGCGTGATGCCGACCCGCGCGCCGGGGCGCGCCGACCGGATCGCGGCGAGCGCCCGCCCGTGCCCGAGCAGCAGGTGGTGGGCGGCCCGCGCCGCGCCCGTGCCCTCGTGCCGGCCGGGGGCGTGCAGCCCTCCCGCGTAGCTGAGGAAGGACGAGCACCACGGCTCGTTGAGCGTGATCCAGTCGTCGATCACGTCGCCGAGGGCGGTGGTGACCTGGTCGGCGTAGTCGGCGAAGCGGTCGGCGGTGTCCCTGTTCATCCAGCCGTCGCGGTCCTCCAGCGCCTGCGGCAGGTCCCAGTGGTAGAGGGTCGCCCACGGCGTGACGCCCGCCTCGTGCAGGGTCTCGGCGAGGTGCCGGTAGAAGTCGAGGCCGGCGGTCAGGGCGCGCCCCGTGCCGTCGGGCTGGATGCGCGGCCAGGCGATCGAGAACCGGTACGCGTTCACACCCAGGTCGCGCATGAGCGCCACGTCGTCGCGGTACCGGTGGAAGTGATCGTCGGCCACGTCGCCCGTCGTGCCGTCGGCGATCGCCCCCGGACGGCGCGCGAACGTGTCCCAGATGCTCACGCCGCGTCCGCCCTCGTGGACGGCGCCCTCCACCTGGTAGGCGGCCGTGGCCGTCCCCCACACGAAGTCGGCGGGAAGGTCGTCGCGGCGCATCATGTCTCCTTCGAGGGTGCGAGCGGGTCGTCGCGGAAGTCGAGCCAGCTCGAGCGCGGCGGCACGAGCTCCTCGAGCTCGCGCCACAGCTCGTCGGGCAGGTCGGCGCTCGCGGCGGCGATCGCGGGTTCCACGCGCTCCGGCTTGCTGAGGCCGACCACGGTGGAGGCCAGCCGCGGGTCGCGAGTGGAGAAGCGCAGCGCGGCGGTGCGCAGGTCGGTCGCCCAGCGGGCGCACGCCCGCCGCATCTCGTCGATCGCGGCGAGCACCGCCTCCGGGGCCGGCCGGTAGCCGTAGTCGGTCACGGCGCCGGGCGGGGCGGCGAGGATGCCGCCGCCGTAGACCGCCGCGTTGACCACCCCCATCCCGCGGGCGAGGGCCTCGTCGATGAGGTCGCCGGCGCTGCGGTCGACGAGCGTCCAGCGGTTGTGCACGAGCAGCACCTCGAACACGCCGAGCTCGAGGTAACGACGCATCTCCTGCACCCGCCCTCCGGCGAGGCCGAGATGCGACACCAGCCCGCGCTCGCGCGCCTCGACGAGCGCGTCGACAGCGCCGCCCGGTGCCGTGAGCTCGGCGAAGTCGTGGAACTCGGGATCGTGCAGGTGCACGAGGGGGAGCGGAGCCCCGATGCCGAGCCGCTCGATGCTCTCCCGCAGCGACGCCCGCACGCGGTCGCCCGAGTAGTCGCGGCCGTCGGCGTCGACCTTGGTGATGACGACCGTGTCGTCTGGCAGGCCGAAGCGGGAGAGGGCGGCGCCGATGCGCTGCTCGCTGCGCCCCGCCGAGTATCCGTTGGCGGTGTCGATCGCCCGGATGTCGCTGCGCAGCACGGCGCCGACCAGCTCGACGGCCTGCTCCTCGTCGACCTCGTAGCCGAAGACCTCCGGCATGCTGCCGAGCGGTCCCCCTCCGAGCGTCACCGAGGAGAGGGTGAGGCCGGTCGAGCCCAGCGGGCGATCGTCGAGGCGCCCCCTCACGGAAGCGCCGTCGCGTGCGCCAGCCCGTCCGGGTCGGTGCCGACCCGCCAGCGATCGAGGGTGACGTCGCCGGCTCCGGCGGGCGGCGCCGGATCGAGCTCGACGGCGACGAACCCGGGCGCGTCGAACCCGGGCCCATCGGACCCGGACACGTCGACGCGCGGCGTCGCCGGCACCAGCTCGGCGCGGTCGAAGGTGAAGATCTCGAGGGAGGTGTCGCCGGAGCGCAGGAAGGCGATCTCGAATCCGCGCGCGTCCGACGGCTGGTGGATGCCCGACATGTGCCGCCAGCCGAGCGGGGCGTAGTAGGCGACCGTGCGATCGAGATCCGCGACGGTCTCCGCGACGTGGTCGAGGCGCGGGCGCTCGGGGGTGCCGAGCGCCCAGTCGCTCTCGACGGCCTCCCGATCGAGCACCTCGTGGTACTGCAGCGGCCCCTCGACCAGCTCG
Organism: Pseudolysinimonas kribbensis; assembly: GCF_039531715.1. Lineage (NCBI taxonomy): Bacteria > Bacillati > Actinomycetota > Actinomycetes > Micrococcales > Microbacteriaceae > Pseudolysinimonas > Pseudolysinimonas kribbensis. The sequence continues at coordinate 1,091,056 of NZ_BAAAQO010000002.1, read as the reverse complement.
AGCAGGGTGCCGTCGGGGTCGTAGAAGAAGGTCAGACGCACCCCGCCCTCGGCCTCGAGGGGCTCGAGATGGAACCGCACCCCCGCCTCGTGAAGCGCGGCGACGATCGGGTCGAGAGCGGCGACCTTGAACCCGACGTGACGGAACCCGGCGTGCAGATCGTCGGCGATCCACGACGACGGGGCCGCCCGATCCACGCGCCGGAGGCGGATCGTCGCCGTCACGAGGTCGAGGTCGGCACCGTGCTCGGAGACCTCCCCGACCGGGACCGCGGCGAGGAAGCGGGTGTAGAAGTCGACCGCGCGCGGGACGTCGGCGACGTTCAGCAGGACGGATCGGATGGACACGGGCTCGCCCTTCGCCGTCGGAGGAGTGCCGCGATGGGGCGCTCTTTCTTACATTATGATAGTTAGTGGCCGCCGCGGCAAATCACGTGGCATGATCGACGGCTAACTCCGGCCGACCCGCGCGTGCGGCGTGAGCGACTGCTGCAGGGCGAGGGACGCGGCCCCGACCGCCGCCGCGTCGCGCGCCGGATCCGAGAGCACGACCTCGACCCGGTGGATGTCGCGGACGCGCGCCAGCCCGCCCACCGCGTCGCGGATGACGCGCAGGTAGATGGGGCCGGCCTCGGCGAATCCCGGCCCCGCCAGGTACACCCGATCGAGGTCGAGGAGGTTGACGACCGAGAGCGTCGCCTGGGCGACGTAGCGGGCCGAGCCCTCGATGAGCGCGACGCAGGCGGTGTGACCCTGCGCCGCCGCGCGGCCGACGGCGGAGAAGTCGTGCCGCACGTCGGCCTCGGCCCCCGACAGGCCCAGCTCGGCGGCCAGACCCTCCACCGCCATGGCGTCGGAGATCACGCGACGCGGCGCGGCGAGCATCTCGAGGCAGCCGCGCGACCCGCACCAGCACGGCGGCCCGTCGACCTCGAGCACCATGTGGCCGATCTCGCCGACGTTCGAGGAGGCACCGCGCGCGAGCGAGCCGTGCTCGACGATGCCGCAGCCGAATCCGGTCGCCATGTAGAGGGTCGCGAAGTCCTGGCTCGCCGACAGGCGCCCGACCCAGAACTGCCCGATCGCCGCGCACGCCGCGTCGTTCTCGCGGACCACGGGCAGACCCGACGAGGCGGCGAGCGCGTCGCGCACCGCGAAGTTCTCCCACTCCTCGGCGTTCAACGACGCCCGCTCCGCACGGCTGCGGATGTCGAGCCCCGCCCCCGCCACGCCGATCCCCACGACGCTCGCGCGGTCGATCTGGAGCCCCGCGAGCAGCAGCTCGAGCTCGCCGGCGACCCGTTCGATGACGGCGCCGGGCGCCTCCTGGCCGGTCCCGCGCGTGACGAGGCGGCCGACGAGCCGGCCGCCGAGGTCGGTGACGGCGTAGGTGAGGTGGGCGTCGTCGAGCGATAGGCCCACGGCGTACCGGGAACGCGGGTTGAGCTCGAGCAGGGTCGGTCGCTTGCCGCCCGTCGAGTCGCCGTAGCCCGTCTCGATCACGAGCCCCGCCTCGATGAGCGCCTTGACGATCCGCGTGATCGAGGCGCCGGTGAGCCCCGACAGCTCCACGAGCTCGTTGCGGCTCACCGTGCCGCTCGAGCGGATGAGGTCGAGGATGGCTCCCCGCGTCTTCTCGGACGACGGGCCGATCTGCTTCACCACGCTCACCTGGGCCACCTCACGCACTCTCCCTGGCCGCGACGCCGGCGCGGGGCGCCGGGAGACGCCCGAGCTCGCCGCCGGCCGTGACGCGCAGCACGCACTCGCCGAGCAGGCGGCCGATCTCGGTCGCGCGGCGATCGAGCGCGGTGATGGTCGGGTCGCTCGTGCGGCAGAGCAGGGAGTCGTTCCAGGACAGCACGCCGGCGTCCCCCGGGACGGATCGCCCCGTCTCGCGGATGGCGGCGATGATCGCGACCGCCGCGGTCGCGTCCGCGGCGACCACGGCCGCCGGCGCCACGGCCTCCGCGACGGCGCGGGCGACCGCCTGCGGTGTCGCATCGTCGAGCGCCCTGACCCGGCCGCCGAGCCGGGCGAAGGCGGAGTCGCGCAGGTCGGAGGCGTCGGAGGCGCCCGCTCCGTCGGGGGCGTACAGCACGTCGCGATAGCCGCGCCGGTCGAGGAAGGCCGCCAGTTCGTCGGCCGCGGCGTCGTCGTCCAGCACGACGGCCGAGACGCCCGGCAGGTGCTCCTCGTGGGTGAGCGCGACGACGGGGATCCGCAGCCGCGTCAGCAGTGCGACGCGCGCGTCGTCGGCTTCCGCCGGGATCACGACCACGGCATCCGGAGCACCCGAGGCGTGCCAGGCGTGGTAGACGTCCAGTTCGGAGTCGGCGTCATCCACGACCCTCGCGAGGAACGGCAGGCCGGCCTCGCTCACCGCCTCGCCGAGGGAGTGCACGAGCGCCGAGATCACCGGATCGGCGGCCAGGACGTCGCCGACGAGCACGAGCCCGACACCGTTCATCTGCTCACCATAGTGAGGCACCCCGCGCGAGACGGACCGTGCCCTCATTACAGCCGAAAAGTAAGTATGTCCTAGTCTGTCCTTGTGACCAGTACGATCTCCCCCGGCATCTTCGACGACGCGACCGACGTGGGACCGGTGGCGATCCCCGGCTCCGTGCAGGAGCAGGACGGCGGCTACCGGGTGACCGGGAGCGGCACCAACATGTGGTTCGAGCGCGACGAGTTCCACTTCGTGTGGAAGCGGGTCGAGGGCGACATCGCGCTCGCCGCGACCATCGCGTTCCCCGAGGCGGGCGCCGATCCGCACCGCAAGGCGTGCCTCGTGATCCGCGCGAGCCTGGAGCCGGGGGCCGCCTACGCGGACATCGCCCTGCACGGCGACGGCCTCACGAGCCTGCAGTACCGCCCCACGACCGGCGCCGTGACCCGCGAGGTGCAGTCCTCGGCCGTCGCGCCGCGCCGCATCGGGATCACGCGCCGCGGCGACGTCGTCACGGCGCTCGTCGACGGGCGACCCTCCGGCGGCTCCGTCCGGCTGCGGCTGGACGGCGCGTACTACGTCGGGCTCGCCGTGTGCTCGCACGACCCGGGCGTCGCCGAGGCCGCGGTGTTCTCGGATGTCGAGCTCGGGGCCCCGACCCCCTCGACCGGCACGCTCTGGAGCAGCCTCGAGACCGTCGACATCGCGTCGACCGACCGGCGCGCCGTCCACGTCGTCGACCGCTGGATCGAGGCGCCGAACTGGACCGCCGACGACCGCCTGGTCTTCAACGGGGAGGGCCGGATCTTCGCGGTCGCCGCGGCCGGCGGCGACGAGGAGCGCATCGACACCGGGACCGCCGTGCAGTGCAACAACGACCACGGACTCTCGCCGGACGGCACACAGCTGGCCATCAGCGATCAGAGCGAGGGCGAGTCGGCCATCTCGATCCTCCCGCTGGCGGGCGGTGTGCCGCAGCGCGTCACGACCCAGGCGCCGTCGTTCTGGCACGGCTGGTCGCCCGACGGCGCCATCCTGGCCTACACGGCGCGACGCGACGGGGTCTGGGGCGTGTTCACGATCCCGGCCGACGGCGGCGAGGAGCGCCGGCTGACGACCGCGACCGGGCTGGACGACGGCCCCGACTACTCGCCCGACGGCCGCTGGATCTACTTCAACTCCGATCGCACCGGTCGCATGCAGATCCACCGGATCCCCGCGGAGGGCGGCGACGTGGAGCGCGTGCTCGAGACCGCGACCGCCGACTGGTTCCCGCACATCTCCCCCGACGGTCGCTGGCTGGTGCACCTGGCCTACGCGGCCGACGTCGTCGGCCACCCGCGCGATCACGAGGTGACGCTGCAGCTGGTCGACCTGACGGACGGCTCGTCGCGCGTGCTCGCCGAGCTCTTCGGCGGCCAGGGCACCATCAACGTCCCGTCGTGGTCGCCCGACAGCCGCCGCCTGGCGTTCGTGAGCTACGAGTACCACTGACCCGGGCCGCCGGCGCTACTTGAGCGCACCCGCCGAGAGGCCGCGCTCGAACAGGCGCTGCAGCAGGAGGTAGGCGACGATCTCCGGGATCGCGGTGACCACCGCGGCCGCGACGACCTTCGTCTGGTCGTTGTTGAACTCCCCCACGAAGAAGGTCGGCACGAGCGTCACCGTCTGCAGCCCCGGATCCTGGAGGAACACCAGGGGGAGCAGGTAGTCGTTCCAGGTGCCGATGAGGGTGAGCACGACAATGGCAGCGCCGATGGGCGCCGTCAACGGCCACACCACGTAGCGGAACGTCTTCCAGGTCGTCGCGCCGTCGACGCGGGCGGCGTCGAGCAGGTCGTTCGGGATGCCGTCGACGAAGTTGCGCGTCAGCAGCACCGTGAAGGGGATCTGCAGCGCCGCCAGCGGGAGGATCACGGCGATGAAGGTGTCGTAGATCCCGAGCGCGCTCGCGGTCGCGAACAGCGGGGCGAGGATCACGACCTCCGGCAGCGTGAGCGCCGCCAGCATGAGCCAGAACAGCACCTCCTTGCCGCGGAACCGGAGCTTCGAGAAGGCGAACGACGCGAGCATCGTGCAGACGTAGACGATGACGATCACGCAGACGGCGATGATCGCGCTGTTGCGGAAGAAGACCGGCAGCTCGGGGATCGCCAGCACGGTCGCGTAGTTGTTCCAGCCGGTGCCCGCCAGCGACTCCTGCACCATCGCCACGAGCGGGTACAGGAACGGCAGCACCAGGATCGTGGCGACCAGCTGCAGCACGACCTTCGCGGGCAGGCTCCGGGCCTCAAGCACGTCGTGCTCCCCTCTCGCGGCCGGTCGCGCGCAGGATGATCGCGGCCGCCACGGCGAGCACCAGCAGCATCATCGACAGCGCCGAGGCGTATCCGACGGCGTTGAGCGGCACGCTCTGGCGGTAGATGAGCGTGCCGAGGAACTCGGTCGCGTAGTTGGGTCCGCCGGCCGTGACCAGCTGCGGGATGTCGAACAGCTTGAGCGAGCCGATCGCCGTGAGCATCGCGATCGCCACGGTCGTGCCCCGCAGGTTCGGCCAGATCACGCTCCACAGGATGCGCACGTTGCCGGCGCCGTCGAGGCGCGCGGCCTCGATCATCTCGGGGTCGAGCTGCCCGATCGCCGCGTAATAGAGGATGAAGGAGATCCCCGTCCCGCTCCACACGGCGATCGACAGGATGACGGCCAGGGCCGTGTTCCCCTGCCCGAGCCACGCCTGCTTGAGGAAGCCGAGGCCGACGGCGCCGAGCAGGTCGTTGAACTGCCCGGTCGGCGTGTACATGACCCGGAAGATGGGAGCCATCGTCGCCGGGGCGATTACCACCGGAACGAAGACGATGACCTTGTAGACCACCGCGAGCCGCACCTTCGAGTGCAGCAGCACCGCGAACACGAAGCCGAGCACCGCCTGCGCCACGAACGCGACGACGAAGAAGATGACGGTGTGCTGCAGGCTGTCCCAGAACACCGGGTCGGCGAACATCCGCGCGTAGTTCTTGAACGCGATGAACATCGGGTCGGGGCTGATGCCGTCCCAGTCCTGCAGCGAGATCCACGCCGTATAGCCGACGCAGAAGTAGATGACGGCGACCGAGACCACGAACGCCGGCAGCAGCCAGACGTAGTTCACCGCCCTCGCGCCGTCCGCGCTGCGGCCCGGGCGTGTGCGCCGGGCGGGTATCGCGGTCGTCATCGACTGTGCTCCATCCTCGTGGATGCGATCGGAGCGGGCGCGGACCCGCGTGGGGCCCGCGCCCGCTCGTCGATCACTGGCCGGACTGCGACTGCAGGGTCTGGGCCGCCTGCTCCGGGGTCGCCTTCGCGCCGAGCGTCGTGCTCGCCGAGTCGAGCAGCGCCTGGTCCAGCGTCCCCGAGATGTTCGCCAGTCGCGCCTCGGTCACGTTGGAGGTGTACTTCGACAGCCAGTCGAGGTACGGCGTCTGCTCCTTCGTGTTCACGAGCGGCACCTTGCCGTAGTCGGGCGTGATGCCGGCCAGCACCGGGTCCTCATCGAGGTTGTTGGCGATCACCTGCTGGCCCGCCTTGGTCGCGCCCAGCCAGGTGGCGAAGGTCTCGGCCGCGGCGATGTGCTTGGACTTCTTGTTCACCGCGAGGGCGTAGTCGGGATCGCTGAACGCGGCGATCGTGTGGCCCTTGCCGGCGACATCCGGGAACGGGATCGGCACCATCGTGATCATCTTGCTGGTGTCGGAGACGCCCGCGCCCTGGAGCGCCGCCTTGAGCGTGTCGGTGCGCGTGTACTGGCGGTACCAGGTGCCCATCTGCACCATCGCGACCTGCCCGGAGAGGAACGCGTTGTTGACGTCCGGGTACTGCTGGATCCCCAGCGCGCCCGGATCGAGGATCCCGTCGCTCTGCAGGTTCTTCCAGATCGTCAGCGTCTGCACCATGGCCGGGTCGCTCCACTTCGCCTTGCCGGCGATGGCCTTCTCGTAGAAGCCGGGCTGCACGCTGTTGGCGATGGTATGCAGGGTGTCCTGCTCGAAGCCGGCGGGGTCGACGCCCTCACGGAAGCAGCCCACGTTGTGCTCGCGGAAGGTCTTGCAGACGCTCTTCCACTCGTCCAGCGTCTTCGGCGGCTTGAGGCCGAACTGGTTGAACAGGTCGAGGTTGATCCACATCATGCCCGCCGCGACCTTGCCGATCGGCGCCGCCTTCAGCTGGCCGCCGACCGTGAAGTCCTTCACGCCGGTGGCGAAGAGGCCGTTCTTCCAGTCGGCGCCGCGCAGCTTCTTCATCGACGGCGTCAGGTCGACGGCGTCGACACCGTAGGTCTTGACCGTCGCGCCGGTGCCCCCGACGAGCAGGTTGAAGACGTCCGGCCCGTGCGACGACGCGAGGGCCGGGCGCAGGGCGGCGGCGTACGTCGCGTCCTGGATCTTCTTGAAGGTGATGTGGATGTCCGGGTACTTCTTGTTGAACTCGGTGATGGCATTCTCGGCGACCGCCTGATCGGGCGTCCACCCCCACCACGTGAGGTCGCCCTTCTGCGCGGAGCCCTGGCTCCCGGACGAGCCGGAGCAGGCGGCGAGACCCGCCGCCAGGAGGCCGGCGACCGCGAGCGCCGCAGCGGTCCGAACCGTCCTCTTCGAGATTGCACGAAACGACACTGTTTCTCCTCAGGTGTTGGAGTGTGCGTCGGTGGTGCCCGACCGGACCACAGTAATCTTCGCCGATCTAATTTACAAATAGAATGTAAGTAGGTCGGCGCGCGGCGCGGGTGTTTGGGCAGAGCGCCGCGGACCCGCTCGGGCCGGGCACTCGGAGGGCGCGCTCCGGCGTCGGGCTCGGCGCCCGGCACCCGCCTCCGGCGTCAGAGAGCGGAGGCGCCGCGCCGGGCCAGCAGCAGATCGAGGGCGGCGGCGCTCGCGCCGAGCATTCCCGAGGCGTCGCCGAGCAGCGGCGGCACCAGGAAGTCGAAGGCGTCCGCCGTGATCGCGTGCCCCGCGTGCGGCCCGCCGGTGACGAGGGGGAACTGCTGACGCGTCTCGTCGAGCAGCCCCGGCGCCTTCAGGACCCCGCCGCCGATCACGATGCGGTCGACGCCCGAGGTGTAGGCCACGGTCGCGGCGAGCTGAGCGATGTAGAAGCCGAGGATCTCGTGCGCCCGCGACCGGATCCGATCCGGCAACGACGACGAGTCGACGCCCCAGCGCGCGAGCACCGCCGGCCCCGACACGAGGCCCTCCAGGCAGTCGCCGTGGAACGGGCAGCTGCCGACGAAGTCGTCCAGCGGATGGCGGCGGATCATCAGGTGGCCGAGTTCCGGAAACCCGTTGCCGTGGAAGAGCCGGCCGTTCAGCACGAGCCCGACCCCGACGCCGGTGCCGACGGTGGCGTAGCCGATCGACGCGACGCCGGCCCCCGCGCCCCACCGGTGCTCGGCGGTCGCCGCGCCGCTGACGTCGCTCAGCAGCGCGGTCGGCACGGCCTCGGCGACGGGGATGCGCTCGAGCAGCTTGGTGTTGGCCCAGCCGGGCTTGACCGTGCCGGTGATCCAGCCGTAGCGCGGCTCGTCGCGCGACACGTTGAGGGGACCGAACGAGGCGATCCCGAGCGCCTCGATGGGCTGCCGGTCGCCGACCTCGCTCAGATACTCGTTGATCCGTCCGATGGTCTCGCTCGGCGATGTGGTGGGAAATCGTCGGACATCGAGCGGCACCGCGGGCTCCTCCGGAGAGAAGGCTCCGCAGACGACCTTCGTGCCGCCCGTCTCGATGCCCACGATCACGCCGAGAGCTCCCTCCGTCAATCCGGAGTTCGTCCGGTTCGTCCCTCGTAGACGAGGGTGCCGACCGCCCAGCCGGTCCGCCCATCTTTCCGGCGCTTGTCCCACGTTGTCAAGCGCGACGGCGTCCCGCCGATCACGGGATTTGGCCCTACTCTGCTCCTATGGTCGATCGCGCCGCCTCGACGCCTCCCGCGCGGGGCGGCGTACGGGCCACGGTCGCGGATGTCGCCCGTCTCGCCGGCGTGAGCGTCAAGACGGCGTCGCGCGCGCTCAACGGCCACTCGAGCGTCAAGGAGTCGACCCGCGCGAAGGTGGTCCAGGCCTCGCTCGCGCTACGGTTCCGCCCCAACGCGATGGCGCGCGACCTGCGGCGCGGAGGCCGCCCCTCCACGATCGCCTTCGTGATCGGCGACCTCACCAACCCCTTCTACTCGCAGGTCGCGGTGGGCGTCAGCGACGCGACCGCCGAGCTGGGACTCACGCTCGTCATGGCCGCCTCAGGCGACCAGGCGGCCAGGGAACGCCCGACGGTCGACAGCATGCTCGAGCGCCGCGTGCTCGCGCTCCTGCTCGTGCCCATCGCGAGCGACCACTCCTATCTCGAGGGCGAGCGACAGCTCGGCACCCCCATCGTCGCCGTCGACCGGCCCCTTTCGAACGCGGCGAGCGACTCGGTGATCTTCGACAACCGCGGCGGCGCGCGCTCCGGTGTCATGGCGCTCGCGGATGCCGGGCACCGGCGCATCGGATTCGTCGGCAGCTCGAGCGGCCTCTACACGCACGGCGAGCGGCAGCTCGGCTACCACGACGCCGTCATGATCCGCGGGCTCGATGCCGACCCCGATCTGGTGCGGGAGGACGCCGACTCGATCGAGGCGGCGGAGAACGCCGTCACCCAGCTGCTCGCCCTCGCCGAGCCGCCCGACGCCGTCTTCGCGGGCAACAACCGCGCCGCGTTCGGGGCGTTCCGGGCGATCAGGGCGGCCCGGGCCGACACCGCGCTGCTCGGCTTCGACGACTTCGACCTCGCGGAGTCGCTCGGCATCTCGGTCGTCGCGCACTCCCCGACCGAGATGGGCAGGGTCGCGGCCGCGCTCGCGCTGCGCCGGCTCGACGAACTGGATGGCACCCTCGAGCAGATCGCGCTGCCGACCTCGCTCGCGCTCCGCGCATCGCACCGCGCCTTCGCCCACCCCTGACCGGCGGGCGGCGCGCGCGGCGCTCAGCCCAGTCGGGAGCGGAAGAAGTCGACGGTCTCCTGGGCCTGGAACTCCTCGCCGTTCTCGTGCCCGTTGTACGGGTAGACGACGATGCGCTTGTCGCCGCCGGCGTAGTGGTTGAAGGCGGCGAACACCGTCGACGGCGGGCAGACCTCGTCCATGAGCCCGGCCGAGAACAGCGCGGCGGGGCGCGCCCTGGCGGCCATGTTGACGCCGTCGAAGTACGAGAGGGTGCGTAGCACGCGCTCCTCGGCATGCCGATGCACGTGCAGGTACTGCACGATCTCGGCGTACGGGTGGGTGTCGACGAGCGTGATCGCCCGGCGGAATCCCGTGAGGAAGGGCACGTCGATCACCGCCGCCGTGACCGGGGACGCGAGCGCGGCCGCCGCGAGCGCGATCCCGCCGCCCTGGCTGCCGCCCTGCACCGCGATGCGGGCGGGGTCGACGAGCGGGTGCGCCGCCGCCGCGTCGACGGCGCGGACCGCATCCGTGAAGACGCGCCGGTAGTAGTACGTCGCGGGATCGTCGATGCCGAGCGTCATGACGCCGCCGGAAGACGGGCCGGTGAAACCCCCGTCGGGGGTGTCGCCCGGGCGATACCGGCTGCCCTGCCCCCGGGTGTCCATCACGAGCTGCGCGATGCCGGCGCTCGGCAGCTGCGACCACGACCCGACCAGGCCACGGCCCCCGCCGTACCCGATGTACGACACGACGACCGGGAGGGGGCCCTCGGCGTGCCGCGGGGCCACGAACCAGCCGGCGATCGGCTGTCCGTCGAACCCGGCGAACCGGATGTCCTCGGTGATGAGCTCGCGGTACCCCGCGTCGACCTCGCGACGGTCCAGCCCGACGTCGTGCCGCCGCGCCTCGTCGAGCGTGGCGCGCCAGAAGTCGTCGAAGTCGGCGGGCTCGTCCCGCTCGGGCAGGTACTGCTCGAGCACCTCGAGCGGCAGGTCGAAGTGCGGCATGGTCTCCTCAGTCATCCGGCCTGGATGGAGTGCAGCGTCGCATAGACGCCGTCGGCCGCCAGCAGCTGCGCGTGCGTGCCCTGCTCCACGATACGGCCGGCGTCGAGCACGACGATGCGGTCGGCCGAGCGGATCGTCGAGAGTCGGTGCGCGACCACGAGGGTCGTGCGCCCGCGGCGCAGGGTCGCGAGCGCCTGCTGCACGAGGCGCTCCGATTCGCTGTCGAGCGCCGAGGTGGCCTCGTCGAGCAGCAGGATCCGCGGGTTCCTGATCAGCGCCCGCGCGATGGAGATCCGCTGGCGCTGCCCGCCGGAGAGCCGCGCCCCGCGCTCCCCGAGCAGGGTGTCGAGCCCCTGCGGCAGGTCGTGCACCAGGTCAAGCGCGTTCGCCTCGCGCAGCGCCTCCCGCACCCGGTCATCGTCGACGTGGTCGAGCCCGTAGGTGACGTTGTCGCGGATCGAGCCGGTGAACAGCACCGACTCCTGCGGCACGACGGAGACGCTCTGCCGCACCGTGCGCAGGTCGAGACCGTCCATGTCGACGCCGTCGAGCAGGATGCGGCCGGCCGTCGGGCGCAGGAACCCGAGCGCGAGGTTCAGCACGGTCGACTTGCCGGATCCCGACCTGCCGACGAACGCGACCGTCTCGCCCGGCTGGATGTCGAGGTCGAATCCGTCGATGGCGAGAGAGTCGCCGGCGTCGTAGCGGAAGTCGACGTACTCGAATCGCAGGCGGCCCGTCACCCCGTCCACGCGCACCTTGCCCTCGTTGCGCTCGACGTCCGGCTCCTCGAGCACCTCGCCGATCGACCGCAGCGACTCGCGGCCCTTGGTGAGCAGCGGGGCCAGGTTCAGCAGGTTGACGATCGAGTTGGTGAGCATGACGAAGTAGGTGCTCAGCAGCACGACCTGCCCGGGGGTGATGGGCAGCAACCCGCTCACCGACACCAGCGCGGCGCCGATCAGGCATCCGATCGACAGGAACTGGAAGGCGACCCAGGCGAGTGAGGTGAAGCGGCCGTTGAGCACGTCGAGCACCAGGCCCGAGTCGCGTACCGTGCGCGCCGTGGTCGTCACGCGCTCCGTCGCGACGTGCTCGAGACCATGGGCGCGGGTGATCGGCAGCAGCGACGCCATCTCGCCGACCTGCGACGAGAAGCGCTCGACGTCACGGCGGAATCCCTCGTTGCGGCGCTCGGAGCGCTTGCGCACCCCGCGCACGAACGTCACCGAGAGCGGGATGACGAGCGCGAACAGGATCAGGAACGCGGGCACCTGTATCGCCAGCACCACGATCGCCCCGGCGATGACACCGAGCGCCGACAGGGTCGGGTTCGCCGCCTGCTGGAGCATCAACTCCACGTTCTCGACGTCGCGGACCACCTTGGTCTGCATGACGGAGGAGCTCGTGCGGGTGTGGAATCCGATGGACAACTCCTGCAGGCGATGCGCCAGCCGATTGCGCAGGGCGACGCCGAGATCCCGCACCGACGAGTTGAAGAAGCGCACGTAGACCTGACTCACCGGATAGTTCAACCCGACGAGCACGAGGGCGGCCCCGCCGAAGGCGATCAGCCGGAGGGCCGGTCCGTGCGCGACCACCGTGTCGATCACCGCGGAGGTGATGACGGGCAGCACCCAGATCGGGCTGTCCTTGACCACATAGGCGAGGGCGGCGATCGCCAGACGGCCCCACGCGGGGCGCAGGGCGCGCGCGAGCCCCGAGAACGGGCGCTCCACCGAGATGGACGACCCGACGCCGCTCGTCGTGACCTGACTGTGACCCACGATGTCACTCTAGGCGAGGCAATGGAGGCTTCACGCCTCAAATTCCCGTTGTTCGGGGCGTGGTCGCGCCCGCTGATCGGCGTGCAAGCGATGACAACGATGGTCAAATGGGCTTGCGTCGTCGCCGGACCGCGTGTAGCGTCCGGCGAGACACAGCAGCCGCGTCCGCGGCAACCCTGTGGGTCAACGACGATCAAGGAGATAGTCATGAAGATGCGGCACGTACTGGCCGGCTTCGGCGTCCTGGTCCTCGCTGCCGGACTGGCCGCCTGCTCCGGAGGCAGCGGCGACAGTTCGGGCGGCGACGCCTTCGCGGGCAAGATCACGGGCACCATCACGGTCCTCACCAATCGCACCGACATCGTGAACACGACCTTCAAGAAGTACGCGAAGGAGTTCGAGAAGGCGTATCCGGGCACGAACGTCAAGTTCGAGGCCATCACCAACTACGAGCAGGACGTCACCACGCGCCTCGGGTCGGGCAACGCCGGCGACGTCGCGCTGATCCCGACCGCGGTCGGCCGTGCGCAGCTGCCCCAGTTCTTCGAGCCGCTCGGCTCCGAGGCGTCGGTCTCGAAGACCTACCGCTTCGTGGCGAACCAGTCGTACAACGGCAAGGCGTACGGGATCCCGACCTACGGCTCGACGATGGGCTTCGTGTACAACAAGGACGTCTGGAAGCAGGCGGGCATCACCGCGCTACCGAAGACCCCGTCGGAGTTCCTCGACGACCTGAAGCAGATCAAGTCGAAGACGTCGGCCACGCCGTACTACACGAACTATCACGACCAGTGGCCGCTGTCGCAGTGGAACGGCGACTCGGGTCTGACCAACAACGTCGACGCGGTCAACGACCTCAACACGAACAAGGCGCCGTGGTCCGGCAAGACGTACGTCAACATCTCGGACAGCCTGCTGTTCGACATCGTGCACGACGGCCTCTCGGAGGTCGACCCGACCACCACCGCGTGGGAGAGCTCGAAGGGCTACCTCGCCCAGGGGCAGATCGCGACGATGTACCTCGGCTCGTGGGCCATCACCCAGATGCAGGACGCAGCCACGAAGGCCGGCAAGTCGGCCGACAGCATCGGCTACATGCCGTTCCCCTACCAGGTGAAGGGCACGTACTACGCGGCCCTCGCCCCCGACTATCTGCAGGGGGTCACCAAGGCGTCGAAGAACAAGCCGACCGCCTACGCGTGGGCGAACTGGTTCGCGAAGAAGTCGGGCTATGCCGACCTCAACGGCGGCGTGGGCGCGACGGTGGGCAGCAAGAACCCCGCGACGCTCAACAACTTCGCCAAGCTGGGAGTCAAATACGTCGAGCAGGCGCCGGCGCCGAAGGGCAAGGAGAACCTGCAGAACCAGATCATGAAGGAGTCGCAGATCGATCTGTCGGGCGGCATCTACCGGCAGAAGCTCGTCGACGTCGCACGGGGCGCCGCCTCCGGCACCAAGGCCTCCTACTTCGCCTCGCTGAACCAGGCGTGGGGACAGGCGGTCGCGGACAACGCCGGCTGAGACACCAGAGCCCGAACGAATCGAACCTGACCGCGGTCAGGGCGCAACCCGAGGAGAGGTCGAAGGATGACCGAGATCAGCGGAGACGCCAGCCAGGGCGTTCGATTCGAGAAGGCATTGAGCCCCGCCGCCGCTCCCCGGCGGCGGCGGGGACTCCGCGGCCCGCAGGGCGGGTTCCGCTTCACCCCTCTCCTGTTCCTCGCCGTGCCGCTCGTGCTGCTCATCACGTTCACGTACTACCCGGTCGGCAACATGATCTGGTACTCGTTCACCGACTGGGACGGCATCGATCAGACCAAGAACTTCGTCGGCCTGAACAACTACATCCAGCTCTTCACCCGGCCGCAGTACTTCCAGGTCTTCACGGTCAGCCTGTACTACTTCGCGGCGTCGTTCGTGCAGATGGCGATCGCTCTCTACTTCGCGACCCTGCTCAGCTTCAGGACGCGGTTCAAGAACTTCTTCAAGGGGATCATCTTCTTCCCCTACCTCATCAACGGCGTCGCGATCGGCCTCATCTTCCTGTTCTTCTTCCGGCCGGGAGGGACCCTCGACGCCACCCTCGTCGCGCTGGGCCTGGGCAAGATGGGGCACTTCCCGCTCTGGCTCGGCAACCCGGGCTGGGTCAACATCTCGCTCGCCGGCGCCTCGGTCTGGCGCTACACGGGCCTGAACTTCGTGCTGTTCCTCGGGGCGATCCAGTCGATCCCGAGCGAGGCATACGAAGCGGCCGACATCGACGGAGCCAACTCGTGGCAGAAGTTCCGCTACCTGATCGTGCCCGGCATCCGGCGCATCATCAGCCTGTCGATGATCCTCGCGATCGCCGGATCGCTCTCGGTGTTCGAGCTGCCGTACATCATCACCGGCGGCGCCAACGGCAGCGGCACGTTCGTGACCACGACCGTGCAGCAGGCGTTCGTCTTCCAGCGAGTGGGCTTCGCCTCGGCGATGGCGGTCATGCTCACGATCGTCGTGCTGCTGATCACCTGGATCCAACGCAAACTCGTGCCCGACGACGACGTGGCGCTGTCATGAGCGGGGCGATGCAGGAGGAGCAGGAGATGAGCTCGGAGCCGATCTCACGGCGACGTCAGCGGTCGCAGGCTGCGATCCGGGTGACGTGGCTGTTCGCGGGGCTCGGCAAGTACGCCTCGCTCGTCGCGTTCTGCGTGATCCTGATGCTGCCGCTCGTCGTGATCCTGTTCGCGAGTTTCAAGTCGGCGAAGGAGTACCTGACCACCTCGCCGATCACGCCGCCGCAGGACTGGCTCAACTTCTCGAACTTCGGCACCGCGTTCTTCGACGGCGACATGCTCCAGGGGTTCGGGAACACGACGATCATCCTGGTCGCCTCGATCGTCGCGACGATCCTCATCGGCACCATGACCGCGTACGCGCTCGACCGCTTCACCTTCCGCTTCAAGCGGGTGATCTTCGCACTCTTCCTCATCGCGACCCTCGTGCCGGGCGTCACCACGCAGGTCGCCACCTACCAGGTCGTCAACGGGCTGCACCTGATCAACACCTACTGGGCGGCGATCATCCTGTTCTCGGGCACCGACATCGTGTCGGTGTACATCTTCATCCAGTTCATGCAGAGCATCCCGAAGAGCCTCGACGAGGCCGCGATGCTCGAGGGCGCGAGCCGCTTCATGATCTACCGGCGCATCATCCTGCCGCTCCTGCAGCCCGCGATCGCGACCGTGATCATCATCAAGGGCATCGCGATCTACAACGAGTTCTACATCCCGTTCCTGTATCTGCCGTCGCCGGATCTGCAGGTGATCTCGACCTCGCTCTTCCACTTCACCGGGCCGTTCGCCGCGTCGCAGCAGATCATCGCGGCCGGGATCATCATCGTGATCGCGCCGACGCTCGTGATCTTCCTTCTTCTCCAGCGCTTCATCTACAACGGCATCACCCAGGGAGCAACTAAGTGACGAACACCCGCATCTCGACCGAGCTGCATCACGGATGGACGGCCGAGCCGGTCGTCGGCGCGCAGATCCCGGCCGCCGTCCGCGAGCACGGACCGATCCCGGCGACCGTGCCCGGCACGGTGCACACCGATCTGCTGGCCGCGGGGCTGATCGCCGACCCGTACCTCGGCACGAACGAGAAGCTGCAGGAGTGGATCGGCAGCACCTCGTGGCGCTACACCACCTCGTTCGATGCGCCCGCGGGGGACGCCGAGCGGATCGACCTGGTGTTCGAGGGGCTCGACACGATCGCGACGGTCCGGCTGAACGGCGAGGTCGTGCTCGAGAGCCGCAACCAGCACCGCAGCTACCGGGTGCCGGTGGGATCGCGGCTGCGGCAGGGCGCCAACCGGCTGGAGGTCGACTTCGCGGCTCCGGTGCCGGAGGCCGACCGCGCCTCGCTCGAGCTCGAGTACCGGCCGCACGTCAACCACCACCCGTACAACGCGATCCGCAAGATGGCGTGCAGCTTCGGCTGGGACTGGGGTCTCGACACCGCGACGAGCGGGATCTGGCGCCCGGTGCGTCTCGAGTCGTGGTCGACGGCCCGCATCGCGCAGGCGATCGTCTCCGCGGGGATCGACGGCGACGACGGCGTCATCGAGCTGCGCGTGCCCGTCGAGGCCGTGGGGAGCGACGCGCTCCGCGTGGTGGCGTCCGTCGGCCTCATCGAGGCGCGGGCCGATGTCGTCGACGGTGAGGCGACGCTGCGCCTCGTCGTGCCGGATGCCGACCGCTGGTGGCCGCGCGGCTACGGCGAGCAGACCCGGTACGAGCTGCACGTGGAGCTCTTCGCCGGCGACCGGGTCCTCGACGAGCGCGATCACCGGATCGGATTCCGCACCGTCCGGGCCGACACGACGCCTGACGAGGCCGGCACGCCCTTCACGATCGTGGTCAACGACCGTCCGGTGTACGTCAAAGGCGTCAACTGGATCCCGGACGACGCGTTCCCCTCCCGGGTGGATGCGGCGCGATACCGCGAGCGGCTGACCCAGGCCGCCGATGCGAACGTCAACCTCGTGCGCGTGTGGGGCGGCGGGATCTACGAGAGCGAGGACTTCTACGACGCGGCCGACGACCTCGGCCTGCTGGTCTGGCAGGACTTCCTGCTGGCCTGCGCCGCATACGCCGAGGAGGAGCCGCTCGCCTCCGAGATCGCCGCCGAGGCCAGGGAGGCGATCGTCCGGCTCGGCCGGCACGCCAGCCTCGTGATCCTCAACGGCAACAACGAGAACGTCTGGGGGCACGTCGACTGGGGCTGGGAGCAGCGCCTCGAGGGCCGCACCTGGGGGGCGACGTACTACGAGGACCTCTTCCCCGGCCTCGTCGCCGAGCTCGCGCCGCACGTCGTGTACACGCCCGCGAGCCCGTTCTCGCCCGACCCGTCGATGCATCCCAACGATGAGCTCAACGGCACGATGCACATCTGGGAGCTCTGGAATCGGCGCGACTACCCGCACTACCGCGACTACCGCCCGCGCTTCGTCTCGGAGTTCGGATGGCAGGGGCCGCCGACCTGGGCGACCCTCACCGAGGCGCTCCCCGACGAGCCCCTCACCCCCGAGTCGCCGTCGATGCTCGTGCACCAGAAGGCGATCGAGGGCAACGTCAAGCTCACCGACGGCCTCGTCGCGCACCTGCCGCTGCCGAACACGATGCCGGAGTGGCACTGGGCGATGGTCCTCAACCAGGCGGTCGCGGTCCGCACCGCGATCGAGTGGTTCCGCTCCCTGCAGCCGCATAACATGGGCGCGATCGTCTGGCAGCTGAACGACTGCTGGCCCGTGGTCTCCTGGGCGGCGATCGACGGCTACGGCCGGCGCAAGCCGCTCTGGTACGCCTTGCGCGGCGCCTACCGCGACCGGCTCGTGACCGTCCAGCCCGAGGGCGACGGCCTCGAGGTCGCGATCGTGAACGACACGGACGCGGCCTGGTCGGGGCCGCTGCGGATCTCGCGACTCCGCTACGACGGCACCGCGCTCGCCGAGGTGGGCATCGATCTCGACGTGCCGGCGCGCGGCGCCGCGCGCATCCCGATCCCCGCCGAGGTGGCGGCCGTCGGCGACCCGGCGGACGAGCTCCTCGTCGCGGAGTCGGCCGGCGAGCGCGGCCTGTGGTTCTTCACCGAGCCGCGCGACTCCGCACTGAGCGAGGCCCGGCTCGAGACCGAGGCGCGCGCCGTCGACGGCGGCGTCGAGATCACGGTGACCGCCGTCGACCTCGTCCGCGAGCTCGCGGTGCTGGCCGACGTCGCCGCCCCGGATGCCGAGGCCGACGACATGCTGCTCACGCTGCTGCCCGGCGAGCGCGCCGTCATCACGGTGCGCACGGCATCCGGGGTCGA
This sequence comes from Pseudolysinimonas kribbensis, assembly GCF_039531715.1. Lineage (NCBI taxonomy): Bacteria > Bacillati > Actinomycetota > Actinomycetes > Micrococcales > Microbacteriaceae > Pseudolysinimonas > Pseudolysinimonas kribbensis. Next base: position 1,073,007 of record NZ_BAAAQO010000002.1, on the reverse strand, counting down.
CCCGGCGCGGTTCCTCGAGCCCGACGTCCTCCGCAACGCCAACGCCCTGCTCTCCCCCCGAAAGGCACGAACCGCCGCATGACCGACACCACGACGACCACCGCCCCCGACCTCTCGGTGCTCGACGACCACGTGTCGGGCATGACGTGGGGATGGACCGGCGTGCGCGGCACCTGGGCGACGCCCGAGGCGGAGCGCTCGATGGACGCGATGCTCCCGCTGAACCTGAACTGGATCACGATCGCCTTCGCCACCCTGCAGGCCACGGTGGTCTCGACCGAGATCCCCTGGCGCGAGGCCCCCACGCCCACCGACGACGAGGTGCGCTGGGCGATCCGCGCGGTGCACGAGCGCGGCTGGCGCGCGTGCCTCAAGCCGACCGTGAACTGCCGCGACGGGATCTGGCGCGGCTACATCGGCTTCTTCGACTGGGACGTGCCGGGCGAGGCGCACTGGGGCGACTGGTTCGCCGCGTACCAGGAGTACATCGTCCACTTCGCCCGGATCGCCGAGGAGGAGGGTGCGGAGATGCTCTGCGTCGGGTGCGAGATGGTGCGCTCCGACCCGCGGGAGGCCGAGTGGCGCGCGCTCATCGACGCCGTCCGCGAGGTCTACTCCGGCATCGTCACCTACAACTGCGACAAGTATCAGGAGGACCACGTCTCGTGGTGGGACGCCGTCGACGTCATCTCGGCGAGCGGCTACTACCCGACCGGGCAGTGGGAGGCGCAGCTCGACCGGATCGAGCCGGTCGTGCGCGCGCACGGCAAGCCGTTCCTCTTCATCGAGGCCGGCTGCCCCAGCCGCGACGCCTCGCCCGCTCGCCCGAACGACTGGACCCTGCAGGGCGCGCCCTCCGGCGCCGCGCAGGCCGGCTACCTCGACGAGATGTTCGAGGCGTGCCGCGGGCGGGACTGGGTCGGCGGCTTCGCGCTCTGGGACTGGCCCGTGCGGCTCTACGACCCGGCGGACGCGGCGACCAACACCGACTACTGCATGTACGCGAAGCCGGGGCAGCAGGTCGTCGCCGACTACTACGCGTCGCGCCGCTGACGGGGGCGCTCGGGCCGACCGCCGCCGTCAGCCCCTCGCCGTCAGTGGCTGCGATGCGACTCGCGCAGCACCAGCCGGGTGGGGAGTAGCACGTGCTCCAGCGGACCGTCGAGGTCGTCGATCCGGCGGAGCGCGAGGTCGGCCGCACGCCGCCCCATCTCCTTCGGCGAGTGCGCCACGACGGTGATGCCGAGGGTGTCGGCCAGCGGGAAGTCGTCGAAGCCGACGAGTGCCACGGGCCGGCCGGAGCGCCGCAGGGCGTCATAGGCGCCGAACGCGGCTCGGTTGTTGGCGGCGAACAGGGCGGTGGGGGGATCGGCCTGGTCGAGGAGCGCCAGCGTGGTGGCCGCTGCGCTCTCCAGAGTTTGCGCGTCCTCACGCACCAGCCGGGGATCCGTGTCGAGTCCCCGCGCCTCGACAGCATCGTGATATCCGGAGAGGCGCTCGATGTCGGTGTACAGGCGGCTGTTGGAGCCGACGAAGCCGATCCGGCGATGCCCCGCGTCGGCCAGGGCCAGCACGCCGTTCCGCGCTCCGGAGCGGTTGTCGAAGATCACCGAGTCGCTGGCCGAGTTCGCCAGCGGCCGGTCGACCGCGACGATCGGGGTCCCGAGCTGCCGCTCCCCCTCGAGATAGGAGTGATCGTCGGCGATGGGCACGAGCAGCAGCGCCTGCACACGACGTTCGAGCATGCTGTCGACGGTCGGGCGCTCCCGGGCGGGCTGATCGCCGGATGAGGCCATCACGAGGGTGAGGTCGCGGGCGTTGATGACCTCCGTGGCGCCCATGGCGACCTCGGCGTAGAAGGCGTTCATCATGTCGCCGAAGACGAAGGCGATGCTCGTCGCGACTCCGCCGCGCCGCAGATCCCGCGCCATCCCGTTGGGCCGAAAGCGGAGGGCGACGGATGCCTGCAGCACCCGCGATCGCGTCTCGTCGCGCACGCTGGGGTGCCCGGTGAGCGCCCGGGATGCGGTCTTCAGGCTCACGCCGGCGAGGCGTGCGACGTCGGCCGTCGTCGCCCGCGACGGCGCGGTGGAGCGTCGCGCCGCCGGCGGGTCATCGGTCGACATGGGCTCACAGTAGCGCGGACGCCGCGCCGTTCCGCGCTCCATACCGGCTTCATGACAACGCGGGACATTCTTGCGGCCCCGTCGCTGGGGGCAGGAGGCTCGGGAGCACGATCGCGATCATCCCGTTCGTGCGCGCGGGAGGTGCGCCTCGACCACGAAGGCGTGGTCCTGCACGCCCGCGGTCGCGGTGCCGCCGAGCGCCGCCATCCGCTCGCTCAAGCCGACCAGGCCGCGACCCCCGCCCATGCCCCCGAGGCCGGCCGTCGCACTCGACGCGAGCCCCGTCGAGGCGCGGAAGGCGACGTCGCTCGGGGTCCAGTCGAGCGACAGCTCGGTCGGCATCCCGGGCGCGTGCCGGCGGGCGTTGCTCAGCACCTCCTGCGCGGCGCGGCGCAGCGCCCCGGCGGCGGCGGGATCGAGCGGGCCGGGCTGCCCCGACTGGTGCAGCTCGGCCCGCGCGCCGAGCGAGCGGTGGGTGTCGATGAGCTGCTGGATCGCCGCGGCGGGGTCGGCCGCGGTCTCCGGATCGCGCAGCGCGTCGACGGCCCGGCGCGCCTCCTCGAGACCCTCCGCCGCCAGTCCCCGCGCCGCCGTCACGCGCCGATGGGCCTCGTCGTGGCGTCCGGACTCGAGCAGGGCCTCGACCGCGTCGAGTTGCAGCACCAGGCCGCCGAGACTGTGGGCGAGGACGTCGTGGATGTCGCGCGCGATCCGCGAGCGCTCGGCGAGCGCCGCGACCTCGGCGCGCTCCTGCTCCACCGCGAGCCGCTCCTCGAGGAGCAGCCGCTCCTGACGCTCCGCCGCGAGGTACTGCCGCCGGCTGAGCGAGATCAGCACCACGATGATCAGTGCCGCGACCGAGCTGATGAGCTGCACGGGATAGGGGAACAGGAGCGCGCTCAGGCCCAACAGCACGAGCGAGAGCGCCGCCGTCGCGAGCCCCATGATGACGCGGCGGTGCGGCCGCCGGACGAGGCCGCCGATGGCGCCGATGGCGGGGATGAAGCCGAGCACCTGCGTGCCGCAGGCGACGAGCGATCCGCAGACGGCGGCCGTGACGAAGAGGACGGCCCGCGCGCGGTCCCAGCGCGAGGGGAGGAGGACTCCGGCGACCCAGGCGGCCGTGCCCCCGAGGGTCACGACCGCGACCCAGGTCGGGGTGCTGCCGGTGATCAGCTCCTGGACGATGAAGACCGTCACGCCGGCGGCGGCGAGGCCGGTGAACACCCGCGCGAACGGCCGCCGATCCCCGCCGAGATCCCGGACGCGGGCGGGCTCGGGCCGGGGGGCGGAGTCGGGCCGGGGGTCGTCCGTCGCCGAGCTCACGCGACCATCATCGCGCCGCGAGGCTCAGGTGACGATCGTGACGGAGGCTGAAGACCAGCGTGCGGAGCCCGCGGTTCACCGCCAGCACCAGCAGGATCACGCCGGACGACTCCGCGAGAGCCGAGCCGAGCGAGTGGCCCCAGAAGCCGAGCCCCACGCGAACGGCGACCATGACGATCCAGAGCACGAGGCCGATCCAGCCGGTGCGCGACTCCGTGGTCGGCTCGGCGGCGTCGCCGGGCCGGCGACGGGCACGCCACGCGGCGAGCCCCTTCTCGGTGATCGGACGGAAGGTCGCGACGAACCCCATGAGCGCCCCCGTCACCACCGCGACGGCGAGCTCGAGCGCGAGGAGTCCGAGATCGACGGCGGTCAGCGCCTTCGTGCTGCCCGAGCTGACGAGCGTGACGACACCGACGAGGCCGAGGATCGCCGGCATGCGCCACATGCGGCCGACGTCGACCGCGGTCCACGTCATCTGGCGGTAGACGATCCACACGAGGAGCGCGACGCCGAGAAGCGCCTCTCCGATGTTCACGATGCTCATGTCCTCCACTGTGCGCGGCGGTGGCCGCCCTTCCCACCACCCGGGGGTGGAGTCCGGGTGGAATGCGGTGGGGTGCGCGAGGATGGACGGGTGGATGCCGAGCCCTCCGTCACGCTGGACAGCGGGCTCCGGGCGCTCATCCGCCCCGATCGCTGGATGCCTGGCGCGTTCGAGCTCGTGGTCGACGGCACGCCGCAGTCGCACGTCAACCTCGACGACCCGTCCGAGCTGTTCTTCGAGTACATCGTGCGGATGGGTCACGTCATCGACCAGCTGAAGCAGCCGGGCGAGCCGATCACCGCGCTGCATCTCGGCGCCGGCGGGCTGACGCTGCCGCGGTACATCCACGCGACGCGGCCGGGGTCGCGGCAGCAGGTCATCGAGCTCGAGCCGAAGCTCGTCGAGCTCGTGCGGTCGGCGCTGCCGCTGGCGCGCGGGGCATCCATCCGCGTGCGCTACGGCGACGCGCGCTCGACCCTCGACAAGCTGCCGGACGGGCTGCGCGGCGCGGTCGACCTGCTCGTGGTCGACGTGTTCGGCGGCGCGACGACGCCGCCGCAGGTCACGAGTCGCGAGTTCTACGCCGCCGGCGCGGCGTTCCTCGCGCCCGACGGCGTCATGCTCGTCAACATCGCCGACGGCGGGCTCTCCGGCTCCCCCGGCGCCGCCTTCGCCCGCTCGCAGGGCGCCACGCTCGTCGACGTGTTCGGCTCGCCCGACCGGGTCGCGATCCTCGCGGAGCCGCAGGTGGTGCGCAGCCGCCGGTTCGGCAACTTCGTGCTCGTCGGTTCGGCGGCTCCGCTGCCCCTCGAGTGGATGCCACGGCTGCTCGCGGGAGGTCCGCATCCGGCCGGGCTGCTCACCGGCGACGACCTGCGCGACTGGACCGCCGGCGCGCCCGTCACGACCGACGCGAACGCGCAAGGCTCGCCCGATCCCAACCGCAGCATCTTCCAGAGGCGGCTGGGCGGATGATCCCCCGCGGCGCGCGCACGGCGACGGCGGCGCTCGCCGCGGCCGCGCTCGCCGGCACGCTGCTGACCGGCTGCACGCAGACGGTGCGCGACCCCGCGGCGACGGCGCCGCCGAGGCCGCTGCCGTCGTCGTCCGACGGCGCACCGGTCGACGTCGTGACCGGGCTCGCGAGTCCGTGGTCGATCCTGCAGGTCGGCGACGGGCGCATCCTCGTGAGCGAGCGCGACTCGGGGCACATCGTGCGCGTCGACCGCGGCGAGGCGCAGCCGATCGGCACGGTGCCGGGCGTCGTGCACGAGGGCGAGGGCGGGCTGCTCGGCCTCGCGTACCGAGACGGCTGGCTCTACGCCTACACGACGACCGCGACCGACAACCGCGTGATCCGGATGCGGCTGGGCGATGATCTCTCGCTCGGCTCCCCGCAGGTGCTGCTCGACGGTCTGGAGAAGGCGCCCAACCACGACGGCGGGCGGCTGGCGTTCGGTCCCGACGGGATGCTCTACGTCACCGTCGGCGACGCGTCCGACACCGGGAACGCGCAGAACCTGAAGAAGCTGAACGGCAAGATCCTGCGGATGACGCCGGATGGCGCGGTCCCCGACGACAACCCCTTCGCCGGCTCGTACGTCTACAGCTACGGCCACCGCAATCCGCAGGGTCTGGCCTGGGACGACCACGGACAGCTCTGGGCATCCGAGTTCGGACAGGACACCTGGGACGAGCTCAACCGCATCGAGCCGGGCAAGGACTACGGCTGGCCGATCGTCGAGGGCGTCGCGCACGACCCGCGCTTCGTCGATCCGGTGGCGCAGTGGTCCACCGACGACGCGAGCCCAAGCGGCCTCGCCTACGTCGACGGCGCGTTCTGGATGGCGGGGCTCGGCGGGCAGCGCCTCTGGCGCATCACGGTCTCCGCCGACGGCCGCGCGAGCACCGACGCGTTCTTCACCGGGGATGCCGGCTACGGTCGCCTGCGCGACGTCGCCCCCGCACCCGACGGCGGCCTGCTCGTGCTCACCGACAACACCGACGGCCGCGGCTCACCGCGCGACGGCGACGACCGGCTGCTGCACGTGCCGCCGGGGGTGTCGGGCTGATGGCCGAGCTCGAACGGGTGCGGCACTGGGCCGAGGCGCTCATCCGGCTGCACCTCGATGATGCGTGGACCTTCGGCTTCGACAACGCCCGCACCCGGGCGGGGCTCTGCAACTACGACCGCAAGCGCATCTCGGTCTCGCGGCTGCTGGCGGCCCGCTACGAGGACGACGAGATCCACCAGGTGCTGCTGCATGAGGTGGCGCACGCGATGGCCGGCCCCCGCGCGGGGCATGGTCCGGGGTGGAAGCGCATCGCCGCCGACCTCGGCTACGAGGGCAAGCGGCTGCACGACGGCGCGGTCGCGACCGAGCTCGCGCCCTGGGTCGGGCGGTGTCCCGCCGGCCACCAGCACTTCCGGTACCGCCGGCCGACCCGTCCGCTCAGCTGCGGCCGGTGCTCGCGCCGCTTCGACCCGGCGTTCCGCATCGAGTGGGAGCGGCGTAACCCCTAGCATCGGTTACGTGACGTTGTCGATCGACTTCATCGACCGGGCATCCGGGGTCGGCGTGTGGCTGGCCGGGCGCTTCGACCGTCTCGCACCGGCGACCGGGCGCGACGCCGCGGATGCCGAGGCGCTGTCCGCCGCGATCGAGCGTCTCGTGGTCGCCACGGCCGACGAGACGACCCGGCACGCCGACGATGTCGACACCGTCAATCTGTTCGCCGCGACGCCCGACGTTCCGCCGGCACTCGAGGGCGGACATCGCCGCGCCGGCGCCGCCACGGTGCGCGTGTCGCAGGCACTGTCCTCGATCGCCCGGGATGCGGTCGCGATCCTCGCCGCGGCCGACGGCCGGATCCGGCGCTGCGCGGGATGCGGACGCGTCTTCCACGACGACTCGCGCACCGGCAACCGGCGCTGGTGCTCGATGCTCACCTGCGGCAACCGCGCGAAGGTCGCGGCCTTCCGTGCCCGCACGCGCTCCGCTCAGAGCACCTAGCGAGGGTCACCTCACTCGGTGACCTGCACGTCCTTCCAGAACGCGACGTAGTTCGAGAAGTCCTTGCCGACGCGGTCGAACGCGGTCGGGTACGGCGTCGGATAGCTCCAGGCGCGATCCTGCAGCAGCTCGCCCGAGGCCGGGTCCTTCACCGAGAAGTACTGGCACTCGCCCTTCCACGGGCAGGTGTAGGGGGTGGGGCTGTTCTCGAGGAACTCCGCCTTCACGCTCGACGGCGGGAAGTAGGCGTTGCCCTCGATGTGGATGATGTCCTCGGCCGGAGCCTCGGCGATGACGGTTCCGTTCAGCGTTGCAGTAGCCATGTCGGTATGAACCCGCGGAGGGCTCGTTCGATTCCCGACGCCCCGCCACGGACATGTCACGTGACCGTAATGGTTTCGCGGTCCGGGCGGCGCCCGGATGAGCGAGCGTGGGGGTGTGCCCGGCCGCTCGACGGCACGGGCCCTCCGAGCCTCTCGGAGCACGACGGAAGGAAGAATCATGAGAACCGCAACCCGCTGGGGCCTCCTGGCAGCGGCCACCGCCGCGCTGGTGGCCGGCACGGCCGGAGCCGCCGACGCCGCCCCGACGCACGGGCGGCCGGCGCCGACCGCCGGCACGGTCTTCGTCCAGACGGATGACGCATCCGGCAACCAGATCGTCGCCTACGACCGCGCGGCGAACGGCACGCTGAGCCAGGCCGGCGTCTACGCCACCGGCGGCCCCGGCGGCGCGCTGGACGGCTCGGTCGTCGACCACACGGCCAGCCAGGGCGCCGTCGCCATCGTCGGCGACACCCTGATCACCGTCAACGCGGGCAGCAACACGATCACGACCTTCCGGATCGTCGGGGACCGTCTCGTTCGCCGGCAGACGATCTCCTCGGGCGGCGAGTTCCCGGTGAGCGTCACGTCGCACGGCAACGAGGTGTACGTGCTCAACGCCCGTCACGGCGCGTCCGTGCAGGGGTACGTCGACCTGGGCGGCTACCTCGCGCCGCTGCCCGGCGGGAACCGTCGGCTCGGGCTCCCGGACAGCACACCCGAGTTCGTCAGCACCGCCGCGGAGGTCGCCTTCACGCCGGACGGGTCGAAGCTGGTCGTCTCGACCAAGGGCAGCGGCAGCGGCTTCGACGTCTTCCGCTCGTACGGGCTGCTCGGCCTGAGCGCGCGGCCCGTGGTCAGCACCTTCGCGGGCGCGGCGCCGTTCGGCTTCGTCTTCGATCGCGGCGGCCACCTCGTCGCCACCGAGAGCGGGACGAACACGATCGCGACGTTCGCCATCCAGCCGAGCGGCACGGTCACGCGTCTCGCGGAGTCGGCCACCGGCCAGAAGGGAACCTGCTGGATCGTCGGCTCGGGCGACCGGTTCTGGACCAGCAACGCGGGCAGCGGCACGCTCTCGCGCTACACCGACTCGAGTGACGGCCGGATCGCCGGCGGGGCCACGACGCCGACGGATGCGGGCACGGTCGACGCGGCCGTGTCGCCCGACGGCTCCTTCCTCTACGTCCAGACCGGTGCGGCCGGGATCGTCGACGAGTTCTCCGTCGCCGGCGATGGATCGCTGACCGAGGTCGGCTCCGTGACCGTGCCGAACGGCGTGGGGGCCGAGGGCATCGTCGTGCGCTGATCGGGATCTCGGGGGCCGGCGGCGCGTTCGACGCGGCGCCGGCCCCCGTTCGCGTTCCGACGTCGGCGCTCGAGCAGCGCGACGGATCAGGCGAGCTCGCGGGACTCCCGGGCGCTGACCGACGCATTCACGAGGTGCCGCGTCGCGTTCCTCAGCCCCCGGTGCGCGGCGGCCGCCGCCGCGGCCTCCGGCGACTGGTGGTCGATGCCCACGCCCGCGATCGCGTCGATGATCGCACCGGCCGCGAGCAGGTCCTCGACCGCGAAGCGGAGGGTGCCGTCGTCGCGCGCCGCGCCGGCCGCGACCACGGCGATCCGGAACCGCCCGCCGAGCCGCTCCTGCTCGGCGAGCGCCCACGCGGCGACCTCGTCGGCCTGCTCGAGGGTGCGCGCGCCCGGGTCGCCGCCGAGCTGGTCGACCCACACGACGGCCTCGGCATCCACCGCGATCGCGTCGCGACCGGCCGCGCCCCAGTCGAACCGCACCTGATACGAGGACTGGGAGGCCGCATTCACGCCAGCAGGCTAACCGCGCCCATCTCGCGGACGATGACCGCGAAGTCATGCTCCGTCATCTCGAGGTGACCGCGACGCATCGCGAAGCCCCAGTTGCGGTTGCCGCGGGTGAGGTCGAGCACGTCGAGCAGGGGGGCGATCGGCACCGGATGCGCGGCGCCGTCGTAGTCGACCTTGCGCCGCCACGGGCGCCACTCGCCATCCTCGGCCTGCCAGGGCTCCCCCGGCGCGACCCGGCCGATCGCGGTGAACTCCTGGAGCGGGTCTCCGTCGGGGTAGGAGGTCTTCGGCGAGTAGAAGACGAATCCGTCGCCCGGCCCCATGCGCGCGATCCCGGCCTTGGCGCCGTGGTTCGTCTGCGCGATGCCGAGCTCGACGCCGACGAGCACGTGCGCCCGCTGCACGACCCCGAGCCAATACCGCATGCCCGGAGCATGGCCCCGACCCCCGACACGTGCGAGTCTGGGGACATGCGCGTCCAGCTCAAGCTCGTGCTCGACTGCCCGCCGGACGCGGCCTGGGAGGCGATCCGCTCGCCGGACGTGTTCCGCGAGGTCTACCACCCGCTCGCCAACGTCGAGCCGATCGATCCGCCGACCTTCCCCGAGCGGTGGCCCGACGGCCCCACGCTGCTGCGGGTCACGTCGATCTCCGGGCTCGTGCCCTTGGGCGAGCAGGTCATGGACCTCGCGCGCGCCGAGCGCGACGGCGTGCGGATCCTCGAGGATCGCGGCCACGCGGTGACCGGTCCGCTCGCAGCACTCACGCTCTGGCGGCACCGGATGGCGGTGTCGGCGATCGACGCTCCTTCGACGGGCCCGGGACAGCGCACCGCGACGCTGTACCGCGACCGCCTCGACGTCCGGGGGCCGACATCCGTGCCGCTCTGGCCGGTGCTGTGGGAACTGTGGCAGTACCGGGGCGGCCGGCTGAAGAAGCTCGCCCCGACGTTCGCAAGGAGGTTCGGACGATGACCCCGCTCGATGTCGTCGACTGGCGGCGTTCCGTGTTCGCGCTCTACCAGGCCGTGCGCGACGAGGACGACCCGGCGACCGCGCACCGCATCTGGCGCGACGGCCGCGACGAGCTGTTCGCCCATCACCCGGCGACCGCGCTGCTGCCGGAGGACCGCGCGGGCTTCACGGGCCTCCCGGTCGCGGACTACGACCCGGCCTGGCGGTTCCAGGTCGAGCTGGAGCCCGCCGAGCCGGGCGCGTTCGAGTACGAGACCGGCACCGACGGCACGGTCGTCTTCGACCGCGCGGGCGTGGTGCGGATCCCGGATGTCGGCTCCTTCGACGTCTGGCGCCTCACCAGCTACGGGGGCGGCCTGTTCATCCCCGTCAAGGACGGCCTGCACGGCAAGCCCGGCGGCACCTACGGCGGCGGCCGCTATCTCATCGACACGATCAAGGGCGCCGACCTCGGCTCCGACCCCGCCGCGAACACCCTCGTGCTCGACTTCAACTTCGCCTACAACCCGTCGTGCGCGTACGACCCCGCATGGGCGTGCCCGCTCGCGCCGGCCGGCGACACGGTGACGGTCGACATCCCCGTCGGGGAGACGTACGACGGGAAGTACTGATACGGTTGCGTTCGGCCGCGCGATCGTGCGGCCCGCGTCGTGGAACGCTTCCCTCGCCGCCCGGCGGTCTCGTTGAGAGCCGGGCCCGGCTGACATCTTCTCTGCGGCGAACTTCTGTGCCCATCGGCACGGTCGCCCATCATCACCCGAAAGACCTCTATGTCCGACAACTCGTTCGGCGCGCTCGGCGTGCCGTATCCCCTGCTCGAGGTGCTCAGCGCCGACGGCAAGACCACCCCCTTCCCGATCCAGGCCGACACGCTGCCCGACTCCCTCGCGGGACGCGACGTGCTCGGTCGCGGGCGCACCGGCTCCGGCAAGACGCTCGCGTTCGCCCTCCCCATGGTCGCCCGCCTCGGCACCCGCCTCGCCGGCGGATCACGCCGCGGCGGCCACCCGCTCGGCCTCGTGCTCGCCCCGACCCGTGAGCTCGCCACGCAGATCGAGGCGGTCATCGCCCCGCTCGCGGCGGCCTACGGGCTCACGACGACGACGATCTTCGGCGGCGTCTCGCCGAACCGCCAGATCGCGGCCCTGAAGGCCGGCGTCGACATCGTCGTTGCCTGCCCCGGCCGGCTCGAGGACCTGATGCAGCAGAAGCAGGCCCACCTCGACGCGATCGAGATCACGGTGCTCGACGAGGCCGACCACATGGCCGACCTCGGCTTCCTGCCCGGCGTGACCCGGATCATGGCCGCGACCCCCGCCGAGGGGCAGCGGATGCTGTTCAGCGCCACGCTCGACCGCGGCGTCGACAAGCTCGTGAACCGGTTCCTGCACTCCCCGATGCTGCACGAGGTCGACGAGGAGAACTCGCCCGTCGTCGACATGACGCACCACGTGTTCGGGGTCGCCGACCTCACCGCCAAGAACGAGCTCGTGCGCGCGCTCGCCTCGGGCACCGGACGGCGCATCCTGTTCATGCGCACCAAGCACCAGGCCAAGAAGCTGGCGCGTTCGCTGACCGAGTCCGGCATCCCGGCGGCCGACCTGCAGGGCAACCTGTCGCAGGCGAACCGCGAGCGCAACCTCGCGGCGTTCGGCGCGGGCGAGATCCGCGTGCTCGTGGCGACCGACGTCGCCGCCCGCGGTGTGCACGTGGATGACATCGAGCTCGTCGTGCACGTCGACCCGCCGACCGAGCACAAGGCCTACCTGCACCGCAGCGGTCGCACGGCGCGCGCCGGGTCCGCCGGCGATGTCGTGACGGTCGTCCTGCCCGTGCAGGAGGGCGACCTGGGGCAGCTGCTGCGCAAGGCCGGCATCAAGGTGCCGACCCAGCGCGTGACCGCGACCTCGGATGCCGTGACCGCGCTCGTCGGCGAGGTCGCCGCGTACGTGAAGCCGGCTCCGCAGGCGCCGAAGCAGCAGGGCGGCGGTGGCGGTCGGTCGACCGGCGCGAACGCGCAGCGCAAACGCGCGCTGCGCTCCTCCCAGCCAGGCACCGGTGCGACGCCGAACGGCGGCGGCCGCAGCCGCCGCGACCGTTCCGGCCGCCCCGCGGCGGGCGCGCCCCAGCGCTCGGGTGCCGCGAGCACCCGCAGCGGCAGCACGACCGTGTGGTCCTCGGGCGGCGGTGCTCAGCGTCCCGCGGCGCCGACCGGCAACCCGCGCCGCTCGGGTCGGCGCTCCGGCCGTCCCGCCGGCAGCTAGCCGCACGATCAGCTGAGCGGTCCGACGACCTCCCCCACGATCCGACGCACGATTCCCTGCGGATACCCGCGGGGGAGGTTGAGGACGACGTGGCTCGCCCCCGACTCGATGAGCTGCCGCGCGACCGAGCGGGTCGCCGGCAGGTCGTCGTAGGCGACGGTGAGCTGAACCGAGCGCCCGAGCCCGGACGGATCGCGGCCGAGCTCGGCGCACAGCGCGTCGAGACGCCGCGAGCGCTCGGCGAACGCATCGACCGTGGTGTGCGGCGGGCCGGGGATGTTCCACACGTCCGCGCGCTCGGCCACGAGCCGCAGCATCCGGTCGCCCCACGCGCCGATGAGCAGCGGGGGACGGTGCGACGGAGCGGGCCGGTTGACCGTGCCGCGCAGCGTGCTGAACGGTCCGTCGAAGTCGAACGGGCCGCCCGTCCACATCCGGTCGAGCACGTCGAGCGTCTCGATGAGCCGGCGCACGCCCTCGGCGGCGGGCACGAGGTCGACGCCGTAGGCGGCGTACTCGGCGGCCGCGGGGTTCGTCGCGAAGCCCGCCACCCCCGCGGGCTGGACGGTCCCGCCGACGCCGAGGCCCATCGTGAGACGGCCGTGCGAGATCGCGTCGACCGTGCTGGCGATCTTGCCGAGGTGCGCGGGCGAGCGCAGTCGGTTGCTCGTGACGAGCAGCCCGAGCCCGAGTCGTTCGGTCTGCGCCGCCAGCGCGCTCAGCAGCGTCCAGCCCTCGAAGATCGGACCATCCGCGGGCGGGGCCAGCGGGAGCAGGTGGTCCCACAGCCACGCGTCCGCGATCTCCGGGAGCTCATCCGCCTCCCGCCAGACGCGCACGATGTCGTCGTAGCTCACGTGCATGGGTGCGGTCTTGATTCCGAAGGTCGTCATGGAGCGAGGATACCGTCAGTACCACTGATGATCAGTGAGCCGATAGGATTCACCGTGTGGCGACCGACGTGACACCGCTTGACGACCGGCTCGGCTTCCTGCTGAAGACCGCATACGCCCAGCTGGCCCAGCGGGTGGATGCCGCCCTCGCCCCGCTCGGGCTCACCGCCCGGCAGCTCGCCGTGCTCTCCGTGATCGCGGCGGACGACGCGCTCTCGCAGATCGCCCTCGGCGAGCGGCTCGGCGTCGATCGCACGACGATCGTCGCGATGCTCGACGAGCTGGAGGGCAGCGGCCTCGTGGAACGCCGCCGGGACCCGCGCGATCGACGGCGCAACGCCCTGGTCCTCACGGGATCCGGTCGCGCGCGCGTCATGCGGGCCGAGCGAACCCGTGCTGCGGCCGAATCCGCCTTCCTGTCACGGCTCGACGAATCCGCGGCACGCGACCTCGTCGCGGCGCTGCGGAGTCTCGTGCGGCATCCGGACGGCTAGCGGGCCTCGCGCCGCGTCCGGCGACGCAGGCGCACGGCGATCAGCGCGCCGAAGCCCATCATCATGAGCAGCGCGGCGGCTGCGATGAGCGCCCGCGGGTCGACGCCCGTCGACGCGAGCGCCGCACCCGCGGTCCAGATCGTCGCGGAGTCCTCCGGGTCGGCGAGCGTCGGCAGGTCGACGCTGATGTCGGTGCCCGTCACGTGCGCGGTGTTGGTGATCGGCCCGAAGCCGGCGTGGGGGCTCAGCAGGGTCGTCAGCGTGACCGCGGGTGCGGACTGCAGCGCCCCGAGCGGACGATCGAGCGTGCAGACCAGCGTGCCGCCGTAGCCGGAACCGTTTCGCCCCGTCACCTCGCAGCTCTGCCAGGACGGCTGACCCGCGTCGGCCGGCGCCGGGTCGACCGACAGCACCTTGAGGGTCGCCGGGATGGGGTCGACCAGTTGGACCTGGTCGGCCGCGCCGAGGCCGCTGTTGCCGCTCCTCATGACGTAGTCGACGGTGGTGCCGACCGGCACGTTGGTCGAGGAGACGTCCTTGGTGAACCACAGCGAGGCCGCCGGGTCGCCGTGCGCGTCGGCGCAGCTCGCGGTCGCCGCCGGGTAGGTCAGCGCGAGCGTCGTGGTCGGGTTGATGCTGATCCGCACCGACCCGTCCGCGCGCAGCCCGTACTCCGGCAGGGTGCTGTCCTGCACGAGGTTCTCCCACTGCGGCGTCTCCCCCGGCTCGGCGGCGCGCCACCCCGGCCACAGGATGCCCTGCTGCGTCGACGGGTCGACCGCGGCACCCGGCCAGAGCAGCGTGCCCGTGATCGGACCGGCATCCGGGTCGCCGCCCTCGAGCGGAACGGTGTCGGTGTGCACGACGGTGCCGGCGCCGTCGAGCCACTCGACGGTCATGGTCTTGCCCGACAGGTCGACGTTGCGCGCATCGACGGAGTACTGCAGCCACGGCGCGTCCTTCACGCACTGCGGCGTGACCGTCGCATCAAGCCACTTGACCGGGAGCGAGACGGTGTCGTCGTCACCGGTCACCACGCGCGTCGTCGACGTGACGGCGGCCGTGTTGTCGAGGTCGTCCTGCGCGATCTGCGGGCGCACGCTCACGTGCGCCGTGATGCGCGGCGCGGTGGCACCCACCCCGAGCAGGATGCCGGGCTCGGCGCCGAGGTCGCAGGCGAGGGTGCCGCCGTAGCCGTCGCCGTCCGCGCCGGTCACCGCGCAGCTCCAACCGGCCGCGTCGATGCCGGTCACCCGGAGGTCGTCGTCGAGCGGGTCGGCGACGTGCACGCCGGCCGCGGCGACCTCGCCGGTGTTGGCGACATCCATCGTGTAGTCGAAGTCGGTGGCGCCCTGCACGATCGTCGCGGTCGCCTCCTTGTCGATCGAGAGCGATCCGAGCAGGAAGGTGTTGACGATCGTGACCTCGGACGGCGATCCGGCGGCCAGAGTCACGGTGCCGTCCGCGGGCGACAGCGCGTGGGTGACGGCGTCGCCCTGGTCGGTCTCGTCGACGGTGCAGATCGCCCCGACCGGGAGGCCGCTCACCGTGCGGGTGTAGTGGCCGGGCGACAGCGTGAGGGTGGCGCGATCGCCGAGGTCGAGCGCAACGCTCGCACCGTCGTGGTCGAGGGTGCAGAGCAGCGAGGCCATGTAGGTGCCGTTGCCGTAGGTGTCGACGCCGTCGCCCTCCTGCTGCTTGGTGACCACGAGGTCCTGCACGTCGAAGGTGTTGGTGATGCCGATCGTCGCGGTGCCGTTCGCGGGCACCGTCGACGGCGACATCGCGCCGACGCTCGAGCTCGTCGATCCGCCGGTCGCGGTCTCGAGCGCCTGGCAGCTCGCGCCGCCGATGAGACCGGAGACCGTCGCGCGGTAGTCGTGCGCGGCGTCGAGGGTCACGATGCCCGCGTCCGGCAGCGGGATGGTGAGGAGCTCGCCGTTGCGCTGCCAGGTGCAGCTCAGCTGCGCCTCGAACGGCCCGGTGCCCCAGGCGGACGCGCCCGCGCCGGTGATCGTCTTGTCGAGCTCGACGGAGCCCGTGTCGAAGCGGTTGGTCAGCACCGCGGTCGTCAGCCCCACGGTCTGCGGGCCGCTCGGGCCCGCGATCGCGACCGAGGCGTCCGCGGCGTTCGTCGTCGCGCCGCCGGCGTCCGTCTCGCTCAGGGCGCACTGCGTGCCCGCGGGCATGACCGGGTCGAGCGTGCGGGTCTCGCCCGCCTGCAGGATCACGGTCGTGGTCTGGACGTGCTGGCCCCGGTAGCTGCAGTCGACGCCGACGGTGTACGAGCCGGTGCCGTAGTCGGTGGCGCCCGCGCCCGTCACGAGCTTGCTGATCGCGAGGCGTCCGCCGTCGTAGACGTTGGTCACGACGGCGTCGTACCCGGCGTGGGTGCCGAGCACGATGGCGGTTGGGCCGCCCTCGGTCGCGGGCACGGCCGAGCCGCCGTCGACGTTCACCTGGATGCGGTCGGCGTGATCGCTGTCGGTCTCGGTGAGCGCGCAGACGGCGGTCACGGGGAGATCCGCGATCGTGCGGCTGGCACCGTCAGCGAGCGTGAAGGCGACGTCGGCGGCGGCGAGCGGCACCGCGAGCGTGCCGGCCCCGGTCGCGGCGGTGCACGACAGCGCGAACGAGAACGGCCCGACCTCGCCCACCGTCGCGGTCGTCGACACGTGCTTGGTCACCACGAGCGAGGTGGTGCCGTAGGCGTTGGTGATCGTCGCGCGCTGGGTGGGGGGAACGGCATCCGCGGAGCCCGCGGCGGTCGTCACGGCGATCCCGGCTCCGGTTCCGGATGCCGCCGCCGGGCTGTACGAGGTCGAGCTCGCTCCGCTGGGGCTCTCCACGATCCCGCAGTCGGCGCCCACCGGGATCCCGTCGATCCGTGCGGTGTAGCCGGTCGCCGACGCGAGCGTCAGGGCGCCGCCGGAGGGCAGCGTCACGGGGGCACCCGCCACGGTGCAGGTGGCGGTCGCGGCGTACGAGACCGGGGCGTAGGCCGCGCCGGCGCCGATGATCGCCTTGGTCACCTGCAGCGGTCCGGTGAGCAGCTGCACGCCCGCGCGGGCCGGCTCGACGCGGCGGTCCGCGTAGCCGGCGCCGAACTTCGCCCACACCCCGAAGCTGTTCCACGCCTGCGCGGTGCCGAGCGGCACGGTCGTGGGGGCGAGCTTGTCGGACGCGGTCGTCGACGGCTGGTTCACCGTGCGGTAGGTGACCGCGACGGTGGCAGCCGGGGGCAGGGTGCCGGACGGGGAGGCGCCGACCACCGAGGTGAAGTCGAAGACGATGCGGATCGCCGTCACCCGGGCGAGCTGGGTCGCCGACATCGTCGCGCCATCGACCCACGTCGCGGTCGAGCAGCTGGAGTCGGTGTCGTAGGAGGGGCACGGGTCGGCGGACGTCGTGCCCTGCCAGCTCATGGCCGCACCGGCCGACAGGTCGTCGGTGGCGAGCGTGACGCCGCCGGCGAAGACCGGGCGGAAGGTCGTGCCGCGGCTCGCGCCCGAGCGGAGGTAGCTGTCGCCCGGCTTCGGCAGCACGTCGACGACGGTCGCCGCCGTCGCCGGCACGTTGCCGCCGTTGACGATCTGCAGCTTCCACTGATCGGTGGCGCCGACGACGGTGTTCGCCGCGCACGGCTGGCGGTAGTAGCCCTGGGGGTCGGCGACGCAGGGCGTGGCCGCGTTGTTCACGTTGACCGCGCCGCGGGTCGACTCGCCCGCACCGTCGACATCGCCCTTGACGCCCTTGAACGAGCTGATCGCCGAGGCCGAGATCGTGCTGACGGAGTTCTGCGTGAGGCAGCTCGTGCCGCCGGCGGTGAAGGTCACGGGCTGGCCGTTGCCAGATGCGCTGTTCGTGCAGGCGCTCAGCGCGCGATCGCTCGAGAACCGGAACTGGTTCGGGATCGCGCCGTGGCTGGCCTGCAGCCCCGGCTGGATGGCGATCGGGATCACGAGCGTGACCTTCTCGCCCGGCGCCATGCGCGATCCGGCCGGCCAGGTCACGGTGATGCGCTTGCTCGTCGCGTCGAACGCGACGCTCTGCCCGGAGGTCGGCAGCAGGCCGCCGGTCGACGTCGCGGAGGTGATCTCGCTCGTGGGGTCGAAGACGAGGGCGCCGTCGGCGGGCAGCTGATCGGTGACGACCGGGTTGGTGAGGTAGCCCGTGCCGGTGTTGGTCATCACCAGGGTCCAGTTGATGGTCTGGCCCGCCGGCGAGGTGGCGACATCCGGGGTCGTGGAGATGTCGACCGTGAACGTGCCCGGGTTCAGGCTCAGCGTCGCCGTGTTCGTCGCCGAGCGGTCCGCGAGGTGCGGGTTGCCGACGGTCGCGGTGACGTCGTCCGGCAGGGTCGACGGGAACGCCAGCACGGCGCCGGTGTCGCGGGTCGCCGGTCGCAGCGTGACGGTGAACGCCGCGCTCGCGGTCCACGCGGCGGCCGGGCCCGTGATCGAGAACAGGTCGTTCGGGTTGCTGGGGTCGGTGGTGTCGTTGGTGAAGACGAACCGGATGCCGGTGACGGCGTTCGTATCGACACCGTCGGGCAGGGCGGCGCTCGCGGCCGCGGTGCCCGTGGTCCAGGTGCTCGACCCGTTCAGCTGCACGTCGACCTCGACGCGGTTCGCGCCGGTCGGGAGCGCGACGGCGCCGAGCGCGCCGAGCCGGACGGCGTTCCAGAACTCCGGGCGGGTGTCCTGCACGACCAGCCGATCCGGCGATGCGGTCGCGCCGTTGGAGCCGGCGGTGAGGGTGACCGTCACGGGATTCGCGCGGTCCTTCTCGAGGAGCGCACTCGGGCTGAAGGACTTCGCGGTGGTCACCGCGAGAGCCGCGTCGCTGAGGGTGAGGTCGACCGATCGCGTGATGTACGCGGCGGAGGCGTCGAGCACGCCGTCCCATGACTCGGCGAACGCGGTGTTCGTGATCGTCCGCGGGGTGACGGGCGTCGCGGGGGAGCTGCGCAGGGTGGGGCGCAGCTGCGCCGTGATGGTCAGCCTGGGCTTCGCGGTGGAGACGATCGTGCCGCCGTCGGCCTGGCTCGAGCCGATCCACAGCACGCTCACGCCGACGACGTCGCGCAGCGCGCTCGCGCTCGTGAGCGTCGAGCTCGTGAGCCCCACCGTGGCGGTGTGCCCGTCGGCGTACCAGAGCTCGATGCCGGATGCCGTGGCGTCGATGCCGGTGCTGCCCGTGTAGCCGCTCGGCACGATCTTCGTGATGGTGAAGGCGTCGAACGGACTGGTGGCCGGATTCCACGTCGCGCCGGCGTACGGGTCGACGGTCCAGCCGGAGACGCCGTCGGCGCTGGGGTGCGCGCAGTCCGACGGCGTCAAGGCAGCGCAGGGCGCCTGGTCGGTGACCCGCAGAGCCCACGCCTTCGCCGGCGCCGTGTTGTTGGCGGTGAGGGTGAAGTCGGTGCTCGGATACGCGGCATCCGGGATGTCGCCCGCGACCGGGATGGCGACCGCGGTCGGGGCGACGGTCTTGGTGAGGGCGACGCCCGGGGTGGTGTCGAGCACGAGGAGGTCGGCGCTCGCCGTGCCGGTCTGCGCATCGAGCGCCACGCCCGCGGTGTTGGTGACGACGCCGGCGTCGGCGTCGTTGTAGGTGCGCGACCCGGTGACCCACGGGTGGGCCGGGTCGCCCGAGGCATCCCGCAGCGTGTTGCGCAGCTGGAAGACGAAGGTGACGGCTCGACTGTCCGGCCCGCTGGCGACGCCCGACCCGACCGGCGGGGCAAGCGGGTCGGTCGTGCGGCCGCCGGCCCACTCGGCGAACGTGATCCGCACCCCCACGGTGGATGCCTGCTCCGCAGTGCTCAGCGAGTACGCGGGCATCTTGCCCTGACAGACCGCCGCCGAAGTGCAGACCTTGCTCGTGATGTCGGTTGGCTGCGCGGCGCCGGAGGCGAACAGCTCCACCTTGGTGACGCGGTCGTAGGCGATGAGCGGGTCGGTGGCGGTCGTGATCGCGTTGATCCTGGTGAGGTTGAACGCCTGGAACACGGTGCTCGAGACGGCTGCCGACGGATCGGCGGGCTCGGTCACCGTCGCGGTCGTGTAGCCCGAGATCTCGGTGCCCCACCGGACGGTGGCGTTGGCGGCGTCGCCGGACTGGGCGTTGACGGTGGCGACGTTCCAGCTCTTGCTCGGGGCGATCATCCCGCCGGACCCGCCCGCGAGCTGCTTGATGACGGCGGTGCTGCTGGAGCCGGTCGTGGCGGTCACCGGCCCCTCGCCGTCGATCACGACGTCGCCGATCGCGGTCGCGGTGGCCGCGTTCGTGTAGGTCACGTTCGACCCGGAGCCGGCCGTGCTCTCCCCCGAATCGCGCACGGTCGCGCGCGCCACGAAGGCGAGATTCGCCTGCAGGGTCGAGGCCTGGGCGAAGCCGTCGACGTTGGTGAACGTCAGTCGCACGCCCTGGAGGTTCGACGCGCCGGGGAGCGCGGCCTGGTAGTAGGCGGCGCCGGCCGACGCGGGCACCGAGGCCACGACGTCCCACGTCGTGCGGTCGGTCGTGGTGGCGACGGTCAGCGCGGCCCCCGCCGGTACCTGCGTCGGCGCGACGGCGACGATGTCGAACGCGCCCCAGTAGTCGCCGGCCGCGCCCGTGGCGAGGTCCTGGATGATGACCGTCGTCGGATGCACGAAGCCCGAGTCGGAGTCGGTCGTCGCCTTCAGCTGCGCGATCGAGCGGCCGCCGGCCGGGATCGGCTTGGCCGCGGACGGCGTGATGGTCTTCGTCAGCGCGACCTTCACCTGCGGATAGAGCACGCCGAGCGACGCGGTCGGCACGGCGCGCGCGGCGTCGCCCGCGTCGTTGTGCCCGTCGACCCACCCCGTCTCGACCACCGTCGCCGGCGCGGCGCTCGAGGCGGCGATGTCCTTCGCGACCTGGATGCGCACCGGCAGCGACGCGGTGGCGCTCGGCGCGATCGCGCCGCGGTACACGACCGTGAAGCCCGTGACCGTCTGCCCCGCATCGAGGGCCGGGGAGCCGGGAAGGGCGTCGCCCTGGTGCAGCACCACGTCATCCGGGACGGCGCCGCCGCTGACGCTCCAGCTCAACGTCGCCGAGGTCGCCCCGGTCGGCCAGGCGGCACCGGAGGCGAAACCCGCGAAGGTCACCTTCGGCCCGAGCAGTGTTCCGCCGACCGGCTGGGTCAGCGTGAACGTCGACAGCGGGCCGTTGGAGGTGTTGACGCCCGTGAGGGTCACGGTCGTGGTCGTGCCCGCCGGGATCCGGGGGCCGGCGAACGCGGTCGAGCCCGACACGGTCGCGGTCAGGCCGCCGATCGTGTAGCTCGCGGTCGCGCTGCTCGACGCCGCGCCGTGGTTGCCGAGCGAGACGGTGCCGAGCACGGTCGCCGTCGCCGCGCCGCCGGTGACGAGCGGGGTGTGTGCCGATCGGGTCTGCGTGCGCTGCGCGAGCTGGAGCACGACCGAGCCCGCCGCCCCCTTGGCGGTGATGCCGGTCGCACCCGAGGTCGAGGTGAAGGTGATGCGCAGGCCCGCGACGTCCGCGGCGACGACGCCGTCGGGCAGAGCCGCCGTCGCCAGCGGGACGCCGGTCACCCAGTGGTCGGTGTCGGCGTCCACCTGGATCCGGTCGGCGCCGGCCGGGAAGGTCACCGCTCCCAGACCGCTCAGGTCGACCGTGTCGAACAGGTCGCCCGGGGCCGCGGGGTCGGCCGGCACCGCGAGCACCAGGCTCTGTGCGCCGCCGTTGGACGTGTTGCGGATGCCGACGGTCAGGTTCGAGGCCTCGCCCACCTTGTACTGCGTCGCGGTCGGCGCCCACGCCGCGGTGGCGGCGGTGGCGGGCGTGTACGGGATCGTCACGGTGGTGGTCGCCGACGAGGTGCGTGTGGCCGCGTTGTCGGCCGTGGCCGTCGCGGTGTCGGTGATCGGCGTGCCGTTCGAGGCCCAGTCGGGGCTGAGCGTCGCGGGCGCACTGAGGGAGACCTGGATGGAGGGGGCGCTGCCGTCCGGCAGACCGATGCCGCCCTCCTCGAGCGCAGCCGTGAACTGCACCGTCAGGGTGCGGCCACCGGCGCCGCCCCAGCTCGTGGTGGCGGTGGCCCCGGTGACGACGACGTTGGGGTTGAGGGTGAGGGCGTCGAACTCCGGAGGCAGCACGTCGGTGACGACGGCGTTGCGGCATCCGGCGCTCGAACAGCTCGGGCTGATCGTGTAGGTGAAGGTCTGGCCGGG
Source organism: Pseudolysinimonas kribbensis (assembly GCF_039531715.1). Lineage (NCBI taxonomy): Bacteria > Bacillati > Actinomycetota > Actinomycetes > Micrococcales > Microbacteriaceae > Pseudolysinimonas > Pseudolysinimonas kribbensis. The sequence continues at coordinate 1,050,997 of NZ_BAAAQO010000002.1, read as the reverse complement.
CGCGACGGCGCTCTTGTCGACCGACACGGCGATGTCGAGCACGGCCGTGTCGGCTGCCTGCGCCGGAGCAGCGAGCGCCACCGTTGCGAGCAGTGCCAGCAGCGCGGCGACCGCCGCGGTGAAGACGGCCGTACGCCGTCCCGAGCGCGCGAGATGACGCATGATCGTGAAGCCCCCCGAAGGCGGTCCGCGAGATCCCCTCACGGTCGGTCCGCCTCGGGCAGGCTAAGCGGGGGACGCCGGGAGCCGGAAGACCCCAACGAAGGGGCTCCCCGAAGGGGTGACGAGGCGTGTCCCCCGGTTCGCGGCAGGCGTCAGCCGAGAACCCCCACGGAAGCGAGCGCGGCACGCAGAAGTGTCCCCCGACCGCCTTCGAGCTCGGCGTGGATCGAGGCACTGGATGCCTCCGCCGGCGTCATCCAGGTGACCTCCAGCGCATCCTGTCGCGGCTCGATCGTGCCGGTGACCGGCACGACGTAGGCGAGCGCGACCGCGTGCTGGCGCTCGTCGAGGTAGGCGCTGAGACCCGGGATCGGGAAGTACTCGGCGACGTGGAAGGGCACCGGGCTCGCCGGCAGCTGCGGGAACGCCATCGGCCCGAGATCCTTCTCGAGGTGCCGGAACAGCGCGTCGCGCAGCGTCTCGCCGAACATCACGCGGCCACTCACGAGCGTGCGCGTGATGTCGCCCTGCGCGTTGGCGCGCAGCAGCAGGCCGACGCTCGTGACGACGCCGAGCCCGTCGACCCGTACGGGCACGGCCTCGACGTAGAGGAGCGGGATGCGACGGCGCACGTCGGCGAGCTCCTCGTCGGTGAGCCAGGCGGAGTTCGGTTCCTCCGGGGGCGGATCTGGGGTGCCGACGGGGCTCATGCCCTCATTGTCGTCGCTCGCCGCGCCGACTCGTCGCGAAATGCAGGAACGGACGATGCCGGCCTGGCGGGTGATGATCCCGACGCGGCATCCCTCACGTCCGGTCCTGCATTTCGTCACGCGGGCTAGCCTCGGGAACATGGAGCTCGACCCGTCGGCCGTCATCTGGAACCGCGACGACCGTGCGGGCCGTCCGCTGCTCGTGATCCTGCACGGCCTCGGGGCGAGCGAGCGCGACTTCGTGCCGATCTTCCCGATGCTGCCGGACGACCTGGCGATCGCCTCGGTGCGCGCGCCGATCGACTTCGCGCCCGGCGCCGCCTGGTTCCAGCCGCAGCAGTCCGACGCGCTCGCCCGCGAGATGGACGAGTCGACGGATGCCCTGGTGCGCTGGGTCGCGACGCAGTCCGGTCACCCGTCGGTCGGCATCCTGGGCTTCTCACAGGGCGGCGCGATCGCGGTGCACACGTTGCGCCGCGCACCGGAGCTGGCCGACTACGCCGTCAGCCTCGCCGGGTTCCTGCCCGGCGTCGCCGACGACACCGCCCTCGGCGAGCGCCGCACGCCGCTGTTCATCGGCTACGGGCTCGCCGACGACGTCGTGCCGCGGGCCTGGACCGACATGCTCGTCGACTGGGCGACGCCGCTCACCGAGGTCGCGACGCACTTCTACCCGGGGTTGACGCACGCGGTCTCCGAGGAGGAGATCGCGGACGCGTCCGCCTTCATCCGCGCGCACCTGCCGTGACGGCGCCCGCTCTCGACTCCGACGCGATCCTCTGGAGCGCGTCGCCCGAGGCGCGACCCGGGCGCCCCCTGCTCCTCGCGATGCACGGGCGGGTCAGCGGCGAGCAGCGGCTCGTGACGGCGTCGGCCTCGTTCCCCGAGGACTTCGTGATCGCGCACCTGCGCGGGACGCGGGCCGAGGAGGGCACATGGTCGTGGTTCGCCCCCGACAACGAGCGCGGCGATCCGCGACCGGAGGATGCGTCGGCCTCCGCGGCGGCGGTGCTGTCGTGGCTCGAGACGCTCCCTCCGGCGCCGCTCGTCGGGGCGCTCGGATTCTCGCAGGGCGGCGCGATGGCGCTGGAGCTGCTGCGCCACGATCCGGACCGCGTGCGCTTCGCCGTCAACCTGGGCGGGTACGCGGTGCGCGGCGAGCGGGCACGGGATGCCGAACTGCGTGAGCGCAGACCCCCGGTCTTCTGGGGCCGGGGAGGGCTCGATCACGTGATCGGGCCGGTCGCGATCGACCGCACGACCGCGTGGCTCGATCGGCACGCGACCGTCACGGCGCACTTCTACCCGCGGCTGCGCCACACCGTGAGCAGGCGCGAGGCGGCGGATGCCGGCGCGTTCCTGCAGGAACGGCTCGGGCGCTAGGCCTCCGCGGTCGCCTCGCGCCGCTCGGGCGCCGGGCCGCGCGCCGCGCGGATCGCCGACCGCCCCGACGGCACCACGATGGCGACGAGCATGACGAGCGCGGTCGCCGCACCGCCGAGCACGAGGAGCACCTGTACCGTCCAGACGTCGGCGAGCGGGCCGAACGCGACCATGCCGATCGGAGTCGCCAGCGCCATCACGATGCCGACGTAGCTGAACACGCGACCGTGCTTCTCCGGCTCGACGGTCTCCTGGATGAGCGTCATGAACGGCGCCGAGAAGGCGGGCACGATGAGCCCGAACACGAACATGACGCCGTAGAAGACCCACAGGTTCGGGCTGAACCCGAGGGCGACGTTCAGCAGTGCGAAGCCGAACGTCGAGAACAGGATGAGCCCCAGCCGGCTCCGCTTGGCGAGCACGGTCGAGACGGCGACGCCGCCGAGCGTCATGCCGATGCCGAATGCGACCTCGAGGCCCGCCAGCATCCACGGCTCGTCGCCGAACGAGCGCGCCACCATGAGCGGGGTGAGGAACGACGGCGCGACCGTCAGCACGAAGATGATCGTGAAGACGAGCAGGAGCCAGCGCACGACACCGTGTCCCGCGATGTAGCGCAACCCGTCGGCGAGGTCGGCGAAGTAGCCGGTGGTGGCCTGGGTCATGCGCTGCAGCGAGGGCACCCGCACGAGCGCCATCAGGCCGATGCCGATGACGGCGGTGACGACGTCGATGAAGAAGGTCGGCACGATGCCGACCAGCCCGAAGACGAGCCCGGCCGCCGCGGGGGCGACGAGCGACATCGCGGACTGCACCGTGCCGTAGAGGCCGTTGACGCGCATCAGCTGATCGGGCGGTGTGATCTGGGGGATGAGCGCCTGGACGGCGGGCTGCTGGACTCCGGCCCCGATCGAGCGCACGCCCACGGCGAGCAGGATGATCCACAGGTCGGTGATCCCCGACATCATGACGAGTGCGAGGGCCAGCGTCGTCAGCGCGATGACGCCGTCGGAGGTCATCGCCAGGATGCGCCGGTTCACCCGGTCGGCGAGCGTGCCGCCGAAGATCGAGACGAGACCCTGCGGAGCGAAAGCGGCGAGCGCGTAGAGCGCCACCGCCCAGCCCGACTTGGTCTCGAGCGTGACATACCACATGACCGCGTACTGCACGATCATCGAGCCGAACAGCGAGACGGTCTGCCCGCTGAGGAAGATCGCCGCGTTCGAGCGCCAGCGCTCGGGCACCGCAACGGGGGCGGCGATGTCGGTCATGACGTCCTCGTCGGTCGGAGTCGGTCGCGAATGTGGACAGCGTACACAGGGCATCTGACGGCGGTCGCGTGGAGGATGAGGGGATGGCATCCGCCCTCGAGCCGTTCTCCCCCGCCACGCGGGCGTGGTTCGAGGGCGCGTTCGCCGGCCCCACCCCCGCCCAGGCCGGCGCGTGGGAGGCGATCTCCTCCGGGCGGCACGCGCTCGTCGTCGCGCCCACCGGCTCCGGCAAGACGCTGTCGGCGTTCCTCTGGTCGCTCGACCGGCTCGCCGCCGAGGTGCGCCCCGCCAATCCGAAGCAGCGCACCCGGGTCCTCTACATCTCGCCGCTCAAGGCGCTCGGCGTCGACGTGGAGCGCAACCTGCGCGCCCCGCTGGTGGGCATCACCCAGACCGCGCGGCGGCTGGGGCTCGACGTGCCGCCGATCTCGGTGGGGGTGCGGTCGGGCGACACACCCGCCGCCGACCGCCGGATGCTGCTGCGGGAGCCGCCGGACATCCTGATCACGACGCCCGAGTCGCTCTACCTGATGCTGACCTCGGCGGCGCGCGAGACGCTCACCGGCGTGGAGACCGTCATCGTCGACGAGATCCACGCGGTCGCCGCGACGAAGCGCGGGGCGCACCTCGCGGTGTCGCTCGAGCGACTCGACGCGATGCTCGAGACGCCCGCCCAGCGGATCGGCCTCTCGGCGACCGTGCGGCCGGTCGAGGAGGTCGCGCGGTTCCTCGGCGGGCGCGCGAGCGTCGAGATCGTCAAGCCGCCGATCCAGAAGACGTTCGACCTGCGCGTGGTCGTGCCCGTCGAGGACATGACGGAGCTCGGGGCGCGCCAGACCGCCGAGACGCTCGAGGACGACGAGACGGCGCTGCAGAGTGCCGGGTCGATCTGGCCGCACGTCGACCGGGCGATCCTCGACGAGATCCTGCGGCACCGTTCGACGATCGTCTTCGCGAACTCCCGCCGGCTCGCCGAGCGGCTCACGGCCTCGTTGAACGAGCTGTACGAGGAGCAGGTCACCGGCTCGGCGCCGGAACGCTTCCCGGCGCAGGCGGTCGGCGGCTCCGGCATCACGGGGGCCGCGAAGCTCGCGACCGCGGTCACCGGGGGTCCCGTATTGGCGCGCGCGCACCACGGCTCCGTCTCGAAGGAGCAGCGGGCGCTCATCGAGGACGACCTGAAGTCCGGCCGGCTGCGCTGCGTCGTCGCCACGAGCTCTCTCGAGCTGGGCATCGACATGGGGGCGGTCGACCTCGTCATCCAGGTCGAGTCACCGCCGTCGGTGGCGTCCGGCCTGCAGCGCGTCGGTCGCGCGGGCCACCAGGTCGGCGAGATCTCGAAGGGCGTGCTGTTCCCGAAGCACCGCGCCGACCTGCTGCACACGACGGTCGTGAGCGAGCGGATGACGGCCGGGCTGATCGAGGCGATCGCGATCCCGCAGAACCCGCTCGACATCCTGGCCCAGCAGACCGTCGCGGCGACGGCGCTCGACAGCCTCGACGTGGAGGAGTGGTTCGACACGGTGCGCCGCTCGGCGCCGTTCGCCACCCTGCCCCGGTCGGCGTTCGACGCGACGCTCGACCTGCTCGCCGGACGCTACCCCAGCGACGAGTTCGCCGAATTGCGTCCGCGGATCGTGTGGGATCGCGTGGCCGGCACGATCGCCGGTCGCCCCGGATCGCAGCGCCTGGCCGTGACATCCGGCGGGACGATCCCCGACCGCGGCATGTTCGGCGTCTTCATCGTCGGCACCGAGGACGGTGCGCGCCGCGTTGGCGAGCTCGACGAGGAGATGGTGTACGAATCGCGGGTGGGCGACGTCTTCGCCCTCGGCGCGACGAGCTGGCGCATCGAGGAGATCACCTCCGACCGCGTGCTCGTCTCTCCCGCGTTCGGCCAGCCGGGTCGGGTGCCGTTCTGGAAGGGAGACGGCCTCGGCCGTCCTGCCGAGCTCGGCAAGGCGATCGGCGGGTTCACGGCCGAGCTCCTGGCCGGAGGCCGGAAGGGCGAGGCGGTTGCGGAGCGCCTGCGCGCCGCCGGACTCGACGAGTACGCCGTCGGCAACCTGCAGCGCTTCGTGCACGAGCAGAAGGAGGCGACCGGCGCGGTGCCGACCGACACGACCCTCGTGGTCGAGCGGTTCCGCGACGAGCTCGGCGACTGGCGCCTCGTGCTGCACTCCCCCTACGGCATGCCCGTGCACTCGCCGTGGGCGCTCGCGGTCGCCGCGCGCATCCGGGAGCGGCTCGGGGTCGAGGGCTCGGCGATGGCGGGCGACGACGGGATCGTCGTGCGGCTGCCCGAGACCGATGCCGAGGCCCCGGGGGCCGACCTGTTCCGCTTCGAGCCGCAGGAGCTCGACGAGCTCGTGACGCTCGAGGTCGGCGGTTCGGCGCTGTTCGCCTCCCGGTTCCGGGAGTCGGCCGCGCGTGCGCTGCTGCTGCCGCGCATGAACCCGACCCGGCGATCCCCGCTCTGGCAGCAGCGGCAGCGCAGCGCCCAGCTGCTCGAGGTGGCGCGCAAGTATCCGAGCTTCCCGATCATCCTGGAGACCGTGCGCGAGGTGCTGCAGGACGTCTACGACCTGCCGTCGCTGCACACGCTCGCGACCGACCTGCAGGCGAACCGGGTCCGGATGGTCGAGGTCGAGACCGACGTGCCGTCGCCGTTCGCGCGCTCCCTGCTCTTCGGTTACGTCGCGGCGTTCCTCTATGAAGGGGACTCCCCGCTCGCCGAGCGCCGGGCCGCGGCGCTCTCGCTCGACCCGACGCTGCTCGCCGAACTGCTCGGCCGAGCCGAGCTGCGCGAACTGCTCGACCCGGAGGTCATCGAGCAGACGGAGCTCGAGCTGCAGCGCCTCGCCCCCGACCGCCGCGCGCGCGACGCGGAGGGCGTCGTCGACCTCCTCCGCGTCCTCGGCCCCCTCACCCTCGCCGAGATCCACGCCCGCTCTTCATTGAGCCCAATTGGGGTCACCGAACCAATTGGTGACCCCAATTGGGATCTTTCAAGGGCGCTGGGGGAGCTGGCGCGGGCGAACCGGGTGCTGCGGGCGACCGTCGCGGGCGAGGAGCGGTGGGCCGTCATCGAAGACGCCTCCCGCCTGCGCGACGCCCTCGGGGTCCCGCTGCCCATCGGCGTGCCGAGCGCGTTCCTCGACCCGGTCGCCGACCCGGTGGGCGATCTCGTCAGCCGCTACGTGCGCACCCACGGCCCGTTCACCGCCGCCGACGCGGCCGCACGGCTCGGGCTCGGAGTCGCCGTCGTCCTCGACGCCCTGCGCCGGCTCGCGGCCGACCGGCGCGCGGTCGAGGGCGAGTTCCGGCCGGGAGCGACCGGCAGCGAATGGGTGGATGCCGAGGTCCTGCGGCGCCTGCGCGCCCGGTCGCTCGCGGCGTTGCGCTCCGAGGTCGAGCCGGTGCCGCAGCGCGCACTCGGACGCTTCCTCCCGGATTGGCACCACGTCGGCGCGCTGGAGCTGAAAGGAGAGGCCATTTCTGGCCTCTCCCGCGACGCCAGCGCCGAGGCCCGTCTCGGGCCTCGGGTCACGGCTCCCCGACCTGCTCTGCGCGGGGTCGACGGCGTCGTCGCCGCGATCGAGCAGCTCGGCGGCGTCGCGCTGCCGGCGTCCGCATGGGAGGCCCTGATCCTGCCGAGCCGGGTGCGCGACTTCCTGCCGATGATGCTCGACGAGCTCACGACGACGGGCGAGGTCCTGTGGTCGGGTCGCGGGGAGCTGCCCGGCGGCGACGGCTGGCTCGCGCTGCACCTCGCCGAATCCGCACCGCTCACGCTGCCCGCGCCGGCGCTCGACGAGCCCGCGCTCGCCGACGCGACCGAGCTGCACGATCGCATCCTGCTCGCGCTCACGGGTGGCGGCGCCTTCTTCTTCCGGCAGCTGCAGCAGACGCTCGCCGCGACCGGGCCGGCCGACGACACCGACCTCGCCCGTGCGCTGTGGGATCTCGTGTGGGCCGGCCTCGTCACGAACGACACGCTCGCCCCGCTCCGCGCGCGCCTCGGCGCCACGACGTACCGCCCGCGCAAGCCGACGCGACGGCCGGGACGGCCATCGGCGCCGGCGTCGCTACGGAGGCCGGACATGACCTCCGCCTCCCGCTCCAGCGCGCCCCCGACCGTCGCCGGGAGGTGGAGCCTGCTGCCCCAGCCCGAGACGGCGACCACGGTGCGTGCCGCGGCTCTGGCCGAGCAGCTGCTCGACCGGCACGGCATCGTCACCCGCGGCGCGGTGCAGAGCGAGGGTGTGGCCGGCGGCTTCGCCCTCGCCTACAAGGTGCTCGCCGGGCTCGAGGAGACCGGCCGCACGCGACGCGGCTACTTCGTCGAGGGGCTCGGGGCCGCGCAGTTCGCGACGCCGGCGACGGTCGACCGGGTGCGCGCGTTCGCGCCGGAGCCCGAGGAGCACGATGATCTCGTCGCCCTGACGCTCGCCGCAACCGATCCCGCCAACCCGTACGGTGCGGCGATCGGCTGGCCCGCTCCGCCGGCCGACGCGGGGTCGGGCCACCGCCCGGGACGCAAGGCCGGCGCCCTCGTGGTGCTCGTCGACGGCGGCCTCGCCCTCTACGTCGAGCGCGGCGGCAAGACCGTGCTCGACCTGCTGCCCCACGACGACGCCGACCGCACCGTGGCCGCGCGCGCCGCCGCCGCCGCCTCGCTCGCCGCCACCGTGCGGGCCACGGGAGGCCGGCTGCGCGTCGAGAAGGTCGACGGGGCGTTCGCCGTCGGCACCCCGCTCGGCGACGCGCTCGTCGCCGCCGGCTTCGCGACCACGCCGCAGGGCCTGCGGCTGCGCGGCTGAGGCGCGGCATGCCCGAGGGCGACACGATCCGGATGACGGCACGGCGACAGCACGCGGCGCTCTCGGGCCGGGTGCTCACCGGTTTCGACATCCGGGTGCCGGAATTCGCGACCGTCGACCTGTCGGGTCAGACCGTGCGCGAGGTGGCGAGTGTCGGCAAGCACCTCTTCCACCGGTTCGATGAGCTGAGCCTGCACACCCATCTCAAGATGGAGGGGTCGTGGCGCACGGTGGCTCCGGCACAGCGCTGGCCGCGCCCCGCGTTCCAGGCGCGCGCCGTGCTCACCACGGCCGAGGTCGTCTCCATCGGGTTCGAGCTCGGCACCACCGAGCTCCTGCCGTCCGTCGATGAGGAGTCGGTGGTCGGGCACCTCGGTCCCGATCTGCTGGCGCCGGACGCGGCACGGCATCCCGCACCGCACGCCTGGGACGCGGCCGAGGCCGTGCGCCGCCTGTCGGCCGATCCTCTGCAGACCGTGTTCGGCGCGCTCCTGGATCAGCGCAACCTCGCCGGGATCGGCAACGTCTACGCCAACGAGCTGTGCTTCGTGCGCGGGCTGCTGCCGACGCGTCGGATCGGCGAGGTCGGCGACATCCCGGCGCTCGTCGACCTCGCGCGCCGGATGCTGTGGGCCAACCGCGATCGCGGCGCCCGATCGACGACGGGCGACCTGCGCCCCGGCCGCCGCACCTGGGTCTACGGACGCACGGGTGAGCCGTGCCGGCGCTGCGGCAGCACGCTGCTCGGCGGCGAGCTCGGGCGCCGCGAGGGCGAGGAGCGCGTCGTCACGTGGTGCCCGGTCTGCCAACGCTGAGTCCGACGGCACAGTGCTGGTTAGGGTGGATGCCATGACCGAGCCCGTGCCCCCCGCCCAACCGGCGCAGCCGGGCCCGCTCACCGGCCTCGACGCGCCGCCCGAGAACGTCCAGCGCGGCGTCGCGTTCGCACTCATCGTGGTGCCGCTCGGCATCGTCGCGTGGGATCTGCTCTGGAACATCGGCTTCGTCGCATCGATCGTCGCCTTCGGCGTCGCCTGGGGTGCGCTGCGCCTGTACCGGATCGGCTCCAACGGCGTCTTCGGACGCAGCGGGGCGATCGCGGTCGCCGTCGTGACCATCGCCACCCTCGTGCTCGCGTTCGTCTCCGGCTACGCGGTCGCGCTGGTTGCACCGTTCTCGAAGGCGGCGGGCACGAGCATCCCGGAGTCGCTCGTCGACGGGCGGTTCTGGGGCATCGTCGTGCAGGCCATGACCACCGGCCCGGCGCTGATCTCGCTGCTGCTCGCGGCTGCGTTCGGCGCACTCGGCTGCTTCACACTGCTGCGCTCCGCGTTCCGCGTGACCCGTCCCGGGGCGGCCTCCGGGCAGGTCGCGGCCCCGTCGGCTCCTCATCAGCCGGGGGATCCCGGCGTCCCGCCGGTGCCGCCGGCCCCGCGCCGCCTGATGCAGGACGACGACGACCCGAACGGCTGAACCGGCTCAGCCCTCCTCGTCGCGCGCTCGCCAGCCGCGAGCGAGCACGAACAGCAGCCCGGCGATGATCGCGACGCCGATGCCGATGGTGAGCGGTGCGCCGAAACTCATCGCCATCGCCGCGTAATAGCCGACCGTGGTCGAGGTGCGGTCGTCGGCGATCGCGGCGAACCCCTGGTTCAGCCACACCGCCCCGCCCACGATGAGCACCACCGCGAGCGCGGCCGCCGCGAGATAGAACGGATTGCGGGTGACGTCCCGGGCCGAGACCGGCTCGGAGATGAGGATCGACTCATTCGAGGCGTCCGCTCGGGAGTCCGACGGCCCGGTCGGGATGACCTCCGCGGCGGGGGACCCGGCCACGGGCGATGCGGGCTCGGCGGCCGCGGTCGACGGGGTCGCGACCACCCGGGCAGGCCCCGCCGACACGACGGCGGCGCGGCGCAGGGCGCTCTCGCCGCGCTGTCCCATCCGGACCTCGCCCGCATACCCGCGCTGGAACGCCGGGTCGTATCGGGGGTCGACGCGTTTCTGGTCGTCCTCGGCCATGAGCACCTCCGCGCTGCGAGCCTACGCGCGGCCGGCGGCGGCGTGCGGGAGCGCCCTGGTCGTTGACTGGGAGAGCATCGACCGCGGCGGGCGCTTCGGGACGATGGAATCCGACCACGCGAGGCGGCCCGATACGGTCTGGCCCCCGGACGTGAGAGGGAGAGTGAAGAAGATGAACATCCTCGCGCTCATCATCGCGATCATCGCGGTCATCCTGCTGTTCACGGGTGGCTTCGTGTCCTCGCTGCAGTTCCTGCTGTGGATCGGCATCGTGCTGGCGGTCATCGCCATCATCGTGTGGCTGGTCCGTTTCATCAGCGGACGCGGAAGCCGGGTGTAACCGGCTCTGGGAACGGTCGTGGCCGGTGGATTCGTCCACCGGCTACGACTGCGCGAGCGTATGGTACGCGGCCCCCGAACGGGGGGCAACGGACTGTCGCCGGCCCACAGGCGGTGCCAGGCTGAGACGCATGACCATCGACACGATCGGGCCGCTGACCGGAAGCGGACATGCCAACGAGGTGGTTCTCAAGCACCTCGGCCAGGTAGCCGTCGACACCTCCCGCCTGCAGCATCTGGCGACGGAGGTGGCGCACAGGGTCAAGCTGCGCAACCCGACGGATCGCACACTTCACCGCCTGCAGCACGAGAAGCTGCATCTGCCCCCGTGGAGCGGCTCCTCGGCCAAGGACGTGGCCGGGTGGGCCGGCAGCGTCGCCCGCCTCCTCGACACCCGGGACCGCATGTTCGACGCGAGCGGCACCGCCCACTTCTCCGGCTCGCGCGGCGACACGATCGCGACCGAATCCGCCGACGGGACCGTGTTCCCGGCCGATGAGGAGTACCTGGGCCGCCTGCTGCATCGGCTCGAGCGCCAGCTCGCGGCCGGCGCGGATCTGCTGTCGCGCCTGGACTATCACGACGAGCACGGGCAGCGCTGGCCGCTCGTGCAGCTCTACGCCGCCGGCTCCGACCAGCCGGGCGAGACGATCGCGAACCTTCCGGACGACTGGCGCAGCTGGCTGAGCGCCTGATCCCCGCGCCTCATCCCGGCTCGGCGTCCTCCATGACCGCCCGCATCGCCTCGAGGTAGGCGTGCACGGAGCGCCGCGCCTCCGGGTCGAGCGACTCGGTCACCTTGAGCATCTGCTCGTGCATCCGGCCGAGGTGCTTCCGCACGTCGGCACCGGCCTGGGGTGTCGCCACGACGACCACGGCGCGTCGGTCCGTCGGATGGGTCTCACGACGGGCGTGGCCCGAGCGCACGAGCCGATCCACGAGCACCGTCGTCGAGGCCGAGGAGATCCCGAGGCGCCGCGCGAGGTCCTTGGCCGTGACGGTGCGGCCCAGCTGCTGCGCCTCGAGGAGCTGGCGGATGGCGAGCAGATCGGTCTCGCCGACGCCCATCGATCCGCGGGCGCGACGGCGCATCGCCCGTTCCGCCGCGCGATACCCGCGGAGCGCGTCGAGCACATCGACGGGCGTGGGCGGCGTCGACGGCCGTGCCGCGTACCAGAATCCGCGAGCCCCGTGCTCGGTCGCGGGAGGCATGGCCAGAATGCTAACGGTCCGCGCGGGCGCGGCACCGCGGTCAGGCGCTCGGCAGCCGAAGCCCCGGGCCCGTGTTCGCCGCGTCGATCAGCGTCTCGAGCCACGCGCGGTCGATCGGACCGGGATCGCCGTTGAGGTCGAAGACCAGCATGCTCGCGGCGTTGATCCAGAGGGTGCTGCGACCTCCCGCCGGGCTCGGGATGGTCAGGGCGAAGGGCTCGCCGCGACGCAGCTTCGCGAGCGTGACGATCTCGACGTGCGCGAGCGTGCGGTCGTCGACATCGAAGGTCTGCGCCGGCGACCCGTAGCGGAGATGGCCCATCGTGGTTGTCATACTAGGGCGATGGCCCTCATCCACCGCGTGACCGTCGATGGCCGGGACTACTTCCTCCCGGATCCGGTCGACGAGCTCAAGCAGCAGATCCTCGAGGCGATCCGGGCCGGCGGCGGGTACGTCACCATCCCGCCGCTGCGCGGCGGACCGGGCATCGAGATCCTGTTCTCGCCGGGGATGCCGGTGACCTGGTCGCAGATCGATGTCGCGGACACGTCGCCCGAGCAGTCCGAGTCGGGCTACGCCGACCTCTGACTCAGTGCTCCGCCGGGAGTCCGCGCCGCGGGCCCGGGCGGACCGCGCGCTCGAACGCGGCGTCGTCCAGCGGCTGACCGAACAGCCACCCCTGGGCCCGGTCGCAGCGGAGGTTCTCGACCCGCTCGAGCTGATCCTCGGTCTCGACCCCTTCGGCCACCAGCCGCAACGAGTGCGCGTGGGCGTACTCCGCGATCTCCATGAACGCGGCATAGCCGCCGTCGGTCGCGTCCTGCACCATCGAGATGTCGATCTTGATCTCCGAGATCGGCAGCTCCTCGACGCGCTCCATGGAGGAGTAGCCGACGCCGAAGTCGTCGATCGAGACGCCGACGCCGAGGTCGCGCAGGCGGGCGAGCCGCGCCGCGACGCCGGGGACGTCGAGGATCCGGTGCGACTCGGTGATCTCGAGGGTCAGCGTCTCCGGGGGCAGGTCGCTGTGCTCGACGAGGAACCCGACGGCCGCGTCGAGCCGCTCACTCGTAAGCTGCACTGGCGAGACGTTCACCGCGACACCGACGTGGAAGTCGGCGGTGTTCCAGCGCTGCGCCGCCTGCCAGCCGAGCTGCAGCATCCGGAGGCCGATCTCGTCGATGAGCGCCGTGCGTTCGGCGAGCGGGATGAAGTCGAGCGGCGACACGACGCCGCGCTCGGGATGCCTCCAGCGCGCCAGCACCTCGCCGGCGACCACGCGACGCGAGACGACGTCGACCTGAGGCTGGTACAGGGCGAAGATCTCGTCGGCGCCCACCGCGGTCCGCAGGTCGTTCTCGCTCATCGCATCCGACCTCATGGCAATCCACATACTGACATCTCGGGGCCGGTTATCCTTCGACCGTGGGGACGATGACGTACGACTCGAAGGTCGTGGCGACCATCGACGATCGCGCGCTCGCGCACCTGCAGGTCGTGATCTGGGCGAAGCTGCGCCGGGGCGAGACGTTCGCGTTCACTTGGAACGATCCCGAGCGCAACGGTTTCGGCCGCACCTCCATCTGGGTCACTCCGCACGTCTCCCTCGCCTTCGACTTCTTCGGATCCAAGACTCCTGCGCTGAATCCGGCATGGATCGAGGTCCTGACGAAGTCGGCGAACTCACCGGGTGGTCTCCAGTTGCTGCCGGAGCCGTCCCCGCCGTCCTAGGAGGCGAGCGCGTCCGCCGTCTGGCGGATGGTCGACACGGGGGCGGTGGGCATCGAGCCGGTCGCCAGCGAGGCATCGGCGGTCGCGAGACCCAGCTGGTAGCTCATGCGGCGCACGAGGCGCTGGACGAACACGATGTCCGCGGGCACGAGGGAGCCGTCCGGCGCCTGCACGTGCAGCGCGTGCTCGACGAGCGGGCCCTCGGCGAGCCGCTCCTGCAACGCCTCGGACTGCTGCAGGAGGAAGTCGGTCGCCTCCTGCCAGGCCGGCCCCATGCCCCCGGCGCGCGCGACGTGACGGAGCCGGAGCTCGCACACCTGCAGCTCTCCGAGCGCCCGGAGATAGGGCGTGCTGATACGGGACAGCAGCGTCGGAGCGTGGGTCTTAGCGATCGTCATCGGAGTTTCCTTCCTGGAGGGCGGTCAGGGCGCGGGTGAAGTCGATCTGCTGGGTGACCTCGACCGCGATGTCGTAGCGCGACCCGGCGAGGGACACGAAGACGTGGTCGACGACCTCGACGAAGCCGAGAACGCGCTGGGCGCTGCTCACCTCGACGAGATCGGGACGCAGGGTGGTCAACGAGAGCAGCTCCGGAGCCGTGCGACGGGCTGCGCGGGCGCCATGAAGCCGGGGCGGCTGGGTCGCGAGACTCACAGCAGCACCCCTGAGAGCAGGACGACCGCCGCCGCCACCGCCGCCACCGCGGCGACGACCGCCGTGGTCATGCTCACCACCAGGTTCATGTCCTCGACGCTAGGTCGGCGAATCCGCGGCACGGGGGGTCTTGCGCGCGACGCCCGATCAGGTGTAGGCGCGGCCTGCCCCTCGAAGGAGGGCCATCGGCGCCACAGCCGATCACCGCCGCGATCAGGCGGTGAATCAACGGATTCCGCCCTACCTGCGTGCTCCGACGATTGATATCGTGGTCGCATGACGATCACCGAGCAGCCGATCGGAGTCACCGACGACTCCGCCCTCCAGCAGAAGGCGAAGGACCACCTCTGGATGCACTTCTCGCGTCAGTCGGTGCTCGAGGAGCACGGCGCGCCGATCATCGTGCGCGGCGAGGGGCACCACATCTGGGACTCGAAGGGCAAGCGGTACATCGACGGCCTCTCCGGCCTGTTCGTGGTCAACGCCGGCCACGGGCGCAAGCGTCTCGCCGAGGTCGCCGCGAAGCAGGCGGAGCAGCTCGCCTTCTTCCCGATCTGGTCCTACGCGCATCCCAACGCCATCGAGCTCGCCGACCGGCTGGCGGGCTACGCGCCCGGCGACCTCAACCGGGTCTTCTTCTCCACCGGCGGCGGCGAGGCCGTCGAGACCGCGTTCAAGCTCGCCAAGTACTACTGGAAGCTGCAGGGCCGGCCCACCAAGCACAAGGTCATCTCGCGCGCGATCGCCTATCACGGCACCCCGCAGGGCGCGCTCGCGATCACCGGCATCCCGGCCATGAAGGAGATGTTCGAGCCGGTCACGCCGGGCGGGTTCCGGGTGCCGAACACCAACTACTACCGCGCGAAGGAGATGGGCTTCGAGGGCTCGATCGAGGCGTTCGGCCAGTGGGCGGCGAACCGCATCGAGGAGATGATCCTGTTCGAGGGCCCGGAGACCGTGGCCGCGATCTTCCTCGAGCCCGTGCAGAACTCGGGCGGCTGCTTCCCGCCCCCTCCCGGCTACTTCCAGCGCGTGCGCGAGATCTGCGACCGGTACGACGTGCTGCTCGTCGCCGACGAGGTCATCACCGGATTCGGGCGGATCGGCAACTGGTTCGCGTCGACCACCTACGGCTTCCAGCCCGACATGATCACGTGCGCGAAGGCGATGACCTCCGGCTACTCCCCCATCGGCGCGACGATCATCTCCGACCGGATCTATGAGCCCTTCCGGCACGGCACGACGAGCTTCTATCACGGCTACACGTTCGCGGGGCACCCCGTCTCGTCCGCGGTCGCGCTCGCCAACCTCGACATCTTCGAGGAGGAGAAGCTCAACGAGCGCGTGCGCGAGAACTCGCCGCTGTTCCGCGCGGCCCTCGAGCGCCTGCTCGACCTGCCGATCGTGGGCGACGTGCGCGGCGACGGCTACTTCTTCGGCATCGAGCTCGTGAAGGACAAGGCGACCAGGGCGACGTTCGACGACGACGAGTCGGAGCGCCTGCTGCGGGGGTTCCTGTCCAAGGCGCTGTTCGACGCAGGGCTGTACTGCCGGGCCGACGACCGGGGCGATCCCGTGATCCAGCTCGCGCCGCCGCTGACGATCGGGCCGAAGGAGTTCGACGAGATCGAGGGCATCCTGCGCGGCGTGCTGACGGAGGCCTGGGCGCGGCTCTAGCCGTCCTGCGCGACCGGAGCGCCGCGCTAGTGCGGACGGCCGACCGCTCCGAGCACGGCGACCGCGGCGGAGACGACCGCGGCGCAGAGCGCCGGCCAGCCGAGCCCGAGGCGCAGCAGCAGGGCGCCGGTCGCGGCTCCCGCCATCAGCAGCAGGATGGCGCCCACCCGCCGCTCCCACGGGTGCCCCGCCGCGCCGCGTCCGAATCGCGAGTCGAAGGCGAGGCCGACGAGGGTGGAGGTCACCACCACCGTGGTGACGTCGGAGACGCCGATGTGCCGGGCCGAGCCGGCCTGGCATCCCATCGCGAGACCGAGGGCGCCGGTGATCGCGTAGGTGACCCACTCCGCACGGTGCTGGGGAAGCGCGAACGCGACGATCGCCACGATCGCCAGCAGCGCCGCGACCCCGGCGAAGAGCACGGTCGTCCTCGCCGCCCATCCCGCGGCGAGGCGGCGCAGGGTCCGACCGGCGATCGCGGCGCCCACGATGAAGAACGCGAGCGCGAGCAGGGGACCGACGACCGGGAGTCCGCCGGCGCCGGTCAGCGCCATCGCGAGCACGACGACGTTGCCCGTCATGTTGCCGGCGAAGACCTTGTCGAGGCCGAGGTAGCCGAGGGCGTCGACGACGCCGGTCGAGAACGTCATGGCCAGCATGAGTCCGAGGTGCAGGCCGGCGGGATGGTCGCGGAGTCGGGGCATCGCTTCCAGGCTAGGGGTCGACGGGACGGTCGCCGTTCTCGGCCCCACCGGTGCGGCGAGCCAAAGGACCGCCGACCGGAAGGACGCGGGGCACTCGCGGCGCCGCCGAGGCGCGCCGAGGCGCGCCACCGTTCAGTGACTCACCGCCGCAGCGATGACGACGACATACGCGACGACGACCACTACCCCGATGCCGACCTCGACCCAGCCGATGATGATCGCCGCGAGGGCGAGGCCCGCGCCCCCCTCACCGGTCCTCCGGATCTGCGCCCGCGCGACGTAGCCGAGGATCAGGCCGACGATGGAGCCGAGGATCGCGAAGACGAGCGCGAGCACCGCGATCGTGTTGACGCCTCCCGATGGCCGGGACTGCACGACCGGCGGCATGAAGCCGGCGGGAGGCTTCTGCCCGTCGTGCGCGAGCGCGTAGGCCTCCTCCCACTTGCGGATCTCGTCGGCGCGCTGCGCGATGTCCTGCTGCTCCGCCGCCGCCCCGCGCTCCCGGACCGTCGCGTCGCGTGCGGCGCGGGAGCGCTCGCCGAGGAGGCCGAGGCCGACGATCAGGGCAGCGACGATCGCCATCAGGAACTCCGCGATCAGCAGGAGCGCGAAGGAAGGGACGGCCGCGCCGACGAGCACTGGCACCGCGAGCAACGCCAGCCAGGCGAACGCCCGCCCGCGCAGACCGAGGGCCCACATCAGGCCCGCGAGCACGACTCCGACCAGGATTCCCGCCGCCAGCATGCTGAAGCGAACCGCCAGGTGCCCGCCGACGAAGCCGACGAGCAACGACAGGAGGACGCCGACCGCCGCGAGGATCGCGCCCGAGGCGCGGAGCCGGACCGTCACCGGGCTCAGCACGATCGCGGCGGCGATCACCACGATGCCGGCGATGAACAGGATCAGACTGATGCCGGCTGACGCGGCCGAGATGCCGAGCATCGCGGCAAGGCTCGGCATCAGGAGGGCGTAATACCCGAAACCGAGCGCGGCCGCTCCAGTGAGGGCGAGCACGACGGAGCCGGTACGGAGCGTGCCGGACGGGTTCGGGTGAGACATCGGGGGCTGTTCCTCTCGTCCGGGTCGCGGCGACAGCGCCCGAGCGACCCTCGGATTGAACTATGCCAGTGCACCCGAGCACGACAGGCCGCAGGAGCACCCCCCCTTCTAGGGGCGTCGGCGCCGCCGGGTCAGCCGATCCGCAGGCCCGGTGTCGTGTGCTCGAACACGACGCTCGTGCGGGTCGAGGCGACCGACGGATGACTCGACAGGTTCTCCACGACGAACTCGCGGAGATGATCGCTGTCGCGCGTCGCGACGTCGAGGATGAAGTCCTCCGCTCCGCCGAGGAAGTAGACCTGGGTGACCTCGGGCAGGGCCCGCACCTCCTCGGCGAACGCCGCGATCGTCTGCCGCGCCCCCGACCGGATGTTGACGCTGATGAGCGCCTCGAGCCCGAGGCCGAGCGCCCGCGGATCCAGCTGCGCATGGAACCCCGCGATGACCCCGGCGTCGACGAGGGCGCGGACCCGGGCGAGGCAGCTGGACGGCGCGAGGCCGACCTCCGCCGCGAGGCGCGCGTTCGGCATCCGGGCGTCGTCGCGCAGCAGCTCGAGGAGGCGTCGGTCGATCGCGTCCGGATCGCGCCGCACGTCGTTGCGCCGAACGCCGAGTGGGGGGGATGATTCCGACGGCATGGTCGCCTCTTCTCCGATTTCACCGAAGATCATTCGGCGTCTCTGGTGTCTCATCGCCCATCTCACCAGATTGGGAGCGTCGAGAGGAGCGCGAAGATGCGCGTCGGGATCCCCCGTGAGGTCAAGAACAACGAGAGCCGGGTCGCGATCACGGCGGCGGGAGCGCACGAGCTGACCCGCCGCGGGCACGAGGTGCTGATCGAGACGGGCGCCGGGGCGGCATCCGGCATCTCCGACGAGCAGTACGCGTCGGTCGGCGCGACGATCCTCGACACCGCGACCGAGGTGTGGGACCGGGCCGAACTGCTGCTGAAGGTCAAGGAGCCGATCGAGTCGGAGTACGGGCACCTGCGCCCGGATCTCGTCGTCTTCACGTACCTGCATCTCGCCGCCGATCGGGCGCTCACCACCGCGCTGCTGGACGCCGGCACGACCGGCATCGCCTACGAGACCGTGCAGCTCGCCGACCGATCGCTGCCGCTGCTCGCGCCCATGAGCGAGATCGCGGGCCGGCTCGCCGGCTACGTCGGGGCGGCCCAGCTGATGGCGCCGAACGGCGGCATGGGCATCCTGATCGGCGGTGTCGCGGGCACCCGCAAGGCCCGCGCCGTCGTCATCGGCGGCGGCGTCGCCGGGGAGCACGCCGCGACCAACCTGCTCGGCCTCGGCGCGCTCGTCACCGTCGTCGACGTCAACATCCCGCGGCTGCGTCAGCTCGAGGCGGCGCACCCCGGCCTGGAGACCGCGCTGAGCACCCAGTACACGATCACCGAGCTCGTGCAGCAGGCCGACCTGGTGATCGGATCGGTGCTCATCCCGGGCGCGGCGGCGCCCAAGCTCGTGACCGACGACATGGTCGCGGGCATGAAGCCCGGCAGCGTGCTCGTCGACATCGCGATCGATCAGGGCGGCTGCTTCGAGGGCAGCCACCCGACGACCCACGACGACCCGACGTTCATGGTGCACGACTCGACCTACTACTGCGTCGCCAACATGCCCGGCGCGGTGGCGCACACGTCGACCGTCGCGCTCACCAACGCGACGCTGCCCTACGTGCTCGCCCTCGCCGACCAGGGCGTCGATGCGGCGCTCGCGGCCGACCCGGCCCTCGCGCGCGGTCTGAACACCCGCGCGGGCACCGTGCGCAACGAGGGCGTCGCCCGGGCGCTGGACCTTCCGTTCGACGCCACGGACTGACGCGGCGCTCGCGCGCGGTCGGGCGGGCCGCGCCCGGCTCAGCAGTCGCAGGCGACGCCGGCGGTCGGCGCCGTGAGCGCGTCGACCTGCCGGTGCACGCGGCCGGCGTCGTCCTCGACCGGATACCCCTCCCGAGCCCAGTACTCGAAGCCGCCGATCATCTCCCGCACCCGGTAGCCGAGCAGCGCGAAGGCCAGCGCCGCCTTGGTCGACCCGTTGCATCCGGGGCCCCAGCAGTAGACGACGACCGGCAGGTCGAGCGGGATCGCGCCCGGCGCCTCGTCGGCGATCCTCGCGGTGGGCAGGTGAACCGCCCCGACCGCGCGGCCCTGCGCCCACGCGGCGTCGCCGCGGGTGTCGACGAGCACGAACGGCCGGCTCGCCTCCTGCGCCGCGTGCACGTCGGAGGCATCCGTCTCCCAGTCGAGTCGCCGGCGCAGGTGCGCGATGTGATCGGTGTCGAGCGCGGCGGCGGGAGCGTCGGTCATGCACGGAGGCTAGCGGCGTCCCGCGACGTCGAGCGCGCCGACCGTATGCCCGATGCACCGGTGATCTGTCAAGCCCTCTCCGCATTCCCGACGAGTTGCCTAACCTCCCTGGAGACGTGAACCAGTACGACGTGGCGCAGTGGATGATCGAGCAGATCCACGAGCGCGGCCGTGTGCACTATGCCGAACTCGCCCGCGAGGGTCTCGCCCGCTTCGGCGGCGCCTGGGTGGTCGTGGGGGTGCAGGGCATGCGCTTCTCAGATCCCGTGCTCGCCGCCTTCCGCCGCCGGCACGCCGGCCTGATCCGCTGGCAGTCCCCCTACTGGGAGTCGCTGCGCGCGCGGGCCGAAGAGGCTCCGATCCCCTGAGCGGGGCCTGCTGCATGTCCGGTGGGAGGGCGCCCGGAAGCCGCACCGCGCTCGAAGACTGGCGGCATGACAGCCGAACATCCCCTGCCCCTCCGCGCCGTCGCGCTCGTGTGCACCCTCAAGCCGTCGCCCGCTCCCTCGAGCAGCGAGCGCATGGCGCGGCAGCTGCTCGACGCGCTCGCCCGGCACGACGTCAGGGGCGACCTGATCCGCGTCGTCGATCACGACGTGAAGCCCGGCGTGGAGGCCGACATGGGCGACGGGGATGCGTGGCCCGCGCTGCGCGCGCGGGTGCCGGGCGCCGACATCCTGGTGCTCGCGACCCCGACATGGATGGGCCATCCGTCGAGCGTCGCGGCCCGCGTGCTCGAACGCCTCGACGCCGAGCTCTCCGAGACCGACGAGAACGGTCGTCCGCTGGTCGAGGGCAAGGTGGCGATCGCGGGCGTCGTCGGCAACGAGGACGGCGCGCATCTGATCACCGCCAAGGTCTTCCAGGCCCTCGACGACGTCGGGTTCAGCATCCCGTCGCAGGGCGTCGCCTACTGGAACGGCGAGGCGATGGGATCGACCGACTACAACGACCTGCCCGAGACACCGGAGGCCGTCGCCTCCACGATCGCGACGGCGACGCGCAACGCCGCGCACCTCGCTCGGCTGCTGGCGGCCTCCCCGTATCCCGCCGGATAGCGCTCAGCAGGGAGCCACCTGCGAAGCCGGACACCCCCTGGTGCCCGTGCCCGGCTCGGGTCATGATGGAGACGGCTTCGTCGCATGACATTCGGCTGCGGAGGTGCCCGACACGGGCATCGGCCTCCACCGGTGGGGCAGAGGCGGCGCGCAGTGCTCACCTCGCCGGTCCGATCGCGACGACGAGCGCCCCGGTGCGGGATTCCCGCCCGGGGCGCGTCCACGTCCGGGTGTCGCCGGATGTCAGGGCCACCGGCGCCGCAGCAGCTCCGCCGGATCGTCGACCACCTCGGAGGCGCCCGCCGCCGTGAGCTCGTCGGCACCGACCCCACCGCACCGCACTCCGACCGAGGGGACCCCCGCCCGCCCCGCGGCGATCATGTCCCAGGTCGCGTCGCCGACGAGCACCGCCTCGTCGGCGGCCGCGCCGGCGCGTTCGAGCGCGACCTGCACGATGCCGGGATGCGGCTTCGCGACGTCGACGTCGTCGGCGTTCGTCTCGGGCACCTCGCCCTCCGCCAGCCCGAGCGCGTCGCGGAGCATCGCCAGCTCGTCCTCGGGCGCGGAGGTCGCGAGCACGACGGTCAGTCTGCGCTCGCGCAGTGCGCCGAGCAGCTCGACGGCACCGGGCAGCGGACGCAGGCGCTCGCGCATCCCGGCGAACAGCCGCGCGTGCTCGTCCTTCGCCGCGTCGCCGAGTTCGCCGGCCGCGTCGCCCAGCAGGTCGTCGACGAGTCCGCCGGAGTCCATGCCGATCGCCCGGTGCACCCGCCAGGCGTCGACCGGGCGTCCGACCGCGGCGCAGGCGCGCTGCCAGGCGTCGACGTGGAGGTAGGTGGAGTCGACGAGGGTGCCGTCGACGTCGAACAGGATCGCGCGCAGGGCCATGGGGCGACGCTAGGCGCCGGGCACGCCGGCGTTCCGAACGCGCAGCCGACGTCCGTATGACTCAGCGGGGCGGCATCCGGAGCGCGCCATCGAGGCGGATGACCTCGCCGTTGAGGTAGTCCTGCTCGATGATCGAGACGGCCAGCCGCGCGTACTCGGCGGGTCGTGCGAACCGCGCCGGGAACGGCACGCTCGCCTCGAGTCCTGCGCGGAACTCGTCGCTCACCGTCGCCATCATGGGCGTGTCGACGATGCCGGGCGCGATCGTGACGACCCGGATGCCGTGCTGCGCGAGATCGCGGGCGGCCGGGAGCGTCATCCCGACGACGCCCCCCTTCGACGACGAGTACGCGGCCTGGCCGACCTGCCCGTCGAACGCCGCGACCGAGGCCGTGTTGATGATGACGCCGCGCTGCCCGTCGGCGTCGACCGGCTCGGTCTTCGCCATCTCGGCGGCGCACAGCGCGAGCGCGTTGAACGTGCCGACGAGGTTGATGCCGACCACGCGCGCGTACAGCGCGAGGTCGTGCATGCCCTTGCGCCCGAGCACCCGCTCGGAGGGGCCGATGCCCGCGCAGTTCACGAGCACCCGCAGGGGCCCGAGCGACGCGGCGTGCTCGATCGCCGCACCGAGGCCGTCGACGTCGGTCACGTCGGCCTCGCGGTACTCGACGCCCGGGATGTCGTCGGCACCCTCGATGCTGCGGGCCAGATCCAGGGCCACCACCCGCGCCCCATGGGCGGCGAGCGTCCGCACCGTCGCCGCGCCGAGGCCCGAGGCACCCCCGGTGACCACGGCCACCGCGTCGTCGATCCGCATCGGCCCATTCTCCGCCGCCGAGCGCTCGGCCGCGAGGGCGTAGCGTCGAGCCATGAGCGTTCTCACCGACACCCTCTCCCTCGGCAACGGCGTGCAGATCCCGCAGATCGGCTTCGGCACCTGGCAGATCCCCGACGGCCCCGAGACCTACGACTCCGTGCGGACCGCGCTGGATGCCGGCTACCGCCACATCGACACGGCGGCGGCGTACGGCAACGAGGCGAGCGTGGGCCGGGCGGTGCGCGACAGCGGGGTGCCCCGCGACGAGATCTTCATCACGACCAAGCTGCGCGCCGAGATCAAGGACGCCGCGGGCGCCCGGGCCGCGTTCGAGCGGTCGATCCAGACCCTCGACCTGGGCGTGATCGACCTCTACCTCATCCACGCGCCGTGGCCGTGGACGGCCATCGGCTCCGACCACCGCGCCGGCAACATCGAGGTCTGGAAGGTGTTCGAGGAGCTGTACGACGCGAAGAAGGTGCGCTCGATCGGCGTCTCGAACTTCGACGTCGCCGACCTCGAGTCGCTCGGCTCCGAGACCGACATCACCCCGCACGCGAACCAGATCCGCTGGTTCATCGGCAACACGCAACCCGAGACCACGGCGTGGTGCGCCGAGCACGGGGTGCTCGTCGAGGGCTACTCGCCGCTCGCGACGGGCAAGCTGCTCGACGACGAGCGCCTCTCGGCCCTCGCCGAGAAGTACGGCGTGAGCGTCGCCCAGCTGTCGATCCGCTACCTGCTCGAGCACGGCGTGCTGCCGCTGCCGAAGTCGGTCACGCCGGAGCGCATCCGCGCCAACGGCGAGCTCGACTTCGACATCGCCCCGGACGACGTCGCCACGCTCGACGCCCTGTCGAACACCGTCGACTGAGTCCTCGCCGGGGGCTGTCATCGGGCCGGTGCAGACTCGGCCCATGGCATCCCTCGGCGTCATCTTCCAGCCGTCCTTCCCGCCCGAGCGCCTGCGCCCGGCCGCCCAGCGCGCGGAGCGGGCGCGAATCGCCGAGCTCTGGGTCTTCGAGGACTGCTTCCGCGAGGGCGGCATCGCGTCGGTGACCGCCGCGCTCGCGGCGACCGAGCGCATCCGGATCGGCGTGGGCATCCTGCCGATGCCGCTGCGCAATGTCGCCGCGCTCGCGATGGAGGCCGCGACGATCGAGCGGCTGTTCCCCGGCCGGCTGCGCCTCGGCGTCGGGCACGGCGTGCTCGACTGGATGGGGCAGGTGGGCGCCCGGGCGGCCTCGCCGCTCACGCTCATGCGCGAGTACGTGCCGGCTCTGCGGGGTCTTCTCGCGGGCGAGGAGGTCACGGTCGACGGCCGGTACGTGCAGCTGGACCACGTGCGACTCGACTGGCCGCCCGCCGCACCGGTCCCGGTGCTGGCCGCGGGCGAGGGGCCGAAGACGCTCGGGGTGACCGGCGAGGTCGCCGACGGCACGATCCTCACGACCGGCACGAGTCCCGACATGGTGCGCACGGCCGTCGAGCGGATCAGGGCCGCACGCACCGCGGCCGGACGCGGCGGGCAGCACGAGATCGTCGTCTTCCTGATGACCGACTTCGGCCACGGATCGGCCGAGCGCATGGAGGCCGAGTTCGACGCGTGGGGGCTCGCGGGCGAGCGCCGCACCGCCGCGGTCGGCGACGACGAGGCGGTCGCCGCGGGCGTCGCGGCTCTCGTCGAGGCGGGCGCCACCACGGTGCTGCTCCAGTCGCTCGCGCACGAGGCCGACCTCGATCGGTGGATGGACAGCGCGGCCCGGATCGCGGCACGAGACTGGGGGGCGTGACCCTTCCCGACATCCGCGTTCCCGACGACCTCCCCGTGCTCGAGGCCCTGCACTCGACCCCCGCGCGTCGCCGCCTCTCGACGACGCCGATCCCGGATGACGTCCTCTGGGCCGTGCTCGATGCCGCGGTGCGCGGTCCCTCCGGCGGCAACGCGCAGACCTGGGCATGGATCGTCGTGCGCGAGCAGGACACCAAGGACCGCATCGCCGCCTGGTACCTCGAGGGCTGGAACGCCGCGTACGGCTCCCACCGCGAGCGCTTCCTCGCCGCCGCGCCGGGCGAGCTGCCGATGAGCCCGCAGGCGTTCCTCGGCGCGGAGCACCTCGCGCAGCACCTCGCCGAGGCTCCGGTCTGGGTGATCCCGGTGCTGCTCGGCGCCGCGGGCTCCACCGACCCGCGGCTCGGCTCGTCGATCTACGGCGCCGTGCAGCAGCTCTTCCTCGCGGCACGCGCGTTCGGTGTCGGCACCAACCTGACCACGCTCTACCGGGCGCACGAGGACGACGTGCGCGCACTCCTCGGCCTGCCCGACGACGCTCTGACGATGTGCCTCATCCCGATGGGCTACCCCGAGGGCGGGCGCTGGTCCCAGCCGCGGCGCAAGCCGGTCGCCGACGTCGTGCACTGGGAGGCGTACGGCTCGCGCCGGGAGCGGGCGTGAGCGATCGCGTTAGCATGATCAGAACTCAGCAACGCGTCTGAGTCGTGACACATCCGGGCGGGGAGGCCGACGATGGCATCGCGGTACGAACCGTCCGACGGGATCTCCGAGCTCGCCGAACTCCTGCGCTCCGGCCCGCGCGGCACGGCCGGCCCGCTTCCGCGGCAGCGCCCGCCGGTCGACCCCGCCCGTCGCCGACGGCGGCGCCGGTTCGCGCTCATCGCCACGCTGATCGTCACCGTGGTGGTCGTCGCGCTGCTGGGGTCGTACGCCGGGTTCACGCTCAACGCGCCGGTCGGGCGGGCGGATTCCACGCTCCATCCCCCGGCCGTTCCGACCCCCGCCGCGGCCGAGATCGCCCTCCCCCCGCAGGGCGAGGCCGCGGTCAGCGTCGCCGGCGCGGACGCCTACCTCGGTGCCGGCGCGAGCGGCGTCTGGCAGGCGCACGGCGACGCCGCCGTGCCGATCGCGTCGATCAGCAAGCTCATCACGGCGCTCGTGATCCTGAAGGCGAAGCCCCTGGCGAGCGCCGCCGACCCCGGGCCGCGCATCACCTTCTCGAAGGCCGACCACGCGCTGTACGACAAGTACTACGTGCAGAACGCGACGATCGCACCCATGCCGACCGGCAGCATCCTGAGCGAGCACGACGCGCTCGAGACGATGCTCGTCGTCTCGGCCTGCAACTACGCGGAGGCGCTCGCCGACTGGGCCTACGGTTCGGAGGGCGCGTTCCTCGCCGCCACCCGTGCCTGGCTCGCCGCGCACGGGATGACGCACACCCGGATGGTCGAGCCGACCGGCATCGACGCCGCCAACACGAGCACGCCCGCCGACCTCATCGCCCTCGGCAGGCTCGCGATGGCCGACCCGGCGATCGCGTCGATCGTCGGGAAGACGCAGCTCGACGTGCCGGCCGACGACCTGCGCGGCATGCCCGGCACCAACGACCTGCTCGGCTCGCACGGTGTCGACGGCATCAAGACCGGCACCCTCGACCCCTCCGGATCGGACCTGCTCTACTCGGCGAGCCTCGACGTCGGCACCCCGACGCCGCTCAGGGTCATCGGCGTCGAGCTGGGCGGCGCGACGCGCAGCCAGGTGGACGGCGACGTCGAGGCGCTGCTCGACGGGATCGCCGCCGGGTTCCACCACGTGCCCCTCGGGCACGAGGGCGACGTGGTGGGCACGTACTCGACGCCGTGGGGATCATCGGCGCGCATGGTGCTCGCGGCGAGCCCGACGATGCTCGTCTGGTCGAACACGAAGATCACGGCGAGCATGACGACGACGACCCTGACGACCGGCAGGAACGGGGAGCGGGTCGGCACCGTGACGTGGAAGGCCGGACCGAACACCGCGACCGCGCCCGTGGTGCTGAAGGGCGCCATCCGGCCACCGACCGCCTGGTGGCGGCTCACCCACCCGTTCGAGCTCGGGAGGTAGGGACGCCGTGGGAGGCTGAGATCACGCCAGACCAGGAGCCGACTCTGCCCATCCGCCTGCCCCTCGATCGCGAGATCGCGGCCCTCGCCGTGCCCGCCCTCGGTGCGCTCGTCGCGGAGCCGCTCTTCCTCGCGACCGACACGGCGCTCGTGGGGCACCTCGGCCCGGCCCGGCTCGCGGCCCTCGGGATCGCCGGCACGATCCTGCAGACCGCCATCGGCCTGCTCATCTTCCTGGCCTACGCGACGACGCCGACCGTCGCGCGGCGCCTCGGCGCGGGCGACCGGCCGGGCGCCGTCCGCGCCGGGATCGACGGGATGTGGCTGGCCGCCGGCATCGGCGTCGTGCTCGCGGCGGCCGGCTGGGTCGCATCACCCGCGCTGGCCGGGCTGTTCGACGCGTCCGCGCCCACGACTGTGGCGGCCGTCACCTATCTGCGGATCGCGCTGCTCGGCCTGCCGTCGATGCTCGTCGTCGTCGCCGCGACCGGGCTGTTCCGCGGGATGCAGGACACCCGCACGCCGCTCGCGATCGCCGTCGTCGGCTTCGCGGCGAACGCGGGTCTCAACGCCGTGCTCATCTACGGCGTCGGCTGGGGCATCGCCGGCTCGGCGACGGGCACCGTCGTCGCGCAGACCGGGATGGCGGCGGCCTGCGTCGTCATCGCGATCCGGACCGCGCGACGCGAGGGCACGACGCTGCGACCCGGGCTCGCCGGGGTCTCGTCATCCGCGCTCACGGGCGGCTGGCTCCTCGTGCGCACCCTCTCGCTGCGCGTCGCGCTCGTCGCCACCATCGCCGTCGCGTCGGCCGACGGCACCACGACGCTCGCGGCTCAGCAGGTGCTGTTCACGCTGTTCTCGACGATGGCGCTCACTCTCGACGCCTTCGCGATCGCCGGCCAGGCGCTCATCGGCCACGGGCTCGGCGCCGCCGACGTGCCGCGGGTGCGGGCGGTCCTGCGGCGCCTGCTCGGCTGGGGCGCCGTCACCGCGATCGCGCTCGGCGTCGGGCTCGGGGCCGTCTCGCCGGTGATCGGCGCCGTGTTCACCTCGGACCCCGACGTGCGCGCGGCGATCGTGCCCGGCGTCATCGTGCTCGCGGCGGCGCAGCCGCTCGCGGCCGTCGTGTTCGTGCTCGACGGGGTGCTCATCGGCGCGGGCGACGTGCGCTACCTCGCCTGGACCGGTGTGCTCAACCTCGCCGTGTTCGCTCCGCTGCTCGCACTCGCGGCGCTCGTGCCCGCGGGGGCGCCGGCGATCCTGGCGATCCAGCTCGCGTTCTGCGTCGGGTACCTCGCGGCACGATGCGTGACCCTGTCGCTGCGGGCGCGGGGGACGAGGTGGATCGTGACGGGAGTCCCGACCGCGGGGCGCGGGGCGCCGGCGTAGCTCAATCCCGAACGGGACCGCGGCGCAGGATCGACTCCGCGTGGCGGATGACGGGGCCGTCGACCATGCGGCCGTCGAGGCGGAACACGCCGCCGTGCTCGCGGGCGGCATCCACGATGCGGCGGGCCTCGGCCATCTCCTCGGGGGTGGGTGCGTAGGCGCGGCGGATCACGTCGACGTGCGAGGGGTGGATGCAGGCGGTCGCCGCGAAACCGACGGCCGCGGCGTCCTCGGCCTCCGCCGCCAGGCCCTCGAGGTCGGCGAGGTCGAGGTGCACCGTGTCGATCGCGGGGATGCCGGCCGCGGCCGCCGCGAGCAGCACCGTCGAGCGCGCGTGCCGGGCGACGTCGCGGTAGGCGCCCGCCGCATCCCGGCTGGAGGTGCCGCCGAGGGACGCCACGAGGTCTTCGGCACCCCACATGAGCGCGACGACGCCCTCGCGCCCGGCGAGCTCCCGCGCGTCGAGAACGCCGGCCGCGGTCTCGCACAGCGCGACGACGTCGAGGCCCGGCAGGGGCGGCATCCGGGCATCGGCCTTCGGCACCATCACCGTTCGGTAGCCGGCGGCGCGCACCGCCTCGAGGTCGGCCCCCTGGTCGGAGGAGCCGGTCTCGTTGACCCGCACGATCACCCGCGCCGGGTCGAGGAGGGTCGTGGTCAGCGCCTCCCGGGCGGCATCCCGGCTCCCGGGAGCCACCGCGTCCTCGAGGTCGAGGATCACGGCATCGGCCCGCTCGAGCGCCTTCGCGAAGCGATCGGGGCGATCGGCCGGGCAGAACAGCAGAGCCGGCCCGAGGGCGAGGCTCACGGTGCGGTCCGGACCAGGGTCGTGCGGATGGCGCGACCGACGACCGTGCCGTGCTGGTTGCGGCCGACATGCTCCAGGGTCACGATGCCCTGGCCCGGCCGGCTCTTCGAGAGCCGCTTGTCGAGCACCGTCGTCTCGGAGTAGAGGGTGTCGCCCGGCCGCAGCGGGTGCGGGAACGTCACGTCGGTGAAGCCGAGGTTGGCGACGATCGTGCCGAGCGTGAGCTGGGTCACCGAGGCGCCGACCATCGTCGAGAGCGTCCACATCGAGTTCATGAGCCGGCCGCCGAACTCGGTCGTCGCGGCCCACGCCTCGTCGAGGTGCAGCCCCTGCGTGTTCATCGTGAGCGTCGTGAACAGGGTGTTGTCGGCCTCGGTCGCGGTGCGCCCCGGGCGGTGCAGGTAGCGGGTGCCGACCTCGAACTCCTCGAACCAGAGGCCGCGCTGCTCGACCGTGCGGCCCTCGCCGGCCCGCTCGGCCCCGGCGCCCGCGTCACCGGCGCCCGTCATCGCCCGTCCGCGGTGGCGAGTCCGAGCTCGCGGGTCAGCACCATGAGCTGCACCTCCGTCGTGCCCTCGCCGATCTCGAGGATCTTCGAGTCACGGTAGTGCCGCGCGACCGCGTTCTCGTTGAGGAACCCGTAGCCGCCCCAGATCTGCGCGGCGTCGCGCGCGTTGTCCATCGCGGCCTCCGACCCGATGAGCTTGGCCATGGATGCCTCCGCCTTGAAGGGCCGGCCGTTCACCATCTTCCGCGCCGCGTGCATCCACGCGAGCCGTGCCGAATGGGCGCGCACCTGCATGCGGGCGATCTTGAACGCGATGTGCTGGTTCGATCCGATCGAGTGGCCGAACACGTTGCGGGTCTTCGCGTAGCGCAGCGCCTCCTCGAAGCAGCCGAGCGCCGCCCCCGCGCAGAGCGCCGCGAAGGCGATGCGCCCCTCGTCGAGCGACTGCAGGAAGTTCGCGTAGCCGCGGCCGCGTTCTCCGAGTAGGTACGACTCCGGCACGTGCACGTCGTCGAGCGTGAGCGGATGGGTGTCGCTGGTGTGCCAGCCGACCTTGTCGTAGCCCGGCTCGGCCCGGAACCCCGGCGTGCCGGTCGGCACGATGATCGACGAGAGCTCCTTCTTGATGGAGCCGTCGGCGCGCTCGGACTCCCCGGTCACGGCCGTGATCGTGACGAGCGAGGTGATCGGCGTGCCGGAGTTGGTGATGAACTGCTTGGTGCCGTCGATGATCCACTCGCCGTCGGCGAGGCGCGCGGTGGTCTTGGTCGCCCCCGCGTCGGAGCCCGCCTCGGCCTCCGTCAGCCCGAAGCCGGCCAGGGCGCGACCGGCCACGAGATCCGGCAGCCAGCGCTCCTTCTGCTCGGTCGTGCCGTGCCGGAAGATCGGCATCATGCCGAGCCCGACCCCCGCCTCGAGCGTCACCGCGAGGCTCTGGTCGACGCGCGCCAGGGCCTCGACCGCGAGGCACAGCGACACGTAGTCCTGCCCCTGCCCGCCGAACTCCGTCGGGAAGGGCAGGCCGAACAGCCCCATCTCGCCCATCCGGCCGATGATGTCCATCGGCAGGGTGCGATCGGTGTCGTACCGGTAGGCGCGCGGTGCGACGACCTCGTCCGCGAACGCGCGGACGTCGTCGCTGAGCTTCTGCTGCTGCGGGGTGAGCTCTGCGGTCGTGGGCAGAGTGCTCATGGAACCTCCTGGGGTGTGGCGGGTGTTTCGATCGTCGCGACGACCTGGTCGCGTCGGACGAGGTGGCCCGGCAGCAGTGCGATGCGCACGACGCCGGCGAGCGGGGCGAGGAGGGAGTGCTCCATCTTCATGGCCTCGACCGTGAGGAGCAGGGCCCCGGCCTCGACGACCTCGCCGTCGCGCACCGCGACCTGGACGACGGTGCCCGGCATGGCCGCTCGGACCTCGGGGCTGACCGGCCCGGATGCGCGCTCGCGCGAGGCGAGCCGGCGGGCGAGGACGGTGGCGCGGTCGGGGGCGTCGACCGCGCGGGTGCGGCCGTCGCGATGCAGCCAGACCGTGGCGCCGTCGGGATCGGCGACCGCGTGGATCGTCTCGCTGCGGCCGTCGATCGTGAGCCGGTACGCCGTCCCGCCGAGCGGCGTGAGCGTCGTGCCCGGCGCCTCGGTCGTGCGGCCCGCACGCCACCCGTCGGCGCGCCACGGCGACCCTGCCTGCTCGGCTCTTCCGAAATGCAGGACCAGCGAGGCGGCCGCGCGGTCCTCGGCGGAGGAATTCCCGGAATCCGGGGCTCCCAGACGGTCGATCAGGTCGACATCCACGCGCCCCTCCTGCATTTCGGAAAGCGCCAGGAGGTCGTGCAAGAACCCCATGTTCGTGTCGAGGCCGAGCACTCGGCCGGCGGCGAGCATCCCGTCGAGCCGGGCGAGCGCCTCCGCGCGGTCCGCACCCGTCGCGATCGCCTTGGCGAGCATCGGGTCGTAGTCGCCCGTGACCACGAGACCGGGGATCAGCGCGCTGTCCCAGCGCCATCCCTCCCCCGCCGGCTGGCCGAGGTCGAGCACGGTGCCGGTCGCCGGGAGGAAGCCGCGCTCGGGCGACTCGGCGTAGATGCGCGCCTCGATCGCGTGGCCGCGGAGCTCGACGTCGTCCTGGGTCAGCGGCAGCGGCTCGCCGGCGGCGATGCGCAGCTGCAGCTCGACGAGATCGAGGCCGGTGATCTGCTCGGTGACCGGATGCTCGACCTGCAGCCGGGTGTTCATCTCGATGAAGAAGAAGGCATCCGGGTCGCCGTCCGACACGAGGAACTCGACCGTGCCGGCCCCCTCGTACCCGACGCTGCGCGCGACCTCGCACGCGGCCGCCCCCATGCGATCGCGCTGCGCGGGCGTCAGCAGCGGCGACGGCGCCTCCTCGATCACCTTCTGGTGCCGGCGCTGCAGCGAGCACTCGCGCTCGCCGAGGTGGATGACGTGGCCGTGCCGGTCGGCCATGACCTGCACCTCGATGTGCCGCGGCCGCTCGACGAGCCGCTCGAGCAGCAGCGTGTCGTCGCCGAACGCGGCGGCCGCGACCCGGCGCGCCGAGGCGAGCGCCGGGGCGAGCTCGGGCTCGGCGGTCACCACTTGCATGCCCTTGCCGCCGCCGCCCGCGGCCGGCTTGACCAGCAGCGGGAAGCCGACGTCACGAGCCGCCGCCGCGAGCTCCTCGTCACCCAGTCCGTGGCCGTCGCTGCCCGGCACGACCGGCACGCCGCGCGCGGCGACCGTCTGCTTGGCTGCGATCTTGTCAGCCATGATGGCCATGGCATCCGGACCCGGACCGATGAAGACGATGCCCGCCTCGGCGCATGCGCGCGCGAAGTCCGGGCTCTCGGAGAGGAACCCGTACCCGGGGTGGATCGCCTCCGCGCCCGAGCGTCGCGCGGCGGCGATGAGCGCGTCGACCGAGAGGTAGCTCTCGGCCGCGGGAGCCGGGCCGATGCGCACGGCCTCGTCCGCCATCCGGACGTGCAGGGCATCCGCGTCGGCGTCGCTGTGGACGGCGACCGACCGGATGCCGAGCCGTCGCAGCGTGCGGATCACGCGCACCGCGATCTCGCCGCGGTTCGCGACGAGGACGGTCCGGAACGGTCGGGAGGTCATCGCCATCACATCCGGAACAGGCCGAAGCGGCGCTCGGGCAGCGGCGTGCGCGAGCAGACCTCGAGGGCCATGCCGAGCACCCGGCGGGTGTCGAGGGGGTCCAGGATGCCGTCGTCCCACAGCCGCGCCGTCGCGTAATAGGGGTCGCCGGCCTTCTCGTACGCGGCGCGGATCGGCTCGCGGAACGCCGCCTCGTCCTCGGCGCTCCACTGCTCGCCGCGCGCCTCGAGCTGGTCGCGCTTGACGGTCGCGAGCACCGAGGCGGCCTGCGGGCCGCCCATGACCGAGATGCGGCTCGCCGGCCAGGTCCAGAGGAAGCGCGGCGAGTACGCGCGGCCGCACATCGAGTAGTTGCCGGCCCCGAAGGAGCCGCCGACGATGACCGTCAGCTTCGGCACGCGCGTGGTCGCGACGGCGGTGACCATCTTCGCGCCGTCCTTGGCGATGCCGCCGGCCTCGGCATCCCGGCCCACCATGAAGCCGGAGATGTTCTGCAGGAACAGCAGCGGGATGCCGCGCTGGTCGCACAGCTCGATGAAGTGCGCGCCCTTCAGCGACGACTCGCGCAGCAGCACGCCCTGGTTGGCGAGGATGCCGACCGGATGCCCGTGGATGTGCGCGAACCCGGTCACGAGGGTCGTGCCGTACTCCGCCTTGAACTCCTGGAACGCGGAGCCGTCGACGAGGCGGGCGATGATCTCGCGGGGGTCGGACGGCTGCTGCACATCGACGGGCACCGCCGCGTACAGGCCCTCCGGGTCGACGACCGGGTCGATCGACTCGAGCACCTGCCAGGCCGGCGCCGGATCGGGCGGCAGGGTCGCGACGATGCTCCGGACGATCTCGAGGGCGTGCTCGTCGTCCTCCGCGAGGTGGTCGGTCACCCCGGAGACGCGCGAGTGCAGCTCGCCGCCGCCGAGCTCCTCGGCGGTCACGATCTCGCCGATCGCGGCCTTCACGAGCGGCGGGCCGCCGAGGAAGATCGTGCCCTGGTTGCGCACGATGACCGTCTCGTCGCTCATCGCCGGCACGTAGGCGCCGCCGGCGGTCGACGATCCCAGCACCGCCGCGATCTGCGGGATGCGCTCCGCCGACAGCCGCGACTGGTTGTAGAAGATGCGGCCGAAGTGGTCGCGGTCGGGGAAGACCTCGTCCTGCATCGGCAGGAACGCGCCGCCGGAGTCGACGAGGTAGAGGCAGGGCAGCCGGTTCTCGAGGGCGACCTCCTGGGCGCGCAGGTGCTTCTTGACCGTCATCGGGTAGTAGGTGCCGCCCTTGACCGTCGCGTCGTTGGCGACGATCATCGCGAGCCGCCCGGAGACGACGCCGATGCCCGCGACCACGCCGGCGCCCGGGGTGTCGTCGTCGTAGAGCTCGTGCGCGGCGAGCGGT
Source organism: Pseudolysinimonas kribbensis (assembly GCF_039531715.1). Lineage (NCBI taxonomy): Bacteria > Bacillati > Actinomycetota > Actinomycetes > Micrococcales > Microbacteriaceae > Pseudolysinimonas > Pseudolysinimonas kribbensis. Next base: position 1,017,044 of record NZ_BAAAQO010000002.1, on the reverse strand, counting down.
GCGAGCTCCAGGAACGGGCTGCCCTCGTCGAGCAGCCGGTCCACGCGGTCGCGCGGCAGGAGCTTGCCGCGCGCGACGTGCCGCTCGCGCGAGCTCGCCGGCCCGCCGAGCGCCGCGGTCGCGAGACGCTCGCGCAGCTCACCGGCGAGCGCCCGCTGGGCCGCATCGTTCGCGGCCGGGCCCGCGGCGGCAGGGTCGACGGAGGTCGTCAGGACGGTCATGCGCGATCTTCTCAGTTCCGCGCGAACGCGAGGGCGGGGTCGGCGAGCAGCTCGCCGACGTCGTGCAGGAACCGCGCGGCCCGCTCGCCGTCGACCACCCGGTGGTCGAACGAGAGGCTCAGCGTGCACACCTGGCGCAGCGCGACGTCGCCGTCGTGCTCCCACGGCCGGCGCTGCACCGCACCGACCGCGAGGATCCCGGTCTCGCCCGGGTTCAGGATCGGCGTGCCGCCCTCGACGCCGAAGACGCCGATATTGGTGACCGTGAAGGTGCCGCCCTGGAACCGCGCCGGCTCGGTCCGGCCCGACCGCGCCGTCTCGGTGAGCCCGCCGAGCGCCGCTGCGAGGTCGAGCAGGCCGAGGGGGCCGGCATCCGGGATGTTGGGCACGACCAGCCCGCGCTCGGTCGCGACCGCGATCCCGAGGTTCACGCGCGCGTACTCGACGATCTGCCCGGTGGCGTCGTCCCACGAGCTGTTGAGCTCCGGATGCCGGCGCAGCGCGAGGCACACCGCGCGGGCGACGGCGGCGAGCACGGTGATCCGGATGCCGGCCGCGTCGCGGCTCGCCCCCACCCGTTCCAGGAGCTCCATGGTGGGGGTGACGTCGATGGTGGTCCAGACGCTCGCGTGCGGTGCCGTGAACGCGCTGCGCACCATCGCCTCGGCGGTGCGCTTGCGCACCCCGTGCACCGGGATGCGCTTGTCCTCGGGGCCGCCCTCGCGGGTCGAGGAGCCCGCTTCCGGCGGGCGGATCGCGACCCCACCCGCCGCTGCCGCCTCGACGTCCTCCCGCGTCACGAGCCCGTCGGGCCCATGGCCGGTGACGTGCTCGATGTCCACCCCGAGTCGTGCCGCGAGTTGCCGCACGGGCGGTGTCGACGCCACGCGCTCGTGCGCGTCGCGGTGCTCCGGAGCCGGTGCCGGCGTCTCGATGCGCGGGCGGCGGCGGGGGTGGTCGCCGGACTCCGGGGCGGCGCCGTAGCCCACGAGGGTCGCTTCGCGCTGCTCCGGTGCGGGCGCGACCGGCTCACCCACCGAGTCGGCCAGCTCGAACGTCACCAGCGGCTGCCCCACGCTCACGGTCGTGCCCGGCTCGGCGTGCAGCCGCGCGACGATGCCGGTCACCGGCGAGGGCAGCTCGACGAGCGCCTTCGCCGTCTCGACCTCGGCGATCACCTGGTTCAGCTCGACCGGGTCGCCCTCGGCGATGCGCCAGCTCACGATCTCCGACTCGGTCAGGCCCTCCCCGAGGTCGGGCAGCACGAACTCCCGCGTCGTCATCGCACCGGCTCCGGCGTGCGCACCGCGAGGGACTCGGTGGCTGGCGCGGGCTCGGCGGACACCGGCGACGCCGCGACCCGGCCGAGCACGCGATCCACCCCGTCGAGCACGCGGTCGAGGTCGGGCAGGTGGTGCTTCTCGAGCTTGGCGACCGGGTACGGGATGTCGTGGCCCGTCACGCGCACCGGCGCGGCCTCCAGGAAGGGGAAGCACCGCTCCGTCAGCGTCGCCGCGATCTCCGCGCCGAACCCGCCGTGCCGCGCGGCCTCGTGCACGACCACGAGCCGGCCGGTGCGGCGCACCGACGCCTCCACGCTCTCCCAGTCGACCGGCGACAGCGAGCGCAGGTCGATGACCTCGATGCTGACGCCCTCGTCGCCGGCTGCGGCAGCGGCATCCAGGCACACGCCCGTCATCGCGCCGTAGGTGACGACGGTCACGTCCGTGCCCTCGGCGACGACGCGCGCCCGGTCGAGCGGCAGCGCCGTGCGCAGGTCGACCCGCTCGTCGACCTCGGCCTTGACGTGGTAGCGGCGCTTGGGCTCGAAGAACACCACGGGGTCGTCGCAGGCGATCGCCTGGCGCAGCATGACCGCGCCGTCCTGCGGGGTCGACGCGACGACCGTGCGGATGCCGGCGGTGTGCGCGAAGTACGCCTCGGGCGACTCCGAGTGGTGCTCGGCCGCGCCGATCCCGCCGCCGACCGGGATCCGCATCGTGATCGGCAGCGTCACCGCGCCGCCGGTGCGGTAATGCATCTTCGCCAGCTGCGACACGATCTGGTCGAACGCGGGGTAGACGAACCCGTCGAACTGGATCTCGACCACCGGGCGGAACCCGTGCATCGCCAGCCCGACCGCCGTGCCGAGGATGCCGGCCTCCGCGAGCGGGGTGTCGATCACCCGGCGCGGGCCGAACTCGGCCTGCAGTCCGTCGGTCACCCGGAAGACGCCGCCGTTCACCCCGATGTCCTCACCGAGGAGCACGACGCGGTCGTCCTCGGCGAGCGCGCGGTGCAGGGCCGAGCGCAGCGCGCCGCCGAACGTGAGTCGGGTCATCGATCCACCTCCACGAATCCGTTCGCGTCCGCGAAACCGGCCAGGTACCGCTGGTACTCGGCGCGCTCCCGCTCGATGGTCCGGTTGGGCTCGGCGTAGACGTGGTCGAAGACGGCGAGCGGCTCCGGGTCGGCGAGGGCGACGCATCCGGCGCGCAGCTCGGCCGCCGCCGCGTCGGCCGCCGCCGCGACCTCCCGCTCAGCCTCGTCGTCGAGCACGCCCTCCGAGCGCAGCAGCGCCGCCAGCCGGTCGATCGGGTCGCGCTCCGCCCACGCCGCGACTTCCTCCGCCGTGCGGTAGCGGGTGGGGTCGTCGGCGGTGGTGTGCGGACCCATCCGGTACGTCACGGCCTCGATGAGCGTCGGGCCGCCGCCGGTGTGCGCCCGCTCGAGCGCCTCGCGGGTGACCGCGTAGACGGCGAGCGCGTCGTTGCCGTCGACCCGCACCGACGGGATGCCGAAGCCCAGACCGCGGTCCGCGAGCTCGCCCGGCGCCTGCAGCGTCACGGGCTCGGAGATGGCCCACTGGTTGTTCTGGCAGAAGAAGATCACCGGCAGACGGAACGACGCGGCGAACACCATCGCCTCCGCGACATCGCCCTCGCTCATCGCGCCGTCGCCGAGGTAGGCGACCGCGGCATCCGGATGCTGCTCGCCGCGCTCGATCGTCTCGCCGAGCGCCCAGCCCACCGCGTGCAGCGTGTGCGCGCCGATGATGACCTGCTGGGTGGCGAGCCGGATCTCGTGCGGGTTCCACCCCGTGCCCGCGACGCCGCGCCAGACCTTGACGAGGTCGGCGCCGCGCACGCCGCGGTGCAGCGCGAGGCCGTGCTCGCGGTAGCTCGTGAAGACGAAGTCGCCGGGGGTGAGCGCACGGGCCGACGCGAGCTGCGCGGCCTCCTGGCCGCGCACCGGCGGCCACAGCCCGAGCTCGCCCTGACGCTGCAGGGCGGTGGCCTCGTCATCGATGCGGCGCAGGATCCGCATCTCGCGGTACAGGTCGAGCAACGCGGCGGGGGTGAGCTCCGCCGCGAGCGCGTCGTGCTCGGGGGAGGAGCGCCGCACGCCGTCCGGGCTCAGCAGCTGCACGAGACCGCTCTCGTCGATCTCCGCCGGCGTCCTCGCCATCGTCGCCTCCCGCATCGTCGCGTCGCGTCTCCATCGTCGCGCGATGCGCCGATCCGTTCAAGATCGCCACCGCATCCTGAACAGAGTGCGTAGCGTGAGACGCCGCTTGCTTGCTAGCCTGCGCAGTATGCCCGGTCTCGACGCCGTCGACCTCGACCTGCTCACGGCCCTCGCCGACGACCCGCGTGCCTCCCTCGTCGCGCTCGCCGAGCGGCTCGGGGTCTCGCGCAACACGGTCTACGCGCGGATGTCGCGACTGGAGGCATCCGGCGCCTTCCTCGCGTTCGACCGGCGCATCGCCCCCGAGGCGCTCGGTTACCCCGTGACGGCGTTCATCACGGTGACGACGCGGCAGAAGGAGCTCGCGCGCATCGTCGCGGCGATGGCCGAGATCCCCGAGGTGCTGCAGGCGCACGGCATGAGCGGATCGAGCGACCTGGTCGCGACGGTCGTGTCGCCCGACATCCACCGGCTGTTCGACGTGGATGCCGCGATCCTCGCGATCGACGGCGTCGAGCGCACCGAGACCTCGCTCTCGATGGGCGAGCTCATCCCGTACCGCGTGCAGCCCCTCGTGGAGCGACGGCGGCGCGCGCTGCGGGGGCGCGCGGAGTGACGGGCGCCGCGCCGCCCAAGTCGGGCAGCGGCGGCCCTTCGTCGATCCCCGCTCGACGAAGGACGGCGCCTGCCCGAGTTTCCGCGGGGAGAGGCGGGTCAGAGCCGCGCCGCGAGGGCGGCGCTCACCCAGCGGGCGTGGAGGTCCCACGGGTCGCGGCCGCCGGCGAGCGCGTCGATGTGGGTGGCGATCAGCGGCGTGAGGCGGAACCACTCCGAGCCCGGATAGCGGTCCCCCGCGAACTGCTCGTGCCGTCGGCGCTCGAGGCGGCGGTCACCGCGCTCGAAGGCCAGCACCTCCTCGTGGCGGATCGCGGCGAAGCGCTGCCGCGGGCTCGCGGTCGTGCCGATCTTCACCCGGTCGGCGAACCGCAGGTAGTAGACGACGTCGACCCGCGGCGGTGCGAGATCGGGGTCGGGCACGTCGCCGGGACGCCACTCGCAGACCGCGCACGCCCATCCGGACGGATACCGGATGCCGACCCGCGCCCCGCACGCCGCGCACGGCGCCGGCAGCAGATCCTCGACCCCGTCGCGCCGGGTCGCCCACGCGCCGGCCTCGGCGAGGTGCGGCGTGCACAGCGGGAGCGGGGCGTCCGGCTCGGACGTCGCACGGCATCCGGGGATCGCGCATCGCATCGCGCCAGTGTCGCCTCCGCCCCCGACGCCGCGGCCCCCGACGCCGCGGCCCGCGACCACCCGCCCCGCTACCCCGTGGTGCTGCCGTAGGCGGCGAGGAACCGGTCGCGGAAGGCGTCCATCCGCCAGAGCGGGGCCGCGGCGGTCGGGAGCAGGCCGTCCTGCCAGTGCCAGCCCGCGACATCCCGCAGCACGGCCGGGTCCTTCGCGATGATGCTGACCGGCACCACGTGGTTCGCGCCCGCCCCGCTGACGATCGTCGCGGGCTGATGGTCGCCGAGGGCGACGACGACGAGGTTCGGGTCGTCGACGTTCCTCAGGAACGAGAACAGCGACCCCAGCGAGTACTGCACGGACTGCCCGTAGTACTGCCGCACGAGGGCCGGGTCCCGCCAGACGACGCTCGACGGCTGGCTCTGCGCGGGCTGCGGCGCGTAGATCGTGCCGTCGCCGATCTGCGACCACGGCACGAGCTGCGGCAGCGGTGCCCACGGCGTGTGCGACGAGACGAGGTCGATCTCGGCCATCACCGGGGTGTGCGGGCCGGTCAGCTGGTGGTCGGCGAAGTACTTGAGCGTGTACTGGTCCGGGACGCGGGCGTAGCCGAACGAGGGCCCCGCGTAGCCGACGTTGCCGTCGTCGTAGGCGGTGCCGTAGTGATAGAACGACGAGGCGTACGACCACGGGTGCGTGTCGGAGGGCACGTCGCTCACGGTGTTCCAGCCGGCGCCGCGGAACGCGTCGCTCAGGGTGAGGCGCTTCGTGCGGATGATCTTGTCGTACAGGGACTGCGAGTCGACCCACAGGCCGGTCTGCAGCGTGGAGTGGGCCAGCCAGCTCACGCCGCCGAAGGTGGGCGAGGTCAGCCACGCGCTCTGCGCGTGATATCCCTCGGCGGCGAGCTGGGTCTCGCCGCCGCGCAACGTGCGGTCGACCCCGCCCGAGAAGCTCGTGTCCTGCACCGCGACCTGGCCGTAGCTCTCGACGAAGGCGAAGATCACGTCCTTGCCCTTCAGGCGCGTCAGCAGATCGGATGCCGGCGCCGCCGCGTACGGATCGTCCCGCACGCGCTCCGCCAGGTCGGCCTGCGCCCGCGCGGTGTCGCCGGCCCGCCCGGCGGCCGACGCGATCGTGTCGACGGATGCCGCGGCCGCCGCCGGCTCGCCGGCGACGAGCTGCGATCCGGCGAGCGCGCCGACCACCCACACCGCGGTCACGGTCGTCGCGACCGCGGTGCCGCGGACGAGGTGGCGCCGGATCGCGGCGTCCGTGCGCAGCGCCGCCCACGCGAGCACGACGACGAGCGCGAGCGCGGCGAAGGCGGCGAGGACCGCGAGCAGCGCCGCGGGCACGACGCCGATCGAATCCGCGACGACCCCGAACGCATCGCCGAGCTGCCGCCACTCGCTCGGATCGAAGTGCGTGTCGAGGATCGACTCGTACCCGGTGTCGATGCCGGCCAGCAGGAGCGCCGCCACCACCACCATCCCGTAGACGACGGCGACCGACCGGCGCACCGCGCGCCACGGCAGCAGCGCGAGCAGCAGCACGACGACGAGCGACTCGACCGGGATGCGCACGAGGGCGGCCGGCGACCCGGTCGCGAGCACGCCGGGGGCCAGCGGCGCGGCGACCAGCAGGGCGACGGCGAGGACCGTGGCCGCGCCCGGGGCGCGCCTCACCGAGCGCCCAGCGTCGCGAGCTGGCGCGGCTGCGCGCGGAGGACCGGGGCCGGCCGCCCGAACCGCTCCGACAGGGCGTAGCGCAGCAGCACGACGTCGCCGACCTGCCGCGTCTCGGCCAGTGGTGCGCGCCGCGCGGCCGTCCACGGGAACGCGCCCGGCCCGACCACGCGCGGGGCGCGCGACTCCCCCACGAAGAACGGCGCGATCACGAGCTGCAGCTCGTCGACGAGGTCGTCGGCGAGGAACTGCGTCAGCAGCTGCCCACCGCCCTCGACCATGAGGCGCCGGATGCCGCGGTCGGCCAGGTCGTCGAGCACCGCGGCCATGGTGACGCGCTCCCCGAGGCCGACGACGGTGGCGGCCCCGGCGATCCGGGATCGCAGCCGGCGCGCGCGGGCGACCGGCGCGTAGACGTAGCGGTCGACGTCACCGGCCGTGAAGAACGCCGCGTCGCGGGGCAGGTCGCCGCTCGAGGTGACGGTGACCTTCGCGGGGCCGGCGGGCATGCCGGCCTCGACGCGGCGCATCCGGCGCTCGGCGCTGCGCACGAGCAGGCGCGGGTTGTCGCGGCGCAGCGTCGAGGCGCCGACCATGATCGCGTCGTGGCCGGCGCGCACCTCGTCGACCCGGTCGAAGTCGGCGGCGTTCGACATCGCGAGGCGCCGCGGCGGGTCGCCGTCGAGGTAGCCGTCGATCGACATCGCGCAGCTCAGGGTGACGTAGGGGCGCTCGGTCATGCGGGAATCTCCTGCGGGACGGGGACGGGACGGCGGGTGGGGGCGCGGGATGCGGCGATCCGGTCCGCGACGAGCACGATCGCGCCCGGGGCGAGCGCGATCATCGTCAGCACGCCGAACGCGGCGGAGGCGGCGAGACCGGCGCCGGATCCGAGGCCGACGAGGGCGAACGCGGATGCGGACGCCGCCTCCCGCGGCCCCCACCCGCCCAGGTTCACGGGCACGGATCCCGCCGAGAGCGCGACGAGGGCGAGCACGATCAGCTCCCGCGGCGACGCCGCGACCCCGGTGGCGAGACACGCGATGACGAAGGCCGCCGCGTGGCACGCGACGACGATCGCCGACGACGCGACGACCGCGAGCACGCGTCCGGGGGAGGCGGCGACGCGGCGCAGGTCGGCGAGCTCGCGGCGGGCGAGACGCCGGCCGCGCGGGGTGGCCGCGACGATGCCGAGCGCCGCGGCGGCGGCGAGCACGATCACGGCGGCGAGCGCCAGGGTGCCCGGGAGGACCGCCGACGCACCGAGCACGGTCAGCACGGCGACAACGAGCACGAGTTGGGCCAGCTGCCCGGCGATGCGCTCGGTCGCGACGGCCCGCGCCGCGGCGACCGGCTGCGCAGCGCCGCGGCCGTGCCGGTAGGCACGGTGCACGTCGCCGAGCACGCCGCCCGGCAGCACGGTGTTGAGGAACTGCGAGCGGTAGTAGGCGGCGACCGCCGCGGGCCACGTGAGCGGGATGCCGAGGGCGCCGGCGACGACGCTCCAGCGCCACGCCGCGGCGGCGGTCGCGGCGGCGGCGAGCAGCACCGCACCCAGGATCGGGACGGGCGTGAGGCTCGCGATGCCGCGCAGGAAGGGGCCGGCGCCGACGGCCGCGACGGTGGCGGCGACCACCGCGGCGCCCATCGCGGGCACGAGGAGGCGCCGCACGAGCGGCGGCGTCAGGCGGGCCATGCGAGCAGATCCTCGTGATGGACGTCGACCCGCAGCGCCCCGGCGGCGAGCTGGGCGAGGCGACGGGCGCGATACGGGATGGCGGCGGCGGACAGCTCCGGGCGCTGCTCCACGGCGGCGACGATCCAGCCGTCGAGCCACGCCTCGACGAGCGCGGCGTCGGCCGGTCCGAGTCGCCACGGGGTGCGCTCGGCGCGGGTGGGCCATCCGGCGTCGGCGAACAAGCGCGCGATGGTGGGGCCGGCGTCGGGTCCGAGCAGCCGGCGTCCGGCGGCGATCCGGCGCTGGTGCTCGTCGAACGCGGCCTCGAGCTCTGCATCGAGCGGATGGACCGGATGGAGGTCGATGCGGCCGGTGACGCTCAGGCTGAACAGCGCGGGCGCCCGGGACGCGACGCACGCCGCGACGATCCGGCGCGCCTCATCGGCGGTCACGACGTCGAGCAGCGCGGAGGCGGTGACGAGCGCCGCGCCCGCGATCGCCGCCGGGTCGAGCTCCGCGAGCGGCTCGACGCTCGTGCGCACGGTGACCGGCCGACCGTCGGCGTCACGGGCGAACCCGCTGCCGACGTGGGCCAGGATGCCCGGGTCGCCGTCGTGCAGCACCCAGGTCTGCGGGCCGGGCAGCCGCGGCGCGAGCCAGCGCATCATCGCCCCCGTGCCGCTGCCGAGGTCGTGCACCTCGAGCGGACCGGCGGGGAGCAGCCGCGCCGCCCGGGCGGCGAGCGCGGCGGAGCGTGCGGCGTCGTCGGCCGGTCCGCGGAGGGCGAGCCAGTCCGGCGTGACGAGCGAGATGGCGCTCATGCGGCCACCAGGGCCTCGTCGACGCGCGCGACCGTGTCGGCCCAGCGCGGTGCGAGGGCGCGGGCCCGCAGCGCCTCGATGCGCAGTCGCGCGCGCAGGGCGGGGTCGGTCATCCAGCGCCGGAGGGCGTCGGCCAGCGCGTCCGCGTCGCCGGGCGGCACCAGGATGGCGCCCCCGCCGGCGACCGCCTCGGGGATGCCGCCCGCCTCGGTCGCGATCACGGGCATCCCGCGTCGGCGCGCGTCGACGATCGCCATGCCGAAGCTCTCCGCGCGGGAGGGCGCCACGAGCACGCCCACGCGGCGGTGCGCCCGGTCGAGGTCGCCGCCGTCGAGCACGCCGGGCAGCCGGACGCGCTGCCCGAACGGCTCGGCCGCCACCGCGACCCGCGCGGCGAAGGCGGGATCGGTTGCGCGCGAGCCCGCGAGCGTGAGCGTCCAGTCACCGTCCACCTGCGCGAGCGCGTCGAGCAGCACGTCCTGGCCCTTGTGCGGCGCGAGCACGCCGACGCACAGCAGGTCGCGGTGACCGACCGGACCGACCGCCGGCGGGCGCTCGTGACTGCCCGGCACGGCGACGATGACCCGCGAGCGCTCGACGAACCCGCGGCGCACGAGCTCCGCGGCGGTCCAGCGGCTCGTCGCGATGACTCCGGCGGCGGCCCGGAACGTCCGGCGCTCGGCCTCCACGGCGTCGGCCGTCGCGCCCGGGAACGCCGACGCCACCATGTGGGCCAGCACGACCGGATGCCCGCGCCGCGCCGCCGACTCGACCGCGGCGGGCGCCCATCCGGCCACGAGCCCGTCGACGAGCGCCACCCCGCCGCTCGGCAGCCCGTCGAGCGCCTCCGCGACCTGCTCCGCCTCCGCGGCCTCGGCCGTGCGCACCGCCCACCCGTGCCGGCCGAGCCCGTCGCGCACCTCCCGGTCGTACACGTTGCCCCCGCTCACCCGCGCCGGATCGTCGAGCCCCGCCGGCACGACGAATCGCAGCGCGCGCGCCGCGCCGGGCACGCTCACAGCGCCACCTCGTAGGAGGCCCACGCCACGTGCGACTCGTGCAGCGTGACCGCGATCCCCGTGAGCTCGGCCGGGGCGAAGTCGCCGGATCGCGCCCGGTCGGCCAGCCGATCGCCAAGCAGCTGGCAGAGCCGCTCGGTCGTCGTATTGATGCCGGCGAGGTCCGGTTCCTCATCCAGGTTGCGATACGACAGGGATGCCACCAGCTCCCCCAGCGCCCGCGTCGCCCGCCCGATGTCGACCACGATCCCGTCCGCGTCGAGCCGCTCCGCGCGGAAGGTCGCGTCGACGACGTAGGTCGCGCCGTGCAGCCGCTGCGCCGGACCGAACACCGCGCCGCGCAGGCTGTGGGCGATCATCAGGTGATCGCGCACGGTCACCGAGAATCCCGGCGTCACGGCGCTCATGCGGCACTCCAGTCGATCGTGTGGCAGAGGCCCGTGTCGGTGCCCGCGGCGAGCGCCGCCGCGACGTCCGGCAGGGCGGTGTACGGCGACGGGCCGCTCAGCAGCACGTCGAACGCCGGGTCGGCGAGCAGCTCGAGGGCGAGCGCGAGCCGCTGCCGCATCGTCCGGCGCTCCCGACGGGCGGACGCGACCGCGCCGACCTGGCTGGAGCGCAGCGTGAGCCGGCGGGAGTGGAAGTCGGCGCCCAGCTCGAGCGGCACCGGCCGGCTGCCGAACCAGCTCGCGACGACGACGTCGCTGTCGGTCGCCGCGAGCCGGAGCGCGAGCGCGAGCCCCGCGGGGGAGGCGCTGGCCTCGATCACGATGTCGCGGTCGGGGGTGGCGTCATCGGGGGAGGCGAAGGCCGCGCCGAGGGCGGCGGCCATCGGCGCCTTGGCCCGGTCGACATCCACGAGCTCCACCTCGACGCCCGGGATGCCGGCCGCGAGCCGCGCGATGGAGCAGCCGATCATGCCCGCGCCGACCACCGTCACGCGGTCGCCCAGTCGCGGGGCGGCATCCCAGAGCACGTTCACGGCGGTCTCGACCGCGCCCGCGAGCACCGCGCGGCGGGCCGGAACGCCCGCCGGGACGGGCGTCACCGCGTCGGCCGGCAGCACCGAGCGGGACTGGTGCGGCGCGAGCGAGAAGACGGTGCGGCCGTCGAGCGGCCCGCCCTCCACGACGCCGACGGTGAGGTAGCCGTACTTCACGGGGAACGGGAACGCGCCCTCCTGGAACGGCGCCCGCATCCGGTCGCGCTCCGACGCCGGCACCTCGCCGCGCAGCACGAGGGTCTCGGTGCCGCGGCTGATGCCGGTCCACAGGGTGCGCACGAGCACCTCGCCGGCGCCCGGATCGCGCAGCGGCTCGGCGCGCAGTTCGCCCGTGCCGGGTCCGGTCGTCCACCACGCGACCCGCTCGGATCGCTCGCGCGAGTGAACCCTGCGCACCCCCGCACTCGTATCCACCGTGAACGCCATAACGGATACACGGAGGCGCCATGGCCCGGGTTCACCTCGCCCCCTGGGGATGGGTGCTGGGCGGGGGCGCGGCGCTCGCCGGCACCGACCTCGCCGCCGGCCTGTCACCGCTCGGCTGGGCGGCGGGCGCCCTCTGGCTGCTCGGCTCGACGACGCTCCTCACGATCGGCCTGGTGCGGCGCCGGATGCGCCGGTTCGGCCCGGCCAACGCGGTCACGGCCACGCGCTCGGCGCTCGTCGCCGTCGTCACGGCGCTGACGGCCACGTCGTTCACGCAGCCGATCCCGACCGCACTGCTCGTCGGCGTGACCGTCCCGGCGCTCGCGCTCGACGCGGTCGACGGGTGGATGGCGCGGCGCACGGGCACGGCCAGCGAGCTCGGCGCGCGCTTCGACATGGAGGTGGACGCGTTCCTGCTGCTCGTGCTGAGCGCGTTCGTCGCGCCGACGGTCGGCGGGTGGGCGCTCGCGATCGGCCTCCTGCGCTACGCGTTCGTCGCGGCCGGGTGGGCGCTGCCCTGGATGCGGGCGACGCTGCCTTTCCGCTACTGGCGCAAGGTCGTGACGGCCGTGTGCGGGATCGCGCTCACCCTCGCCGCGACCGGCCTGCTGCCGCCGGTGACCGACGCGGTCGTCGTCGGCGTCGCGCTCGCGCTGCTGGTCGAGTCGTTCGGCCGGGATGCCGGGTGGCTGATCCGGCGCCGTTCGACATCTCCGGCGAGCCCGCCTACGGTACCGGGATGGACACCGCCTCGATGATCCTGGGTGCCGCCCTCGCCTCCGTCGGCTGGATCGCCTGGACCGTGTGGTCCCGGTCCCGGAGGCCCGAGCAGGGTCGCGACTCCTCCGAGTAGGACCGGGCTACCAGCCGATCGAGAAGCCGCCGTCGCTCTTGATGAGCTGACCGGTCGTCCAGGCGCCCGCTGCCGCGCAGACCGATGCTCCCACAGCGTTCAGCGGGTCGCGAAGCCGCGGATCGCCTCGAGAACGCAGAGCGCGACGAGGCGCACGGTGCGGCCGTCGGGGGTGTCGAGGGTCGCATCCACCTCGGTCAGGTCGATCGAGACGACGCCCGGGTGCGCACCGGCGGCGCGCGCGGCGGCCCGCAGCTCGAGCGCCGAGATGCCGCCGGGCACCGACGCGGGGCACGCGGGCGCCACGGCGCGGTCGCACACGTCGACGTCCAGGTCGACGTGGATGGCGGTCCCGTCCGCGGCGACCGCGTCGAGCGCCGCGGTCATCGCGTCGCCGAGCGGTGTCGTCAGGAGCGCCGAGCGTTCGACGACGGTGATGCCGGCCTCGTCCGCTCGGGCGCGGTAGGCCGCGGAGTTGGCGAGCGGCTCGATCCCGAGCTGCGCGATCCGGCGACCCGGGATGCCGTGCTCGAGCACCTGCCGCACCGGCGACCCGTTCGACACCCCGTCGCGCAGGTCGTGGTGGGCGTCGACGGTCACGAGGGCGCCGGTCCCGCGGCCGAGCGCGACGGGGACCGCGGCCGCGTTGTCGCCGCCGAGCGCGATCACCAGCCGGGCGTCGAGCGCGGCGACGGCCGCCGTCGCGTCGGCGAGGGAGGAATCGGGGTCGACGAGGTCGCCCGCGTCGACGATCGTCAGCCCGGTCTCGACCGAGTACCGGCGAAGGGCGTCGCGCACGGCGGCGGGGGTGGTGTGGCATCCCCCCGGGGTGATCGAGGTCGACCAGGTCGGAACGCCGACGATCGCGACATCGGCCCTCTCGCCCGGGGTCGGCGCGGGCCAGTCGCCGGCGCGCGGCCAGAGCGGGTCGTGATGCAGTTCAGACAACGCGCGCCCCCTTCCGCCACACCGCCCGGGTGAGCGGCACGCCCGGCCGGTAGGCGAGGTGCGACACCGACGGTGCGTCGAGCAGCTGGAGGTCGGCCGGGCCGCCGACGACGAGGGTGCCGGTGTCGTCGCTGAGACGGAGCGCCCGGGCGCCGCCGCGGGTGGCCGCCCGCAGCGCCTCGTCGAGGGTCAGGCGCAGCTGCAGCACGGCGGTGGCGACGCAGAACGGCATCGAGGTCGTGTACGACGAACCGGGGTTGCAGTTGCTGGCGAGGGCGACGGTCGCGCCCGCGTCGATCAGCTCGCGCGCGGGCGGGAACGCCTCCCGGGTCGAGAGGTCGGTCGCCGGCAGCAGGGTCGCCACGGTGTCCGAGCCGGCGAGCGCGTCGATGTCGGCGAGCGAGAGGTGATTGCAGTGGTCGACGCTCGCGGCGCCGAGCTCGATTGCGAGCGCGACCCCGCCGGACTCGCCGAGCTGGTTGCCGTGCACGCGCAGGCCGAGCCCCGCGGCGCGGCCGGCCGCCAGTACCTCGCGCGACTGGTCGACATCGAAGGCGCCCGTCTCGCAGAACACGTCGATGAAGCGCACCCACGGACGCACGGCCTCCAGCATCGGGCCGGTCACGAGGTCGACGTAGGCGCGCGGGTCGATGCCGGCGGGCACGACGTGGGCGCCCAGGAACGTCACGACGTCGGCGACCTCCGCCGCGAGCTCAGCGCTGCGACGCTCGGTCTCGACGTCGAGCCCGTACCCGGTCTTGGTCTCGAGGAACGTCGTGCCCTGGCGCTGCGCCTCGGCGCGCAGCCGGCGCAGGTTCGCCCGCAGGTCGTCGTCGCTCGCGGCGCGGGTGGCCGTCACCGTGGCCCCGATGCCGCCCGCGGAATACGCCCGCCCCGCCATCCGCTCCTCGAACTCCGCGGAGCGGTCGCCCGCGAACACCAGGTGCGAGTGCGAGTCGACCCAGCCGGGCAGCACCGCGCCCCCGGCCGCGTCGAACCTGCGGTCGGCGGCCGGCGCCGATGCCGCCGCGCCGATCCACGCGATCCGGTCCCCGTCGATCACGAGGGCCGCGTCGCGTCGACGCTCCTCCCCGTCGGCGAGCGTCGTCAGCTCGCCGATGCCGGTGATCAGCTCGGATGCCATGTGCGCGCCGCCCCCGGGGCGTCCTCAGTCGCCCTCGAGCATGGGCACCCGCAGCCCGCGCTCCCGCGCGACCTCGGCCGCGTGCTCGTATCCGGCATCCACGTGGCGCATGACGCCCGTGCCCGGGTCGTTGGTCAGCACCCGCTCGAGCTTCTGCGCCGCGAGCTCGGTGCCGTCGGCGACGATGACCTGACCGGCGTGGATGCTGCGCCCGATCCCGACGCCGCCGCCGTGATGGATCGACACCCAGGTCGCGCCCGACGCCGTGTTGAGCATCGCGTTCAGCAACGGCCAGTCGGCGATCGCATCGGACCCGTCCTTCATGTCCTCGGTCTCGCGGTACGGCGAGGCCACCGAGCCCGCGTCGAGGTGGTCACGCCCGATCACGATGGGCGCCGACACGCGGCCCGACGCGACGAGCTCGTTGAACTTCAGGCCCGCGAGGTGGCGCTCGCGATAGCCGAGCCAGCAGATGCGGGCCGGCAGTCCCTCGAACTGCACCTTCTCCTGCGCCTGCGTGATCCAGCGCCGCAGCGCCGCATCCTCCGGGAACAGCTCGAGCACCGCCTTGTCGGTCTCGAGGATGTCGGCCGGGTCGCCCGAGAGCGCCACCCACCGGAACGGCCCCTTGCCCTCCTCGAACAGCGGCCGGATGTAGGCGGGCACGAAGCCGGGGAAGGCGAACGCGTCGGCGCAACCGCCGAGCCGCGCCCCGGCGCGCAACGAGTTGCCGTAGTCGAATAC
Organism: Pseudolysinimonas kribbensis; assembly: GCF_039531715.1. Taxonomy (NCBI): domain Bacteria; kingdom Bacillati; phylum Actinomycetota; class Actinomycetes; order Micrococcales; family Microbacteriaceae; genus Pseudolysinimonas; species Pseudolysinimonas kribbensis. Next base: position 1,001,783 of record NZ_BAAAQO010000002.1, on the reverse strand, counting down.
CTCGGCGCCGCGCCGGGAGAAGCCCACCATCGCCTCGACGTGGCGTGCCATGGATTCGTACGCGCGGGACGTGAAGCCGTCCGGGTCGGCGGCCGCGGCATCCCGCCAGTCGGCGACCTCGATGCCCTCCGGCAGGTAGCTGAGCGGATCGTGCGCGCTCGTCTGGTCGGTCACGATGTCGACCGGCGCCTCGCGCCGCAGCAGCTCCGGCAGCACCGCCGCGGTGTTGCCCACGACGCCGATCGACAGCGCCCGCCTCTCGGCGACCGCGGCCGCCGCGCGGGCGAGCGCGTCGTCGAGGTCGGTCGCCAGCTCGTCGAGGTAGCCGTGGTCGATGCGGCGCCGCAGCCGGGTCTCGTCGACGTCGATCACGATGACGACGCCGCCGTTCATGGTGACGGCGAGCGGCTGCGCGCCGCCCATGCCGCCGCACCCTCCGGTCACCGTGAGGCTCCCCGCGAGGGTGCCGCCGAAGCGCTTCTCGGCGATCGCGGCGAAGCACTCGTACGTGCCCTGCAGGATGCCCTGGGTGCCGATGTAGATCCACGAGCCGGCCGTCATCTGGCCGTACATCGTGAGGCCGAGGCCCTCGAGCCGGCGGAACTCGGGCCAGGTCGCCCAGTCGGGCACGAGGTTGGAGTTGGCGATGAGCACCCGCGGCGCCCACTCGTGGGTGCGGAAGACCCCGACCGGCTTGCCCGACTGCACGAGCAGGGTCTCGTCGGCCTGGAGGGTGCGCAGCGTGCGCACGATCGCGTCGAACGCGTCCCAGCTGCGCGCGGCGCGGCCGGTGCCCCCATAGACGACGAGGTCGTCGGGACGTTCGGCGACCTCGGGATCGAGGTTGTTCATGAGCATCCGCAGCGCGGCCTCGGTCTGCCAGCTGCGGGCGGTGAGCTCCGCGCCCCGCGGGGCGCGGACGGGTCGGGCGGCGGCCGTCATGCGTCCTCCTGGTCGGTCGGGACGGGGGTGGATGCCGCGAGCGGCATGAGCACGGGAGCGAGCGCCTCGCTCCCCACCAGCTCCACGACCGCCGCGATCTCGGGCGCGAGGAACCGGTCGGGCCCGGGCCCCGGCACGGCCGCGCGGAGGAGCTCGCGCAGGCGCGCGATCCCCGCGCTCGAGGTCAGCGGCGCCCGGAGGTCGAGCGCACGCGCCGCGGTGAGCAGCTCGATCGCGATCACCTGCCGCAGCCCGTCGACGGCACGACGCAGCTTCCGCGCCGCCGACCACCCCATCGACACGTGGTCCTCCTGCATCGCCGAGGTCGGGATCGAGTCCACCGACGCCGGCACCGCCAGGCGCTTGAGATCGGAGACCAGCGACGCCGCCGTGTACTGCGCGATCATGAGGCCCGAGTCGACGCCGGGGTCATCGGCGAGGAACGGCGGGAGGCCGCCGCTGCGGGCGGGGTCGAGCATCCGGTCGACGCGCCGCTCCGACATCGAGGCGACGTCGGCCGCGGCGATCGCGAGGAAGTCGAGCACGTACCCGATCGGCGCGCCGTGGAAGTTGCCGTTCGACTCCAGCCGGCCGTCGAGGGTGACGACGGGGTTGTCGATCGCCGAGCCCAGCTCGATGCTCGCGACCCGCTCGGCATGGTCCACGGTGTCGCGGGCGGCGCCGTGCACCTGCGGGGCGCATCGCAGCGAGTACGCGTCCTGCACCCGCGGATCGTCGGGACCGGCGTGGCTCGCGACGATCGGCGATCCGGCGAGCAGGGTGCGGATGAGCGTCGCCGAGCGCGCCTGCCCCGGATGCGGCCGCAGCGCCTGCAGGTCGGCGGCGAACACGCGGTCGGTGCCGAGCAGTGCCTCGATGCTCATCGCCGCCGCCGCGTCGGCCGCGTCGAGCAGCGCGCGCAGGTCGTGGATCGCGAGGCAGAGCTGGCCCAGCATCCCGTCGGTGCCGTTGATGAGGGCGAGGCCCTCCTTCTCGACGAGCTCGACCGGCTTCAGGCCGGCCGCGGCGAGGGCGTCGCCGCCGGGGATGCGCGTGCCGTCGGGCGCGACGGCCTCGCCCTCGCCGGTCGCGACCAGCGCGATGTGCGCGAGGGGCGCGAGATCGCCGGAGCAGCCGAGCGACCCGTTCTCGTGCACCGCCGGCACGACGTCCGCGTCGAGCATGCCGGCGTAGAGCCGCACGACCTCCGGTCGCACACCGGTGCGCGCCGTCGCGAGGGTCTGCAGCCGCAGCAGCATCGTCGCGCGCACCACCTCGCGCTCCACGAGCGGGCCGGCGCCCGCGGCGTGCGAGCGGATGAGCGAGCGCTGCAGAGCCCGGCGGCGCTCCGGCGGGATCGACGTCGACGCGAGCGCCCCGAATCCCGTCGAGACGCCGTAGTGCGGCACGGGGTCGTCGGCGAGGCCGTCGACGATCGCCCGACTGGCCGCGACCCTGTCGAGGACGGCGTCGTCGAGAGTCACGCTCGCACGCCCGCGAGCGACGCGCACCACGTCCTCCACCGTCAGCGGCACGCCATCCAGCCGCACCCCGTCGTCGGCGTCGTCGTCCATGGCCCTCATTCCAGCCGACCCGCGCCCGTTCGGGATGCCACAATGGGCGGATAGCGTCCGGGATCCCGGACGCCTCGACGTCCCGACGCAGAGAGGCTGATCGAGATGACGCGAATGGCCGGTGTGCAACACGCCCACCGGGCATTCGCGTCAGATCGATCCCCCCGGCGCGAGCTGGCCGGCGCGGCGCCCGCGGCCGTGCAGGTGCTCGACGTGCTGCGGTTCCTCGCGGGGCAGCGCGGACCGGTCGCCGCCGCCGTGATCGCCCGTGACCTGCAGCTGCCGCGCTCCTCCGTCTATCAGCACCTGCGCGCGCTGCAGCACCTCGGCTACGTGGTGCACCTGCGCGAGGAGCGCCGCTACGCGCTCGGCATCGCCGCGTTCGAGCTCAGCTCGGGCTACCTGCGGCAGGAGCCGCTCGCCCGTATCGGCGCCCACCTGCTCGCCTCGCTCGTCGACCGGCTCGGCGAGAACGCGCATCTCGCGGTGCTGCACGGGCGCGACGTGCTCTACCTCGTCGAGGAGCGCGCGCCGCACCGGCCGGCCCTCGTGACCGACGTGGGCGTCCGGCTGCCGAGTCACCTCACCGCGAGCGGTCGCGCGATGCTCGCCATGCTGCCCGAGGCGCAGCTGCGCGCGCTGTTCCCGGATGACGCCTCCCTCGCCGAGCGCGGCGAGCGCGGCCCGCACACGGTCTCCGAGCTCCGCAGCGTGCTCGACGAGGTGCGCCGGCTCGGCTACGGCTTCGAGGACGGCGAGGTGACGGAGGGCATCGCGTCGGTGGCCGTCGCGGTCGCCGAACGATCGGGGTGGCCGGAGGCGGCGGTGACGGTCAGCTTCCCGTCCGACGCCATCCCGCCCGCCCGGCGGCCGGCGCTGGCGACGCGCATCCGCGAGTTCTCCGACGAGCTCGCCCGCCGCCTCGGCGCCGGGCCGCAGAGCGCGCCCGACTAGGGGGCGACCGCGGTGCGACCGCGCGACCGGGGCGCCGGCCACCAGAACGGCCGCCCGACGTGGATCGCGAGGGCCGGCACGAGCAGGGTGCGCACCACGAAGGTGTCGAGCAGCACCCCGAACGCGACGATGAACGCGATCTGCACGAGGAACAGGATCGGGATCGTGGCGAGCGCCGTGAACGTCGCCGCCAGCACGATCCCGGCCGAGGTGATCACGCCGCCCGTGGCGCGCAACCCCGCCACGACGCCACGCCGGTGCCCGAGTGCGGTCGTCTCCTCGCGCACCCGCGTCATGAGGAAGATGTTGTAGTCCACCCCGAGCGCGACGAGGAAGACGAAGCCGAACAGCGGCACCGACGCATCGGCGCCGGGGAACCGGAAGATCCCGTTGAAGACGAGCGCGGCGACGCCGAGCGTCGCGCCGTAGGAGAGCACCACGGTCGCCACGAGCAGCAGCGGCGCGACGAGCGAGCGCAGCAGGAGCACGAGGATCACCAGGATCACCGCGAGCACGATCGGGATCACCACCCGCAGGTCGCGCTGCGCCGCCGCGTTGGTGTCGAGGTCGAGCGCCGAGCTGCCGCCGACGAGCACGTGCGGATCGATCGCCCCGAGCTCGGATCGCAGCGCCGAGACGGTGCGCTGCGCCGCGGCGGAGTCCGCCGCGACCGAGAGCGTCGCCTCGATGAGCACCCTGCCGTCGACGACCTTCGGCTCGCCGCCCGGGCGCCCGCGCGCGCCGGTGAACACGGTCGCCGACGCGACGTGCCGCACGCGCGTCGCGGCCGCCAGCACGTCGGCCCGCACCCCCTCGGGCGCGACGATGACCGCGGGCGTGCCGCTGCCCGCGTCGTAGTGCTTCGCGAGCTCCTTCTCGCCCGCCACCGACTGCGACGCCGTGAGCAGCAGGTCGCTCTGCGGCACGCCCGCGGCCTGCAGCCCGAACACGCCGGTCGCGAGGGCGCCGAGCACGAGCGCGGTGACGACCCACACCGTGCGGGGGCGACGGTCGACCAGACGGCCGACGGCAGCCCACGTGCGGCTGCGCTTGGCCGGCGCATCCACCGGGAGCACCCGCGGCACGAGCGGCCAGAACGCGGCCCGGCCGAGCAGGGCCAGGATCGCCGGCAGGGCCGTGGTCGCGGCGAGGAAGGCGAACGCGATCGCGATCGCCGCGACCGGCCCGAGACCCTTGTTGGAGTTGAGGTCCGAGAACCCGAGGCAGAGCACCGCCAGGATCACCGTCGCCGCGGAGGCGCCGATCGGCGCGATCGTGCGGCGCCAGGCACTCCACAGGGCGACGAGCGGGCTCGGCTCGTGCAGCAGCGCCTCGCGGTACCGCGCCACGAGCAGCAGCGCGTAGTCGGTCGCCGCGCCGATGGCGAGGATCGCCAGGATGCCGCGGCTCTGGCCGGTCACCGTGATCCAGTCCGCCTTCGCCATCAGGTACACGATCAGGATGCTGCCGGTGAGCGCGAACGACGACACCGCCAGCACGGCGATCGGCAGCAGCAGCGAGCGGTAGACGATGAGCAGGATCACGAAGACCGCGGCGAGCGCGACGAGCAGGAGCACGCCGTCGAGGCCGCTGAAGCCGGCGCCGAAGTCGGCACCGAGGGCGACCGGGCCGGTGACCCAGCCGCGCAGCCCGGCGATGTGCCCGTCGGTCAGCACGCCGCGCATGTGCCCGACGACCGTCGTGCCGTCGGCGCCCTCGTCGACGGAGACGATGAGCTGCAGCGCGCGCCCATCCTCCGACGGGATCGGCGGGCTCACCTCCCGCACGCCGGCGACGTCGCCGAGGTCGCGCGCCATCCCGGTCACCGCGGAACGGTCCGCGCCGGTGATGCCGCCGTCACGCACGAAGAGCACGGTCGCCGGCACGGTGTCGCCGCCGTAGAACGACGCCTGCAGGTTCTGCACCTTCGTCGCCTCGGCGGACGCCGGCAGGTACGACGCCTGGTCGTCGTTCTCGACCGTCGAGATCGTGCCGAACACCGGACCGCCGACCGCGCCGACCCCGAGCCATCCGCCGATGAGCAGCACGGCGAGCAGGAGCGCGATCACCCGGGCACGGCGCGAGGGGGCTGGCGCGGTCACGTGGTGTCCTCTCCGCACCGCCGGCGGGCGCCGGGCGCTGCGTCGATCATGGCGGAGGCGATCCGTCTCCGGTGCGCTTCTCAGCCCGGGACCAGCCCGGGATACTGAGGGGATGGCGTCCGAGGGGACCACCAGCGCACGCCCGGGATGGTCGGTGCGGGTCCGCATCCTCGCGAGCATCCTCGTCACCGCCGCCCTCGGGCTCGTCGTCGCGGGACTCGTCTCATACGGCTTGCAGCGCGGGGCGACCCTGCGCGAGGTCGATGCGCGGCTCACCACCGAACTCACCGAGGCGCGGCGGGTCGTCGGCGCGCAGAGCGGCGTGACCTCCACCCGCACGGCCCTGCGGCAGGTCCTGTCGGTCGCGGTGCCGCCGGAGGACGGCGGCACGGTCGGCCTCCTCGACGGCCGGGTCGCCTTCACGCCGGGCGTCACCGAACCCGTGCACCCCGAGAAGCTCGCGGGCTTCGCGACCCGGATCGCGAGGGAGACCGCCGACGGCTCGGTGCGCAAGGGCACGTTCACGGCCGGTGACCGCTCCTACCGCTACCTCGCCGTGCCGGTCTCGGTCGCCGGCGACCCGGCGCGCGGCGTCTTCGCCGTCGCGATCGACCTGGGGCGGCGGCTCGAACCGGTCGACGGCACGTTCCGGGCGTACGCGCTCATCGCCGGGATCGTCGTCGTGGTGATCGGCCTCATTGGCTGGATCATCGCCGGGAGACTGCTCGCCCCGATCCGCCGGCTCAACGCGATGGCGCAGCGGATCGGCGCCGACGACCTGCGCGAGCGCATCCCCGTCGAGGGCGACGACGACGTCTCGGTGCTCACCGGCACCGTCAACTCGATGCTCGACCGCATCGAGACGGGCGTGCAGCAGCGCCGCGCCCTGCTCGACGACGTGCGGCACGAGCTCAAGGCGCCGCTGAGCGTGGTGCGGGGCGAGTTCGAGCTGCTCGACTCCGGCGATCCGCTGGTGATCGCCCAGGCGCAGCGGGTCGGTGTCGAGGAGGTGGACCGGATGGCGGCCCTCGTCGACGGCCTCACCGACCTCACGGAGGTGCAGACCTCCGCACTCGCCCGGACCCCGGTCGACGTCGCGGCCCTCACCGACGACCTGTTGGCGCGGGCCTCGACGATGTCCGGTCACGCGTGGCGAGTCGACGCCCGGGCCGCCGCGGTCGTGCTCCTGGATCGCGAGCGCATCATCCAGGCCTGGCTGCAGCTCGCCGACAACGCGGCCAAGTACGCCCCGCCCGGCTCACCGATCGCGATCGGCAGCGAGGTCGCCGGCGGCGAGGTGCTGCTGCGGGTCGTCGACGAGGGCACCCCGATCGCGCTGGCGGATCGGGACCGGATCTTCAAGCGCTTCGCGCGCGGCCGCGCAGCCGGCGCGCGCGGCGGATCCGGCCTCGGGCTGGCGATCGTCGCGGCGATCGCGGCGGCGCACGACGGACGTGTCACGCTGGGAAGCGACGCCGGCGGCAACACGTTCACGATCCACCTGCCGGCCCGGACCCCGGGGAGGGTGTGATGGCAGCCATCCTGGTCGCCGAGGACGACGACCATCTGGCGGCGCTCATCCGGCGAGCGCTCACGGCGGCCGGGCATCGCGTCGAGCACGTGAGCGACGGCGTCGCCGCGGCGACCGAGGCGCTCTCCGGCCGATTCGACCTCGTGCTGCTCGACGTCGGCCTGCCGCGGATGGACGGCCTGCAGGTCCTCGCCGGCATCCGGGAGGCGGCGCCCGGGCTGCCGGTGCTCATCGTCACTGCCGACAACGCGCCGGCGCATGTCGTCTCGGGACTGCAGGCCGGGGCCGACGACTACATCGTGAAGCCGTTCCGCTTCGACGAGCTCGTGGCGCGGGTCGAGACCCGGCTGCGCTCGGCGCGGACCACCGAGACATCGCTGGCCTGCGGCGGCCTCGCGCTCGACCTCGTCGCCCGCACCGTGTCCGGCCCGCTCGGCATCGTGAGCCTGCCCACCCGGGAGTTCGAGCTGCTCGAGTACTTCATGCGCCGGCCGGGGCGGGTGCTCTCGCGCGAGCAGCTCCTGCGGGACGTGTGGGGCTACGGAACCGGGCAGAGCTCCAACGTCGTCGACGTCTACGTGCGCTACCTGCGCCAGAAGGCGGGCGCGGACTGCATCCAGACGGTCCGGGGCGAGGGCTACCGGATGGCGGGCTAGGGCTTCGCGGCCGGCCCACCGGTGCCGCGCGGCGTTCCGCCCGCATCCGCCCCCTGATGCCGGCCCTTGTCGCCAGGCGGAACCGGACGCGCCGGCGCGGGAGCCACCGACTGCGCCGGCCCGGTCGGCGTCGCGGGTGACGCGGGCTGCGCGGGCGAGGCGGGCTGCGGGGGCGAGGCCGGGGTCGCGGTCGACGTCGAGGCCGGCGGCTGCGCGGGGGAGGCCGGCAGCGCCGGGGACGCGGGGACCGCGGAGCTCGATGCGGCCGGAGTGCGCGAGGTCGCCGGCGAACCGACGCCGGCGACCGAGATCGCCGGCTGCTGCATCCGGATGCCGGGCTGGTCCCCCGGCCGATTCGTCACGATCACGGCGCCCGCCACCGACCCCACGGCCACCGAGGCCGCGACGATCGAGACGAGCGCGAGTCGCATGGGGTCATGGTGCCACGGACCTCGACGCGATCCCACGGGTCATCAGGAGATCCCCGGGCGTGACGGCTCAGGTGTGCGGCACGTGCTCGTGGGCGGTGTGCGCCGCGGGCTCCAGCTGGAAGGTCGAATGCTCGATGCTCACGTCGAAATGCTCGGCCACGCACGCCTGCAGCTGGTCGAGCAGTCGCGGCGCCCTGCCCTCCTCGAAGCAGCGCGGCTCGACGGTCACGTGCGCGGTGAGCACCGGCAGCCCGCTGGCGATCTGGGTGACGTGCAGGTCGTGCACGTCGTCGACGTAGGGCAGCGCGACGAGGTGGGTGCGTAGGTCGTCGAGGTCGAGGCCGCGCGGCGTCGACTCCAGCAGCACCGAGGTCGTCTCGCCGAGGAGCCGGATCGCACGCGGCAGGATCAGCACCCCGATGAGGATGGCGGCGATCGAGTCCGCCCCCTGCCATCCGGTGAGCGCGATCACGGTCGCGGCGGCGATGACCCCGACCGAGCCGAGCGCGTCGCCCAGCACCTCGAGGAACGCGGCGCGGCGGTTGAAGTCCGCTCCGCGCCCCGAGAACAGCACCGCGACCGAGGCCACGTTGCCGACCAGGCCGACGACGCCGAACACCAGCAGGCCGCCCGCGGGGATCGACGGCGGTTCGACCAGGCGCTGGATGCCCTCCACGAGCACGAAGAGACCGACCGCCAGCAGCACCGCGGCCTGCAGCGTCGCCGCGAGCACCTCGACGCGCGCGAACCCCCAGGTGCGCCGGTCGGAGGCCGGACGCAGCACGAGGACCGACGCGAGCAGCGCGACCAGGAGGCCCCCGGCATCCACCGCCATGTGCCCCGCGTCGACGATGAGGGCGAGGCTGCCGGTGAGCACGGCGCCGACGATCTCGGCGACCAGGATGGCGGCGGTGATGCCGAAGGCGATCGCCAGGCGTCGACGACCGCCCGCGTGCGCGCTCGCGTGGGCATCGGCCATGCAGCCATCCTGCTCCGTCCTGGGAGATCGGTGACCCCCGAGTGCGCCGCGGCGCGCCGCCGAGCATGCTGGGGCCGTGCGCCCGACGGTCCGCCACCTGCTCGACCTCCTGTTCCTGATCGGCGTGGTCGTGAAGGGCCTCAACGGCGTCGCGGAGCTGGCGGGCGGTGCCGCGGCCGCGGTCCTGCCGGCCACGACATCGGTGTCGATCGCCCACGGGCACCTGCACGCGCACGACGTGCCGCTGCTTGTCGTCTTCCTCCTCGTGCACGGCGTCGTCAAGGTGGCCGTCGTCGTCGCCCTCATCGTCGGGGCGCTGCGCGTCTATCCGTGGGCGATCGGCGCGCTCGCCGTGCTCACGGTGCTGCAGATCGCCGACCTCGCCCTCCGGCCGTCGCTCGGGGTCGTGCTGCTGACGATCCTCGACCTGATCGTGATCGCGCTCACCTGGCGCGAGTGGCGCGCCCATCGCAGCCTGCGGCAGACGTTCGCGGCGACGGTCGCCTGGATCCGCCACCGCCCGGAACGCGCCGGGTGAGCGGTCAGGCGGGACGCTGCGGACGCACCCGGATCGGGCGCAGGAACGCGACGAGCGTCGACGCCGTGATCGCCCCCGCGCACATGATCGCGGCGAGCACGACGATCTGGAAGCGCCCCGCCTCCACCGGCGAGACCCCGCCGAAGATCGCGCCCACGAACGCCCCCGGCAGGGTCACCAGCCCGGTCGTCTTGGTCTGATCGGTGGTCGGGATCAGGGCCGCGTACACGGCGTCGCGCGCGATCCAGCGCGTCGCCTGCCACGGCGTCGCCCCCAGCGCGAACCAGCCCTCCAGCTCGTCCCAGCGGTCGTCGGCGAGCTCCAGCAGCCGGCGGCCGCCGATGGTCGCGATCGACATGGTGTTGCCGATGACGATCCCGCCGATCGCGAGCGCGTAGCGGGCGGTGAGCTCGAGCGCGCCGGAGGCGAAGACCACCACGAGCGCCACGCCGGCGCCCGCCGCCATCGCCGTGGCGACCATCCGGAGCCGGCCGCGTCCGCCGAGCCGCCGGGTCGCCACGCCGACCGCCACGCAGAACATCACCAGCAGCGCGAGCCCGACCCAGTACGGACTCGTGATGACGCCGGCCAGGATGACGCTGATCGCGGCCAGCTGCACGAGCCCCCGCAGGATCGCGAGCACCGGCGACCACGGATGCCGCGCCCGCGTCGCCGCGAGCACCCCGAACGTGACCCCGACGAGCACGACCACGCCGAGGAGCGTGCGCAGGAGGGTGGGAATGTCGATGACGCCGAGGCTAGTCGGCCGCGGGCGAACCCGGCTGCTGAGAGGTTTCTGGGGTCACCGCCGGGAGCATGGTCGCAGTTGCTCGCGCAATGGTCGGAGGTCGTCATGTGGTGGGTGCTCGGAGTCGTCGTGGGGACCGTGGTCGTGCTCGCCGCGGGAGGCCGATTCGTGATCGCCGTGCTCGCGGAAGCCGAGGCGATGGTCGACGACGACGACGGCGACGGCGACGGCGACGGCGACGGTCGAGTGCGGTGACGGAGGGCGCACGCATCACCGAAAGCTCGCGCGTCACCTCAGGCACCACGGAGGCGACATCTCAGAGCCGCCCGAGCCGGTACCCCTGCCCGCGGACGGTGGTGATGATGTCGGGGTCCGTCTTGCGCCGCACGTAGTGCACGTAGGTGTCGACCGTGCCCGGCCGGTCGTCCTCATCGAAGACCGAGCGCAGGATCTGCGGGCGCGAGTAGGTGCGCTGCGGGTGCTCGGCGAACAGCCGCAGCAGCTGATTCTCCCGCTCGGTCAGGATGTACCGGCCGTCGTACGGGGAGTAGATGGCGCGGTTCTCGGGGTAGAACTCCCACCCTCCGATCCGGATGAAGGGTCCCTCGCCGGAGAACACCCGCCGGATGGCACGCAACCGGGCGAAGAGCTCCCCGAACTCGAACGGCTTCACGAGGTAGTCGTTCGCCCCCGCGTCGAGCCCGCGCACCTTGTCGTGAAGGGTGCCGAGCGCCGTGAGCATCAGCATCGGCGTCGTGTTGCCCGCCCTGCGCAGCGCCTCGACCACGTCGATCCCGTCGGCACCGGGGAGGCGCCGATCGACGACCAGGACGTCGAAATCCTCGTCGCGCGCGGTCTCGAACCCCGAGCGGGCATCCACGCGCAGCGTGACCGCGTACGCCTCCTCGAGCACGTCGCGCATCACCGGGCCGAGCTTCGGGTCGTCCTCGATGAGCAGCAGCCGGGCCCGCTCGGACGGGGCGGCCTCGCTCATGGCGGCATCCTCCCCCCGTCAGCGCACAGCCGCGCCCGAAGGCCGCGCCGCCCGCCTGAAGGTCTCTGCAGCCGGGATCCCGAGTGTGACGCGGAGACCGTGGGGCTCCCGGTTCGCGAGCTCGAGGGAGCCGGCGGCGCGGTCCGCGATCCGTCGCACGATCGCGAGGCCGAGGCCGGCGCCCTCCGTTGCCGGCGATGCCCGCGTGAAACGGTCGGCGGCGGTGGCGATGAAGTCGTCCGGGATGCCGGGGCCGTCGTCCTCGATCCTCAACTCGAGCAGCGTCGCCGTGCGCGCGAGCGACCCCCGGATCGTCGTGCCCGCGCCGCCGGCGGCGAGAGCGTTGCGTACGAGGTTGTCGATCACACGGCCGAGGTCGGTCGCCGAGATCGCATACGACCCGTCGCCGTCGGGCCGCTCGACATCGAAGTCGATCTCCGCGCCCGCCGGTGTCGCGAGCATGCGTGCGCGGTCCGTCGCGGCCGCGAACTCGTCGACGAGCTGCGGCCACGTGCTCGTGGGGCGCGTCGTGTCGGCCTCCAGGGTCGAGAGCACGAGCAGGTTGACCGCGAGGTTCGACAGACGTGCGGCGGTCTCGTCGATCTCTCTCAGGCGGTCGAGGTCGCCCGGATCGCGTTTGGCGAGTTCCAGCTGACCGCGCAGCACGGCGATGGGCGTGCGGAGTTCGTGGCTGGCATCCGCGACCACCTGCTTCTCGCGGGCGGCGGACGCGCGCACCCGCGCCAGGAAGGCGTTGAGCGTGACGGCGAGCGCCGACAGTTCGTCCTGGGCGCGCCCGACGGGGAGCTGTTCGTCGGACCCGATCGCCTCGAGCGTCTCGGCGCGGCGCCGCATGAGGGTCACCGGGCGCAGCGCCACCGTCGTGAGCACCCACGAGGCGACGCCGAATCCCGCCAGCAACGCCACCCCGCCGACCACGATGATGTTCGTGAGGTTGCGCATGACGATGTCGGTGGTCGATGACTCGTCGCGGGCCGCGACGATCCGCCACACCCCGTCGCTGCGCTCGACCTTGCGAACGACGAGCAGATACCGGGTGCCGCGGTACGAGGCGAAGTGCGAGCCGGACGACAGCCGATGAAGTTCCGGCAGCCGGTCGGAGATCGCGTCGGGCAGGTTGCTCACGCGCGCCGACCCGGCCGGATCGAGAACCACCAGCCGCTCCTCCCCGCCGGGCCGATCGAGGGCGGTGGGGTGGCTCCGCACCTGGGCGACATACGGCGTACTGGCGCCGTAGAGGATCTTCTTGTCCGAGTTGATCTGCGCCTGCTCCACCTGCTGCAGCAGCAGCGCGCCGGCGCCGACCAGCAGCACGGCCCCGGCGATCACGCTCCCGATGGTGATGCGCCAGCGCACCCCGAGGCGGCCCCACCACCTCACGCGCCGGCCTCGATCCGGTAGCCCTCGCCGCGGATCGTCACGATCGAGGTCGTGCTGCCCGCGCGCACGAGTTTCTTGCGGAGCGCGCTGATGTACTGCTGCACGGTGTTGGGGTCGATGTACTCGGCCGTGCCCCAGACCTCCTCCAGGATGTCGGCGACCGCGAAGGACCGCTCCGGACTCGCGACGAGCAGCCGCAGCACATCGAACTCGTGGGGACTCAGGGCCACCGCCCGGTCCCCGACGGTGAGCCGCCGGCGCGCCGAATCGAGCTGCAGGTCGCCGTGCTCGACGCGGATCCACAGGTCCGACGGGTCGCGGCGCAGCAGCGCCCGCAGCCGGGCCGCGAGCTCGGCGAAGCTGAACGGCTTGGTGAGGTAATCGTCGGCTCCGGCGTCGAGGCCGCGCACGCGATCGTCGACCGCGTCGCGCGCGGTCAGGAGCAGCACCGGCATCGAGCTGCCCGTGTCCCGCACCCGGCGCGCGAGTTCGAATCCGGACATCGCGGGCAACCCGACATCGACGACCGCCGCCGAGAACGGATGCCGCGCCAGCTCCACGAGCGCGTCGACGCCCGTGGCGACGAGCGTGGTGGCGTAGCCCTCGTCCGTGAGGCCTCGCTCGAGCGTGGGGCCGAGGTGCGCGTCGTCCTCGACGATCAGGATCGATCTCATGAGCCCTCCGGTGTCGCGACACTACCCCGCATCCGGTCGCGGATCGCCGCCCCAGCATCCCGATCGGGCTCTGAGACGACTCCCAGAAGAGCGAGGTCGTCCAGGCCACGCTGAAGGCTTTCGCATGCGCGACGAGCGCTTTCTGGGACGTTTCTGGGGCCACGGCTGATGTCCTGATCGCATGACCGCTCTCGTCTGCATCCCGACCTACGACGAGGCGCCCACGATCCGGGCGATCGTGCAGCGCACCCTCGCCGCCGTGCCGGACGCCCACATCCTGATCGCGGACGACGACTCGCCGGATGGCACGGGCGCGATCGCCGACGGCCTCGCGCGTGCCGACGCCCGGGTGCACGTGCTGCACCGCGCCGGCAAGCAGGGCCTCGGCGCTGCATATCTCGCGGCGTTCGCGTGGGGCAGCGCCCGCGGCTACGACGTGCTGGTCGAGATGGATGCCGACGGCTCGCACCGCCCGGAGCAGCTGCCCGCCCTGCTGGCGGCCCTCGAGACGCACGATGTGGCGATCGGATCGCGCTGGGTGCCCGGCGGATCGGTGCACGGCTGGCCGCTGCCCCGCCGCCTGATCTCGCGCGCGGGCTCGCTGTACGCGCGGATCGCGCTCGGCATCGACGAGCACGACGCGACGAGCGGGTTCCGCGCATACCGCGCCGACGCCATCCGGGCGATCGGGCCCCAGGCGATCGCGAGCGAGGGCTACAGCTTCCAGATCGAGCTGCTGTGGAAGGCGGTGCTCGCGGGCCTGCGCATCGCGGAGGTGCCGATCACGTTCACCGACCGCCAGCTCGGGCAGAGCAAGATGAGCACCCGCATCGTGCTCGAGGCGATCGCCCGGGTCACGCGCTGGGGCGTCGCCGGGCTGCCCACCCGTCGGCGACGCGCGGTCGCCCGCCGCGTGCGGATCGCTGCCCCGGTGGTGTCGCATGTCTGAGCGCGTCGCGACCGGCGCGATCCAGGTGGGCGGGCCGCGGAGTCCCGCGCTGCGGGCCGCCGTCGGGTCGCCGCGGCTGCGCGCGCTGCTCGGCCAGGGCGTCGCGTTCCTGGCCGTCGGCGGCGTCGGGTTCCTCGTCGACGTCGGGGTGTTCAACGCGCTGCGCGCCACGGTGCTCTCGCCCGAGCACGTCGCTAACGGCGAGCTCTGGGCCAAGGCGGTCTCGGTGTCGCTCGCGATCATCGTCAACTGGGTCGGCAACCGCTCGCTCACGTTCCGCCGGGAGCGTCGTCGCGGCAGCGGCCGCGTCGTGCTGCGGGAGGCCGTCGAGTTCTTCGTCGCGAGCCTGTTCGGCAGCGCGGTCGCGCTGGTCTGCCTCGTGGTCAGCCACGACCTGCTCGGCCTGCGCTCCGCGATCGACGACAACGTCTCGGCCAACGTCGTCGGCCTCGCCCTCGGCACCGCGCTGCGCTTCGCCCTCTACCGCCTCTGGGTGTTCCGCGCCGACCGTCCGCGATCCGAGGCCGACCTCCTGCCCGGCTCCGGCTCCGGCTCCGGTTCCGTGCCCGGCTCCAGTTCCGGTTCCGAAATGCAGGACCGGCGGGACGCCGCGGCCGCCATCACGGCTCCGGTGTTCGGCGCAGATCGGGCCGACTCCTTCATTTCGGAAGGAGACGACGAGGGCGGGGCGACGGGCGGGGGGCGCGTTAGGGGGTGAGGCGGCCGTCGTGCAGGTGCGCGACGCGGTCGGCGCGCTCCATGAACGCGGGGTCGTGGGTGGTGACCACGCCGGCGACGCCGTTCTCGTGCACCAGCTCGACCACGAGGTCCATGACCGCGGATGCCGTGGCGCTGTCGAGCTGACCGGTCGGCTCGTCGGCGAGCAGCACCCGCGGCTCCGCGGCGAGCGCCCGAGCGATGCCGACCCGCTGCTGCTGCCCGCCGGAGAGCTCGTCCGGATGCTGCAGCCCGTGCTCGGCGAGCCCCACCCGCTCGAGAAGCAGCGCCACGCGTGCGGACCGCTCGTCGCGGCCGACGCCCGCGAGCCGCAGCGGGAGTTCGACGTTCTCGGCCGCCGTGAGCGCGGGCAGCAGCCCGAAGCGCTGGAAGACGAAGCCGAGCAGCCGGCGCCGGATGCCGACCAGCTCCGCCTCGGGCGCCGCGGTCGTGTCGACCCCGTCGATCACGATCGTGCCGAGGCTCGGCCGGTCGAGCGTGCCGAGCAGCGTAAGCAGCGTCGTCTTGCCCGCTCCGGACGGACCGCGGACGACGAGCAGCTCCCCCGCGGTGACGTCGAGGTCGATGTCGCGGCAGCCCGCGACGGCCGCGGGCCCCGTGCCGAACACACGGGTCACGCCGCGCACGCTGATGATCGGGCTCATCGCTTCTCCCCCGCTGCCGGATGCGCCCCGCCGCGGTCGGGATGCACCCGCACGTGATCGTCCTCGAGCGTGAGGCGCACGAGCTCGCGCAGGCCGAGCCGGTGCACGTAGTCCGAGGGCAGCTGCAGGCGGCCGACGGCGTCGATGACGGTGAAGGTCTCGGCGCCGGTGCGGTCGGCATCCCGCAGCACCTCGGTCGACGTGCGGCCGTCACGGATCTGCACGGTCCGGCGCACGTGCTCCGACACCGCCGGGTCGTGCGTGACGATGAGCGCGGTCACGCCGAGCCGCTCATTGACGGAGCGGATCGCCTCCAGCACCTCCGCCGACATCGCCTCGTCGAGTTCGCCGGTCGGCTCGTCGGCGAGCAGCACCTGCGGCCCGTTCGCGAGGGCCACCGCGATCGCGACGCGCTGCTGCTCGCCGCCGGAGAGCTGCGCCGGCCGCCGGTCGGTGTGCGCCTGCACGTCGAGCAGTTTCAGCAGCTCGTCGGCGCGCCGCGTCCGGTCGCGCCGGCCGGCCAGCAGCATCGGCAGCTCGACGTTCTCGCGTGCGGTCAGGTAGGGCAGCAGGTTGCGCTCGGTCTGCTGCCACACGAAGCCGACCGCGCCCCGCCGGTACGCCAGGCGCTGCTTCGAGGAGAGGGCGGTGAGGTCGTAGCCGGCGACGGTCGCCCGGCCGGCGCTCGGCCGGTCGAGACCCGACAGGATGCCGAGCAGCGTCGACTTGCCCGACCCCGACGCGCCGACCATGGCCACGATGTCGCCCTCGCCCACCCGCAGCGTGAGCCCCTGCAGCGCCTGCACCTCCACGCCCTCGCCGCGGTAGATGCGCACGAGGTCGGCGCAGTCGATCACGTCGGCCGATCCCGGGGGCGGCGGAGCCGTCGTCGTCATGGTCATCGCTCCTCTCCGAGCGTCTGCAGCCCGGCCGTCGCGGGACGGTGCTGGTCGAGCACCACGGCCACCGCCGCCGCGACGACCGCCGCGACGAGGAAGCCGAGCAGGGCGAGCGCCGTCGCCGGCACGTCGATCACGAGCGCCGGCGGCACCGTGGATCCGACGAAGCCCGCGGGGTCGATCGTATGCAACACGATCGCCGCCAGGCCCGCGCCGGTCAGCGCTCCCACGACGACGCCGATGACGGCGGTCGGGGCGAGGTCGGCGAGCACGAGGCCCGCGGTCTGCCGGCGGTCGAAGCCGAGAGCCCGCAGGATGGCGCCGCGGCGCAGCCGCTCGGCGGCGCCCGCCGCGAGGGTCACCACGAACACGCCGAGGCACAGCAGCGCCGCGAGGATCGTCGCGGCGAGGATCGTCGCGCGCACGGCCTGATCCAGCGGCGACCCGACGTTCGTGCCCGCGGTCCGCACGGACGCGTCCGAGCCGGCGGCCTCCCGCGCCGCGGCGGCGACGGCCGCGCGGTCGGCGTGCGGCGCGACCCGCAGGAGCACGCCGACGGTCACCGCCTCGGGCGCGGCCTTCGGCAGGCTCGCGCGATCCACGAGCACCCAGCGCGGTTCGGTGAGCACGACGCTCACCTCGTCGGAGTCGACCGGGTGCAGCGTCAGGGTCACGCGGTCGGGATCGGAGATCGTCATCGTCGCGGGCGGCGTGTCGATGCCGCCGACCACGGCATCCCGGCCGTGCGCGTCGGCCAGCGCCGAGTGGTCGATCCCGCGCTGCACCGATGCCAGGGCCGCGGGATCGGCGAGGTACACCGCCGCGGGCGTGGAGCCGACCGGCTGCGGGGGCAGCACGGCGATCGTCGCGTGCGCCGCGACGCCGGGGATCGCCTCGAGCGCACGCACCTCCTTCGCGCTCAGCCGGGTGCTGTTGATCGCGACGTCCGCGCCGGTCTGGCGCAGCGCCGCCTGCTGCGAGCCGTGCTGCTGGGTGGCGACCATCGTGAGCGAGAACACCGACATCCCGACCCCGATGACGAGAGCGAAGAGCGCCCACGCGGCGCCGCGCCAGGCCGGCCCCGTGCCGGATGCCGCGACCAGCCCGACCGGCCCCCGGCCGCGGCGCAGCAGCGCCCCGAGCCACCGGATGCCGGCGGGTGCGATCCGCAGCACGATCACGGTCACCGCGACCGCGAGCAGCAGCGGTGCCGCCTCCACGAGCGGATCGGCGCCACCCGCCGCACCGACCGGCCCGCGCGCCGCGACCAGAACGAGGGTGAGCGCGGCGACGAGCACGATCGCGCCCTCCGCGACGAGGCGCAGGGCGCGCAGCGCGGGCGACGTCGCCCCGTCGCCGTACGACGGGGAGGCGAGCGCCGCGGCCGCGATCGGTGCCGCGAGCGCGCACAGGGCGGTGGGCACGAGCGCACCGGTCCACGAGCCGCCGCCGGGGATGAGGAGCACGGCGAGCGCCGCGCCCGCCACCGCGACCGGCACCGTCCACACCGCGGTCTCGGCCGCCGCGAGCAGGCGGAGCTGCCATCCGGAGCCGCCCCGGCCGCGCACGAGCGCGCCGGCCGCGCTCCGGCGCAGCCGCAGCAGCCGCAGGCCCAGCAGCAGCACCGCCGCGAGCGCCCCCGCCGGGCCGAGCGCGAACAGCGCGATGAGCGCGATCGACGGCGCGGCCCGCGCCGAGAAGGCGACCAGCTCCGCGGGCAGGTCGGTGCGGAATGCCAGGGTCTGCGGGGCGCGCGGGATGTCGAGCGCCGACGGCTCGACCGCGAACCGCCGCACCTGTGCCGCGACCCGTGGCGCATCGCCCGCGGTGATCGCCGACGCGTCGACCGGGTACCAGGCTTCGATCAGGTGGCCGGTGAGGGTGGGGGCGATGGCCGGCCACGATGCGTCGTCGACCCAGAGCGTGGAGTAGTAGGTCGTGTAGGAGCCGTCCCTGCTCGGTTGCGCTCCCGCCTCGGCACGGCTCGCATCGAGCGACCAGAACGCGTCGCCGGAATCGCGCGGGGCGACCGTGCCCACGAGCACGGCCTGCCGTGCCGGCCTGGTGCCGATCGTCTGGCGCTGTCCCGGTTTCCAGTGCATCGTCGCCGCGCCCTCGGCCGACATCACGACCTGCAGCGGACCGCCCGCGCGCACGGCGCCGGGCCAGCGACCCGAGACCAGCCGTGCCTCGTCGCGCAGGCCGGGGGCGGCCTCGAGCGCGAAGCGGAAGCGCGCGTTGCTGGCCGCGGTCGCGGTTCCCGCGCCCGCGAAGCCGCCGGAGCCCTCCCCGACCGCCCGGCCCACGAACGCGCCCGGCCCGACGACCCGGCCGAGACTCGCGAAGCTCCCGTGGATCTCGTCCAGGCGATTCTGCAGGCCCGACCAGATCGGCTCGACGCTGCGGGTGTCGGTCCCGGGGTCGTAGGCGCTGTCATCGCCGAGCACCGCATTCAGGGCGATCCGCCCGTTGCCGGCGTGCGCGAGACCCTGATGCAGCGCCGTCGTCAGGACGCCGTCGGTCGCACGCGGTCCGCCGACCGCCAGGATCACGCCGACCAGGACGAGCAGTGCGACGAGCGCGGAGACCCCGGGGGCCACGCGGAGTCCGCGCAGCGCCAGGCGCGCCGGGCCGAGCCGGGTCATCGCCGCACCTCCTCGATGCGCGGGCGTTCGGCGAGCCGCCGCACGACCCTCTCCTGCACGACCAGTCCGACGACCACGCCCGCCACGAGCGCCGCGGCCGCCACGGTCAGCCCGAGCGGATCCGCCGCGATGGGCGCGACGACCTCCGCTTCGATCCCCGGTGCCGCGGCATGCGCGAGCTGGGGCACGGTCAGCACGACGGCGATGATCGCCGCCACCGCCCCGACCACCCCCGCGTAGCCGAGCACCGCGAGCAGCTCGATGCGGGCGGCGAGCCGCTGCAGCCGCGATCCCGCGCCGAGCGCCCGGAGCACCGCGATCTCGGCCGACCGCGCGCGCAGCAGGGCCGCGACCGCCGTCGCGATCGCGAGCAGCGCGAACAGCACCGTGCCGGCCGCGGCCGTCACGCTCGCGACAATCGCCGGCAGGGCGAGCCGGCCGACGGTCGCGGCGGGAGCCGGCATGGCGGTGATCGCGGGGTCGGAGGCCGTGAGGCGTGCCGCGGCGCCCGTCGCGTCGGCGACGGCGAACCAGGCATGATCCGGCCGCGGCAGGTCGGCCCCGGTGCGCAGCTGCGCCACCTGCAGCGTGGGCAGGTCGACGAACACGCCCGACGGCCCCGGGGCGCCGATCGTGTGCGGCACGACGGCGGCCACCCGCACCGGGATGCCGCTCGCCCCCGCGTCGAGGGTGGCGCGGGCGCCCGTGCCGAGGCCCGCCGCCGCCGCGAGCGGACGCGAGACCGCGGCCGGCACGACCGTCGTTCCGGTGGGCATGAGCCGCCCGAGCTCGGCGCGACCTCCCCCGGCGTCGAGGACGCCCGCGACCGTCCAGCCGAGCGGGCCGGAGGCCGCCGAGCCCGTCGCCGGCCGGTACGCGTGCGTCAGGGCCCACGCCTCCGGGGGAGCGGCGACCGGGTCGACCGCGACCGACAGCCCGGTGACGGGGCCCGAGGACTGCACCGCCGCATCGAGCGCGACCAGCCGCCAGGCCGCCGCGCCCGGCGTCATCCGGGGCAGGCGTGCTTCCACGGTGCCGGGCTCCTCCGCTCCGGGTGCGGCGATCCGCGCACCCGGGAGGTCGATCCGCACGGCCTCGCCGTCGGAACCCACGAGCCACGCGGTGAGGTCGAGCCGGGCGTCGTCGGGGGCCGTGCCCCGCGCGTCGAGCCGGAGCCGCAGCCGCCCCGACCCGGTCAGCGGGATGCCGACCTCCCTCCCGGCGAGCCCGGCGAGCGCGGGGAGAGCGGCCAGGTCACGATCCTGCAGGGCGCCCAGCCGGGCGACGGGCGCCGCGGTGAGCGTCGCGGCGAGGTCGCCGACCGCCACCTGCTCGGTCAGCGCCGGCGCCGATCCGGCTGCGTGTGCGATGCGCGCGAGTCGCGCGACGTCGGGTGCCGGCGTGCCCGCCGCGACCGACGCCGCCCCCGGCACCTCGACGTCGACGTCGCCGCCGGTGACGAGGCGTCCCGCATCGCGCAGGAAGCCGGCGGAGCTCGCGACGGCGCCGGCGGCGAAACCGGAGGCGCCGACCGCGAGCGCGACGAGCACGAGCGCGCCCGCCACGAGGCCGGGCCGGCGGCGCAACCGGCGGGCGGCGAGCGGCGCGGCGACCCCGTCCCGGCGGCGGGCGACCGCATCCCACGCCGCGGCGAGCGGTGCGCTCAGCAGCAGACCGGCGACCACCAGCGCGGCGATCACCAGGGCGGGGGCGAGCTCGGCCGCCGGGTCCGCGCCGACGCCCGCACCCACGAGCCGTGCGACCCCGACGATCGCGAGCACGCCGAGCAGCGCCGCGCCCGCGACACCCGCGACCCGGCCACCGCGTCCGCCGCCCGCGTGCTCCGGCGCCGCCGCGAGGAACGAGGCGACCACCACCACGAGCAGCGCGCCGGTCGTCGGCACGAGAAACGGCAGGACGAGCTCGAGCACCCCTGCCGGCGGCGCGACCACCAGCAGGAGTGCCTGCGCCGCGACCCAGCCGACCACGGCGCCCGCGAGCACCGGCAGCAACGCGGCGCGGAGATCGCCGCCCGCGATCTGGGCCCGTGCGGCGCCGCGCGCGCGCAGCAGCTCCGTCTCCTCCGTCCGCACCTCGGCGAGCAGCCGCACCAGCAGCAGGAGCGCCAGGAGCGCGCCGGCGGCCAGCAGCGCGACCGGCACCGGCACGACGGCCGCCGCCGCATCGGCGCCCCTCCGCAGTGCGGCGACCGTGCCGGCACCGCCGCCCTCGAGGTGCGCGAACGTCAACGACCCGGCGGCGCTCGCCGCGAGCCGCGCGTAGCCGGTCGCGAGGGACGGCAGCTGGGCCGCGTGGACGCGCGCCGGGTCGGGTGCGATACTCCACCGCGCGGTCAGCTCGATGCCATCGGCGGCGAGTTCGGCCGGCGAGAGCACCACTCGCGCGACGGTGCCCGCCGAGCCGGCGCCGATGCCGTTCCAGATCGGGGCTCGCGGACCGGTCGGGCGCCACACGGCCGCGACCGTCAGCTCGCGGTCCCCCGCATCCGTCAGAAGTCGCAGCGTGTCGCCCGGGGAGACGCCGAGAGCGCGCGCCCCCGCCTCGTCGATCGCGAGCTGCCCGCGGTCGACCCGGTGCAATCCGGATGCCGCCGCCCGCAGCGCGGCGTCGTCGCGCAGCGGCAGCACCGTGCGGTCCGCCCCCGCGAGGCGCACCGGGTCGCCCACCGCGCTCGACGAGATGGTGAGGGGAGCGGCGCCGAACGCCCGGCGGATGCGGCTGCGAGCGGCGGCATCCGCAGCGGCGGAGTCGGTCGCGGCGTGCCGCTCCCACACCATCGACCCGTCGACCGCGGAGGCGGACCGCAGCGCCGCCCGCACCGCGACGTCGGGCTGACGCGCGGCGACGCCGACCGCGATGGTCGTGCCGAGCACCGCGACGAGCACGACGCCGCCGAGCGCACGACGCAGCCAGCGCTGCGTGGCCGCGCGCCGGCGCCAGAAGACGAGCATCCTGCCGATTATGGAGCCTGTTCACCGTGACACGGGTGCGCCGCCGCGGGTTCCGCATCGTTCGGGGAGGTCGGCACCGATACTGAGTCGTAGCCTCGTCGAGCGGATCCCCGGCCGCGTGGGGATCCGATCGACCAGAGGAGCACGACATGAGCGACATCGGAGTTCTGCGGCTGCCCCGGACCATCGAGTTCGGGTGGGGGGCCCGCGCCGCCCTGCCCCGGATCGTCTCGCCCCTCGGGCGCCGGGCATTCGTCGTCGTCGATCCCTTCCTGGCGACGACGCCGGCGTTCCGCGAGGCGGTCGCGGCGCTCGAGGCGAGCGGGATCGAGACGCACGTGCACACCGATGTGCTGCCCGAGCTGCCGGTGGACTCGCTGCAGGCCTCCGCCGAGGCGGCCCGCGCGGTGCGCCCCGACGTCGTCATCGGCTACGGCGGCGGCAGCGCGCTCGACGCGTCCAAGCTCGTCGCGCTCCTGCTCGCGCACGGCGGAGCGCTGCCGGACTACTACGGGGAGAACGCGGTGCCCGGCCCCGTGCTGCCCCTGGTCGCGGTGCCCACGACGGCCGGCACGGGGTCGGAGGTGACACCGGTCGCGGTCGTCGCGGACCCGGCGCGCGCGGTCAAGGTGGGCATCTCGAGCCCGTACCTCATCCCGACGGCGGCGCTCGTCGATCCGGAGCTGTCCGCCGCTGCGCCCGCGGGTGTCACGGCGCACGCCGGCATCGATGCCCTGGTGCACGCGGTCGAGTCCTTCACCGGTCGCCCCCTCGAGCCCACCTGGTCGACGACACCACCCGTGTTCGTCGGCCGCAACCTGCTCACCGAGCCGTTGTCGCTCGAGGCGATCCGGCTCATCGGCACGTCGATCGAGTCCGCCGTCACGCATCCGACCGACCGCACCGCCCGGGAGGACATGGCGCGCGGCAGCCTGCTGGCGGGGATGGCCTTCGGCCCCACCGGCACGCACCTGTCGCACGCGCTCCAGTACCCGATCGGCGCGCTGACCCACACCCCGCACGGCCTCGGGACGGGGCTCATGCTGCCGTACGTGCTGGCCGCCTGTGCAGCCGCGATCCCCGAGCAGCTCGCCCTCGTCGGCCAGGCCCTCGGAGTCGACGGGAGTGCGCAGGTCGCCATCCGGCGGATCGCGGACATCGATCGCGCGATCGGCCTCCCGCACTCGCTGCAGGACATCGGCCTGACGCGCGAGCAGCTGCCCGGGATCGCCGAGCTCGCGCTGGGCTCGGCGCGTTTGATCGCGATCACCCCGGTCCCCGTCGACGCCGCGCTGCTGGAGCGCATCCTCGAGGCGGCCTGGTCGGGCGACCTCGCGTCGCTCCTCGACTGAGCCGGGCTACTCGGGCAGCTCGGTGCCGGCCTGCTCGGCGACCAGGTAGCGCGCGTACCAGTCCGGCCAGTCGGGGTCCTCGGCCCCGGTGCGCTTCTCGTGCTCGCCGTGCGCAGCCGCTGCCCGGCGCAGCGCCGCGGCCAGGTCGTCGGCGTCGGCGTACCGGGTGGGACCGACCACCCTCCCGGGCAGCCGGGTCGTGATCTCCTGCAGCACCCAGGTGTTGCCGTCGGGATCGGCGAACGACGCGAAGGTGCAGTACGCCCGGTCCTGCGGATCGCGCCCCGGTACGCGCTGCTCCTCGCCGCCGTGATGGAACACGCCGCCCGCGTCGTGCCACGGTCCGTCGACCTCGACCCCGCGGCCGCGCAGGTCGCCCAGGCACGCGTCGAGGTCGGTCACCGTGAGCATGATCGCCTCGGTGGATCCCGGGGTCGCGCTCGTCACGCCGGTGCCGAAGATGACGGAGGCCTCCGATCCCGGCGGCGTGAACTGCAGCACGCGGAAGTCGGGGCCGGTCGCGAAGTCCGCGTCCTCTCGCCATCCGAGCGAGGAGTAGAACGCCTTGGCCCGGTCGGCGTCGGCCACCGGCAGCACCACGACCTCGAGCTTCTGATCCATGACGACCTCCCGCGATGAGGGTGTGAGGCGTCCATCGTCCATCTCCGAGACGCTCGAGCACCAGAGCCGCGGTGAACCGCCGGGCCCGCCGCCGCGTGTTCATGGGTGACGCCTCCATCGGGGAGGCCGGGACGAATCGGGGTATCGGCGTGGTCGCAAGCACGAGAGCATCGGGGATCTGGCGGATCCTCACCGGGATCCTCCTCATCGTCGTGGCGCTGTTCCACCTCTACCTCGTGGTCGTGGCCCACGTCGGCGGCACCCTCGGGGTGCTGTTCGTGCTGCAGTCGATCGCCGCGCTCGTACTGGCCGTCGCCCTCTTCGTGACCCGCGGCGTCCTGCGCCGGATCGTGCTGGTGCTGAGCCTGCTCTTCCTCCTCGGCAGCCTGGCGGCTCTGCTGCTCGCCCTCACCGTGGGGTTCTTCGGCATCACCGAGGTGTGGACGTTCACGCTCGTGCCGGCGACGGTGGTCGTGGAGGCGATCGGCATCGTCGTGGCGGCGATCGCGACCGCCGTCATGCTGCGCCGTCGCGCGGCGTAGCAGGCCGGGACGCCGGTACACGGCCGACGACTGGCGTCAGGCGCGGCGCCAGCTCGCCGCGTCGACCGGGATGCCGGCCCGCTCGAACGCGAGCACGGCCGCACCCAGCCGTCCGGCCTCCGCTCCGAGCGGCGAGACCACGATGGGCGGGCACTCCCGCCAGGTCAACGTGCCCGTGATCGAACCGCGCAGCGGCTCGAGGAGCGCGTCCCCGGCCGCCGCGACGCCGCCGCCGAGCACCACGAGTGCCGGGTCGAGCAGCGCGACGATCGACAGCACTCCCCGCCCGAGGGCGGTGATCGCCTCGGCCCACACCGCGTCGGCATCGGCGTCGCCCCCGAGCAGCCCGACGATCTGCTCGGCCGTCGCCGGACGACCGGTGCGGGCGGCGTAGCGGCGGGCGATCGCGCCGCCCGAGGCGTACGCCTCCACGCAGCCCTCCTGCCCGCAGGCGCAGCGCTCGCCTCCCGGGATCACCGGCAGATGGCCCACCTCGCCCGCGGCGCTCCCGGCACCGACGACGAGCTCGCCATGGACGACGAGCGCGGACGCGATGCCCGTGCCGAGCTGCACGACGGCGAGGTCGCGCACGCCGATCCCGGCGCCGCAGCGGAGCTCGCCCACTCCGGCGCCGCGCACGTCGTGGGTCACCACGGCGGGCAGGCCGAGTGCGTCCTCCGCCAGCTGCGCGAGCGGCAGATCGCGCCAGTCGAGGTTGACGGCGATCCGCACCACGCCGCCCGGGTCGACGATGCCGGGCGAGACGATGCCGACCGCGACCGGGTTCGTGCCCACCCCCGGAGCGGCCGCCGCGAGGCGGGATGCCACCTCGAGCACGGTCCGCTCCGCCCCCGGCCGTGGGGTCGGCGCGATCTCGGTGGCGCGCACCACCCCCGCGGCATCGACGAGAGCGCCCTTGATCGTCGTTCCGCCGACATCGATCGCGATCACCGCCGGTGGCGCAGACGTCATGGTCGCCACGCTAGCCAGTCCCGGCCGCCGACGGGGACCGCCGGACGCCGGCCGGCGTCAGGGGCGGATCATCGTGACGCCCGGTCCCGCCGATCCACGCGACCCGAGGGCGACGAGTGCCGCGGGCACCTCCTGGAGCCCGATGCGCCTCGAGACCAGCGACTGCGGCCGCAGGCCGCCCGAGCGCGCGAGCTCTAGCAGGCGCGGGTAGTCGGCGGCGGCCATGCCGTGGCTGCCGAGCACCGTGAGCTCCCGGGCGATGACCTCGCCCATCGGCACCGGAGGTTCCGGAGGCAGCAGCCCGATCTGCAGGAGCCGGCCACCGCTCGCGAGCGTGCGCAACCCGGTGGCGAGGGTGGCGGGGCGTCCGAGCGCCTCGACGACGACCTCCGGGGCGCCGCCGGCGGCATCCCGGATCGCGCCGGGCACCGCGGGGTCGTCGAGCCCGGCGATGTCGACGGTCGCCGCCGCGCCCGCGCCGCGGGCCAGCTCGAGCGCCGCCGCGGAGACGTCGACGGCGATGACCCGCGCGCCGAGCGCCGACGCGATGAGGATCGCCGACAGGCCGACGCCGCCGCAGCCGAGCACGGCCACCGTCTCGCCCGCACGCAGCCGCGCGCGATCGACCAGGCCCCGGTAGGCGGTCGCGAACCGGCATCCCAGCAGCGCGGCGCCCTCGGGGTCGACGTCGTCGGGCACGATCACCGCGTTCACGTCGGCGTTGCGCACGAGCACGTACTCGGCGAACGAGCCGTCGTAGGTGAAACCCGGCTGCTGCTGGAACCGGCACACCTGCGCGCGCCCGCCGGTGCAGTCCTCGCACTCGCCGCAGCCGCACACGAACGGCGTCGTCACCCGCTGCCCGGCCTCGACCCGTCGCACCTCGGCACCGACGGAGGCCACTACGCCGACCAGCTCATGGCCGGGGGTGTACGGCGGATGCACCGTGTCGTCGGCACCGGCCCAGGCGTGCGCGTCGCTGCGGCAGAGTCCCGTCGCCTCGACCCGCACGAGAGCGTCGCGCGCGCCGGGCTCCGGCACCGGAACCTCCCGCACGGTCGGCAGCTCGCCGAACCCCCCGACCCGGACGGCGCGCATCATCACGCTCCCATCGTCGTGCCTCGCGCGGTGCGCTCGCTCCGTTACCGAGGCATCGTGTTGATCACGAGCCCGATGTGGGTGAAGAAGTTGAGCGCACCGAACAGGAGGAAGGCGAGGCCGCTCAGCCCGAGGCAGAGTCCGGTGACCCATTCCAGCGGCGTGAACCGTTCACGTTCCGCGAGCCGGTCCGCCGTGAACGGGAAGAGGATCGCACCGACGCCGCCGAGCGCGAAGAGCCCCGACATGAAGATGGCCTCCACCCACGGCCACGAGGCGAAGGCGCCCGAGATGGGCTCCTCCGGCGGCGCCGCGAACAGCTGGAAGACGAGCCCGGCGATCGCGATCGCGATGAGGGAGAGCCCGAGCCCCCACACGAAGATCGAGAGCGGCGCGACGGCATCCGCGAGATCGCGCGCCGGTCCGGATGCCGCATGCCGGGCGGCACCGCGGCGTGCCCAGAGGAGCACCGCTCCGCCGAGCAGCAGCACCCCGAAGGCGAGGCTCGGCTCGCCGAAGATGATGTCGTCGAACGGGAAGTACTTCGCGAACGGCCAGGTCAGGGTCATGTGCAGCCCCGTCGCCGCGAGGATCAGCCCGAGCACGCCGAAGCTGACCGCGTACCCCTCGTGGTGCACGGGCCGGCCGCGGATGAGCCGCCGCCCCAGATCGACGATCGTGAGCATGGCCGCCCCCGCGGCCACCGACATGATCGTGTTGTAGGTCGGCATCTGCGTCCAGTCGACCGTGAGAGCGGCGTCGGTCGGGATCATCAGCGCACTCGGCGCAGCAGCATGAGCGCGGCCCCGTAGACCAGGTGCGCCCGGAACAGGTGGCGCGCCCGCTCGCCGTCACGATGGGCGGGGGGCAGCACCCCGAGCGCGGGCGCGATCACCTCGTAACCGACGAGCCACAGGATGACGGCCGCCGGCAGCGACGACGGCGGCCCGAACCGGCGCAGCAGCACCGCGAGCACGCCGCCGCTCGCCCCGATGCCGAGGTGCAGCGCCGTGCCGGCCGCGGACACCTGCTCCGCCGACCATCCGGGCCGCAGCCGCGCGACGATCCGAGCCGGCGGGGCCGTGCCGATCGCCTCGCGGCTCTCGCCGCCGAGCATGTAGGCGCTCATGACGACGGTGGCCGCGACACCGGCGCCGACGGCCGCGGGAAGACGTGCGGAGCGAGCGGACATGCCTCGACCCTTCTGTGCCGGGCCGCGGCGCGCAAGGCGGACTCGCGATCGCCCAGGAGACACGCGGGAGGTGGCTGGACGTCACGTCCGAGAGCCGTCCGCCGTCACCGACCGCTGGCTACCGTCGACGGATTCCGACCGAAAGGACGAGCAGATGACGACCGTGGAGAAGTCCATCGACGTGGACGTGCCGATCAGCAGGGCGTACGACCAGTGGACCCAGTTCGAGACCTTTCCCGAGTTCCTCGGCGGGGTCGAGCAGGTGACGCAGCTGGACGACACCCACCTGCACTGGAAGGTGAAGGTCGGCGGGGTCGAGCGCGAGTTCGACGCCGAGGTGACCGAGCAGCATCCCGACGAGCGCGTCGCCTGGCGCTCGACCGACGGCACCACCCACGCCGGCGTCGTGACGTTCCACCGCCTGGGCGATGCCACGACCCGCGTGAACGTGCAGCTGGACTGGGAGCCCGAGGGACTGGTCGAGAAGGCCGGCGCCGTGCTGCAGGCCGACGACCTCCAGATCGGCCGCGACCTCGACCGGTTCAAGGACTACATCGAGAGCCGCGGATCGGCCGACGGCGCGTGGCGCGGCGACGTGGATCGCGCTCCGGACGCCGACGGCCGCTGAGGCGGCGGGGCCGCGGCGAGGCGCGCCGCGGGGATCAGGCGGCGGCCTGCGTCGTCCGGCGCAGACGCGGTCGGCGCAGACGGCGCACGAGCGGGAGGCCGCTCTGCGCCGTCCTCGACGGCGCCGTCTCGAGCCGCTGCCGCGCCCCGTCGAGCGACCCGTTGACACCCACGGGGGCGCCACGGCCGTCGAGCGCGACGAAGCGGTTCTCGATCCGTTCGACGGTGCCCACGAAGTCGCCGCCCCGCGACGCGACCCAGAGGTCGTCGGTCACGGCGGCCCAGAGGATCGGATCCGACGATTCGGTGGCACTGCTCATGTCGTCACGCTAACTTCGCCCGCCGACGACCTCGAGGGTCTTGCGCGACGGGCCCGTAGACAGTAAGTGAACGTGCGCGCGCGGGGTGGCTGCGAGTCGGCTGCGACGGCGCACCGGGCGGCGAGCGGTCCGCTTAGCGTCGTCGGCATCCACTCACCAGTTGGGAGGCCGTCATGTGGAGCAAGGTCATGATCTTCGTCGCGGGTGCCGCCGTCGGATGGCTCGTCGGAGCCCGCACCGGACGGCAGGCGTACGAGCGGGTCGCCGGACGCGCTGCCGAGGCGTGGCGGTCGCCGGGGGTGCGCAGGGCGACCGGCACGATCCGCCGCGCCGTCCGCGACAGGGTGCCCGGCGTGGGCGGCGCCGCGAGCGATGCGCTCGAGGCCGCGGCGGAGGGCGCCGACCGATTCGCTGACCGGCACGCGGCGGACGGCGACCGATGACCGGGGCGTCGCCGATCCGGTCGGACGCGGTCGACATCCAGGACACCCCGAGCCCGACTCCGGATCACCGAGCCGAGCTGATCGACGGGCCCGCGGCCGGCGGCTTCCGCGCGATCGATGTCGACGACACACCCCCGGCGACCCTCGACGTCGAGCTCGACGACGGCACGCATGTCGCGTACATCTACTTCGGCCGCCGCGGCGAGCTCGATCCCCACGCCTACGCCTACGGCTGGGACCGGCAGCCGCCCGCCCTCGAGCCGATCACCTGACCGCGGCGGCCGGCCCCGTCAGGACTCGGGGGCCGCGTGATCGAGGTGACGGACGATCCGGTCGACGAGGTGACGGACGAACTCGACGTCGGCGGGCACGAACGTGCCGTCCGCGTCTTCGATCGCGATGCTGTGCTCGACGAGCGGGCCGACCCCCAGGCGCGCCGACAACGCGTCGTTGAGGGAGAGCAGGTGGTCCGCCTCCCGGCTCCACGCCGGATCGCCCCCGTGGCCCTCGCGCCGACGGTGCAGTCGTCGCGCGCAGATCGAGAGCTCGCCGAGTGCCTGCAGGTACGGAGTGCTGAGCCGCCCCAGAATCGACGGCTCGGCAGGATGCGACATGCTCCGAGCGTCGCTCGCGCGCGCGTGCCGCGGGACAGACAACAGGCAGATCCCAGGCTGCGGCCGGATCCGCGCCTCAGACCGCCGACGCGAGGAACGAGGTCAGGGCGCCCAGCGCTCCCGGCGCCAGCCGGTAGTAGGCCCAGGTGCCGCGTTTGCTGCGCGTGAGGAAGCCGGCATCCATCAGGATCCGCAGGTGGTGCGACACGGTCGGCTGCGACAGGCCGAGCGGGTCGGTGAGGTCGCACACGCACGCCTCGCCGTCGTCGTGGGCCGCGATCATCGACACGATCCGGATGCGGGCCGGATCGGCGAGCGCCTTGACCGAGCGGGCCAGCGACTCGGCGTTGGCGGCGCTGATCACCTCGCGGGTGATGGGGGCGCAGCACGCCGACAGATCACGCAACGGGATGAGCTCGGCGACCGGCATGCACCGATTCTCGCAGATACATTGACAAACGTCGATGTTTAACGCGACGCTCGGTGCATCGACACCCGTCGATGGAGAGGAGGATCGCACCATGAACGAATGCTGCGACCCGACGATCTGCGTGCCGGGCTCGGACTGCGAGACCGACTGCTGCTGATCGACCCGTCCGGGCCGTCGGCGCGCACGGCGACCCGGACCCCTCCCGAGATCGGAGATCCCCCGTGCCCGACGCCACCGTGCTCTTCGTCTGCGTGCACAACGCCGGCCGCTCCCAGATGGCCGCCGGCTACGCGCGGGTGCTCGGGCGCGGGCGGCTGCGCGTGCTCTCGGGCGGCACCGAGCCGGCCGAGGCCGTCAATCCGATCGCCGTCGCCGCGATGGCCGAGGACGGCATCGACATCGCACCGGCCGTGCCGTCGATCCTCGACGTCGGCGACGTGCGCGCCGCGGATGCCGTGATCACCATGGGCTGCGGCGACGCCTGCCCGGTGTTCCCCGGCATCCGCTACGAGGACTGGGAGCTCGCCGACCCGGCCGGCCTGCCGCTGGAGGCGGTGCGTCCGATCCGCGACGACATCCGGGCGCGGGTCGAGGCCCTGGTCGCCGAGCTGGTCGGCTGACGGGACCGGCTCAGGCGACCTCGAGCGCCTCGTACGCCGGGGTGAGCGCCTGCCAGCGCGGCTTCCACTCCGACCCCTCGCCGGCGAGCAGGTGGCCGAGGTCCTCCAGGTGCACCTGCCATCCCGCCCCGTAGAAGTGCAGCTTGTCGACGGGCAGTCCGCGCTCCTCGACCACGAGCCGGGTGCGCGCCCCCTCGGCGGTGAGGGTCGCCTCGACCTGGGTGCCGTCCTCGAGACCGGTGAGCAGCAGCCGGTGCGGCTCCTCGCAGGTCTCCACGCGCATCGGACCCTCCCACTCGCTCGTGAACCGGGCGTGGAAGGTTCCGCCGAGTCGCAGGTCGCCCTCGACCACGGCGATCCAGCGCGCCAGACGCTCCGGCCGCGTGAGGGCCGACCAGAGGTCGTCGATGCCGGTGTCGTACAGGTCCTCGACCCGCACCGCCCCGAGCCTGTCGTCGATGCGCCGCATCGTGCCGATGATCCGGTCGGTCATGTCGCTCTCCGTTCTCTCCTGCCGCGCGCCACCTCGGTGTGCAGCGCGGCGAGTCGTCCCTGCCACAGCGCCCGGTAGGGCGCCAGCCATTCGTCGAGGTCGGCGAGCGGCTCGGTGCGCAACCGGTAGATCCGGCGCTGCGCCTGCTGTTCGACGTCGACCAGCCCGGCCTCCCGCAGCACCCGGAGGTGCCGTGAGACCCCCGGGCGCGCGATCGGGATCACCGCGGCCACCTCACCGGCCGTGGCCGGGTGCTCGCGCAGCAGCTCCACGATCGCGCGCCGATGGCCGTCGGCCAGGGCCTGCCACATCGCATCCATCGGCACCAACGTATCAACTCGTGTACGTAACCACAAGGGTACGCATGCGGTCAGGGACGGGAGCCCGCATCCGCGTACTGGGGCGGGCACGTGCCGCCCGGCGTCGTCGCCAGCTCGTAGTGCCACATCTCGTTGGCGTAGATCTGGCACAACCCGTATCGGGATCCGTGCTGCTGCATCCAGCTGTCGGCGTCGGTGTACCCGATGTCGACCGCGTCGCCGCTCAGATGCCGCGACGACGTGCCGGCGGCCACGTACTCGCTCGCTTCCTGCGCGCCACCGCGCGCGACGGCCTGGTCGCGCAGCCAGTCCTGATAGCGCTGATCGCGCCAGCCGCTCGTGACGACGAAGGCGACACCGTCGGCCTCGGCATCTCGTGCCGCCGCGTGCAGCGCATCCCGCAGCGAGGGTCGCAGGCGGGTGAGCGCGGGCACGTCGTCGAAGGGCGAGATCGGCGCCTGGGGGTCGACGTAGCCGTCGGCCGCATCCGGAGCGTCGCCCGCCTCCGCGACCGCGGTCACGAGCGGGCTCGCGAGCGCGAAGCACACCGCGACGAGGCCGGAGGCCACGAGCAGGGCGACGGCGGGACGCCATCGCCTCGGCGTCTCACCCGTCGAGCGGCGCGAACGGGAAGCGGAGGCGAGGGGATGCTGCATCCTCGATGGCATCAGAGCAGCCGTCTCGCCGGCGTTCGCGGTTTCGGATACGTGCGCGATAGGCGCCTCAGCGGACCGCCCGCGGCGCCGGGAAGGTCACCCGTGCGGTGAGCCCGCCCTGCGCTCGCGGCACCAGCCGCAGTGCCGCGCCGTGCACCTCCGCGATGCGCGCGACGAGGGCGAGCCCGAGGCCGCTGCCCTCGCCGGCCGCCCGGCCGGCTCCCGCGGCGACCCGCCCCGCCCCCCGCACGAAGGGCTCGGTCAGGGTGCCCACCACCTCCGGCGGCACGACCGGTCCGGTGTTGACGACCGTGACCTCGACCGCGCCCGAGTCGTCGGAGCGCGTCGTCACCTCCACGTCGCCGCCCGGAGCGTTGTGCCGGATGCCGTTCAGCACGAGGTTGCCGACGAGCTGGCGCACGAGCGCCGTGCGCCCGTCGATGTCGCCCTCGCCGAGCGTCGTCGTGACGCTCACCCCCGACGCCCGGGCGATCGGGCGCAGCTCCTCCACGACGTCGGCCGTGAGGTCCGCGAGATCGACCGGCTCGTCGAGCACCTCGGGCAGGTAGTCGAGCGACGCGAGGGTCAGCAGTGCCGCCACCGTCTCGGCACCGCGACGGTTCGTCTCGTCGAGCCGGCGCAGCAGTTCGGGCATGTCGACCCCGTCGGGGTCGGCCTGTGCGACATCGATCATCGAGCGGCTGATCGCGTACGGGGTGCGCAGCTCGTGGGACGCGTTCGCCGTGAACCGCCGCTGCTCCTCGAACGCGTGCTGCAGGCGGTCGAGCATCGAGTCGAACGTGTCGGCGAGCTGGTGGAACTCGTCGTGCGGCCCCGTCATCGCCACGCGGTCGTCGAGCGACCCGGCGGCGACGCGCTGCGCGACCGCATTGATGCGCCCGAGCGGTCGCAGCATCCGGCCGCTCAGCAACCAGCCGCCGACCAGGCCGATCACGAGCAGCACTCCCGCGACCTGCCAGAGCCGTGGCCACACGGCCCGGAACAGGTCGTCGCGCCCCGGCAGGAATCCGTCCCTGCCGCGCAGGCCTGTGGCGAGCGGCACGAAATGCAGCACGTAGAGGATGAGCGCGAACATCGCGGCCGCCGCGACGAGCAGGAAGACCGCGTAGCTCAGGGTCAACCGCATCCGGGCGCTCATCGGGCCGCCCCGCTCGCATCGTCGCGATCGGGGTCGCGATCGGGGTCGGCGAGCCGGTACCCGACGCCCGCGACGGTCTGCACGACGGCCGGATCGCCCAGTCGCTTGCGCAGCGACGAGATCGTGATGCGCACGGCGTTCGTGAACGGATCGGCGTTCTCGTCCCACGCGCGCTCGAGCAGGGTCTCGGCGCTGACGACCCCGCCCCGCGCCTGGATCAGCAGATGCAGCACCGAGAACTGCTTGCGCGTGAGTGCGACGTACCGGTCGTCGCGATAGACCTCGCGGCGGAACGGGTCGAGCCGCAGCCCCGCGAACTCGAGCACCGGCGGCGCGCCCTCCGCGGGCCGGCGCGCGAGCGCGCGCAGCCGCATCACGAGCTCCCGCATCTCGAACGGCTTCGTGACGTAGTCGTCGGCGCCGAGCTCGAACCCGGTCACCTTCGCGTTCAGGCTGTCCGCCGCGGTGAGCATCAGGATGCGCACCGGCAGCTGCTGCTCGACGATCCGGCGCGCGACCTCGTCGCCGTGCACGACCGGGATGTCGCGATCGAGCACGACGGCGTCGTACTCGTTGACCGCCAGCGACTCGAGCGCCGCGCCGCCGTCAGCCGCGAGGTCCGCGGCGATCGCCTCGAGGCGCAGGCCGTCGCGGATCGCCTCCGCCAGGTAGGGCTCGTCCTCGACGATCAACACGCGCATAGCGCGGATCTTAGGCAGCCGTCCTTATCGCGGGCGTATCCGCCGGGTCGCGGGGCTACGGTGACCGCATGACGATCGAGGACTTCGCCGCGCACACCCGTGTGCTGACGCTCCTCACCGCCGACTTCGCTCGCGCCGTCCCGGACGATCGCTGGGACTTCACCCCGTCGCCGGCGGGGTCATCGGGTCGCCCGCCCGCGCCGGGCCGCCTCGGCGACGGCTTCGCGCCGTTCTCGAAGCAGCTCCGGCACGTCGTCTGCGTGCGCGGGGTGTATGCCGACGCCCTTGCCAACGGCAAGGTCGACTGGTCGCGCAAGAACGAGCACTACGGCGGACCCCTCTCCCGTGCGGCGCTCCTGGAGGGCCTCGACGAGCAGCAGCAGAGGCTCGGTGCCCTGCTGGGCGATGTCGATCCCGCCATCTCGATCGATTGGGACGGCTTCCCGTACACGTTCGACCTGTTCGCCGGCGAGTTCGTCCAGCACGAGGCGATCCACCACGGGCAGTGGAGCGTCTACGCCGCACTCGGAGGCTTCGACACCCCGCCGAGCTGGCAGGATTCCTGGGGCCTCTGACCCGCGGCGCCGGGATGCGCGATCAGCGGCGCTGCAGGACGGTCCGTGCCATCTGCAGCGTGGGGTAGTCGCCGAGCCAGACGTCGGCGGCGTCGCGGGTGCGGAAGCGCCATCCGTACTCGGCGATGCTCCCGATGTGGTCCTCGCCGTACAGGCCCCACCAGACCCCGGGTCGAAGCTGCTCCCACCGGTATGCGGGAGCTGAAGAGATGGTCATGATGACCCGATTTCCGTCGGGGTCCGCTGGTCGACGCCCCGGCTGTTCTAACCCCGGAGAATGCGATGTCCGGTAGTCGAAGGCTATCCGCGGCGACGGTCGCCGCCCAGGGGTTGACTATCGCGCGGCGGTGGGGGTGGGTCCGGGTAGCGTGAGGAAGTGAGCACCGAGACCCCCGCCCCGCCCACGGGGATCTGGACCGGTTCCCTGCTCTGGATGACCCTCGGCGCCAACGCCATCATCTTCCTGGCGGCGTTCGACGCCCTCGCGGTCACGACGATCATGCCGACGGTCGCCCGCGACCTCGACGGGGCGACCCTGTACTCGGCCGCGTTCTCGTCGACCCTGGCCGCCGGCGTGATCGGCACGGTCGCATCCGGAGCCTGGGCCGACCGCCGCGGTCCGGTCGCGCCGCTCGTCGCCGCCGTCGCGGTGTTCGTCGGGGGCCTCGTCGTCGCGGCGACGGCCGGCACGATGCCGCTGTTCGTCGTCGGCCGCTTCCTGCAGGGCCTCGGCATGGGCGCCGCGATCGTCGCGATCTACGTGATCGTGGCCCGCGTCTACCCCGCACGAGTGCACACCCGGGTCTTCGCGACCTTCGCCGCGGCCTGGGTCGTGCCCGGCCTGGTCGGCCCGGTCGCCGCCGGGGCGGTGGCCGACGGTCCGGGATGGCGCTGGGTCTTCGTCGGCGTCAGCGTCTTCGTGATCGTGGCCCTCGTCGCGATCGGGCCGTCGCTTCGCCGGTTGCGCGGGGCGCCCATCCCGGCCACGGACGGGGAGGTCGCCCGCCCTCCGGCGAGCGCCGCCCGGATCGCGCGCGATCTCGTGCTCGCGACCCTGCTCGCGTTCGCGGTCGTGGGCATCAGCACCGCCGAGGAGCTGCCGACCTGGGTGGGCTGGATCGTGGCCGCCGGCTGCGTCGTCGCCGCGATCCTGCTCTTCCGGCCCGTGCTGCCGCGCGGCACGCTGACCGCCCGCCGCGGCCTCGGTTCCACGATCCTGCTGCGCGGTGCGATCGCCGCCTCGTTCTTCTCGACCGAGGTGCGCCTGCCGTACCTGCTCCAGGCGCACTACGGCATGAAGCCCTGGGAGGCCGGCCTCATCCTCACGGTCGGCGCGGTCTCGTGGGGGGCCGCGTCGGTCCTCCAGCCGCGGCTGGCCGGGCGGGTCTCCGAGACGCGTGCGTTGATCGGGGGCGCGCTGCTGCTCGTGCTCGGGATCGGGCTGCAGCTCGCGACCGCCGCGCTCACGCTGCATCCGGCCGTCGTGGGCGTCGGCTGGCTGATCGCGGCCGGGGGCATGGGCACGATCTATCCGCGCCTCAGCACCATGATGCTCGGCTACTCGGCTCCCGCCGACCAGGGCTTCAACAGCTCGGCTCTCAGCAACATCGAGTCGGTCGGCGGCGCGACCGCCATCGCGCTCGGGGGTCTGCTGTTCGCCGCGGCCGGGGGCACCGCCGGCGCCGGGTTCTCCACATCGATCCTGCTGTCGTTCGCGATCGCGGTGCTCGCCGTGCCGATCGCGTTCCGCGCCGAGCACCCGCGCGAGGCGGCCCGTGTCTCCGGATGAGCTGCGCGCCTGGTACGCCGACTACCTCGACGTGTGCAACCGCCACGATCTCGCCGAGCTGCGCACGCTGCTCGACCCGGCCGTGCGCCGCGCGCACCTCCCGGGCGGCGCCGACGCCTGGATCGACGACCTGCGCGATCTGTTCGACGCGTTCCCGGACTTCCGGTGGAAGCGGGTGAGCGTGCTCGTCGAGGACGACCGGCTCGCCGCCCACCTGCGCGCCGGGGGTACGCACCGCGGAACGTTCCGCGGCATCCCCGCGACGGGGCGACACGTCAACGTCGCGGAGTTCGCCATCTACCGGATCGCGGAGGGGCGCATCGTCGAGTACGCCGGAACCGCGGACGGAGCCGAGCTGCTCGCGCAGCTGGGCTGACGCCCGGTCAGGCCGCGCTCAGCTGCTCGACGATCGCGACCCCGCGCCG
Organism: Pseudolysinimonas kribbensis; assembly: GCF_039531715.1. Taxonomy (NCBI): domain Bacteria; kingdom Bacillati; phylum Actinomycetota; class Actinomycetes; order Micrococcales; family Microbacteriaceae; genus Pseudolysinimonas; species Pseudolysinimonas kribbensis. The sequence continues at coordinate 964,463 of NZ_BAAAQO010000002.1, read as the reverse complement.
GCGCAGCCGGATGGTCGCGGCACGGCCGAGCAGTCCCGCGGCGAGCAGACCGCTCGCGACGCCCACCGGCACCGCCGCCCACTGGGTCGCCGTCGAGCCGGTGATCGCCCCGGCGATGAGCACCGCCGCGGTCGGCGCGGCGGTCAGCAGCGTGAGGACCATGGCCGCGTAGACCTTGACCGGCCAGGCGGGCGCCGGACCGCCGTTCGCATCGAGCGGCAGCACGGCGACGAGGGAGGCGATCGGCAGGAGGCCCGTGGCGCCCCCGACGATCGCCGGCAGCAGGGCGAGCACCCACGGCCACGCCCAGCCCTGTGCGCTGAGCGTCGTCAGCACGATCGTCGCGATGAGCGCATAGGGACCGACCAGGAGCAGGAACGCCCCCTGACGGCCGCGGATGTCGGCGCGCGCCGCGCCCGGCACCATGAGGGTCAGACGCAGGGCCAGACCGTCGGAGCCGTACAGGTTGCACCCTCCGGCCCCGGCGATGACGACCGACAGGATGCCGGCGAACGGGAGCAGGAACCCCGTGCCCTGACTCAGCTCCGGCACGATGCACACGCCGAGCCCGATGATCGCGGCGATGACGAGGAACGTGAGGCGCAGCGGATCGCGCGCCCACATCCGCAGCTCCTTGCTCACGACCCCGCCCACCGGCGTTCCCGGGAGCAGGCGCCGTCGGGTGGCGCGGCGGCGGCTCGTCGCGGCCAGGTCGCCGTCGAGCCGGCGCGACAGCACGGCCGGCCAGACGAGCGTCAGCGCGGCGAGCAGCAGCACCGATCCGGCGAGCGGCAGCACGGCGCCGAGCAGGTCTCCGGTCGTCGTCGCCCTGACCGCGTCGGCGGCCCACCCCGTCGGCAGGATGCCGAGGATCAGCCCGAGCGCCGGCACCGTGCCCGCGATCAGCGCGGCGGCGACCGACGGCAGGAGGGTGCCGACGACCGCGACGAGACTGATGACGACGGCCACCACGATGGTGCCCATCGCCCGTCGCTGCTGCGAGGCGGGTGGCATGAGCGCCTCGACGACCGACACGAGCACGCTGCTCAGCAGGACGGTCAGGATCGCGCCGAGCGCGCCGACCAGCGCCGGACCGACCCCGCCGTGCGCACCGAGGGCGACGAGCGCGCCGAACGCGATCGCCATGACCACGAGCGCCGGATCGAACAGCCCCGTCACCAGCAGGCCCCGCGCGAGGGTGCGGCGCGGGATCGGCAACGGCCGGAAGAGCTCGAGGCGCGGGGTCGACCCGCCGCTGAACGCGGCGTAGGCGACCCGCCCGACGACCCAGACCGTGACGACCGCGGACACGACGGCGGCCCCCGAGGCGGCGGTCGGATAGGCCGGGACGCCGACGAGCAGGCTGCTGAACGCGGAGAGCAGACCCGCGGCTACGAGGACGATGGCCGACGCCACGCCGAAGCGGGTCGACCGCCGGTGCGCCGCCATCGCGGCACGCATCCGGATCAGGAGGCGAACCACGACAGCTCCGCCCGGTCCACCGACGTGCCGACCAGGTCGGCGAACGCCTCGTCGAGCGTGTGCCCGCCACGGACCTCGTCGAGGCTTCCGGCGGACCGCACCCGCCCGTTCGCGAGCACGGCGACGTGATCGCACAACTGCTCGACGAGCGCCATGACGTGACTCGAGAACACGATCGTGCCGCCGGAGCGGATGAATCCGTGCAGGATCGAGCGGATCGTCGACGCCGAGACCGGATCGACCGCCTCGAACGGCTCGTCGAGCACCAGCACATCGGGTCCGTGCAGGAGCGCGACGGCGAGCGCGATCTTCTTGCGCATCCCCGTCGAGTAGTCGGCGACGAGCCGACCGGCGGCATCCTGCATGTCGAGCACCTGCAGCAGCTCGGCCGAGCGCGCCGTGACGACCGCCGGGTCGAGCCCGCGCAGCAGCCCCAGGTACCCGAGCAGCTCGGCACCGGTCAACCGCTGCGGCAGCGATTCGGCATCCGGCAGCACACCGAGCACGGTCTTGGCGGCGACCGGGTCGCGCCAGACGTCGTGCCCGAGCACCGTCGCCGTGCCCCGGTCCGGGCGCAGCAGACCGACCGCCATCGACAGGCTCGTGGTCTTGCCGGCGCCGTTCGGCCCGACCAGCCCGAAGAACGAGCCGCGCGGGATGGTCAGGTCGACATCGTCGACGGCGACCTTGTCGCCGAAGGTCTTGCGCAGTCCGTGCAGCTCGAGCGCGGCGGGTGCATCCGGGGCGTTCATCGCCCTCCTCATCTCCTGGTCAGCGCGTGACGACGCGCCCGTACAGCTGGGCCAGCTCGGCGCCGAAGGTCGCGAGCTCGAAGTCGGGGTCGGCGCGCATGGCCGTGGTGGCGGCATCGATCGCGGCGCGCAACGCGATCGCGGTCGTGCGGGTCGGCAGCTGCGCGAACTCGCCGGCCGCGACCCCGCCGTCGAGGATCGCCTGCAGGGCCGCGACCGCCTCCCGATGCGAGTCGCGGAAGATCTGCTCCACGCCCGGCGTCGCCCGGGCATTGGCCAGCACCTCGGTGAGCGCGATGATCTCCGCGCGGTGCTCATCGAGGTAGGCGAGGTTCGCGACGATGTACGAGCGCAGCGCCTCGGCGTAGGAGGACGCACCCTGGATCCGGGGGGTCATCCACTCCGCCGCCTGCTGCAGCACGTGCCGGACGACCTCCTGCAGCAGCTCCGCCTTGCCGGCGAAGTGGTACGAGATGACGCCCTTGCTGATCCCGATCTCACCGGCGATCGCCGACAGCGCGGTGGCGGCGAACCCGCGGCCGGCGAGCACCGTGACGGCGGCCGACACGATCTGAGAGCGCCGGGCGGCCTCCGTGAGGGAGCCGGACGGCTGGCGGCCGGCGCTGTTTGACCGCATGGTCAGAAATTAGCACGCTCGGTCAGATCGCGCCGGCCGGCCCTCCGGCTTCGTCCGATGCCGGGGAGGGCGAGGCGGCGGCCGAGCGGCGGAACCGTCCGGGGGACTGCCCGATCTCGCCGCGGAAGGCGCGCGAGAAGCTCGACTCGGAGCGATAGCCCACCATCGCGGCGACCTCGCTCACGCTGAGGTCGGCCGAGGTCAGGAGGTCGGCGCCCGCGATGATCCGCACCCGCGCCAGGAAGTGTCCCGGCGTGGTCCCCGCCTCGCGCCGGAAGCGACGCAGGAACGTCGCGCGCGACATCCGCCCCACCGCCGCGAGCCGCTGCATCGGCCACTCGTCGCCGGGGGCGTCGAGCACCGCGTCGATGACGCGCGCGATGTCGGGGTCGGCCGCACCGGTCCACACCGGAGCCTCCGCGGCGGCGCGCGCCGTCCGCAGCACGTAGGCGAGCAGCACCGTGCAGAGCGAGCTCATGACGGCCGCCGTGCCGCGCCCCTCGTCGAGGGCCTCGGTGCGCAGCAGGGCGCTCAGCGCCGAGAGCAGCGGCTGCTGCTCGGGCGAGCCGAGCGAGACCCGCAACGGCGTCGGCAGGCTGTCGAACAGCACCGCGCCCGCCCCCGGCCCGTACGTGTAATGCCCGCAGTACAGATCGATGGCCGGATGGCCGCCGCCGACGCTGCGGGTCGTCACGAAGACCGGGCCGCGGGTCTCGATCGTGCCGGTGGGGCGCCCCTCCCCGGGCGTCGTCACCCGGTGCGACGATCCGCTCGGCACGATGACGACGTCGCCCGCGGTCAGCTCGAGCACGACGTCGCCCACCTCGAATCGGCACTCGCCCTCGAGCAGCACGTGGAAGGCCGCCTCCCGCTCGCCCTGCCGGTCGATGTCCATGACCGTCGCCGGCGCGAGCAGGCAGTGCTTGTCGAGGGCGGCATCGAGACGGGCCATCCGCAGCAGGCGGCTCAGGGCATCCACTCTTGACACTCTGGGACAGGAAGTCGAGATTGTCCAGCGGGTGCGGCTCACACGCGCGCGGCACCATGGGGACATGGATCACGACAACCAGCTCACCGCCGACGTCATCGTCATCGGTTTCGGCAAGGGCGGCAAGACCGCCGCGCGCGTGCTCGCGGATGCGGGCAGGAGCGTCGTGCTCGTCGAGCGCTCCGCGAACATGTACGGCGGCACCTGCCCCAACGTCGGCTGCGTGCCGAGCAAGATGCTCGTGCACTACTCCGGCGAGCGCCGCCTCGAAGACGACGCCCAGGAGTTCTTCGCGAAGTCGATCGCCGGCGTCCGCGAGCTCACCACCGCGTTCCGCGCCGGCAACTTCGCCGCCATCGACGGCCGGCCCACCGCGATGGTGCTCACCGGCACGGCCCGGTTCCTCGACGAGCACACCGTCTCCGTCGGAGAGGGCGACGATGCCGTCACCGTCACGGGCGCGACGATCCTCATCAACACGGGATCCGAGGCGATCGTGCCCGCCGTGCCCGGCCTCGCCGAGAGCACCCGGCTCGTCAGCAGCACGGAACTGATCCAGAACGACCACCTGCCGCGGCGTCTCGTCGTCATCGGCGGCGGGTACCTCGGCCTCGAGTTCGCGTCGATCTACCGGCACTTCGGGGCCGAGGTCACCGTGCTCGAGAGCGCCGAGCGGCTGCTGCCGCGGGAGGACGACGACGTCGCGGCAGCGGTGACCGGCATCCTCGCCGGCGACGGCATCCGGATCATCACGGGGGCGACCGTGCTCGACGTGCGCGACGAGGAGGCCGGATCGATCGTGCGCTACGAGGTGGACGGCGACTCGGGCGAGGTCGAGGCCGACGCTCTGCTGCCCGCGACGGGGCGCCGCCCCGTGATCGAGGGGCTCGGTCTCGAGGCCGCGGGGGTCGAGCTGACCGAGCGGGGCGGCATCCGGGTCGACGAGCACCTGCGCACGAGCCGGCCGCACATCTTCGCGCTCGGCGACGTCAACGGCGGCGAGCAGTTCACCTACATCTCGCTCGACGATGCGCGCATCGTGCTGGATCAGCTCCTCGGATCCGGCGAGCGCGCCACGACCGACCGGGTCGCCGTGCCGCACACGCTGTTCACCACCCCGCCGCTCGCGACGGTCGGGCTGACCGAACGGCGCGCCCGCACCGAGGGGCGGCGCGTCCGCGTCGCGCGCGAGAACGTGGCCGACATCGTCGCGATGCCGCGCGCGTACGCGATGGAGGAGACGCGCGGGCTCATGAAGTTCATCGTCGATTCCGACACCGACCTGATCCTCGGGGCCGCGCTGCTGAGCATCGACGCGCAGGAGCTCGTGAACACGGTCGCGCTCGCGATGCGCCACGGCATCACGGCCACCCAGCTGCGCGACTCGATCTACACGCACCCGAGCTCGACGGAGGCCTTCAACGAGGTCTTCGACAACATCGTCTCCGAGGCCTGACTAGCCTGGAGAGGTCATGACCCGGCTGCGACCCTCGATCACCGCGCTCGCGGCGGTGCTCGGGGGTCTGCTGCTGTTCGTCGCGCTGCTGGCCGGGCACTGCCCCCGGCCCATCCTGGCTCCGCATCCCGCGACCGCCGCGATCGCGGCCGGGACCGTCTCCCCCGCGGATGCCCTGGCGGTTCCCGCGAACCCGTCCTGCATCATCCAGACCCCGGCGATGGTCGCCGCCTCGCCGACCACCCCGGCGCACCCCCCGCAGCTGGTGTCGGTCGACGACGGCGCCGGCTCGACGACCGGCGCCGGCATCGCGCCGACCTCCGCGTCCTCCCGCGCGCCGCCGCCGCACGGCGTCCCCTCCACGATCGATCTCTGCGTCCTCCGGGTGTAGTCGGGCGCGGCCTGTGCCGTGCCCGACATACATCCGATCGACCGGAGATCACTCGAATGCCCGACCGTCCACCCGTTCCGTCCCCCGCCGCGTTCGCCACCCGCCGTCAGCGCATCGCGTACGAGCGCACCCACCGCGCGACGCGTCCGGCTCGTCCGGAGCGCCCCGTCCGTCCGGAGCGCTCGGCGCGCCCGCGCCACCGCCCCGCCCACGCCGTGCTGGCGGCCGCGAGCGCCCTCGGCCTCATCGCGGTCGCCGCTCTGCCGCTGGTCACCGACATGCAGGACCCGGCGCGGGCCGCCCCGCGCCTCGCCACGGGCACCGGCACCCCGCAGGCCGTCGTCCGCGGCGGCGACGTCGCCGTGCCCGGCGCCCGCGACGGCTACTCGGCCAGCCTGCCGGCGCCCGTGCTGCGATCGGCGACCATCGGCAGCGAGCTGCTGCTCGACACCGGGCAGCTCACCGACCAGCCGTGGGCGCTCCCGGTCGCCGGGCGCATCACCGACGGCTTCGGACCCCGCCCCGACCGCCCGGTCGCCGGGGTCAGCGCCTATCACGAGGGCACCGACCTCGCGACCGCGTGCGGCACGCCCATTCACGCGGCCACGGCCGGCACGGTCGTGCAGGCCGGCTGGAACGGCACCTACGGCAATTGGATCCTGCTCGAGCACGGCGACGGCATCCAGACCGGCTACGCGCACATCGAGAACGGCGGCATCGAGGTCGCGATCGGCGACACCGTGAGCGCCGGCCAGGAGATCGCGCGGGTCGGGTCGACCGGGGCGGCGACCGGATGCCACCTGCACTTCGAGACCCGGATCGACAGCAAGGCGGTCGATGCGGTGCCGTTCATGGCGCGCCGCGGCATCCGGCTCGGGTAGCGATCGCCGTCCCACGCGCGGGTGGGATCGTTACGCGCGCGGACCCCAGCGCTCGTCCGCGGGTTGCTCGCCCCGCTGCACGGCGGCGACGTACGCACGGTCGACCTCGATGCGGGGGGCGATCTCGCCTCCCGTCGCGACCGTCCCGTGCCCGGGGATCACGGCATCCATCCCCGTCGCCGCGTCGGCGAGCAGGTCGAGCGCGGCCGCGTACTCGCCGGCCCCGTCGGCGCCCGCCATCCCGAACATCGGCACCAGCACGTCGGAGAGCATGTCTCCCGCGAGCAGCACGCGACGGTCGGCGAGCAGCACGGCCGCGTGGCCCGGCGCGTGGGCGTCGTGCACGATGAGCTCACCGGGCAGCGGTCCGCCGTCCGCCGGGAGCGGGGTGATGATCCCGAGCAGGTCGAGCGGGATGCCCGGGGCGCTCTCCGCCGCCATCTGCCGCCCGCGGTCCCGGGCCGAGGCGGCGATCCCGGCGTTCACGGCCGTGCCGTAGCGCGGCACGTCGCCGAACCGGGGATGCCACAGCAGGTGGTCCCAGTGCGGATGCGTCGAGAAGCCGGCCACCACCGGGATCCCCAGCGCGTCGACGTCGTCGGCGAGGTCCTCCAGATCGGCGCCGGCGATGCCCGGATCGACGAGGATCAGCCCGTCGTCCGCGCGGACGACGGTGGTGTTGCTCGACACCCACTCGCTTCGGCGCACCCACACGCCGTCGGCCACCTCATGCAGCATCCGGTCCTCCCCGGCTCGTCCACGCTCCTTCAGAGACGACCTCCACCGTGTCGTCCGCCACGACGATCGCGGTCTCGTCATCCATGACGTACGCGGGCAGCCCGACCCGCTCCGCCCACCGCTCGGCGTGGGCGAGCGTGTTGGTCGGGAAGACGTCGAGGTGCGGGAAGATCGCGAAGTCCACGACGCCGAGGGTGCGATCGTCGGGCGCGAGCGGCCATTCGACGAAGTCCTCGCCGATCCGCGGCGTCATCACCATGCTGCCGGCGCTGATCCCGACCCACACCGTGTCGGTCAATTCGGGCAGCAGCTCGGCGAGCCCGGATTCCCGCATCCAGTGGCACAGGTAGGTCGCGTCGCCGCCGTCGACCAGCAGCACGTCGGCATCGCGAACCCAGTCCGTCCAGCGGTCCGTGCCCATGCTCGGCAGGGCGGTGAGCTCGAGCACGCCGACCGACGCCCAGCCCAGACCGGTGAGTCGCGGCGACGCGGAGTCGTCGGCGATGAAGCGGCGCACCGATGCGGGCCCGCACATCGGATGACCCCATTGCGCGGTCGGGATGCAGAGCGCATGGCACGCCGCGATCGGCTTGCCGAGGAGCCGGACGAGCGCCTCACGGATGCTCGGGTTGGTGACCCCTCCGGAGGTGAGCAGCAACTTCACGGCATCAGCATGTCACCCGAAGTGGACAGCGTCCACATGCGGGCGTGCGCCCGTGTCAGCCGGCGTCGAGCTCCTCGCGCCGCCGGCTGAGGAACGCGACCTCGGCCGTGTTGCCGGTCAGCTGCATCGCGGCGTCGTACGCCGACCGGGCCGCGGAGAGGCGACCCGACCGGCGCAGCAGGTCGGCGCGCGCCGCGTGGAACGAGTGATACCCGGACAGTGCCGGCTCCAGTGCATCCAGGATCGCGAGCCCCGCGCCCGGCCCGTCGCGTTCGGCCACGGCGACGGCGCGGTTGAGCTGCACGATGGGCGAGTCGTCGAGCCGCCGCAGCTGGTCGTAGAGGGCGACCACCTGCGCCCAGTCGGGGGCGTCGCCGTCGGTGTGCACGGCGTTGACGGCCGCGAGCAGCTGGTACCGGCCCGGCGCGACACCGGAGGCCAGCCGCTCGCGCACCAGGGCCTGCCCCTCGGCGATGAGGGCGGCATCCCACCGGCGCCGGTCCTGCTCGCCGAGCGGCACGAGCTCGCCGGATGACGACACCCGCGCCGGGCGACGCGCGTCGGTCAGCAGCATGAGACCGAGCAGACCCGTCGTCTCGCCGTCGTCGGGAAGCAGCCCGTGCAGCAGCCGCGTGAGCCGGATGGCCTCGCCCGTCAGCTCGGCGCGCACCGGCTCGGCGTCGGGCGAGGACGCGAGATAGCCCTCGTTGAAGATCAGGTAGAGCACCGCGAGCACCCCCGTGACCCGCCGTGGCAGATCGTCGGCGGTCGGCATCCGGTACGGGATGCCCGCTGCCGCGATCTTCGCCTTGGCCCGCGTGATGCGCGCCCCCATGGTGGTGTCCTGCACGAGGAACGCCCGCGCGATCTCGGGGACGTCGAGGCCGCCCACCATCCGGAGGGTGAGCGCGACGCGCGCCTCCATCGCGAGTGCCGGGTGGCAGCAGATGAACAGGAGCCGCAGGCGGTCGTCGTCGATCGCGCCGACGGGCTCGGGATCGCTGTCGTACACGAGCCTCGCCTCCCTGTGTCGCGCGTCGCGGTCGCTCTCGCGCCGGATCCGGTCGATCGCCTTGCGGGTCGCCGTCGTCGTGAGCCAGGCGCCGGGGTTCGGGGGGATGCCGTCCCCCGGCCAGCGCTCGGCGGCGGTCGCGAAGGCCTCGGCGGCCGCGTCCTCCGCGATGTCGAGGCTCCCGAAGCGCTTGGCGAGGGTGGCCACCACCCGTGCCCACTCCTCGCGGTGGGCGCGGGTGAGGGCATCCCGCGGGTCGATCACTCCGCCGGCGGAGGAAGCAGCGGGCGCACCTCGAGCCGCCGGTTGCAAGCCCTCGAGCCCTCGGTCATGAGGGACAGCGCGACGTCCAGGTCGGGCGCCTCGATGATCCAGAAGCCGGCCGCCCATTCCTTGGCCTCGACGAACGGCCCGTCGGTGAGGATGGGCTCCTCGCCCCGGGCGTCGACGACGGTCGAGACGGTCGGGTCGGCCAGCCCGGCCGCGAACACCCAGTTGCCCCCCGCGACCAGCCGCTGGTTGAAGGCGTCGATCGCGACCGCCTCCTCGGCGGTGCCGGATTCGCTGCGACTGTCGATGACGTTCACCAGGTACTGCATCCCGAAATCCTGCCCTGTGCCGGATGCCGGCGCTACTGCGCCGCCCGGGGGCGCGGCCCGGCGCCCTCCGGCACCTCCCCGTGCAGGTGCGGCTCGTACACGAGCTTCATCGTCCGGCCGTCGAGCACGGTGGACTCGACCAGGTCGAGGTCGAGCTCGGCCCCGCCCTGGAAGAGCGCCGCCTCGCCGGCACTGCCGGAGACGGCGGGGAACATCATGACCTCGATGCGGTCCACGAGGCCGGCGGCGAGCAGGGCGCGATTCAGCGAGATGCTGCCGTGCGAGCGCATCGGCACATCGGTCGTCCGCTTGAGCCGTTCGATCGCCGTCACGGCGTCCTCGTCGATGACCGTCGAGTTCCGCCAGCCGAGCGGCTCGTCGCCGAGCGTGCGGGAGAACACGATCTTCGGCAGCTCATTGAGGCTCGGGTAGTACGGCTCGTCGAACATCGTCACGAACTTCCGGAACTGGCGGAAGGTCGTCGCTCCGAAGACCAGCACCTGATCCTGCGCGAACGTGCGCACGCGATCCTCGACGACCTCCGGTCCCTCCTTGCCCCAGTAGCCCGGCCAGCCCCGGGCCATGCCGTAGCCGTCGAGGCTGCAGAAGAAGTCGACCGTCAACGTGGTGCTCATGATGCTGCTCCGTTCGCGCCGCCCCCGGTGGGCGGCTTCACTCCTGCTACGAACGGGATCGGCGGATTTCGACAGGTCTGCGAGGACTCACCCGAGAAAGATCCGCGCCTCCCACGCCTGTAATGCATCGAGACGCGCGTCCGCCGGGCGGCCGACGTTGCCGAACAGGAAAGGCGCCGCCGACACTGACATCTGCACGTCGGCGATTCCCGCGATCGCCACGACCTCGCCGGACAGGTTCGCGATGACGACAAGACGCCGGTCGTCGAGGTCGCGACGGTAGGCGAACACCTGCGGATGCCCAGGCGCGAGCAACTCGAATCGGCCCGCTGCGACCACGCGTTCCTCGTGTCGGAGCCGGATGAGCCGCCGGTAGAAGGCGAAGACGGACGAGGGATCCTGGCGCTGCTGCCGCGCATTGACCTCGGCGAAGTCCGGATGGATATCGATCCACGGGTGATGGGATCCGAAGCCGCCGTTCTCCTCATCGCTCCACGGCATCGGCGTACGGGCGTTGTCGCGACCGATCCGTCGGATCGAATCCATCACACGCTCGGAGTCCTGACCGGACGCGACCGCGAGTTCGTAATGGCGCAGCGACTCAATATCGCGCAGGTCGTCACTCGTGCGCAGCCTCGCGTTGGTCATGCCGAGTTCTTCGCCTTGGTAGACGTACGGGGTGCCGCGCTGCAGGTGAAGCACTGCGGCGAGCGCGGTCGCGGATGCCACACGGAATGCGCCGTCGTCGCCGAACCGGCTGACGGCACGGGGCTGGTCGTGGTTGTTCCAGTAGAGGCTGTTCCAGCCCACGTCCGCGAGGCCGCGCTGCCAGCGGTCGAACGAGGCCTTGAGCTCGACGAGATCGAGCGGCTGCACGTCGAACTTGCCGCCAGGCCCGTGATCCAGGCCGACGTGATCGAACTGGAACACCATGTCGAGCTCGCGCCGCTCGGGATCGGTGAAGAGCCGCGCCTGCTCGACCGTGGCGCCGGGCATCTCCCCGACCGTGAGGAGGTCGGCGGCGTCCCGGCCGGCGAACACCTCGCGATGCATCTCCTGCAGGAACTCGTGGATGCGGGGACCGGCCGCATAGTGCGGGAACCCGTCACCGAGCGTCCCGTCGGGCGGTACGGCGCCGTCGGGAAGGGACGGGTCCTTGGAGATGAGATTGATCACGTCCATCCGGAATCCGTCGATGCCGCGATCCAGCCACCAGCGCATCATCCGGTAGACGGCCTGCCGCACGTCCGGGTTCTCCCAGTTCAGGTCCGGCTGCTTGGCCGAGAAGAGATGGAGGTAGTACTCGCCGCTCGCCGGGTCGAGCTGCCAGACCGGCCCCGAGAAGAACGACTCCCAGTTCGTCGGCTCGGCGCCCGAGGTTCCCGCCAACGTGCCCGGCCGCGCCGGGCGCCACCAGTACCAGTCCCGCTTCGGGCTGTCGGGTCCGGATGCCGACTCCACGAACCACGGGTGCTCGTCGCTCGTGTGGTTGACGACGAGGTCCATGACGAGGCGCATGCCGCGCGCGTGGAGCGCCGCGACCAGGTCGTCGAAGTCCTCGAGCGTGCCGAGGACCGGGTCGATGGCCTCGTAGTCGCTGATGTCGTAGCCGTTGTCGTCGCCCGGCGACGGGTAGATCGGCGACAGCCAGATGGCGTCGACGCCGAGGTCCTCGAGGTGGTCGAGATGCTGCAGGATGCCGCGCAGGTCGCCGATGCCGTCGCCGTTCGCGTCGGCGAAGCTGCGGGGATAGATCTGGTAGATCACGGCGGAGTGCCACCACGGATCGATCGGTGGCAGGCCCGCAGCCGGCTCGCGGCCGGCGAGGGTGTCGGTCATGGTGTCGGCGTCCGTTCGATCGTGACGAGCTGCCACACCGCCAGCGGCGGCAGTTCAGCCTCGGCCCATTCGCCCTCGAGCCGTACCGGCAGCTCGACCAGGCGCGGTGCGCCATCCGGGTCGGCGACGCGCACGCGCGGCGCGTGGGCTCCGACCCGGCGGAAGCGCAGAACCCCGGCCGCCGGATCGCCGACGGGCGCGCGGGGCGCGTCCCACTCGGTGTCGTCCTGGCCGACGAGGTTGATGAGGTGCAGCACGAGACGGTCGCCGGCTCTGGTGACCCGGCGCCAGACGGTGCCGGCGCGCGCACGGTGATCGAGCTCGGCGCCGGCGAAGGTGACGTCGAGCTCCGCGTTGTACTCGCCCGCGTACGAGCCGGTGACCTCGACGATGCTGGGATCGAGCAGCAGCTCGTCGTGCTCGACGAGGAAGTCGTACCAGCGGCGCAGGAGGTCAGCGGTCGAGAGCTCCACCACGTGGTTGCGCACGTAGTAGGGGTCGACCAGGACGCGGTCGCCCTCACCGGCCAGCAACTGCGTCACACCGTGCGAATACAGGGTCGCCATGGTGAATGCGGTGGCGAGGTCGGCGTTCGCCGCTGGAGCGTCGTCGTAGACGTGCTGGTAGGCGGCGAGCACGATCGGCTTCTCGCCACCCGCTGCCCGCGCGCGACGCGCGACGTCGGCCAGGTCGCCGAGCGTGGTGTGCGGGGCCCACGGCTCGATGTAGAGCGCGTCCTGCGGGTCGGCGCCTGTGCGCCAGGTCGGGAAGTCGTTCACGTTGTTGAACACGAGACGGCTCGCGGGCAGCGCCGCGCGGACCGCCTCGATGAGCGCGGAGAAGGAGCGCTCGACGTCGACGGCCCCGCCGTCGGGCGAGACCGCGGTCTTGGGGTAGCCGTACTGATCGAGGTGGTACCCCGCGAACCCGATCTCCCGCGCCGCCTCGGCCAGCTGCGCCGCGAAGGCTTCCCGCCAGTCGGGTGCCGCCGGGTCGACGAGGAACAGGAAGTCGCCGAGCGCGTAGCGCTCGCCGGTCGCTGTGAGCAGCGCGCGGTGCTCCCACCGCGGCCACTCCTGCGGCCCCACCGCGTAGACCGCCGCGTAACCGAGGGCGTCCGCGCCGGCATCGGTGACCGCAGCGACGAGCCGGCGCACGGTCGCGAGCGCTACCGGCTGGCCGAGGGCATCCAGGTACTCGTCACCACCGCCGAGCAGGTCGGCGTGCCGGTAGGCCCAGTCGTAGAACTGGATGCCGGTCAGGTGCAGCCGGCGCACGGTGTCGACGAGGGCCCCTGGGTCGCGGCCGGGCCGGAAGTCGACGGTGAAGCCGTAGCGCAGACGGGTGCGAGGATCGTCGCGCACATCGACCGCGGTCCTCACGACGTGCTCCCCGACCGTCAGTTCGACCCCGTACCCGCCCGCCGGCAGTGGCGGCAGCTCGATGGATCCGTCGCCGGACCACGACTGCTCGAGGACCGGATCGCCGAGCCGCCAGACGCTGACGATGCCCGGGCCCCGCATCCCGCGCACCTCGATGACGATGGGCTGACCCGGTGCGCCCGTCGCCGCGAACGGCAGGAGTTCGGCGCTCATCCCTTCACGGCCCCGGCCGTGAGCCCCTGCACGAACTGACGCTGGAAGACCAGGAAGATGACGATCACGGGCACCACCGCGATGAGCGAGGCCGCGAACACGAGCCCCCACTGGGTCGCGTTCTGGCCCTGGAACGTCGCGATGGCGAGCGGCAGGGTGCGCGAACCGGGGTCGCTGATGAGGGTCAGAGCGATCGGGTATTCGTCCCAGCCGTTCAGGAATGTGAAGATCGTCGCCGTCGCGAGCGCCGGCCGAGCCAGCGGCAGGGCGAGCCGCGCGTAGCGGGTCCACGCCGAGGCGCCGTCGACCTGCATGGCCTGGTCGAGCTCCCCCGGCATCGAGGCGAGGAAGCCGCGCAGCAGGAACGTGTTGAACGACAGCGACCCGGCGACGTAGAAGACGATCAGGCCGCCGAGCGAATCCAGAATGCCCAGGTTCTTCGCGAGCACGAACTGCGGGATCAGCAGCATGATGGCCGGGATGGTCAACCCCGCAAGCAGCACGCGGAAGATCGTCTCTTTGAACCGGAACTGGAATCGGGCGAACGCGAACGCCATCATCGAGCTGATCAGCACCGAGAAGAAGGTGGAGATCGCGGTGACGATGATCGAGTTCACGAAGTAGAGGGCGAAGTCCTCCGTCGTGAGCGCCCGTGTGTAGTTGTCGATGGTCGCCGGATTCGGGATGAGCTGCGGCGGCAGGGAGAGCACGTACGCCTGTGGCTGGAAGCTCGTCGACAGCATGTAGACGAACGGCGTCACCATCACGAGCGCGCCCGCGATCAGGGCGACGTAGCGGAGGACCGAGGAGGCGCCGCGACGGGCGGGCGTCACGCCAGTGCCTCGTCGGCGCGGCCGCGGGCGATCCGCAGCTGGAGGACCGCCAGCACGAACACGAGCACGGCGAGCAGCATCGCGATCGCCGACCCGTAGCCGAAGTCGAGGTAGGTGAAGGCCTGCTTGTACATGTAGGTCAGCACCACGTCGGTCTGCCCGATCGGGCCGCCGTTCGTGACGAGGACGACCGATGCGAACACGTTCAGACCGCCGATCACGAGCATCACCGAGAGGAACACCGTGGCCGGATTCACAGCGGGCAGCGTCACCGCGCGGAAGCGCTGCCACCGGCCTGCGCCGTCCATGATCGCCGCCTCCTCGAGGGCCTGCGGCACGCCCTGCAGGGCGGCGAGGTAGATCATCATCGACCATCCGATGCCCTTCCAGATGCCCAGCAGGCAGATCACCACGAGAGCCGTGCCGCGCTGGGCGAGCCACGACACGTCGCTGTTCATCAGGTGGAGGAAGTCGTGGAGTGTGAAGTTGACGAGCCCGCTGTCGGCGAAGAGGTACTTGAACAGCAGCGAGACGACCACCCAGCTCGTGACGACCGGAAGGTAGAACAGCACGCGGAACAATGGCTGCACAGGGCTCTTGCGCTTGAGCAGCAGGGCGATGGCCAGCCCCAGCGCCATCTGCGGCGCGACCGTCGCCAGCATGTAGATGCCGCTGTTGGTCAGGCTCAGCCAGAAGTGCGGGTCCTGCACTGCTCGGACGTAGTTGTCGAGACCCACCCACCTGCTGATCGCGCCCGCGACGATCTTCCAGTCGTAGAAGCTCATGCGGAGCGCCTGCACCGCCGGCCACACGATGAACACGGCGAAGAGGATCACACCGGGGGCCAGGAACAGGTACGGCACCGCACCCACCCGCAAGCGCCCACGGCGGGGAGACCGCGCCGGCCGCGCGACGGATCCCGTCGCGCGGCCGGTCGTCGTCCCCCGGGTGGGGATGCTCGTCATCCGATCAGTCTCCCGACAGCAGAGCGTCGATCTGCGACGCGGCGCTGTTCAGCGCCGCCTTGACCGTGGTGCCGCCCGTGAAGGCCGGTGTCAGGGCCGCCGCGAGGACGGCATCGATCTTGCTCTGGTTCGGGCTCGCGATGCGCGACTTGGCCGTCTTCAACTGGTCGGAGTAGACGCTGTAGTCGGCCGCCATCTCGGCCTGCTGATCGGCCAGGCGCGGCTGCACCGTGAGTTGACCCGTCTTGGCCATCTCGATCTGGAACTGCTTGCTCTGCGTGAAGCGGATGAACTTCGCTGCAGCAGCCTTGTGCGCGGAGCTCGCGGTCATGACGATGTCCTCGCCGCCCACGACGCTGACGGAGCCGCCCTTGCCGGCCGGAATCGGCGCGTAGATGGGGTGGAAGTCCTTGTACGAGCCGGACCACACGCCCGCCATCCACGGACCGTCGAAGATCGTCGCGTAGTCGTTCTTGGGCAGGCCGTCCTGTGTGGCGACCGCCCCGCTGTTGCCGGTCAGGAGGTTGGGGATCAGCCCCTCCTTGTACCAGTCCACGAGCATCTGGATGGTCGCGGCGTTGGCCGCGCTGTTGAGGTAGCCGGTGGCCTTGGTCTCGGCCTTGTTGGTGAACTCGCCGCCGCCCGACCAGATCCAGGGCGCGATGTTCCAGGCCTCGAGTTTGCTGTCGGCCCAGAGCGAGACGCCGGTGCCCTTGAGCGCGGTGGCCATCGTCTTCAGGTCGGCGAAGGTCTTCGGCGGTTCGCTGACGCCCGCCTTGTCGAGCGCCTGCTGGCTGGTGATGAGCACGCGCGTGTTGGTGTCCAGCGGCAGACCGTAGTACTCGCCCTTGTATCGATTGGTTGCGACGCTGCCCGGATAGTCCTTGGCCGCGAGGGCCTTGTAGTCCGACATCGAGGTGGAGAGCGGCTCGAGCACCCCGAGGTCGGCGAACTGCGGCACCCAGCCGAGGTCCGCGCGGACGAGGTCCGGCAGTTTGCCGCCGGCGGCGCTCGTCGTGAGTTTCTGCAGCAGCGAGTCGTACGCCACGTCCACGTACTTGACCGTGATGCCCGGGTTCGCCTTCTCGAAGGCGGGGATGAGCGTCTTGTTCAGCGCATCCTGCTGGGTCGAGTTGCCGCCGTTGCCGTAGGCCCCCCAGAAGGTGATGGTGACGTCCTTGTGCGAATCGGATCCGGTACCGGCCCCGGTGGAGCAACCGCTGGCGATCAGAGCGACGGAAGTCGCGATCACCACCGCCGATCCGATCTTGTACGAGCGCTTCATTGCGTGGGTTCTCCTGTCGTGGTTCGGGGGTCCGACCTCGTCCGCGAGAGTCGGGGGCCGTGCGAGGTAAGTTTTACAACAAAAATAAATACACTGTCAACTGCGAGATCCGCGGCCAATCGATGGCCTAGTTGTTTCCTTTGCAATAGATACCCCGCTATGTCACTCTGAGCACATCGAAGGAGGGACGGAATGCGGATCACCACGCCGGCGTGGACGCCCGACTCGGGGGCCACGCTCGCGGTCGCGCTCGAGGTGCTGCTGCACGGTCCGATCTCCCGGAGCGACATCGCGCGGAGACTAGATCTCTCGCCGGGATCCTTGACCCGACTGAGCACTCCGCTGATCGAGAGCGGTCTGCTCGTCGAGCTCGACGAGCGATCCGAGACACCGCGTGCCGGGCGGCCATCGCGGCCGCTGGATGTCGTGGCGGACTCGCGGCATTTCGTCGGGATGAAGTTGACGGGCGCCGACCTGCGCGCCGTCGTCACGGACCTGCGTGCCAACGTGGTCGCTGAGGAGTCGATGCAGCTCACATCGCAGGAACCGCGCGCCGTCGCACGCCAGGTCGGCGAGCTGGTGTCGAGCGTCTCGCGGGGTCTGCCGACCCCGACGGCCGTCGGGATCGGGATCGGCGGATTGGTTGCCGACCACGGCACCGTGCGCAGCGCCCCGTTCCTCGGATGGGAGGACGTGCCCCTCGGGAGCATGGTCGAGCACGAGACCGATCTTCCTGTCGTCATCGAGAACGACGTCGTCGCGTTCACCGAGGCGCAGCACTGGTTCGGGGTCGGGCGCGGCCTCGACCGCTTCGCCGTCATCACCCTGGGTGCCGGAGTCGGGTACGGCCTCGTCATCCACGGCGATGTCGTCGTCGACGGCGACTCGGGACTCGGGCTCGTCGGCCACTGGCCGCTGGATCCCTTCGGCCCGGTGTGCCCGGCAGGCCATCGCGGGTGCGCGCGCAGCGTGCTCACCTCGACCGCCATCAGCCAGGCGGTCTCCGCTGCAGTCGGTCGCGTCGTCGACTACCCGGAGGCGCTGCAACTCGCATCGTCGGGCGACTCCGCTGCATTGCGCGTCGTCGACGATGCCGGTCGCGCGCTCGGCCGCCTGATCGCGGCCGTGGCGAATCTCACCGCTGCCGAGCGCATCGTGCTGGGTGGTGAGGGCATCGGCCTGACCGACGTGGCTGCCGACGCGATTCGGGAGGGCATCGCGCTCGACCGCGACCCGAGAGCGCGTACGCCTGACCTCGTCAGCACCTCAGGCGACGACTCACAGTGGTGCCGCGGCGCCGCCGTGATCGCGATCCAGCGCTTCGTGCTGGGCAAGCGCTCTTGAGGTATCCCCCGGGGTACGGGCCGGCTCAGCCCGCGCTGTAGCGCGCGGCGACGGGGCACTCGAAGATCCGCGGAGCGGCTCCGCCGACCGTGTTGAGGTGCTCGATCACCCGATGCCAGGCGGCCGGGAGCGTCGACTCGGTGTAGGGGACGTCGTGCTGCTCGCAGTGCTCGCGCACGATGTCGCGGGCCCGGGCGAGGTGCGGTCGCGACATGCTCGGGAAGAGGTGGTGCTCGACCTGGTAGTTGAGGCCGCCCATGAGGAGCGTCATCGCCCAGCCGCCCGTGATGTTGCGCGAGGTCAGCACCTGCTTGGAGAGGAAGTCGAGCTTCGCGTCGCGCGCCACGAACGGCATGCCGACGTGATTCGGGGCGAACGTGGCCCCCATGTAGATGCCGAACACGGCGAGCTGCACACCGAGGAAGGCGAACGCCATCCCGAGCGGAAGGACGAGGAAGACGGCGCTCAGCAGGATCCCGAAGCGCAGAGCGAGCACGGTGAGCTCGAATCCACGGCCGTGCACCTTGCGGCGCTCGACGAGCGAGCGCACGGACTGCACGTGGAGGTTGACGCCCTCGACCGAGAGCAGCGGGAAGAACACGTAGCCCTGCACCCGCGTGAACAGAGCGAGGAGGCCCCGGCGCGACGCCGCGGAATCCTGGTGGAAGGAGACCGTGTCGGCCGCGATGTCGGGGTCTTTGCCGAGCTGGTTCGGGTTGGCGTGGTGGCGGGTGTGCTTCGTCATCCACCACTGGTAGCTCATGCCCACCATCGCCGTGCCGATGAACCGCCCGAGGCGGTCGTTCGCCGGCCCGGATGCGAGCACCTGGCGGTGCGCGGCCTCATGGGACAGGAAGGCGAACTGTGTGAAGATCAGCCCGAGTGCCGCGGCGATGAGCAACTGGTACCACGAGTCGCCCAGCATGACGAAGCCGGTGATGGCCCCGCCGAGCGCGACGAACAGCCCGCCGAGCAGGAGGGCGTAGAACCAGCGACTGCGGCGCAGCAGCCCCGTCTCGCGGACGACACGCGACATCGCGGCGAAGTTCGGGCCCGCGGCGGATGCCGAGATGGTGCGCGTGTACGAAACGGAGGACATGGCCTCTCCTGGGATCGAAGTCCGACTTCCCAGTCAGAGGTGCGGGCGACTCGCCCATCGAACAGATGGGTCGAATCTAGCCGGTTCGGCTGTGCGCCGACCGAACGCGGCGGTCCGCCGCGCCTACCGGTACCACTCCTCACCGATGGTGGCGAGCCGGGAGGGGTGCAGCCGCTCGCCGACGCCGTAGAAGTGCTGGAAGCTCATGATGAGCGGCCGCCATGCATCGGGGTCGACCCGCTGCATCCCCTCGTCGGAGCGGATGCGCGGATGGACGTGCGTGCGCACGATCTCGAGCTCCATCGGCCGCATCGAGTCGGCATCGGCGTCGGACCGGTGGTCGACCACCAGTCGCGCCTCGAGGTTGACCGCGCATTCGGCGACGCGGAACGGGTGCACGAGATCGGAGGGCACGGGAGTGAGCCCGGCGACACCGAACTTGTCGGGCTCGTACCGGTATCCGACAGAGGCCTTGCGCTCCGAGACCGGATTGCGGCCGGTCGTCAGCGCGAGCCGGTCGACGGCATCCACGAGGTCGGCGGAGGGCAGATTGATCACGCACTCGCCGGTCGCGCGGATGTTGAGCGCCGTCTGCGACCGCGGCGACATGCCGATGACGGCCCGTCGGCCGAGCCAGAAGATGCTCGACATCGGAGCGAGGTCGGGGTCACGGTGCTCAGCAGAGCGACCGGGGTGCCGAAGTAGAAGATCGCGGGGCTGATCACGTCGTGTGTTCGCACCTGTCGATCCTGACGATCGCCGGATGCCTGGGCTCGCGGGATTCGGACACGGCACCACGGCGCTCCTCACGGACTATGGTCGGCGGCATGTGCCGCAACATCCGGTGCCTCCACAACTTCGAGCCGCCGACCACCGATGACGAGGTACGGGAGGCCGCGCTCCAGTTCGTGCGCAAGGTCAGCGGGTCGACCCGGCCCTCCCGCGCGAACGCGGCGGCGTTCGAGCAGGCGATCGACGAGATCGCGCTCGCGACTCGCCGCATGCTCGAGCAGCTGGTGACGAGCGCGCCGCCGAAGAGCCGTGAGCTCGAGGCGATCAAGGGCCGCCGGCGGCACGAGAAGCGGATGGAGCGCGAGGTCAGGATCCGAACGGCGACCTGACGTCCGACGGCATCGATGAGCCCCGACCCGAGCCGAGGGGTCCCGGGCGCGAGGACGCGTCCGGGACCCGGTTGCTCAGGCGGCGCGCAGCGGCGGGCCTCCCGGGAAGCGCCCGGACCAGCCGGTGCGCGACGGCCGACGCTCCCCGAGCGGCGGCGTGAGCCGTCGTCCGAGGTTCGGAAGCCGCACCCCGGAGCCCTCGGAGCGGCGATCGCGCGGGTCCTGCGGCACGGCCACGAGCCGCCTCATCAGGCCCTCACCTGCTTCTGTTCCGCACCGCCCGCGGCGACGGCGATCTTGCGGGGCTTGGCGCGCTCGGCCATCGGGATGATGACCGACAGCACGCCGTGCTCGTAGTTCGCGGTGATCCGCTCCACGTCGACGCCGTCCCCGAGGGTGAACTGGCGCATGTAGGAGCCGTCGGGGCGCTCGTGGCTCAGCCACTGCACGCCGTCGTTCGCCGGCGTCCTGCGCTCCGCGCGGATGGTCAGCAGCTGGCCGTCCACGTCGAGGTCGACGCTGGCCGGATCGATGCCGGGGAGGTCGGCGGACAGCACGTACTGGTCGCCGTCACGGAACAGGTCGACGGGCATCAGGCGAGGAGTCAGGGCCGTGTCGAACACGCCGGACGCGAGGCGGTCGAGCTGGCTCAGAACATCGAACGGGTTGGACATGGATCTCTCCTTCCTCATCGGGTGCGGTCCCGGTCGAGGGGCCACGGAAGATGTATTAGCACTCTCCGCTGCCGAGTGCCAATAGTGTCGTGGGTGCTTTCGACATATCCGAAGGTGCCGTGCAGGCGGCCCGGAGTCCGGGCCCGACGATCCGCTCGTGCTCCGCCGGTGGACGCCCGGCTACGCTGGCCCCAGGTGCGCCGGGAAGTCTGGTCGGCTCCATCCCCGCACGCCCTGGAGCCGCATGACCGATCAGATCGCCTTCGCGCTCGTGGTGGCCGCCGTCGCCGCCGCCGTGATCCTCGCGGTGCTCTCCAACCGGCTGAGCCAGCGGCTGCGGATCCCGGCCCCGGCGTTCTTCCTGGTCGCGGCAGCCCTCCTCGCTCTGGCCCTTCCGCCCGTCGCGGAATCCGGACGACAGCTCGACGAGAAGGTCGTCAGCATCGCGCTCGCCTTCATCCTGTTCGACGGCGGCATGCACATCGGCTGGCGGCGCTTCCGCGGCTCGGCCGCGCCCATTCTCTGGCTCGGCATCGCCGGCACCGCCGTCACGGCCGCGGCAGTCGCCCTCGCCGCTCATCTCCTGCTCGGGCTCGATCTCACCGCGTCGCTTCTGCTCGGGGCTGCGCTCTCGCCGACCGACCCGGCCGTCGTCTTCTCCGTGCTGGGGCGCAAGGAGATCGGCGGCCGCACCGGCACGATCCTCGAGGGCGAGTCCGGCGCCAACGACCCGGTGGGGATCGCCATCATGGCCGCCCTGCTCGCCGCCACCGGCACGGGGTGGGGCGCCGTCGGCAGCGGGGTGCTCGAATTCCTGCTGCAACTGGGCATCGGCGCCGTGGTCGGCATCATCGGAGGGCTCGGCCTGCGACTGCTGCTGTCGCGCCTCACCCTCCCCAGCGAATCGCTCGCGTCGGTCTTCGCGATCGCCGCCGCCGGGCTGCTCTACGGTCTGGGCACCGCCGCCCACGGCTCGGGGTTCCTCGCCGTGTTCATCGCCGGGATCCTCATCGGCGACCTGCACGCGCCCTACAAGACGGAGATCACCCGATTCACCTCGGGCATCGCCAGCCTGGCCGAGATCGTCGCGTTCGCGGTGCTGGGGCTGACGATCCGGCTCGACGTCGTGCTCCGGCCGGAGGTGCTGGTGCCCGGACTCGCCATCGCGGCGATCCTGTCGTTCATCATTCGGCCGGTGCTGGTCGGTGCACTGAGCCTCCCGTTGCGCATCCGGTGGGGCGAGCGCGCGTTCCTGCTCTGGGCGGGGCTCAAGGGCGCGGTGCCGATCCTGCTCGGGCTGCTCATCGTGAGTGCCGACGTGCCCGGCGCGCAGACGCTATACGGGATCGTCTTCGTCGTCGTCCTGTTCTCCGTCGTGGTGCAAGGCGGACTCGTGCCGCTGCTGGCCCGAGCGCTCCGGGTGCCGATGCGCGAGGTGGAGGCGCGTCCCTGGTCGCTCGACGTCCGCTTCGCGGACCGGCCCACCGGCCTCGAGCGCCACACCGTCGAGTCGGGGTCGGCCGCCGACGGCGCCACGGTCGGCGACCTGTTCCCCGACGAGCTCGCCCGCGTGGCGCTCGCGAGCCGGGACGGACGCAGCCTGCCCGTCCGCTCCGGCACCCGGCTCCGATCCGGGGATGTCGTGCTCACCGACATCGACGACGGGCACGACATCACGGACCTCTTCACGCCCCGGGAGTAACCATGGGCGCCGGCCGCGCCGATCGCTATGCTGACGACTATTCGCGTGATCCACGGGTGTGGATGGGGCTGGGAGCGCCGAGTCGCGATTCGCAGGGGGATCCGAGTGACCGGTCTGTCCGTACCTGGTTCGAAGCAGGGCAGGCGGGGCCTGTTGCCGGCACTGCGATCGCTGCCGCTGCGTCTCGCTGCGGCGGCGGGCGCCGCCGCGTTGATCGCCTCCGGCCTGGCCCTGGGTCTGGTCGCCCAACCGGCGAGCGCCGCACCCGGGAACCCGGGGGTGCCGAGCGACGGAACCCTCGTCTACCAGGAGGACTTCCAGAATGCGCCGGTCGCGGGCGCAACCAGGATCGCCGGTTACACGAGCAGCAGCGGAGCGACCTACACGGCGGACCCCGTGTACCAGAACACCACGCTCTGCAACGGGCTGATCTTCGGCCACCAGGCGACCAACGCGGCCCTCGGGGCGCAGAGCTTCTGCGGCGCGTCGAGCGGATGGTGGCCGAGCGCGCGGACGATCCCGTCCGGCATCGGGCTCTACAACGGCATGACCGACCCGACACAGAACCTCGCGGTCGCCGACCAGACCGTCGGCGGCACGTCGAACAACTACACCGGCACGATGCTGCAAGGCAACGGGATCACCGTGCCCACCAGTGGCCGGTTCCTCACGTTCTCCGTTCAGGTCGGCAACCTCTGCTCCACCGGAGTACAGGCGCTCGATCGGTTCTACCTCCTCGACGGAGGCAGTGCCATCCCGCTGAACACGACCGACTACAACATCTGCGCCGACCCGAATCGGCGCAGCTTCGCCGTCGACGCAGCGACCGTCACCGTCGGCACGTTCACCGGCAACCAGTCCGCTCTGGTCACCAGCTCGACGATCGGATTCCGCCTCACCAACCAGCAGCCGTCCGGTTCCGGGAACGACCAGGCGTTCGACAACTTCAAGATCCTCGACGTGACCCCGCAGCTGGACAAGGCCTTCAGCCCCGCGATCGTTCCGACCGGGGGCGCGTCGGCCCTGACGTTCACGGTCACCAACACGAGTGAGCTCGCCGCGAAGAACGGCTGGTCGTTCACCGACGCGCTGCCGTCCGGCCTCCGGGTGGCGGCGGTGCCGGCGATCAGCACCACCTGCCCGTCCGGCGTGGTCACGGCCGCCGCGGGCAGCACGAGCGTCGCCGCGACGGGCGACCTCGCCGCCGGCATGGCGTCGTGCACCGTCACCGTGCAGGTCGCCTCCGCGACCACCGGGGTCGCCTATACGAACGGCCCCGGCAACGTGACGACGGTCGGGCTGAACCCGCCGGGATCGAGCACGGTGCATTTCGAGAGCCCGGCCCTCACGTTGGTGAAGCACGCCGGAACGCCGACGGATGCCAACGGCGACGGCATCACGAATGCCGGTGACACGATCGGCTACACCTTCACCGTCACGAACACCGGAGACGTGGCCCTGACCGACGTCGGCGTCACCGACGCCAAGGCCGGGCCGGTCACCTGTCCGAGCACGACGCTCGCACCCGGGGACACCGAGACGTGCACAGCGGACGCGCTCTACACGGTGACCCCGGATGATGTGGCGGCGCACGCGGTCGACAACACCGCGACGGCCCACGGCACCCCGCCGAGCGGCGTGGTCACCACCTCTCCGCCGTCGACGACGTCGACGCCCGCCGCCGACCCCGCTCCGGCGCTCACCGTCGTGAAGTCGGCCACGCCATCCGGAGACGCGACCTTCCAGCCGGGTCAGACGATCACCTACGACTTCGTGGTCACCAACACCGGCAACGTGACCATGAGCGACATCGCGATCGACGATTCCACCTTCACGGGCACCGGCTCGCTGCCGACGCCGACGTGCGCGCAGACGACCCTCGCGCCCGGGGAGCAGACGCTCTGCACCGCCGACTACACCCTCAGCGGTGGGGATGTGGACGCGGGCAGCGTCAGCAACACCGCGACGGTGACGGGCACGCCGCCAGGATCGGAGATCCCGGTCCCCTCGGAGCCGTCGACCATCGTCGTTCCCACGCCCGAGGCGCCCGGGATCACCCTGAGCAAGACCGCGACGCCGACCACCGTCGACGCCGCCGGGCAGAGCGTGACCTACTCCTTCCTCGTGACGAACACGGGCAACGTCACGCTCTCGGCGATCGATGTGCCGGAGACCACGTTCACCGGCACCGGCACCCTCGGCGCGCTGGACTGCCCCCGGGAGACCCTGCTCGCGGGGCAGTTCGAGACCTGCAGCGCCGACTACACGGTCACCCAAGCCGACATCGACGCGGGCGGCGTCGTCTCGAACACCGCGACGGCGACCGGCGTCGCGCCGAGCGGCGTCGTCGCGCTGTCCATCCCCTCCACCGCGACGGTGAACGTGACGCGGACACCGGCGCTCACCCTCGCCAAGACGGCGGATGTGACGGCGGCGGCGGCGGGGCAGCATCTGACCTACTCGTTCCTGGTCACGAACACCGGCAACGTCACGATCACCGATCCGGTGATCGACGAGGGCGCGTTCTCGGGCAGCGGCGCGCTGTCGGCGATCCAGTGCCCGACCGGTCCGATCAGCCTCGCGCCCGGCGATGACGTCAGCTGCACCGCGGACTACACGGCGACCCAGGACGACGTGGATTCCGGGGCGCTCACCAACACCGCCACGGTCACCGGCACCCCGCCGGACGGCACGACGCCTCCCGTGTCGCCGCCGTCGACCTCGGTCGTGACCACGAGTCCGGCACCGGCGCTGACGATCGTGAAGACGGCCGACGCCGCGAAGGTCACCCGCGCGGGTCAGGTGGTGACCTACTCGTTCGCGGTCACCAACACCGGCAACGTGACGATCACCGACCCGGTCGTGCACGAGGGCGCCTTCACCGGTCACGGCACGCTCTCGGCGATCGCCTGCCCCGACAGCGCGTCGACGCTGTCACCGGCTGAGTCGGTCACCTGCACCGCGACCTACACGGTCGTGGATGCCGACCTCGTCCGCGGCTCCCGGCTGAGCAACAGCGCGACGGTCAGCGGCACGCTCCGCGGCGGCGGGACGATCACCAGTGATCCGTCCACGTCGCGGGTGCTCGTCGACCCGCCGGGCGGGCTCGCGCTCACCGGCAGCGACCTCCTGCTCCCGGGCGTCGCGATGGCGCTCGTGCTGCTGCTCGCGGGCGGTCTCGCGATCGTGATCCGTCGGCGGCGTGGAGACGGATCGCCGACGGACTGACGCCGCTACGGCGCGTAGGTCACGGAGGTCTGCTTCTCGAGCTGCTTCAGGTGCTCGCCGAGCGGACCGCTGACCGCCGGGTAGCTCGTCACGGGGTCCGGCCGCGGCGTGGCGCCGTGCGCGGAGACCATGACGAGGACGACCACGAGCACGACGGCGACCGCGAGCGCGAGGCCCGCGACGAGTTGCACCGCGCGGCGGCCCCGCATGCGCGGCTTCGCCGCCGCCGGCTGGTCCGGCGCGGGGTTCGCGGGCAGCACCTTGGTCGGATCCGGTGCCGCGGCCACGGTCATCGCCACCGTGGGGAGCTCGGCGAGGGAGGGGTCGTCGAGCGCGGGGGCCTGGAGCGAGACCAGCGCGCTCAACCGTTGGGCGGCCTCCGCGGCGGTGGGGCGCCCATCCGGATCACGCGCCGTCATGGTGCGCAGCAGCTCCTGCCAGGCCGCCGGAAGGGCGGGCGGGATGGCGGGGTCGCGCGCCAGCCGCGCCACCGCGGACTCGACCCCGCTGCCCGGGAACTCGCGCCGCCCGGTGAGGCACTCCAGCAGCACCAGCCCGAGCGAGTAGACGTCGCCGGCCGGCGTGGCCGGGCGGCCCTCGGCCTGTTCCGGGCTCATGTACCCGGCGGTGCCGATGACCGACCCCGTGGCGGTGATCTTCGCATCATCGACCAGGCGCGCGATGCCCAGGTCGGTGAGCTTCGCCGTCGGGCCCGACGCGTTGTCGTCGGGCAGGAGGATGTTCGCGGGCGAGATGTCGCGGTGCACGACTCCCTGACCGTGGATGTAGGCGAGCGCGCGCGCGACGTCGGCGCCGATCGCCGCGACCTCCGGGGGCGGCAGCGGTCCGCGCGCGAGTCGAGCGCGCACGTCGGACCCGTGCACGTACTCCAGCACGAGCACCCCGCGGCCGCGGTCGTCCGAGACCGCGTCGAACAGGGTCACGAGGGAGGGGTGCGACAGGCGCGCCAGCAGGCGGATCTCCCCCTGCTGGCGATGCAGGTCCTCGCCCTCCGCGAGCTCGCGCCGGAAGATCTTGAGCGCGACGTCCCGGCCGAGGCTCTCGTCGAGGGCTCGATACACCTCCGCCATGCCGCCGGTGCCGACCCGATCCCGGAGCCGGTATCGCGCCGCGATCAGGTCGAGGCTCTCGGTCACCGTCATCCCTTCGGCCCCGGGGGCTTCGGGCCGCCCTTCTTCTTCGGCGGCGTGGGAGCCTGCGTCTTCTGCTGCTCCTGCTGCTCCTGGAGCTGCTGGAGCCGGGCGCGCAGCTCGGCCGTGGTGGCGGCATCCTGCAGCTGGATCAGGTCGGCGCGCACGAGGGCGATCGACCGGGCTATCGCGTCGTGGCGCGCGGGCTCGATCGTGCCCTTCTCGGCGTCCGCGTCGTTCAGCCTCTCGAGCGCGCTCAGCCGGGTGAGCGCGGCGGAGTAGTCGCTGCCGGCCGCGGAGCTCGCCACGTCGAACACGGAGCGCTGCAGACCCCGCGCAGTGGCCGTCGAGTAGCCCGCGTTGCCCGCGCACCCGCTCAGCCCGATCGCGAGCGCGACGGCGGCCGCCGCCACGGGAATGCCTCTCATGGATCCAGGATGCCGGTCGAACGCTGGGCGCCTCCCAAGCTCCGAGCGGCCGTTCAGACCGGCGCCGAGGAGCTCACATCCCGGGAGTCGCGCGCCGTTGCCGGCGCGTCTCGCGCGCCCGGCGCCGCCACCCGGTCGCATCCGGGGCCAGGTGCAGCGCGAGCGCTACGCAGATGAAGCCGAATCCCGCCCAGTTGGAGAAGACCGCCAGCACGGCCGCCACCACGAACAGCAGGAACGCGAAGAGCGAGCGGCGACGGGTCGCCCGGTACTCGACCGGACTGAACTCGCCGGAGCTGCGCAGGATCTCCCGCTCGAACAGGTTGTACATGCCGTCGGTCACGACGAACAGGGCCGCGTAGACGAGGACGGGAGCGGGCGCGAACTCGGTCTGCGCCATCCACGCCGTCGTGAACGGCACGAGCGAGACGAAGAACAGGTGGCCGAAGTTCAGCCAGATCACCCGCAGCGACGGTGACGTGATGTAGGTCATCAGGTAGTGGTGGTTGATCCAGATGATCGCCACGAACGCGTAGCTGACGACGTAGCTCAACGCCACCGGCCACAGCGACAGCAGCGCGCTCAGCTCGGCGGAGGCCGGCGGCTTCAGCTCGAGCACCATGATCGTGATGATCACCGCGAACACCGCGTCGGTGTAGCCGGACAGCCGCTCCGGCGTGCTGGGGCTCATCTTCGACACGGCACCATCCTGCGCCCTCGCGCCGGCGTCGGCTCACCCGCCTGCGTGCCGTGCAACCCGCAACCCTTCGACCACCGCATCGAGGATCCGCGTCAACGTGGGCTGCAGATCGACGATGGCGTGCGCCAGGCGCGGGTCGCGCCGATACACGTCGCTCAGCACCTCCCCCGGCGTCGACATCTGCCACATGGTGCCGGCCACCGAGATCGCCGTCGAGATGACATCGACGGCATCCTGCTCGACCAGCTCGGGCAGGACAGCCCGCAGCGCTGCGCCGATGCGGTCGACCTCCCCGTGCGTCACCAGCTTGTACTCCCGGACCGAGTCGACCGAGACGTTGCGCTCGAGGCTGAGCGAGACGTGACCCAGCAGGTCGCAGAACAACGGGCGAGCGGTGAGGGTCGCGGAGACCGCCCCGCCGACGTCACGGGGATCGTCCAGCATGGCCAGCGCCGCGCTCAGCTCGGGACCCCACCGCGCCCATTCGGCCGCGGCGAGACGGAGCAGGATCTGCTCCCGGGTCTCGAAGTAGCGAAGCAGCGCCGACTTGTGCATCCCGATCTGCTGCGCGATGCCGGTCAGCGTCACCGAGCGCACACCGTCGCGCGTCGCCAGCGCGCGGGCGGCGTCGAGGATCGCGGTCTCACGGGAGCGCTTGGCGTCGGCGGTGCGCGCGCGCTGGAACTCGGACATGCAGTGAGCGTAACGCGCCTGGGTTGCGTTAATAACACAACCATGTTGTACTAGGTGTTCTCCGAGAGAGACAGGACCCCGTCATGACCCTCGCGTCCGACCGCGACTACTCCGCAGCGCTGGAATACGCCGGGCAGCTGCTCGGCACACCCCTCGAGCCGTTCCTCGCGGCCACCCCGGGCGAACCCGCCAACGGCGCGGACTTCAAGCGGATCGCCACCATCCAGGCGTTCACCGACGCGTGGCCGCGCACCGACGACCTCGACCACCGCACCCGCGGCCTGGTCTCCGTGGCCATCGCCGCCACGCTCGGGACCCTCGAGCCGCTCCGCGGCCAGATCCGCATCGCCCTCAACAGCGGCGCCACCGCACGGGAGGTGGTCGAGGTGTTCGTGCAGGTCGCCGCCTATGCCGGCGTGGCGAGGGCATTCGAGGGGTACGGAGTCGCGGCCGCGGTTTTCGCCGAACGCGCCTGACGACGCCGTGTCGGCGAAGGTCAGCCGGCGGAACGCTCCGCGGGGGGCCGTCGGCGCAGGGCCGCAGCGCCGACCTGCGGACCCCGGTAGACCATGTCCATCGCGCCGATGCTCTCGCCCGGGGGCACGATCGCGTCGATCCGGTCGAGCACCTCGTCGGAGAGCGCGAGGTCGACCCCGGCCAGGGTGTCCTCCAGCTGCTCCATCGTGCGCGGTCCGGCGATGGCCGACGTGACGCCCGGGTGCGCGATCGCGAAGGTCATCGCGAGGTGGGTCAGCTTCACGCCGAGCTCCTCCGCGAGGGCGACGAGCTGCTCGACGGCGGCCAGCCGACGCTCGTCGCGGAAGTGGCGCATCCCCGTCCGGGTGGAGCGGAAGTTGTCGTTCTCCTGCCCCGACCGGTACCGCCCGGTCAGCGTGCCGCCCGCGAGCGGGCTGTAGACGAGCGTGCCCATCCCGTAGCGCTCGGCCACGGGCAGGATCTCGCGCTCGATCTCCCGGTCGAGGATCGAGTAGTTCGGCTGCTCGGTGCGGAAGCGCTCGAAGCCGCGGCGCTCCGCCATCCACTGCGCCTCGACGATCTCGGAGCCGCGCATCGACGAGCTGCCGACCGAGCGGACCTTGCCCTCCCGAACGAGATCCGTGAGGGCCGAGAGCGTCTCGTCGATGTCGGTGTCGGGGTCGGGGCGGTGCAGCTGGTACAGGTCGATGTAGTCGGTCTGGAGGTGACGCAGCGATCGCTCGACCGCCTCCCGGATCCAGCGCCGCGACGCGCCCCGATGGTTGACGTCGTCGTCGACGGGCCCCCAGAACTTGGTGGCCAGCACCACCTCGTCGCGGCGCCCCTTGAGCGCCTCGCCGACCACCTCCTCCGAGTCGCCGTAGCGGTCGGCGGTGTCGACGAAGTTGATGCCGGCATCGAGGGCGCGGTGGATGATCGCGACGCCGGCGCTGCGATCCGGGTTGCCCAGCGAGCCGAGCATCATCGCCCCCAGCGCGTAGGGCGTGACCTTGATGCCGGTGCGGCCCAGCGTGCGGTACTGCATGGTGTGCTCCTCGTCGCCGCGATCGGGACCGCGGCGGCATAGTGTGGTGAGAGACGGAACGACACTCCGGATATAACCGGAACATGGTTCCGCTTAAGACGACCATATGCGGAACAGGGTTCCGCCGCAAGTCTCGGATGCCGCCATGCCCTCAGTCCCGACCGCGGAGAGCCCCAGCGACGCGCCGCGCGTCATGCGCGCCGATGCGCGGCAGAACCTCGACGCGCTGCTGGAGGCCGCCAAGACGGAGTTCGCGGCATCCGGCGTCGATACACCGGTGCGTGCGATCGCCGACCGCGCGGGCGTCGGTGTGGGCACGCTGTACCGCCACTTCCCTCGACGGTCCGACCTCATCTCGGCGGTGTTCCGACGCGAGATGGATGCGTGCGTCACGGCGGCCACGGAGATCGAGGCGTCGTTCCCGCCCGACGAGGCGCTCGATCGGTGGATCCTGCGGTACACCGAGTTCCTCGCCACCAAGCAGGGTCTCGCCGCGGCGCTGCACTCGGGCGACCCGGCCTACGCTCCGCTCGCGGACTACTTCTCGGCGCGGTTGACCCCGACCCTCGAACGACTGCTCGAATCGGCGCGGCGCTCGGGGGTGCGCATCCAGGATGTCGACGCCGGCGAGTTCCTGGGCGCGGTGGCCAATCTCTGCCACGGCGCCGAGCAGCACGGCCGAAGCCCCGCGCACGCGGAGCGCATGGTGCGCCTGCTGCTGGCCGGGCTGCGCGCCTCGGACGGCTAGAGCAGGAACACCGTGGCCAGGTATGCGGTGACCGAGAGGACCGCTGCGTAGGGCAGCGCCATCCACAGCATCCGGACGTAGCCGAGCCGGATGAGCGGCGCGAGCGTCGACGTGAGGAGGAACAGGAACGCCGCCTGCCCATTGGGAGTGGCGATGCTCGGGATGTTGGTGCCGGTGTTGATCGACACGGCGAGCAGCTCGAACTGATGCCGCGAGATGTCGCCGGCGTGGAAGGCCTTCGCGATCTCGCTGATGTACACGGTCGCCACGAACACGTTGTCGCTGATCGCCGACAACGCGCCCGACCCCAGGAAGATGAGCGAGAGCTGGGCCCGTCCGTGCTGCGCCAGCACGGTGTCGATGATCGGCGCGAACAGGTGCTGTTCGTGGATGACGGCGACGATCGCGAAGAACGTGACCAGCAGCGCGGTGAAGGGCAGCGCCTCCTGGAACGCCTTGCCGATCGCGTGCTCCTCCGTCACTCCGGCGAACGCCGTCGCCAGGACGATCACGGCGAGCCCGACCAGGCCGACCTCGGCGAGATGAAGGGTGAGCCCGACGACCAGGGCGACCGCGGTGAGCCCCTGGATGAGCAGTCGCGCCCGCGCGCGGGCGTCACGGCCGCCGCTCTGACCCTCGTCCCAGTGCTCCATCACCGAGCGCACCGAGTCCGGCAGGCGCGCTCCGTACCCGAACGATCGGGTGCGCTCGAGCAGCGCGCACATCGCGAGCCCGACGATGACGACGGGGATCGAGACCGGCGCGACGTGCAGCAGGAACTGCCCGAAATCCCACCCCACCGTGTCGCCGATCAGCAGGTTCTGCGGCTCCCCCACGAGCGTGGCCACGCCGCCGAGCGCGGTGCCGACCAGCGCGTGCATCATGAGGCTCCGCAAGGAGGCGCGGAAGGTCTCGAGGTCGCCCTCATGGCGCTCGTGCACCAGACGGTCATCGCTGTGATCGTGGAGGTCTCCCGCGCCGCGACCGGAAGCGAAGCGATGGTAGACCGCATACAGGCCCGCGGCCACCGCGATGACGACCGCCGCCACCGTCAAGGCGTCGAGCACCGCCGACAACACGGCTGTCATCGTCGCGAAGGCCAGAGACAGCAGCACCTTGGAGCGGACCGCGACCAGGAGCTTGGTGAACAGCAGGAGCAGCAGCTCGCGGATGAAGTAGATGCCCGCCACCATGAACATCAGCAGCAGGATCACGGTGAAGTTCGACCGGGTCTCCTCGAACACCGCCTGGGGCGACGCCATCCCGATCGCGACCGCCTCGATCGCGAGAAGGCCCCCGGGCTGCAGGGGGTAGCACGTCAGCGCCATCGCGAGGGTGAAGATGAACTCCGCGACGAGCAGCCAGCCGCCGACGAACGGATCGATCAGCAGGAACACGACCGGGTTCGCAACGAGGAACGCGACGATGGTGATCTTGTACCAGCGCGGCGAGTCGCCGAGGAAGTTGCGGGCGAGGGAGGACGGCAGGGCTCTCAGCACACGGCCTCCCGTTCGGTCACGGCACAGATGCCGGCCGACCAGACTTCCCGGCGCTCCGGCACCAGCCTATGCGGCGGGGTCGTGCCGGCGGTCGGTACCCCGCCTGACCCGGGTGCTCTGAAGCTACCTCTTCGCCTTCTCGAGTGCGTCTCATTCGCCTAAAGCTTCACGCCGCCGGAGAGCAGGTCGACCTTCCAGAACCGCTGCAGCGACAGGAAGATCGCGGCGAGCGGCACGATCGAGAGGAACACCCCGCCGATCACGAGCGAGAACTGATTGGGCTGCCCGCCGGTCGGCATGATCATGCCGTACATCCCGAGCGTGAGCGGATAGAGCTCGCGGTCGGTCAGCATCACGAACGGCAGCAGGAAGTTGTTCCAGACGCCGATGAACTGGATCAGGAACACCGTGATGAGCGCGGGCGACATGAGGCGCAGCCCGATCGAGTGGAAGATCCGCCATTCCGAGGCGCCGTCGAGGCGCGCGGCCTCCATGATCTCGTCCGCGACCGACGCCTCGGCGTAGATCTTGCAGAGGTAGATCGCGAACGGGTTCACGAGCTGCGGCAGCAGCACGCTCCAGTAGGTGTCGGTCAGCCCCACCGGTGCCAGCAGCAGGTACTGCGGTACCGCGAGCAGCACCGGCGGCAGCAGCACGGCCGCCACGATCGAGCGGAACACGAAGCGGCTGCCCCGGAATCGGTACTTGCCGAGCGCGTAGCCGGCGGCCGCCGCGATGAAGGTGGAGAGGATGCCGCCGCCGACCGCGTAGATCACGGTGTTGAGGGCCCATCGCACCCAGATCCCGTGATCGTAGGTCAGGATGCCGACCATGTTGCTCCCGAACGCCCCGTCGAACGACGGCACGAGCGGGGGCGTGGAGAACAGCTCCCCGTTGGACTTGGTCGCGGCGATGAGGATCCACAGCACCGGCACGAGGCAGTAGACCGCGCCCGCGAGCAGGATCAGGGTCGGCACCCAGCTGACCCGTCGCGCGCCGGGCCGGCCGTCACGACTCGGCCGCAGAGCGCTGCGGCGACGGGATGAGACGACCGCGGTCATCGGGCGCTCCTTCTGCTCAGGCGGTTGCCGACGACGTTCACGAGCACGGTCGCCACGACGGTCATGACGAGCAGCGTGAAGGCGCTGGCGGCTCCCCCGTAGATGTCGTTGTTGACGAAGGCGTCCGAGTAGACGCGCATGAGCGGCACCCAGGTCGAGCTGATCGCGTTGGTGAGCGGCTTCAAGGTGGTGGGCTCGTTGAAGAGCTGGAGGGCGCCGATCACGCTGAACAGTGCGACGAGCGTCATGGCGGGGGCGATCATCGGCAGCTTGATGCGCACGGCGATCTGCAGCTCGCTCGCGCCGTCGATCTGCGCGGCGTCGAAGAGCTCGCGGGGGATGGACTGCAGGGCGGTGTAGAGCACGACCATGTTGAACCCGAGCACGCCCCAGATGGCGACGTTGGCGACGGCGAAGAAGATCGTCGTGTTGCCGAAGTAGTCGATGAACTGACCGCCGATGGGGCTCGTCGCGGGGAGGTAGAGGAAGCCCCAGAGCAGCGAGGCGATGACGCCCGGCACGGCGTAGGGCAGGAAGATCGCGAGCCGGCTGAAGCCGGTGAGACGCGCGCGGTTCGCGTCGAGGCAGAGGGCGAACAGCGTCGCGAGGATGAGCACCGAGGGCACCCCGACGGAGGCGACCAGCAGCATGCGCCCGAGGCTCGCCCAGAACTCGGGGTCGGCCAGCGTCGACGCGTAATTGGCGACACCGGCGAAGACCGTCTCGGTCGAGGTGCCGAGCAGGCCGCCCGAGACGTGCACGCGCAACAGGCTCAGCACGAAGGCGTAGACCGCGGGAGCGAACGTGAACAGCAGCAGCAGCGCGACGGCGGGGGCGACGAGCACGACCGGCAGGATCGGGCCGCGCCGTCGGCGCCGAGCGGGTGCGGGTCGCGCCGGGGCTGCGGCGGGGACGGTGGCCATCGGCTTCCTTGCGGGGTGGGAGGGGCGGGAGCAGGGGGAGGCGGGATGCCGGCGAACGCGCCGCCGGCATCCCGCCCGAGTGAAGCAGACGGCTACTTGACCGTGTAGCCCGCCTTCTTCATGTCGGCGACGGAGGCCTCCTGCACGGTCTTCAGGGCGTCCTGGAACGAGGTCTTGTTCTGGACGGCCTTGCCGAAGGCGTCGGAGTAGGCGTTGAACGTGATGTTCGCGTTCGGGCCCCAGATGTCGAAGCCGCGGACGTGCGAGGCGAGCTGAGCCATGAGCGCGTTGTAGTCGGGCTGGGTGCTCATGAACGGCGGCGGCGTCTTCAGCGCCGGCAGCGACTGGTACTTCGCGGACGCCGGGAAGACCTGCGCCTTCGTGATGAGCAGGTCGATGCCCTTCTCGCTGTTGTTCATCCAGTCGACGAACTTGGCGGCCTCGGCGGGGTGCTTCGAGTTCGCGGTCACGCCCTCGACCTCACCGCCCCAGGTGCCGATCTGCTGGTCGCCCGCCGTCCACGACGGCACGGGGGCCGCCGCCCACTTGCCGGCCGTGTCGGGCGTGATGGAGGGCAGCTGGTTCGGCGCCCACTGCCCCGAGATCCAGCCCACGATGTTGCCGGTGTTCATGTCGGTGTTCCACTGGGTCGACCAGCTCGGCCCGGGCGCCACGAGGTCCTTCGTGAGCAGGTCCTGCCAGTAGTTCGCGACCTTCTGCGTCGCGGCGTCGTCGATGTCGACGGTCCAGGTCGAACCCTTCGCCGACCACCAGTTGGCGCCCGCCTGCTCGGCGAGGCCGGAGAACCACTCGGGGCTCGCGGCGTCGAAGTTGCTGATGTACTGCTTCGGGTTCTTGCCGTGGATGATCGCCGCGTCGGCCGCGAACTCGTCCCAGGTGGCCGGCGGCTTGGTGATGCCGGCCGCCTCGAAGAGGTCCTTGCGATAGAAGAACACGAGCGGGCAGATGTTCTGCGGCACGCCGTAGGTCTTGCCCTCGAACCGCACCCGGTCGAGCACGTTCTGCGAGTAGTTGTCGAGCGACGAGATGTACTTGTCGACGGGCACGATGACCTTGTTCGAGATCATCAGCGGGATCGCGGGGTACTCGATCTCCGCGATGTCGGGGTTGGTCCCCGCCTTGTTGTCGGTGATCAGCTTGTTGTAGAGCGTGTAGCCGGTGCCCGAGGGCTTGATGAGCTTGACCTGAATCTTGGGGTTGGCGGTGTTCCAGGCGTCGACCACCTTGTCCATGCCGTTGTCCCAGTTGACGAACGTCAGGTTCACGACGCCCGAGCCGTCGGACTGACCGCCGGAGGTCGAGCAGGCCGCGAGGCCGCCGAGCGCGACGAGGCCGGCGAGCGGGATCGCCAGGCCGCGCAGGAGCTTCTTGTTCACGTGGTGCATCTCCTTTGATGTGATGTCGCAAGGGTGCGGGGTTGGCACGCCGATGTGGGCGGAATGCGCATTCCAGTCGACCCTAGGATCGTCCGCATGCGCTGTCAAGGCGGGCGGCCGGTTCGTCCCCATCATCCGATGATGGCGTGGTGTGCGACCGGTCCAACCGTCTAGGGTCG